>NZ_BAAGSX010000008.1:0-697045 GCF_054782215.1 Lysobacter terrae
GGGAGCCGACTATCTTACAGCCAATTTCGATTCCGTCAACACCGTGTCGAGATCTTTTTTTGGCTCCCCACCTCTCCGGTCAGGCCCTTCAGGCCGTCCCGATCAGCGGGGCGCGCATTGTGCACATACCCTTCTCGATTGGGAAGGGGGATTTAGGAAAATTTTCTGGTTGACAGCGGTCGTTGTTACCCGGCGCTCAACCAAAAATCACCGCCATCACTGCACTAGCTCAAGCCGCAACCAGACGAACGCGTGCGAACGTGCGCTTGCCCACCGCAAGCACGCCTTCGAAACCCGGCGCGAAAACGCGTTGCGCGTCTTCGATTACCTCGCCGTCGATGCGCACGGCACCTTCCTTGAGCTTGCGATTGGCTTCCGAATTGCTGGGCGTAAGACCTGCGGCCGTCAGCAGCGCCGCAATGCGCAGGCCTTCGGCCGGCACGGCTACATCGCTGAGCGGCAGTGAGGCCGTATCGCCTTCACCGCGCACGACGGCATTCCAACCGACAACCGCGGTTTCCGCGGCAGCGCTGCCATGGAAACGCGCTGCCAGCTCACGTGCCAGACGCAATTTCAGATCGCGTGGATTGAGTGCCCCGGCTTCGATATCGCGCTTGAGCGATGCGGCTTCCGCGATCGAAATTTCGAAGCTGAGCAAGTCGATCCAGCGCCACATCAGCACGTCGTCGATCTTCATCGTCTTGGTGACGATATCGATCGCCGGTTCGTTGATACCGATGTAGTTGCCCAGCGACTTGGACATCTTGTTGACGCCGTCGAGCCCTTCGAGCAATGGCATGGTCAACACGATCTGCGGCGGCTGGCCGTAGTGTTCCTGCAGACCGCGTCCCATCAGCAGATTGAACTTCTGATCGGTGCCACCCAGCTCTACATCCGCCTTCAACGCCACCGAGTCGTAGCCCTGTACCAGGGGATAGAGGAATTCGTGGATCGCGATCGATTGCTGCGCGGCATAGCGCTTGGCGAAGTCGTCGCGCTCCAGCATGCGCGCGACCGTATGCTGCGCCGCCAGCTTGATCATGTCGGCCGCCGACATCTGCCCGAACCATTCGCTGTTGAAACGCACCTCGGTGCGCTCCTTGTCGAGCACCTTGAAGACCTGTTCGGCATAGGTTTGGGCGTTGGCGAGCACGTCCTCGCGGGTGAGCGGCTTTCGGGTCACGTTCTTGCCGGTGGGGTCGCCGATCATTCCGGTGAAGTCGCCGATCAGGAAGATCACCTGATGGCCCAGTTCCTGGAACTGCCGCATCTTGTTGAGCAGGACCGTGTGGCCCAGGTGCAGGTCCGGCGCGGTCGGGTCGAAACCCGCCTTGATACGCAGGGGACGGCCCAGCTTGAGGCGGGCCTCCAGCTCGTCACGTTTGAGGATTTCTTCGGCGCCCCGGGCGATCAGGTCGAGGGCGTCACGGTTTTGAATGTCGGGCACGGCTTTTTCCGATGAGTGGCGCCCACCTGAATGCGGCAGGAGGCGTGAAATTCGTTAGGGTCAAGTTAACACGGTGTTAAACCGGGTTCCACGTCAAAATTCCTTTACCCTTCAATGATTTGACGCGGACAACTCACGTGACTATGGTACCCCCGTCGCGCCCCCGTCACAGGGGCGCCATGCGTTCGGAACCAATGGAGTGGCCGCCGGACATTCGAACGATCGAGGGGATGGCAGCAATGGGCAAATCCGGACTGGGCGCGCAACGGCGCGAGCGACTCAAGGCGCTACGTGAAGCTGCACTGCATCGGCCAGTCCTGGCCCGGCATCTCTCCGACGGATTCAACGGCCGCTGGTCGCGCCGGCAGTGGGCTCAAGCGAGCCTGATGGCGACGCTGGGCGTACTGGTCGCCGCGATCGTTCCGGGCTTCGATACCCATCCTGCGACGCCGGCTCCGACCGCGCGCATGTCGATGGCGTTGCCGTTGCCGTCGCTGACCGGCGCCACCGCGCACCAGGCCGGCGACAGCTGGCAGGTCGTGCGCGTGGAGCGCGGGCACACCATGGCTTCGCTGTTCAAGGAATTCGGGCTGTCGGCGACCACGCTGCACTCGATCATGCAGCAACCCGGCGTTCGCGAATCCCTGAACCGGCTCAAGCCCGGGGCCGAGCTGGCCTTCGATCTGCCCGTCGGCGAGGGCGGCAAGGGCGGTGAGCTGCGCGCGTTGCGCTTCGACCGCGATGCTACGCACCGCGTCGAACTCAGCATCGAAGGCGACCAGATCCGGCAGAAGGTGATCGACCGCCCGAGCGAGACCCGCACGGTCGTGCTCAGTGGCAAGGTCGGCGGCTCCCTGTTCCGTTCGGCGCGCAAGCTCGGCCTGACGGCGGCGAACATCAACACCCTGACCGACGACATCTTCAAGTACGACATCGACTTCAACGATGACGTGGCGGCCAACGATCGCTTCAGCGTCGTGGTCGAACAGACCTGGCGCGAAGGCGAGCTCATCAGCACCGGCCCGGTGCTGGCCGCGACGTTCACCACTGGCGACAAGCTGCATACCGGTTTCCGCTTCCTGCGCGACGGCAAGCCCGAATACTTCACCGGCGACGGCCGTCCGCTGAAGAAGAGCTTCATCCGCATGCCGATTCCGTACGCGCGCCTCACCTCCGGTTTCGGCGCGCGCAAGCACCCGGTGCTGGGCCGCATGCGCATGCACAAGGGCGTGGACTACGCCGCGAGTGTTGGCACGCCGATCATGGCCGCCGGCGATGCGCGCGTGGTGTCGGCCGGCTGGCAGGGCGGCTACGGCAACGCGGTCGTGCTCGATCACGGTCGCGGCTACACGACCCTCTACGGCCACATGTCGCGGATCGGCAAGATCAAGCGCGGCCAGCGCATCGCTCAGGGCACGGTGATCGGTTATGTCGGCACCACCGGCATGTCGACCGGTCCGCACCTGCACTACGAATTCCGCGTCAACGGCGTGCACCGCAATCCGCTCTCGATCACCATGCCGCCGCCGGAACCCCTGAGCGGCACCGCACTGGCTCAGTTCCGCCAGCAGACCGCCGTGGCGCTCGCGCGCATCCAGAAGGTCGAGAACATCATCTACGCCGATGCAGCTCCCGCACCTAAGCAGGTCGCGGACGCCGGCGGCGCGAAGAAGAGCGGTCGCAAGGGCTGATCGCCCTGCACCGCTTCGTGCGACAGACGCGAACGCAAGACCACTATCCAAGCGCCGCGACTGATTGTTTACTGCGCGGATGACGCCGACGGCTTCCGCATCCCAACTCTTTCTTGGCCTGATCTCGGGCACCAGCGCCGATGGCATCGATGCCGCGCTGGTGCGCTTTGCTGACGATGGCGCCCATTGCGAACTGGTCCATGGGCGCACGTATCCGTGGCCGGACGCGCTGCGCGCGCGCCTGATCGCGCTGGGCCAGGGCGCGGCGATCGACTCGATCGATGAGATCGGCACGCTCGATGTGCGCATCGGCGAGCACTTCGCGGAGGCGGCCATGCGCCTCGTCCAGGAAGCGGGTTTGCAAACCGCGCAGGTGCGCGCGATCGGCTCGCACGGACAAACCGTGCGCCACCGCCCGGCCGGCGCCGCGTTCGATGGCGCCTACCCCTTTACGATGCAGCTGGGCGACGCGCACGTGATCGCCGAGCGCAGTGGCATCGCCACCGTGGCTGATTTCCGCCGCCGCGACGTGGCGGCCGGTGGTCACGGCGCACCGCTGTTGCCGGCGCTGCATAACGCGCTGCTGCATTCGCCGCAGGAAGACCGGGCGGTGCTCAATCTCGGCGGCATCGCCAATTTCACCCTGCTGCCGCGTCAGGGCGAGGTGCGCGGCTTCGACACCGGCCCGGCGAATGCGTTGATGGACGCGTGGTGCGCTCGGCACACCGGCCAGGCCTTCGATGCCGATGGCGCGTTCGCTGCACGAGGCACGCACGACGAAGCGCTGTTGCGTCGCCTGCTGGATGAACCCTGGTTCGCGCTGCCGCCGCCCAAGAGCACCGGGCGCGAAGTCTTTCACCTGGACTGGGTACAGACGCAGCTGAGGGGCAACGAAGCGCCCGCCGATGTACAGGCGACGCTGCTGGAGCTCACCGCGGCCAGCATTGCGGAAGCATTGCGCGCGCATCAGCCGAACACGCGCCGGGTGCTGGTCTGCGGCGGCGGCGTGCACAACCCGCGACTGCTGGAACGGATCGCCGCGCACCTGCCCGGCATGCAGGTCGAATCCACTGCGGTGCACGGCGTCGACCCGGATTTCGTCGAAGCGATGGGTTTCGCCTGGCTCGCGCGCCAGGCACTGCTGGGCTTGCCCGGCAACCTGCCCAGCGTCAGCGGCGCCAGCGGCCCGCGTGTGCTCGGCATCCTCCATCCAGCCGCCTGAGGCTGCACCGGACGGCCTTCGGCCGGGCGGCTACATCGACTCCTTGCGCTCCAGGAACTCGTTGACCGCGAAACTCATGTCCACGCCGGGCTGGTCCAGGTCCTTGGGACGGTCGACGCGGCCGATCAAGGAAAACCCCGGATCGTTGGGGACGCTTTCCAGCGCAGCGATCGCCTCGCGCAAGGCGCTATTGTCGGTGTCGCTCAAACGGACGTTCATGTCCGCCTCGACCGCGTAGAGCCCTTGTTCCAGCAGATACTGGAGCGTCCGCGGCAAATCCCACCGGCGCGCATCGGCGATGCGGCGGATGCGTTCCGCCAGCACAGGGTCGATGTCACGCAGCACGATTTCGGTCATCGGGGGAATGCTGGCACGGCGGAACAGCAGTTCAATACCACTCGCGCCCAGTTTTGTCACATTTCGTCACCTTAACGACTTCAGCCACCCCCGGTGGGCGCATTAGCGGAAGCCAGGCGCTCCCGGCGCATCAACCACAGCACCAGGATCGCAGCGGGCAAACCGATCACGGCGGTGTACACGAAGAAGGGCGGATAGCCCCAGGCGTCGACGATGCGCCCCCACTGACTGGCGAGGCTCTTCGCCGGCAGGCTCCACAAGGTGCCGAACAATGCGTACTGCGTTGCGGTGTACTGCTTGCTGGTCAACGACGACATGTAGGCGATAAAGGCAGTACCGGCGATGCCGTTGGCCACATTGTCCAGGCTGATCGCGGCGGCGAGCCAGGCGATACCCGGGCTCGGGTCCTTCGGCAGCGTCGCCACGTGGCCGTACAGCAGGTTCGCCGCACTCAGCAGCACCAGGCCAAGCAACAAGGCACGCATGAAGCCCAGGCTTCGCACCAGCCAGCCCGCATATACCGCGCCGAACAAGGTGAGCACCACGCCGTAAACCTTGGACACCGCCGCCACTTCGTCGAGCGTATAGCCCATGTCCAGATAGAACGTGTTCGCGGCCACGCCCATGGTCATGTAGTTGAGGCGATAGGTGACGATGAGCAGCAGCATCGGCACTACCAACCGCCATCCGAACCGATCGACGATGTCCAGCAACGGCAAGGCGACCGATGCGATCAGGCGTTCGCGCGCGCCACGCAGCACCGGCAGCCGCAGGACGGCGAGCAGCACCAGCTCGAAGAACACGAGCGCAGCGGCGGTCGCATCGAGCGCGAGCGTGGAGTCCTTGGCAGGCAGCGAAATACGCAGTCCCCACCACGCCGCCACGGTGACGAACAACGCCACCAGCAGCAACCCTGGACGCATTCGCGCCGCGGTCGCCTCGATAAGCGTCGGGTCCGGGCGCAGCCGGTCTATCGCCGTCACCGGCTCACGGATCCGCAGCGTGGCGACGATGCCGACGAGCATCAACGCGGCGATGAGGAAATAGGCGGCGCTCCAGCCGCCATGGCTGGCGGTGACCAGGGCGCCGGCGCCGCTGCAGATCAACGCAATCTGGTAACCGATCTGATAGGCGGCCGAGGCATTGCCTTGCAGGCTGGCTTCGCTTGCCTCGATGCGGTACGCATCGATGGAGATGTCCTGTGTCGCGGAGAAGAAAGCGGTAGCGGCCGCGAGCGCCGCGACGCGTTCGGCATCGCTCGCCGGATCGGCGAATGCCAGGGCGATGAGTCCGGCGATGACGCCCAGTTGCGCGAGCAGCATCCAGCCGCGGCGCTGGCCCAACACGCCCACGCCCGGCAGCCGATAGCGATCGACGATCGGCGACCAGACGAACTTGAGCGAGTACGCCAGGCCGACCAGGCTGAACAACCCGATCGTGGTGCGATCGATGCCCGCCAGGCGCAGCCGCGCCGACAGCGTGGTGAGCACCATGGGAAACGGCAGGCCCGCAGCGAAACCCAGGAACAGCATCTCGCGGACGCCGGGCCGCCAATAGTCCGCAAACGACGCGAAAAATCCGGGCTTACGCTCGGTCTCAGGGAGAGAGGTCATAGTCCACCGCAAATGGCGCGTGATCGGAGAAGCGCGGCGTCGGATGGATCGCGCACGCCCTGAGTTTGTCCTGCAGCGAAGGCGTCACGAACTGGTAGTCGATGCGCCAGCCCACGTTCTTGGCGCGCGCGGCGCCGCGATTGCTCCACCAGGTGTAGTCCTGGCCTTCGGCGTGCAGATGGCGGTACGCATCGACCCAGCCCCGGCTTCCATCCGGCGCGGCGTCGCGGCACAAGCCGTTGAGCCAGTCGCGCTCGCCGGGCAGGCAGCCCGAATTCTTCTGGTTCGAAGTCCAGTTCTTGATATCCAGGCGGCTGCGGACGATGTTCCAGTCGCCGCACAGCACGTAGTCGCGGCCCGATTGCAGCCAGTGCTGCAGGATCGGTTCGATCCAGCGCATCACTTCGAACTTGAAGTCCTGGCGCAACTCGCCCGACGATCCCGACGGGATGTAGAACGACACCACACTCAGGTTGCCGAAGCGGGCCTCGATGTAGCGCCCTTCGTCGTCGAAGGCGGACCAACCCATCGCCGTCAGCACTTCATCGGGCTCGCGTCGGGAATAGATCGCCACGCCGCTGTAGCCTTTCTTGGTGCTCGCATCCTTGAAGTAGGTGCGATAGCCGTTGGGACGGAAGGCGTCGTCGGCGAGCTGATGCTCTTGCGCCTTGGTTTCCTGCAGACAGAGCACGTCGGCGTCCTGCCCGGCAAACCAGTCGAAGAAACCCTTGGTGGCGGCCGAGCGCAGGCCGTTGGCGTTGAAGCTGATGATGCGCATGAATTCGAGGCTGGGGGATCCGCGGAATCGCAGCCTAACGCACGCGGCACCGGTTGCGATGCGGCAGAATTCACTCCTCTCCTTCGCTTCGCCCCCATGAACGCCGATCACCGCTCCCGATTCCTGCAGCTGGCGCTGCGTGCCGATGCACTGCGCTTTGGCGACTTCACCCTCAAGTCGGGACGCCAGAGTCCCTATTTCTTCAATGCCGGGCTGTTCAATTCTGGCGCCCTGCTGGCGGAACTGGCCGGCTGCTACGCCGATGCGATCGAGGCGCACGGCGCGGACTTCGACCTGCTGTTCGGGCCCGCGTACAAGGGCATTCCGCTGGCGACGGCGGTGGCCTGCGAGTTCGCCCGTCGCGGCCGCGACCTGCCGGTCGCCTTCAACCGCAAGGAAGCCAAGGCGCATGGCGAGGGCGGCACGCTGATCGGCGCGCCCCTGGCCGGACGCCGCGTGCTGATCGTGGACGACGTCATCACCGCCGGCACCGCCATCCGCGAGGCGCTGTCGATCATCCGCGACGCCGGCGGCACGGCCGCGGGCATCGTGATCGCACTGGATCGGCAGGAAGCCGTCGACCCCAACGTCTCGCGACGCTCCGCGGCACAAACTGTCGCGGACGAACATGGGCTGCCGGTGATCTCGGTGGCGAACCTCTCGGACCTGCTGGAATTCGCCGGCGCCCGCGCGGAACTGGCTACACAACAGGAACGCCTGCTGGCGTACCGTAGCGCCTACGGAAGCCAGGCCACGGCGTGATCGCCGCGTTCGGACCCTGGGCTGGCGCGATCCTTGCGTATCCCGGGTATACGGACACCCTCGGCATGAAATACATGAGCAAGCTGTACGCCCCACTGGCTTTGGCACTGACGGCTACCCTGCTGGCGACGCCCGCCATCGCGCAGGAAGCCGGCAAGAAGAAGCTGTATTGCTGGAACGAGGGCGGCCGCAAGGTGTGCGGAGATGCACTACCGGCGTCCGCCACCGATAGCGCACGCACCGAATTCAGCGCCAAGAGCGGCCTGACTACCGGCCAGGTCAGCCGCGCAATGACACCCGCGGAGCGTGCCGCCGCCGCCGCGCAGGCGAAGCTGGACGAGCAATCACAGCTCCAGGTGGCCGCCGAGCGCATGCGCGAGCACGCCATGGCCGAGTCGTACGCCACAGAAGCCGATCTGCAGCGAGCCTTCAACAACCGCATCGCCCTGTTGGACGACACCATCAAGGCATCCCAGCTCAGCATCGGCGGCCTGCGCCAGAGCCTGATCAGCCTGCTGCGCCAGGCCGGCGAGGCGGAACTAGCCGGCAAGCCCGTGCCCGCCAATCTCACCGGAACCATCCGCACCCAGCACGCCGAGCTGATGCGCCAGCAGGCAATGCTGGTCAGTCATCACCAGGACCGTAGCGCGATCGATGCCGAACTGGCGCACGCCCTGCAGACCTACCGCGAGTTGAAGACGCCCAAGCCGGCACCGGAAGGCGGCGGCGTCTGACCGAAACGCTCGGGACGCGGAAACAAAAAAAGGCCGGTCGATCGACCGGCCTTTTTTGTGCGCGAACGCGTCAGAACGGCACGGCCAGATCCGGCTTGATCGCCAGCAACTGCTGGCGGAAGGCCTGCTGGATGCGCTGCAGGGCCGCCGGGTTGTCGGCGTCGAAGCGCATCACCAGCACCGGCGTGGTGTTGGAAGCACGCACCAGGCCCCAACCGTCGGCGAAGTCGACACGCAGGCCGTCGATGGTCGAAGTGCGCCCGCCTTCGAACTGCGCTACGGAGCGGAAACGCTCGACGAACGTATGCGGATCGCCATCCGGCGCATCGACCTTGATCTCCGGCGTGGACACGCCATCCGGCAGCGCCGCGAGCGTCGCCGAGGGCGAATCCGGCTGCACCGACAGGATCTCCAGCAGGCGTGCGGCGGCGTAGATGCCGTCGTCGAAGCCGTACCAGCGCTCCTTGAAGAAGAAGTGGCCGCTCATCTCGCCGGCCAGCTCCGCGCCGGTTTCGCGCATCTTCGCCTTGATCAGCGAATGACCGGTCTTCCACATCAGCGGGCTGCCACCGTGGCGCAGGATGTGGCCCGGCAGGCGGCCGGTGCATTTCACGTCGAAGATGATCATCGCGCCCGGGTTGCGCTCCAGCACATCCTGCGCGAACAGCATCAACAGGCGATCCGGGAAGATGTTCTGGCCGTCGCGGGTGACCACGCCGAGACGGTCGCCGTCGCCGTCGAAGGCGATGCCCAGGTCCGCGTCCAGGCGCTGGACCATGCGGATGAGGTCGTCGAGGTTGTGCGGCTCGCTCGGATCGGGATGGTGGTTGGGGAAGGTGCCGTCGATCTCGCAGTACAGCGGAGTGACCTCGGCGCCGATCGCCGACAGGACGCGCGGCCCCAGGTCGCCGGCCACACCGTTGCCGGCGTCGATCACGACTTTCAACGGACGATCGATCTGCACATCGTTGGCGATGCGCTGCACGTAGTCGTCGCCGATGTCCTGGCTACGCAGGCTGCCGGGCGCATCGGCGGTGAAGAGCCGGTCTTCGGCGATGCGGTCGTACAGATCGGTGATGGCGTCGCCGGAAAGCGTTTCGCCGCCGATGACGATCTTGAAGCCGTTGTAGTCGGGCGGATTGTGGCTACCGGTAACCGACACGCAGGAGCCTGCGCGAAGGTGGAAGGCGCCGAAGTAGGCTACCGGCGTCGGCGCCATGCCGATGTCGATGACGTTGCGTCCGGCCTTGCGTAGGCCATTGATCAGGCCCTCGGTCAATTCGGGGCCGGACAGGCGGCCGTCGCGGCCGACCACGATATCCAGCAGACCCTGCTGCTGCATCGCCGAGCCGATCGACTGGCCCAGCAGCTCGGCGACACCGGTGTCGAGTGTCTTCCCGACCACGCCGCGGACGTCGTAGGCGCGGAAGATGCCGCGATCGATGGCCACGCCAGCCTTGGGCGCGGCGGACTTTTCCGCCTGCGGCACCGGTGCCGCGGGCAGCGGCGCGATGACCTCGGGCGCCATCTGCGACAGCGTCTGCTCCGTCGACTCGCCGGCTTCCGCTCGCGGCGTACGTCCGCGGCTCAGCGTTGGATAGAACCAAGCTGCGAGGGCCGCCAGGAGCAACACGACGGTCACTATTGCGCATGCCATCCAACCCAGGCCGAGCGGGCCACCGGCCACGTCCGGCACGGCGGCGGCGACACGCAGGTCGCTGCCGGGGATCTTCGCCGCCATCACTTCCGCGCCGTTGGCGAGCCCCTTGTCGCCGCGTTCGACCAGACTGGCCGAGCCCTGGCGCAAGGCGAGGTACGTTTCATCGGGTATGCGAGCGCCATCGATCCCGCCGGTGAGCTTTTCCAGAGGGAGGCGCACGCTGGCCACTCCGATCGCCTCGGCGCCGCGCATCACCGGTGCGGCCAGCGCGAGCTTCTGCTTGCCCAGACCGTCCGTGACCACCCACGCCACCGGCTTCTGCTCGGCCAGCGCCTGTTCCATGGCGGCGAGGCGTCCGTAACCGGTCTTGGGCAGACCGACATAGGCCGGATCGAGATCGGTCGAGAGGACATCCCCATCGGTGGCCGATGCCCAGCCTTGGGTCAGCGCTTCCCCAGCCAGGCGCAGGTCATTGGCGGCAAGCGCCGCCTGCACCGGCGCGCTCTGCAGCTGCGTCGCGAACTGCTTCTGCTCGCTGTTGAGCACGGCCTGCGCCGCCAGCACCGCCGAATCGCGTGCCTCTTCGACCGTATGCCGACGATTGCTGTCGCGGAATTGCTCCCACGCGCTCCAGCCGAACCAGGCCGCCGCCAGCAGCAGCACCACGCCCGCGATCTGGCCGAGCAGCTTGGCCTGCGCCGGGTGAAGGATCTTCTTCTCGCTCATCAATTGCGTTCCTGTGTAGTGCCTGCGGCCGCGCTGGATCAGCGCACGCCCGTATGCCCGAAGCCGCCCGCGCCACGGGCGCTAGCCTCGAATTCTTCAACCACCTGCAACCTCGCCCGCACGATCGGCAGCACCACGAGCTGGGCGATGCGATCCCCCGGCTGAATCGTAAAAGCCTCCCGACTCCGATTCCACACGCTGATCAACAGTGGGCCCTGGTAGTCCGCATCGATCAATCCGGTGCCGTTGCCGAGCACGATCCCGTGCTTATGCCCGAGCCCCGACCGCGGCAGGATCACCGCGCACATGCCCGGATCGCCCACGTGGATAGCCAGCCCCGACGGCACCAGGGCGGCATCCCCGGGCTGCAGGGTCAGGGCCTGCTCGAGCGCGGCGCGCAGGTCGAGCCCGGCGCTGGCGGGCGTGGCGTATTCCGGAAGCGGCCAATCGCCGCCGAAGCGCGCGTCGAGGATCTTGAGTTCCAGCGTGTGATGCATTCGGTTCCTGCGCGTGTCTGTGGGCGCCGCGATGCGGCGTGGTCCGGCTAGCCCAGCCGGGCCGAGATCAGTTCAAGCAAGTTGTCTGCCAATTGCGTCTTGGGCGCCGGCCCCAGCGCGAGCTCGAAGCCGTCATGCCCATACACGACCAGCGCATTGTCGTCGCTCTCGAAGCCGCTGCCGGACAGGCCCACCCGGTTGGCCGCAATGAGATCGAGGCGCTTCTTCTCGAGCTTGCCGCGCGCGTATTGCTCAACGTGGTCGGTTTCTGCCGCAAATCCGACCACAAGCCGCGGCCGCCCCGGACGGGAAGCGACTTCCGCCAGGATGTCCGGGGTTCGCACCAGTTCCAGCACCAGCGTCTCCATGCCGGCCTGCTTCTTGATCTTGCCGGGCGCGACGCTGCGCGGGGTGAAATCGGCCACCGCGGCGGCGCCAACGTAGACGTCGGCCGGCAAGGCGGAGAGAACCGCCGCATGCATCTGCGCGGCACTGCGCACGTCGATGCGCGTCACGCCGGCGGGCGTCGGCAGCGATACCGGTCCGGCGACGAGGACCACCTCCGCCCCCTGCCGTGCCGCCGACTCGGCGATAGCGAAGCCCATCTTCCCGCTGCTGCGGTTGCCGATGAAGCGAACCGGATCCAGATCCTCGAAGGTTGGCCCCGCGCTGACAACGACGCGGCGTCCTTGCAGGCTCATCGCGGCGCCCCGGCGAGGGAACGGACGATCGCTTCGGGTTCACTCAGGCGTCCAGGTCCGGATTCGCCCTCGGCCAACGGGCCGTCCTCGGGTCCGATGACGTGCACGCCGCGTTCGCGCAGCAGGGCCATGTTGGCCTGCGTCGCCGGGTGCAGCCACATGCGATGGTTCATCGCCGGGCACACCGTGATCGGCGCGGTGGTCGCCAGGCACAGGGTCGTGACCAGATCGTCGGCGAACCCGTGCGTGAGCTTGGCCAGCGTATTGGCGGTGGCCGGAGCTATCACCACCCGGTCGGCCCAACGCGCCAGTTCGATATGCCCCATCGCGGCCTCGGCGGCTTCGTCCCACAGCGACGTGCGTACCGGAAACCCGGACAGCGCCTGGAACGTCGGGGTGCCGACGAAGCGCGTCGCCTCTTCCGTCATCGCCACCTGTACCTGCGCTCCGGCCTCGCGCAGGCGGCGGACCAGTTCGGCGGCCTTGTACGCGGCGATGCCGCCGCATATGCACAGCAGGATGCGCTGGTCTTGCAGGGCGCGTGCATCGGCCATCGGCTGGAAAATTCCTACCGCGAAACGGACGGTTAGCTTAACGCAACGCGCGGAACCGCCCGATCCGCGAACTACCGGTGCATCGGCATGCTTTTCCACCATGCACATCCGCGATTGGCCCACCCACGAACGCCCCCGCGAAAAACTCCTGGCCCGCGGCCCCGCGGCGCTGTCGGATGCCGAATTGCTCGCGCTGTTCCTCGGCTCCGGGCTGCGCGGTCATGACGCAGTCGCCACCGCACGCGGACTGCTCGCCGAACACGGACCGCTGCGCGCCCTGCTGGAGCGCCCGCCCGGCGAACTGCAGCAAATGCGCGGGCTGGGGCCCGCACGCGCCTGCGCGCTGGCCGCGGCGCTGGAGCTGAGTCGGCGCCTGCTGCACGCCGAGCTAGAGCGCGGCGTCGCCCTGACCGACCCGGATGCCGCGGGGCGCTACTTCGCCCAGCGCCTGCGCGGCCTGCCGCGGGAGGTGTTCGCGGCGCTGTTCCTGGACGTGCGCCACCGCGTCATCGCCTTCGAAGAGCTCTTTCACGGCACGCTCGAGGGCGCCGAAGTCCATCCCCGCGAAGTGGTCCGTCGCGCATTGGCGCACAACGCCGCCGCGATCATCGTTGCCCACAACCATCCCAGCGGTAATCCCGAGCCGTCCGGGGCCGATCGCGCGGTGACCTCCCGCCTCAAACAGGCACTGGCCCTGGTCGATCTTCGCCTGCTGGACCACTTCGTGATCGGCGACGGACCGCCGGTATCGCTGGCGGCACGCGGCTGGGTGTGAGGGGGACTGTGAGCGCGTGGCCCAACGGCGCTCGCGTACAATGCCCGGCCCGCTACACCGCTGAAAAATCCCGTGAAATCCACCCTCCGCGCGCTGGTCGCGCAGGCCATCGATTCCCTGCGCGCCGACGGCACGATCCCGGCCGACCTGGCCACGCCCGAGTTCGTCATCGAGCGCCCCAAGAATCGCGCTCAGGGCGACTTCTCCAGCAATGCCGCGATGCTGCTGAGCAAGCCGGCCAAGTCGAACCCGCGCGCGATCGCGCAGGCGGTGGTCGACGCGCTGCCGGCCAACGACGCCATCGCCAAGGTCGAAATCGCCGGCCCCGGCTTCATCAACTTCTTCGTCCACGAAGGCGCCTGGCGCGCGCAGATCGGCGAAGTATTGGCCCAGGCCGCGAACTACGGCCGCAACGAATCCGGCAAGGGCCACACCGCCGGCGTCGAATTCGTCTCGGCCAATCCCACCGGCCCGCTGCACGTCGGCCACGGCCGCGCTGCGGTGATCGGCGACTGCATCGCGCGCGTGCTCGACGCCAACGGCTGGAACGTGAAGCGTGAGTTCTACTACAACGACGCCGGCGCGCAGATCAACAACCTCGCCATCTCGGTGCAGGCGCGCGCGCAGGGCAAGGGTCCGGACGACGCCGGCTGGCCGGAAGACGGCTACCGCGGCGACTACATCAAGGACGTAGCGGCCGCCTACCTGCGCGGAGACAGCGTCGAAGTCGACGGGCACGTGGTCGCCGGCGCGAAGGATCCGGACAACCTCGACGCGATCCGCCAGTTCGCCGTCGCCTACCTGCGCCTCGAACAGAACCTGGATCTGGCCGCCTACGGCGTGTCGTTCGATGTCTATTTCCTCGAAAGCTCGCTCTACACCGGCGGCAAGGTCGAGGAAACCGTGCGCGAACTGGTCGCGCACGGCCACACCTACGAGGAAGGCGGCGCGCTGTGGCTGCGCACCACCGATTTCGGTGACGACAAGGACCGCGTGATGCGCAAGTCCGACGGCACCTACACCTACTTCCTGCCCGACGTCGCCTACCACCGCAGCAAGTGGCTGCGCGGCTACGAGCGCGCGATCACCGAACTGGGCGCGGACCACCACGGCTCGCTCAACCGCGTGCTGGCCGGCCTGCAGGCGCTGGACTGCGGCATCCCCAAGGGCTGGCCGGAATACGTGCTGCACCAGATGGTCACGGTGATGCGCGGCGGCGAGGAAGTGAAGCTGTCCAAGCGCGCCGGCAGCTACCTCACCCTGCGTGATCTGATCGACGAAGTCGGCAGGGACGCGACGCGCTGGTTCCTGATCGCCCGCAAGCCCGACTCGCAGCTCACCTTCGACATCGACTTCGCGCGCAGCCAGTCGCTCGACAACCCGGTGTACTACGTGCAGGTCTCGCATGCGCGCATGTACGGCCTCACCCGCCAGCTCAAGGAGCGTGGCCTGTCGTTCGACCCGGCCAACGGCCTGGCGCAGCCGCTCGACCTCGACGACGACAGCGCGCGCGAACTGATCACCACGCTGCTGCGTTACCCCGACGTGGTCGAGCTCGCCGGCCGTGATCTGGAGCCGCATCAGATCGCCATCTACCTGCTCGAACTCGCGCAGACCTTCCAGACGTATTACAACGACCATCAGTTCCTGGTCGACGACGCCAACCTGCGCGACGCGCGCCTGGTGCTGGCGCTGGCGACGCGGCAGGTGCTGGCCAATGGACTGGAACTGTTGGGCGTGAGTGTACCGGAAGTGATGTAACCCGCGCCTTCGGGCGCATCGGCAACGGACAATCGGGCGAAGTCGCCCAAGGCAGAAACTAAGTGGCAGCAAAGCGTGGCAAGTCGCAGGCGCGACGCAGTGGCGGCAACGACAGCGGCATTCCGGGCTGGGCCTGGCTGATCCTGGGTGTGCTGCTCACGGTGGTGGTCATCATCGTGGCGCCCAAGTATCTGAAGTCCGATGGCGACGGGTTCTTCCGGCCGCAACCGAACCCGGATGCACAACCGGCCCCGGTCGCCGAAGAAGAAGACGCAGTGGCGCCGGAGGGTGATGTCCCCGCGCCGAAGGCCGCCGCCAAGGGCGCCGGCAAGGGCAAGCAAGGCGAGGAGTACGACTTCTACACGCTGCTTCCCGGCAAGGAAGTCCCGCTGAGCGACGCCGAGATCGCCGCCACCGAGCGCGCCGAGGCCAAGCGCGAAGCCGAGCGGACTAAGCAGGCGCAGGCTCAAGCGCCGGCTGATGCGAGCGATGCACTGCCCAAGCCGGTGGACGCTGGCGATACGACTGCTGCGCCCAAGCCGGTCGCGACTGCACCCGCCGCCAAGCCCACGACCGCGCCAGCGAAGACATCCGACAAGCCCGCTACCCAGATCGCGTCTGCGCCGACGCTCGACGAAGACGCCCGCTATTTGCTCCAGGCCGGCGCCTTCCAGGCTTCCGGCCAGGCGGAGGAACTGAAAGCCAAGATCGCGCTGCTTGGCCTGGGCGCGCGCGTGGAAGCGGCGCAGATCAATGGCGCCACCGTGTACCGCGTGCGCATGGGGCCCTACGGCACCGCCAGCGATCTGGCCGAAGCCAAGCGCAAGCTGACCGGCGGGGGCCTGCAGGCCCTGGCCATCAAGGTGAAGTGAGCGGAGCCAGCGCGATGACGAAGACCGTCCTGATCACCGGCGCCACCTCCGGCTTCGGCGCCGCCACCGTACGGCGCTTCGTCGCTGGCGGCTGGCGCGTGATCGCGACCGGCCGTCGCGCGGAGCGCTTGCAAGCACTCGTCGACGAACTGGGCGCCGACCGCGTCCACGCCGCCGCGTTCGACATGCGCGACGCGCAAGCGCTCAACGCGGCACTCGACACGCTGCCCGACGCCTTCCGCGGCATCGATCTGCTGGTGAACAACGCCGGCCTGGCGCAGGGCACGAAACCGGCGCAGGAAGCGCGGCTGGACGACTGGCAGCGCATGATCGACACCAACGTCACCGCGCTGGTCACGCTTACCCGTCGCGTGCTGCCGGCGCTGATCGAACGCCGCGGCGCGATCGTCAACATCAGCTCGACCGCGGCGAACTATCCCTACACCGGCGGCAATGTTTACGGCGGCACCAAGGCCTTCGTCAGCCAGTTCTCGCTCGGCCTGCGCTCGGACCTGCATGGCACCGGCGTGCGCGTGACCACGCTGGAACCGGGCATGGCCGAGACCGAATTCACGCTGGTGCGCACGCACGGCGACAAGGCGGCCTCGGATGCGCTCTACAACGGCGCGCACCCGATGACGGCGCAGGACATCGCCGACACGATCTGGTGGATCGCGACGCTGCCGCCGCACCTCAACATCAACCGGCTGGAGATGATGCCGGTGAGCCAATCGTTCGCGGGATTCCAGGTCGCGCGCGACGCTTGAGGCCGGGCATCAGCCGGGCTTGAACACCATCAGCCAGAAGATGGCCACCACACCGATAAAAGCCGGCCATCCCAACCAGAACCACCAACGCATGACGCGGTGATAGGCGGCCGGTAGCGGCGTTCCTGCCGCGGCCGCGGCGCTTGCAAGATCCCGTGCGCGCAGTTGCAGCCACAGCACCGGCAACCAGCACGCGCCGACGACGAAGAACAGCATCAGCGCCGTCCGCACCCAGAACACCGAGTACGGCAAGCCGAGCCGTTGTGCGAGCCACATCCCGGTCACGAACTGCGTGACCACGGCGGGCGCCGTAAACAAGGTGTCTGCGAGCACGACGTTCCGCGCCGTACCCGCCACCAATGCGGCATCGCCGCGTCGGTGCGCGCGCCACATGAAGAACGCGATGCCCAGGCCGGTACCGAACAGCAGCGTCGACGACAGGATGTGCAGCCACTTCACCCACAGATACGCCACGCTTACCTCCGATCCACCAGCACCCACAGCACGGCCAGCGCCGGCAGGATGACGAGATTCTTGGCCAGGCCGCCCAACGGGTCCAGCCATAACGCCGGCGAGACGCTGCCCAGCACGAGCGAATATGCGATCACGCTGGCCATCATCAGCAGCAACGCCGCGCGTGGCTTCCACCCTGTTGCCAGCCACAGCGCGAGCAGGCCATCGAGCACGCCGCCCCCGCGCGCCAGCAACACCGGCGCGAATGCCTGCAGTCCGCTGTCTCCAGCCAGGCGTTCGATGTCCCCCGCCGGCGTCGACAAGCCGGCGAGGGCCGAGATCGTCCAGAGAACGATCACTGCAATGCGCAGCAGCGGAGCAAGGAAGTAGAGCTGGGCGTGCCAACGGTCCTGCACCTGACTGGGATGCGCCGCGAGTACATCGGCGAGCGCACGCGGAGTGAATCCGAATGCCGCGCGCAGTCGCTGCCCCGCATCGGCAGCGGTGACATTGCCGCGACGGAGCATGCGCCACATCGTCTCGCCGACCGGCCCATGCCCCAGCCGCTCCCACAGCCACACCTGCGCCGTCACCAACGCCTCCGGCACCGCTATCGCAGCTCGGCCGGGAATGCGCAGCCAGCGCCGCCACTGCTGCTGATAGTCGCGCAGGCTCAGCGATGCCGGCCCGCCGACTTCATAGAGGCCGGCGGCCTCCGACTCCACCGCACGCGCCACCAGTTCGGCCAAGTCTTCCGTCGCCAGCGGCTGCAAGGGCCATCGCCCCTCTCCGGGCAACCAGTGCGCACCTGGCATTGCCGCAAGCGCACGCAGCAGCGACGTGCCGCCGTAAGAGCCGGCCATCGCGTACACCACTGACGGCCGCAGCACGACCGCGCGCAGCGGCAGCGCCAGCAAGCGCGCGTCGAAGCGATGCTTTGAGTGGATGAACTCGCCATCCTCGGCTACGCCGAGTGCAGAGACCTGCACGAAGCCCTGAATCCCGTATGCCACGCAGGCCTGCGCCAAGGCCAAAGGCCCGCGTTCGTGCACGTCCTCGAACGACTGTCCACGCGTCGGGCGCAGGATCCCCGCGGCGTTGACCACCACATCCACGTCGTCGAGCACGCGATCCCAATCCCCCGGCGCGAGCATGCGTGTCAGATCGCACTCTCGCTCATCCGGATCGCCAGGCCGTGGAGCACGCACACCACGGATCACGCGATGGCCGCGACGCTGCAGCGCTGCGACGATGAAGCCGCCGAGGAAACCGTTGGCGCCGACGACGAGCACGCTGCGCCGTGCCGTCGCCTGTGCTTCCCCGGGAACGGCGGTCACGCCAGCGGTTCGTCGCTGAGATACGTGTAAGCGGTCAGCCCAGCCTCGAGGGCGGCGTCCAGGTTCGCCGCCTCATCCGCCGGCAGATGCGCCGCGGCCACCTTGTCGTGGTACGCCTTGCGCAAATCGGCCAGCTTGTAGCCGACATAGTCCAGCATCACGTCGGCGGTATCGCCGCGGCGTTGCTGGCTCATCGCGTAGCCGTCGCCGTCCAGGTGCACCTCGACCGCGTCGGTGTCGCCGAACAGGTTGTGGATGTCGCCGAGGATTTCCTGGTACGCGCCGACCAGGAAGAAGCCCAGTCGGTACGACTCGCCGTGCTTCATCTCGTGCAGCGGCAGCGAGCTGTCGAGGCCTTCGGTTTCGACGTAGGTGTCGATCATGCCGTCGGAGTCGCAGGTCATGTCGGCGATCACGCCGCGGCGCGTGGGCGCCTCGTCGAGACGCTCGATCGGCGCGATCGGGAATACCTGGTCGATCGCCCACACGTCCGGCATCGACTCGAACACGCTGAAGTTGACGAAATACTTATCGACCAGGCGGTCGTTGAGCTCGTCGAGCAGGTCGCGGTGACTCTTCTCGTCATAGCTCAGCCGCGCGCGCACGGCATGCGCGATCGCATAGAACAAGTCGTCGATGCGGGCACGGTGGGTCAGGTCGATCTGGCCAAGCGCGTACAGCGACAGGCCCTCGCTATGGTGATGCTGCGCCTCATGGAACAGCTCGACCGCCGGACGCGAATCGATCTCGTCGTGAATCTCGCGCAGGTGGCGGATCACCGCGGGTTCGTCGTCGTGCTGGTCGGGCACGCGGCCTTCCGGCGCCTGCTCGACTTCGGACACGTTGGCGACCAGCACCGCATGGTGCGCGGTCATCGCGCGGCCGCACTCGGTGATCACGCGCGGCGGGGTCAGGCCGTATTCCTCGCAGGCTTCGGCCAGCGGCTGCACGATGCTGGAGGCGTACTGGTTCACGCCGTAGTTGATCGAGCAGAAGCTGCGCGAACGCGTGCCTTCGTAGTCGATGCCCAGGCCGCCACCGACGTCCATGTAGCGCACCTTGGCGCCGAGCACCGACAGTTCGACGAAGTAGCGCGTCGCCTCGCGCATGCCGTTGGCGATGTCGCGGACGTTGGAAATCTGCGAACCCATGTGGAAGTGCAGCAGGCCCAGGCAATCCTCCAGGCCGGCGTCGCGCAGGTGCTTCCACAGATCCAGCACCTGGCGCGGCGAGAGACCGAACTTGGCCTTGTCGCCGCCGCTGTTCTGCCACTTGCCGGCACCGAGCGAGGCCAGGCGCATGCGCACGCCCAGGCCGGGCTTCACCCCCAGCGCGCGCGCTTCCTCGATCACCAGCGACAGCTCGGAGGGCTTCTCGATGACGATGAAGGTCTCCAGCCCGAGCTTGCGGCCGATCAGGGCCAGGCGGATGTATTCGCGATCCTTGTAGCCGTTGCAGACGATCAGCCCGCCCGGGCGCGATAGGGCGAGCACGGCCATGAGTTCGGGCTTGCTGCCCGCTTCCAGGCCGAAGCCCTCGCCGTGGTGCGAGGCCAGCGTGCCCGCCACGCCGGCGTGCTGGTTGACCTTGATCGGGTAGACCGCGGTGTAGCCGCCGCCGTAGTCCCACTCGCTCATTGCCTGGGCGAAGGCGCCCTGCAGCTTGCGTAGGCGGTCGCCGAGGATGTCGGGGAAGCGCACCAGCAGCGGCAGCTTGGCGCCCTGGGCCTTGGCCTGGTCCACTACCTCCGGCAGGGCGATCTTCGGTCCCTGTGGCCCGCGCGGGGCGACGGTGATCCGGCCCTGCGCGTCGACGTCGAAGTAGCCCTCCGACCAGTGGGGAATCGAATAAGTCCTGCGGGCGTGGTCGAGCGACCAGGCGGTCATCGGCGTGCTTCCTGTAGCGAAAGGGTAACGATCAGCCGTTTAAAGGTAGCGGCTGGAGAGCTGGCGAAACAGGCGCGCATTCTAACGTTGCGCGCCGCAGGGGTCCGTTACAATGCGCGCCCCTCACCGGCCGGCACTCCGCAGCGGCCACTTGCCTGATCAGGAGCACCCGATGACCGACACCACCTGGCACTACGAGAATTTCGAGCGCGCCGGCTCGGCCATCGGCTACCGCATCACCAAGAAGCTGGACGAGGTGCAGTCGCCGTTCCAGAAGATCGAGATCTTCGAATCGACCGACTGGGGCAATCTGATGCTCATCGACGGCGCGATGATGCTGACCACGCGCGACAACTTCCTCTATCACGAGATGATGTCGCACCCGGCCTTGTTCACCCACGCCAGCCCGAACAACGTCGTGATCATCGGCGGCGGCGATTGCGGCACGCTGCGCGAAGTGCTCAAGCACAAGGGCGTCGAGAAAGCCGTGCAGTGCGACATCGACGAACAGGTCACGCGCATGGCCGAGAAATGGTTCCCGGAGCTGTGCGATTCCAACCACGATCCGCGCGCCGAACTCCTGTTCGATGACGGCATCGCCTACATGGCCAACTGCGCGCCGGGCAGTGTCGACATCGTCATCGTCGACTCCACCGACCCGGTCGGCCCGGCCGAAGGTCTGTTCAACAAGGCCTTCTACGAATCCTGCTTCCGCGCGCTGAAGGACGACGGCATCCTCGTCCAGCAGTCCGAGTCGCCGCTGGTGCTGCTCGACCTGATCAAGGAAATGCGCAGCGAGATGGGCAAGGCGGGCTTCGCCACCTTCAAGACCCTGCCGTTCCCGCAGCCGTGCTATCCGACCGGCTGGTGGAGCGCCACGCTGGCGCGCAAAGCAGGCGGCTTCGACTTCCGCGAAACCGACGCGCGTGCCAGGAAGTTCGACACGAAGTACTACAGCGCCGACATCCACCAGGGCGCGCTCGTCTCCCCGCCGTTCGTCGCCGCCGCGCTGGGCGAGTAACCCCGCTCCGAGCGAGCCGCTCCAGCGGCCAGCATCCGGACGCACGGCGCCCAAATGGCGCCGTGCGTCCCAAGCTCCCGGGCGAGGCCTGTGCTACGGTGCCCAGCGGACGGGCACAAGCCGTCAGCGCTCGATCCGGGGGGATGTCTTGCGCGCGTTGGGGTTCACCTTTCTGCTGGCCGTCCTGGGCGGGTGCGTCGTTGCCGACGCGCCGGCGCAGACCGTTGTGGCCGCCCCCGACGCGTCTTCCGATCTGACCGGAAGTCTGGCCGGCTTCGGCGCGCTGCCGGACGGCACCCAGTTCGACCGCCTCGTCGAACAAGTCGAACGCGGCGACCTTGTCGTTTCCGGCCCGCAGCAGATCCGCGAAGTCGTGCGCCGCCTGGATGCGCTACGCCCACGCGACGATGCGCGGCGGGAATTGCGCCTGCGCGGTTTCCGCTGCGACTACGACGACCTGGGCCAGCCTGCGGCCGGACTGGCCTACGCCCGCTCCGGCATGCAGGACGCGGTGCGGCTGGGCGACGTCGGCAACCAGATCCGCTTCGGCCTGTGCGAGGCGAATTACATCGACGGCTCCGGCCAGACGTCGCAGTCGGCGAGCACGGTCGAAGCCGCCCTGGCGCTGGCGCGCAAACACAACGATGCACGCCTGCTGGCGCAGTCCCTGGTCCATCGCGGCAGCCTGCGTTCGTTGCTCGGCCAGCAGGCCGCGGCATTGACCGATTTCCTCGAAGCCCAGCGCGTCTACACCAACGCCGGCCTGCGCAAGGAGGCCGAAGCCGGCCTCGGCGACATCGCCGCCGCTTACCGCCGCATGGGCGATCACGCCAAGGCGCTGGAGTACCTGCGCCAGGGCGTGGCGTTCGCCGAACGCCAGGGCGATCCGAGCCTGCTGTCCGTGGCCTTGTTGCAGATGGGTTTCCTGCACGAAGACCTCGGGCGCCACGACGAGGCGCTTGCCGTCCTGCGGCGCGCGATCGACGTGGCCGCGGAGCACGGCTTGGAGTACGACGTCGCCGCCGGCCACCTCGCCGTGTCCTCGGCGCTGATCCGAAAGGGCGACTTCGCCGCTGCCGAGGCCGCCCTGGCCACGGCACGCAACGGCTTCGACCGCGTCGGCGACCGCTCCAACGAGGCCATGCTGCAGCTGCTCGAAGGCATGGTCCTGGCCGGCCGCGGCCAGGACGACCAGGCGCTGGACCACTACAACCGTGCATCACAGGCGTTCGACGTCGATCCGAACTTGCGCTACCAGGTCGACCTGTACGCAGCGCGCGCACTCAGCCAGGAGGCGCTGGGCAACTACCGCGCGGCGATGGACGACCTCAAGCTGGAGCGCACCGGCCGCCGCAAGCTCAACGACGATGCGCGTACGCAGCAGTCGTTGCTGCTGCAGTATCAGTTCGACACCGCGCGGCGCGACCTGGAAAACGCCCGCCTGCAAGCCGAACGCCGCAGCCAGCAGCAGCGCCTCAAGGTCGTCGAGCGCTCCAACCGCTGGCAGTTCGCCGCATTGGTCAGCACGGGCCTGCTCATCGTCGGCCTGCTGCTGTTGTTCATGCGGCAACTGCGCAACACGCGCCAGATCAACAAGCTCGCGCTGACCGACGCGCTGACCGGCGTCGCCAACCGCCGGCACGTCGAGGTGGCGGCGGAACACGCCGTCGAGCAAGCCAGGACCCAGGCGGAGCCGCTGGCCGTGCTGACCTTCGACCTCGACTGGTTCAAGCGCATCAACGACGGTCACGGCCATGCCGGCGGCGACCAGGTGCTGGTGCGCGTCGCCCGCGCCTGCGAGGCGGTGCTGCGGCAGAAAGACCTGCTGGGGCGCATGGGTGGCGAGGAATTCATCGTGCTGCTGCCCAACACTTCGTCCGACGCCGCACTGCTCGTGGCCGAGCGCCTGCGCGACAGCGTCCATCGCCTCGACCTGGCCGATATCGCCGAAGACTTGTGCGTCACCATCAGTCTCGGACTGGCCATGCTGCAGCCGCACGACGATGGCCTGCACGACGTCATCGACCGTGCCGACGCCGCCCTGTACCGCGCCAAGGAAGCGGGTCGCAACCGTGTCGCGGTGGAGCTCTAAGTCGCCCTACAACGCGTCCCCATCCATCTCGCCAGTACGGATCCGCACCACCCGATCCAGATCCCAGACGAAGATCTTGCCGTCGCCGATCTTGCCGGTCCCGGCCGCCTTCATGATCGCTTCCACCACCGCTTCGACCTGATCGTCGGTGACGGCGACCTCGAGTTTGATCTTGGGCAGAAAGTCCACGACGTATTCGGCACCGCGATACAGCTCGGTGTGACCCTTCTGGCGACCGAAGCCCTTTACCTCGGTGGCGGTGATGCCGGCGACGCCGGCTTCGGCCAGCGCTTCGCGCACATCGTCGAGCTTGAACGGCTTGATCACCGCCATGATCATCTTCATCGCATGTCTCCAGAGCTTGCGCGACGAGGATACGGCGCATGACCGCTTTCGGGCGAGCGTCCATCGCCTGCGCACGGTCCTTCGCCCCTCGCGCGGCCTACAATGGCGACATGGGATCTTTCCTACCCAGCGCCGCGGCACCGCCCGACTGCGCCGCTCCAGCCGGCCACCGATGCTGGAGCCCTGCCGAAGGGAGCACGCCATGATCGACCTCAGCCATCTCGACGACCTCGCCCGCCGCCTCAGCGCACTGGTACCTCCCGGCCTGCGCGAAGGCCGTGAGGAATTGCAACAGAACTTCAAGTCGGTGCTGCAGTCCGGCCTGTCGCGACTTGACCTGGTGACGCGCGAGGAGTTCGAAGTGCAGCGCGCCGTGCTGCTACGCACGCGCGAAAAGCTGGAAGAGCTGCAGCGCACCGTCGCCGAACTCGAAGCGCAGCTCGAGAACAGCCCGGCATCGCAGCCCCGCCACTAGACGGCACCCCCCATGAATCTGGCACTCGTGCACAGCCGTGCGCGAATGGGCGTCCGTCCGAGGTTCGCGTGGAAGTGCATCTGTCCGGCGGCCTGCCGCGCTTTTCCCTGGTCGGCCTGCCGGCCGCGGCGGTGCGCGAAGCCAAGGACCGCGTGCGCGCCGCGATCACATGTGCGCAGTACGAATTCCCAGCGCGCGTGATCACGGTCAATCTCGCTCCCGCCGACCTGCCGAAGGATGGCGGACGCTTCGATCTGCCGATCGCGCTGGGCATCCTCGCCGCGAGCGGACAGATTCCTCTGGAAGCATTGAACGAAGTGGAATTCCTCGGCGAACTGGGACTCACCGGCGAGTTGCGCGCAGTCGATGGCGTGCTGTCCGCCGCGGTGGCAGCGGCGGAGGCGAGGCGAAAACTCATCGTGCCCGCGGCCAACGGCGCCGAGGCGGCACTCGCCTCGCAGGTCGAAGCCCGCACCGCGCGCACCCTGCTGGAAGTCTGCGCGATGCTGGACGGGCGCAAACCACTGCCCTGCGCGCAACCGGTTGCGACGACAAGCACCCCGGCCGGCGGACTCGATCTGGCCGACGTTCGCGGCCAGGCGCAGGCACGCCGCGCACTGGAGATCGCCGCGGCCGGCGGGCATCACCTGCTGCTGATCGGACCGCCGGGTTGCGGCAAAACCTTGCTCGCCTCGCGCCTGTCCGGCCTGCTTCCGCAGGCCAGCGAGGCCGAAGCCTTGGAGGCGGCCGCGATCGCTTCAGTGAGCGGTCGCGGGCTGGATCCCGCCCGCTGGCGCGAACGCCCCTTCCGTTCACCGCACCACACCGCGAGCGCCGTCTCCCTGGTAGGAGGCGGTGCCGGACCACGCCCAGGAGAGATCTCGCTGGCCCATCAGGGCGTCCTCTTCCTGGATGAACTCCCCGAGTGGGATCGCCACGCACTCGACGGCCTGCGCGAGCCGCTCGAATCGGGCGTCGTCACGATCTCGCGCGCGGCACGGCAAAGCGAGTTTCCCGCCCGCTTCCAGCTCGTGGCGGCGATGAACCCCTGCCCCTGCGGCTGGGCCGGCGATGCCAGCGGGCGCTGCCGCTGCAATCCCGAAGCGATACGCCGCTATCGGGCGCGGATTTCAGGTCCGCTCTTGGATCGCATCGATCTCCATGTGGAGGTCCCGCGCCTGCCGCCGGCGGAACTGCGGCCGGACCTTCCCCCCGGAGAGTCCAGCCAGTCCGTGCGCGATCGCGTCGGCATGGCACGCGCCGTCCAAATGACCCGCGCCGGCAAGCTCAACGCCCGCTTCAACCAATCCGAAACCACGGCCCATTGCCGCCTGGCTTCGGCGGACCAGTTGCTGCTCGAACGCGCGATGGATGCCTTGCAGCTGTCGGCGCGATCGATCCATCGCATCCTGCGGGTGGCGCGGACGATCGCCGATCTCGCCAAACAGCCCGACATCCAGACCACACATCTAACCGAGGCGCTGGGCTACCGTCGCGCGGATCGCGACAATGCGGGAGCCGCCTGAGCCGGCGGTTACAGTCCGCCGCAATCTCGCCCGCAGGTCTTCGGACGATCGAGATAGTCCCTGGCGCCCTCGCGGGCTTGGCGCATTTCCGCCTTGGTGCCGCAGCGCGTGACCTTCATCGTGGTGCCACTGGGGCGTTCGCGCCAACACACGTTCTGGTCGTCGGTCGCAGCGCGCGAGTTCTTCACTGTCGCGTTGATGCGCTCCAAAGCGTTCTCGACGGTGACCTTCTCGTTGATGGACAGCTGATCGAGCGTGGATTTGCCTTGGGTAACGGCGAAGAACTGATCCTGCGCCGTACGCACTTCGCGCAATTGCCTGGGCGTGAGGCCATCGGTTTCGCCCGCGTCCAACTTCGCCTTCAATGCATGCTGCTGGTCGACCAGCACTTGCAGGGAGTCCTGTTCGGCGGCGGGTTCCTCCGCAGCGAAAACAGGCAGGCAGGCCAGGAGCAGCGTGGATAACAGCAGGGCTTTCATCGTCGAACCCTCCGGTCAAGCGGCACCCACCCCGGGCGCCTAGCCTTGACTATATGCCTTCCGGCATAACGCGGTGCGACGCCGTTCGTCGGCATCCACGGGCAGGCGTGGAGTACAAATAACAAGGGCGGCATAGCCGCCCTTGTTGCGCTTCGGTCAACGTCGCACCTGCGTACTTTGACGGTCGAGCTCATCCCGCGACCGCTCATGCTCCAGACGGATCTGCTCGGCTGTACGGCACACGCGCTGCTTGCGATTGCTGCCGATGGTTCGCGTGTATTCGCAGACCAACCGCTCGTCTTGAGTGCGATTGATCGCTGCCTCGATCCACTCCAGGTCGTTGAAGACTCTCGTGCGCTGCTCCTGATCGAGGTCGGTTGGCACCTTCTTGCCGTCGATCGTCGACAGCATGCGCGTCTGCCGCAGGAGCAATTCGTTGCGCGTGGTCTCCGGCATGTCACGATAGCGTCCGCTCTTGGCGACTACGCCTGCACGGATCTCCGCCTGCTGGTTGCGGATGTCGTCGAACAACACACCGCCATCGTTGGCAGCGGCAGCGGCGAGCGAAGAAATCGCCATGCCGGCGATCAAAATGACGGTCGAAAGGCAAGAACGCACGTGATCCTCACATACGGTTGGGGAGGGAGCGGTCGAGACTACCTACACCGCTCGCCGCTGTCGCCTGCCTGCGGTCATGGTTGATCGAAAGTGGTGTTCCAAATCCGTTCGTTCGGATCGAGCTCCGCTGTGATCCTCTCCCCTGCGCGCCAGCCAAAGCCGCAGATCGCCAGGGCGCCCTGGCTGACGGGGTCCAGGCCGAAGGCCTGCTCCAGTTCCTTCTCATTGATGGCGCCGGTGATGAACGCCCCCAGCCCCGCCTCGGTCGCCGCCAGGTACAAGGTCTGCGACAGGTGCCCCGCCTCCAGCGCGACCACGCGATAGCCCTTGGCGTGCTGGCGGTACTTCCAGAACGTACGATCGAAGCGCGGCGACAGCAGCACCACGACATGGGCATCGGCGAACCAGTGCTGCTGCGCCACCATGTCCTGCACGAAGCGGCGCAGACCTCCTTGCTCCCAGCTGCGGCCTTCAGGAACAGAAAGGGGCTCCAAGGCGTGATCGACCGCCTGATAGTGATAAAGGCCCGGCGCAACGCCCTCGACGTTCTGCACGATCAGGTAGCACTCGATCGGATGCAGGCCACCGCCGGAGGGCACGTTTTTCTTCAGGAACACGGTGTCCGGACCGATCCGCACTTCCGCCTGCGCCGCGAACACGCGCTGCAGCAACTGAGCGAACCGGTCGAAGGGCAGCGCGCGTGCCGGATCGAAGTTGCGGCAGGTGACGCGGCGTGCGAGCAAGCGGTCGAAGTCGGTGGCCTGGGCACGCGGCAATTTGAGCTGCGCGGCCAGGTCGCCGTGTCGCGCCGCTTCCGTCGGCGGAGCGCCAAGCACCTCGCGCATCTGCGTCGCCGTCTCGGTGCCGCTGTCCTTCAAGTTCTGCACGGCGTCCACGCCGCTCCAGCGCGTGTACGCGTGCAGCGTGGCCCCGAGCGGATGCCAATGCACCGTCCGCTGTGCTTCGTCGCGCGCGCGCCACCGATCGTGTTCCTCAGCCTGCCCGATCACCAGGCCGACATCGAGCAGGCGCTCGAGCGCCCCTTGCGCGGCTGCATCCAGCGCGTGCGTCTCGATCCACTCGCTCGGGCTCAGCCGCCCAAGCAATTCGCGCTCCGCGGCATCGACCTCGATCTCCTCGCCCGCGTGCGGCGCAAGCGCGATCCAGCGTCGATCGCGGCGCAGACCGTCGCCGCCATTGAGCAGTTCGTTCAAGTCGAAGTCGATCTGCTCGCGCGGCTCGAGGAACAGCACGGCGCAACGACGTATCCGCATGAGCACGACCCGAAGATGGAGCGCCTGGGACGCGCAGGTCCGCATGGGCACAGGAACACCCACATTGTCGGACAAGGCTCCGAGCTTCAAGTGGCGTGCGGCTTCTTGGCGATCGACCCGCGAACGCCCCAGCACGGCCCTGTGTTCCCGTCACGGGCTTGCCATTGTCCCCAGCCATGGCGGGTGGTTAGATGCCACGGTTGCCCGAACGGGCATGACAGGGGGAATGGGGATGGCTGGACCGAAAAGCGCACCACTGGAGCCGAAGATCATCGAACGGCTTCTCGATTTGCTCAGCGATAGCGACAAGTTCCGGGAGCTGTTCCAGCAGGATCCGGCGGCGGCGTTGGAAATGATCGGCCACGATGTCGGCGATCAGGCGGCGCGTACCGCCCTGGCCTCGCAGCCCGCCATCGCCGGCTGCATGCAAGTAGGCCGGCTCGCTTCCAAGAGCGCCATCCGCGCGGCGCACGCGGAGATCAAAAAGATGCTGCTGGCGGGTCTCGCCCAGACCACGCCCAATCTGGACGCCACGCTGGACTCGTCGGACTAGCGCTGCAAATACTCGGGCAGAGTTCGCGCGGGCCACCGCCGCTCGAACTCTGCCTGGGCCGCGCCGGCTTTTTCCGCCTCGCCCGCACGGGCGAGCAAGCGCGACTGTGTCCGCAGCGCCAGGTTGCTGTCGACTACGTTGAGTGCCTGCAGGCAGTGGCCGCATTCCAGTTCGACGTAAGCCTGCCCGCGGTGGGCCTGCAGCCAGCGCGCCTGCTCCAGGGCCGCGGGCACGTTGCCGGCATCTTCGTAGGCGCGCATCAACACCGCGCGCACCTGGTAGCGCTCGCTGCCGGTCAGGGTGGGTTTTAGCAATCCGATCGCCTTCAAGGGCTGCCCGGCCCGCCGGAACTGCTCGGCCTCGATCGCGAAGACGAGCGAGGCAACGCTGGGAACGGCACGCAGGCTCGGCTTCTTGGCCAGCACCGACAACACCCGCGCGGCGACGTCGGCGTCGTCCATACGCAGGGCCACAAGCGCGGCGGCAGTCGCCAGTTCCGCATCGTCCGCTGCATCCGGATCGAACGGCCGGCCCAATGCGGCCACGGCCGAGTCGGCGGCACTGCGCGCGGCCTGCAGCGCGGCCTCGCGGTCGCCTGCCAGCCAGTTCGCAACGGCGACCGGCAGGTGCAGATAGCGGCTGTCGAATCCGGTTTCGCCCTTCGCCAGGTCGAGCGCGGCGCGCGCGGAAGCTTGCCCTGCCTTCCAGTCGCCGCGGTCGAGGTTCACGCTCGTGCGCTCGATATACGCATAGCGATCGTCGGAAGGAATCTGCCCCAGCCGGCGCTGGGCGGACGCGAAGTTGCGCTGGGCGGCGTCCACCAGCGCGAGCCGCCGCAGACTGCTGCGGTAGCCATGCGCGAGCGCACGCTGGAACGAGCTTGTCGCCTGGCGATAGTCGCCCATCGCCAGGCGCAGACGCCCGACGGTGTCCTCCTGGACCGAAGCGAGCTCATAGCGCGGCGACGTACCCGCGATCGCAAACGGGAGGGCTTCCTTGAAGCGGTTGGCCTGATACAGCCATAGCCCGGCATTGCCTTGTGCGGGCCAATAGTCCGGATAGAGCTGGGCCAGCTCCTGCCACTTCGCCGCGGTCTGCTCGGGCGCATCGAAGTTCGAGGCCCACGCATCCATGTACAGCGCTTCGCGCAGTACCAGGTGGTCGCGCAGCTTCTGCGCCTGCCGCAACGGCGGGATCGCCGCCGGTGCATTCACCACTGCGAACTGCGCACGCATCTGCCCGAGCCACGCCAGCGCGAACTCCGGATCGATCTGCGTCGCGCGTTGGTAGTACTGCAGCGCGCCATGCTGATCTCCCTGTGCATACGCCTTCTGCCCCAGTGCATAGGCGCGCAGTGCATCCAGGTTTTTCGTCGCCACCTGCGGCAGCGGCGCCGAGTCCTTTTCGATCGACTTGACGGCTTCGCCCAGCTTCGCGCGCAGAGCCGCGGTGACGTCGTCGATCGAGTCCAACGTGGAGGTCACGCCCGTCCCTTCGGCCGATTCCGCATAGACGGTGGTCTGGGTGTGCGGATCGATGACTTCGGCACTGACGCGCACGCGTCCACCGACTTCCGCCACCGTCGGCAGGATCACCGCACGCGCGCCGTCGCGCAGCGCGACTTCCGATGCGACCGCGCGGTCGAGCACCGTATCCGGCGCGCGGCGCATGCGGCCGAGGGTGTCGCGCGCCTTCATGTCGCTCAACACGTTGACGTAGCGCGACTGATCCAGGCTGATGCGGAACGCCTGCTCCAGCGAATCGTCCAGCGCACTCTGGCCGGTGAGATTGCGCAGATCGCCGATGACGACCCAGTCGCGCTGGTTGAAGGCGATGGCGGGTTCGGGCCGGGTAATGAACCACGCGCCGAGCACACCGGCCGCCAGTAGCGCGGCTTCCGCGGCCAGTGCAGCGGGGCGCCGCCACAATGGGATGTCGCGCCAGGCTTTCGGGGTATTCGGCGGCATGCGCAGCGGCGCGACGCCGGGTTCGCCGACTTCGAAGATGTGTTGCGGCTCCGGCACACCTTTGAAGCGCCAGCGGCCCCACGCCTTCCACACCAGGTGCTGGCCGCGATCGCCCAGTTCGCGGGCGGCGCGATGCGCCAGCGGCTCAGCAACGGCGGAGAGCAGGATCTGCCCAGGCCGCGCCATCGCCATCAGGCGCGCGGCCATCGGCTTGGCCAGGCCTTCGACTTCCAGCGGCTTGGCGCCGATGCTCACGGCCTCCTCGCTGTTGCGCCAAGTCAGCACCTCGCCGACATGCAATCCCGCGCGGGCGCGCAGGGAGAGGCCGCGCTCCTCGCCCAAGGCGGTCAGGCCACGCACGTAGTCGAGCGCGAATCCCAGGCCATCGATGGGACGCTCGAACAGCAGCAGCAGTCCGTCGGAGCGATCGATCAGGCGCCCGCGCCATTGCTGCTGCAACTGCAGGACGAGGCGGTCATGGGCGCGGAACAGATCGCTGGCCGGACCGTCGCCCAGGCGTTCGACCAGTCCCATCGAATCGACCAGGTCGGTCAGCAGCAGGGTGCGCAATTGCGGCGCGTTGGCCGGTGCGCGCGGCGCAGGTTCGGGCGTGGCGTCGAACATCTCTACCGCGGTATTCATCAGGCCTCAGTCCGTTCAAGCCGTAGCGAGTGCGCTGTCCTGCCACTCCACACGATTACCGCCCAGGCGCTTGGCACGATACAGCGCCGCATCCGCCTGTGCGTACCAGTCGTTCCAGTCGCGCTCGCCGTCGATCAGGCAGGCACCCACGCTGACCGAGCACGCCAGCGGCACTTCGCCCGGCGCCGCGTGACGCGGCACCTGCAGCAGACCGCGGGTGGTGGTGACGATGAAGTCGGCGAAGCCCATGACCGCGTCGCGATTGTCCGCGGCGATCAGCAGGCAAAATTCGTCGCCGCCCAGCCGGCAGGCGATGTCGCCGTCGCTGGCCACCGAACGCAGGATGCTGGCAATGCTCTGCAGTACACGATCGCCGACCAGGTGGCCGTGCTCATCGTTGACCTGCTTGAAGCGGTCGCAATCCACCAGCACCAGGCCGAGCCCCTTGAGCTGGCCGTTGCGGCGGCGTTCGGCCAGATGCTGGGCGAGACCACGCCGGTTGTGCAGGCCGGTGAGTTCGTCGGTACGGATGAGCTCTTCGGTCTGGTTGAGCTGGTGCGCGGTGGCGCGCAAAGAATCCAGAGCTGTCTGCAGATCCTGGTTACGACGGCGCAGCCGCCGGATCAGGCTTTGTTCGTTGAGCACCACGCGCATGATCGCGCGGCGCAGGAAGTGCGAGATCAGCCTCGGATCGTCGTCGACCAGACGCTGGAATTCCTCGTGGCGCAGTTCGATCAATTCGCCGTCGGTGACCGCCACGGCGTCCGCACTGCGGGCGTGATCGCCGATCAGCAGGCCGAGTTCACCGAAGAATTCATAGGGTCCCAGGCGCTTAGAAATCAGGTCGTCGCCGAAGTCGAGATCGACCGCGCCCGTGGCGATCACATACATCGTGGTGCCCAGGTCGCCGCGGCGGAACAGGGTTTCACCGGAGTAACAGCGGCGTACGCGGCCGACTTCGGCGAACAGCGCGTATTCGGCAGGCGTCAGCGCGGCGGCCACCGCATCGGGTGCGGGCGTCGTCGGCATCGAGCTGTCTTGCAGCGACTCCGTCGCCGTCCTGCGCTTCATCCACACGTACCCGGGGCCCTGCGGAGGGGTTGAGAATATCACCCGATCTATAGGACTACGCGGGCAGGAGCGACTGGCGGCCAACGCTAATTGCGGCCGGTGGCGGACAAGGGTTGGCCGCTTGTCGGACGTCCCAGAGCGGGACGATCGCCTCTCCCCGCTTGCGGGGAGAGCTCCCCCTCATCCGCCCTTCCCTCAGCGGGCTATCGCCCGCTTCGACCTTCTCCCCGCAAGCGGGGAGAAGGGAAAACCTTAGGCTGCGGCCTTCTGCTCGTGGAACTGCTCTTCCTCGGTCGAGCCCTTCAGCGCGACCGTCGAGGACTGACCGTTCTGGATCACCTGGGTCACCGCGTCGAAGTAACCGGTGCCGACTTCGCGCTGGTGCTTCACCGCGGTGAAGCCCTTCTCCGCAGCGGCGAATTCAGCTTCCTGCAGCTCGACAAAAGCGCTCATCTGCCGACGCGCATAACCGTGCGCCAGGCTGAACATGCCGTAGTTGAGGCTGTGGAACCCGGCCAGGGTGATGAACTGGAACTTGTAGCCGAGCTTGGCGAGTTCCTTCTGGAAGCGCGCGATCGTCGCGTCGTCCAGATTCTTCTTCCAATTGAAGCTCGGCGAGCAGTTGTACGCCAGCAGCTTGCCCGGATACTTCGCGTGGATCGCCTCGGCGAACTTGCGCGCGAATTCCAGATCCGGTTTGCCGGTCTCGCACCACACCAGGTCGGCGTACGGCGCATAGGCCAGGCCGCGGCTGATCGCCTGATCGAGGCCATTGCGGGTCTTGTAGAAGCCTTCGACCGTGCGCTCGCCGGTGGCGAACGGCTGGTCGTTGGCGTCGACGTCGCTGGTCAGCAGGTCCGCAGCTTCGGCGTCGGTGCGCGCGACGATCAGCGTCGGCACGCCCATCACGTCCGCGGCGAGGCGCGCGGCGACGAGCTTCTCGACCGCTTCGCGCGTGGGCACCAGCACCTTGCCGCCCATGTGCCCGCACTTCTTCACCGAAGCGAGCTGGTCCTCGAAGTGCACGCCGGCGGCGCCCGCTTCGATCATGCCCTTCATCAGTTCAAAGGCATTGAGCACGCCACCGAAGCCGGCCTCGGCGTCGGCCACGATCGGCTGCAGGAAGTCGACGTCGCCGCCGCCTTCCGCATGCTGGATCTGATCGGCGCGCAACAGCGTGTTGTTGATGCGGCGCACGACCTGCGGCACCGAGTTGGCCGGGTACAGCGACTGATCGGGGTACATCTCGCCGGCGATATTGGCGTCGGCGGCGACCTGCCAGCCGGACAGATAGATCGCCTTGAGGCCGGCCTTCACCTGCTGCATCGCCTGATTGCCGGTGAGCGCGCCCAACGCGTTGACGAAGTCCTCGGTGTTCAGCGAATTCCACAGTTTCTCCGCGCCGAGCCGCGCGATCGAATGCTCGATCTGCACAGTGCCGCGCAGGCGCACCACGTCTTCGGCGCTGTACGGGCGGGTGATGCCGGCCCAGCGCGGGTTGGTCTGCCAGTCGTGACGGAGTTGGTCGGCGGAGGCTTGCTTGTTCATGGCGTATCCCTCTGATGCGTGAGCGCGTGGTGGGGGTGTTGCGATGGATCAGTCGAGCCGCGCGTACGCGGGCAGGGTCAGGAACTCTTCGAGCGTGTCGGCGTGGGTGAGGCGGTCGAGCATCCCGATCGCCTCGTTGATGCGGCTGCCGCCGGGCAGCTTGCTGCGATCGCCGAGCTTGCCCGGCAGATTGATGAGTGCGCGTTCGAACAGCGCCAGGTCGACTTCGCTGCCGTCGTCGAGATGCAGGCCCTCGGTATGCAGCCATTGCCACAGCTGCGTGCGCGCGATTTCGGCGGTCGCGGCGTCCTCCATTAGCCAATGGATCGGCACACAACCGTTGCCGTCGAGCCACGCGGCGAGATAGCGCACGCACACTTCGACGTTGTTCTCGAAGCCGGCGCGGGTGATCGAACCGATGCTCGGCTTGATCAGATCGTCGCGAGTGACGATCACTTCCTCGCGGCGCACCTCGTGCTGGTTCGCCTGCGGCATGCGCTCGTCGAAGATCTGCCGCGCCAGCGGAATCAGAGCCGGATGCGCGACCCAGGTGCCGTCGTGCCCGGCGGTCGCTTCGCGCAGCTTGTCGGCGCGGACCTTGGCGAGCGCGGCCTCGTTGGCGGCTTCATCGCCGCTGATCGGGATCTGCGCGGCCATCCCACCCATCGCATGCGCGCCGCGCTTGTGGCAGGTCTGGATCAGCAGTTCCGAATACGCCCGCAGGAACGGCTGCGTCATCGTCACCTGCCCGCGCTCCGGCAGCACCTTGTCGCGGTGATTGCGGAAGGTCTTGATGTAGGAGAAGACGTAGTCCCAGCGGCCGCAGTTCAAGCCGGCGATGCGGTTGCGCAGGACGTAGAGGATCTCGTCCATTTCGAACACCGCCGGCAGCGTCTCGATCAGCACGGTGACCTTGAGCTGGCCGTTGGGCAGCTTCAGCGCCGCTTCGATGTGGTCGAGCACGTCGTTCCACAGCTGTGCCTCTTCCATCGACTGCAGCTTGGGCAGGTAGAAGTAGGGGCCACGATCCTTGGCCGCGAGCGCATGCGCGTTATGGAAGGCGAACAAGCCCAGGTCGAACAGCGAGGCGGACAAGCGTTCGCCGTCGACCAGCACATGCTTCTCGTCGAGGTGCCAGCCGCGCGGGCGCACCAGCAGCACGGCCTGTTCCTCGAAGGGGCGCAGCGTGTAGCGCTTGCCGGGCGTGCCGCCGGCGGCCGGCGCGGTGTAGTCGAGGCGGCCCGCGATCGCGTCGCCCAGCGTGCGCTGGCCGATGAGCAGGTTGGACCAGGTCGGCGAGGTCGAATCCTCGAAGTCGGCCATGTAGCAGCTCGCACCCGAGTTAAGCGCGTTGATGACCATCTTCGGATCGGTCGGGCCGGTGATCTCGACCCGGCGGTCGCGCAGCGCGGCCGGCAACGGCGCGACCCGCCAGTCGGCGGCGCGGATGGCCGCGGTGTCGGTGCGGAAATCGGGCAGGCCGCCGGCGTCGAAGAAGGCCTGGCGTTCACGGCGGGCGGCTAACCTGACTTGGCGGTTGGCCTCGAACCGGCGGTGCAGGTCGGTCAGGAAGGTCAACGCCGCCGGGGTCAGCAGTGACCGGCCATTCGGGTCTTCGGCGAGCAGTTCGATGCCCTGTGCCACGTGCCCGAGGTCCCGCGGTTCCAACATTGCCGACATGCCTTAGCTCCTCACTGATCGTCGTGTACCCATGTAACGGGCCAGGCGTGACCATGCGGTCAAGTGTGGTATAAGGCAATCAAGTTTTTTTAATAGACTGTATTTGGTTTATTAATATCTGACGGAACTATGTCAGCCAAGCCACCTCCCGCTCCCCGATTCGCCTACAAAGGCGACCGCCTCAAACCGCTGCGGGCCTTCTGCCAGACCGCGCGCCTGGGGTCGATTTCCCGCGCGGCCGAGGCGCTCTTCCTCAGCCAGCCGGCCGTGACCCTGCAACTGCAGGCGCTCGAACGCGACCTGGGCACCCGCCTGCTCGAGCGCAGCGGCCGCCGCATCACCCTCACCCGTGAAGGCCAGGAGCTGTACGAGCTGGCCCGTCCACTGGTCGAAGGCCTGGACGGGCTGGATGCCACCTTCCGCGACCGGGTGCGTGGGCTGGATGCGGGCGAACTGCATGTCGCCGCGGGCAGCTCGACCATCCTTTACCTGCTGCCGAAGATCGTCGAAGCGTTCCAGGCCAAGCACCCGGACATCCGCCTCAGCCTGCACAACGTCACCGGTGCCGGCGGCCTGGAGCTGCTGCGCTCGGACGCCGTCGACCTGGCCGTGGGTTCGATGCTCGACGTGCCGGCGGACCTGGACTACGCACCGGTCTATCGCTTCGAACCGATGCTGATCACGCCGCGCGAGCACCCGCTGGCGACCAAGGCCAACCTCAGCCTGCAGGACCTGTCGCCCTACGGTCTGATCCTGCCGCCACAACGCCTGACCACCTATCGCCTGGTCGACCTGGTGTTCCAGCAGAACCGCGTGCCCTACACCGTGGCGCTGGAAGTCGGCGGCTGGGAAGTAATCAAGCAATACGTGGCGATGGGCCTGGGCATCAGCATCGTCACCGCGATCTGCCTCACCGAGGCCGATCGCGAACGCCTGGCCGCCCGCTCGCTGGCGAAGTACTTCCCCTCACGCAGCTACGGCGTGGTGGTGCGCAAGGGCAAGTTCCTGTCGCCGCAGGCGCGCGCCTTCACCGCGCTGATCAAGCCGGCGCTGTTCGAACGCGGCGGTTACGACGACACCGGACAATCCGAGCGCTAGCGCTGCCGACTATCAGCGATCGCGCTGCGCGTCGATCCACTCGCGATAGCCGCGATAGTGATGCAGCGCGAAGCCGGCGAAGGCCTTGGACTTGCCGTAGGCGGCTTGCGTCGCGGCCATTTCGTGCTGCAGGTCGGCTTCGTTGCGGTGGTTGAAGGTGACCTTCGCGAGTTCGTTCGGCGTGAGTTCCAGGCCGATCACGACCTGCTTGCCGATCGTTTCGGCGTAGGCCATTTCCTTTTCCGCGTGCGCGATGATGCCGTCGCGGCCTTCGGCGTGATCGCGATAGTCCATCAGCGCCAGATAGTCGTAGAGCCCGGCCAGGTGTTCGCTCGCCGGCTTGGTGGCTCCGCGCCAACGCACGTCGATGCCGTCGAACCAGAAGGGCACCGCCGGCCCGATGCTCAGTCGCTGCCCGGACGCCTGCTTCATCCGCATCCATTCCGCGCTGATCTCGAGGAGGTCGCGCAGCAGGTCTTCGCGGCTCGCATCGTTCCACTGATCCAGCAGGTGCGGTTCGATGTCGAGGTTCACGCCATCGAAGCGCGACGCCTCCGCGGCCTTGGCGTTGTAGTCGAGGACGCGCTGCAGCATCGCCACGGCTTCGCGCCGCTGCTCGGGCAGGATGTAGCGCTCGGTGTCGAGATAGGCCGAGCCAAGCAGTGCATACACGCGGAAGCCGCGCGCGTGCGCCTTGGCGATGAAGTCACCGTAGCGGCGCGGCGCATCGGCGAGCAGATTGCGGCCCCGATAGGCATCGGCATAGAGGTAGATCGTGTCCACCTCGTGCGCGCGCAGGAAAGCGAAGGCCGCTTCGGCCTCGGCGCGCGATTCGAGCATCGCGTAGCTGTCGCCTTCCCAGGTCCATATGGCGCGTGGCGCTGCGACTGCCGGCAACACGGCGGACGACACCGTCAGGCACAGCAGCAATAGCCAGGTTTTCATACGCATCGCCGCTCCGCGCAAGTCAATCACGGACGCGCGCGTGCGCCGCCGCCGGGCGCGCAGCAGCGCACCTTGATCGGAATGCGGTACACGCCCTCGCCTACGCGCCGGCCGGTATCCGGGTGTGTCGGCAACACCGCCAGGAAATAGCGTCCGGACTCGACGCCCTTGAGCTCCAGATCGAAACGCGCCTGTCCGGACGCGCCCGCCGTCAGCTGCAACGCACCCGCATAGCTTTCGCGTACCTCGCGGCCGCGCTCGTCGCTGAGCACCAGCAGCGGCACGAAAGGCGCGCTGGGTTCGCTCGTGGCATTGGTGAACTGCGCGGTGATCGCCATGTGGTCGAGGTCGGTGCCTTCGGGCGCGGCGATGCCATGCGCATGCAGCGTATGCCGCTGCGGAACCGGCGCGGTGGCCGCGGGTGCAGGCGCATGCGCCCCCTCGCCACCATCGAAGGCCACCAGCTTCGGCGTCGCGCCTTCTGGCGACAGGCGTAGCGTCCGCGCGAAGCGCGCATTGGCCTGGCGATAGCGATCGAAGCGCGCGGAAGCCTGCGCCTGCGCGGCGGCATCATCGGCCAGAGCGAGGCGCATGCCGTCCTCCAGCACATACAGCTGGTCGTGGCTGAGGAACCAGGGCCCCGCGACGAAATCGTCGAGCAAGGTCTTCTCGTGCTTGAGCGGGATCTCGCGCCGGCTGACGAATTCAGGGGTTGTGTCGAGGCCGGTACCGGTCCACGTCACCTGTGCCGGACGCTGCAAGCCGTAGTTGTGCGAAAGGAACGCGAGCATCGAAGGCGCGAGGTCCAGATGCGAGGACACCGCACGGATCCGAGCGGGCTGCCTCAGCATCGGCGAGAACACGATCAACGGCACGTGATAGCGCTCGATCTTGGTGTCCATCGGCAGTTCGGGCAGGCGATGGTCGCCGGTGATCACGAAGAGCGTGTTCTCGTAGCCGGGCGCCTTCTGCGCGGCCTCGAAGTAGCGGCGCAGCGCGTCGTCGGTGAACAGGATCGTCGCGTAGATATCGGCGAAGGCGCGATAGCCGGGCTTGTCGCCCGGCGCGATCTGCAATTCGTCCAAGCGTCGTTCGAAACGGCGGCGCCACGCATCCTGGCCGGCGAAGCGGTAGGAGGTGTGCATCGAGATCGTCTGGATGACGGTCAGCGTGGGGCGTGTGTCGGCCGCGCCGTCGACTGTCACGCCGTCGACAGGCGAGCTATCGAAGATCGCACCGTCCGCGAGCACGCGAGCCATCAGCTCGCTGTCGTCGTAACCCCAGCTGCTATAGGGATTGCGCCGGTAGCCCGGACCGAAACTGGGGAGATCGACGATGCGCTGCACGCCCTGCTTCTGCAGGTAGGTTCGCTCATGGTCGAAGGCGAGGTCGGTGCCGGCATAGAAACGCGTGGCATAGCCCTGGCGGCCGAGCAAGTTGAACAGGTTGGCATGCGCGGGCATGCGTTCGCCCAACGCGGCGAACCCCTTGTCGGCGAACGGCAAAGAGCCGAATACCGAGGGCAGCACGCCAAACGTCCGCCCCTGCGCGGCCAGGAAGTTGCTCCAGTACAAACTGCGTCCGGCCAGTTCGTCGAGAAACGGCGTGAAGCTGCCGCGGAGCGTGTCAGGACCGGAGAACGAACGACCCAATCCTTCGACGACGATGAAGACCAGATGCGGCGGCCGCCTGGAGGTGTTCGCGAAATGCGGGCCGAGGACGTCCGGCGTCTGCTCGGGATGGAGGAACGGATAGTCGGCATCGCCTCCGGGGGACACGGCCGCGCTTGCGCTGGAAAGCCGCTCGGGTGCCTCACCGAGCCAGTAGCGCGCAATGTCGGCGGTGAACGCGATGGTCTTGTTGCTTGCTAGGTTGTGCGCGTCTTCGCCTTGGATCCGCAGCGTCGACGAAACCGGCGGCAGCAGCCACAGCGCCGTCCCGGCCAGCAACGCGACCGCGGCACCGTGCGTGCGCCACTGCAAGGGATGACGCCAACAGAACGCGAACACGGCAACCATCGACGCCAGCGGCAAGGTCCAGCCGGCGAGCGTGATCGCATTCATGCGGGTACCGCCGGCAATGGTCATGGCGATTTCCTGCCACGAATAGCCGAACAGGTCCGCGCCCAATGGGTTGCGCGTAGCGAGGTAGTACTGCTCCAGCGTGATCTGCATCGCCAGCCAGAGCGACCACAGCAGGAGGGTAGCCGTTGCGCGCCACGGCGCGTTGCGCATGCGCAACAGCGGCCACGACAGCAGGCACAGCAACGGCAGGCTACGCGCGAAGAGGAGCAGGTCGTCGCCCAGCGCCGCCATCAGCACGCGCGTCGGCAGCACCTGCCCGGCAGCGCCTGCGTACAGCGCCCACGCGCGCAGAACCAGAGCACCTACGAGCAACGCAGGCGCGAGCGAAAGAAAGCGAAACGCGGGCCGGTCGCCAGCGCGACCGGCCGCGCCGTCACCAACGGGTGTAGAGAGTGGCGGTGACGCTGCGCTCATCGAAACCGTCTACGTCGTTGGCGAAATCCGCACCGAGCTTGAAGCCCCAGCGCGGCGCGAAGAACTTCACGTAAGTCAGGCCGAACGAGGAATGGCTGTCGGCGACCACGCGATCGAAGCCACCGCCAAACTCACGTTCGTGGCTGCGGCCGTGGCCGGCGCTGACTTCGAAGTAGTCGTCGGCATTGCCGGCGTAATACCAGCGCAGCTGCCCGCGGTGGCTGAGGCTGCCCGACCCCACGCCCGGCACGTGCAGCGCGCGATAGCGCGCGTAGAAGTTGCCGAAGTAGCGGCCGACGCCAAGACCGTACATGTCGGTGTCGGCACCGCCGAACTCGAGATGATCGTAGCTGCCCGACAGCTCCCACCCGTTGCCGACGCCCTGGAACAGTTCGGCGCGCCAGGCGTTTTCCGGAAACAGGTCCCCGCTCGGCCCGCGCTGGTAACGGACATTGGCGTAGGCGCGTGCCCACAGGTTCACGTAGCCGTCCAGCGCCCACGCAGTGTCGTGCTGGTCGAAGCGATGCGCGCGCAGCATCTCCAGCGCGAGCGAACCGCCGTCGAACTTGCGGCGCAGCGCGACTTCATATTCGCTCCAGCTGTCGCGCGAAGACGGATCGAAACTCGTGTGCGTACCGCCGACCCGCAAGGCCCACAGATAGCCGGCGGGCAGCACCGCATCGGGTTCCACGATGCGCGGCTGCAGCGAGGCCACATAGTCGTCGACCTGGGCCGGATCGGCGCCGCGCGCACGCGCGGATTCGAAGGCCATCTGCGCCGCTGCCGTATCGCCGCCGGCACGCTGCGCGCGTCCGAGCGCGATGCTTGCGGCCGGGTCATTGGGATTCAGCTCTGCCCAACGCGCATAGGCGGTCGCCGCCTGCTGCGGACGATCGCTCCACAGATACATGTCGCCCAGCGCCGACCACGCGTCGGCGTAGTCGGGCTTGGCGGTGGTGACGGCGGTCAGATCAGCCTCGGCTTCGGGCCAGCGCTTCATCCATGCATTCGTGCGACCGCGTGCGAGCAGCACATCGGTGTTGGTCGGCGACTGCGCGAGCAGCGCCGTATACAGGGCGACGGCTTCTTCGCGCTGGCCGTTGTTGGCCAGCGTGTGCGCACGCTCGAACTGCTGCGCATAGGTTTCGCTGCCGGGCGCGGCGGCCGCCTGTTGTGCGGACACCGACGGCGCGAGGGCCAGTGCGCAAGCCAATGCCAGCGCCTTGACGGTCAACGGAACGAAACCACCACGCATGCTGCTCTCCATAGGATTGATTGAGTCCATCGCCGGCTCACCGCGTGCCCGAGGGGCCCGGCGGCCACGTGCCGCCGGAGATACCGGCGACGTGCGGCGCAGGCACGGTTTCGTGTTCCTCGGGCTTGCCTTCGTGCTGCCAGCTGGCATTGCGATGCATGCGGCCCCAGCGCGAACGGCCGCGCAGCTGCAGCACCCAGCGCACCAGGCCCATCAGGCGCCACACCGTGGTGAGCTGGCGGTAGCCGAAGTTCTCGAAGATGGCGACGAGGAACAACTTGAACTGCTGACCCGGGCGCGGATACAGGTGGAACGAAAGCTCCTCCAGCACCAGCGCGTTGGTCGACAGCAGCACGCCCAGGCCGACCGACGCGAACAGGAAGACGAAGAAGGCCTCCGGCGACAGCACGCCGGCCAGTCCCAAAGCAATCATCGACACGTAGCCCAGCACCTCGATGACGGGACCGATGCACTCGAACAGCAGCATGAACGGGAAGGCGAGCCAGCCCACCGCGCCGCCGTTGCTGCGGAACATCAGCCGCCAGTTCGGCAGCAGACTCTCGGCCAGGCCCTGCTGCCAGCGCATGCGCTGGCGGCGCAGCGAGCCCAGGTCTTCCGGCGCTTCCGTCCAGCAGATCGGGTCGGGCACGAAGGTGATGCGGTAATCGCGCTTCTCTTCGCGCAGCTGCTTGTGCAGGCGCACGACCAGTTCCATGTCTTCGCCCACCGTGTCGCCGTGGTAACCGCCGGCGGCGATCACGCGTTCCTTGTAGAACACGCCAAACGCACCGGAGATGATCAGCAGGGCGTTCATCGGCGACCAGCCCAGGCGGCCGAACAGGAAGGCGCGCAGGTATTCCACCGTCTGCACCAGCGGCAGCACTTTCTTCGGCAGGTCGACGCGGGTGAGGAAGCCGTCCTTCACCTGGCAGCCGTTGACCACGCGGATCACGCCGCCCGCGGCAACGGTGGTCGAGTCCTCGAGGAACGGCTGCACCACACGCGCCAGGCTGTCCTGCTGCAGGATGCAGTCCGCGTCGACCACGCAGAACAGCGGATAGCGCGCGCAGTTGATGCCGGCATTGAGCGCATCGGCCTTGCCGCCGTTGACCTTGTCGACCAGGCGCACGTTCGGATACGTCGGTGACGCATAGACCTTGTTGACGTCCTGGGTCTTGATCCGCTTGCGGTAGGCCTCGGGGAACTCGACCAGTGCGAAGGCCTTGATCACCTCAGCCAGCGTGTTGTCGGTGGAGCCGTCGTTGACCACGACGATCTCGAAGTTCGGATAGCCCAGGCGCAGCAGCGAGCGGACCGAGGAAACGATGGTCCGCTCCTCGTTGAAGGCCGGCACGATGATGCTCACCGGCGGCTGGTAGGCGCGGAAGTTGTTCCACATGAACTTCGTGCCGTGCTCGTGCATGTGCCGCACGATTCCGAACATGGCGATGTAGTTCAGCGCCAGGTAGGTCACGTTGATGACGATGAAGTAGGCGAAGAACACCCACTGCAGCCATTCCAGCGCATCCACGACGCCGGTCGGAAGGGTCAGTGCGGCAGCGCTCATTGCTCTACTCCCATGTTGCGTTCCGCAATCACCTGGTCGAGCACGTCGCAGGCGAAACGGTCGGTCTGCTCGGCGCGGATGCGCACGATGTGATCGGGCTCGATCCCGCGCAGGCGGCTCAGCGCCTGCGCGGCGCGGTAGCGCACCCACCACTGGCTGTCGGCCAGCAGCGGCAGCAGCTGCGGCGCCTCGCCCGCCTCGCCCAGGCGTCCCAGCGCAGCGGCCGCGTGCATGCGCACGTGCCAGCGCTCGTGGGTCAGCAGCGAACGGATCAGGTCGAGATCGGAGGGATCGCTCATCACCTGCAGGCAGGTGGAGATCAGGTGATCGTCGGGGTGCGAAGCGATCACGTTGCGGATCACCGGCGCCGCGGCGCTCGGGCTGACGTCGGCTAGGAAGCGCACCAGGCGCGGCGCGACGTCGGCATTGGCTTGCAGCGCGACTTCGCCCAGCTCTTTCGATACCAGCGACGGATTCGCGTCGTGCAGGATCTGCGCGACACCGCCCTGCGGCCAGTCGTTGCGCTCGATGATGTGCGGCACCAGCATGGTCACGGCGCGCGCCGGATCGATGTGCATCAAGGCTCGCGCCGCGCTCAGCGAAATGATGGTGCTGCGGTCGTCGAGATAGCGCGCGAGCTTGTCGAACTGGCTGCGGCTGCGCAGATAGCCCAGGGCGACGATCGACATCACCCGGTTGTGGAAGTTGCCGTGGTCGATCGCGACGCTCAGATGCCGCTCCAGGCCGATTTCCTGTGCCACGCGCTGCAGGCCGCTGTCGTCGTGTTCGCCCAGCGACTGGTGCACATGGTTCCAGGCGTCGACGAAACCCGGCAGATCGCCACGCGGCAGCGACGGCGGCGAAATCGCCAGGCCCTGCGCGGAGTCCAGCAGGATCTGATGCCACTGCGTCGCCGCGCGAATGCGGTTGCGCTCGCGCCGCATCACCACTTGGCGCATCGCCAGGATGACCACCAGCATCAGCAGCGCCATCGCGATGACGACGACGCCGAGCCAGAACGCGAACACTACCCGCGGATGCGCGGTAATCAGGAAGTCCACGACAGCACCTTCTTTTTCTTGAACACGTTGGACGGCTTCAACACGACGGGCGTACTTCGATTGGATGGAGCAAACGCAAACGCAATGGCTAGGGCGAAGCGGACACCGCCGGCGTCGCTGCGTCGGCCATGCCGCGCAGGCGCTCGAGCATCTGCTGGGTTTCGATGTTGTTCGGATTGAGTGCGGCGGCGCGCTCGAACAACGCGCGCGCATCGGCAGGGCGCGCCTGCCGGTAGCGCACGTGACCCATGCCTTCGATCGCCGAGGCGTCGTCGGGCTTGGCGCTCAGGAGCTGGGTGAAGGCGAGCTCGGCGTCGTCGAGGCGGTTTTCTGCCAGGCTGCTGTAGGCCAGGCCGCTGAGCGAATCCTGATCGTCCGGATACTGGTCCAGCACCTGGCGGAAACGCGCGCGCGCTTCGGGGATGCGGCGCAAGCGGTAGTAGTTCCAGGCTTCCAGCCGCGCCGCGCGCAGGCCCTTGTTGGGAATCTTCGCCAGCGCGGCCAGGCTGCGCTCGTAATCGAGCGCATCGAAGGCGGTCTGAGCGATGTGTTCGTTGTCGAGGTCGGCCGCGCTCGCGCTGGCGTTGCTGCCGGCGTACTGGTCGGTGCGGGCGTGCTGGGCCAGGTAGCCCTGCACGTTGCGCGCGCGATGCAGGCCGAGGTAGCAGTGGATGTAGGCGATGCCGTCGGCGGCGAGCGCCGCTTCCGCGGCCGCCTTCGAATTCTTGGCGTAGTCGTCGCCGAACTTCTGCCCGAGGATGCTGCCCATCGGGAAGTTCTTCACGGTCATGCCGTAGCGCGCGGCGCGCTCGCGCTCCTGCGTGAGCAGCACCTTCTCGTACGGCACGTTGGGTTCGAGCAGGCTGATGATCGTGGTGACGCCGCGCTGCTTGAGCGCGATGAAGTCCGCTTCGACCGGATACGGGCCCAGCAGCACGTCCTGCACCGGGCTGTCGGTGCGCTGCGCGCGCCAGGGCTGCACGAAGACGCTCGCCGGATGCAGCAGCACCCAGATCCCCAGCGCCCCCAGCAAAGTGCCCAGCACCAATCCGATGGCGAGGACTCGCCGGCTGGGCTTGTACATGCGCTTCCCGCTCCCTTCGCGCACGCCAACGCATGCGCCCCCTGTTCGCGATCGCGGCCGTCGGCGCCGGGCTCCCCGCCCGGCCGGCCGACCGCCGCCCCCTTGGTCCGCTGCTGAATCCCCCGCGGAGCCGTGCCCTAGATGACGCATATCCCGTGCCAAACCGGCCACGAGAGGGGTCGCGAGGCAGGGAGCGTCCTGGGGAAGCCAGGCCTGTCGCAGGCCGGCGGACGAAGTGCGAATTTTGTCACATTTCGACGCCCTGACTGCCCCCTCGGGGGCGCCACAGTCGGAAACCTGACCCGCTCAGGCGTCGTGCAACTTGCCCTTGGAGACGGTGCGGTACCACTCGCGGATTCGAGTCATGTCCGCGGACATGTCGTCGCCCAGCTCGAACAGCGGGCCGATGCCGATCACCTTGTGGCCATAGTGGAAATAGGCCGGCAGCACCGGCACATCGGCCGCCTTGGCGATCTTCCAGAAGCCGGTCTTCCAGCGCTCCACCGGTTTGCGCGTGCCTTCCGGCGCCAGGCCGTACCAGAAGCGCTCGGCCCGCTGGATCATCGCCGCGGATTGCGCGACCACCCCGTGCGCCGCGCTGCGGTCCACCGGGATCACGCCCAGGCGCCGCAGCATCAGGCCCATCAGGGGCACTTTGAACAGCGAGTCCTTGCCCAGGATCTTGATGTCCAGACCCAAGGCGAGCTTCGCCGCCAGCCCCCAGATGCCGTCCCAGTTGGACGAATGCGGGGCACCGATCAGCACCAGCTTGGGGATGTCCGGGAACTCGCCGACCATGCGCCATCCCCCCAGCCGCAGGAAAGCGAGGCCGAGCCAGCGGGTCAGGGCACTGGATTTCACGCGCGGCGCGCTGGGAGGCAGCGGCAAAACGGTTTGTCGCTTGTCGTCACTCATTCGCTTGCCGGTTCCCTCGCGCAGGCCAGCAGGATCAGTCCCATTGCCGGCGGGTGCGTGCTTTCTTGATCGTACTGCGTTCGCGCTTGTCGTCGAGCCGGCGCTGCTTGGCGGCCCGGCTCGGCTTCGTAGCGATTCTAGGGGTGGGCGCCCGCAGGCCGGAAGCGACGAAGGCCGCAAGTCGCTCGCGCGCGTCCTCGCGGTTGCGGTCCTGGGTGCGGAACCGCTGGGCGTTGAGCACCAGCACGCCCGCATCGGTCACGCGCCGATCGCGCTTGGCGAGCAGGCGCTCGCGCACGGCCTCGGGCAGCGTGGGCGACTGCGCGATGTCGAAGCGCAGCTCGACCGCCGTGGCGACCTTGTTGACGTTCTGCCCGCCCGGACCGGACGAACGCACGAAGCGTTCGACCAGCTCGTCATCGGGAATCGCCAGGTTGTCAGTGATCTCCAACATGCGCGGATTGTAAGCAGAGTGACCCTCAGGGCTCTGGCGGGTATCCCATCACCGCCAGGGCCTTGGCGAACTCCGCATCCACCGGCGCGACGGCGACGATGCGCTCGCCGCTGCGCGGATGGGTGAAGGCCAGGCGTCGTGCGTGCAGCAGCATGCGATGCACGCCGAGCATGCGGAAGTTGCGGTTGTGGCGACCATCGCCGTGGCTGGTGTCGCCGATCAGGTGGTGGAACACGTGCTTGAGATGCCGGCGGATCTGGCGGAAGCGGCCGGTTTCCGGTCGCGCACATAGCAAGGCGTAACGCGAAGTTTCGAAACCTTGGGAGGGCATCGCCAACTCGCAGGTCGCCAGGCGGATGAAGCGCGTCACCGCCGGTTTCTTCTGCGGCTTGCCGGGACCGCCATCGAGCGGATGGTCAACGACGAAGCTTTCTTCGGGCCAGCCACGGCAGATCGCCCAGTAATCCTTCTCGACGTCGCGCGACATCATCACCTGCCCCAACTGTGAGGCCGTTTCGCGATCGAAGGCCAACAGCAGGCAGCCGCTGGTGGCGCGGTCCAGCCGGTGCACGAGGAAGATCGGGCGGCCTAGCTGCTCGCGCAGGCGATCGGCGAGGAAATCCGATTCGCCGCCGGCCAGCTTGCTGTCGTGGACCATCAGGCCGGCCGGCTTGTTGACCACGGCGAGCACGTCATCGCAGTACAGCAGCGGCAAGGGCGTAACTTCGGACGGTGGCGCGGGCAGTTCGATCATGGTGACGACAGAGGGCTACGGCAGGCGATGGCTACAATCCATTGTCGCCGATGCGGGCGGCAGCCATATCACCGCGAGAAGGATTCCATGCCGCACCGCTTACAACCGGGCACGTCGCGTCTGCGCACACTGGCGCTGGCGCTCACGCTTTCTTTGGCGGTATCTGGTGGCGCAATGGCGCAAGACGCGCCCGCCACCCGCACCTCCGCAACCCCGGCGATCGCCCTGCCCCGCGGCGTCAGCGCCGGCCCCTGCATCGAAGGCATCTGCGAATACACCCTCGGCAACGGCCTGCGCGTCCTGCTGTTTCCCGACGCGACCACACCGACGGTGACGGTGAACATCGCCTACGGCGTGGGCTCCGTGCACGAGAACTATGGCGAAACCGGCATGGCGCATCTGCTGGAGCATCTGCTGTTCAAGGGCACGCCGACGCACCCCGACATCCCGGCCGAACTGAAGCAGCGCGGCATCGATGCCAATGCCACGACCTCCTTCGACCGCACCAACTACTACGGATCGTTTCCGGCCAACGACGCATCGCTAGCCTGGCTGCTCGGCCTGGAGGCCGACCGCATGGTCCACTCCTTCATTGCGAAGAAGGATCTCGACAGCGAGATGACCGTGGTCCGCAACGAAATGGAGCGCAACGAGAACAGCCCGGCAGCGGTGCTCGCCCAGCGTGTGCGTTCCACCGCGTACCTCTGGCACAACTACGGCAACACCACCATCGGTGCGCGCTCCGACGTCGAGGGCGTGCCGATCGCCAATCTGCAGGCGTTCTATCGTGCGTGGTACCGACCGGACAACGCGACGCTAGTCGTGGCGGGGCGCATCGATCCGGCCAGGACGCTGGCGCTGGCGAATGCCGCCTTCGCCAAGGTCAGGAAACCGGCGACACCGCTACCCGCGTTCCACACCATCGAGCCCGCGCAGGACGGCGAACGCGACGTCACCGTGCGCCGCAGCGGCGACATCCGCGTGCTGATGGCGGCCTACCACGCGCCCTCGTCGAATCATGCCGATGGCGCCGCCCTGAGCGTGCTGGCCAACGTGCTCAGCGATACGCCCTCCGGGCGTCTGCACAAGGCGCTGGTGGAAACCAAGCTCGCTGCCGCCGCCGCGGCCGGCAGCGACAACGTGCGCGACGCCGGCCTGTTCAGCGTAAGCGCGATCGTGCCGAACGACGGCGACATGGCGAAGGTGCAGGCCGAACTGCTGCGCCAGATCGAACAACTCGGCGACAAGCCGGTCACCGCCGAAGAAGTCGCGCGCGCCAAGCAGCGCATCGCCAATGCCTGGGAGCGCAGCCTCACCGACGTCAACGCGGTCGCGATGGGCCTCACCAGCGCCGTCGCCGCCGGCGACTGGCGCCTGTATTTCCTGCGCCGCGACCAGATCGACAAAGTCACCGTCGACGATGTCAACTGCGTGGCCCGCGCGTATCTGAAATCCAGCAACCGCACGCTCGGCCGCTTCGTGCCCACCGACCGTCCCGATCGCGCCGAGATTCCCGCTACGCCGTCGGTTGCCGCGCTGCTGCAGGGTTACGCCGGCAAGGCCGCAGTCGCGGCGGGCGAAAAGTTCGACCCCACGCCGGCGAATCTCGACGCGCGCACGCAGACCTTCGTGCTCGGCAACGGGTTGAAGGTCTCACTGCTGCCCAAGGACACGCGTGGCGATACGGTGCAGGTCAACGCCAACTTCCGCTTCGGCGATGTCGCCACGATCAAGCGCCATCCTGCACCCGCCGGCAGCGTGGCCGGCGCGATGCTGATGCGCGGTTCGAAGACTCTCAGCCGCGAGCAGATCGCGCAGCGGCTGGACGCACTGCGGACCACCGGCAGCGTCGGCGGCGGCATCCAGGGCGCGTACATCAGCTTCGACAGTCGCCGCGACACCCTGGCCGACGCGCTGGCGCTGGCGGCCGATCTGCTGCGCAATCCCGCCTTCCCGCAAAGCGAGTTCGAGCAACTGCGCCTGCAAGCGATCACCGGCCTGGAGGCCGCGCGCAAAGAGCCGGGAACGGTCGTGTCGCAGGCGATGGGCGCGCACTTCGATCCATGGCCGGTGGACCACCCGCTTGCCTTCCGCTCGCTCGACCAGCAGTTGGCGCAATGGAAAGCGCTGAAGCTCGCGGACGTGATCGCCTATCACCGCGATTTCTACGGCACGGCGCAAGGCGAGCTCACGATCGTCGGCGACTTCGATCCGGTGCCGGTGAAGGCGCAGCTGCAGACGCTGTTCGCGGACTGGTCGGCGCCGACGCCTTACGTCGCGATCGACACGCACTACACCGACGTCGCCGCCGAATCGCGGCGCATGGAAACGCCGGACAAGGCCAATGCCGTCGTCGCCGCGCGCAGCAATCTGCCGCTCAACGACACCGATCCCGACTACGCCGCGCTGATGGTGGCCAACCATGTGCTGGGCGGGGGCACCCTCGCCTCGCGTTTGGGCAAGCGATTGCGCCAGAAGGAAGGGCTCACCTACGGCGTATCGAGCAGCGTCAATGCGGACTCCAGCCCCGACGGCAGGGACGATGCGGGCAGTCTGGCGATCCAGGCGATCGCCGCGCCGCAGAACGTCGATCGTCTGATCACCGGCCTGCGCGAGGAAGTGGCGACGCTGGTGCGCGATGGCATCACCGCCAAGGAACTCCAGGATGCGGTGAATGCGCTGCTGACCCAGCGCGCGCAGGCACGCGCGGACGACGATGTGGTGGCCAGCGTGCTGGCGCGCAATCTCTACCTCGGCCGCACGATGGCCTGGTCGGCGAACATCGATGCGCAGCTGCGGGCCCTGACCGTGGATCAGGTCAATGCGGCGATTCGCCGGCACTTCAAGCCGGAGACGCTGAGCGTTTATGCCGCCGGTGACTTCGCCGCGGCGAGCGCAAAGGCGACGTCGGAGGCCAAGTAGGCGCGGATAGCGACACACGCGGCGCCAGTGCGCTGCGATTACCGCATCACACCTAGCGCATCAAGTCGACCGCGTGCGGCAAGCCGCTGCTGTTCTGCGTCTTGCAGCGGTACAGGGCACGATCGGCACGGTCGAACACTTCGGCGGCACGCTCGGGCTCGTCGCCCGACGGGAACACCGCGACTCCCGTGGAAGCCCCCACGGTCACGCTGCGCCGGTCGGGCAACACCACCGGCTGATGGATCAGCTCGACCGCGCGTTCGACCAGATGGAACAGTTCGCGCGTCCCGCGTTCGCCACGCAGCAGCAGCGCGAACTCGTCGCCGCCGAGGCGATAGGCGTTGTCGTCGCCGCGCGTGAGCTGCTGCAGCCGCTCGGCCACTTGCTGCAGTACCAGGTCGCCGGCGCGATGGCCGAAGTTGTCGTTCACCGGCTTGAAGCGGTCCAGGTCGATCAGTACCAAGGCACAACTGCGCGGGCGGGTTTCCTGCATCGCCTGGTTGAGCTGGAGATCGAACGACTTGCGGTTGAGCAGGCCTGTTAGCGCATCGTGGCCGGCCAGCATGCGATCGCGGTCCTGGCTGGCGAGCATGCGGTAGGCGAGCCACCCCAGCAGCAGCGCCACCAGGTGCAAGGACACGCGCGCGTAGATCGGCGCGCGCACCGAGGCCCAGCCGTTCTGCGGCACCGCGGCCAGCTGCCAGCGTCCGCCGCCGGGCAGCGGGTAATACATCGCGACCGGCGTGGCGGCGAAGACGGTCGGATCGCCGAAGAAGGTCTCGCCCGACTTCGCCCCGGGGTCGGCACGGCGCACCGCGATGGACAGGCCGCTGTGATCGGCGACGCGCTTGATGTCGAGCAAGAGCGGATCGACGTTCACCGCCAGCGACACCATGCCCCAGTACTTCGTATCGCGCCCGCCGGGGCCGCGCAGGAACACCGGCGTGCGGCTGAGCAGGCCCGTGCCGCCCTGCACCAGAGCGATCGGCCCGGAGATCACCGTGCGCCGGGTGCGGATCGCTTGCTGCACGGCCTCGTACTGCGCCGGCACGTCGACGTAGCGCAGCCCGAGCACGGCCTCATTGCCGCGCACCGGGTAGATGGAATTGATCACGCCCCCCGGGGCGAGCGCGACGTTGCGAATCGAAGGATTGGCGCGCACCAGCCGCGATGCGATGGCCTCGAACGTGGAGCGGTCGATGCTCTCTTCGGCGGCGATGACCGCGGCCAGGGTTTCCGGCACGGCCAGCGCGGTCTCCAGGCGCCGGTCGATCTCGTCGCGGGCCTCGCCCAGCGCGATGCGCACACTGCTGGCAGCTTCCAGCCTGGCCTTCGCATCCGCGTAATAAAGCAACAGGGTCGCCAGTCCCGCCGCGATCAGCCATGCGCACACGCCGGCCAGCAGCGGGCCGAGCGGAATCCTCCCGTCCAACATCCGCCCGTCCGACGTCAGCCCGCCTGGAAGCAGGTGACGCTGGGCTGCGTAGATTTGCGATCGCCTCGTTCCCAACGGACCGTCCCCAAGCGTCCTACGCTCGGCCTGACCGGGGCCATGTGCCCATATAGCACGTGATGGTTTGGCCGCGCATCTCGCGCAAGGCGGCATGGCCGGAGCGCCGGACTTGGCAAAGACCCGAGAAATGCGTCCTGATCAGGGCCGCGCAGGAGCCCGCCGTTATGGATACTCGCTTAGGAGCGCCGCGGCCAGGCCGCGCGCAAAGCCCACAAGCCGCCCACCATCGCGATCCAGGCCGCCGCGGGCACGCCGAACAGGCGCGCGCCACCCGCTTCCAGCGCATAGAGCAAGGCCGCGACCACCAGCAGGCCGGTGCCAAAAATGGCGGCGATGGTGCGCCGCTGCGCGCTCTGCAAAGCGCGAGTCAACGCGCGCAGGTCCTGCGACTGCATGCTCAGCGCATGCTTGCCTTCCACCTGCTGCTGCAGCCACAGATGCAGTAGCCGCGGCATTTCCGGCGCATGGGTGATGAACTCGGGCAGCCGCTTACGGAATTCGCCGGCCAAACGCTGCGGGCTGTAGCGCTCCACCAGGATCTTCGACAGCACCGGCTGCGCCACCGCCCAGATGTCGAGCTTCGGGTCGAGCAGGCGGCCGACGCCTTCGATGTTGAGCAGGGTTTTCTGCAACAGGATGAGCTGCGGCTGTAGCGTCAGCTCGTAACGCTGCGCGGTGCGGAACAGCTTGACCAGCACTTCCGCCAGCGAGATCTCGCTCAGCGGCCGGGTGAAGTACGGCTCGCACACCGCGCGCGCAGCCGCTTCGAGCTCGTCGATCCGAATGTGCGAGGGCATCCAGCCCGCTTGCACATGCAACTCGGCGATGCGGCGGTAGTCGCGGTTGAAGATCGCCATGAAGTTCTCGGCGAGGTAGTACTGATCCTCGTCGGAGAGCTGGCCCATGATGCCGAAGTCCAGCGCGATGAAGCGCGGATTCGCCTTGCGCGCGGGATCGCTGTCGACCCAGATGTTGCCGGCATGCGCATCGGCGTGGAAGAAGTTGTCGCGGAACACCTGCGTGTAGAACACGCGCACGCCCTTGGCGGCGAGGGCATGGCGGTTGATGCCGGCCGCATCCAGCGCGGCGATGTCGTCCGAAGGAATGCCGTGCACGCGTTCGAGCGTTAGCACGCGTTCGGCGGTGTGCGACCAGATCACTTCCGGCACGTACAGGTCGTCGCTGCCCGCCCAGAACCGGCGCAGTACGCTGGCATTGCCGCCTTCGCGCTGCAGGTCGAGCTCGGCGGCGAGCGTGTTCTCGATCTCGGCGACTATTTCGCGTGGGCGAATCTTGTCGGCGGACGGGTGCGTACGTTCGACCACGCTCGCGACCGCCTTGAGCAGGGCGATGTCGGCGGCGATCTTCTTCTCGATATCGGGGCGCAACACCTTGACCACGATGTCTCGCGGCGCGCCCGCGCCTTCGGCGTGCAGCGTCGCCGCGTGCACCTGCGCGATCGACGCAGAGGCCAGCGGCGTGGTGTCGAAGGAAGCGAACGCCTCGTCGATGCGACGGTTCAATGCGGCTTCCACTATCGCGCGCGCCGCTTCACCGTCGAAGGGCGCGACGCGGTCCTGCAGCAGCGCCAACTCCGTGGCGACGTCCGCCGGGACCAGGTCGCGGCGCGTCGACAGGATCTGGCCGAACTTCACGAAGATCGGCCCCAGCTCCTGCAGGGCCAGGCGCAGGCGGGCACCGCGCGATTGCGAGGCGACTTCGGCGGACGCACGCGGGACGAACGGCCGCGCCAGCTTCAACCAGCGTTCCGCGGGAGTGTCGTCGAGCAGGGCGTCGAGGCGGTAGCGCAGCAGCACACGGCCGATGCGCCAGGCACGGAACACCGGCGTCATGCGCGCGGGCTCCCGGCCGTGCGCAGTCGCGCGACGCGGACCGCGATGCGCTCCACGTCGTCGCGCAGGACATCCACATTGTCGAAGAAGGCGTTGAGTTCGTCGCGGCCGACCACGTCGCGGGATTCCTCGGTCACGTATTCGGCGGCATTCGCGGCGAACGCGCTGCCGGCATCGCGGGCGTGGCGCAGTGCCGCGCGCATCGCCTGGGCGATCTGCACGCCGAGCACTTCGCCGAAGACCGCGGCGAAGGGTTGCTGCCAGTCCGGATCGAAGCGCTCGGCCAGCCGCTGCAGGCGCCGGGCGAGATCGGCGTCGCCTTCGATGCGCAGCTTGCCCACCGGCGGCGCGTTGTCGTTACGGAAGAACGGCAGCTGCGAAATCAGCCCGCCCAAGGTGCTGCGGACGGAGAGATCGGGCTCCTGGCCGTGCGCGACCGGACCGACCTGCAGCCGGTCGCCGGCGACGGTGATCTGCAGGGCGAGCGGTGGGGCGGCCACGTGCAGCGCAACGCTGCGCCCGTCGAGCGCGCGCAGGCCGTCGCGGGTGTCGGGGTCCAGCGCCAGCGCGCGATTGAGCGCGGCCTCCAGCGTGCGTCCGGCCAGGGGCTTGAGCGAATCGAAGGGCATGGCGCGTTCGGTCATGCCCGCATTGTAGCCCTGCGTCCTTCTTCAGCCTCCATGCCGGTCGCTGCGCCAGCGCCAGGCGGCGGCGATGGCAAGTGCCAGGAACACGGAGAAACCGAACCAGGAAAGCGTATCGGCCACGGTGGGGGTATCGCTCAGCCCGAACGCGGCGGCGATGAGCGCCAGGACGAGGAAGACGGCGGAGTAGTACAGCATCGGAACCTCCCCAACGGTGCTGCCGTGGGGCGGGACTCCATGGTGGCCAATGGCCGGTTTCGTGCAGGTGATGACCGCGCGCTGTGGCCTGTCGGCCGTCGATTCGGTTCGCCCGACCCACGCACCCCGACCCGAGGCTGTCGGAGCGTGGATCAATGGATCGCGTGCAGGGTCAGCCCGGGGATGCGCCGAGCCCGTCAGCACGCGGGGTCATATGCGACGACCGCGCAGCAGCGAAATGATGCCCAGCACCAGGAAGATGACGAACAAAATCCAGGCGATGTTGCCGGCGGCACCGGCGATGCCGGTGAAGCCGAGGACGGCCGCGATGATCGCGATCACGAAGAACACAACGGCGTAGTGCAGCATGCGAACCTCCAGGCGATGCGCGGATTGGCGCAAGGCCATGCTCGCTTCGTCATGGTCGTCAGCCGGTGACGATCGCGGCGGCGTCAAGGCCGCGTGGTCGCAGCGTTTGCGCCGCGTGAGGCGCTGCGTGGCTACGGCGCTTTATTCAACCGCGATATGCCGTCGCCAACCGCCGCAACCCTTCCTCGATGCTCACCTTCGGCACATAGCCGAAGTCGCGCCGCGCGGGCCCCATGTCGTACCAATGCGTCGTACTGAGCTGCTCGGCGAGGAAGCGCGTCATCGGCGGCTCGCCCTTCAATGGCAACAGGTGCCACAAGCCTTCGCAGACGACGCCGGCCGCATAGGCGACAGCGAACGGTATGGTCTTGTCCACCGCCGGTACGCCAGCCGCGCGCAGCAGTCCGTTGACGATTTCGCGCACGGTGCGCGGCTCGCCATTGCTGATGAAGTAGGCGCGACCGGCACATGGCGCACCGGGAGCGAGATGGTCGAACGCGTCGAAGTGCGCCTGTGCGGCGTTGTCGACATAGGTCGTATCGATGCGATTGTGGCCGTCGCCGACGAAACGCAACCGCCCGGCCTTCGCGCGTTCGACCAGTCGCGGCAGCAGCTGGTTGTCGCCTACGCCCCAGATCAGCCGCGGGCGCAGGGCGACGGTTGCCAGGCGGGTGTCGTTCGCCGCGAGCACGAGCTGTTCGGCGATCAGCTTGGTCGCTGCGTACGGCGCCTTCAGATGCTCGCCGTAAGGCACCGTCTCGGCCGTGCCGCCCTCGACCGGGTGCGTGGCGCGGTGGGTGACGCTCGGAGTGGAGGTATAGACCAGCTTGCCGATGCCATGGATGCGGCAGGCCTCGATGACGCTTTCCGTGCCCACGACATTCGCGTCGAAATAGCTGCAGTAACTGCCCCACGCGCCAGCCTTCGCGGCGTTGTGGAAGATCGCATCGCAACCTTGCGCGGCGGCGATCACGGCGTCGCGCAGGGCGAGGTCGCCCTGCACCTGCTGCACACCGATGGCGGCGAGCGCGGGGTAGCGACCGCGATTGAAGCTGACGACTTCATGTCCGCGCGAACGCAGGCCGCGGCACAAGGCCTGGCCGAGGAAACCACCGCCACCGGTGACGAGGATCTTCATGCATTGGCTCCTTGCTGCTGCGCCCATTGCGCGAGCTTCTCGCGGCCGATCTTGGCGTTGTGGCGAATGTCGACGGGGAACTTCGGATGGCGCAGGAAGCGCGCGATGCGCGCGGTGTGCGGCTGCGACTGGCCGAGCACATGCAGATCGCGCTCGATCCGCCGCCATTCGCTCGCGGGCACGCCGCTCGCCAATTCGACGCACAGCACCGGCTCCTGCGCGCCGTACGCACCGATGCCGACCAGCGCGGTGCGGCGCACATCCGGGTGGGTGTTGAACACCGGCTCCACCTGCTCCGTATACAGCGGGCCTTCCACCGCTTCGACACGATGCGACTTGCGGCCGCAGAACCACAGGCGGCCTTCCTCATCGAAGTAGCCGACGTCGCCCATGCGATGGACGATGCGTTCGCTGCCATCGGGCAGGCGCTCGCGGATCTTCGCCAGGCGCGTCTGCGCATCGCGGTTGAAATAGGTGTCGGTGGCGGTCGGGCCGGCGACAGTGATCTCGCCCACGGCGCCGGCCGGCAACGCTTGTGCGTCGGCCCAGGCAGCGATCGCGTCGTCGCGGATGCGGATGATGCGAACCTCGTTGGGCGCCACCGCGCGTCCCACGCAGGTGCCGGCGCCGCCTTCGGTCGCTGCGCGCGTGGCCTGCAATTCACGACCTTCGATGACCGCGACGGGCAGACATTCGGTGGCGCCATAAGGCGTCCAGAACTGCGCATCGTCCGGCAGCAGTTCGCGCATGCGCGCGACCACATCGGCCGGCACCGGCGCGCCGGCGGAGGTCACGCGTCGCAGCGAGGGCAGCGGCTCGCCATGCCGCGCCAGCACGCCCATCAGCGCCGGCGATCCGAACAGCTGATCGATGCCGAAGCGCGCGATCGCATCGTGCAGCTTGCGCGGATCGGCCAAGGCCGGCTTGGTCGGATCCATGTCGGGAATGATCGAAGTCAGGCCCAGCGCCGGATCGAACAGGGCGAACGGCGGGAACGTCGGCAGATCGACGCCGCCGGCTTCGATGCCGAATGCTTCGCGCAGCAGCGCGATCTGCGCGACGAAGTGGCGATGCCGGTACACCACGCCCTTGGGCACACCGGTCGAGCCGCTGGTGAACAAGAGGGCGGCGACTTCATCGGGCTGCGTGTCGGCCAGTTGCGGGCCCGCGTCCGCGCCGTCGCGCTCGACCTGCGCCAGCGTGGCATCGGCCAGCAGCGCGAGCTTGCCGGTGGTGATGCGGATGCGCGCCGACTTCGCCCAGCCCAGCAGCGCGCGCGCGAAGTGCGCAAGCGGAATGCCGACGAAGGCCTGCGGCTGCGCCTCGTCGAGGCACTGCTTGAGCGCGCGCTTGTCGATGCCCGGGTCGACCAGCACCGGCACCGCGCCGAGCTTGAACAGGGCGAACATCAGCAGGAAGAACTCCGGCGTCGGCCGCACCATCACTACCGTGCGCGTGCCCCGGGCAATGCCGCGCCGGGCGAGGCCGGCGGCGATGGCGTCGCTGCGCGCATCGAGTTCGCGATAGGTCAGCGCGGTGTCGTAACGCGCGAACCCGTGCGGCCCGCGCGTGCCGGGGCAACGCATGGCGATGCGCTCGGGAAACTGCGCGGCCAGGTGCGGCAGCGAGGCGGCGATGTTGCAACGTTCGTCGCGGAAGGCGGGGTCCATGCGGCTATTGTCGCCCGAAGCGGCGGATGGCCCACGTGTCGCGGGTAAAATAGCGGCCCTGGCAACACCCGTCGCGAATCCCGTGTCCCATCCCTGCCTCACTTGCGGCGCCTGCTGCGCCTTCTTCCGCGTCAGCTTCCATTGGTCGGAGGCGGACCCGGCGCTGGGCGGGCAGGTGCCGTTCGAACTCACCGAACCGCTGCGCGCGCACGAACGGGCGATGCGTGGCACCTCGCAGGCGAACCCGCGCTGCATCGCGCTGGACGCCGACATCGGCCGCTACAGCCGCTGCACCATCCACGACCGGCGGCCGTCGGTGTGCGCGCTGGTACCGGCTTCGTACGAATTCGGCGCCGCCAGCCCGCAATGCGACAAGGCGCGGCTCGCGCATGGGCTGCGGGTGCTGACGCCGGAAGATTGGGTAGGCGTGAGCGAGGAAGAGCGGAATCCGCTGCCGGAGGTTTGAGGCGGGATCAGGCGATCGGGTGCGCGTCGAGGAAGCGCCGGATTGCCGGCACCAGCACGTCCGCCTTGTCTTCCAGCACGTAATGGTTGGCGTCCGCGAACGCATGCACTTCCGCGCGCGGTAGTGCGCGGTTGAAGCCGTCCAGAAAGTGCTTGTCGAAGACGAAGTCGCGCAAGCCCCAACCGATGAAGACCGGTCGATCCGCGTATTCGGGCAGCTTGCGGCCCATCGCCTCGACCAGCGGCCAGGCGGGGTCACTCTCGTTCAGCGGGATGTCCTGCACGAAGCGGGAAGTCGCGATGCGGTTGGCCCACGAGTCGTAAGGCGCGACGTACGCGCGGCGCACGTCGGCGGGCATCTTCTTTTCCACGCCGACGAACGAGGCGACCGACGAAAACGCATTGAAGCCGCGGATCAGCAGCGTACCCAGCGCGAGGTCGCGCCCGAGCTTGAGCGATTTCGGCAGCGGCTTGGCCTGCGGCAGCGGAAACGCGCCGGTGTTGAGGATCACCAGCCGCTTGATCTGTTTGGAATGCTTCAGTCCCCAACCGAACCCGATGCCGCCACCCCAGTCGTGCACGGCCAGGGTCACCGGGCCGGTGATGCCCAGGCGTGTGAGCAGGGTCTCGACGTCGTCGATGCGCGACTGCAGGGTGTAGCGGTAGCGGCCTTCGGCGGGCTTGTCGGACAGACCCATGCCGATGTGGTCGGGCACGATGCAGCGATAGCCCTTGCCGGCCGCGGGATCGCGCAAGCCCAGCACCAGCTTGCGCCAGTAGTAACTCCACGACGGATTGCCGTGCAGCATCACGACGACTTCGCCATCGCGCGGGCCCTCGTCGAGATACGACATCGCGATGCCGGGACGGATCTCGATCCGCTGCGGCGCGAACGGGTAGTCGGGGAAGGAAGCCGGGGACGAAGCGGTCATGCGGGTCTGTCGATAGTGCCGGACAGGACAGCCCCGCCGAACAGGGGCGCCATTATGCGTCGAAAAAAGCGTGACGCGTGCACGCAACGCCGTAAGGGAAAACCCCCACTCTGGCGCCGGACGCGGATGCGTCCTGGACACGCCTGCCCCCGACGGGGCGGGCGCTTTTTTACGCCTTACAAGGAGATAGGTAATGGCAGCAGTAATGGATCTGCATCAAACCGATCGTGCGGCCGCCGATGCGGCCACCCTCGCCGATCTGCGCACCCAGCTCGAACTGCACCCGGTGTTCGAAGCCCTCACCGACATCAACCACCTGCGCCAGTTCATGCGCGCGCACGTGTTCGCCGTGTGGGACTTCATGAGCCTGCTCAAGCGCCTGCAGCGCGACCTGACCTGCACGGACGTGCCCTGGGTGCCGCCCCGCGACCGCGTCGCCTCGCACCTGATCAACGAAATCGTGCTCGGCGAAGAAAGCGACCTGCGCCCCGATGGCGAACCGGCCAGCCACCTCGACATCTACCTCGACGCGATGCGCGAGGTCGGCGCGGACACCGCGCAGTTCGAGCGCTTCCTGGAATTGATCGACGGCGGCATGGAACCGATGGATGCGCTGCACACGATCGGCGTGCCCGATCACGTGCGCGCCTTCGTCGGTCACACCCTGCGCGTGGCCCGCGAGGACACCACTCTCGCGGTGATGACCAACTTCTTCCATGGCCGCGAGAACGTCATCCCGCAGATGTTCAACGCCCTGCTGACGCGCTGGCACGTCGACGAAGAGGCGGCGCCGATGTTCGTCTTCTATCTCAAACGCCACATCGAGGTGGACGGCGAATCGCACGGACCAATGGCGCAGCAGATCATCGACCGCGCGATCGGCAACGATTCCGGGCGCAAGGAACAAGTGCTGCAGGCGGCGGTGGAAGCCGTGCGCGCGCGCATCGCCTTGTGGGACGGCGTGCTGGTGACGTTGCAGGAGCAGTCGCAGGCGGCGTAAGCCGTTTGAAACGCTGAAACGACAGCGGGGTGCCCAAGGGCACCCCGCTGTACTTCAAACGTTTGCAAGCCGGCTTACCAGACGACTTCGGCCATCGAGCAGTTCAGGCCCGAGCCGATGCCCAGCAGGGCGACGCGGGTGCCCTTCTTCAGGCGGCCCATCTCGCGCAGCTTGCTCAGTACGATCGGCACCGAGGCCGGACCGATGTTGCCGTGCTCGCCGAAGATGGTCATGACCTTCTTCGGATTGATGCCGAAGGCCTTGAGGAAGGCCTGGGTGTGCGCCTTGCTGACCTGATGGATGACGAATTCGTCGAGCTCATCGACTACCCAGCCCAGCGCTTGGCGCGCAGCGGCGAAGGTCTTCTGGCCGAGCTTCACGCCTTCGATCATCAGCATGCGGCCGTCGGCGACCATGCGGTCGTGGGCGACGTCGCCGCGGCACAAGTGGTTCCACTCGGTGGCAGAACGGGTGACGCTACCGCGGTAACGCGGCGCACCCGGCACCAGTTCGGCGCGCGCAAGCACCATCGCGGCAGCGCCGGAGCCGAGCGTGAGCGTCGCCATCTCGTCGCGGAACTGCTCGGCGGTGACGCCGTCCTTGCTGAGCCGCTCCATGGTCTTCTCGTAGGCGAGGTTGGCGGTTTCGCCGTCGACCACGAGGGCGTAGTCGATCTCGCCGCGCTCGATCATGCGTCCGGCGATGTCCATGCCGTTGAGAAACGCGAGGCAGGCGTTGGCGATATCGAAGTTCTGGCAGTTCTCGCCCAGGCGCAGGTTGCCGGAGACGATCGAGGCGGTGGACGGCTCGAGGTAGTCGCGGCTGACCGAGGTGTTGACCAACAGGCCGATGCGGTCGGCATCGATGCCGGCATCGGCCAGTGCCTTGACGCCGGCCAGGGTGGCCGCGTCGGACGGCAACATGTCGCCGTCCCACAGGCGGCGCTCGTTCACGCCAGCCACGTCCTGCAGCACGTTGGTCTTGATGCCCAGACGATCCATCGTCGGCTTGAGACGGGCGTGGATCTCGTCGGAGGTCAATCGACGCGGAGCATCGATATGGGCCAGACCGGCGATGGCGACGTGTTGGAACAGCATGGTGGGCAACCGTTTGGCGGACAAAGCGCGTCAGATTAACGCTTTGTCGACATGGTTGCACCGGCCGTAGGTCGCAAGTCCCCACGGTCGGCCGAAAGTGCACCGTTCAGGCCGGTTTTGGAGGCCCCTGCGCCCTGGCGGGCGCAGGAGCGTACGGAATTGGTCATTCGGGTATGGAGCGCCGGCCCTTCCTGGCCTTACCTCCCGCAGCGGTAGGCGGCGAAGCGCTGCTCGCCGTCCTGGGGCTCGGACAGGGGTTGAAGGGTGTTGGCCTGCAGGCCCGGGCCTTCGTTGCGGGCCAGTGTTTCCAGCTCTTCGCGCACGCGCAGCGGGTTGCGCTCATAGAAGCCGATCTTGCCTTTCACCGATACGGCGATCTCGCCGCGTTCGTCGCAGCCCGTAGGTGCGGCGCCGGCGGGAACGACGCGAACCGCCGAGGCGCCGGGGGCCATGTGCACCCAGGTGCAGCCGCTGGCGGCGAGCACACTGGCGACGAGAGTGGGGGCAAGGACGACGAGTGAACGCATGCGACATCTCCATAAGCGATGCGCGTCATTGTTGCTGCGGTGGGTGAATGAGGCAAAAACCTGCGTCACGGGGGAATGAAAAGGCCCGCCGGGGGCGGGCCTTGGTTCCGATGGCTGATCGAAGAGCGCTCGCGCTTTGCGCTCGCCCCTCACCCCTGCACCCTCTCCCCGCAAGCGGGGAGAGGGAGGAGGTCTGGGGAATGCCGTGCTTACTTCGCCGGCTTGGCCGAACCCACCGGCTTGCCGTCGGCGTCGAGGATGGTGATCTCGCCGAAGTTCAGCGCGCGCACCTTGGCTTCCATCTGCTTGAGGTCGCCGACCACGACCCAGGTCAGCGCGTTCGGATCGATCGCCTTGGCGGCGGTATTCACCTGCGCCGCGTCCATGCCTTCGATCTCGGCCTTGCGCTTGAACACGTAGTCGTCCGGACGCTGGTAGCGGACGATGCCGCCGATCGTGCCCATCACCGAACCGGCGGTTTCGTACGCACCCGGCAGGCTGCGGATCTTGATCGCCTGGATGCGCGCGACTTCGGCCGGCGTGGCCGGCTTGCTGCCGTCCACATACTCGGTGATCTCGCGACGCATTTCGGCCATCGATTCGGCGGCCTTGTCGATCTGCACCGGCGCCACCGCCAGCCACGGACGCTGGCCGATCGCATCGCGCAGCGACGAACGGGCACCGTAGGACCAGTGCTTGTCTTCGCGCAGGTTCATGTTGAGGCGCGCGGTGAAATCGCCACCGATCACGGTGTTGGCGATATCGAGCTTGATCGCGCCCGGATCCATCGTCGACGGCATCAACTCACCGGCGTAGATGTTGGCCTGCACCGAACCCGGCTGGTCGATCAGGAACACGCGCGGCTTGGTCGGACGCGCCACCGTCGGCAACTGCAGCGCGGCGGGCTTGCTGCCTTCGACTTTCCAATTGCCGAAGTGCTTCTCCAGCACCGGCACGATGTCCTTCAGCGTGGTGTCGCCGACGACGATCAGGGTGGCGCCGTCCGGGCGCAGCCAGCTGTGGTGATAGGCCAGCAGGTCGTCGCGGGTCAGCGCCTTGATCGTGGCTTCGGTGCCGGTGCCGCTCAGCGGCATCGCGTACGGATGACCTTCGCCGAACAGCAGCGGCGGCAGCACGCGGGTGGCGGCGCCATTGGGCTCGGCCTTTTCCTGTGCGATCGACGCGAGCCACTGGCCGCGCAGACGCTCGATGTCCTTCGTATCGAAGCGCGGACGCTGCAGCATGTCGGCGAACAGCGCCAGCGACGGATCCAGGTTCTCCTTCAGCGAAGACAGGTAGGCACTGCCGCCGTCGAGCGAGGCGCCGGCGCCCAGGCTCGCGCCCAGCGACTCGGCGCGATCGCCGAAGGCCAGCGCGTCGTAGTTGCCCGCGCCTTCATCGAGCATGCCCAGGGTGAAGTTGGCCGCACCCAGCTTCTTCGCCGCATCGGTGGCGTAGCCGCCGTCGAAGAGGTAGCTGAACTGCACGACCGGAACGTCGTGGCGCTCGGCCAGGATCACCCGCGTGCCGTTGCTGAGCGTCGCGCGCTGCAGCTGCGGGAACTTCAGCTCCGGGAAGTCCTTCGGCACCTGCACGCCGGTCTTGCGATCGACGCCGGTCTTCACCGTCTTGTACTTCGCATCGACCTTGGGCAGCGTCAGCGGCGCCGGAGTGACGGCCGCTTCTTCCGGCAGCGCGGTGCGCGCGCCCGGCTCGATCACCAGGGTGTGGTCGCCCTTGCCCAGCCACTTCTGCCCGGTGGACTGCACGTCGGCGACGGTCGCGGTCTCGATCGTCTTCAGGCTGTCGCGGTAGCAGTCCGCCTTGCCGGTGTAGACCGCGCATTCGGCCAGCGTGTCGGCCTTGCCGCCGAAGCCGCCGATGCGCTCGATGCCGCGGATGAAGCCGGCCTTGAACACGGTGCGGGCCTGGGTCAGTTCGGTCGCGGTCGGGCCTTGCGCGAGCAGCTTCTTCAGCTCCTCGTCGATCACCGCCTCGACCTTCTTCGCATCGACGCCCTGCTTCACGTCGGCCGTGATCAGGAAGTTGGACCCCAGCTGCGACGAGTACGCGCCGGCCGAGACACTGTCCACCAGCTTGTCCTGGTGTACCAGACGCTTGTCCAGGCGCGAGCTGCGGCTGCCGCCGAGCACCTGCGCGAACAGCTGCAAACGGTCGAGATCGGGCACGCCGTACTCGGCGACGTTCCACACGCGATAGATGCGCGTCTGCGGCACGTTGTCCTGCATCACCGAACGGGTGGATTCCGCACGCGGCGACGGATCGATCTTCGGCTGCGCCATGCTCGGAGTCGCCGGGATGTCGCCGAAGTACTTGGTGACCTTTTCCTTCGCCGTCTTCGCGTCGATGTCGCCGGCCAGCACCAGCACCGCGTTGTTGGGGCCGTACCAGGTGCGGAACCAGTTCTTCACGTCTTCCAGCGAGGCCGCGTTGAGGTCGTTCATCGAGCCGACCACGGGGTGGTGGTACGGATGGCCCTGCGGGTACATCACGTCGGTGAGCACGTCGAAGGCCTGTCCGTAGGGCTCGTTCTCGCCCTGGCGCTTCTCGTTCTGGACCACGCCGCGCTGCTCGTCGAGCGTCTTCTGATCGATCGCGCCGAGCAGATGGCCCATGCGGTCCGACTCCATCCACAGCGCCATGTCGAGCGCGGTGCTGGGTACGTTCTCGAAGTAGTTGGTACGGTCGGTATTGGTCGTGCCGTTCTGGTCGGTCACGCCGACCTGCTTGAAGGGCACGAAGTATTCGCCCGGATGGTTCTCCGAGCCGTTGAACATCAGGTGTTCGAACAGGTGCGCGAAGCCGCTGCGGCCAAGCGGCTCGTCCTTGCTGCCCACGTGGTACCAGATGTTCACCGCCACGATCGGCGCCTTGCGGTCGGTGTGCACGATCACGCGCAGGCCGTTGGGCAGGGTGAACTCTTCGAAGGGAATGGCGACCTCGGCGGCGGGGGCCTTGGCGTAGGCAGCCTGCGGGGCGAAGGTCGCGCCACCCAGGGCGGCCGCCAGGGCGACGGCGAGGACGGCAGCGCGCGGGCCGTTATGGGCACGCTTGAACGAAGCGAAGGACATGCGAACTCCTGTTCGGTAAAAGGGATTACGAACGGCAGTCGGCCCCAACCACCGGACCCTGGATCGTAGCGGCGCGGCCCCAGTTGCGGCATGGGTCACAAGTCCTGTCGCTCCCCCTTCATTTTGGGGGTACCCGCTTTGGCCGATACTGGGTCCCGCCTTCCCGTTTCGCCTACCGGAGAACCGTCATGGCCCCGAACCCCCGCCGCAGCCTCGTCACCGGCGCCAACCGCGGGCTCGGCCTGGAGTTCGTCCGACAGCTGCTGGTGCGCGGCGACCGCGTGATTGCCGCCTGCCGTCATCCCGGCAAGGCGACCCAGCTCAACCACCTGGTCGGTGAACACCCTGGCCGGCTGCACGTGCTGCCGCTGGACGTCGCCGACGAGAAATCCCGCATCGCCTTCGCCCACGAACTGCCGCTGGTCTGCGACGGCATCGACTTGCTGATCAACAACGCCGGCGTACTGCATTCGGGCGAACGCTGGGGCAGCGTGAGTGCGGTGAACCTGGAAGACAGCCTGCGCACGAACGCAGTCGGACCCTTTCTGCTGACCCAGGCGCTGGCCGCGCAGCTCGCCGACGGCGGCACGGTCGCCAATGTGTCCTCGGGCATGTCCTCGCTGAGCGAGGATCCCGACTTCCATTCGCCCAGCTACCGCATCAGCAAGACCGCGCAGAACATGGCGACGAAGATGCTGGCCAGGGCGCTGGAGCCGCGCGGCATCACCGTGATCGCCCTGTGCCCGGGCTGGGTGTTGACCGACATGGGCGGCAGCGGCGCACAGATCACGGCGGGCGAGTCGGTGTCGGAGTTGCTGGATACGATCGCCGCGGCGACGCCGAAGCGCAGCGGCGGCTTCTTCGATCGCTTCGGCAAGGCGATGGCCTGGTAAGGCGGGCGAGGTAAGGCAAGCGATACTGCGCGCCCGCTTCGCCACGCAGCACTACCGATGTTCCACGTCATCCTGTTCCAGCCCGAGATCCCGCCCAATACGGGCAACGTGATCCGCCTGTGCGCGAATACCGGCGCGCACCTGCACCTGGTGAAGCCGCTGGGCTTCACGCTCGAAGACGCACAGCTGCGCCGCGCCGGACTCGACTATCACGAGTATGCGAAGTTGCGGGTACACGACTCCCTGGACCACGCCATCGCCGCCATCGCGGAAAGCGAGGGCGCGCCGCCGCGGGTATTCGCACTGAGCACGCGCGGCACGACGCGCTTCGACAGCGTCGCCTATCGGCATGGCGATGCCTTCCTGTTCGGCCCGGAGACGCGCGGGCTGCCGGGCGAGGTACTCGACAGCGTGCCGCCGGAGCAACGGCTGCGCCTGCCGATGCGGCCGGACAACCGCAGTCTCAATCTGTCCAATACGGTCGCTGTCGTGGTGTTCGAGGCGTGGCGACAGCACGGTTTCGAAGGCGGCGCTTAAGCGCACCGGCGCAACGCAATCCCGCCAGCGAGGAACACACGCAGGCGCGAGCAGAGGCGTAGGCTGCGGGCATGGCCGACCGCACGCCACCGCCCTCTGTCTCCGACCCCGCGATGCGGGTCGCGCGCCTGCATAGCGGGGCCCTGTCGGCGCTGGACTTCCGCTGCTGCGCCGGCCCGCATACACCGACGGAAGTCGAACGCCATGACCTGACCTCGGTGTCGTACGTGCGCCGCGGCAGCTTCGGCTATCGCGCGCGCGGCGAAGAATACGAGCTCGTCGCCGGCTCGGTGCTGGTGGGACGCCGCGGCGACGAGTTCGTCTGCACGCACGATCATCACCACGGCGGCGACGAATGCCTGTCGTTCAAGCTGGCGGACGAACTTGCCGACGAGTTCGACGCCAAGCCGCAGCACTGGCGCGCCGGCGGCTTGCCGCCGCTGCCGGAACTGGTCGTGCTGGGCGAACTCGCACAGGCGGCGGCCGATGGCGGCAGCGACTTTGGCGTGGACGAAGCCGGCCTGTTGCTGATCGCGCGCTATGTCGCCCTCGCCGACCAGCGTCGCCGTCCCGTTGTGCCGGCCACGGCGCGCGATCGCCGCCGCGCGGTGGAGACGGCGCTGTGGCTCGACGATCACGTGCACGAAGACATCGACCTGCAGGCGACGGCCGCGCAGGCTGGGCTGAGTGCGTGGCATTTTCTGCGCCTGTTCGCGCGCGTGGTTGGCGTCACGCCACATCAATACCTGCTACGCGCGCGGCTGCGGCGGGCGGCACAACTGCTGGCGGGCGACGAACTTCCGGTGACCGACGTCGCGCTCGAAGCGGGCTTTGCCGATCTTTCCAATTTCGTCCGCAGCTTCCATCGCGTCGCCGGACTGGCGCCGCGGCATTTCCGCCACGCCGCGCGCGGCGACCGCGAGCGTATTGCAGCGCTGGCCCGCCGGCTGGACCGTCGCCGCCACTAGCGCAATTTTTTCCAAGTACGCGGCGCGCTGCGGCGAGAAGCTGGCTTCCCCATCACGGAGGTAAGTCATGTACGACCATCTTGGACTGCAGGTGAAGAACCTCGATGCCAGCGTGCGCTTCTACGAAGCCGTGCTCGCGCCGCTCGGCCATGTGCTCGATTCGCGCTATGAAGGCGGCGCCGGGCTCGGGCCCAAAGGCGCGGCGGCGCTGTGGCTGTACGAGGCGGCGAAGACGAACGGCGGCACGCATGTGGCGTTCCAGGCACCGGATCGCGCGTCGGTGGATGCGTTTCACAAGGCGGGGGTGGCGAGCGGCGGGCGCGACAACGGCGCGCCCGGACTGCGAGTGGACTATGCGCCGACGTATTACGCGGCGTTCCTTATTGATCCGGATGGGAACAATGTGGAGGCGGTTTGCATGGCGTGATCGGTTAGCGCCGCTGCGCGGCGCGCCCCTCATCCGCCCCTTCGGGGCACCTTCTCCCCGCTAGGCGGGGAGAAGGGAACGTCCTCCCTCGCCCCGCTTGCGGGGAGAGGGACAGCGCTGCGAAGCAGCGCAGGGTGAGGGGCCGTGAAAGGCCGCAACGCTTAATTCAACCAAACAGTTGACAATCCCCGAAGCTGGCGTATATTCAACCTTATGGTTGATAAATCCTCCGCCCGCCTCGATGAGGTCTTCCGCGCCCTCGCCGACCCGACCCGGCGCGCCATGCTGCGTGATCTCGCGCAGGCGCCGCGCACGATCGGCGAGCTCGCCGCCCCTTTCGACATTTCGCTAGCCGGGGCGTCCAAGCACATCCAGATGCTGGAGCGCGCCGGCCTGATCCAGCGCGAGGTGCAAGGCCGCGTGCACACCTGCCGGCTCGACGCGCGCCCGCTCCACGCCGGCGCGGAGTGGATCCGCCACTACGAGCGCTTCTGGAACACCAAGCTCGACGCCCTCGAAGCCCTGCTCAAGGCCGAGGACGCGAAGTCCGCGCCGAAACCCGCCGCGAAACCTGCCCCAAGACGACGTACCCCCACGTCCCGCTCCCCCAGGAGAAAGCCATGAACCTTGCAATGCCCGAAGCCGATTACGGCGTGCGAACCGCGCCCGACACCGTGCGCGTCGAACGCCTGTTGCCCGGTCCCATCGACCGCGTGTGGCGCTACCTCACCGATGCCGACCTGCGTGCGCAGTGGCTGGCCGGCGGTGAGATGGAAGCGCGCGTCGGCGGCCACGTCGAACTCCAGTTTCACAACTCCGGACTCACCGACAACGACGATCCGCCGCCCGCGAAGTACGCCAAGTACGACGACGCGCGCATGGGCGGGACCATCACCGAGTTCGATCCGCCGCGCACCCTCGCCTACACCTGGGGTGAGGAAGAAAGCGCTTCGCACGTGCGTTTCGAATTGAGCGAGCGCGGCCAGGAAGTGCATCTGGTCGTCACCCACAGCCGGCTCGGGTCGCGCGACGGCATGCTCAGCGTCGCCGCCGGTTGGCACGCGCACCTCAACATCCTGCGCGATCGCATGACCGACCGCACCCCGGCCGGCCTCTGGCGCACGCATACCAAGCTCGAAGCGGAGTACGCGCAGCGCTTGCCGTAGTTGTAGTCGTAGTCGCATCGCGCCGGCTTGGGCCGGCGCGATCTGCGTGCTCCCGGCTACAACGGTTCGCCGCCCGAACGGGAGACGAACCGACTCATTTCAAGCCCGCCTGGATTTCCTTCGCCTTGTCCAGGTGTCTTGCGACCGTGGCGCGCGTGGTGGTCAGGTGCTGCTTCACGTTGGCGTCGGTCGCTGCCGGCAGCAGGGTATCGTCGAACTTGGCCAGGGCATCGGTGTGTCCCTTGACCATCGCATCCATATACGCCTTCTCGTAGGCGGCGCCGCTGTTGGCGTCGAGCGCGCGCAGATCGGCCTCACCCTTCTGCTTCATCGAAGTCACCGCCGGTGCGGTCGAGTTGGCGGCACCCAGCTTGGTGGTATCGGTGAGATTCTTGCTGTGGTCGGTCTTCATCATCTGCGCGAAGTCGTTGACCTTGCCGGTGACCTTCTTGGACAGAGCCTGGTCGGCGGCGGCGATCTCGTGCTCATCGAGTGCGACGAGCATCGCCAACGCGTCGGCCTGCGAGGTCGTGCCGGCCGGAGCCGCGCCCGTTTCGCTGGTATCCGCCGGTTCCGGCGTATTTGTGGCAACCGGCGCGCTGACTTCGCGATCCGGCGACGACGGCGCTGTGCCGGCTTCGGGCGACTGCGCCGGTTCCGCAGTGGTGGGCTTGCTGTCGTCCTCGACCTTGCGGCGATCGCAACCGGCGTAAAGCAGCGGCAATGCCAGCGCGGCCACCGCCGCGGCACGCCGCGCCTTGTCCAGCGTGGTCAGGGTTTTCATCACGGTCTCCTTGGGCCGGCAGCGACGGCTGCTTCGACCCGCGCAACGTAGGCCGCCGGCCGTATACGGCGTGTGGCAGCAGCCGCACGCCCCCGGTGCAGACGCTTCAAGGCGAACGCATGCTCCTCTCGCCGCCGCTACGCGCCCCCGTTGTACGCTGCCGGCGCCAAAGGACGAGGTGCGCGTGCGAACCCACACACTCTGCGGTTGCCTCGGCAGCTTCTGGCTGGGCAGTTGTGCCCTGGCCGCAGGCGCACTGGCCGCAGAGCCGCCTCCGCGGGTGCCGACTCTGCAGCGGGTGCAGGTCACCGCGACGCGCACGCCGCAGGATGCGCAAGGCGTCCCCGCGGCGATCAGCGTCGTACCACTGCGTGACGCACCGCGCGACACGCTGGGTGCGACCGTAGCCGAACGTCTTGCCGGCGTTCCCGGCTTACTCGCGCGTTCGCGGCAGAACTATGCGCAGGACGAGCAGCTGTCGATCCGTGGATTCGGCACGCGTGCGAGTTTCGGCATACGCAGTGTGCGTCTCTACGTCGACGGCGTTCCCGCCACCATGCCGGACGGACAGGGCCAGCTCTCGCATTTTCCCCTGCTCGACGGTGAGCGTATCGAAGTGCTGCGCGGGCCCTTCTCGGCGCTGTACGGCAATGCCGCGGGCGGCGTCGTGCAACTGTTCACCGTCGATGGCTCCGCGCCGGCCGAGTACGCCATCCAGGCGACGGCTGGCAGCGACGGCAACCGCCGACTCGGTACGGAAATGCGCGCGGCCCGCGGCGACGCCGGCTATGTGCTCGGGCTCAACCATTTCGCGACCGACGGCTATCGCGATCACAGCCGCGCGCGCCGCACGCTGTTGAATGCCAAGCTCACAGTGAAGCGCGACGATTTGCGCATTAGCCTGCTCGCCAATGCGTTGTCTGCGCCGAACGCCGAAGATCCGCTCGGCCTGGATCGCCAGCAGTTCCATGACGATCCCGGCCAGGCCGTCGATGGCGCGCATCGCTTCAACACGCGCAAGTCGGTCAGCCAACGCCAGCTGGGCGCGACGATGGAGCGCGACATCGGCGCCTCGCAGCTGCGGCTGCTTGCTTATGCCGGCAAGCGAGAAGTCACTCAGTACCTCGCCATTCCGGTCGCCGCGCAGGCCAGTCCGCTCAGCGGTGGTGGCGTGGTCGAACTGTCGTCGCCCTATGCGGGACTCGACGCACGCTGGACCGCGAACACGGTCATCGTCGGGCGCCCGCTCGAACTCGTCGTCGGCGCCAGCTTCGATCGCCAGCAACAGGATCGCCATGGCTACGAGAACTTCTCCGGCACGCAGCTGGGCGTGCGCGGCGCACTGCGGTTGTCGCAGGACGATCGGGTCCGCGCGTTCGATCAGTACGCGCAGGCGACATGGCATCCGACCGACACCTGGATGTTGATGGCCGGCGTCCGTCACAACGACGTGCGCTTCCGTTCGCGCGATCGCTACGTCACGCCAGCCAATCCCGACGACAGCGGCGCGGTGCGTTATAGCGCCACCACGCCGGTGGCCGGACTGGGCTGGAAGCCGTCGCCCCATTGGTATGTGTTCGCGTCCTGGGGCCGCGGTTTCGAAACGCCGACGTTCAATGAACTCGCCTATCGCAACGACGGCGGCAGCGGGCCCAACTTCGGGCTGCGTCCCGCGCGCACACGCAGCATGGAGGCGGGCATCCGATTCGCCCGCGGCGCCGCGGCGACCGAGCTCGTGCTGTTCCGCGCCGACACACGCGACGAACTGACGGTCGCCACCAGCAGCGGCGGCCGCAACACTTTCCAGAATGCGGGCGCGGCGCGCCGCCAGGGGGCCGAGTGGTCGGCGCGCTGGCCGTTGGGCGGCGCCTGGCGCGGCGAGTTCGCGCTGACCTGGATACAGGCGACTTTCCGCGATGGCTTCTTCGCCTGCGCAACGTCGCCTTGTGCGATCGCCAACACGGTGGTCCCGGCCGGCACGCGCATTCCCGGCGTGCCCCGTAGCAACGCGTACGCCGCGCTGCAATGGGGCGGCGACGATGGCTGGCATCTGCGTTTCGACGCGCAGCATGTCGGCGCCGTCTCGGTGAACAACTTCGACGACGAGCGCGCCGCTGGCTATACCGCATTCGGCGCCAGCGGCGGCTATGGGTTCCACACGCACGACGGCGACGGCCGCGTGTTTCTCGCGATCGGCAATCTGTTCGACCGCCGCTATGCCGGCTCGGTCATCGTCAACGACGGCAACCGCCGCTATTACGAGCCGGCGCCGGGACGCAGCTTCACGCTCGGCGGCGAATGGCGCTGGCATGCGCCGCGATGAAGATCCGGCGACGCCTCACGTCGACTTCATAGCGCCTGGCCCACGCTGCCTGCGCAGGCGGAGCCTGCATCGCTCCGCCGCTTCGCAAAAGGAGGCGGTCATGCTTCGTGTCCAGGTGCTTGCGCGTGCGCTCGCGCTTTCCTTCTCGGTGGTGTTGGTCGGCGCCTGCGGTGGCGCGGCCCGTCTCGCGGCCAAGGCCGATACCGGGCCCCACCCTACGCTGCCCGAACCGGACAAATCACTGCTCCCCACGGTGAAGGTGGCCGAGGCGATTGGCTGGCCCGCTGGCGTGACGCCAACAGCCGCGCAAGGTTTTACCGTGAATGCATTCGCCACCGGCCTTGAGCACCCGCGCTGGCTGTACGTGTTGCCCAACGGCGATGTGCTTGTCGCCGAAACCAACCGCCCGCCCACCGAGGATCCGCCGACCAATCCAATCCGTGGCGCCTTCATGAAGTCGGCCTTCAAGAAAGCCGGCGCCGCGGTGCCCAGTCCGAATCGCATCACCCTGCTGCGCGATGCCGATGGCGACGGCACGGCGGAAACACGCAGCGTGTTTCTGCAGAACCTCATGTCGCCGTTCGGCATGGCGCTGGTCGGCGATGAGTTCTATGTCGCCAACGCGGACGCGGTCGTGCACGTGCCTTATCGCGCGGGCGCGACGCGCATCGATGCGACGCCGGCGAAGCTCGCCGAACTGCCCGGTGCGCCACGCAATCATCACTGGACCAAGAGCCTGCTCGCCAGCCGCGACGGCACCAAGCTGTATGTCGGCGTGGGATCGAACAGCAATGTCGCCGAACACGGCATGGCGATCGAGGAGGGCCGCGCCGCGATACAAGAGATCGATATTCGCAGCGGTCAGGGACGCGTGTTCGCCGGGGGGCTGCGCAATCCGGTCGGCCTCGCCTGGCAGCCGCAGAGTGGCGCGCTGTGGACGGTAGTGAATGAGCGCGACGAGCTCGGCAGCGATCTGGTACCCGACTACCTCACCTCGGTACGCGAGGGCGCGTTCTACGGCTGGCCTTACAGCTACTACGGCGCGCATGTCGATACGCGCGTGAATCCGCAGGATCCTGCGCTGGTCGCGCGTGCGGTCGCGCCGGACTACGCGCTCGGTGCGCACGTCGCCGCGCTGGGCCTCGCGTTCTATGACGGAACGCTGCTGCCGGCGCGCTATGCAAACGGCGCTTTCATCGGCCTGCACGGTTCGTGGAATCGCAAGCCGCCCAGCGGCTACAAGGTCGTGTTCGTGCCGTTCGCTGACGGCCAGCCCGCCGGTCCGATCGAGGATGTGCTGACCGGCTTCCTCGACGAGCAGGGACGGGCTCGCGGCCGTCCCGTCGGCGTCGCGGTGGACAGGAAAGGCGCCGTGCTTGTCGCCGACGATGTCGGCAATACGATCTGGCGAGTGACCCCGGTGCGCTAACGCCGCCGTGAGGCGCCGCCCGCGCGAGGGTACTCAAGCCACGGCCGCGCGATCGTCCCATTCACGGGAAAAAGAATCTCCGAATGCCGCAATTGTTCTGCGGTTGATGGCCCACACAAAGGTTCCGCTGCGATGGCAGCCCGGGCATAGGGCCCGGGCCCACGCGCCGGCGAGCAGGCATTCCGCCCCCGCCGGACCCAAGGAACCTAAGAACATGCGTAAGACCAAGCTGCTTTCCACCCTGTTGCTGTCGGCCACCCTCGGCGCCGCCGCGTTCGGCGCCCAGGCGCAGGACAAGGGCTTCTACGCCGGTGCCGGCGTCGGTCAGTCGTTCGTCGACGAAGGCTCGTACGACGATGAAGACACCGCGTTCTCCGTCTTCGGCGGCTACCAGTTCAACAAGTACTTCGGCCTCGAAGCCGGCTACGTCGACTTCGGCAAGATCGAATCCGACACTGTCGGCCCGGACCTGGAAGGCGACAGCGCCTACCTGACCGCCGTCGGCACGCTGCCGATCACCGACAAGTTCTCGGCCTACGCCAAGGCCGGCGTGCATCGCTGGAATCTCGACACCGAACTGCCGGGCCTGGTCGGCAACGGCGACGACAGCGGCACCGATCCGACCTACGGCGTCGGCGTGCAGTACCGCTTCACCGACAAGGTCGCCCTGCGCGGCGAGTACAGCCGCTTCGAGATCGATGACCTCGACGCCGATCTCGCCCAGGTGCAGGTCCGCTTCGACTTCTGATCGGTTCCACAGAAGTCGTGAAGGAGAGCCGCCGGATACGTCCGGCGGCTTTTTCATTGCTTTTTTCTTTCTTCTTACAAAACGCGCCCGCGTCGCATGAGAGGCAGTCGGTGCCGGTGGGCAGGCGTGACTGTCAGCGGCATGGATGCCGCTGACAAGCCTCCATGGACGGATTCACGGCGTGTCACGACTGCCCACCGGCGCCGACTGCCTGCCCGTGCACCGTGCACTACGGTTTGCCGCGCTTTTGTATCGCTTCGCTCAGGCGGCCAATTGCTCGGACATCGGCAGATTCACCTGCCGCCCCGATTCCTTCCACGCCGCGAAACCGCCGGCCAGCGGCCGCACACGACGGAAGCCGCGCTGTTGCAGCTCGCGCGCGAGCACCGCCGCGGAGATTTCGTTCGGACAATCGCAGTAGACGATCACTTCGTCCTGCACCGGGATATCGACATCGCCCGGCGCAAACGCGAAGACCGCACCGGGAATCCAGCCGCTGGCCGCACGCTGATCAGGCGAACGCACGTCCAGCACCAGCGGCGGCTGTTCGCCTTCCAGCAATTGGTGCAACTCGTCGACGGAAATGCGCGCCATCCGCAGCTGATGCAGGAAGTGTCGCCGGCGCAGCCACTTCCACATGACGAACGCCACCACCAGCGCGAGCAATACCGGAATCGCGTAGCGGCCGAGTTCTTCCAACTGCAGCAGCACGCGATCGACCGCGTGATGGAAGACGATGCCCAGCGCGACCGCGACAGCCGACCACAGCAACGCACCGATGCCGTCGTACACCAGGAATTTGCGTGTGCTGGTGCCTGTTTCGCCAGCGAGCGTGGTCGCCACAGCGGCGAAACCCGGAATGAACTTCGCCACCGCGAGCGAACTGACGCCCCAGCGCGCGTACACGCCGCGTGTCGTGCGCACGCACGAATCCGGCGACAGCGACAGCTTGCACATCAACCGCACCAGCTTCGCCCCGAGACGGCGGCCGCCGAGAAACCACAGCCAGTCCGCCAACACCGCCCCGACCGTCGCCACCAGCAGCACCGGCCACCAGCTGTGGCCGGCATCCACGGTGATCGCGGTCGTCACGATGATCGGCGGATACGCGGGAACGGGTATCCCGCCCTGGTCGAGAAACACGCTGACGAACACCACCAGCAGACCGTACGCGGCAATCAGGTGCAGCAGGGTGTCCATAGACGCGTGTTCAGTGGGAAGCAACGCCATGGTAGGCGCGCCGCGCGGCCATGTCGGCATTGGCGACGGCCCGCAGCGTTCCGCGCGGACCATACCCAACCTGGATAGTTCCTGTACTGGACGGTTTGTAATTAAGCCTCGATTAGGAACCGCCTCGGATACTGCGAACACCGGATCGGGCCCGTCGACACCGCGGGGCCCCCAGTCAGATCCCCCGAAGACGGATCCGGCCCCACAACAGAAGAAAGAGAGTGCCCCTATGAAGAAGTCCTTGCTTGCCCTGACCCTGCTCGCCGCCCTGCCGTTCGCCGCTTCCGCCGCCGACGGCCTGTCCTACAACTACGTCGAAGGCGGCTACGTCGCCACCAATTCCGACAATGCCGATGCCGACGGCTGGGGCATCAACGGTTCCGGCGCGCTGACCGACAACTTCCACATCTTCGGTGGCTACACCTTCCAGAAGACCGACGATCAGACCATCGGTGGCTTCCGCTTCAACGGCGTCGACGTCGACCAGTGGCGTGTCGGCCTCGGTTACAACCACCCGATCGCCGCCAACACCGACCTGCTGGCCCGCGTCGCCTACGAGAACTACAAGGTCGAAGGCTTCGACAGTGAAGACGCCTACAGCGCCGAAGTCGGCGTGCGCAGCGCCTTCACGCCTAACTTCGAAGGCTATGCCCTCGCCGGCTATGAAGACGGCGACCAGTTCGATGGCGACTTCTACGGCCGCGTCGGCGCGCAGGTGAAGTTCAACCAGAGCTGGGGCATCACCGGCGACGTGAAGTTCGCCGACGGCGACACCCAGTACTTCGTCGGCCCGCGCCTGACGTTCTAAGACGCGCCACAGAGCGGGCCGGTTTTCCCCGGCCGGCCCGTTCTAACCAGTGCTACACGCGACAAATCTCTCTCTCCCCCGAAATGTCGCGGATTGAAGCCCGGTCCTGCCGGGCTTCCTTTTGTCTGCGAAATTCGTGCTTCACGATTCGTGCCGGCGGCCGATGCCATGGATGAGGCAGCATGTGTCCGTCCGCACCCAGCGGCGACGTTGGCTTCATCAGGGGGCACGAAGATGGACCGCAGGAGATTCCAGGCATCGCGCATGCGCAACTGGCTGGCGCTGCTGCTGATGGCTATCGCCACGTTCGCGGCGGGTCATTCGCAAGCGGCAGAGCGGACGTCCGCGGAACTTCACGTTCCGCGTTGACGCGCGCGCTCAGCCGAACAGGCCGACCGGATATTCCGGCTTCTGCTCGCGCGCGAGCAGTTGACGCAGGGCATCGGTCGGCGTCAGCTCGCCATGCAGCACGCGCTGCACGCCGCTGGAGATCGGCAATTCGATGCCGTGCTTTTCTGCCTGGCGCATCACTTCGTCGGCGGTCTGCACCGACTCGACCACCTGGCCGATTTCGCGCACGGCATCGGCGATCGACTGCCCGCGGCCGAGCGCCAGGCCCAGGCGGCGGTTGCGCGAGAGATCGCCGGTGCAGGTGAGCACCAGGTCGCCCAGGCCGGCGAGGCCCATGAGTGTTTCGGCCTTGCCGCCGATAGCCTGGTTGAGGCGCAGCATCTCGTTGAGACCACGCGTGATCAGGCCGGCACGCGCGTTGAGTCCGAGCTGCATGCCGTCGGCCACGCCGGTGGCGACCGCGAGCACGTTCTTCATCGCACCGCCCAGTTCGGCACCCAGCATGTCGTCGCCGGTGTAGGCGCGGAACGCGGGACCGTGCAGCACGTCGGCGACCGCCTGCGCGAACGCAGCGGTATCCGAATGCACCGTCAGCGCCGTCGGCAGGCCGATGGCGACTTCCTTGGCGAAGGACGGACCGGTGACGACGGCCAGCGGCACGTCATCGCCCAGTACTTCGGCGGCCACTTCGTGCAGGAAGCGGCCACTGCCCGGTTCGAAACCCTTGGTCGCCCAGGCCACCCCGGCCCGCGCCGGCCGATGCGGTGCAACGGCGCGCAGGGTTTCGGCGAAGGCATGCGACGGGACGACGACCAGCACGAGGTCGGCGGGGCCGACGCACGCGGCCAGATCGGTCGTCGCGACGAGGTTGTCCGGCAGCACGATGCCCGGCAGATAGCGCGGGTTTTCGTGCTGGGCATTGATCGCCGCGATGCACTGCGCATCGCGGCCCCACAGCGTGGCCTGACAGCCATGCCGCGCGATCAGCGCGGCCAGTGCGGTGCCCCAGGAACCGGCACCGACCACCGCGACATTTGCAGGCGCTTGCACTACCACGCGGAAGCCGGTGTCCGAGGAGCCCGGAAAATCAGGCGTTGCCGGCGGTTTCGGCGCCGGCCAGGCCACCGTCGACCGCCTGCTGGGCGGCACGCTGGCGCAGACCTTCGGCGTACAGGGCTTCGAAGTTGATCGGCTGCAGGAAGAACGGGGGGAAGCCGCCGGCCTGGATGAGGTCGCTGATCAGCTGGCGGGCGTAGGGGTACAGCACGGTCGGGCAATGCACGCCGAGCATGCCGTCGAGCGTGGCGGCGTCGAAACCGGCCAGGCCGAACACGCCGGCCTGCTTCACTTCGGCGACGTAGATCGCCTTGTCGCCGATGGCGCAGGTGAGGTTGATGCCGAGCACGACTTCGTACGCGTTCTCGTTGAGGCGCTGCACGGCCTGCTGCAGGTTCATCTGCAGCTGCGGCTGGGTCTGCTCATTGAAGACGCCCGGCGCGCCCGGAACTTCGAACGACACGTCCTTGGCGTAGATCTTCTCGACCGAGAACACCGGTCCGGTGGCTTCGGTGGCGGTGCCGTTGGCGATTTCTTCGGACATCGGTGTAACTCCAGAGCAGGAATTTCGGAAAAGGCGGCGATTATGGCATGGCCGGTCGAAGCGCCCATTTCACTGGGATGACGCGGCCACCAGACCGACGTGGGGCGACTTGGGGCCATTACCAAGCCCCCCGATTCCGGGAGGCGCGAGGCTTAGTTGCGTCCCTTCACCAGCGGCAGGTCGGCCTGCTGCCAGGCGGCGATGCCGCCGTCGAGCCAGTAGACCTGCTCGAAACCGGCCTTCTTCAAACGCTTGGCGGCGTCCGCCGAGCCCTGGCCAGTGCGGCAGACCACCACCACCGGCAGCGACTTCGCGGCGGCCAGCAGCCTGTTCTCGGGGTCGAACTGGCTCACCTGCACCGACTTGCTGCCGGCGATATGGCCCTTTTCGAAGTCGTTGCTGGCCGACAGGTCCACGACCAGCGCGTTGTCGCGGTTGATCAGCGCGGTCAGTTCGGCCGGACGCAGCGCCTTGTAACCACGGAACAGGCGCGCGATCTCGGTATAGATCAGCGCGACGGTGACCGCCACCAGGCCCAGCGAGAGCATGGGGTTGCGTTCGGCGAAGGCCAGCAGTTGTTGGAAGTCCACGGAGTACGGCTACCGGGTGAAGGGGGGCGGGATTGTCGCCCAGCGGGAGGAAGGGCGCAAAAAAGGGCTCGCACGTTGTCGGGAAACGCAGCTCGCTGCGCTCGCCGCCCCTCATCCGGCGCTTCGCGCCACCTTCTCCCCGCGCGCGGGGAGAAGGGAAAAGCGTGTCTCCCTCTCCCCGCCCTGCGGGGAGAGGGTGCCCAACGGGCGGGTGAGGGGAAGCGAGCGCAGCGAGCGCTGCTTTTGCTGTTGCTTTGCGCGGCGCGGCGCCTGCCCTTACCGCGGAATCGCCAACTGTCCCGCCGTCAGCGGAGCCGCCGCCGGCGCGGTTTCGATCACCGCACTAACAGGCAGCGGCTGCGCCTTGTCGTCCAGATGTGCCGCGACGCGGTCCAAGGCCGTATACACGTACGGCAGCAGCGGGACATAGCGGGCGCGATAGTCCGGCAAGGCCAGGAACGCATCGAAGTGCTGCGCATGCCGCACCTGCCAGTAGCGTACGTCGCGGCCGGCCGCCTGCGCCTGCGCCACCCACGGCTGGCTGCTGACGGCCATCGGCACCAGGCCGTCGTCGGTGCCGTGGATCACCACCACCGGCAACTGCTCGCGCGGCACGCCGGCGCGAAGTTCGGCAAGACCCTGGTGCACGCGGGCGGCATCGGCGCCCGTACCCGTCCACAGTGCGCGCAGGCAGTTCACGCCGGCGTAGGTGAAGTCCGGCGCCGCCAGTTTCGTATCGACGATGCCCACGCCCGCGCCCGGCGGAATGCCGCTGGCGTCGGCCCACCACGCGGCGCGTTCGCTGTCCTTGGCGGCGCGCGGGCTGAAGTCGGGGTTCTGCGCCGCAAAGCCATAACCGCACGGATGTTCGCCAGGCGCGTAGCGTCCGTAGGCCGAGGCATAGGTCACCGCGATCGCGCGCCAGAGATCGAAGTCGACCGACAACGTCCCCGCGCGCAGCGCCTCCTCGCTCCAGCCGCTGGCGCGCAACGCCTCGTGCGCCGCACGCGCCTGCGCTTTCGCATCGCCCGCGGGCAGCACACCCGCGTTGGCCAACGATGCGCAGCGTGCAGGCGCGAATGCGCGCGCCTGCGCCGACAGCGGCGAAGCCGGCAATCCTTCCAGATCGAGCAAGGCGCACGGCATCAGCAGCGCCGCTTCGGTGGCGAGGTCGTAGAGCGGGCGTACACCCTCGACGTCGACCTTCGGCTCGCCGGCGACGACCGCATCCAACCAGTCGCCGTCCAGTTCCGCAGCGCGCAGCACCGCACCGCCGCCATTGGAAATGCCGACCGCGATCACGCGCGTGGTGGCGAAGGTGAAGCCACGGCCGGGATAGGCATCGTTGAGCGCGAGCAGGGCGAACTCCGCCGCCTGCTTCACGTGGCGGCCCCAGTCGGCTTCGGGGTTGTCCTGCGAATGCGCGTGCTTGACCGCGATACCGTGCGCGGCCCCGGTCGCGGGTCGGAAGGCGAGCGCCGCGTCGGCATTCGCGATCGTGCCGTCGGCGGCCACGCCCTGCCCCGCGTCGAGATCGAAATAGTCGGTGCCCGCGCCCTTGTCGGTGTACGCCACCGCGCAGCCCCTGGGCAGCGCCCACGGACCGGCGACCGAGATCGCACCGTAGATGCCGCGCGAACCCGACGAGGCCGCGACCACCACGCACGGCTTGGCCACGTCGAACGCATCCGGCAACTGCAACAACACGCGATGCGGCTGCTTCGCGCCCGGCACCGTCGCCAGCGCGCTGAACTCGCGTCCGGGCACCACCGCTGTGCTGCCATACCACTCGCCGTAGCCGCCGCCGGGGGCGAGATCGGCGATGCCGCGCCAGTTGCTCCAGATCGCGCGGCGGCGCAGTTCGGACGCGGTCGGATGCGCGGGGTCGGCGAACGCCGGCGCCGCCATCGCCCGCAAACCCGCTAGACCCAGGCCCGCGGTGAGCAGATCGTCGCCGTCGCGATGCACGGTCACGCGCAGGGGAGACGTCAGCGTTGCGGTGCTCAACATGGGATCGTGGTTCCGATGGGCGGTGGTCGCGCAGCCGGCCAACAGGCAAGCGGCCAGGACACTCGCAAGAACACCCTTGGCCGGAAGCGTTTCTGCGGCGCGGAAACGGGCGATGGCACGCACGAGCTTTCGCGCGCGCGAAAGAGAGGGTCGATTGTTCATGGGATGACCCTAACAAGGCGGACCCGCGCCGGCATCGTACTTTCGTACCACGTGGCGGTCGTGCCTGCCTGCTAGGCTGGGCTCCTCGCCGAAGCTACCCCACCCGCCTCATGACGTCCCGCTGCATCCTCATCACCGGTGCCGGCAGCGGCATCGGCGCCGGCATCGCCACCGAACTGGCGCGTGCTGGCCACCATCTCGTCGTCACCGACGTCAACCGCGACGCCGCCGAAGCCGTAGCGCAATCGCTGCGCGCGGCCGGCGGTTCGGCCGAAGCGCTCGCCCTCGACGTCACCTCCGACGACAGCATTGCCGCGGCGCTGGCGGCGGTATCGCGCCCGGTCGACGTGCTGGTGAACAACGCCGGCCTGCAGCATGTGGCGCCGCTGGAAGACTTCCCGATGCAGAAGTGGGAATTCCTGATCGACGTCATGCTGGTCGGCGTCGCCCGCCTCACCCGCGCCCTGTTGCCGGGTATGCGCGAGCGTGGCTTCGGCCGCATCGTCAACATCGGCTCGATCCACTCGCTGGTGGCCTCGCCGTACAAGAGCGCCTACGTCGCCGCCAAGCACGGCCTGCTCGGCTTCTCCAAGGTGATCGCGCTGGAAACGGCCAACACCGACATCACCATCAACACCGTCTGCCCGACCTACGTGAAGACACCGCTGGTCGACAAGCAGATCGCCGACCAGGCGCGCACGCGTGGCATTCCCGAGTCGCAGGTGGTCAGCGAAGTCATGCTCAAGCCGATGCCCAAGGGCGTGTTCATCACCTTCGAGGAGCTCGGCGGCATCACCGCCTTCCTGATGTCCGACCACGCGCGCAACATCACCGGCCATACCATCGACGTGGATGGTGGCTGGACGGTGCAGTAGCGCGACGCCTGCATGCCTTCCCTGCTAGTCGCCGACGACCACCCGCTGTTCCGCGCCGCCTTGCGTGGCGCCGCGGCCGATGCCGTCGCCGACCTGCGCGTGCGTGAAGCCGATTCGCTCGACGGTGTGCTCGACGTCCTCGACGCCGAGCCCGACATCGACCTCGTCCTGCTCGACCTGCACATGCCCGGCAACCACGGCCTGGCGGGACTGGCGGCGATCCGCGCGCAATATCCCGGCGTGGCCGTCGTGGTGGTGTCCGCGAATGACGATCCGCGCGTCATCCGTCGCGCGCTCGATCATGGCGCCGCGGGCTATCTGCCCAAGAGTTCGGGCCTGGACGAACTGCGCGAAGCGATCCGCAGCGTGCTCGCGTGCGAGCAATGGCTGCCCGCCGCGCTGCGCGCGCCGGTGTCGCGGGCACGCTCCAGCGCGCACGATGCCGACCTGGCCGCGCGCCTGGCCAGCCTGTCGCCGCAACAGTTCCGCGTGCTCGTCCTGGTCGCGCAGGGCCTGCTCAACAAACAGATCGCCGACCGCCTCGACGTGCAGGAGCGCACGGTCAAGGCGCATCTCACCGCCATCTTCGATCGCCTCGGCGTGCGCAACCGCACCCAGGCCGGCGTGGTCCTGCGCGAGCTGGAATTGAGCGACCCGGCGCGTCAGATCGAAGGCTGAGCGCGGCTCAGTGCGCCGCGCGATCGCGCATTTCGAGCCAATGTTCCGCCGGCTCGGGGTGCGAGAACAGGTAACCCTGCCCATAGATGCAGCCCATGGCCTGGAGAACTTCGCGCTGATACTCGGTCTCGATGCCTTCGGCGACGATCTCCGCACCCAGCGCATTGCCGAGCGCCAGGATCGTCTCGATCACCGCCGAGCTGCGCGGCGCGACGCCGGCGGCGAAGGGGGTGATGAAGCTGCGGTCGATCTTGATCATCTTCAGCGGGAACTGATGCACGTGGCCGAGCGAGGAGTAGCCCGTGCCGAAGTCGTCCAGCGCCGATTCGATGTTGACGTCGCGCAGGCGCTGCAGCGTCGCCGCCACCGCCTCCGGATCGCCCAAGAGCGTTCCTTCGGTGACTTCCAGGCGCAGGCGGCTGGGATCGAAATCGACTTCGCGGATCAGTTCGAGCAACCGCCGGTCGAAGTCGTTGTGCTGGAACAGTCGCGGCGAGACGTTGAGGGTGATGAAACTGCCGTCGCGCACGAGTTCGCGCGCGTCCTGCAGAGCGAGGCGGAACTGGCGCCAGTCGATCTCTTCGATCAACCCGCTGTCCTCGGCCACCTTGAGGAACTGTGCCGGCGTGATGATGCCGCGCTGCGGATGACGCCAGCGCAGCAGGGCTTCGTAACCGACGATGCGTTCGTCGTCGAGCCGCACCAGTGGCTGGAAGTACGGCATGAACTCGTCGCGCGCCAACGCCCGGCGCAAGGCCTGCTCCATGTCGAGCACGACCATGGCGGTCTCATGCATGGCGCTGTCGAACAGCACGAAGCGGTTGCGGCCCATGCTCTTGGCGCGATACAGGGCCGAGTCGGCGTCGTGGAGGATGCGGTCGGCTGACTCGCAACTGGCCGTGGCCAGGGCGATGCCGATGCTTGCCGAGACGCGCAGCTCGCGGCCGGCGACCTGCATCGGCGCTTCCAGCGCTTCGAGCACCCGCTGTGCGACCTTGCAGGCGGTTTCCGGCTGCCTCACGTGTTCGAGCAGCAGCACGAACTCGTCGCCGGCCAGGCGTGCGACGGTGTCCGGCTCGCGCACGCAGAACGCCAGGCGGCGCGCGACCTCGCGCAGCATTTCGTCGCCCGCGGCATGGCCGAGGCTGTCGTTGACCAGCTTGAAGCGATCGACGTCGATGTAGAGCAGGCCGAAACCGTCGCCGGTGTCGCGGCGGACACGCGCCAGCGCGCGCTCGACCCGGTCGCGCAGGTAGACGCGGTTGGGCAGGCGGGTCAGCGCATCGTGCATGACCTGGTGTTGCAGCTGCGCTTCGATCCGTTCGCGCACGCTGATCTGCTCGCGCAGTTCCAGCGTGCGCTCCTCGACGCGCTGTTCCAGCTCGGTGTTGGCCAGCTGCAGCAGTTCGGCGGCGTGACGGCGCTGCAAGCTGCTGGCGATCTGGTAGGACACGAAGGTGAGCAGTTCGGCGTCGCGCTCGTCGTAGGCGCCGCCGGATTCGTAGCTCTGCACGGCGACGACGCCGGTGGCGCCTTCCATGCCCAGCAGCGGCGCGCCCAGCCACACCTGGGTCGTTTCATCGGCCAGCGCCGGCTCGATTTCGTCGGCTTCGATCAATTGCCGCATGCGCACGCGATCGACCAGCTGCGGACGCCCGGTGCGCAGCACGTATTCGGTCAGGCCGCGTCCGCTGCTGCGCGTCGCCCAATCGCGTTCGAACTGGTCCGCCGCGTAGGGGAACGACACCGTGGAGCCATCGGGCGAGCTCAGCGCGATATAGAAATTGCGCGCGTCGATCAGCTCGCCGACGATCGCGTGCACGTGGCGATAGAACGCGCCGCTGGTCTCGTCGAAACTGGCCAGTGCCGCGATCCGGTACAGCGCGGCCTGCAGGCGCTCGCCGCGCTCGCGTTCGCTGACCTCGCGGCGTAATTCGAGATTCGCCGTTTCCAGCTGCTGGGTACGCTCCACCACGCGCTGTTCCAGCTCGGTGCGGCCGCTCTTGCGCTCCAGTGCGGTGAGGATGTGCTCGGCCACGAAGGCCAGCAGCGACATCTCCGCGGTCGTGTAATGGCGCTGGCCGGAGTAGCTCTGCACCACCACGACGCCTTGCACGATGCCCTCGCGCATCATCGGCACGCCCAGCCAGTCGCTGCTGTCGGTGCCGTGCAGGCGCAACGGGCCGGAGACCTGCTGTGCCATGTCCTCGGTGGATCCCATCAGCGGGCGCTTGTCCCGCACCAGGTACCAGGTCAGGCCGCGCTCGATGCGCGACAGCGGGATTTCCTTCTCGTCCTCGAGCAAGTGCGGGTCGACGACGTCGGAGAAGTACAGGAACCGCAGCCCATCGCGCTCGCGGTCGTACAAGGCGATGTAGAAGTTCTCCGCATACATCAGGTCGGCGACGATGCGGTGCAGGCCGCGCAACATGTCCGGCATTTCCAGGTCGGAACCGGCCATGTCGGCGATGGCGTAGAGCGAGCGCTGCAGTTTCTCGGCTTCTTCCAGGCGCGCCAGACTTTCCTGCATGCGCTGCAGGCGCAGCAGTTCGCCCATGCGCAGGCAGACGACCTCGTCGATCGCGGGGCATTCCAGCGTGCTGTGCAGGATCGCCACGGCGCTCTCGCCGTCGTCGTGCAGCACGCGCAGGGACGGCGACGTGCCGCCGGCGCGCGCCTCGTGGAGGAAATCCATCGCCGTGGCGGCGATCCCATCGGGGTCGTGATGCTCGGGGTAGGTGACGATGTCGAACGGCCAGCGCGTCGACCATTGCAGGCTGACGCCACGCTGACGCAGGCCGGGCAGGTCCTCGAACAGAATCGTCGCCAGTTCCGCAGGCGTGCCGGCGCGCAGCAGCCGTGCGGTCAGGTCCGCCCGTTGTCTGCTGTCGGAAGTGCCATTGCCGATCGTGCCGCTAATGACAGCACGGCCGTCCGCCGCGCTGCCGTTGGCAGCACTGTTCTCGATCGTGCGGAGTTTGCCGACGCGCGGCCCACCCATTCCCATTACCCCTGTAGCTGTCCAGGCCACCGTTCCGCGGTGACGTCTCGTCGCCCTTCCGACAGACGCCAACGCGGCGCCCCCGGGGAGCGCCGACCTGTGTGCACAGGGTAGGAAGCCGCAGAAACCGTTTTCGTGACTCTTGTCACTCAACCGACCGCTCGCGGCTGTTGCTCCTTAACCGTTTACGGCTGTATACGCGCGGACTTTAGATTCAGCGTATTCAGGGACCCCGTCTCGTCAGTGTGCGCGACGGGTTCAGGGACGCGAATACTCCAGCTCGACCACCAGCGCCTCCTTGCCGTGTCGTGTCTCGTAGTACCGGCTGACCCAGTGGTTCTGGCCCAGCAGATGGAGCTCTTCCCGGGTTGGGATGACCTCTCCCCTTTCGCCGGACATGTCGCCATCGAACCGATAGGTAGTCGTGCCCGCGTCATAGTCGCCGCGCAGCAACAGCACCCCGGTGAAGTTGGTGTCGATCCAGCTGCTGTAGTACCGGCCACTGGTGCTGTCGTATCCCGTGTAGCCCAGGCCCTGGAAGGGCGTGCTCGAATCGATCCGCAGATCCTGCTGCAGGTGGCGGCCACCCAGCACCACGGTCAACAGCGCAGTCCCCGAATCGATCTGCGGTGGCTGCCCGGGCGCCAGCCACAGCGATTGCTTCACGCGCCATAGTCCCGCCAACTCGGCGAGCCGATGGTGCGCGTCACCCACGGCGCCGGTAGTGCTCGTCGCCGGCGCATGTGTCGTTTTCTCTTCGCCGTGCACCGGTACGGTGATTGCGATCAGCAGCAGCACAGCCGCGGTGCTTCGTCCAAGCATGGTCTTCGCCTTCGTCGAATTGGGGCGGCCCATGCTGGGTCCTTCCCCTGTGCGCCGCGCGCACGATCGGCCGATGGTCGACACGAAAGGATGACTTTCGGGCCTTCATGCGCCTGCAGGACGAACGCAGCATCGCGCCCATGGACGATAGCGCCCGGCCTTCCTGCTACCCGGCGCCGCCGCCGGAAGCGCTTGCGGATGCGCGGGCCGGAGTTCGGCTTTCGCTGCTCGACGTGCTCGTCTCCCCGGTGCCAGTCGGGCGCTTCGATTCGCCGGTCGATCAGCGTCACGTGCTGTGTCTGCATCTGGGCGAGCCGGTACCGGTCTCCTATCGCGCCGGCCATTTCGAACGGCCCGGCACCCGTCTGCATGGACAGTTCTGCGTCGTGCCCGCCGGCTGCAGCACGCGATGGACGCTATCGAAGCCGGCGAAATCGCTGCTGCTGCGATTGGCGCCAGAGTTGATGCGCGACACCGCAGACGCGATGCGCCTGGGCCCAGGCGACTGCGATCCCGCGATCCATATCCGCGATGCCCAGATCGAGCGCATCGGCTGGCTCATGCAGACCGAGAGTCGCGATGATTATCCCGGCGGTCGCCTGTTCGCCGACGGCCTGGCGTCGGCGCTGGCCGCGCGCCTGCTGGCGTTGCAGTCCTCCAGGACTTCGCTGCGACCCGAACGGGTGCGGACGTTGCCGCCGCGGCAGCTGCGACGGGTGATCGAGTACATCGAAGCGCACCTCGACCAGGACCTGTCCCTGGCGGAACTCGCCGCCTTGACCGATTACAGCGTCTCGCATTTCAAGGCGCTTTTCAGAAACGCCACGGGCGTGCCTGCGCATCGCTTCGTCATGGAGCGCCGCGTCGAGCGCGCACGCCTGCACCTGACCGAGGGCGGCATGAGCGTCACCGAGATCGCACTCGCCACCGGCTTCGCGCACCCCAGCCATATGGCGCGTTGCGTGCGAAGGATGCTGGGCGCCAGTCCTGCGCAGATTGCCAGCAAGTAGTGCAAGCACCGGGGTGCTTGTCGATCCGGATGCGGGTCGTTCGTCGTCTCCACGAACCAATCAGATCTTGGAGACCAAGATGCGCAGTGCCATGCAACCCGTGCGGAGCCTTCCCATGACCCCGACCATCACCGCTTTTGAACGATCGCCCGATGGCGGCAAAGGACTGGCGCGCGACACGCGCGTTCGCTGGGCGCTGGAAGAAGTGGGCCAGCCCTACGAGGTTCGCCTGGTGTCGTTCCGTGCGATGAAGGAACCGGCGCATCTGGCCCTGCATCCTTTCGGAAAGATTCCGACCTATGAGGAGGGCGATCTCGTCCTGTTCGAATCCGGCGCGATCGTCTTCCATATCGCCGAGCGCCATGCGGGCCTGTTTCCGGACGATGCCAATGCCCGGGCCCGGGCGATCACCTGGATGTTCGCCGCAGTCAACACGATCGAGCCGCCGATCCTTGAACTGGTAACCGCCAAGTTTTCGGAAGGCGACAAGCCCTGGAGTCAGGAGCGCCTGCCTCTGGTCGCCGATCGCATCCGCGACCGGTTGAAACTCCTTTCCGCTCGCCTGGGCGATGCGGACTGGCTCGATGGCGCCTTCAGCGCGGGCGATTTGATGATGGTGTCGGTGCTGCTCAGGCTGAGATCCTCGGGCATTCTGGACGAGTTTCCGAACCTGGCGGCCTATGTCGCCCGGGGCGAAGCGCGGCCTGCCTACCAGCGGGCTTTTGCCGACCAGTTGGCGATTAACGCCGCACCGTAGAGATCCGGGCCGACAGTGCGCAACCGACCGCGGAAACCCGGTTTTTCGGAAAGCTCGTCACAATGCGCCTCATGCCTACGGGTTAGGCCACCGTTCGGAGACTGAGCATGAGCCCCGGCAAGTCGCATCTGTTCTCGAAATGGATACTCATCGCATGCGGCTTCTGGCTGATTGGACTGGGTTTCTACTTCGTCCTTATGCGGCCCGCACTGCTTCCAGAGGACATTCGGTTCATGGGGACGACCCCCTCACATGTAAGGAGTGCGGTGCCCGGTCTGGAGGATTGGTTACGACACGTATTCGTAGTCCTGGGCGGATTCATCGCGGGAGCCGGCGTGCTTACCGTTTACGTTGCCGCCACCGCGCTGCCAGCCCGGCGGCGAGGCACGGCCTGGGCCATCGCTCTTTCGGGTGCTTTTACAGTCGCGCTGATGAGCGCGATGAACTTTTCGCTCCAGTCGGACTTTAGGTGGCTGTTGCTGGTCCCGGCGGTAGCTTGGGTAATCGGTCTTGTCTCATACATTTGTAGGCATTAGAGAAGTCCAACGAGGCTAGAAGCGGTCATATGCATAGGACCGTCAAAGTAAAGTTCTTCCATCATTCAAACGGCCGCACCATCGCATCCAGCAGCGAGTGCTCTTCATCGTCGCCGGTGAGTTCCCACATGAAGACCCCGCGCAGGCCGCGATCCTTCGCCAGTTGGGCGCGAATACTGATCGATTTGGCGTCTTCGTAACTGACGAAGATCTTGTCCGCGGGATGGAACAGCCAGGGCGTCTGCGCGATGGGATGCCAGTGCTGCTGCCATTGCGGGTCCTTCAGCAGCGTAGCGCGGATCGTGCGCCAGTCCCCGACCGGGAACGGCGCACAGTAGGCCTGGTAAAGGCCGTGGTTGGTGTCGCTCGTCACCCGGTAGCCGCGGCCATAGAACGGTACGCCCAGCACCAGCTTGTTTGCGGGCACGCCGTTGCTGCGGTAGTACTCGACGGCGCCTTCGACGTTGTTGCCGCGGCGTAGCGTGGGCTCCAGCGGATCGGCCGGATCTTCACGCAGGGGCGCATTGAATGCGGCAACCGGCGAGAACACCGTGCCCATGTCGTAGCTCATCAGGTTGATGAAGTCGAGCGTGCGCGCCAGCGACGCGAGCTCGAAACTGCGCACCGGATCGTAAGGCCCGGCCGACTCCAATCGCGCCGCCGGCAAGGCCGCGGTGAGCAGCATCGCGCGCTTGCGCTGTTTGCCGACCGCGTCGAGCTGGCGACGGAACTCGCGCGCCAGCAGGGTCATGTTGTGCCGGTCCTGCGGGCGCGCCGGGATCTCCTCGGGCCCGCCGTACACCGGGAACTCCCAGTCGATGTCGACACCATCGAAACTCTCGGGCTTCCACGGGAAGAACAACTGGATGCAGGACGCGACAAAGCGCTTGCGGCTGTCCGCGGTGAGCGCCGCATCGGAGAATCCGCCCGCGCTCCAACCACCGATCGAGATCAGCGTGCGCAGGTGCGGATGCTTGCGTTTGAGTTCCGCCAATGCGGCGAAATGCGCGTCCGCCTTCGCATCGACGGCGCAACGTCCGTCCTCGATGCGGGCGAAGGCATAGAACAGATGGGTGAGTTTGTCGGCAGGAATCTGTGCGACGGGGTAGCGGTCGGCCGAGCCACCGGGGTAGTACGCGCCGATGACGTTCGCCGCGTCTGGTCCGGCGGCTTGGGCAGCGGTGGCGCAGAGGGCAACGAGCAGGAAGGCGAGCGTGGTTGCGAGGGGACGAGCCATGTTCTTCCTCACTTGCTGTGGGCGTTGCGAACGTGGTCCCGCCAGATGGGTCTACTGAATGCCGAGTCGCGAAGCGGGTTCGGCCTTACTGCCGGGTGAGCTCAACGCCGTCGACGGTCATTTTCCAGCTGCCATGGTCCTCATGGGGCGGCACGGAAACCACGAATGTCGTCTTTATCGGTCCCACACCAACAACGAAGTTGTTGCCTTCGAAGGACTGAATCGGCCCGTTGACCGACTTGCTGCCCTTCGTTCCAAAAAGGCGCTTATAGGCTGCGTGGCCATCCTGCGTGATGAGGAGCCCCATGGAAGAGGACTGCCACTCGCCCACATAGGCGCTTCTTTCTGGAGGAAGCGGCTTTGCGCAGCCGGCCACGGCGAGCAGTACGAGGATGGCAAAAACAAGACGACGCATATCTCCCCCTCTAAGGCTAATGCGAGCGCAAGGGCTCCGAACTCATTGCGCCCCCGTTCCGACCGGAGGATAGCGCACGCCCGAGCTCATTGAAGAATCAGAAATTTCGGCATTGACGCCCCAAATCGCCGATAGCAGACTCGGCCTCGGAGCGTGAGAACTCCATCTCAGAGCGGTGCCCACTTCCGAAAACTCAGTGGGTTTTTGCTGTGGGAGGAGCTCCGATGGAAAAGACACCACGCCCCGCCATTACGCGCATGGCGTACCAGTTGCCCGAAGAGGAATACCGGGCGTTGCAGCGAGCCCGCGACCACCTACGCCTACTCGCCCGCCTGACCGAACCGCGCAACCTCGCCGACGACCAGGATCTGCCGCTGTCGCCTCTGGCGCTGACGAATTGCTTTCAACGGTTGGCCGATGACCTGGATGACATCGTTCGTGTCGCTTTGTGGCCGGGCGAGTGAGGGGAAGGGCACTTCACCCTGATTCTACAGCCCCCTCCTCTTCACCCTCGGACGCCTATGTGGCTAGTCGTTCGCGATTTGCGAACAACCTGTTCGTAACACCGCGTGTGCGTAGCGCAGAAATCCGGGTTACTTAGCAAGGCAGCGACGGAATGAAGAAAAGTTCCGTCGCCCCATGGCAATCAAACGGAGAATTGATTATGCGAGAGTTGACCCCAAGCGAAGTCCAACACGTTTCTGGCGGTATAAATCCGCTCCTCATTGGCATTCTTGCATTCGTCTATTACGAACGCAGCAACATCCGCGATTTCTGCGATGGCTTCCTCGAAGGCTTTCGCCCAGCGGTGAGGTGACGTGATGAGATTACTGACTAGCAGCGAGATCGCGATGGTTTCCGGCGGTGACGAGATGACGCACCAATGGGGCGAATGGGTTGGTAGCGCAACCCGAACCTTTACGATGTACTTCATGAATAGCGGTTACATGCTCTACTCCCACCTCCACTAGAGGCGGAGCCCGGCACGGGTCTCCCGTGCCGGGATAGTGTTGGAGAACCCTAATGATGTCTTCGCTACGGCAAGTGCTAACTCGTCCGATGCTGCTGTTTCTGGTCTTTGTGTTCTGCTGGACGCAAAGATGGAACATCAGAGACTTCTTCTCTGGGCTCTATGAAGGATTCTTCCGTGGCTGAGCGTGGAAGCCAACATTTTCTAGGCCACGCTTTCTTTTAGGAAAGAGCACTCTGACCCCTGTTTCGTGGACCCCTGTTTCGTGAGAGAGGATGCAAGAAGTCCGCTGACTTGGTTCACGAAGCCGATCAACACCGGATCGTATCGACCGCCGAGTAGCGCGTTGTTGCAACGAGCGCATAGGGTCCGATACTTCACCCCATCGTTCGCCTTCGTCTTGATTGCCTTCCCGGCCTCGAGCGCATGCGTGACGTGCTGAAGCTCCATCGCAGTCGGACGGACGCAGCCCTTCGGAGGAGTGTGATCCTCAGTCAGTGGGCCTACGATGCCGCAGATATTGCAGGCGCCAGACTTTGCGCCCCGAGTGATCACGTGCAGCGGCATGGAACTCTCCTACTAGGGAAGTTCGCGCAAGAACCGTTCGAACAGTTGAGTTTCAGCGCGACTCGTAGCGAATTGCGAGAGCTGCTGGAGGTTTTGCCGCACCAGCAAACGCCTACCGGCAGCAATCACAGTGCGAAGTCGCTCAAGGTTCGGTTCCAACTCTCCACCTGCCTTTGACAGCTCGCGGAGTTGCTTGTCCGGCAGGTTGTCAATGTCTGCTTCGGGAAGAGCCGCCAGGAATGGCTCAATGGCTGCGAGGACTTCGCGCAGTCCATTGCCGGGAGCGAGTGCAGCAAAGCCGTCCAACTGTCCCACAGGGTCTTCAATTACATACGGGACGTTCCTGCGCATGTGTTCAAGGCCCTTGACGTCCACCGCTGCGGATCGGTCCTCACGCTCTTGTTTCGTTGCAGAACGCTCGATCACAAGCGTACCGTCGCCGCGTCGGATGGCTTGGCGAACAGCATTAACAATGGGCTGCGGCAGGGAAACCGACTTGCCAGTTAGTTGATTGATGCGGGGATTGATCCAGCCAGCGCCGTGCTCAGCGTTCCGCAGGGCTGCGACTTCCGCAGTGATAGTCGGAAGCCGGTTCTTAAGCTCACCCAAAATCTCGCGGTTCTGCTGCGCCCTAACAGCGGCGAGGTAGACGCGACTCATCTGGGTGAACTCTACGAGGAAGTGTCTCTTACCGCAGATGCGCCCGATGTTGGTCACTCTTCCGTCTGCCGCAGCAACAAGGAAACCGTTGCCGTGGGGCTGATGGCAGGTTGATAGACCGCAGGGGATCAGAGCGTCAAATGTGTAGCTGCCGATGATCTCTTTGAGCTTGACCGTTTTGGGATCGATGTTCGCACTGAAACCGGGAACAGATTCAATGTCATCCCAAGACGCAATACGAACGAGACCCCTCTCAGTGTTGAGCGTGATCATGCGCGCTTCCTGTAGCCCCCGCAGCCCCCTGCGGCACTGCCCCCATATTGGGTTTCACGAGGCAGGACTCAAGGCCCGAGCGGCGTCATTTGCTCGCATCATGCGGCGGATGACTGCATTGGGTCGGAAGCGGACTAATCAAGACACTGCCCGAGCCGCCAACAACCGATCCAACACCGACTTCAACGCGAGCGGCTTCAGCGGCTTCATCAGCAACGGCAATCCCGCCTCATGCACCGCGCGGCGCACGGACTCGGTGTGATCGGCACTGAGGATCACGGTGGGGCGTGCTCCGTGACGCTCCTTCAACCGTTCGTGCAAGGCGACGCCGGTATCGTCATCGAGGTGGTAATCGAACAGCCACGCGTCGGCGGGGTCGTCATGGATGGCGGTGGCCGCTTCGGTTTCGCGGGCGGCGGCGCTGACGCGGCAGCCCCAGCCTTCGAGGACGCGGCGCAGGGCGTCCATGGCAATCGGTTCGTTGTCGACGATCAGTACGTGCAGGCCCGGCAGGCGTGCGCGCGGTGAAGATGCAGCGGCGGGTTCGCGCGCTTGCGCGGGGACGCTCGGCACGGTCACCGCGAATGCGGTGCCGCGGCCGGGTTCGCTGCGCAGGGTGAGCGGGGCGCGCAAGAGTTCGGCGATGCGGTCGGCGATGGCGAGGCCCAGGCCGAGGCCCTGCCCCGGGGCGTCGCCGCCGCGGCGGAATTCTTCGAAGATCAGTTGTTGCTGATCGCGCGCGATGCCGGGGCCGGTGTCGTGCACTTCGATGCGCAGCGCGTCGCCGGTGCGGCGCACGCCGAGCAGCACGCTGCCGTGCGCGGTGTAGCGCACGGCGTTGGCGAGGAAGTTCTGCAGTACGCGCCGCAACAGTTGCGGGTCGGTGTCGATCCAGCGCGCGCTGGGTACGTAGCGGAAGCGCAGGCCGCGCTCGGCGGCGAGTGCCCGGAATTCCGACACCAGCGGGTCCAGCACTTCCGCCAGCGGCACGGCGCGCCGCTCCGGTACCAGGCCGCCGGCTTCCAGTCGCGACATGTCGAGTAGACCGGTGAGCAGGCCGGTGGTCGAATCGAGCGCGCCGCGGATCTGGCCCAGAAGATCCGGCGTCGTGGACTTGCGCGCGTCGTCGCTGTCCAACTGCTGCGCGAGCGCATCGGTGAACAGGTGCGCGGCGTGCAGCGGCTGCAGCAAGTCGTGGCCGATCGCGGCGAGGAAACGGCTCTTGGCGTCGTTGGCCGTTTCGGCTTCGCGCTTGGCTTGTTCGAGCAGGGTGGTGCGTTCGCCGACGCGTTGTTCCAGCGTTTCGTTGGCGCGCAGCAGCTCGGCTTCGGCGCGACGGAAGGCGGTGACGTCGGTGAAGGTGGCGACGAAGCCGCCGCCGGGCATGGGGTTGCCGCGGATTTCGACGATGCTGCCGTCGGGATCGTCGCCGTGGAAGAACACGCGTTCGGACAGGTGCGGCGAACCGGCGCGCATGAAGGCCATGCGCCGCGCCAGCGCCTGCTGCAGCGAGCCTTTGTGCGGCATGCGTTGCAGGGTCCACGCCGACAGTTCGGCGATAGGCGTGCCCACGCGCAGCAGCGATTCGGGGAAGCCGAACAGCTCCGCATAGCGGCGGTTCCATGCGACCAGCCGCAGCTGCGCATCGACCACGCTGATGCCCTGGCTCATGTTGTGCAATGCGGCTTCGAGCACGCGCTGGTTGAAGCGCAGGTCCTGCGCGGCGGTGTCGACGATCGCCGCCACGGTGTCGAGGTCGTGGCCGTTGCCGCCTTCGCGGCGCGCGGCGTCGAGCAGCACGCGCGCGGAGGCCGAGCCGAGGACAGCGGCGAGTTCGTGCTCCATCGCCGCTTCGACATCGTGCGGCACCGGTCCGCTGGTGGGTGCGGACGCCAATAGTTCGGCCACGCGTTCGCGCGGCAGGAAGCGGCGGCCGGCGCTGCGCAGCGTGGCGGCGTCGAGGCCACGCGCTTCGCGCCGCGCCGGTGCGGTACGCCACGTCGCCACCAACGCGGTGGTGACCGTGCCGACGAACAGGCTGGCGCCCACCGCACGACCGAGACGGCTCCAACCGGTCAGGCCGAACAAGGCGTCGGGCGCGAGCCATTGCACGCCGAACGGGCCGCTGGCGATCCAGGCCGGCGCGGTGCCGTGTGCGCTCGCCGTTACCGGCAGCAGCAGGCACCACGCCCAGGTCGCGAAGGCGGCGACGATGCCGACGACCGCCGCGCGCGGTGGTGTATGCGGGCGCCACACCGCGAACGCGAGCGCAGGCGTCAGCGTGGCCAGTGCGGAGAAACTCACCGCACCGACGTCCGCCAGCGCTGCACTGCCGGCGACGGCGCGGCCGTACATCCAGGCCAGCAGCATGATCGCGACGATGCCGAGGCGCCGCAGCAGCCGCACTTCGCCGCGCAGATCGCGGCCGTTGTCGCGCGTCCACGCGCGGCGCAGCAGTCCCGGCGCGAGCCAGTGATTGCCGATCATCAGGCTGAGCGTGAGCGTGCTCACCACGACCATGCCGGTCGCCGCGCTCAATCCGCCGAGGAACGCGAACAGCCCGAGTCCCGCATGCCCCTGCGACAGCGGCAAGGCCAGCACATACATGTCCGACGACACGCCGGTTCCGCCCAGCAAGGCCTGCCCCGCGCGCGCCAACGGCAACACCGGCAATGCGATGAGGATCAGATACAGCGGGAACAACCAGCGCGCGGTGCGCACGTCCTGCTCGTCGCGGCACTCGACGACGGCGATGTGGAACTGGTGCGGCAGGATGAACATCGCGAACGCACCCAGCAGCACCAGCGGCACGAAGCCGCCGTCCGACACGACGGCTGGTGCGCGCACCGCAGGCAGTTCATCCAGCCCGAACCAGACGAACAGGCCCAGGGCCAGCATCGCGCCGAGCTTGAGCAGCGATTCGAACGCCATCGCCAGCACCAGGCCGCGGTTGTGCTCGGCCGCGCTCACCCGGCGTGTGCCGAACAGCATCGCGAACAGCGCCATCGCCAGTGCTACGTACAGGGCGATGTCCCGCCACGGCGGCACGCCGGTCTCGTTGAACGGCGCGCCATTGCCGCCATGCCCGGTGAGCATGGCGAAGCTCATCGCCATCGCCTTGAGCTGCAGTGCGATGTACGGCACCAGGCCGAGCGCGGCGACGAGTGTCACCGTAGCGGCCAGCCATGTGTCCTTGCCCAGTCGCGTGGCGATCAGGTCGGCGATGGAGGTCGCGTTGGTCTCGCGCGCCAGCTTCACCAGCCGCACCATCACCGAGTAGGCCAGCGCATAGAGCAGGATCGCGCCGAGGAAGGTCGGCGGCAGCGGCCAGCCGTAACGCGCGGCCTGGGTCACCGTGCCGTAGAACGTCCACGAGGTGCAGTGCACCGCGAGCGAGAGCGCGTAGACGTGTTTCCAACGCGCGGCGAACGCCTGCGGATGGCGCTCGCCGTAAAGGCCGGCCGCGAACAGCAGCCCCAGCCACAGCAGCGCGGCGGAGACGATCAGGCCGGCGTGGAGCATGGCTCTATCGGGTCAAGGAGGCGGCTGATGTTCACGCCGCGAGAATAGCGTGCGATTGGGGGCACATCCCTCGCCCCGCGTGCGGGGAGAGGGACAGCGCCGCGTAGCGGCGCAGGGTGAGGGGGCGTGACGCACAAGCCGCCCCTCATCCGGCGCTTCGCGCCACCTTCTCCCCGCTTTGCGGGGAGAAGGGAAAAGAACAATGCGGAGGAGAAAAAAAGCGCGGCGCGGATCCCCGATCCAGCGCCGCGCCGCCCACCGCAGAGAGAGCGATCGTCAGAGGGCGTACGTCAGAAGTCGTACCGCGCCGTCAGTGCGTACTGACGCGGCGCGCCGTAGAAGCCGGTGTACACGCCCAGTGCCTGGTTCAGGTTGTAACCGGTGGTGCGGTATTCCTTGTCGGTCAGGTTGGTGCCGTTGAGCGAGAACGACCAGGCGTCGTTGAAGCGCCAGGTCACGCCGGCGTTGACCAGGCCGTAGCCGTCCTGGGTGATCGGCGGCTTGCCGAACGGTGCGATCGGCGGCGTCACCGTGCGGATGATTTCGGTCGTCGCCACGACATCGCTCTGGTAGCTGTAGCCGACGCGCGCCGACAGGTCGCCGCCGTTGGCCAGGCCGGTGCGCCATTCCAGGTTCAACGCGCCCGAGAAGTCCGGGGCGTTGGTGAACTCCTGCTCGTCGGCGATGTTGATGGTCGTCGCCGTCAGCGGATTGAAGAACTTGAACTCGTCGTACTTCGCGTCGAGCCAGGCCAGGTTGCCGCTCACGCGCCAGTGCTCGCCGGGCATCCACTGGTATTCGACTTCGAAGCCGTTGACGGTGCCCTCGCCGGCATTAGTGAAGTCGCCGAAGAAGCCGCCGGTCGGCAGCGCGGTGAACACCGACAGCTGGATGTCCTTGTACTTGTTGTGGAACGCGGCGAGGTTGAGGTACAGCGTCGAGTCGAAGAACGCCATCTTGCTGCCGATCTCGAAGCTGTCCACCGATTCGTCGTCGAACGGCTCGGCCGAGCGCGGCACGGTCGTCGCCTGGGCGCGGATGTTGTAGCCGCCCGACTTGAAGCCGCGCGAGGCCAGGCCGTAGACCATGATGTCCGGCGTGATCTGGTAGTCGAGCGAGATCTTCGGCGAGACGTTCTTGAAGTTGATCGTCTTGTCGAAGTGCGCCGCCGCCGGATCATCGGACGGATTGGCCGGCGTACAGTCGCGCAGAACCGAGTACGTCGCGTTGGTGTAGCAGCGGTTCAATACCTGCGCGCGCTTGTCTTCGTCGGTGTAGCGGGCGCCGACGTCGAGCTTGAGCTTCTCGGTGATATCGAAGGTCCAGTCGGCGTAGAAGGCGATGCTCTCAGTGCGCACGATGCCCTGGGTATCGCCGAAGGATAGGTTGAAGAAGTTGTTGAGCACCTGGCCACCGGCATCGCCAGTGAATCCGTAGATACCCATCACGCCGCGCAGGCGGCCGCCGGCGTCGTAGTTGGCCTGGATTTCGTTGCTGACCTGCTCGTCGCTGTAGAACGCCTTGACGTCGGCGATCTTGGACTGGGTGGTGTCGAAGTCGATGTTGGTCTCGGTGTCGGACTCGCGCTTGGCCAGGATGTACTTGAAGCTCCAGTCCTCATTGGCGCGCCAGTTGACCGTCATCGACGCACCCTTCATTTCGGTGTCGTTGACGTTGGGCATGCCGTTGCGCACGTCGTAGCGCGAGTCCATCGGCAGCACGCCGGGGACGAAGCGGTTGGGCGCCAGCATCTGCGCGCCGCGCACGCCGGACTGGTCGTCCATCCAGTCGAAAGCGAACTGGACGTCGAAGTTGTCGCCGGCGTATGCGCCGAGTTGGCCGCGCAGGGCCAGGATTTCCTTGTCGCTGACTTCCTGGTGGGTGACCGTGTTTTCGCCGAAGCCGTCGCGGTTGAGACTGGCGACCGCGATGCGGCCGCGCAGGCCGCTGTCGGCGCCGCCGATCGGGCCGCCGAGGGCCGCCTTCACGTCGAGCTGGTTGTAGTTGCCGACGGTGATCGAGGCATTGCCGTCGAATGCGCGCGGCAGGCCGCGCGAGATGTACTTGATCGCACCGCCGATGGTGTTCTTGCCGTACAGCGTGCCCTGCGGGCCGCGCAGAACTTCCACGCGCTCCACGTCGAACACGTCGAGCAACGCACCCTGCGGACGCGCGATGTAGACGTCATCCAGGTAGATGCCGACGCCCGGATCCACGCCCCACAGCGGATCGGACTGGCCGACGCCGCGGATGTAGGCGGTGACGGTGCTGCTGGAGCCGCGCGCGGCGTAGATGGTCAGGTTCGGCACCTGCGCATCCAGATCGGAGAGGTCGTCGACGGCGAGCTTGTCCAGCGCGTCGGCGGTGAAGGCGGTGACGGCGACCGGCACTTCCTGCAGCGTTTCCTCGCGCTTGCGGGCGGTGACGGTGACCGCGCCCAGGTTGGTGGCCTTGGGCCCCTGCGTGGTTGCATCGGAAGGAGCCGCGTCCTGCGCCCAGGCCACCGGCGATGCCAAAGCGGATACCAGCACCGAACCGATCGCCAGACTCAAATACTTGCGCTTCATCGCGTCCCCTCCCACGGGTACGTATGCAAAGTGGTGCGACAGACCCCTTTCCGTCGCTTCCGCAAGGCTAGGCGCCACCCCGCGGGGGCGGCATCGTACCTTCGGACAATGGGCCGTCCCCGGCGGCGTCCCGACACTCGCCGCCTGTGGGTGCACTGGTTTCGGTGCGCATGGAGCCGTGGATGTCCTTTCTGATCGTGTTGGCCGCGCTGTGCTTCCTGATGTACGTGGCCTACCGCGGCCACAGCGTCATCCTGTTCGCGCCGGTGGCGGCGCTGGGCGCGGTGCTGCTGACCGATCCGTCGCTGGTCGCGCCGATGTTCACCGGCTTGTTCATGGACAAGATGGTCGGCTTCCTCAAGCTGTACTTCCCGGTGTTCGTGCTCGGCGCGCTGTTCGGCAAGTTGATCGAACTGTCAGGGTTCTCGCGTTCGATAGTGACAGCCACCATCCGCATCTTCGGCGCCGGCCGCGCCATGCTGTCGATCGTCGCGGTGTGCGCGCTGCTGACCTACGGTGGCGTGTCGCTGTTCGTGGTGGTGTTCGCGGTGTATCCGTTCGCGGCGGAGCTGTTCCGCCAGGGCAACATTCCCAAGCGCCTGATCCCGGGCACGATCGCCCTGGGCGCTTTCACCTTCACCATGGACGCGCTGCCGGGCACGCCGCAGATCCAGAACATCATTCCGACGTCGTTCTTCGGCACCGATTCCTGGGCTGCGCCGCTGCTGGGCGTGTCCGGCGCGGTGTTCATCCTGATCGCCGGCCTGTCGTATCTCGAATGGCGCCGCCGCGTCGCGCTGCGTAACGGCGAAGGCTACGGCGATGCCGCCGCGCTGGTGAACGAACCGGTGCCCTTCACCGGCACCGCACTCGCGCATCCGCTGATCGCGATCCTGCCGCTGGTGCTGGTGGGCGTGTGCAACAAGCTGTTCTCGGTGTTGATCCCGCAATGGTACGGCGCCAGCCACGAATTCGTGCCCGCGGTGATGGGCAAGTCCGCGCCGGTGGTGCAGGAAGTCTCCAAGGTCGCCGCGATCTGGGCGGTGGAAGGCGCGCTGCTGATCGGCATTGCCGCGGTGCTCGCCTTCGCCTGGAAGCCGGTGCGGGAGCGCTTCGCAGATGGCAGCAAGCAGGCGATCGGCGGTGCGCTGTTGGCCTCGATGAACACGGCTTCCGAATACGGTTTCGGCGCGGTGATCGCGGCGCTGCCGGGATTCCTCGTCGTCGCCAATGCCCTGGGCTCGATCCCCAATCCGCTGGTGAACGAAGCGGTCACGGTGACTTCGCTCGCGGGCATCACCGGCTCCGCATCGGGCGGCATGAGCATCGCGCTGGCGGCGATGGCGGACACTTTCATCGCCAACGCGCACGCCGCGGGCATCCCGATGGACGTGCTGCACCGCGTGGCCTCGATGGCCTCCGGCGGCATGGACACGCTGCCGCACAACGGCGCCGTGATCACCCTGCTGGCCGTGACCGGCCTGAGCCACCGCCAGTCCTACAAGGACATCTTCGCGATCACGGTGATCAAGACGCTGGCGGTGTTCGTCGCGATCGGGATGTACTACGCGACGGCGTAAGTGGTGAAGCGCTACGCGGCTTCGTCCAGCGCGGTAGCCGCGGACTCCACGTCGGCCTTTCGTTCGACGCCGCGGTACCAGCGACGGTGCGCCAGCGCGAGCATGGCTTCGTCCTCGGGCGTGTCGCCGTAGGCATGGATCGTCGCGAAGTGGCTCAGGTTGAAGCGCTCACGTACGCGCCGCACTTTCTCTTCGCCTACGCACTGCGCCCCGGCATAGCGGCCGGTGGCGATGCCTCCGCGGATCTCCAGGCACGAGGCCAGTAATTCCACACGGTGTTGCGCGCACCAGTGCGCGAGCGCGACTTCAAGGGCGCCCGACACGACCACCACGGTGTCGCCGCGGGCCTGGTGCCAGCGCAGGCGTTCGAGTGCTTCGGGCCGAATCGTCGCCGGCAGAACCTGCTCGGCAAATGCGACGCCGCTGGCCTGCAGGCGCGCGAGCGACAAGCCGCTCAGACCGAAGCGGATGACCGCGGCGCGGACCAGATTGGCGGGAACCCAGCCGAGCTTGTAGCCGATGCCCAGCGGCGCGAGCAGCACCTTGCCGATCGCGAGACGGAGCGGCGGCACGGCCTGCTCCAGGTAGGGTACGTACATCTCACGATCGGTGATCGTGCCGTCGAAATCGAACAGCGCCAGTTCCATTCGCGTCCTGCGTAAGAGCGTGTCGGGAGAGAGCTTACTGCCCGTCCCAAAGATCCGGCAGCTCGCCGGTGATCCACCAGGCCTTGGCTTCGGCGTCCCAGCGCCACTTCTCGCGATAGCGCACGGTGCGCTCGGCCATGGTGTGGCGGTTGATCACGCCGATCTCGATATCGCGCACGGCGGTGCCGGCGTCGAAGTCGGTGCTGGAACCCATGTCGCGGTAGGAAGAGATCTGCACCTGCTTGTAGCGTTCCAGCTGCAGCGGCGTCAGCTCCACTTTCTCGCGCATCTTGGGATCGATCAGATTGACCGCGCCCTCGAAATCGCCCCAGCGGATCGCACCGGACCAGGCGTACTGCGCCTGGTCGAGCTTGGTGCCCTGTGTTCCGCTCGATGCGCAGGAGGCGAGCGACAACAGGCACAGCAGCCCGAAGGCGGATTTGAGGAAGGTGTTGAACAGGCGCGTCATGCGGACAGTCCCGGGGTCGGATGCCGCATCCTAGCGCGCTGCGGCGCGCCGCGGCCGCGCCACGGCCAAAAACCGGTCAGGACGCGATCACAACGCGCCGCAGCGCGGGGGAAACATCGGCGTGCGGGCGTTGGTCTCGCCCGGCCCGCATCACTTCAGTATCGCGACGTAGCGCGCAGTGAAATCCGTGGCCAGCCCGCCATCGGGCAGGCGCGTCTGTGCGACCAGGCCGATGCGTGCACGGCCGCGCGTGCGCAGGGTGGTGATGAAGTCGTCGGGGTTGGCGTCCACCGCGGGTTCGGCGATGACGTCGAGGTCGGCGAACAAAGGTGCGAGGTAGCGGATCTGGCTGTCGGCGACGTAGATGTCAGCCTGTAGACCCGCGCGCTCGACCAGCAACGACACCACGCCCCAGGACGCCAGGGTCATCATGGAAGCGAGGCTGCCGCCGAACGCGCAGCCCTTGTCGTTGACGTGCACCGACAAGGGCGCGTGCAGCTGCAGGCGGCGGCCGTCGTAGCCGGCGATGCTCAACTGCATCAGCGCAACCGGCGGCATGGACTGGTAGTGGGACAGCAGGCGTTCGAGTTCGATGGCGTGGGGCATTGCGACAGCGAGTCCGGAAGAGTCGGCCCTTGAAAAAGTCGGGTCGAGTAAGCTGCGCGCATGAACCGGCGCAGCACCCCGTCATGGTATGTGATCTCGCTGCGCCCTCGCGGCGACCATGAGGCGATGCGGCGCGCGGCGGCGCGATACGGGGCCGGATTGATCGCGCTTTCGCCATGGCGGATCGTGTTGCGCGACGACGAGCGTTCACGCGCGGACCTGCGCGCGGCGCTGGCCGCGTCGCGCATCGTGTTCACCAGTCCTGCGGCCGTGCGGGCCGCGCGATCGCTGCAGGCTTTCACGCCGCGCCGCGATCAGCACTGGTGTGCCGTCGGCAGCGGAACGGCGGCGGCCCTGCGGCGCGCGGGCGTGTCCGCTGTGCAGGCGCCGGCGCGCATGGACAGCGAAGGCCTGCTCGCCCTGCCCGCCCTGCAGGACGTTGCCGGCCAGGACGTGGGACTGGTCACGGCACCTGGCGGTCGTGGCGAGATCGCCCCCGCGCTGCAAGCCCGCGGCGCGACACTGCGCCGGGCCGACGTCTATGCGCGTGAAGCCGTGCCTTTGCCGGCGCGCGCGTTGCAGCAATTGCGAGAAGTCGGCGCGCCGCTGGTGCTGGCACTGAGCAGCGGCGAGGCGTTGCAGCACGCCCTTGCGGCCCTTCCCACCGAATTGATCGCGAAGCTGCGCCGCGCACGGGTCGTCGCGGCCAGCGAACGACTGCGGACCCTGGCGCACGAGCAGGGCTTCGGCGATGTCGTCGTCGCCGCCGGCCCGCGGCCTGCGGACCTGATTGCCGCGGCGGCGGGGCGCGATCCGGTAGCATGAGACTGGGATCACACTCCGAGCCGCGCCGTGTCCTCGACCCCCGACGAAGCACCCGCACCGCGCCGCAACCGTAGTGGGTTGTGGCTGGTTCTGCTGTTTTTGCTGATCGCGATCGCGGTGGCCGCTTACTTCGGCTGGCGGCAGTGGCGCGCGCATGAGCAGGGCGAGGCCGTGCAATTGCAGCAGCAGATCGATGCCCTGTCCGATCGCCTGAACACGCAACGCGCGGAGCAGCGCTCGAATGCGCGGCGCCTGCAGCAGGCCGATTCGCTCAACCGCGTGCTGCGCGATGAACTGGACGGCATCACCCAGCGCGCAACGCTGCTCGAAGCCACCGTGGAGAAGTTGGCCGATCCGGACCGCCACGGCGCCCAGGCACTGCGCCTGGACGAAACCGAGATGCTGCTGACCCTCGGCAACCAGCGCCTGCAGATCGGCGGCGATCTCGATGGCGCGCGCCGCGCCTATGCGCTGGCCGCGGGTGTGCTGGACGGCATCGACGATCCGGCCTATCTGAGTCTGCGCCAGACCCTGCTGCAGGAACGCACCGCGCTCGACGCGCTCGGCGCGGATCCCAGGGTCAAGGCGATCGCGCAACTCGATGCCTTCGCGCAGAACGTGACCGCGCCTGTGCAGCGCGAAGCCGAGGCGCGCACGCCGCGCGAATCCTGGTGGCGTCGCGCCTTCGGCAATCTGATCCAGGTGCAGCCCACCGATCGCGCCGTGGCCGTGCAGGCCGCCGATCGCGCGGCGGCGCTCGCCGGCCTGCAATTGGAAATCTCCCTGGCGCGCGCCGCGGCCGAGCGCCGCGACACCGCCGGTTACCGCGAAGCGCTGCGCCGTGCCGACATGTGGCTGCAGCGTCTCGCGCCGGACTCGGACGTGCTCACCCAGCAGCGCGCGAAGCTGCAGACGCTGGCGGCGGCGCCGCTTTCACTCACCGTTCCCACCCTCGGCAGCACCCTGCAACAGCTGCGGCAGTTGCGCGCCCGCTAGCGCCGTGGCGCCGTCCTTCCTTCCGATGAGCGCACGGCCATGAATCTCTTTCGTCATCTCCTCTTCTGGATCGCGCTGGCCCTGCTCGGGGCGCTGGTGGCGCAGGTGTTCGTGCAGGATCCCGGCTACGTGCTGATCCGCTACGGCGGCAACGACTACAGCACCACGCTGGTCGGCGCGGTGGTGGCGAGCCTGATCACGCTGTTCGCGCTGTGGTTGGCGTGGAAGGTGCTGAGCCTGCCCTTCGTCGCGTTCCGCCGACGTCGCAAGAAGCAGGCACGCGCACGCCTGACCGACGGCTTGCTCGCCGTCGAGCACGGCCATTGGGCGCGTGCGGAGAAATCGCTGGCGCAAGCCGCGCAGAGTGACGACGTGGCTGCGCTCGCGCGGCTCGGCGCAGCACGCGCGGCCCTGCGACGTGGCGATGCCGCGCAGGCGCGCGAGTACGTGGAGCCGCTCGCTACTACCCATGCCGCCACGCATGCACTGGCCCTGGCCGAACTCGCTCAGGCCGAAGGCCGCTACGCCGATGTACTCGCGGCGCTCGACGCACCCACCGCGCAGCCGCTGCCGCCGCGTGGCGTGTTGCTGCGCGCGGAAGCGCTCGCCGCCCTAGGCCGCGCCGGCGAGGCCTATGGACTGCTCGGCGCACTACGGCAACAGCACGTGGTGTCTTCCGAACGCCTCGCCGAACTGGAAGCCCGCTGGGCCGAAGCCGGCTTGCGCGAAGCCGCCGACGCCAACGTGCTGGCCGATCGCTGGGAAGCCATGCCCACCTCATTGCGCAGCGACGCGCGCACGGTCGCCGCCTATGCCGAGCGCGCCGCCGCGCTGCGCTGGGACGACGCCGCGGCCAAGAGCATCGAATCGGCGCTGGACGCGCGCTGGGACGAATCGCTGGCGGCCTTGTATGGCCGCCTGCCCGTGCCGCAGGACCGCAGCCGCCTGGACGCGCGCCGCGCCAACGCCGAACGCTGGCTGCAGGCGCGACCGATGAGCCCAGCCCTGCTGGTGACGTTGGCCCGTATCGCGATGGCGCAGGGACAATGGCCGCAGGCCGAAGGCTTCCTGCATCGGGCCCTCGCGCAGGGTGCGGGCTCCGAGGCGTGGGAGGAACTCGGCCACGGCTTCGCCGCGATCGGCGATGAAGGCCGCGCGCGCCAGAGCTACGTCAACGCGTTACGCGCCACGCGCGGCGAAGTGGTGCAGGAACTGCCCGGGCGCGATCTGCGGCAGAAGATCTTCGACCAGGCGGCAGTCGAGGAGCGCGATGAGCATGGCGTCCCGCGCTTGCGCGAGTAAGCCTGCTGACTGACCACCTCTCCCGCAACGGGAGAGGTGTCTACGTCATCTTCGATGGGTGTCCGCCTGCGCCTAGCGCTTGCGCCAACGCCGCACGGCGATCACCACCGCGGCCAGCACCAGCCACAAGGGCCACAGGCGCGACAGCCCGATCGCAAGGTCGAGCACCCCGTACCAGCCTTCCGCCATCGCGTGGCCCAGGCGCGAGAAGAAGCCTGGCCCGGCGCGGCGCACGACCGCTTCCACGTCCATGCGTTCGACGCTTCGTACCAGCGGCGCCTGCTGCAGCGACAGGTCGATGGTGGCGAAGGCGACGCGGTCTTCGAACTGCTTCTGCTCGATCAGCGCCGCATCGCGCTGTTCCTGCGAGTCGGTGCGCGCCGCGATCGCCTCGATACGGTCGCCGAGCTTGCCGGGACCGTGTGCGGCTTCCCCCTGGGCGCGCTGCGCGTCCTGGTAGCGCGCGTAGGCCAGGCGTCGCTGCATTAGTTCGAACTGGGCGTCCGCGGCTTCGTACTTGCGGCTGTCGAGGAATTCGACCTGCTCGGCCAGTCCGCGCAGGAACGCCTGCGTCTGTGCGCTGGGCACGCGCACCTGCAGTTCGCCGCGCACGGTGTACGTCGTCAGCTCGATCAGCTTGCCGTCGCCGCTGGGCCGTTTTTGCACGTCCTCCACCTGGTTGCTGATGCGGTTGTGGACCACGAAGCCGCCGTGCTTCGCGGCCAGATCCTCGATGGCCAATGCGGCGCTGTAGACCTCGCGTACGCGGAAGTCGACTTCTGCGGTGCGGATGAACTTGCGCTCGCCATCGTCCTGCGAGGTGGCCGCCGATTGCAGTTGGACCTGGGTGGGGGGCGGATTCGCCGGCGCCTCCTCCGTGCTGGCCGCAGCATCGCCCACGGCGGCGTCGCTGGACGCGGCATCGGCGGTCGCTGCGTCGGCGGACACTGCGGCGGCGTCGCCGGCGGCCACGTTTACGGGAGCGGGTGCGGCCGCATCCGCCGCCACCGCGGGCTCGGATTCGGGTCCGGATTGCTTGTTGCAGGCGCCCAGAGCCAGCACCCATCCGCAGGCCAGCAGGCCTGCGCAAAGTCTTGCGCGCATCGAAGTCCCCTCGAGAGTTGGTTGATGAAAGGCAAGGATGGCGGCCGCACGGCCGCCGTCCGTTGCTCGGACAACAACGCTTCGATGCGAAGAACAGGGGTTCGAGTTATGGCCCTAGCGGGCTGCGTGTCAGCCGGCGTTCAGCGCGCGGGCAGCGTAGCGGCCCGCGCGCGGCGAACAAGATGCTGATCGGAATCAGCGCTCGAGAATGGCGACCACACCCATGCCGCCCGCGGTGCAGATCGACACCAGCGCACGGCCGCCGCCGCGTTCCTTCAATTGCTTCGCCGCGGTGGCGACGATGCGCGCGCCGGTCGCGGCGAAGGGATGCCCGGCGGCGAGCGAGGAACCCAGCGGATTGATCTTGGTCGGGTCGATGCGGCCCAGCGGCGTGTCCAGGCCGAGGCGGTTGCGGCAGTACTCCTCGCTCTCCCAGGCGCGCAGCGTGCACAGCACCTGCGCGGCGAAGGCTTCGTGGATCTCGTAGATGTCGAAGTCCTGCAGCGTCAGGCCGTTGCGCTTGAGCATCTCCGGCACCGCGATCGTCGGCGCCATCAGCAGGCCTTCGCCGTGGACGAAGTCGACCGCGGCGACGTGCGCGTCGCGCAGGTAGCACAGCACTTCATGGCCGTGCGCGGCGGCCCACTCCTGCGACGCCAGCAGGCATGCCGAGGCGCCGTCGGTAAGCGGCGTGGAATTGCCGGCGGTGAGCGTGCCGCGTCCGGACACCTTGTCGAAGGCCGGCTTCAAGGAAGCGAGTTTTTCCAGCGTGGAGTCCGCGCGCAGGATGTTGTCGCGCGCCACGCCGCGGAAGCTCACCACCAGATCGTCGAAGAAGCCGCGCTCGTAGGCCGCGGCGAGCTTCTTGTGCGAGGACAGCGCCCACTCGTCCTGCGAGTCGCGGGAGATGTTCCACTCCTTGGCCATGTCCTCGCAGTGATCGCCCATCGACTTGCCGGTGCGCGGCTCGGCGACGCCGGGGAAGTCCGGCTTGAGTTCGCGGAAATGGAAGCCCTTGAACGCACGCAGCTTTTCGCCGGGCGTCTTTGCCATGGCTGCGTTGAGCACGCGGCGGCGCAGCTGCTTGCCGTAGACGATCGGCACGTCGGAGGTGGTGTCCGAACCGCCGCCGACGCCGACCTCGATCTGGCCCGCGGCAATCTTGTTGGCGATGGCGACGATGCTGTCCAGCGAGGTGCCGCAGGCGCGCTGCATGGTGATGCCGGGCGTGAGCGGCGACAGGCCGGAGGACAGGGTCGCTTCGCGGCCCAGGTTCCAGTCGCTGGAATGCTTGATCACCGCGCCCATCGCCACTTCGCCCAGCTGCTGGCCGTGGAGGCCGAACTTCTCGACCAGCGCGCCCAGGGTGCGGACCGACATGCCCAGGTTGCCGACGTCCGCATAAGCGGTGTTCTGGCGGCAGAACGGGATACGGACGCCGCCGAGCACGGCAACGGGACGGATGGGTCGCATCAGGCACCTTCGATGTTGGGGACGACGCCGCGAAGACGGCGGGACGGGCATCGTCGGGGGCTGCACCACCCGCCATACTCTTGCGGACGGTGATAATGGTCGCGAGTGTAGCGCCGCCTTACGGCGCGACCAACCGCGGGCCGGCTCCCGGACCGTTCACGCCTTCGGGCACGCCTTCGAAACACGCCTTCGAGACCCGCATCCGCATGACCCCTTCCGCCGACGCTCGCCCTCACGAGACCGCCCCGCCGCTGCATGTGCTGGGTGCGCTCGCGCTGGAACTGCGCGGCAACACCCCGGTGGCGCGGGCCCTGCTCGCACAGGCCGAGGCCGGGGATCTGGCGACGCACATGGCGCAGGACCTGGCCGGCTTCGTACCCGAAGCCGCGCAGCTGCAACTGGTGACGGTGGGCGCGCACTACGATCCGGTCGAACTGCTGCGGCCGGGCTGGGCCCTGCACCGCGAACTCGACCAGCTCTCGGCGCGAGCGCCCGGCGACGCCACGGGCCGCATCATCGCGTTCGGCGCGCACGACGCGCAGTTGCCCGGCGCGCTGGCGCCCTCGCCCGATTACTTCGGCGGCCCCTTGCGGCTGGTGCCCTTCGTGCTCGGTGGCGACCCCGACGCGGTGACGCGCGTGGGCGACCGGTTCGAGCGCGAGCTGATCGAAAAGGGCATGGCCGGCGCGGCGACCGCCCTGGCGGCGCAGGCCGCATTCGGCGTCGAGATCGAGCACGCGCGCTATCTCACCGCGCACGACCTGGCCGCGATGACCGCGCTGCAGTACGAGCATGCCGGCCTGGCTCCGCTATGGCCGCTGCTGGAAACCGCGCTGCTCGAACCCGACGGCGAGGCCTGGCTGGATGCCCCGCCGGAACCGCTGGTGCACTACGCCGATGGCGAAGCCCGCATCGCCCTGTTCGAACCGCGCGCGTGGAAACAGCGCTACGCAAGCGACCAGCCCTGCGACACGCCCGAATGCCGGGCCCAGCTGGAGCGCCAGCACGAGCATTTCATCGCCCGGCAGCGGCAGATCGCCGCCGTGCTGGGCGCGCACGGCGTGCCGGTGCATTTCGTGCACTGTGCCGAGGCGACGGCCGACGTGTAGTTGGCCGATCCAAGGCCGCACCCGCGTTAGCCCTGCGATACGCCTTTTCGGATGTCGCCCATGAGCGTTCGCGCCCAACCCCTATATTCCCGCGCGGTCTTCTACTTCCTGTTGCTGCTGGCCACGGCCATCGCCGGCTTCTGGGGCAGCTACTTCACGCGCCTGGCGCAGAACGATCTGGTGCGGCACGTGCATGCGGCCACCGCGTTCGCGTGGGTGCTGTTGCTGATCGTGCAGGCCTGGCTGATGCGCCGGCGCAGCATGGCCCTGCATCGTCGCCTGGGCCGCACGTCGCTCGCCTTGGCGCCGTTGTTCGTGGTCTCGGGTTTGTTCATGGTGCAGCACATGCTCGCGCACCCCAGCCCGTTCGCGCAGGCGTTCGGCGCGCAGCTGGCCTTCATCGACCTGACGACGCTGGCCTGGTTTGCGATCGCCTATCTGCTGGCGCTGCGCCATCGTCGCGAGACGCCGCTGCACGCGCGCTACATGGCTTCGACCGCCTTGCTGGTGCTGCCGCCCGCGCTGGCGCGCGTCTTGGGCACGCACGTGCCAGGCGTAACGTCGTTCGAGATGGCCTTCCACGGCGCGTACTTCATTACCGAACTGCTGATCCTCGTCCTGCTGCTGCAGGTTCGCAGCAGCGCTCGCGTGCGCGCGCCGTTCGCGCAATTGCTGGCGCTGACCGTATTGCAGCAGATTGCGTTCGTGATCCTGCCCGGCGTGCCCGCGTGGACGAACGCCTGCGCGTGGATCGCTGCATTGTGAGCTGGAGCGGGCCCGACCACGGTTAGCCAGGGCGGGCCGAGGCCCGCTCTAGGAATACATCACGGAACTAGCTTGATCACGCCGCAGGCGACGCGAGCGCCCGCATTGCCCGAGGGTTGCGTGACGTAATCGTCCTGCACCGCGTGCACGACGACCGCGCGGCCACCGATGTTGGTGGCGCCGCCGCCGAGCGTGACGCCGAGTGCGCGCACGTCGACATGCGCTACGCCCTTGGCGTCCGCGACGATATTGTCCATGTCGCCGCCATGATGCGGACCGCTGCCGGCGCGTCCGTGCGGTTGTTGCGCGGGATTGAAATGGCCGCCGGCACTGGTCGCGTCGGCCGCGCTGCAGTCGCCCTTCTCATGGATGTGGATGGCGTGCGTGCTGTTGGGCGTCAGGCCGCCAATTTCGCCGGTGATGCGGACGCCGTCCGTGACCGGCGCAGCGGCGAGCTTGCCGCTGACCAGGCTGCCGGAGGCAGGCATGAGCGTCACCGTGGCGCCGCTCGCCATGGGGACGACAGGAGCTGGGGTCGGCGGCGGCGGCGGTGCACTGGGATTCGAAGGCGCGGTCGGCGCGGTGCTACAGGCGGTCAACGCGGAAGCTACGGCGATGATGAGCGCGCAATGCAGGCGGATGGCGGACATGCGATTCCTCCTTGGTCGGTGACAGGTCCCGAATCTAGCGCAACGGCGCTTTGCCGCGCGTGTGCGCTTGCGGTCCGGCCGTCCGGCCTCAGGGCCGTTTACGTCCCGCCCCCAGCTTGCGCGTCAGGGTGTTGCGACCCAGCCCCAGGCGCGCCGCGGCCTCCGCGCGGCGGCCGCCGGTATGTTCGAGCGCGGCTTCGAGCAAGGCGCGATCGAAGCGTTCGCGCGCCTGTGCATGGATGTCTTCGCGACCGGCGGCGAGCTGCGCGCTCGCCCATTGCGCCAGCGCAACGTCCCAGTCGCCGCCGGCGGTCGTGCTGGTCCTCGTCGTGGTCGTCGTAGCGGCGGGGAGCGCCGCTTCGACATCGGCGGGGGTGATGTTTTCGCTCGGCGCGAGCGCGGCCAGGCGCCAGCACAGATTCTCCAGCTCGCGTACGTTGCCCGGCCAGTCGTGCGCGAGCAGGCGCTCGAGCGCGGCCTTGCCCAACCGCTTGGGCGGCGTGTCGAAACGGCGCGCGGCGGCGGCGAGAAAGCGCGCAGCGAGTAATGGAATGTCGTCGCGGCGCTCGCGCAATGGCGGCAGACGCAAGCGGACCACGTCGAGGCGATGCAGCAGGTCGGCGCGGAAGCGGCCCTCGGCCACCAGCGTGTCCAGATCCTGATGCGTGGCTGCGATCACGCGTACGTCGACGCGGATCAGTTCGCGCCCGCCGACGCGGAAGAATTCGCCTTCGGCGAGCACGCGCAACAGCCGCGTCTGCAGCGGCAGCGGCATGTCGCCGATCTCGTCGAGGAATAGCGTGCCGCCGTTGGCCTGTTCGAAACGGCCGTGATGGCGGCGCGTGGCACCGGTGAAGGCCCCGGCTTCGTGGCCGAACAGTTCGCTTTCCAACAGTTCCGAAGGAATCGCGGCGGTATTGAGCGCGACGAAGGGCTGGTGCGCGCGCGGCGATTCGCGATGCAGGGCGCGGGCGACGAGTTCCTTGCCGGTACCGGTTTCGCCGGTAATCAATACCGACAGCGGCGCTTGCGCGAGGCGTCCGATCGCGCGGAACAGTGCGCGCATCGCCGGCGTGGTGCCGACCAGTTGCGGTTCGGCGCCGGCGCCATTGTCGGCGGGCACGGCATCGGTTCCCATACCCGCACTTCCTTGTGCAGGCAAAACATCATTACGCAAAGGCAACGCGCGACCGGCCAAGGCCACGGCGTCGTCGAGATCGAAGGGCTTGGAGAGGAACTCGTGTGCGCCGCCGCGGAACGCCCCCGCAGTGCTGGCAACGTCGGTGTACGCGCTCATCACGATCACCGGCAGATCCGGATGCGCCGCCTTGAGTTTCTCCAGCAGCTTGAGGCCGTCCTCGCCCGGCATGCGTACGTCGGTGAAGAGCAGGTCCGGCACCGCCCGCGTGCGCAGCGCCGCGAGCGCATCGGCGGCGTTCTCGAAACCGTCGACCTCGTAGCCTTCGTCGCGCAGCGCGGTCGCGAGCACGAAGCGCACGCTGCGGTCGTCGTCGACGATCCAGATGCGGGTGTCATGCGCCATGACTGGCTTCCTCGCGTTCGTAATCGATGGGGAGCAGCAGCGTGAACACCGTGTGGCCCGGCCGCGAGCGATACACCAGCGAACCGCCGTGTTCGCGCGCGACCTGCTGCGCGAGTGCGAGGCCAAGACCCGTGCCTTCGGCACGGCCCGTCACCAGCGGCAGGAACAGGCGTTCGGTCAGTTCCTCCGGTACGCCGCGGCCGTCGTCGCTGATTTCCAGGCGCAGAGCGAGCGAATGTTCTTCCTCGCGCCGCTCGTCGTGCCGCTGCGTCGGGGCTTGCCGAAGAATGCGCGCGCCATGCTCGGCACGCGTGCGTAAGGTGACGGTCGCGGCGCCGGCCTCGATCGCATTGCGGACCAGGTTCCACACCGCCTGGGTCAGGCGATCGGCATCGCCGGTGAGTTCGGGCAGGCTCGGATCGTAGTCGCGCACCAGCTTCACCGCCCAGCCGGCATCGGCTTCGGCCAGGCGCAGCACGCGTTCGAGCACGGCGTGGATGTTGAGTGGTTCGTGCGGGCGCGCCGGCGTCGGCGAGAGCAGGCGATCGAGCAAGCCGGTCAGGCGCGCGACCTCGGCTTCGATCAGCGCGACCAGTTCGCGCGAGTCGCGATCGTCCTCGCTGCTGCTGGCGATGCGCCGCGCGAGTAACTGCGCTGCGCCTTTCAACCCGGCGAGCGGATTGCGCAGTTCGTGGGCGAGACCCTTCAGCGCGGCCGAGAGCGCCGAAGGCAATGCAACTGCAGGGTCTTCGCCAGGGAATTCTTCGACCGGATGCGCCTCGAACAGCCAACCGGTTTCGGTGCGCGACAGGCTGACATCGGCGAAGCGCGTGTCGTCATGACCGGGAAACGCGAGGGCGAGCCGGCGCAGTCGGGCGAAGTCGCGCAACGACGAGGCCTCTTCGTCGCCGTCGGCCAGCGCGCGCGCCAGCATGTCGCCATCGACTTCCAGCGCGGCCAGCGGCACCCCCGGCAGGCGCCGGCCGCTTACGCCGAGCCAGCGGGCCAGGGCCAGGTTGCCGCCGAGGATCGTGCCGGCTGCGTCCGCCCACGCCAGCGGCGTGATCAGAAGGTCCAGCGAAGGCGCGGCGAGCTCGGGCATTGCACCAATATAGTGCATGCGGGCGGCGAGACCGACGGGGCGGACTCGCTGAGGTATCAGGTCAGGCCGCGCAGGGATCCACGGGTCACTGGCCCGCGATCGCCAGCAGCTCGATCTCGAATTCGAGCGTCGCGTTCGGCTCGATCGTGCCCGGGATGCCGCGGTCGGCATAAGCCAGTTTCGCCGGAATCCAGAACCGGTACTTGCCGCCCACCGGCATCAGCGGCAGCGCTTCGTGCAGGCCCGGCATCACTTGGTTGAGCGGGAACTCGGCGGGATGATCGATGGCGTAGGTGTTCTCGAACTCGCGGCCGTCGAGCAGGCGGCCGATGTAGTTGACGCGCACGGTGGCGTCCGCGGCCGGCTTCGCGCCCTGGCCGGCTTGCAACACTTGGTACTGCAGGCCAGACGGCGTCGTGTGCACGCCCGGCTTGCGCGCGTTGGCGGCGAGGAAGGTTTCGCCGTCGCGCAGATTCTTCGCGGCGAGCGCTTTCAATGCGGCTTCGCGCTTGTCGCGAAGATGAGCGCTGAAGCGTTCGCGCATCGCCTTGAGTTCGGCTTCGTCGAGCAGCACGGGTTGACCGGCGAGGCGCGTGCGGATCGCCTGTTCGACGATGGCGAGGTCGAGTTCGTCCTTGATCGGCTCTAGGTCGCGGGCGACGTCGAGGCCCACCATGTAACTGATGCGGGCCTTCTCGTCGTCGAGCTTGGTGACGGGCGCGCTTGTCTGCGCTGGCGTGCGCGCCTGGCAGGCCAGGAGCGAAATGGCGAGGAGGCTGAGTACGGCGACGCGAATCGAAGCGGCCATCTGGGTCTTGTCCATGGAGTCAGTCGGTCACTGCGAACGTGAGCATCATGCCCATGTCCTCGTGTTCGAGATTGTGGCAATGGAGCATGTAGCGCTGCGTGCCGTGGAAGGGCTGACTGAAGTCGAGCGCGATGCGCACGATCTCGCCAGGCCACACCAGCACCGTGTCGTTGCAGCCCAGGTCCTGCGGCCCCAGTCCGTTCGGCGCGACCTGGCGGCTGCGCACGTCGTGCGGGCTGATGCTGCGCGAGACGGTACGGAACTGGAAACCGTGCAGGTGGATCGGGTGCGGCATGCTGGTCATGCTGTTGCGGATTTCCCACACCTCGCGCGAGCCACGTTTGACCGAGAACGCCGGTGCATGGCCATCGCGGTGGAAGTTCCAGTCGTTGATGTACCAAGCGCCCGCTTCGTCCATGCGCAGACGCAATGCGCGCACCGGCCAATCGGCGGTGTCGGGCGGCGGCGGCAGATCCGACAACGCTGTCGGAATCCGCGGCGGCGGCGCGGGGGAGGACGATGCATTTCCATCGCAACCGGCGATGCAGAACTGCATCACGTCGAGGGGCGCACCCATCGGTGCCGCTCCCGGGTGATCGCGCATGGGATCGGGCAGGAAGGCGCCGGATTCGTCCTCGTCCTCCATCGGTACGTAGTCGAGGCTGCGCAGCACTACGCGCGCGCCCGCAGGCACGCGGCTGAAGTCGACGAGCACATCGGCGCGCTGCGCCGGCGCGAGAAACAGGTCTTCGATAGTCCAGGGTTGCGCCAGCAGGCCGCCGTCGGTGCCGATGAGTTGGAACGGCAGCGACTGCCCTTCGTGGATGAAGGCGAGTCTCAGCAGACGCGCGTTGCACACATTGGCCAGGCGTAGGCGGTATAGCGCGGGCAGCGTCTCGAGCGTGGGTTCGGGCGTCCAATTCACCAGCATGCGGTTGCCGATCCAGTCATCGGCGCCGACGCGATAGACGATCTCGTTGTGCGAGTCCACCTGCTTGTCGCCGATCAGCAACGGCAGGTCGCGCTCGCCCCATTTCAAGCCGAGGCGGTCGCGGAGGCGGCGCTCTTCCTCGTCTTCGATCAGCAGCAATCCGGCCAGGCCATGCTGCAGCTGCAAGCCGGTGCGACCGTGCGGATGCGCGTGGTACCAGTACATCCCGGCGCGGTTGTCGATGCGGAAGCGATAGTCGTGGTGCGCGCCGGGCGCGATCGGATGCAGGCCACTACCGTCGTTGGCTTCGTCGACGTGCAAGCCGTGCCAATGCAGGGTGGTGTCTTCGTCCAATGCATTCGCGACGGTGACTTCGACGTCGTCACCGCGCGCGGCGCGCAACAGGGGATTGGCGACGGAGCGGCCATCATGCGTGCCTGCGTAGTGCCAAACGCGCGTGCGGGCACCGGGAAAGACCGGGAATTCGCTGATCCGCGCTTGCAGCTGCAATGGCCCGGACAAGGAGACTTCGGCGAGCAAGCCATCCTCGCCGGGAAGGCGCAGCGGTTGCTGGAACGGCGTCATGGTTGCCTGGGCCGATGCAGGCACGGCCCGCGCGGATTCGGCGTGCCCATGCGATCCGCGATGGCCTTGGCGCCACCACAGCCACGGCACCGCGGCCGCGACGGTCGTCGCGGACAGGCCCAGCAGCAGACGGCGTCGAACGCGATCTTCCATCGCAGGCGCAACTTCCAGAGGGAGGCGTACTGTGCGGCGCCCCCCGTGTCCGATGCAATCGCGCGCGCCATGCATTATGGCGGTCACATCCCTGTAACCCCTGGCTTTGCACCATGCGCGCCACTGCCCCGGGCCGGGGCGGTGCTTGGTTGCTTTCGCTCCCAATTCGACCCCGGGGAATCCAATGAACATGATGTTCAACCGTTGCTGCCGTTACGGCATGACGTCGCTCGCGCTCGTGCTCGCTTTCGCACCGGCCGCTCAGGCCAAACAGCGCGTCCTGCAACTGGCGGAAGACAGTGCGCAGACGCGCCGACTCACCGCTGCGCAAGGACCTCTGGCCAGCTCGCCGCCGAGCCGCGTTTGCGAGCCCAATGCCAAGTGGATCCGCCTCAACTTCAACGACCTGACGCTGCGCAGCTACGACACGTTGGTGCTGCAAAGCTCCGGCGGCGACCGCTACGTGTTCTCGGGCAATCGCTGGAACGACCGCAATTTCTCCGCGCGCGCGCTGCGCGGCTCGTGCGTGGACATCCAGCCGTATTTCGGCAGCGCCGACAGCCACTACACGGTCGACAGCTTCCAGTTCGGCACGCAGGCGCTGGAAGCGACGACAGTGGTCGTGGCGGGCGCCGGTGACATCTGCGACAGCACCGGCACGAAGTGCCAGGGCACGTCGGACCAGATCGTCGCCATCAATCCGACCGCGGTGTTCACCGCCGGCGACAATGCGTACAGCAACGGCACGCTCAGCGAATACAACGCGCGCTACGCGCCCACCTGGGGCCGCTTCAAGACCCTGACCAGTCCGTCGCCCGGCAACCACGACTACAACACCACCGGCGCCAGCGGCTACTTCGACTACTTCAACGGAACGGGCAATCAGACCGGCCCCGCGGGCGACCGTAGCAAGGGCTATTACAGCTATGACGTCGGCGACTGGCACTTCGTCGCGCTGAATACGATGTCCGGCGGCACCGTGGCCACCGCGCAGATCGATTGGCTCAAGGCCGACCTGGCCGCGACGGCCAAGCCCTGCGTGGCAGCGTACTTCCATCACCCGCTACTCAGCGTCGGCAACTACACCGGCTACAGCCAGGTAAAACCGTTCTATGACGAGCTGTATGCGGCGCACGCCGACCTCGTACTGGTCGGCCACGACCATAACTACCAGCGCTACAAGAAGATGGACGGCAACAAGGTCGCCAAAGCCGATGGTCTGCGCCAGATCCTGGTCGGTACCGGCGGCCGCGCGTTCTACGGCATCATCGGCAGCAGCTCGCTGCTCGAAGCGAGCAACGACAACACCCATGGCGTGCTGAAGCTGACGCTCACCGCGACCGGGTACACCGCCGACTTCGTGCCGTCGGACGGCACGTTCACCGACACCGTCACCGATACCTGCAATGCCAAGGGCGGCGCCACGAACGCGCCGCCGGTCGCCAACTTCAGCTTCGCCACCAGCGGACTGACGGCCAACTTCACCGATGGCAGCACCGACAGCGACGGCACGATCGCCTCGCGCAGCTGGAATTTCGGCGACGGCAGCACCTCCACCGCGACCAGCCCCTCGCATGTCTACGCGACCGCCGGTACTTACAACGTCACCCTGACCGCAACCGACAATCAGGGCGCGACCGGCACGGTGACCAAGGCCGTGACCGTCGCCGCCACAGGCACGCAGACCTATAGCAACACCACCGACTACCCGGTGGCCGATTTCGCGACGGTCGACAGTCCGATCACCGTGGCGGGCCGCACCGGCAACGCACCCGGCAACGCGTCGGTGACCGTGAACATCGTGCATACCTACATCGGCGATCTGAAAGTCGACCTGGTCGCACCGGACGGCTCGCTCTACAACATCCACAACCGCACCGGTAAAAGCACCGACAACATCAGCAAGACGGTCACGCTCAACCTGTCCAGCGAGCCCCTCGACGGCACCTGGAAGCTGCGCGTGAGCGACAACGCGCGGACCGATACGGGTTATATCGACAGTTGGAGCATTACCTTCTGATCGTTACCTGTTCGTGCGACCGACCAAACAGCCCGGCTCAAGCCGGGCTGTTTGTTTTTGAATACGTCACCTAGTAGTCACGCCTCCGTTCGCACCATGCGGGCTCTGCCTGATCCGCTCCCAACTCGACGGTGGGGAACCGATGAACAGGATGCTCAAGCGCTGGAGTTATCGCGGACTGATGGCGTTTGGGCTTCTGCTGGCGCTCGCACCCATCGCGCAGGCCAGACAACGCATCCTGCAATTGGCCGAAGACAGCGCACAGACGCGCCAGATCGCCGCTTCGTCGGGGCCGCTGGCCGACGCGCCGCCGACCCGCGTGTGCGAGCCCCATGCGAAGTGGATCCGCCTCGACTTCAGCAACCTGACCCTGCGTAGCTACGACACGCTGGTGCTGCGCAGTTCCGGCGGCGATGAATACGTCTTCGCCGGCGATCGCTGGAAAGGCCGCAGCTTCTCCACGCGTGCGCTGCGCGGCTCGTGCGTGGACATCCAGCCGTATTTCGGCAGTGCCGACAGCCACTACACAGTCGACAGCTACCAATTCGGCACACAGGCGCTGGAAGCGACGACCGTGGTCGTGGCGGGCGCCGGCGACATCTGCGACAGCACCGGAACCAAGTGCCAGGGCACATCCGACCAGATCGTCGCGATCAACCCGACGGCCGTGTTCACCGCCGGCGACAATGCCTATGACAACGGCACCCTGAGCGAATACAACACGCGCTACGAACCGACCTGGGGCCGCTTCAAGCCATTGACCAGTCCCTCGCCCGGCAATCACGACTACAACAGCACCGGCGCCAGCGGCTACTTCGATTATTTCAACGGCGTCGGCAATCCCACAGGGCCCGCGGGCGACCGCAGCAAGGGCTACTACAGCTACGACGTCGGCGACTGGCATTTCATCGCGATGAACACCATGTCGGGCGGCACCGTCGCCACCGCGCAGATCGACTGGCTCAAGGCCGACCTGGCCACGACCACCAAGCCTTGCATCGCCGCCTACTTCCACCATCCGCTGATCAGCGTCGGCAACTACACCGGCTACAGCCAGGTAAAACCGTTCTATGACGCGCTGTATGCGGCGCACGCCGACCTCGTACTGGTCGGCCACGACCACAACTATCAACGCTACAAGAAGATGGACGGCAACCAGGCCACCCGCGCCGATGGCCTGCGCCAGATCCTGGTCGGTACCGGCGGCCGCGCGCTCTACGCCATTACCAGCAGCAGTGCGCTGCTCGAAGCCAGCAACGACGACACGCACGGCGTGCTCAAACTGACACTCACCGCGACCGGCTACACCGCCGACTTTGTGCCATCGGACGGCACCTATACCGACACGGTGACCGATACGTGCAACGCCAAGAACGGAGGGGCGAATGTGCCGCCGACCGCCAACTTCAGCTTCGCTACCAACAGCCTGACCGCCAGCTTCACCGATGGCTCCGTCGACAGCGACGGCACGATCGTCGCGCGCCAGTGGAACTTCGGCGACGGCGGCGCGTCGACCGCGACCAATCCTTCGCACACCTTCGCGGCGGCGGGCACCTACAACGTCACCTTGACCGTAACCGACAACCAGAACGCCACGGGTTCGGTGACCCGGCCCGTGACCGTCAGGCGCACCTACCGCAACACCACCGACTACCCGATTGCCGACTACAGCACCGTCAGCAGTCCGATCAAGGTGAGCGGCCGCACCGGCAACGCACCGAGCAACACGTCGGTCACCGTCCGCATCATCCATCCCTATATCGGCGACCTGCGGGTCGACGTGGTTGCGCCGGACGGATCGCTGTACAACCTCCACAACCGCACCGGCAAAGGCACCGACAACATCATCAAGACGGTCGCCCTCAACCTGTCCAGCGAACCCATCAACGGCACCTGGAAACTGCGCGTCCACGACTACGCGAAGACGCACACGGGCTACATCGACAGCTGGAGCATCACTTTCTGAGGGCAGTTCGAGCAGCTGTGGGAGCGTTGCCGTTCATCCCTTTAACGGGCCCAGGAGTACGGTCAACGTTCATCACCGACCAGGAGCCGTTGTATGAAGCGAGACAAGCGACATCGTTACGTCAGTACGTGTGGTCCGATTGCTCGATCAGCTGGCAAGAGCATCGCGCGAGCGATGGCCGTGGCCGAGAACGAGGGCTGGCCCATCGCAACGGCATATCGCCATCTACCGTTGAGTATCCGATCAACATCTTCCTGCGAGGTCGGCATCGGCGTCGATGCGCCGACATCCGCTCGTTAGCTGAGTCGAGCTACGGATAGCAGCTCTACTCCGCATCGGGCGCTTCGCCCGCATTTCTCAACCTCTCCAGGACCAGTCGGTAGATATCCACGGCTTGCGTGGCGGCCATGGTGGTATTGGATGCGGCGGGCATGTTGAAGCCGCGCGCGATCAATGCTGCCGCCAGGGTCGCGGCGATGTGCGCTTCGGCCTCGATTTCACCATTTCGATTGTTCGACTCGTTTCCCATGACGATCCTCCTGCAATCTTCGAGTCTGAACCCGTACGCGGTTGTGCGCCGTCAACGAAGCGCTCGAAGTGCGTCGCCAGATAACATCCAAGTAACAAGATAAGGCGCACTCTCTACTCGCACTACGACGCAACGTCGTAACGGCCACTCAGCCGCGCGGTACTTCTTTCCCCTCCCCCTTCGCACTGAGCCCCGCAACCCTGCTTGCAGCAGGGTAATGGCTTCGGCCGCTCTCGATTTCGCACATCTGCGAATCGTATTTCAAAGGCACTCAATCTCATGGATACCCTGACCAACACCACCACCACCGGCAAGAACGTCCTCGATACCGCCGCCGCCAACGGGTCCTTCAAGACCTTCGGCAAGGCCATCGAACAGGCCGGCCTCAGCGATACGCTGCGTGGCGCCGGCCCCTTCACCATCTTTGCCCCGACCGACGCTGCGTTCGAGAAGTTGCCGGCAGGCAAGCTTGAAGAACTGTTCAATCCCGAGAACAAGAAGGAACTTATTTCGTTGCTCAACTACCACGTCGTCAGCGGTCGCAAGCATGTGGCCGACATTGGCAAGTGGCAGGCCGCGAAGACCCTCGGCGGGCAGTCCGCGCCGATCAAGATGACCGAAGACAAGGTCAGCATCGACGGCGCGCTGGTCACTTCGGCCGACATCGACTCGAGCAACGGCGTGATCCACGGTATCGACAAGGTCAACATGCCGACCAAGCAATGAATGTCGTGCTGTGAGCTATCCAACGGCGGGGCGAAAGCCCCGCCGTTTTTCATTGCGCTACCGCGCAATGACGCAGGGCGCGCTTGCGCCCGCCCTGCGTCGTTCCGGTACGTCAGTTCTCGTATGCCGTCTCGCCGTGCGAGGTGATGTCGAGGCCTTCGCGCTCGGCCTCTTCATTCACGCGCAGGCCGACGGTGTACTTCACGATCAGGAAGCTGATTAGCGCGACACCGCCCGACAGCGCGATCGTGATGCCAACACCCTGCACCTGGATCCACACCTGCGATGCGATCGAGTAGTCGGGCAGCGCGGTTTCGGTGACGTAATCCCAGATGCCCGAACCGCCCAGCGACGGTGCCGCGAATACCCCGGTGAGTACCGCGCCGAGGATGCCGCCCAGACCATGTACGCCGAATACGTCGAGCGCATCGTCCGCGCCAAGCAGCCGCTTCAACCCGCTCACGCCCCACAGGCACACCACGCCCGCGGCGGCGCCGATGATCAGCGCACCGCACAGTCCGACAAAGCCCGCAGCGGGCGTGATCGCGACGAGTCCGGCAACCGCGCCGGATGCCGCACCGAGCATCGATGGCTTGCCCTTGCCGATCCACTCCACCGTGGTCCATCCGAGCACGGCCGCCGCGGTGGCGAGGAAGGTATTGACGAAGGCCTGCGCAGCCACGCCATTGGCTTCCAGCGCGGAGCCGGCGTTGAAGCCGAACCAGCCGAACCACAAGATCGATGCGCCGACCATGGTCTGGGTCAGGTTGTGCGGCTTGATCGCTTCGCGTCCATAGCCGATGCGCTTGCCGGTGAAGTACGCGCCGACCAGGCCGGCGACGGCTGCATTGATGTGCACCACCGTGCCGCCGGCGAAGTCGAGCGCGCCCTTCGCGAACAGGAAGCCCGACTGCGCCAGCACTCCGGGCACGGCATCATTGCTGGTGAACGCATCCGGCCCTGGGAAAAACCACACCATGTGCGCCATCGGCGCGTAGGCGAAGGTGAACCACAACACGGTGAACACCAGCACCCCGGCGAACTTCACCCGTTCGGCGAACGCACCGACGATCAACGCGCAGGTGATGCAGGCGAAGGCGCCCTGGAACACGAAGAACGCCAGCTCCGGAATGACTACGCCCTTGGTGAACGTCGCCGCCATCGCGCTCGCCGTGAGTCCTTTCGCGAACACCCGGTCGAAGCCGCCGACGAAGGCATTGCCCCCGGTGAATGCCAACGAGTAGCCGTACAGAGCCCACAGTACCGCCACCAGCGAGAACACCAGCAGGCATTGCATCAATACCGACAGCACGTTCTTGCTGCGCACCAACCCGCCGTAGAACAGCGCCAGCCCCGGCAAGGTCATGAAGATGACCAGCGCCGAGCACACCAACAGCCACGCGACGTCGCCTTTGTTCGCTACCGGTGCGGCCGCGGCTGCGGCTTCCTGGGCGAACGCGGTCGCCGGCAATGCCAAAACGGCGATAGAGAGAACAAGACGGGCAAGCGCGTGCGCCCACCGCCCTGCCCGTCCGTCGCTTCCCGTACCCATTACCCCGCCGGCGCGGGGTTCGATCACTAGAGTGTTCATATCGAATCTCGCAGTAAGGGGTTCATAGCGCGTCGTCGTCGAGTTCGCCGGTACGGATGCGCACCGTGCGCTCGAGCGCCTGGACGAAGATCTTTCCGTCGCCGACCTTGCCCGTCCGCGCGGCGTTGGCGAGCGCTTCCAGCGCGGCCTCCAGAGCCTCTTCCGTGACGGCGCATTCCACTTTCAGCTTGGGCAGGAAATCGACTACGTACTCGGCGCCTCGGTACAGCTCGGTGTGGCCCTTCTGCCGTCCGAAGCCTTTGACTTCGGTGACGGTGATGCCCGACACGCCGACTTCGGTGAGCGCTTCGCGCACCTCGTCGAGCTTGAACGGGCGGATGATCGCGGTGATCAACTTCATCGATCGGCTCCCATGGTGTTGCTGGCGGATGGTTCGAACGGTGTCCCGGTAGGTTCTTCAGAAGGCTTTCGTCACCGTCAACACCACCGTGTCCTCGCCGAGGAAGTGGCCGTAGGCGTTGGTGTAGAACGGCTCGTCGGCGTCGGTGTCCGCATAGGCGATCGCCGCCGAGAAGCCGTTGGCGAACGCCTTGGTCACACCCACTTTCCAGTCGGCGTATTCGGCGATGTCGTTGTTCTCGACCCACTGCTTGCCGCCGTGGACGTTGAGCGTCCAGCTCGGCACGAACTCCCAGTTCGCATTGACGTCGAGGTAGCCGCTGCCGTCGGAGTCGGTGTAGCCGAACAGGTCGGTCACGGCGTACGAGTACTTCGCGCCGATCGTTGCGCCCTTGAACGCGGCGACCGTGACGCCGGCATAGATCTCGCCGGTATCGGGACTGTTGAACCCGGAGGGATAGTCGCCCGGATACCAGTAGTACAGCGCGCCGACGTCGTAGCTCACGGCTTCGGACAACTTGCCGCGGTAGCCGCCGTAAACGTCGAGCTCCAGGCTGTTCGACACCGACGTGCCGGCGGCACTGAGGTCCGATAGCCAGCTGACGTTACTGCCCCAAGTGCCGACGTAGAAGCCGCTGTCGGCGGCGTATTCCACGCCCGCCTGCAGTGCGGGGTCCTGATCGTTCTGCGAGATGCCGCGGAACAGGTAATCGCTGGTGAGGGCGATGGAACCACTGGTGCCTGCCTGCGCATCGCTCGCGGGTGCGAGCAGGAGCAGAGCGGAAACCGCGATGGATGAAGCGGCGGCGATGTAACGATGTGTCATGGCGTAAACCCTCATGTGACCCTCCCCGGTCGGGTACTTCGTCTGATAGTCCGTGAGTCGCGGCGTATTCGCGTTCCCTGCCGATCGCGGGCGTGCAGCGGCCCGCACCGTCTTCGCGGTGTTCTTGTGCGCTTGTGCAAGGGGTGTACCAGGGCGACGGCTTGAGCCGTCGTGGTGCCGCAGGGGATGCCGCGGAGACCGGGATGCGCTGCGCAGGGACGAGCCGCGAGGCGATGGTGGCGCTCGCGATCGTCGCGAGGCGGACGCGCCGGAACGCGGGGATGGCCGCGAACCGGAGCCTGCATGCACTGCGAGGGGAATGGCCGCGCAGTGATGGTGTTGCTAGTGGTGGTTCAACCCCTCTCCCGGCAGGAGAGGGGCTTTGCAGCGTGAAGCCTTAGATCGTGTAGTACATCTGGTACTCAAGCGGATGCGTCGCCGCGCGGAAGCGGGTGACTTCCTGCATCTTCAGCGTGATGTAGCCGTCGATGAAGTCGTCGGTGAACACGCCGCCGGCCTTGAGGAACTCGCGGTCCTTGTCCAGCGCTTCCAGCGCCTGGTCGAGCGAGTGGCACACGGTCGGGATGTTCTTCTCTTCTTCCGGCGGCAGGTCGTACAGGTCCTTGTCGCTCGGGGCGCCCGGGTCGATCTGGTTCTTGATGCCGTCCAGGCCGGCCATCATCAGCGCGGCGAAGACAAGGTAGCCGGAGTTCATCGGATCGGGGAAGCGGATCTCGATGCGGCGTGCCTTCGGGTTGGCGACGTACGGAATGCGGCACGACGCGGAGCGATTACGCGCCGAGTAGGCCAGCATCACCGGCGCTTCGTAGCCCGGCACCAGGCGCTTGTAGGAGTTGGTGGTCGAGTTGGCGAACGCGTTGATCGCGCGGGCGTGCTTGAAGATGCCGCCGATGTACCACAGCGCCATCTGCGACAGGCCGCCGTAGCCGTCGCCGGAGAACAGGTTCTTGCCGTCCTTCGCCAGCGACTGGTGCACGTGCATGCCGCTGCCGTTGTCGCCGACGATCGGCTTGGGCATGAAGGTCGCGGTCTTGCCGTTGCGGTGGGCGACGTTCTTGATGACGTACTTCATCGTCAGCAGTTCGTCGGCCTTCTTCACCAGCGAGTTGAACTTGGTGCCGATTTCGCACTGGCCGGCGTTGGCCACTTCGTGGTGGTGTACTTCCACTTCCATGCCAACCTGTTCCAGCGTCTTGCACATCTCGGCGCGGATGTCGTGCAGCGAGTCCAGCGGCGCGACGGGGAAGTAGCCGCCCTTCACCATCGGACGGTAGCCGGTGTTGCCGCCTTCGTATTCGCGGCCGGAGTTCCAATGCGCTTCTTCCGAATCGATGTGGAAGAAGGTGTGGCCCATGTCATTGGCGAAACGGACGCTGTCGAAGATGAAGAATTCCGGCTCCGGACCGAAGAAGGCCTGGTCGGCGATGCCGGAGGACTTCAGATAGGCCTCGGCGCGCTTGGCGACGCCGCGCGGATCGCGCGAGTAGGCCTGCATGGTGGCCGGGTCGAGGATGTCGCAGGTCAGCACCAGGGTCGGATCGGCGGTGAACGGATCCAGGAAGGCGGTGCTCGGGTCGGGCAGCAGCACCATGTCGGATTCGTTGATGCCCTTCCAGCCGGAGATCGACGAACCGTCGAACATCTTGCCGTCCTCGAACAGCGAGGGTTCGACGATCGACTTGGGGAAGGTCACGTGGTGCTGCACGCCGCGCATGTCGGCGAAGCGCAGGTCGATGAATTCGACCTTGTGATCCTTGATGAGTTTTTCGACGTGTTCGATCGACATGGCTTGGGTCCGGGATTGGGGATACGGGATGGGCTTACGCAAACGCGTGCGACAGGGACTAGGAAGCAAGCGGCGTGCCAACTTCTTCGAGGCCATAACTATTTGATTTCTTTGCGCATGCCTCGCCAGCCGGCGCCCAATCGCACCAAGTAGGTGCAACAGAACGTGATCGGCACCAACCTGGTGCCGACATCGCTTGGGCTATGCTGCGCACCGTTTTGGCCGGCCGTAATCAGCGGCCGCCGTCTCCCGCCCGCCGTATCGCCAGCCCCATGACCGATCTCCTCGCCGCGCTGCTGCTCGGCATCATCGAAGGCATCACCGAGTTCCTGCCGATTTCCAGCACCGGTCACCTGCTGATCGCGGAGCGTTGGCTGGGCCATCGCAGCGATCTGTTCAACGTGGCGATCCAGGCCGGAGCGATCCTCGCGGTGGTGCTGATCTACCGGCAGCGGCTGTGGCAGCTGGCGACGCAGTTCTTCACCGAACACGAGAGTCGCGACTACGCGGCCAAGCTGGCGCTGGCGTTCGGCATCACCGCGGTGCTCGGCCTGTTGGTCAAGAAGCTGGGCTACCAATTGCCGGAAACGGTCACGCCGATCGCAACCGCCTTGGTGGTCGGCGCGATCTGGATGGTGGCGGCGGAGTATTTCGCGGCCAAGCGCGCGACGGCGTTGGGCGAGCGCGCCAAGATCACTTGGCTGGTCGCCATTCTGGTCGGCCTTGCGCAGGTGGTGGCGGGCGTATTCCCGGGCACCTCGCGCTCATCGGCGACGATCTTCGTCGCCCTGCTCGCCGGCACCACCCAGCGCGCGGCCGCGACCGAATTCGCGTTCCTGCTCGGTATTCCCACGATGTTTGCCGCAACCGGCTACGAGCTGCTCTCCGTGGTCGGCAGCGGCGAGGCGGCGCACGAGGATTGGTCGGCGCTCGGCGTCGCCTTCGTCGCGTCGGCGATCACCGCTTTCGTCGCGGTGAAGTGGTTGCTCCATTACATCCAGAACCACCGCTTCACGGTGTTCGCGGCGTACCGCGTGGTGCTGGGTATTGCTCTGCTGTTGCTGGTACCCGCCGGGCAGTAACACCGGCTTGCCCACCGATCTCGATTACAGCGGGTCGGCAATCGGGTTTGCGGCCTGAGCCGGCGATACCGCGCTTTCGCCGAACTGCTCGCTGACGGAATGGCGCGGCTTGCCTACCGGCGCACCGCGCCGCGGCCGCGTGACGACATACGTCTTGGGAAGCGAGTCGTGCCATCCGCGTCGCGTCCCCTCATCGCTCATCAGGAGCGAAAGCGCGTCGAACGGGATCAGCCTGCACAGGCTGCGTAGAAACGCCTTGCGAAACGAGGGCGGCTGGCCGTATTCGTCCACGACGCGCGTATTCGTGATCAGCTTGCCGATCGTAAAGCCGAACGCGCCTTCCATGACGGTGTAGTACGTCACCAGCACCGTCCAAGTCAGCAGCATGTCAGTCAGCCGGTTGAGCTTGTCGAACCACTCAATCGCGACCAGATTGTTCGTGAAAGCCAGCACGACGCCGAGCAGCGCGAACATCCCGTAGATCACCAGCTTGTCGATCAGCCAGTTGAGGAATCGGCGCCCCTTCGGCGCCGAATCGATGTCCAGCCGCGGCAGCGTGCGTTCCAGCGCTGCGCTGGAAGCGGCGTATGGGTTGTGCTCGTTCATGTGGTCTCCCCCGAGACCAAACGGTAACAGGCGCGGGCGCGCTATCCCACCACGGCGGGATTGAGCGAGTACGTCCCGTAGATCGAGGCCTCACCCAGCACATGACCCTGCATCGCCTGCAATGCTTCGCCGGCGGTGAAGCGATCGGGCACGTCCAACTTCGCCACGTCCAGCGCGAACAGGCGGAAGAAATAGCGGTGCAGGCGCAGGTCGTGCGGCGGCGGGAACGGGCCATCGTAGCCGCGCCAGTCGCCGCTCATGTCCGCATCGTTAGCGAACCAGCCGGTGTAGTCGTTCAACCCCTGGCGGCTGCCCGCGGGACCCTTGGGCGCGGCCTTGCCGTGCGGCACCACGCCATCGCTGCAACTGTCGGCCGCGATTTCGCGCACGTCGGCGGCAATGTCCGCCATCGCCCAATGGGTGAAGTCGGTGCGCGGCTGGTCGACCGGAATCGGCGACGGGCTCGCATCGGTCGGTACATCCGGATCGATGCACAGCAGCACGAAGGACCGCGTGCCCTCGGGCACGTCGCGCCACGCCAGGTGCGGATTGCGGTTCGGCGCGAAGCCGTAGCTGTCGCCCGTGGGCTGGCCCGCGGCGAACTCGGCGGGAATGCGCTGGCGGTGCTCGAAGCTGTCGCTGTGGATCTGCATGATCTGCGCTCCTGGTCCTTGCGGCGCCGCCCGCATGAGCGGGCGGCAAAAAGACGACGACCGCCGTCGCGTCAGTTTTCCGGATAGCCCAACCGTACCGCGACCGGCGTGAGCAGAGCGAACGCTTCGGCCAGCGGCTGTGCATAGGCGCGCCAGTGATCCGGGGCGAAGCTCTGCGCTCCGAGCGCCGGCGGGACGGGCACCGTCGTTTCCAGCGCTTCGGCCAGCGCTTGTGCCATGGCCGTGGGATCGGCGACCAGTGCGTCGAGCTTGAGCAAGCGGTGCGGGAAGAGATCCTTTTCATGCAGATCGGCGATCTGCTGCAGGGCATGCGCCAGCCACTGTGCCGCGATCTTCGGCGACTCCAGCGCAAACCGTTGCGGCGCGCTATTGGCAAGCCACTCCAGCAGCATGTCGCGCGGATCGCGCACGGCGATCATCAGCATGCCTTCGGGCAGATACGGGCGCAGCGCGTGCAGCAGTGCGTTGTCCCAGAACACCAGCCAATCGAAGACCTGATTGCCGCGAACGCCACGGTTCGGTAGCGCGGCGCGCCACTGATTCACCAGGAACTGTCCGTCGAGCCGGCCATCCAGCAGTTCCTGCGGCGTGCCGTAGCGCTGCAGCGGATCGGTCGGCGGCTGCATGCTGTAGCGGTCGGCGACGAAGGGCGAGCCGGGCACGTCGAACGTCATTGCGATGCGTTCGACTTGCGAACCCGGCGGCCCCCACAGCAGCAGCACGCCCGCCGGGTCTTCCGGCAGCGGAGCCAGCGGCGGCAGTTCGCCGATGTCATCAGTCAGCGGCGGCAAAGGCAGGCGCTGGTCGATCACTTCGGCATGCAATGCCGACCACTCCGCCGCGGCGCGTGCGGTGTCGCCGGCGGCGTCATGGCAACGGCCCAGCAGTTGGCGCAACGAGCGCTTGATGCCCGGGTCGGTCGCCTGGTCCAGCAAGCCCTGGACACGGGCGATGGCCGCGGCCGGATCGGTCTGCATCAGGCGGTGCACGATGCGCAGTTCCGCCTGGGTCTGCCCGGGCTCGATCGCGACGATCTGATAGGCGATCGCGTCGGCTTCTTCGGTTTCGCCGGCGTGGTCGTGGATCGCCGCGCGGGCCTGCAGCGCGGGGATGTAGTCCGGTGCCACTTCCATCCAGCGCTCCACGATCGCGAGCGCTTCGGGTCCGGCGAACGGCTCGATCACCAGGCGCGCACGCCACAGGTCGTCCTCCTGCGGATGCGCGGCGACGGCGGCGTCCAGCGTCGCGCGCGCGTCGGCCGGGTCGCCGGTGCGTTGCCACGCAGCGAGCAAGGCTTCGAGAGTGCGGCGGTCGCGCGGCATCGCCTCGAAGGCGGCCTTCAGCGGCGGCAGGGCGCGGTCAATGCGACCGGCCTGCAGTTCGAGTTCGCCGACCACACGCTTCAGGCCCGGCGAGGCGTTGTCGGATTCGATCAGCGTCGCCGCCTCGTCCGCCGCTTCGACGAAGCGACCCTGGCGACGCACGAGATCGACAATGAGGCCGCGCAGCGGTGCGGAGTCGGGCTGTGTTTCCAGCTGCTTGCGGAAGCATTGCTCCGCGAACGCGAAGTGACCCTTGGCGATGTGCGCGAAGCCGAGCGCGTTGCGCACGGTCGGATCTTCCGGCGCCGTCTGGTAAGCCTGCGACAGGACCGCCAGTGCGCGATCGGCATCGCCGCGACGCAGCAGGACCATGCCTTCGATCGCGGCGACCTGCGGATGGTCCGCGGCGATGCGCGAGGCGAGCTTGGCCAGGCGCTCGGCCTCGGTCAGATCGCCACGGGTCAGCGCGAGCTGGCCTTGGATGATGTAGGCCGGGAACTGGTTCGGATCGAGTCCCGTCGCCCGAGCCAGGGACGCCTGGGCTTCGTCCAGTTGGCGCTCGCCCAGCAGCAGGCCGGCGCGCTCCACGTGCAAGCCGGCATCGTCGGGTGTCAGGGCCAGGGCGGCGTCGACGGCGGCCAGCGCGGCGGCGCGGTCGCCGCTCAGCTGCAGGGCGGCGCCGAGCAGGCGGTGGGCGGTCGCGTCCTGCGGATTGGCCGCGACGACTTCGCGTGCGGCGGACAGGGCTTCGTCGGCGGCGCCGCGGCGCAGCGCGTCGATGATGGGTTCGTACATGGGAGGCTTCGATCGGAAATGCAGGACAGTCGGCGATTGTAAGCCGCCGCGCCGGCCCGCGCGGACTGCCGGGTTCCTGATCGGATCAGGCTGCGGCGGGCGCGGCGGCCATGACCGCCGCGGCGAGGCGTTCGGCCGTCCAGCGCTCGGCGAAACCTTCCAGCCGGCCGTTCTCCAGGAACCCGCAATGGCCGCCCCAGGGCGCGATTTCCACCTGCGCGTCCTGCGGCAGCTGCAGCTGATGGAAGCCTTCGACCGGAATGACCGGGTCGTCCGCGGCCATCAGCAGGCTGGCCGGTACCTGCAGGCCCGCCAGGCGGTTGCCGGCGATCGAGTAGCCGTCGAAGTAGCGGTCCAAGGTGCCGAAGTCGGTGTGCCGCTCCACCAGCCATTGCGTCAACGGCCGCATGCGCATCGCCAGCACCTGGTTGTCGAACGCGTGCAATTGCGGAAACAGCTCGCGCTTGCGCGCCAGCGACTCGCGCCATTTGCGCTCGAAGTACCACATGTAGACGGGCAACCCGTGCTCCATGGATTCCATCGTCCGCGCCGGATCGAGCACCGGGCACACGGCGGCGACGTGGGTGATCTCCAGGCCCGTCGCCGGGGCGCGCAAGGCCAGGCGCAGGGCGAAGTTGCCACCGAGCGAATAGCCCGCCACCACCAGCGGCCGCCGCGGGAAGCGGCGGGCGACGTCGCAAGCGCCGTGCACGACCTCGTCGATGCGGTTGGAGTGGAAGATGCCTTCGTTGAGGTGGTGGGTGTTGCCGTGGTCGCGGAAGTTGAGGCGGAACACTTCGAAGCCGCGACGCAGCAGCTGCGCCGCGGTGAGGCGCATGTAACTGGAATCGGCACTGCCTTCCCAGCCATGCAGCAGCAGCGCCAGGCCGCGCGGTGCCGTGCCGGGCACGATGCTGTGCAGGCCGTGCAGGCGTATGCCTTCGCCGCCGTCGATAAGGTGTTGGGTGGTGACCGCGCCGCAGTCGCGCAGCGCGCGTTCGCCGTGCCAGCGGCGCAAGGCGCTGGTGCCCAGCAGCGATTGCACGTGCGCGTTGCGCAACCAGCGCGGCGGACGGTAGTCGGCGGCGGTCAGCATCGGCTGACCATAATCCTGTCCATTGGAGCGGGCACTCGATTCGGCGGCGGACAGCGCGTCCGCCGCGGGATCGGGATGGGGCGCCCGCTCATCCATCTAGGCGCCCGTCATCGCGTCGACGATGCGCGAGCGGGCCAGCTCGGCAATACGGCGGCGGCCATCGGTTTCGCCCGGCGCGATCGGCGCCAGGAAATGCACCTCGGCCACGCGTGCGGGCTCGCCCAGCAGACGCACGAAGTTGGCGAAGAAGCTTTCGCGCGGCTGGAACGCCACTACGTGCTGCGCGCTTGCGCCCTCGCCATAGCGCAGCGCGACCGGCTGCACGGGCACGCCGGCTTCGACCGCGGCGAGGAAGATGCGCGCGTGGAACGGTCCGATTTCGCGGCCACCGCGCGTGCCGCCCTCCGGAAACACGCCGACGCTGCGGCCGTTGCGCAGGCGCGCGAGCATCTCGTGCAACACGCCGCCGAGTGACTCGGTGCTGCCGCGCGCGTGGAAGATGGTTTCGCCGCGCTCGGCCAGCCAGCCCACCACGGGCCAGCTTTGGATTTCGCGCTTGGCGACGAAGCCCATCATGCGCTGGCTGTGCAGCGTCTCGATATCGATCCAGCTGACGTGGTTGGCGACGAACATGGCCGCACCCGGCACCGGCTTGCCGACGCGGCGCAGACGGAAGCCGAACACGCGCATCAGGCCCGCCGACCAGGCGCGGATCACGCGATGCTCCAGCGATTCGTCGCCCCAGCGCAGGCGCGCGGTGAGTGGCGTGGTCATCAGCATCGCCAGCGGCAGGTGCACGAGGATGTGCCAGGCCAACAAGGGAAGCCGATAGAGATATCGCAGGGCGCGCGCCATTCGCGCCCCGGGCGCGTTGGCGCCGATCGTGGGGGACGGCGCAGTCATGTGCGGACGATACCGACCCCACGACTGCAATGAAACAGTTATGCGTAACTGCCGCGTCCGCGGCCGGGAACAATGACTAATTTGCGCTGAAGCAGTGGGGGGCAATCGCATCCCGCAGTCACAACACGTCGGCGTACGGAAGCAGACTTCGTACGGCCGCTTTTCAACTCTGCGCGGGGCGCCCCACTACCGCCAGCGTCAGCCGCGAGATGCACACGAGCCGCCCGGCTTCGTCTTCGATGCGGATCTCCCACACCTGCGTGCTGGCACCCACATGCAGCGGCCGCGCGGTACCGGTGACGGTTCCGTCGCGCACGCCACGCAGATGGTTGGCATTGATCTCGATGCCGACGACGCCTTTGCCTTCGGGCGCGCACAGGCCGCCGGCCGTGCTGCCCAGGGTCTCGGCGAGCAGCACCGAAGCACCGCCGTGGAGCAGGCCATACGGCTGCTTCGTGCGTGCATCCACCGGCATCGTGGCGCGGATGTAGTCGGGGCCGATCTCAGTGAAGACGATACCCAGCGGGATCATGGCCGTGTCCTTGGACAGGGCGTTGAGATCGGCAAGGGTGGTTTCGCTGCGGAACAGCGGGCGCGCGCTGCGCGTGGCGGGGGTCGATTCGGTCATCGCGCGACGATACACGCGGCCCGGGTCGAGCCGAAAAGGCCGGTTCGAAGCGGCCGGTTCGAAGCAGCCGGCTCAGGGGACGGCGGTTCCCGCCGGCCAGCGCGAAGGTGGGGAGGAGTCCTTACGCGCCGGCCGGGGGCCGCACCCACGGGGAAGGGTTAAGCGGTCATCGCGCGGGGGCGGCGCGATGCCGCGGAAATTTCATCTCAGGCGCAACGGAACAGCGGTGCGAATCCGTTGCTGGTGTAGCGCTCGCGGCCATAGCCGCTGCTGTTGCCATAGCCGACGCCGAAATCGCGTTCGCGGTGCACATGGCGGGTGGAGGTGGCCTGCGCGGCGCCTTGGGCAGCCGTGGCGATCGGGGCCTGGGTGGTCGAGTTGGAAGTGCGGACTTCGGCAAAACGGGCGTTCATGACGGTCTCCTCGGGGCTGCTGGGGGGTACAGCCGCCGGAGTGGGTGCGCGTTACGCGCAGCGGAACAGGGGGGCGAAGCCACTGCTGGAATAGCGGCGGTTGCTGGCATAGCCGCTGCTGTTGCCGTAGCCGACGCCGAAATCGCGTTCGCGGTGCAGATGACGGGCAGGGGCGGGCTGAGTGGCGGGGGCGGACTTGGCGTTGTCCTGGCGGCGGGCTTCGAAGGTGCGGATGACGTTCATGGTGGTTTCCTCGTGGGGTGGTGCTGAGTGGGTGTGCCTTGGTGTGTTGGTAAAGTACAACACCACCTCGATCATTCACCTGTGCCGGAAGTCACCCCACCGAAGACCTAAATTCCCTGGCGGGGCCGACCACTGCGGAACTCACTGATTCAGATGCGTTTTTGGCCGGAACCGTTGCCGTGACTGATGGCCTATGGGCCTGGCCCTCCCCCACTTGGGGGAAGGCTTTCGGGCGCTAGGAGGCGGAATCCGGCCTCAGTGCCTGTCAGGCCGGCTCGCGGGCGGGTACCGGAGCACCCAATTCCCGACTGGAATGGGGATCGATCGAATACGGGTGCATCGCGGCGAGGAAACCAGGCTGTTGCCGCACCCGCCCGACCCAGGCCGACACGTTCGGGTAGGTCTCCAGGTCGAACCCGGCTTCGTCGGCGCGGCTGGCATAGGCGAACAGGGCGATGTCGGCGATGCCGTAGCAGTCACCGACCATGAAGTCCCGCGTGCCCAGCTCACGATCGAGGATCGCCAGCGCGTTGGCGCCGGCCGCGCGCTTGAGTTCCACCAGCGCCTCCGGGCGCCGCGCCAGCTTTCCGGTCAGCGTCCAGTGCCGCAGCGCGCCGATCTGGCTTTCGATGCGCTCCTGCTCGAAGCACAGCCACTGCCAGGTCTTGGCCTGCCCGAATGCATCGTCGGGAAGGTACGGCGTGCCCTGCGCGAGAAACATCAGGATCGCGTTGGACTCGGCCAGCGTGCGGCCATCGTCGAGCACGATCGCGGGCACGGTGCCGGTGGGGCTGATCGCGCGATAGGCCGCGCTGGCGCCTTCGCCCTCGAAGATGCTCACCAGCTCGGTCCGGTACGGGCGCTGCAGGTGCGCAAGCAACTGGCGGACTTTCCAGGCGTTCTGTGAGGGCAGGTAGTCGTAGAGCGTGAGCATGGTGATTTCGGCGCTGTGTGGGTGGACGCAGTGTCCGTGCCGCCCGCCCGGCGCGATATCCGATTTCTGCGCCGGCGTGCATTGCCCCGGTAAAATCGCGGCATGAATCCGCAAGACCTGCCGCTCGGCCGCCACATCGACTACCCGCGCGAATTCGACGCGTCGCTGCTTTGCCCGATCCCGCGCACGCTCGGCCGCGAACATATCGGCGTCGACGACGCCGCCCTGCCCTTCAGCGGCGTCGATCGCTGGCATGCCTACGAACTGAGCTGGCTGGACGCGCAGGGCAAGCCGCGCGTGGCGACCGCGACTTTCGAGGTGCCGGCGCATTCGCCGCACTTGATCGAATCCAAGTCGCTCAAGCTCTATCTCAATTCGTTCAACGCGACGCGCTTCGAGAGCGACGATGCGGTGCTCGCGCGCATCGCCGAAGATCTGTCGCATGCCGCCGGCGCGGCGGTGGACGTGCGTTTCGGCCTGCCCCGGATCGACGAGATCGAAACCGGCGAATCCATCGACGCGCTGCCGGTCGCCATCGATTGCTACGGACCGCCCGATGCTGCGCTGCTCGCGGCCGATGCGGGCGACGTCGTCGAGGAAACGCTGAGCAGTTCGCTGCTGAAGTCCAACTGCCCCGTCACCGGCCAGCCCGACTGGGCGCGGATCGAGATCGCCTACCGCGGGCCGCGCCTGGATCGGGCGTCGCTGCTGCGCTACCTGGTGTCCTTCCGCGACCACGCCGAATTCCACGAGCAGTGCGTCGAACGCGTCTTCACCGATCTGTTGACGCGTGCGCGGCCGCAATGGCTGTCGGTGGAAGCGCGGTACACCCGGCGCGGCGGCCTCGACATCAATCCGTGGCGCGCCACGCCTGGGGCATCCCGGCCGGCCGTGGGCCGCGACCTTCGCCAATGAGCGTCCCGCTGAATGCATCGCGGCGACCTTCCTGAATCCGCCATATTTCCTTAACAGGTCGCGTGCCACCGTTGCCGCGTCGATTACGACGCCGGGGAGGAGCCCCCTCAATGAGCAACGAGAAGAAACCCGACTTTTCCAACGTGCAGAGCGGTGTCAGTAGCACCGAGCAACTCCGGCCCGACTTTTCCAATGTGCGTTCGGGCGTTTCCTCCACGGAGGAAATCACCGGTGGCAGTGGCGGCACCGGCGGAGGCGGCGAGATGACCTACACCGTGGTCAAGGGCGACACGCTCTCGCATATCGCCAAGGAGCACTACGGCAAGGCCAGCAAGTGGCAGGTGATCTTCGAGGCCAACCGCGACCAGCTCGACGACCCCGACAAGATCTATCCCGGCCAGGTGCTGAAGATCCCCGCGCTCGACGCGGAGTGATCGCACACCGTTTGCACCCCATGACCACCTTTGCCCAAGGAACCAGAAGCATGAATCGTCATCGCATTTCTTCCGCCCTGCTGGTCGCCGTGATCGGTGCCGTTGCGATCGTCGGCTGCAAGAAAAAGGAAGAGCCCGCACCGGTCGCTACCACGCCGCCGCCGGCTACCACGCCAGCTCCGGCGCCCGCACCCGCGCCGGCACCTGCCACCGCCTCCGTCACCAGCGTCGATCTCGGTACTGCCGTCGGAGCCGACAACAAGGTGGCGACGCCGGCCACGACTTTCGCGCCGAAGGACACGATCTACGCGTCGATCGGTACCAGCACCAGCGATCCTGCTGCCAGCGTGCCGGCCAAGCTCGGCGTCAAGTGGACTCACGTCGACAGTAACCAGGTGGTCAAGGAGGAGAGCGCCGACGCTAACCTCACCGGCACGGGCAACACGGCATTCCATATCGCCAAGCCTGACGGCTGGCCGAAGGGCAAGTACAAGGTCGAAGTGTCGCAGGACGGCAACGTCGTGCAGACGCGCGAATTCGAAGTGAAGTAACCGCCTCTCTCCGCCCCGCAATTAGCGGGGACGGGCAAGCCCGGGCGTGGTGCATACCACGCCCTTTTTTTGTTTGGCTCAGCGTGCCGGGAACTCGCCGTCGAGGTAATACCAGCGCCCGTCTTCGCGCACGAAGCGGCTGATCTCGTGCAGGCGGACCGCCGAGCCGCCGCCGATCCTATAGCGCGCAACGAACTCTACGCTGGCGTGATCCGCGTCCTGCAGCACATGCCGCTTCACCTCCAGGCCCAGCCAGCGCGTGCTCGCTGCATCGCTGAAGTCCAGCGTCGCCGGACGCGTGGAAGCATGCCAGGTCGCGCGCAGGTAATCGGCGTCCCCGTGCACATAGGCGCAGTAGCGCGATCGCATCAACGCCTCGGCGGTCGGTGCCGACGCGGCCTCGCGATGGAATGGTTCGCAGCAGAGCGAATAGGCGCGGCCGGACCCGCACGGGCACGCAGAAGTGTTCGGGTTCATGCCGCCATTGTCGGCGATTGCCCGTCGCGCTACTCAGACTTCTTCGCGCGTTTCCGATACACGCCACGGAAGCTGGTCTGCCAGCTCGCGCCCTGATCGTCGGACGTATCCCATTGCTGGATCACGCTGCCGTCCGCTTGCGGCGTCCAGCTGATGCGCTGCCGCTGCATGCCGCCTTTGCCATCGGGCAACTCGCCGCTCATCACCATCGCGTCGCCTTGGCGTCTGCCCTCCAGGCGCAGCACCACGCCGTCGCCGCCGACCCAGAACTGCCGCCATACCTTGAACTGCGCATCCCAGGCGTTGGTGCTGGTGCCGTGATTGCCACTGGCGCCCTGCCAGTGCTCCACCAGCCAGCAGCCGTTTTCGCTGCGTTCGATGCGATTGGTGCCGACGCGCGTGTCGCCACGCGGGCCACCAAAGACCTCCCATTCGCCCAGCCAGAAATCGAACTGGCGATGCTCGGCCGCTTCGCACCGCATCAATGCGGCCGGTGCCGCTTGCGTGCTCATGCTCGAACCTCCAAGCAGCAAGGCCAGGACGATGACGGGATAGCGAAAGCGCATGGCGCACCTCGGCTTCGCGACCGGTCGCGGCCGCTCGGCTCCGCAGTCTAGGGCGGAGCGTCGAATCGGCGTATCCGTGCCGGCCAGCAGCCAACAAATGCCACGCTGCGCGCGAACGACTACCCTGTGCACCCCGAACCGCCCCCGCCGCCATGAAAGCCCCCAACTACCTCGACGACGCACAGATCGAACGCCTGTCCGACCTCCTCGACCAGCGCGCCGTGCCCTTCAAGGGTTTCAACCTGGAGGCGCTCGACGGCTACCTGTCCGCGCTGGTGGTCGCACCCGAAGACGTACCCGCCGCCGAATGGCAGCCCGCGGTCTGGGGCAAGCCGCCGCGCTGGGCCGACGAGGCCGAACGCGGCGAAGTCGAAGCTCTGCTGCAGGGCCACTGGAACATGGCCAGCCAGCGCGTGCGCTACGGCGACGACGACCTGCCCGAACACCTGGCGCCGCTGCTGTGGCTGCCAGAGGAAGCCGAGGCCGAGCACCCCGACGAACTCGACGTCGGCCGCGACTGGGCCTTCGGTTTCTTCCGCGCCGTGGAGCTGCGCGAAGCGGCCTGGGAGAAGTGGCTGGACGAGAACGAATGGATCGACGATATCTTCGCCCGCCTGGACCAACTCGCCAGCGGCGAGGTGATCGGTGAGGATCCCGAGGCGCCCGGCACGCCGGTGGGCTACCGCGAACGGCTGGAGATCATCGCCTCGCTGCCGGGCATGCTGGCCGACTTGCACCACCACCGCATCGATGCGCTGACCCCGCGCGAACCGATCCGCAAGGCCGCCACGCCCGATCGCAACGAACCGTGCCCGTGCGGGAGCGGCAAGAAGTACAAGAAATGCTGCGGCGCCGCCGCGAACGACGTCGAGTAGCGGCTTACTTCTTCGCCACGTCCACCGGCTTGCGGCTGCCTTCCAGCTTCAGCGGCGGCACCAGGAACGCCTTGGCCGCCGTGCCGGTAGGCAGGCCGCGACGATCGGCGGTGGGGCTGTCGGACGGACATCTCGCATCGGGGAAGCCGAAGCGCGGCTCCAGCGCGCGGCCGCACTGGTCGAGCACCTCGAACGCCTTGCCCGGCTCCAGGCACTCGCCTTCGAACGCGCGCAGCCAGGCATCGCGACGGCGCGCGAAGTCTTCGCCGCAACGGCGCGTCACGCGGATGCGGTCGAGGTCGTCCTGTACCGCGTTGCTGCCCGACAGGCCGTATTCGCGCAGCTCGCTTTCGCTGAGCAGGCGCAGGCGGCGGTTGGCCACGGTCATCATCAGATCGGCGATGCGCACATCCGCGCCATTGCGGATCAGGTAGTCGCGCACCTGGCTGCTGACGTCCTTGAGCTCGGCGCTGAGTTCGGCGCGCGAGGTGGCCTTGGACTGATCGCGGAACAAGCGATGGATGCCGACGTCGCCGGCGATGGAACGCGTATCGCCGCCGGCCAGAATCAACACGCACGAGCTGTGGCAGTACGAGCCGTCGCGCACCCAGATCGCCCAGCGCTGCTCGGCCATGCTGTCGCCGGCGCGGATGGCTTCTTCGACGTGGCCGCCGGAGGAGTTGATGTCGAGGATGCGCACGGGAATTTCCATGCGATCGGCGACCGCCGCGATGCGCTGCACCAGGGCGGTGAAACCTGAACCGATCTTGCCCTCGTAGCGCAAGCGAACCACGCCCTTGGGCTGGCACGGCGTGAGCGCGTCGACCACCGCGAAGAAGGTGAGCTCTTCGAGCTTCTCGCCGTCGCCGTACTGGAGGTAGTCGTAGTCGCAGCTGATGTAGGCCTCGCCGGTGTCGAGCTCGGCTTCAGGCCAGTAAGTGGTCTTGAGGTAATCGCCCGGTGCCATTTCCGGCAGCGGCTGGGCGACGACCGGCTTGGCCGGCCCTGTACTGGCGTCATCGCCCAGCGTCACCGGCGCGCGCTCGGGCGTCTTCGCCTGGCAGGCGGTAACCAGCAGAAACAACGATAGAAGCAGCAATTTCTTCAGCATGACCGTACCACCGGAACTACGGTGCCCACCCTGCATCCGCGGTGCCAGTACAACGCGCCAGGGCCACGACGGCAAGGCACTTGTTGAGCATTTGTGAAGGCGGTGTCCATGAATGCGGAAACGAGTGTCGCGAACCGCCCATGAACCTGCTTTGACCCTTTCACGCCCTCCCTGTTTAGACAAAACGCGGCGGCGCGGCGGACTCGGACGGAACGCTGCGTACGCGCCCGTGCGGTTGGCGGCGGCTTGGCCCGGGCCCACCTGAACCGCGACAATGGCGGGTCTGTCTGCCCGCGGCCGTACGCCGCCGGGCCTGCGGCCGCCCCGCCGCCCTCTCATCCGAACGACCGAGCCAACGAGCCCCCAATGTCCGACTCCGCGAACAGCGCCCCGAAGATCCTCTACACCCTGACCGACGAAGCGCCGTTCCTGGCGACCGCGTCGCTGCTGCCGATCGTCGCGGCGTATACCGGCACCGCCGGCATCCAGGTCGAAACCCGCGACATCTCTTTGGCCGGCCGCATCCTGTCGCAGTTCCCCGACTTCCTGCGCGACGAGCAGAAGATCGCCGACGACCTGGCCGAACTCGGCCAGCTCGCGACCACGCCGGACGCAAACATCATCAAGCTGCCTAACATCAGCGCCTCGGTGCCGCAGCTGAAAGCGGCGATCAAGGAGCTGCAGGCGCAGGGCTACGCGCTGCCGGATTACCCGGAAGAGCCGCGCGGCGAGCGCGACGCCGAGATCAAGGCCCGCTACGACAAGATCAAGGGCAGCGCGGTGAACCCGGTGCTGCGCGAAGGCAACTCCGACCGCCGCGCGCCGGCCTCGGTGAAGGCGTACGCGCGCAAGCATCCGCACAAGGTGGGCGCCTGGTCGGCGGATTCGAAGTCGCATGTTTCGCACATGGCGAACGGCGACTTCTACGGCAGCGAGCAATCCGCGGTGATCGGCGACGCCACCACGCTGAAGATCGAATTCGTCGGCAACGACGGCCGCAGCCACATGCTCAAGACCGGCCTGAAGGTGAAGGCCGGTGAAGTCGTCGACGCCTCGGTGATGAGCACGCAGGCGCTGGCCGACTTCGTCGATGCGCAGATCGCCGAAGCGCAGGCGCAGGGCGTGCTGTTCTCGCTGCACCTGAAGGCGACGATGATGAAGGTCTCCGACCCGATCATGTTCGGCGTCGCTGTGAAGCGCTTCTACGGCCCGGTGCTGGAGAAGCACGCGGCCGCGCTGGAGCAGGTCGGCTTCGACGCCAACAACGGCATCGGCGACCTCTACGCGCGCCTGCCCTCGCTGCCGGCGGACACGCGCGCGCAGATCGAAGCCGACATCGCGGGGATCTATGCGCAGCGTCCGGGCCTGGCGATGGTGAATTCCGACAAGGGCATCACCAACCTGCACGTGCCGTCCGACGTGATCGTCGACGCCTCGATGCCGGCGATGCTGCGCGACAGCGGCCGCATGTGGAACGCCGCTGGCAAGCTGCAGGACACCAAGGCGGTGATTCCGGACCGCTGCTACGCCGGCATCTACCAGGCCGTGATCGAGGACTGCAAGGCACACGGCGCATTCGATCCGGCGACGATGGGCTCGGTGCCCAACGTCGGCCTGATGGCGCAGAAGGCCGAGGAATACGGCTCGCATGACAAGACCTTCCAGATCGCGGCCGACGGTGTGGTGCGCGTGAGCGACGACGCCGGCCACGTGCTGATGGAGCACGCCGTGCATGCCGGCGACATCTGGCGCATGTGCCAGACCAAGGACGCGCCGATCCAGGACTGGGTGAAGCTGGCCGTCAATCGCGCGCGCCTGAGCCACACCCCGGCGGTGTTCTGGCTGGACAGCGCGCGTGCGCACGACCGCAACGTCATCGCCAAGGTCGAGCGCTACCTGAAGGACCACGACACCGCCGGCCTGGACATCCGCATTCTCGCGCCGGTCGACGCGATGAAGTTCTCGCTCGAGCGCATCCGCAAGGGCCAGGACACGATCTCGGTCACCGGCAACGTGCTGCGCGACTACCTCACCGATCTATTCCCGATCATGGAGCTGGGCACCAGCGCGAAGATGCTGTCGGTCGTGCCGCTGATGGCGGGCGGCGGCCTGTTCGAAACCGGCGCCGGTGGCAGCGCGCCCAAGCACGTGCAGCAGTTCGTCGAAGAGGACTACCTGCGCTGGGATTCGCTCGGCGAATTCCTGGCCCTGGCCGCGTCGCTCGAACACCTCGCCAACCGCTACGGCGACAAGCGCGCGCAGGTGCTGGCCGACACGCTGGATGCGGCCAATGCCAAGTTCCTCGACAACGACAAGTCGCCCTCGCGCAAGGTTGGCGGCATCGACAACCGCGGCAGCCACTTCTATCTGGCGATGTACTGGGCGCAAGCCTTGGCGGAACAGACGGCCGACACCGCACTGCAGGCCAAGTTCGCGCCGCTTGCGAAGGCGCTGACCGACAACGAAGCCAAGATCGTCGAAGAGCTCATTGCGGTACAGGGCAAGCCCGTCGACATCGGCGGCTACTACAAGCCCGCCATGGACAAGTTGTCCAAGGCGATGCGCCCGAGCGTCACGCTCAATGCAGCGCTGGCGGGACTCGCCGGCTGACCTGCTGCGACCCTTCACGAAAAAGCCCGGCTATCGCCGGGCTTTTTCGTATATCGGCATCCGCAACTGGCGCGATCAATACGTCATTGCGCCCTCGCAGGTGACGACGAAGTCCTGCGCACGCAGGATCGGCTCGGCCTCGCTCAGGTCGGGCGCTATGAAGACCACGTACGTCTCGTTGCCATTGGGCTCGGCCTCGTAGCCCAGCAAGAGGTGATCCTCACCCCGCAGGCGCTGCATGCCCATATAGCGAAACGCCGGCCCCTCGCCTGATGGCAGCTCGGCGTCAAACGGCTGGTTGTAGGTCACCTGGGTTTCGATCCTGGCATCGGCCAGGACGAATTCTCCGTCGTCGCTGTCGATGCCGTGCGATATCAAGCGATAAGAGGCGCCTTCGAGCGGCCGCATGCAGACGCCGAAGCGGTGACTCATGTGCACGTAAGTGGTGAGGTCCGGAACCGCCTCGGTGCATGCAGCCAGAGCGGCGAGGCCCACCAGCATCGCGCCACCCGACAGCCTCCGTCGATTCATGGCCCGCGCCAGCCATATGCGCTTATGTAAGTCGAGCATCCCTGCGACCTCAAGACGGTGGACGTCTGCGCAACGTAGAAGCAACCCGCGTGATTGGGTCGGCTTGAACTGCAACATGCTGTTCGTGGAATCGGAACTGACCCCGCTTCCATAGGGAAATCGCTGCTTCAGCGAACGCTTCGTTCGTGATTTGCGAACGCCCGGCTATCGCCGGATCACTAGGGCGTGATCTCGATGGGTGTAGGAACGCGCACCATCTTCCAAAGCGCATCCATGTCCTGGTCGGATAGCGCAATGCAGCCATCCGTCCAGTCGGGCCAGGGATACAGGCGAACGCGCCGACGGACCACGGGGTCGTTGGGCTGGCCGTGGATCATGATCGCGCCACCTGGAGCGACGCCGCGCTTGCGTGCGGCGGCTTTGTCGGTGGCGTTGGGATAGGAGATGTGGATCGAGCGGTAATACAAGCTGCTGGGATTCTTGTAGTCCAACACGTAGCGCCCTTCGGGCGTCTTCCGGTCCCCTTCCTGCTGCTTGTGCCCGACGGGATTGATGCCGAGCGCCACGCGATAGGATGCGACCATGCGCTCGCCGTTGTAGACGTAAAGTCTGCGGTCCGACTTATCGACCCGGACTTTGGTTGCGCGCATCGGCTCGGCGGCGCTCGCCGCGCCGCTCAGGACAAGGATCAAGGCCAACCATGCGGCGCGCATACGCGTCCTTGGTCAGCGCACGTACGGCAGCTCGGCGTTGCGGTTGCGTTCGCGCTCGCGCTGCTCGAACAACCGGTTTGCCTTCTCCTCGGTCATCTCGTACTTCGGCGCGACGTGCGGGAGCAACAGGCGCAGCCAGGCCTTGTCGACGCGGCGGGCCTCGGCGGGGCAGGTTTTCGCACGCGCCTCCGGAAGATCGCCGTCGGTGACGATGCCGATGTAGCGCGCCGGATTGCTGCCGTAGACCAGGCATTGCAGGTTGAAGTAGCGCTGCTCGCCCAACGCGTGCTCATCGGCGTAGGCATCGAGGCTGTACGCGCCGGTGCTGCGGGCGAGGAACCAGTTCGAGGCCATGCGCAGGTTCTCGCTGACCTGGCGCGAGGATTCGTTCATGCCGGCGAAGCGCTGCATCAGCGTGGTCGCGAGCTGATCGACAGCGTCTTCCTCGCGGCCGGTGATCGGGATGTCGAGCATGTCGATCAGCGCGTGGCCGGTTTCGTGCAGCAGGATGAAGCGCACGTTGGCGGCAAGGTACTTCTGCGCGTACTCGTCGCCGAGTTTCTGGTCCTTGGCCAGCTGCTGGCCACGGTCGAGCAGCACCTTCATCGTCTCGTAGCACATGACCACTTCGCCGCGCTCGGCCATATAGAAGGCGTTGGGCTCGCGGCACTCGGCCATCACGAACTTGATCGGCCGCGGCAGCATCAACAGGCCGTCGATGGCCTTGATCTCCGGCAACTGGCGCAGCAGGTCGCCGTCGTGGGCGAGCTGATAGAAGGGCTCCAGCTCAGCGTTCTTCGGCTTGACGTATTCGTAGGTGAAATGGACGCCGTCGGACTTGTTCTCCGCGTTGGCGACCTTTTTCAGTACCACCGGCTTGAGCGCGGCCAGTTCGTCGGCCATCGCCTTCTCGGCGTCGGCGCGACCCTGCGCGCGCGCGGCAACCAGTTCCTTCTGGTGCTGCTTCACCGACAGCAGCGAATATAGGAAGGCGCCACTGACCAGGCCCAAGGCCATCGACAGCAGCACGATCAATCTGAGCTTCATTGCGTTCCCCACGCGCAGGCGCGCGCACGGCGCCTTGTGTGGATCGTAGCGAGTCCGGGTGAAGCGCGGAACATTCCCGCGTCAGGTCGCGCGGACGTTAAGCCGCATGTTCCTGCGCGACCGCGGCCTCCGGACGGATCCGCAGCGCCCAGGCAACGCCGGCGACCAGCAGCAGGATGCCCAGCAGCGTCAGCGGTTCCGGTACCCGGCCGCGCAGAGCGAAGGCGTAACCCAGCGCCGCCAGGGTCTCGAACACGATCAGTTGCCCTGCCAGCGCGGGGGGCAGACGTTGGCTGGCGGCGTTCCAGCACAGCGTGCCCAGCCAGGACGCGAACAGGCCTATGGTCGCCATCAACCCGGCGAAGACCAGCGGCCGCGGTCCGGCCGGCATCGCGAACGTGGCGTCCGACCACCCCATCCAGGCCCACAGCAGCGCGTAACCCAAGGCCGCCAGCGGCAGCGTGGCCACGCCCTGCGCGGTCGCCCAGGTGCGCGGACTGCGCTCAGGATGTGCACGCAGCCAGTCGGCGTTACGCAGCGGGTACCAGGTCCAGCACGCGACCGCGACCAGGGCCAGCAACCCGCCCTGCAGGTAACGCGCCGTGTCCAGTCGCGCCGTCGCCCGCAGCGCCTGCAGTTCGACCTGGTTGACGCAGGCGATGCCCGCCGCGATCAGCAGCAACGATGGCAAGAGCCAGCGCCAGGGCAGGCGCCCGTCGCGCCGGGCGCGCTCGCCGCCGGCGCTGCGCAGATTGGCGCTGATCGCGATCACCACCGGCAGCGTGCCGATCAGCATCGTCGGCAGCGGGGCGCCGGCGCGTTGGATCGCGGCGGCCAGGCACACGTAATAGAGCAGGTTGCCGATCGCGGCCAGCTTCAGCGCTTCGATCCAGTCGTTGCGCGCAAGGCGCGCCAGCGCGCCACGATCCAGCCACGCCAGCGGCAGGGCGATGAGCCCGAAGGCGAGATAGCGGCCGACCGACAGCAAGGCCGCCGGATATTCCGGCAGCAATAACGGGGCGATGAAGACCAGGCCCCACATGAGCCCGGCCGTGAGTGCGAAGGTCGTTCCTGTCCACATTTGCGTCTGCATGCGCGCAGCCTGCACCCTGGCCGCACGGCCGTCTTGCACCAGATTGCGGTCAGCGCCGCATCTGCTGCCGGTAACGCGCGGGAGTCACGCCGTAACGGCGGGCGAAGGCACGGGTGAGGTGCGCCTGGTCGCTCAGGCCGACGGCGGCAGCGACCTGCGCCGGGGCTTCGTCGGCGGCGAGGCGGCGCTTGGCCTCGAACAGGCGCAGCGCCATCAGCACTTGCTGCGGCGTTGCGTGTTGCTCGGCCTGGAAGCAACGCAGGAAATGGAACGGGCTCAGCCCCGCCTCCGCCGCGAGTTCTTCCAAGGTGATGCTCTCGGCCAGGTGCGCGCGCAGGTAATCGACACTGCGCGCGAAACGCGGCACGGCATCGCTGCGCGCCGGCGCGGCGATTCGCGCCTGCCCGCGGAATTCCTGCAGCAAGCCGAGCAGCGCACTGTCGAAGGCAAGCGGTTCCTCTGCCTGCCACAGCGCATCGAGCAACGTGGTCACCCGCCACGCACGCGCGGTATCGGCGAGTACCGCCTCGTCGAACCACCAGCCACGATCGCCGGTCACCGCTTCGACCACGTCGGCATCGATGTAGGCCATGCGATAGCGCCAGCCGCCCGCAGTTTCGGCGCGGCCGGTGTGGAGCACATCGGGGTTCATTCGGACCAGCGAGCCAGGCGGTGCGAGATGGTCGCTGCCGCGATAGCGGAACCGTTCCACGCCCGCTTCGATCGCACCCAGGCCGAAGGCTTCATGCGTATGAGGCTCGAACGCATGGCGGACGATGTGCGCGCGGTACAGCTCGATGCCATCGCGATGCGCAGGGCGCCGGAACTGCGCGCTGTCCTGAGGATGCTCGAACTGCTGAGGAACGCCTTGCATGCGCGGCATCATGCCACCGTCCGCGCATCAGCCGCCGCGGCGCATGCGGCGTCGGCCGATCCAGATGTGCAGCGGCAGCCAGAGTGCTGCAAATAGCCCCAGCGACCAGTGCGCGAGGCTGATCCAGCCGCGCCATTGCTCGTCGCCGAGGTAGTACAGGCCGGCAGCACTCAGCGCGAGCCAGAGCATCAGCGCGGCCATGGTTCCGCCCACCCAGCGGTGTTGGGGCTTGTTCCAGCCGCGGCGCACGTGCGGCAACCAGACCAGGCCCAATACCCACAGCAGCAGCAGTCCGCAAACGCCGTGCAGGACCAGGCTTGGGTGCTCGAACCGGGAAGGTTCCGGGCCGAACTCGCCCTCGTGCTGGACGAAGTTATGCAGCAGCAGCCAAGCACTGCCGCTGAGCGCACACAGCGCGCCGGCGACGTAGACATAGGCGCGCACCCAACCGGGCAGGCGCAGGCGCTCGTGGCCGTGAAGTTTCATCAGGACAGTGTCCGGACGCCGCCAGTGGCGTCAACCAGCGCCGCCTGGGCGTGCAGGCGGCGCAGCAACGGCACCGCGTCCGCGGCATCGCTCGCCACGACCTTGGTCAGGGCATCCGCCCATATCGCCCGCGGCGCGCACACACTGATCGAAACGCCATGGCCGAGCGTTGTGTCGCCGCGCGTATCGACCAGGGCGCTGCGGCCATGGTTCGTGCTGAAGTAGCCGGCGCTGGTCGCGAGCGCGCCTTCGCGCAGTTGCAGCAGCGGCATCGCGCGGGCGGGATCGCGTGGATCGCGTACGTGCACTACTTCCTGGGTGGCACCAAATGCCCGCAGATCGCCGCCCGCGTTCACGACTCCCGATTCAGCCCCATTCGCGCGCAGTGCGGCTACAGCGAGGTCGACCGCGTATCCCTTCGCGATACCGCCGAAGTCGAGCCACAGCGGGCGGCGAAAGCGCACGCGCTGATCGCGCAGCAGATCGACGTCGCGCCAGGTGGCAGCGGGATCGGGCGCCGGCGCGTCGGGGTGCGGCAGGTGGCCAGACCGCACCAGGCGGCCCGCGACTGTCGGATCGAAGCGTGCTTCGCTCGCATGGGCGAATGCGAGGCTGGCGCGCAGCACGCGCCACACGTCGGCCCCGACCCGTTGTGGCGAAGCGGCGGCGTCGCGATTGAGTCGGGAGAGTTCGGAGCCGGCGTCGTGGAAGCTCATCGCGCGGTGGACGCCATCGATGCGAGCGAACGCGGCTTCGATCGCCACTTCCGGGTCTTTCGCGCAGGCGTCGATGCGGATCGCGACGAACGTGCCCAGCAAGGGTAGGACACGCTGTAGCGCCCCGCCTTCGCGGCGAGGCACTTCTGACAGCAGCGCGGCGCTCGCGCCCATGGGCCTACTTCGCCGCGACGACCAGGGAATGCGTCGCCAGCAAACGGCGCACGCCTTCGGTGACATGGGCGCTCGACAAAGTCGCGCCGGAAAGGTTGACGATGTCGACGTCCAGCCTGAGCGGCGCGCCGTATTTCTTGCCGGTGAACTGGGCGCGCCACTTCGGATTGCGCACCTGGCCGCCGTAGGTTTCCCGGTAGTCGAGGATCTCCAGACCGGTCACCGCACCGTCCGCGTCGAGCGCAAGCGCGTAGGTGATCATCTCGTGCTTGCCGAGCACCTGATCGAGATAGAACCAGCCGCCGTTGGCCGCGCGCCACACCTTCAATGCCGGCTCGCGCACGCGCAGGCCGCTGGCCTTCTGCACGGCCTTGGCCTGCGCCGGGGTGAGCATGACCGCTACCGGAGACAACGCCTGGCCAGGAAACAGCTTCTGCTGCGCCTGCTCGACGGTGAAATAGGTCGCAGCCATCGCCGGCGCTGCCACCAGCACGGTGGCAGCGGGCAACAACCATTGCACGTTGAAGTCGCGACGCATGGCCTGTTCCTTTCGCTGCTCAGAAGTTGAAGCCGACCTTCAGGCGGGCTTCGCGTTCGGTCTTTTCGATCAGATGCAGATCGGTGTCGCGCTGGCCGTCGTATTGCTCGCCGCCACCGCGGATCTGCGGTAGCCAGGTCAGCGTCGCCCACCATTTCTGGTCGCCATAATGCAGGCTCGGGCCGGCGAATACGCTCCATCGTTCCTGGCCGACTTCGGTTTCGAATTCGGTTTCGTAAAGCGCTTCGGCGCCGACGTACCACTTCGGCGCGAAACGGTAGCTCAAGCCGGTACCAGCCTTCAGCTCGAGTTCGACTTCCGGATCGGTCGGCCATTCGAAATCCGCCGGCAGGTTGGCGATCGGCTCACGGTCGGCCCAGGTCGCTTCCATGCCCAGGTTGCCAACCCACACCAGCTGCGCATCGAGGAAGTACTTCTGCAACAGGAGATCGAATTCGCCGGTGACGGTCTTCTTGTCCTGGCCGGAGTGCTTGTCGATCCACTGGTATTCCAGCGCATAGCGCGTGGTGAGGCCGATGCCATCCGCGGCCGGGCGCAGGAAGTTGTACTTGCCGTACACCTCGACGCCCGAGAACTTGGTGATGTCGCGATCGCCAGGCAGGTAGCCATTGATGCTCAGGCCGCTGGTGTCGAGCGACATCGCCTGGAGCGCACCGCCGACGTTGAAGCGGTCGCTGACGCCGTATTCCAGCTCGGTTTCGTAGTCGTACGCGGTGTAGTCGCCCTGGCCCTTGTCGGCGCGCTGGGTGACCTTCTGATACAGCTCCCAGCCGCCGTCAGGGATCAGTTCCGAACCACGGACGTAGCCGAACAGGTTTTCATCGGCGTGCGCCGCGGGGGCGAGGAAAGCGGTGCCGCACAGCGCGGCGAACAGACAATGGCGAATCATCAGGCGAGGTCCATGCGGAAGGAATGCGCCCGCTTCGATCCGGCGGGCGTCGGGGTTTACGTAATCAGAAATTGACGCCGAACTTCAGGCGCGTTTCGCTGCGCTCACGCTCTTCCAGGTGCAGGCGATCGGAGCGTTCTGCGTCGATCGGGCCGCCCTTGATCTGCGGCATCCAGGTCAGCGTGGCCCAGTACTTCTCGCCGCCGTAGTGCAGCGTGGGGCCGGCGTACCAGGCCCAGAACTCGCGCGAGCTGTATTCGGGGTAGGCCATATCCACGCGCGTCTCCACGCCAGCGAACCAGTTCGGCGCGAATCGGTAGGAAACGCCGGCGCTGTTTTCGACGTAGAGCTCTTCCTCCCACTCGCCGTCTTCGCGCTCCCACTCGGGCTCGAGGGTGAGGTTGTAGGCGGTGACGATCTGCCCGTCGAGGAAGTTCTTCTGCAGGATCAGCTTGCTTTCCAGGCCGACTTCCTTGAAGCGCTCGCCGTCCGGGCGATGCAGCGTGGAGTACTCGGGCTCCAGGTAGAGCGCGAGGCCGTAACCATCGCGCTCGGGGCTCTTGAGATTCCACTTCATCGAGACCTTCGCGCCGTCGAAATCGAGGCCGCGGTCGAGCTTGATCGGCTCGCCGGTTTCTTCGTCTTCGATCGCGCCGCCGCCATAGTTGTAGGCACGGCCGGTCAGGTAGAACGACATCTGGAACCGGTCGGTGATGCCGTGCTCGAATTCGAACTGCACATCCGTGGCGCGGTAATGGCCTTCGCCCTTGCCGGTACGCTGGGTCAGCCAGACATAGGCTTCGTTGCCGCCGGCGGGCAGGGTTTCGGCGCCGTAGGAGTAGCCGAAGTAGTTTTCATCGGCCTGGGCGAGCGCAGGAAGGAGCGACAGACCGATCAGGGCGGCAAGGAGGCGAAGCGAAGGCATATGGATGGTCAGGGGAGGATATGAAACGCGAATGATTCGCATTTGCTGGCCGTCTGTCAAACCCCGCCCCCAGACGCTCGCGCAAAAAAGGGCGCGGCGATGAGCCGCGCCCTTCCCGTACCGCTGAGCTGGCCGCTCAGCGACAGCCGCCGACGGCGCTCAAGCGCGCGTCGTCGTCGAATCCCTCCGAGCGAGCACCGAAGCGGCGTTGCGAAGCCGCGCGGTTGCCGAGTTCGTTGGCGAACTCATTGGCGGCGGTCGCGGCGCCGTAGTGCCGCGCGTCGATCAGGACCGGCGATGCCGGGGTGTCGTTTTCGAGCAGGTACAGCAGGCCTTTGAACAGGTTCATGGTCGTCTCCAGAGCAAGATGCTTGCGGCGGCGCTCAATGCGCGCGCTCATGTGTCGAGGGGTCGGGCGGCTGGGCGGCGGGCGGCAACCCGTCGGCCGCCACCTGCCCGGCGGCGGTGGGCACGGCGGCGGCCAATTCATCGCCCGCCAGTTCCTGGGCGAGGCGAACATCGGCGACAGCGCCGTCCAGAAACAGCAATCCGGTCCAAATATTCATTCCCCGCTCCTCGGCCGGTTCCGGCCCTGTCTTGAGTGAGAAGAGAATCTAAACCCTTGCACAGCCCCGAAAAAGCGACCATTCTGCAAGTCTGTGTTGAAAGAGATTCAACATGAACCGGCCTCCTTTGCATGCCCTGCAGGGCTTCGTCATCGCCGCGCGCGTCGGCAACCTGTCACGCGCCGCCGAGTCGCTGCACCTCACCGTGAGCGCGCTCAGTCACCAGATCCGCGGACTTGAAGAGCGGCTAGGCCAGCGCCTGTTCGTGCGCGTGGCGCGGGGCGTCGAACTCACCGCCGACGGCCAATGCCTGTTCGACCGGGTATCGCCGCACTTCGACGCGATCGAACAAGCGCTGCAGCCCTACCGCGCGCGCCGCGACGACGTGCTGACGATAACCCTGATGCCTTCGTTCGCGTCGAGCTGGCTGGTGCCGCGGTTGCCGCGCTTCCTCGTTGCGCACCCGCAGATCGAGATCAATCTGCAGTCCACGGTGAACAAGGTCGACTTCGAGCGCCAGACCGACATCGATGCGGGCCTGCGCTACGGCCCGGGCGAGTGGCCGCGCCTGCACGCCGTACATCTGTTTGACGACTGGGTGGCGCCGACGGCCAGCCCCGAACTGATCGCTCGCCTGGGCCAGCCGACCTTGGAAACGCTCGGCGAATTTCCGCTGCTCGGCGCGCCCGGCGGACGCTGGAGCGACTGGTTTGCGGAGTTCGGCGGCACCGCGCCCAAGCGCTTCGTCGCCAACTTCGACGACTCCGAGACGCTGCACCGCGCGGCGGTCGAAGGCCTCGGCATCGCGTTGGGCCGGCTCACGCTGACGCGGCCGATGGTCGAGGCCGGGCGCTTGACGACCCTGTTCGAGGAACGCCTCAAAGCCGAGTACGCGCATTACCTGGTGTTTCCGGAGCGCTCCGCGCGGCATCGCGGCCTGCTCGCCTTCCGTGAGTGGTTGCTGCAGGAAGCCCACGAGTACGCGGCTTCCGCCGAATGCGTGCATGCGCGCGCGGTCGGCAAGGCCCCGCGCGGGCGCGCATCTGCGGTGGCCGGCACGGACTAGAGCGGAACACTGCGGACAACGACTGCGATGGCCGGCGTCATGCCGTGGCGGTAGGCTGCGCCCTTTCCCCGCATGGAGCTCCTCATGAAACGTCTGCTGCTTGCCACTCTGCTTCCGCTTGCCTTCTCCGCCTGCGCCGGCGAAACGGTGCGCGACCCCGCCGGCGGTACCGACGGCCTGGATGCGAAGACCGCGCAGAAGGTCGAGGCGGCCGAAGACCAGATGCTGCAGCTCGCCGTGCAGGGCCAATGGCGCGATCCGAAGAACGTCGCCCGCGACGTGTACCGCCATCCGCTGGAGACGCTGCGTTTCTTCGGCGTGCGCCAGCACCAGACGCTCATCGAGATCACGCCGGGGGCCGGGTGGTATGCTGAGATCCTCTCGCCGCTGATCGGCAGCAACGGCCACTACATCGCCGCGGTGTGGGACGACGCGATTCCGGGCCAGCCCGGCTATCGCTACCGCCTCAACAAGGAGCTGCGCGAGAAGTTCGCGTCGAATGCCGACGTGTACCGCGACCCGCAAGTGCGCATGTTCGATCCCAAGGCGCCGGTGTTCGGCGCGCCGGGTTCCGCCGACGTCGTGGTGACCTTCCGCAATGCCCACAACTGGGTGGCGGACGGTAATGCGGATGCCTACTTCAAGGCTTTCTTCGACGTGCTCAAGCCGGGCGGCATCCTGGGCGTGGAGGATCATCGCGCCAAGCCCGGCACCGATCTGGAGACGATGAAGAAGTCGGGCTACCTCACCGAGAAGCTGGTGATCGACTACGCGACCAAGGCGGGCTTCGTGCTCGAGGCGAAGAGCGAGGTCAACGCCAACCCGAAGGACACCACCGATCATCCCAATGGCGTGTGGACGCTGCCGCCGAGCAACGATCACGACCCGAAGGACGATGCGAAGTACAAGGCGATCGGGGAAAGCGATCGGATGACGTTGCGCTTCCGAAAGCCGCCCCACGGTTAAAGTGGGTTACGGCGCGATTCGGGCCGCGGCGGCGGGTGATAGCGGCGAATGACCACGCTTTAAAAGCAACAGCAAAAGCAAAAGCCCCTCACCCGCCTTCGGCACCCTCTCCCCGTCGCAAAGCGACGGGGAGAGGGAGAGCTAAAGGCCTCGCGCCCGGATGACGGTGCGCAGCGGCGGCTGCGACAATCGCATGTCACCGCCCACCCGCACGCCATGCTCATCGCCTTCAACAAGCCCTACGGCGTGCTGTGCCAGTTCACCGATCGCAGCGTGCCGCCGCGGCGCACCCTGGCCGAGTTCGGGCTGCCGCCCGATGTGTACGCGGCGGGTCGGCTCGATCACGACAGCGAAGGCCTGCTGCTGCTGACCGACGATGGCGGACTGGCCCATCGCCTCACCGATCCGAAACACAAGCAGCCGAAGACCTACTGGGTGCAGGTCGAAGGCGACCCGCAGGACGCGCAGCTGACCGCACTGCGCAATGGCGTTGACCTCAACGATGGTCGTACGCGACCGGCGCAAGTGCGGCGCATCGACGCGCCCTCCCTGTGGCCGCGCGATCCACCGGTGCGCTATCGCAAGAGCGTGCCCGACGCGTGGCTGGAAGTGACGATCAGCGAAGGCCGCAACCGCCAGGTGCGGCGCATGACCGCCGCGGTGGGACTGCCCACCCTGCGCCTGGTGCGCATCGGCATCGGACCGCACCGGCTGGAGGCGTTGCAGCCCGGCACCTGGCGAGGCCTGTAATCACGGCGGCTTCACCTCGCTGAGCGGCCTATGCTGTCTCGTTCAGGAAACTGACCGCAACGCCATCGCGGGTTCAGTGCATTCTGATACGGTGCAGGCCCATCCGCCGGCAGGGAATTCGGCTACCGCCATCGATGAGCTACGTCGCCCAAAACGGCCGCATCCTCGTGGTCGACGACCAACCCGTGAACCTGCGCGTCGTCAGCAGCCTGCTGTCGCGGCAAGGCTACGAGGTCGTGGTCGCCAGCAATGGCGCCGAGGCGCTGGAGCGGTATCGGGAGACGGCACCCGACCTGGTGCTGCTCGACATGATCATGCCGGGCATGGACGGCTTCGATGTGCTGCGCTCGCTGCAGGCCCTGACGCCGCCGGTGGCGCCGGTGGTGTTCGTGACCGCGGCGCAGGATCGCGACATGCTGCTGCGCGCCTTCGATGCCGGCGTGGTCGATTACGTGACCAAGCCGTTCCTGCCCGAGGAGCTGCTCGCCCGGGTCAACGCGCACATCGGCCTCAAGCTCACCCGCGACCGCCTCGAACGCGTTGCCCGCGAACGCGAGGAACTGGTCAACCTGGTCGCGCACGATCTCAAGAATCCCCTCAGCAGCGTCCTGTTCGCCAGCGACCTGCTGCGCAGCGAGGGCTGCCGGCCCGAGCGCGTTCCGCACTATCTCACCGTCATCCACGAAAGCGTGCACGACGCGCTCGGCTATATCCGCGAGTATTTGGAAAGCCGCATGGGCGCGGCATCCGCGCGTGCTGGGGATACCAGCGCCTCGCTCGCCGACACCGTGGACTGGCTGATCCGCCGCTACGGAATGCAGCTGGAAGCGCGCGGTATCCGCGTGCTCGCGACACCGCCGCCGGCCGACGTGCACGTCGCCATCGATGAGCGCGTGCTGCGCCAGGTTGCTGAGAACCTGGTGTCCAACGCCCTCAAGTACGCCCCCGACAGCGAGCTCACGCTGGCCGCGCGTAGCGGCGCGCCCGGTTACTGGCAATTGGTCGTGGCCGATCGCGGCCCGGGCATTCCGGCTGAGCAGCAGCGGCTGTTGTTCAAGCCGTTCACGCGTCTTCGCGAAGGCGACGACAGCATGTCGCATGGCCTGGGCCTGTCGCTGGCCAAGCAGATCGTCGCCAAGGCGGGCGGCCAGCTGTGGTACGAGACACGCGAAGGCGGCGGTGCGCAGTTCGTCATCGAACTGCCCGAAGCGGCCCTTCCCATCCGCAGCGAACCGATTCCCCAGGAGACCTGAGGCGGGACGCTGCGCGTCCCGCGCTATCAGCTCTCCGCGGAAGGCTGACTGCGCGAGCCGCCACTGCGCGTCGTGCGTGCGTTGCGTGTGCGGCGCCCGTCGCCGCGGCGGGCTTCGACGCGGCGCGCCTTGCCCTCGATCGCCTCTTTGCCGTTGCCCTGTTCGGCACGCTTGGCGCGACGATGCGCCGCGTACCAGAGCAGGCCCGCACCGGCGACCGCCGCGGCGATCACCACCGGATTGCGGCGCACGAACTTCCCGGCGACGCGCGCCCCCTGCTTGAGCACGCCCAGCTTCGCGCCGGCTTCCAAGAGCTGGCCCGCCTTGGGCAGGGCGTGACGGACGTTGTCGCTGACCGAGCTGGCCAGCTCCAGCGCGCGTCCGGAAATCGCTTCGATCCTGTTCATGGCGCCTCGCTCCCTTTCGAAAAACCGGCGATCAGTCTCCCCCGCGATTCGTTGACTCGGCGTGAGCGGTTGCCGCGGCGACGGCCAGCGCGGATTATTGCCACACCATGATCCGAATCCTGCCCCAAGTCCTCAACGCCGCGGAACTGCAGGCAGTCCGCGAATGGCTGCCGCAGGTCGCCTTCGGCGACGGTCGCATGACCAATCAGTCTTCGAACGTGAAGCGCAACCTGCAGGCCTCGCAGGAGGATCCGGTCAATACCCGCATCGCCCAGCTGGCACGCGATGCGCTGGCGCGGCACCCGGACCTGCGCAGCTACGCGCTGCCGCGCACGATGGCGCGGGCGACGGTGGTGCGCTACGAGCCGGGCATGACCTACGGCTGGCACGTGGACGAAGCCTTGTTCCCGTCGACCCCGCCGATGCGCAGCGATCTGTCGTGCACCATCTTCCTTAACGATCCGGGCGAGTACGACGGCGGCGAGCTGATCATCCAGCTGGGCGCGCAGGAGCTGGCCTACAAGCTCAATGCCGGCGACGCGATCCTCTATCCATCGACGACCATCCATCAGGTCGCCCCGGTAACCCGCGGCGTGCGCGTCGCCGCGATCACCTGGCTGCACAGCTGGATCGCCGACGCGAACCAGCGCGAGCTGCTGGTGCAACTCGACGAAGCCCGAGCGATCGCTGCGCGCGCGCCCGCGCCCGACCCACGCCTTCAAGTTCTGCTGGAATCGCTGAAGACCAATCTGTTTCGAATGTGGGCGGATACCTGAGGCAGCGCCTCGCGGCGATCAGGCTGCCACGGTCGCCAACTGCGGATGCCGTTGGATGAGGGCGTTGCACCATGCCTCGCCGGCCTCGATGTCGGCCGCGTAGCGTTCCTGCGCCAGTAGCAGATCGTGTGCGCGATCCTGGCGCCCGTAACCATGGTCCTGCGCCTTGGAATAGCGCGTCCACGCGGACGACTGCAGCGCGATGGGAACGTGCTCGGGATCGAGCTGCAAATGCTGCGCGATGCGGCGCAGTTCCACGGCAGGCTGCGCTAGCAGGGTTTCGAAATCGACGCGCAGCACGCGGCCCGAGTGCGCCTGCGCCAGTGCGGCGAAGCGCACGCGCTCGGCCAGCCAGCCCATGGCGCATTGCTGCGGCAGCGACAGTGCGTACAGCGCGACGCCGTCGGCTAGGCCGCGAGCGTGCAGGTCGCGCAGACGCTCGCCCGCCGCCATCGCGGCATCGCGCACGGAATCGGGCGACTTCAGCAGCGTGGCCAGATAAGGTCGCAGCGGCATGTCGAGCAGCACGGCGCGCATCGCAGGCTGCGATTCGAGCAAGGGCGCGATCAGACCATTGCAACTGCTGGTGGCCTTGATCAAGGTCCGCTGCTGCCCGGCCAACGGTCGCGACCAGGCCATCCACAACTGACGCAGCAGCGCACGCGCTTCCTGCGGCGATAAGCGCGAATCCACCTGGGCAAGCTGCGTCCAGGCCTCGGCGAGGGTGCGCAGGGGCAAGGGTTCGCGCAAGGCCTGCACGCCTGGCCAGGCTTCGAGCACACGGCTCAGCAGCGTGGAGCCGCAATGGCCGATATGAAAAATGGCATCGGCCGCTCGCACTTCGCCCAGGCTGGCGTCGAGGAGCATTTCCAGCGGCATCCAACCGCCTTCGGTGTTGGGCTTCAACGCGCGCTCGTCGAGAAAGGCCGCCTCGGCGCGCTGCGCGGCGTCCATGCGCAACACCAGCGCGCGCCGCGCGATGAGATCGAGCTTGTAGGGTAGGAATTGCGGATCGGTCAGAGGCGCCATGGGCGGAGTTTAAGGCGCCGCCGCGGTTTGGAAGCGCTAGGTGCCCCTAGGTTTGGCCCGATGCGTCGCAGTTGCACTCCATGGGTCATCCGGCCAAGGATGCTTCGGATACCGACCCTTCATCTCCTTCTTCACCTCCGGGTACGTGCGATCCCAAAAACTGCGCAGATCGCGCGTGATCTGCAGCGGCTTGCCGCCCGGCGAGAGCAGATGCAGCGTCAGCGGCACGCGTCCGTCGGCGATGCGCGGCGTGTCCGCCAGTCCGAACAGTTCCTGCAGTTTCACCGCCAGCACCGGTGCTTCCGGCGCGCCCTGGCCGTCGTCGGCGCTGGCGTCGAAGCCGTAATCGATGCGCCGCTCCATGCCGGACGGAACCACTATCCGTGTCGGCGCGAGGGCATCGATCTTCTGCCGTGTCGCCCAGTCGACGGAAGACTTCAGCGCTTCGCCCAGCGCCTGTTCGTCGAGCGCGTCCAGGCGTGTCTTGCCCGTCAGGGCCGGTTTGAGCCAATCGTCGAGCGTGTCCAGCAGCGTGGCGTCGGAGAGATCCGGCAACGTGTCGGCGAGTTCGGGCAGCCACACGCGCAGACACCGCACGCGACTACGCCACTGCGACAAGGCTTCGCTCCACGGCAACGCCGACAAGCCGAGTTGGCGCACGGCGTCGACCAGCGCATCGGCATAGCGAGCGGGATCGGGTTTCGCCAGCGGCCTGCTCTCCAACACGATGCGATCGAAGCGGGTTTCGCGCACGGCCGCGATACCGCGTGCCTGCGCATCCCACACCACGCGGTCTTCGCGCACGAAGCGCTCGGGGAAGTCGCGCCGCAGGCGCGCTTCGTCCAAGGGCGCGGCGCGCAGCACCTGGGCATCGTTGCGCAGCGAACGCAGCTCGCTGACGACGATCCAAGGTTCGCCATAGAGAGCGCTGTCGTCGAACAGCCGGGCGCTGCGGCCATTGGCGAGCTGGTAACGATAGGGATCGGTCGGATGCTGCCGCCCGATGCGATCGGGGTAGGCGTGCAAGAGCACATCGCCCAGCACGTGCGCAGGCAGGTCCGAGGGCGGCGGTGCGTCCACGCGCAAACGGCGGCGCCATTGCTTGCTGGCCTGATCCAGTGCGGCCAGTGCCGAGCGCGAAGCGTCGGCGGCCAAGCGACCCTGGCGGAACGCCGCCAGTGCCTGCCATCGTTCGACCAACGCGTCGGAGCGCGAGCGCAGCGGATCGCGCGCTTCCAGCAACGCGGCCAGATCGCAGGCCAGCGCGCGCTCAGCTCTGTCTTCCGGCGCCAGCAGCATCGCGGCCAGACGCGGATGCGTACCCAACGCGAGCATGCGTTTGCCCAAGGGCGTGATCGTGGACCGATCGAGCGCGCCCAGTCGTTGCAGCAATTCGCGCGCCGCCGCCAACGCTCCTGGGGGCGGTGTGTCGACGAAGCGCAGATTGGCATCGCCCCAAGCCGCCAGTTCAAGCGCGAGCGCCGCCAGTTCGACCTGTCCGATCTCCGCGCGACGCTGCGCTTCCAAGCGCTGCGACTCGGGCCACAGCCGATACGCGAACCCCTCGGCAACGCGACCGGCACGACCGGCGCGCTGGTCGGCGGATGCCTGCGCGATGTTCACCACATCCAGGCGCGCGAACCCGCTGTTCGGGTCGTAGCGCGGCTCGCGCGCCAGACCGCTGTCGATCACGACTCGCACGCCCGGCAAGGTCACGCTGGATTCGGCGACATTGGTGGCGAGGACGATGCGGCGGTGCCCTTCGGGATCAGGTTGCAACACGCGCGACTGCTGCTCCACCGGCAGTTCGCCATGCAGTTGCAGCACATCGACGCGACGCGTGGCCTCGCTGCCGGCCAGTGCGGCATCGGTGCGCATGATTTCGCGCTGGCCCGGCAGAAACACCAGCACGTCGCCGGGATGTTGCGTGAGCGCGTGCTCCACCGCGCGCTTCATCTGATGTTCCAGCGCCTCCTCGCGCCGCGCGGGAAAGTGCGCGATCGCCACTGGATAGCTACGGCCCGCACTGCTCAACCGCGGCGCGTCGAGGAACTGCGCCAGGCGCTCGCCATCCAGCGTCGCCGACATCACCACGATGCGCAGGTCGTCGCGCAGCGAGGCCTGCACGTCCAGCGCCAAGGCGAGACCGAGATCGGCGGACAGATGCCGCTCGTGGAACTCGTCGAATAGCAGCGCACCGACGCCTTCCAGCATCGGGTCGTCCTGGATCATGCGGGTCAGGATGCCCTCGGTGACCACTTCTATCCGCGTCGCCGCCGACACCTTGTTCTCGAAGCGGATGCGATAGCCGACCGTGCCACCGACGTCTTCGCCGCGCTGTTTCGCCATGAACTGCGCAGCGGCGCGGGCGGCGACGCGGCGTGGTTCCAGCATCACGATCTTGCGGTCGCCCAGCCAGGCGGCGTCGAGCAGCGCCGGCGGCACCTGGGTGGTCTTGCCCGCGCCGGGCGGAGCTTCCAGGACCAGGCACGGATGCACGGCGAGCGAGTCGCGGATGCGGGGTAGCAGTTCGTCGATGGGGAAGGTGGGACGATTCACCAGTGAAGAATAATGGGTGCGTCGCCTGTCCACTTCGTTCCTTCTCCCCGCGAGCGGGGAGAAGGTGCCCCGAAGGGGCGGATGAGGGGAAGCTTTTCGCCGAGCACCACGTCCCCTCACCCTGCGTCGCTACGCGACGCTGTCCCTCTCCCCGCAAGCGGGGCGATGGCAAAGCTACAATTCCTCTATGCAACTGATCGACATCGGCGCCAACCTCACCCACGACAGCTTCGACCACGACCGCGACGCGGTGCTGCAGCGCGCGCGCGAGGCGGGCGTCATGCAGATGGTGGTGACGGGGGCATCGCGCGAGCATTCGCCGCTGGCGCTGAAGCTGGCCAAGCAGCATCCCGGTGAATTGTTCGCCACGGCCGGCGTGCACCCGCACCATGCCAGCGAATACACCGCCGAATGCGATGCGGAGATGCGTGCGCTACATACGCATGCCGAAGTCGTCGCGGTCGGCGAGTGCGGTCTGGACTACTTCCGCGACTTCTCGCCACGCCCGTCGCAGCGCCGCGCGTTCGAGCTGCAACTGCAGATCGCCGTGGACACCCGCAAACCGCTGTTCCTGCACCAGCGCGACGCGCACGCCGACTTCATGGCGATGATGCGCAACTTCGAAGGTCGCCTCGGCCCGGCGGTCGTGCACTGCTTCACCGGCACACGCGAGGAGCTGTTCGACTACCTCGACCAGGACTGGCACATCGGCATCACCGGCTGGCTGTGCGACGAGCGCCGCGGCCAGCATCTGCGGGAACTGGTGAAACACATTCCGGCCAATCGTTTGATGATCGAGACCGATGCGCCCTATCTGTTGCCGCGCACGGTGAAGCCGGCGCCGTCGCATCGGCGCAACGAGCCCCTCTACTTGGCGCACATCGTCGAAGAACTCGCGCGCGACCGTGGCGAGAGCGTCACCGAGATGGCGGCGGCCACCACCGCTGCGGCGCAGGCGTTCTTCCGTCTGCCTGCGCCTTAGTCGGGCCGGTCACTTATCGAGGTCAGCCAGCGCGACCAGCTCTGCGCTGCGTGCACGCATGCGCGCGACGACGTGGATTTGTTCAACGCCGGTCCGCTGACAGGCCCGACCGATTTCCGCCATCAGGCGCTGGCGGGTGTTATAGACCTGGCTGAAGTTGTGCTGCCCGGTCCATTCCCCGACCGCTTGCTGGGAAGGCAAAGCGCGCTGAGCGCAGTCGGTGACGTAGAGGACCGCCTGGGCGGTGACCGGCGGCAGCGAAGCGGCAGTCCTCTCGCCCGCACCCGCCGCGGGGCAAGTCAGGGCCAGGCCGACGAGGACCATGCGGATCCCTGCGTTCATAAAATTCTCCTAGCGCTGGCCGGAGACCTGCGCGACTTCCATTTCCTTCACCCGCACGCGCGGGGATTCGAAGACGACCAGCAGATCGGTGGCGCCATGGCGGCAGGCGCGCAGGCCCGCGATGATCGCGCGCTTGCGAACATCGGGAACCGGATCGAACGCATTGACGCCGACCTCGTGGGCGACGCGCTCCAGGCTCGGCCAGTTGCGTTGCTCGCAACTGACGATGATGGGGGACGATGTGGGCGGTGCCGCGGCGGCAGCCAACGGGAACATCAGCGCAGCCAGGACGATTGCATATCGCGCGTTCATGGGGCACCTCCGTGGGCACCCGGTGTGCCCATGCCTTGTTCATGGATTCGGAAACCACCGGCACCAATTACAGGCCTCCTGCGCGCGCCCAAAGAAAAGGCCCGCCGAAGCGGGCCGTTCCTGCGGTACAGGCGAAGGTGTCAGCTACGCAGGCCGACGCCCCGCTTGAGCAGCCACAGCGCGAGCGCGCTGAGGCCGACGATGAAGGCCAGCATCAATCCGTAGGCCGTCCACATCGACACGTCGGTGATGCCGAGCAGGCCGTAGCGGAATGCATTGACCATGTAGAACACCGGATTGATATGCGTGGCGGCCTCCGCCCACACCGGCAGCAGCTTCACCGAATAGAACACGCCGCCGAGGTAGGTGAGCGGCGTGAGGATGAAGGTCGGCACGATCGCGATGTCGTCGAACTTCTTCGCGTACACCGCGTTGACGAAGCCGGCGAGCGAGAAGATCGTTGCGCCGAGCAGCACGGTGGTGAACGTGATCAGCGGGTGCGGCATGCTGACGCGGGTGAACAGCATCGAGATCGCCAGCACGATGACGCCGACCATCAGGCCGCGCAGTACTGCGCCGGTGACGTAGCCGGAGAGGATCACCCAATTGGGCATGGGGCTGACCAGCAGCTCCTCGACGTGGCGTCCGAACTTGGCGCCGAAGAAGCTCGAGGAAATGTTGCCGTAGCTGTTCTGGATGACGCTCATCATCACCAGGCCGGGGACGATGAAATCCATGTAGCGCACGCCGTCCATCGCCCGGATCTGGCGGCCGATCAGCCCGCCGAAGATCAGGAAGTACAGCGTCATAGTGATCGCCGGCGGCACCAGGGTCTGGCCCCAGATGCGCAGGATGCGGGTGACTTCGCGGCGGACGATGGTGCCGTAGGCGGTGAAGTTGCGCTGACTCGACGTCAGTTCGATGGGCTTGTCGATGGCTGTGCTCATACCGATTCCTCCGGCTGGACCTGTACGCCATTGCTCTGCGTGCCCTCGCTGATCAGGCGCACGAACAATTCCTCCAGGCGGTTGCTCTTGGTTCGCATCGAACGCACGCGGATGCCGGCGTCGTTCAACGCGCCGAAGACACGGTTGAGATCCATCGCGCGCGGCATCTCCACATCCAGCGTGTGGTCGTCGGTGGCGTGGATGGTGGTGCCGGCGATCGCCGGCAGCGTCGACGGCAGCGTGCCGTCGATGTCGAACAGGAAGCCCTCGACATCGAGCTTGGCCAGCAGCGCCTTCATCGGACCCTGTTCGACGATGCGGCCCTTGTCGATGATGGCCAGGTTGCGGCAGAGGCTTTCGGCTTCTTCCAGATAATGCGTGGTGAGAATGATCGTGGTGCCCGCCGCGTTGATTTCCTTCAGCGTCTTCCACATGCCGCGGCGGATCTCGATATCGACGCCGGCGGTGGGTTCGTCGAGGATCAGCAGGCGCGGCCGCGTCATCATCGCGCGCGCGATCATCAGGCGGCGCTTCATGCCGCCCGACAGCGTGCGGCTCATCATCGTCGCCTTTTCCCACAGGTGGGCACGGCGCAGCTCTTCTTCCGCGCGCACCAGCGCTTCCGCGCGCGGCACGCCGTAGAAACCGGCGTAGTTGACCAGGATGTCGAGCGGCTTCTCGAACATGTTGAAGTTGAGTTCCTGCGGCACCAGGCCAATCAGGCGCATGGCCTCGTCGCGGTGCCTGAGCAGGTCGGTGCCGAAGATGGACACCGAGCCGCTGCTCAGGTTCACCAGCGAGCTGGCGATGCCGATCAGGGTCGACTTGCCGGCGCCGTTGGGACCGAGCAGGGCGAAAAAGTCGCCGGGCTTCACGTCCAGGGACACGCCCTTGAGGGCTTCGACCTTGTTGTCGTAGGTCTTACGCAGGTCGCGGATGGAAAGCGCGGGAGCTTGGGATGGCTCGGTCATGGGGCTTCGTATGAAGTGCGTCCTTCGGCGGGCTCAGGACGGCGTACTCGGGTTGGGCTCGCTGTGAAAATGAGCCGGCGCGGATGGCCGGGCCGCTCATTAGGGAGTCTGTGAACCCAACCAGGAGCCGCGCGGCGAACCCCGGTAGTATAGGCGGCCCGATGGCGAGCCCTTCGCCACGCAGTGTTCCATCCGACCGGACCGATTCCAGGAACAGACCTCGTAACGTGGCCATCCAGCATTTCCCGCTCAAGCTCGTATCGCGCCGCATGCTGGCGCCCACCGTCGGCCACTACACCTTCGTCCGTGCGGACGAGCAGCCGCTGGACTTCATCCCCGGCCAGTTCATCCAGGTCCATTTCAGCTACGGCGACGGCACGGCGACCAAGCGTTCGTATTCGTTGGCGACCATCCACGACCATGCGCTGGGTCCTGGCGAAGGCGTGGAGATCGCGGTGAGCTACGTGGTCGGTGGCGCGGCGACGGCCTTGTTCGAGGGCCTCAAGACCGGCGAAACCGTCGATGCCAGCGGTCCCTTCGGCCGCTTCTGCCTGATGCCCGCGGACAGCAACCGGCGCTACCTGCTGATCGGCACCGGCACCGGTGTCACCCCATACCGCGCGATGCTGCCGCAGCTGGAGACGCAGATCCGCCAGCGCGGCGTGAAGGTGGTGCTGCTGTTCGGTGCGCGTAACCCGGGCGAGCTGCTCTATGGCGACGAGTTCCGCGCGTTCGCCGACAAGCATCCGGATCACTTCCGTTTCGTGCCCTGCCTGTCGCGCGAGCTGCCCGCGGCGGATTCGCCGCACGCGCATGCCGACGTGCGCCACGGCTACGTGCAGCAGTTCCTCGCCGAATTCGCGCCGGATGCGGCGCACGACATCGCCTATCTGTGCGGCAACCCGAACATGGTCGATGCCTGCTTCGAGTCGCTGAAGGGCTATGGCCTGCCGGTGCCGCAGATCCGCCGCGAGAAGTACGTCAGCAGCAAATAAGGCCCCGGCCGCAGGCCCTGTAAAGGGTGCTTGACACGCCGCTTTGGGCGGCCGTATCGTCCTGTCAACCTTCCTTGACAGGACCGCCATGTCGACCCGCTCGCTCGTTGCCGGTGGCGTCCTCGTTCTCGCTGCGGCGATCGGCCTGAGCCTGCTGGCCGCCGGCCGCGTCCCGGATTTCCTGCTCGGCGTGCTCTACGGCACCGGCGGCAGTCTGCTGCTCGCCGCCTTGTTGCGCTGGCGCCTGCCCGCACCCTGCGACACCACCACGCCCGCCCTGCGCCGCCGCTACCTGCGCGAACTGATGCCGGCGATGGTGCTGTATGTGGTCACGATCCTTCTCTCGGTGTGGCTGCTCAAGCGCGTGGACGGCGTGGTGTTGCGCACGGTGATCGCGCTGCTCCCGGTGCCGCCGGTGGCGCTGGCCGTGCGGGCGATGGTGCGCTACGTCCGTGATGCGGACGAACTGCAGCGGCGCATCGAAGTGGAGGCGCTGGCATTCGCCGCCGCTTGGGTGTCGGTGGCCTATCTGGCCGCGGGGCTGTTGCAGGTGGCCAAGGTGATCGCCGTGCCGGCGGGCGCCGCCATGATCTGGGTGCTGCCCATGCTGTGCCTGGTGTACGTCGTGGCCAAAGTGGTCGTCTCGCGTCGCTATTCCTGACGCCGCGCCATGCACAGCCGAATCCGCGAACTACGCGAACGCCACGGTTGGTCGCAAGGCGAGCTCGCCGAGCGGCTGGAAGTGTCGCGCCAAACCGTCAACGCCATCGAAACCGGCAAGTACGATCCTAGCTTGCCGCTCGCCTTCCGCATCGCGCGGCTGTTCGGCAAGCCGATCGAATACGTCTTTCTGCCGGATGAGGGCTGAGTCCTTCGTTTCACATGGATCTACCGCTACAAGTCGACCGATAAACCTCGCGCCACCTCGCTCCACATCCTGCAAAGGGGAAACCGCACGATGTCCCGCAAGCTCCGCATCGCTCTAGCCGTCGCCGCGGCACTGGGCTTTTTCGGCTACCGGCAGTTCGCCACGGAAGGCCACACGGCAACCGCTGCGCAATCGCCGCAGTCCACTGGCAGCACCGCCAGTGATTCCACCCCGGTCCGCAATTACGGGCGCATCGGCTTCAAGCCCTGCGTGCTGACGAGCGAGCAGGGACTGCCGCCGGTCGAAGCACAGTGCGCGACGTTCTCGGTACCGGAGGATCGCGCCAATCCGAAGGCGCGCAGCATCGCGCTCAACATCGCCTGGCTGCCCGCCGAAGACAAATCGGGCGGCACGCCCGACCCGATCTTCTTCCTCGCCGGTGGCCCCGGACAGGCCGCGACCACGCTGGCCGCGCCGATCGACATGGCTCTGCACGAGGCGCGCAAGCAGCGCGGCATCGTGCTGATCGACCAGCGCGGTACCGGCAAGTCCAATCCGCTGGACTGCCGCGACGCCAAGGGCGGGCCGCTCACGTTCGACGACAGCGCCCAGCTGGATGACGCGGCACTGTCGGCCTATGTCGGTCAATGCCTGAAATCGCTGGCGGGCCGTGCGGATCCGCGCTTCTACACCACGGGCGATGCCATCGCCGACCTCGATGCCGTGCGCGCAGCCATCGGTGCCGACAAGATCAACGTGATCGGCGGTTCCTACGGCACGCGCGTCGCGCAACAGTACGCGATGCATTTTCCGCAGCACACGCGCAGCGTCGTGCTCGACGGCGTCGCGCCGAACCGGCTGGTGGTCGGCGGCGAGTTCGCGCAACGCCTGGAAGAAGCGCTGCGCAAGCAGGACACGCAGTGCGCGAAGCTGCCGGCCTGCAAGGCCCGCTATTCCGGCAACGGCGGCGGCGACTTGATCGCGCGCTTGAACGCACTCAAGACGCGCCTGACCACGGCGCCGGTGCAGGTGAGCTATCGCGACCCCGACACCAACGAGCCCAAGCAGGACATGCTCACCGCCGATACGCTGATCGGCCTGACCCACGGCGTCTCGTACGTGCCGCAATTGTCTTCGCTGCTGCCGTTGGTGGTGAGCGAAGCCGAACAGGGCCGCTACGAACCGCTGATGTCGATCGCGAAGTTCTGGAGCAGCCAGGTCAGCGGCGAGCTCAACCGCGGCATGCAGTGGTCGGTAATCTGCGCCGAGGACGCACCGCGCTACCAGCCCGATCCCAAGGATGCGAACACGGTGCTCGGCCCCGACATGGCGCGCACATTCTTCCTGGCCTGCCAGCAGTGGCCGCGCGGCAAGATGGCCGCGGACTTCACTGCGCCTTTGAAGACCAACGTACCGGTGCTGGTGACCTCGGGCGAACTCGATCCGGTCACGCCGCCCGTGTATGGCGAGGAGGTGGTGAAGAGCCTGCCCAACGGCCGCCATCTCGTGCTGCGCGGCCAGGGCCACGGCGCGATGAACCTGGGTTGCATGCCCAAGCTGTTGGGCCGGTTCTTCGAGACCGCCGATGCGAAGGCGCTCGACGCGACCTGCCTCGACAGCCTCAGCTACGTGCCCCCCTTCACTTCGTTCAACGGCTGGGAGCCGTGAGCCGCGCCGTGGTGTTTAGGAGAACGCATTCATGATCAACGCAAACGATCTGCACAAGAGTTTCAAGACGCGCACCGGCATAGTGAAGGCGGTGGACGGCGTCAGCTTCACCGCGCGCGATGGCGAAATCACCGGCCTGCTCGGCCCCAACGGCGCCGGCAAGACCACGACGCTGCGCATGCTCTACACGCTGATGAAGCCCGAGCAGGGCAGCATCACCGTGGACGGGCTCGACGCGTCACGCGAGCCCGAAGCGGTACGCCGCGCACTGGGCGTGCTGCCGGATGCACGCGGCGTGTACAAGCGCCTGACCGCGCGTGAAAACATCGCCTATTTCGGCGAGCTGCACGGCATGTCGGCGGCCGATATCGCCCGCCGCACCGACGTGCTGTCTTCCGCCCTGGACATGCGCGACATCCTCGATCGCCAGACCGAAGGCTTCTCGCAAGGGCAGCGCACCAAGACCGCGATCGCGCGGGCGCTGGTGCACGATCCGAAGAACGTCATCCTCGACGAACCGACCAACGGCCTGGACGTGATGACCACGCGCGCCATGCGCGCCTTCCTGCAACAACTCAAGGCCGAGGGCCGCTGCGTGATCTTCTCCAGCCACATCATGCAGGAGGTCGCCGCGCTGTGTGACCGCATCGTGATCATCGCCAAGGGGCGCGTCGTCGCCGCCGGCAGCGCCGACGAGCTGCGCGCGCAGACCGGCGAGTCGAATCTGGAAGACGCCTTCGTCAAGGCCATCGGCTCGGAGGAGGGCCTGCACGCATGAGCAAGAAGTCGGGAATGATGTCCACGATGCTCGCGGTGATGCGCAAGGAACTGCGCGACATCTCGCGCGATCGCCGCACGCTGATGCTCGCGCTGCTGTTGGGCCCCTTGCTGTATCCGGTGCTGATGCTGGGCGTCGGCAAGCTTGCGGAGAATCGCGCGCGCACCGAACTCGACAAAGTCATGGAAGTGCCGGTGACGGGCGCCGAGCGCGCACCGAATCTCGTTGCGTTCCTCGCCACGCGCGGGATCAAGGCGGTGGCGCCGCCGAAGGACCTGGATGCGGCCATCGCACGCCAAGACGTCGACGTCGCATTGAGCATCGACGCCGACTACGGCGCGCAATGGCGCAAGGGCGACGCGGCGAAGATCGAGATCGTCGCCGACAGCACGCGCAAGGCGGCGGACATTCCGATGGCGCGGCTGCGCTCGGCGCTCGAGGCCTACAGCGGTCAGGTCGGAACGCTGCGTCTGCTGGCGCGCGGCATCGACCCGGGCGTGACCAAGCCGCTGAGCATCGGCAACCGCGATCTCGCTTCGGCCGAAGCCAAACGCGGCGCGCTTGCCGCGGCACTGCTGCCCTATCTGCTGATCCTGACCTCGTTCCTCGGCGGCGCGTACCTGATCATGGATGCCACCGCCGGCGAGCGCGAGCGCCAGTCGCTGGAACCGCTGCTGGCCACGCCGTCCGCGCGCAGCTCCATCGTCAGCGGCAAGATTGCCGCCGCCTGCACCATGGGCATCGCCTCGCTGGTGCTGACGCTGCTGGCGTTCAAGCTCAGCGCGCAGTTCAGCAGCGACGCCGGCATGGTCATCGACGTCACCTTCATGGCGATCGGCAAGATGCTGCTGGTGCTGCTGCCGATGCTGTTCATCGGCACTTCGCTGCTGACCTATCTGTCGGCCACGGCCAAGAGCATGAAGGAAGCGCAGAGCCACATGATGTGGCTGATGCTGCTGCCGATGGTGCCGACGATCATGCTGATGGTGAATCCGCTGAAGGAACAGTCGTGGCAGTACACGGTGCCGTTCCTGGCGCAGAACCAGATGCTGTTGAAGGTGATCCGCGCCGAGTTCATTCCGATGCAGGTGTGGGTCATCTACCTTGCCGCCGGCTTCGGCATAGCAGCAGTGCTGTGGTTTGCGGCGGTGCGGCGCTATCACCAGGAGCGGTTGGCTATATCTGGGTGAGGACGTTCCGTAGCCCGATCAGCGACGCCATGGATGGCAGCAAGAACCAACAAAAAAGCCCGGCAATCGCGGGCTTTTTCTTTTACGGCAGCGCCGCGTAAGCGGCCTGCCTTATCCCTGCGGGTTAAAGCTGATCTCACGACGCGTAGTCACCGGTGCAGCCACCGGCTGGAAGCGCCACTTGCGCACGGCGTTCACCGCTTCGCGATCGAAGATGCGGGCGGGGTTGGAGCGAACCACGCGTGCGGCGGTGACGGTGCCGTCGGTGCCGACGGTGTACTCGACCAGCACCGAACCGGACTGGCCGGCGCGCAGTGCTTCCGGCGGGAACTTCGGCGCCGGCATCGAGATCGGGCGCAGATCCGAAGCGGACGGTGCGGCGGCGGCGGCCGTATTGCGCTGCTCAGCGGCGCGGCGGTCCGCGGCGGCCTTGTCGGCGGCGGCACGGTCTGCAGCGGCCTTGTCCGCAGCCTCCTTGTTGGCGGCGGCCTTGTCCGCTGCCGCCTTGTCGCTGGCGGCCTGCTGCGAGGCGAGCTTCTTGGCCGCGTCTTCCTGTTGCTTCTTCTGGTCGGCCAGGCGCTTGTCTTCGAGTTCCTTCTGGCGCTTGGCTTCTTCCTCGGCGGTCAGGGCCTGCGCGCGCTGGGCGGCGGTGGCTTCCTGCGCGGCGATGCTGGCCTTCAGGCGGGCCAGAGCCGGATGCTGCGGATCGGCTTTTTCCAACAGGGCCGACAGGCGCTTGGCTTCGCTGAAGTCGTCGCGGTTGACGCTCTGCTCGACAGCGATCACCGTCATCGGCAGCAGGTCGGTCAGCGCGCTGGCGACTGCGGCGTCGCCCTGGGTCTTGTCGCGAAGGGCGAGGTAGTACTCGACGGCGTTGTCGCCGGCCGGCGCGTACAGGCGGTTTTCCGCGTAGGCCTTGCTGGCGGCTTCGCGCAGCTGGTCGGCCGACATTGCGGCGACCTGCGAAGACACGGCGGTCGCAGGCGTCGGTGCCGGCGCCGTCGTCGTGGGCGCGGCGGCCTGCTCGGCGGGCTGTTCTTTGCCGCATGCAGCGAGCAGCAGACCGACCGTCAGCACGGCAATGAACTGGAGTGTGGCGGGCCGGCGCACGGACCGGGCCTCGAAGTACTTGGAAATCATGTTTTTGGGTCCCCTGGAGTGCGGCGATCTAGTGCGCACCGCGCAAGTGAGACGCGCGCCAGACCCTTTGTCAAGCGCGTCGCGCATTCACCCGGTGCGGTCCGCTGCCTGGGCCGGGTTTTTGCGACCTGGCTTCACTTTCCGATGCAAAAGCTGGAAAAAATGTGACCTAAAAGGTCATCTGCGCGGACATGGCCGGTGATCTCGCCGAGGGCGTCGTGCGCATGGCGCAGCGACTCGGCGGCGAGATCCAGGGCCTCGGCCTCGAGCTGTTCGCGGGCCAGGGCGAACTCGGCCCGGGCCAACTGCAGCGCATCGACGTGGCGCGCGCGCGCGGTGAACGTGCCCTCGCCCACCGCCGCCTCGCCTTGGGCCAAGGTGCGCAGGCGTGCATGCAGTAAGTCGAGTCCCGTGCCGGTGTGTGCCGATACATAGAGATGATCGGTGCTCGCGGGATCGTCGGCTGCGGGCGTCGGCGCGGTCGCCAACAGGTCGGCCTTGTTATGTATCCACAGCCGTTGCGGCACGGCGGCAATCGCGTCGGCGACCGCGCTGCGACCGGCCTGCGCTTCACGCGCGTCGAGCACGATCAGGGCGAGGTCGGCGCGTGCGAGTTCGACGCGCGCACGGCGCATGCCTTCGCGCTCGATCGCATCGCCGCCCTCGCGCAGGCCGGCGGTGTCGACCAGAGTGAGTTCGACGCCGTCGATGCGCACGACCTCCTGCAACAGATCGCGCGTGGTGCCGGCGATATCGGTGACGATGGCGCGGTCGCTGCCGGCCAGGGCATTGAGCAGCGAGCTCTTGCCGGCGTTCGGCGGTCCCACGATCACCGCATGCAAACCGTCGCGCAGGCGACGGCCGCGTTCGGCGGCTTGCAGCAGTTCGTCCAATGCGTGTGCAGTCGTGGCGAAGCGCGCGCGCAGTTGTGCGCCGCCCAGGGTATCGATGGGTTCGTCGGCGAAATCGATCGCGGCTTCGACATGCACGCGGATCGCCAGTACGTCAGCGGCAATGGCTTCGACGCGGCGCGAGAACTCGCCTTCGAGCGCACGGCGCGCCGCACGCGCGGCGTTGGCGTCGGCCGCGGCGATGAGGTCGGCGACCGCTTCGGCCTGGGCGAGATCGAGCTTGCCATTGAGGAAGGCGCGTTCGCTGAATTCGCCCGGGCGCGCACGGCGGGCACCCAGTTCGACGCAGCGCTGCACGAGTTGCTCGAGCACCACCGGGCTGCCATGCGCCTGCAGTTCGACCACGTCTTCGCCGGTGTAGCTTGCGGGGGCCTTGAACCACAGCGCGATGCCGTCGTCGATGACGTCGCCGCCGCGTGTGGCGAAGCGCGCGTAGTGCGCGTGGCGTGGGATCAGCGAGACGCCGCTGATGCTTTCGGCGATCGCGCGAGCATGCGCACCGGACAGGCGCACGATGCCGACGCCCCCGGCTCCAGGCGCTGTCGCTATCGCGGCGATGGTTTCTCTCTGCGACATGGGGAGGCCTGCATCCGATCAGGGAAAGATAGCGCCGTTGCGCGTAGCCCGTACCGAAAACACGAAGCCCGCCTTGCGGCGGGCTTCGTTCGTCATGAAGGCAGGATCAGGCCGCGGCCTTTGCCGGCTCTTCGGCGTGACGCTTGGCCATCCACCACTGCTGCAACAGACCCAGGCTGCCGTTGGTGATCCAGTACAGCACCAGGCCCGCTGGCATGAAAGCGAACAGCACGCCGAACACCAGCGGCATGAACTGCATCATCTTCTGCTGCATCGGATCCATGCCCGGCGCCGGCGGCGTCATCTTCTGCGTCAGCCACATCACGCCAAGGTTGATCGCCGGCAGGATGAAGAAAGGATCGCGGGAGGTCAGGTCGGTGATCCAGCCGATCCACGGCGCGTGGCGCAGCTCCACCGATTCCGACAGCATCCAGTACAGGCAGAGGAAGACCGGCATCTGCACCAGGATCGGCAGACAGCCGCCGACCGGATTGATCTTCTCCTTCTTGTACAGCTCCATCATCGCCATCTGCAGCTTCTGCTTGTCGTCGCCGTAGCGCTCCTGCAGCTGCTTGATGCGCGGTTGGAACTTGCGCATCTTCGCCATCGAGCCGTACTGCGCGGACGACAGCGGATACATCAGCGCCTTGAGCAACACCACCAGGCCGATGATCGACCAGCCCCAGTTGCCGATCAGACCGTGCAGCTTGTCGAGCACCCAGAACAGCCAGCCGGCGAGGGTGGCGGCCCAGCTGAAGCGCGAGAAATCCACCGCGCGATCGAGGCCCTTCACCTGCTGCGCATCGATCTGCTTCACCAGCTTCGGGCCGACCCACAACCGCGCACTGGTTTCGGCCTTGCCGCCGGGCGCGACATTGAACGCCGGGCCGCGCGCCTCGACGGTGTAGCGTCCGCCCTGTTCGCGCAGCGCGAACAGCGCGCCCTGGTCCTTCTGCGGAATCCATGCAGCGAAGAAGTGGTGCTGCAGCATGCCGATCCAGCCGCCGGTGACTTCTTTGTTCAGCGCGCTGTTGGCGAATTCGTCGTACTTGTGCCGCTCGTACTTGTCGGCGTCGCTGTACCAGGCGGCGCCCTGGAAGCTGTACTTCTCCGCGCTCATCGGACCGCTGCTGGCGATCGCGCGCGGCACGCGGCTGAGGCCGCGATAGACGTAGGCCTTCCACGGCACCGTGCTGGCGTTGACGACTTCGTCGCGAACCTGGACGACGTAGCTGCCGCGCTGGAAAACGAACTGGCGGCGCACCGTCACGCCATTGCTGCCGGTCCACACGAAGGGCACGACCAGTTCGCGGTCGGTGAGGCGGTAATCGCGGTTGCCACCCTCCGGCTCGAACGTGCCCTGTTGCCCGGGCGCCACGCCACTGTCAGCGGTCCAGGCCGACTGCGCCACGAAGTAGTGGGCAGCGTCTTCGGCGAACAAACGCACCGGTTCGCTGTTGGCGGCGGCCAGGCTCGGATACTTGAGCAGATCGGCCTGGCGCACTTCGCCGCCGTCGAGCACGACGTGCAGTACGTCGGTGGTGACGTTCACGGCTTGGCCACGGCCGGTGCCGGTGACAGCCGCAGCCGCAGTGGGCGCGCTGCCCGGTGCGGTGGGAATCGCGCCGCCTGCGGCCGGTACCGACGGAGTCGCCGTGGGCACGGCGGGGGAAGCGCTTTCCGTAGCGACCGGGGTCGCGGGCGCCGCCTTCTCCTTGCCCCATTCCATCCACAGCAGGGTCGCCAGTGCTATCCAGGCGAAGATCAGGAAAATGCGGGTCTGGTTCATGAGAGCAAGGCAGGCTCGGCCGACGTGTAGGTCGACGCAGTCAGAGGGAGGTGGGGTCTGGCCCGGTCGAGGCAAGACCATCGCTGGCAGCGCGTGCGTCCGGCGCGGGCGGCATTGTGCCGGGCACCGCAGTCACCGGCAACGCAGCGGCCGGCAGTGCGCCCAGGCGACGCAGCAAATCGAGGAAATGGCGTTCGAGCTGTTCGCGCGACGCCTCGCGCGCGCTCGGGCGCGCCACGACGACGTAGTCGCCGGCGGCCAGCGCGGTGCGATGTTGGCGGAAGATTTCGCGCAGGGCGCGTTTGATGCGGTTGCGGCCCACTGCATTGGGATCGACCTTGCGCGATACCGCGAGCCCGAGCCGGGCCGGCGTCTCGATCGCGTGCCAATGCACGGCTAGCCGCGGCGTGGCCTGGCGGCGGCCGTGTTCGAAGATGCGATCGAAATCCGCGCGCGCACGTACCCGCGCGGTGCGCGGGAAGCGGGAGGTCATCGAAGTCATGCGGCCGCCGACAAGGCGAAGGCGGCCGTGGGCGTGCTTACTCGAAGCAGGCGCAGCCGTCTGCGCTTAGGCGCAGAGGCGCTTGCGGCCCTTGGCACGACGACGGGCGAGGACCTTGCGGCCATCGGCGGTCGCCATGCGGGCACGGAAGCCGTGGTCGCGCTTGCGCTTGAGGTTGCTGGGCTGGTAGGTGCGCTTGGTGGCCATGGTCGGCTCGGCGTAAACGACGGAAAAGACTGGGGATTCTATCGGCGGTGCGCGCCGGAAGCAACCCTCCCCTACTTCGGACCGATGAGCACCCGCCCGAGACCGCGTGTTGACGCTCGGAATTGATGTCGTTCTGCGACTTCTCCCGACATTGTGGAACCGGTGCGCAGCCTGTGGACAAGTCCTGTTCCGCGCCCCCGCTGCGGTGATAGGCTGGCGCCCCTCCTCCCCTCTGCCCGGCGCGATTAACGCATCGCGTTGAGCCCTTTTTTCGCCGCGACTTTGGTCGCGGGCCGCCGATAGCGAGTAGTCCCACCTGATGGAAGCCTGGCCCCGCTGCCTCGAACGCCTGGAAGCCGAATACCCGGTCGAAGACGTCCACACCTGGCTGAAACCTCTGCAGGCCGCACGTCGCGACGATGTGACCGTGCTGTATGCACCCAACGCCTTCGTCGTCGAGCACGTTCGCGAACGCTACCTCGGCCGTATCCGCGAGCTGCTGAGCCATTTCGCCGGCAGCGCGGAAGTGCAGCTGGAAATCGGCGCCCTGCCGCGTGCGTCAGCTCCGGCCGCCCTGGTGGAGAGCATTCCGGTGCGTGGCGGGGCCGAACCGGCCCGCAGCGAACCCTTCGAAGGCAACCTCGATGCGCACTACACCTTCGACAACTTCGTCGAAGGCCGCAGCAACCAGCTTGGCCGTGCCGCGGCGATGCAGGCGGCGGCGCGACCGGGCGACCGCGCGCATAACCCGCTGCTGCTCTATGGCGGCACCGGCCTGGGCAAGACCCATCTGATGTTCGCCGCGGGCAATGCCATGCGCGTGGCCAATCCGAACATGCGCGTGCTGTACCTGCGCAGCGAACAGTTCCTGGCCTCGCTGATGAAGGCGCTGCAGGACAAGACCAACGGCATGGCGGCGTTCAAGCGCCAGTTCCAGCAGGTCGATGCGCTGCTGATCGACGACATCCAGTTCTTCGCCGGTAAGGACCGCACCCAGGAAGAGTTCTTCCACACCTTCAACGCGCTGATCGACGGCAAGCAGCAGATCATCCTGACCTGCGACCGTTTCCCGCGCGAGGTCGACGGCCTGGAGCCGCGGCTGAAATCGCGCCTGGGCTGGGGTCTTTCGGTCGCGATCGATCCGCCCGACTTCGAAACGCGCGCGCAGATCGTGTTGAGCAAGGCGCGCGAGCGCGGCGCGCATATTCCCGAGGACGTCGCGTTCCTGCTCGCCAAGAAGATGCGCAGCAACGTGCGCGACCTGGAAGGCGCGCTCAACACGCTGGCCGCACGCGCCAACTTCACCGGCCGCGCCATCACCACCGAATTCGCGCAGGAAACGCTGCGCGACCTGCTGCGCGCGCAGCAACAGGCGATCGGCATTCCCAACATCCAGAAGGTCGTGGCCGATTACTACGGCCTGCAGATCAAGGACCTGCTGGGCAAGCGCCGCACCCGCTCACTGGCGCGCCCGCGCCAGGTGGCGATGGCGCTGGCCAAGGAATTGACCGAACACTCCCTGCCCGAGATCGGCGACGCCTTCGCTGGCCGCGATCACACCACCGTCCTGCATGCTTGCCGCCAGATCCGCGGCCTGCTCGAGACCGACGGCAAGCTGCGCGAAGACTGGGACAAGCTGATTCGCAAGCTCAGCGAGTAAACGCGGCGCGCCGGCCGCTCCCCCAACCTGTAGCCGTCCGGTCGCCGGCCGACGCAATATTTTCCGCTTCGCCCCTGCGCAGCCGCCTGCAGGCGCGGTATCGTTCGCATATGCAGGTGTGACCGGTGGATATCCCGCTCCGGGTCCGAAGGGACCGAGCGCGTCGCCGCGAACAAACCTGTGGACAAGCGGTGGACGCCGCCACTTGCTCACAGCCCTGTGCGGAGTCCTTGCGCGCAATCTGTGGACAACTCGGACGCGGCGAATCGCCCGCAGAGTTGTCCACAGCTTGTGCCCCGGCTCACGGTCGGTTTCCACTAGGCTTGTTAGTTACAGATTTTCCTTTTGAATCAAAGGCTTGATGCTGTTTTCCGCAGATTTTCGCGGCTCCATCATCACCATGCTTTTGATTTATTCACTACCTTTGTTTTGGTACCGGGGAGCGGCATCGAATGCGTTTCAGCCTGCAACGCGAAGTCTTTCTGAAGCCCTTGGCGCAAGTCGTCAATGTCGTTGAGCGTCGGCAGACCCTGCCGGTCCTCGCCAACCTGTTGGTCCAGGTGAAGAGCGGACAGTTGTCGCTCACCGGCACCGATCTGGAAGTCGAGATGGTGTCCCGCATCGGCGTAGACGATGCGCAGGACGGCGAGACCACGATCCCGGCACGCAAGCTGTTCGAGATCGTTCGCGCCCTGCCCGACGGCAGTAAGGTCACGGTCTCGCAGACGGCGGACAAGATCACCGTCCAGGCGGGGCGCTCCCGTTTCACCCTGTCCTCGTTGCCGGCCAACGATTTCCCGTCGATCGACGAAGTCGAGGCGACCGAACGCGTCCGCGTTCCGGAGGCCGGCCTGAAGGAACTGATCGAACGCACGGCGTTCGCCATGGCTCAGCAGGACGTGCGCTACTACCTCAACGGCCTGTTGTTCGACCTGCGCGAAGCCAGCCTGCGCTGCGTGGCTACCGACGGCCATCGACTCGCGCTGTGCGAAGCGGCGCTGGACGCAGGCGCCAGCACCAAGCGCCAGATCATCGTGCCGCGCAAGGGCGTGACCGAGCTGCAGCGCCTGTTGGAAGGCGGCGAGCGCGAACTGGAACTGGAGATGGGCCGCAGCCACCTGCGGGTGAAGCGCGACGATGTCACCTTCACCAGCAAGCTCATCGATGGTCGTTTCCCGGATTACGAGGCGGTCATCCCGATCGGGGCGGACAAGGAGGTTCGGATCGACCGCGAGGTCCTGCGTGCCTCCCTGCAGCGTGCGGCGATTCTTTCCAACGAGAAGTACCGCGGTGTGCGTATCGAGGTCTCTCCGGGCCAGTTGAAGATCAGCGCCCACAATCCGGAGCAGGAAGAGGCGCAGGAAGAGGTGGAGGCCGATACCCGCGTGGGCGATCTCGCTGTCGGCTTCAACGTGAATTATCTGCTGGACGCCCTGACCGCCCTGCGCGACGAGACGGTGGTGATTTCCCTGCGCGACGCCAATTCCTCGGCGCTGGTGCGGGAAGCGTCCAATGAACGCTGCCGCCACGTGGTCATGCCCTTGCGGCTCTGATTCGCGCAATGTTCCACGTGAAACGCCCGGCTTCGGCCGGGCGTTTTGTTTTGTGGCCTCCCCACTCCTCCCCTAGAGTGCGCCCATGCATGTGACACGCCTGGACCTCCGCAATCTGCGCCGATTCAATGACGCGAGCCTGCGCCCCGCCCCGGGACTCAACCTGATCACGGGAGAGAACGGTGCCGGCAAGACCAGCCTCCTGGAGGCGTTGCACCTGATGGCTTACGGGCGCAGCTTCCGGGGGCGGGTTCGCGATGGCTTGGTGCGCGCTGGCACTCCGGCGCTCGAGGTGTTTGTCGAGTGGGCCGAGGCAGTGGCGACCCAGCTCAGGCCAGGGCTCAGCGTCACCGAGCCTTCGATGGCCAGTGCCCTGCGCACGCGACGGGCGGGTCTGCGCCATAGCGGCCAGGACTGGACCGGACGGCTCGATGGCCAGACAGTGGATCAGCTGGGGGAACTCTGTGCCGCGCTGGCTGTGGTCAGCTTCGATCCCGGCAGCCATGTACTCATCAGTGGAGGCGGCGAGCCGCGGCGGCGCTACCTCGATTGGGGGCTGTTCCACGTGGAACCTACCTTTCTGCCCATTTGGCGCCGATACGCGCGGGCGCTGCGCCAGCGCAATGCGCTACTGAAGTCGCGAGCGCCGGGTGCGCAGCTGGACGCGTGGGACGCCGAACTTGCAGACGCTGGGGAGCCGCTGACCCGATACCGCCAGGGCTACCTCGATGCCGTGCTGCCCCACTACACGGCGTTGCTTGCTGATCTCGCGCCGACCTTGGGTGTCGGCGGCCTGCAATACCTGCCTGGCTGGCGTCGGGAGGAGATGCCCCTGGCCGATGCATTGCTGGTTCATCGCGAGCGGGACCTGGCCAGCGGCCATACCTCCGTAGGTCCGCATCGGGCCGACTGGGTCCTGAGTTTCGGGGCTTTGCCCGGGCGCGAGGCGCTGTCGCGCGGGCAGGCCAAGCTCACCGCGCTCGCGGCCCTGCTTGCCCAGGCCGAGCACTACGCCTCGCAAAGGGGTGAATGGCCGGTGGTGGCCCTGGATGACCTCGCTTCCGAACTCGACCGCGGCCACCAGCGGCGCGTCCTGGAGCGGCTGCTAGCCTCCGGGGCGCAGATCTTCGTTACCGGCACCGAGCGGCCGCCCGGCCTGGAGGGCCTCCAGGCGCCCGCTGCTGTGTTTCACGTGGAACACAGTCGAATCGAGCCGGTTAGCTAAGCGGGAAGCTGGCCGCTCCCTGACGCCGGGTCCGCGACGGCCCGACGCCGCCCACCGGGGGGCACCCGGCGCCGTTATACTTCGTCCACATATATCTAAGAGTCTCGGCGCGAGCTTCCGGTCCTCGGAATCCCCGCGCCGCCGGAGCCTGCTGCACCCCATGACGATCCAGAACGAGCACGACCCCGCGCAAGATTCGACCCCGGTCGAACCCTCCCAGACCTACGACTCCAGCAAGATCACCGTCCTGCGTGGTCTGGAAGCCGTGCGCAAGCGTCCGGGCATGTACATCGGTGACGTGCATGACGGTACCGGCCTGCACCACATGGTGTTCGAGGTCGTCGACAACTCGATCGACGAAGCCCTGGCCGGACATGCCAACGAAGTCATCGTCACCCTGCATGAGGACGGCTCCTGCTCGGTCTCGGACAACGGCCGCGGCATTCCGGTCGACATCCACAAGGAAGAAGGCGTCTCCGCGGCCGAAGTGATCCTCACCGTGCTGCACGCCGGCGGTAAGTTCGACGACAACAGCTACAAGGTTTCCGGCGGTCTGCACGGCGTCGGCGTGTCCGTGGTCAACGCGCTGTCCGAGCACCTGTGGTTGGAGATCTGGCGCGACGGCGGCCACCACAAGCAGGAATACGCCCTGGGCGAACCGCTCTACCCGCTCAAGCGCCTGGAAGATTCGAACAAGCGCGGCACCCTGCTCCGCTTCAAGCCGTCGGTGGAGATCTTCACCGACGTCGAATTCCACTACGACATCCTGGCCAAGCGCCTGCGCGAACTGAGCTTCCTCAATTCGGGCGTGAAGATCACCCTGATCGACGAGCGCGGCGAAGGGAAAAAGGATGTCTTCCAGTACGAAGGCGGCATCCGCTCCTTCGTCGAGCACCTGGCCCAGCTCAAGACCCCGCTGCACCCGAACGTGATCTCGGTGTCCGGTGAGATGAACGGCATCACAGTGGACGTCGCCCTGCAATGGACCGACGCCTACCAGGAAACGATGTTCTGCTTCACCAACAACATCCCGCAGAAGGACGGCGGCACCCACTTGATCGGCTTCCGTGCTGCGCTCACGCGCACGCTGTCGAACTACATCGAACAGAACGGCATCGCCAAGCAGGCCAAGATCACCTTGTCCGGCGACGACATGCGCGAAGGCATGATCGCGGTGCTGTCGGTGAAGGTGCCGGACCCGAGTTTTTCCTCGCAGACCAAGGAGAAGTTGGTCAGTTCAGAGGTTAGGCCGGTAGTTGAGGCTACGTTCGGTGCACGTTTGGAGGAGTTCCTGCAAGAACACCCCAACGAAGCCCGCGCCATCGCCGGCAAGATCGTCGATGCGGCCCGCGCCCGCGAAGCTGCGCGCAAGGCCCGCGACCTGACCCGCCGCAAGGGCGCCCTGGATATCGCCGGCCTGCCCGGCAAGCTGGCCGACTGCCAGGAGAAGGATCCGGCGCTGTCCGAACTGTTCATCGTCGAGGGCGACTCGGCGGGTGGCTCGGCCAAGCAAGGCCGCAACCGCAAGACGCAGGCGATCCTCCCGCTCAAGGGCAAGATCCTCAACGTCGAACGCGCACGCTTCGACCGCATGCTGTCCAGCGCCGAAGTCGGCACGCTGATCACCGCGCTCGGCACCGGCATCGGCAAGGACGAGTACAACCCGGACAAGCTGCGCTACCACCGCATCATTCTGATGACCGACGCGGACGTCGACGGCTCGCACATCCGCACGCTGCTGCTGACGTTCTTCTATCGGCAGATGCCGGAGCTGATCGAACGCGGCCACGTCTATATCGGCTTGCCGCCGCTCTACAAGATCAAGCAAGGCAAGACCGAGCTGTACCTGAAGGACGATGCAGCGCTCGACGCCTACCTCGCCGGCAATGCGGTCGAAGGCGCGTCGCTGATCCCCGCCGACGGCGAACCGCCGATCGCCGGCGAGATGCTGGAAAAGCTGCTGCTCGCCTACGCAGGCGCACGCGAGGCGATCGCGCGCAACGCGCACCGCTACGATCCGATCGTGCTGGAGTCGCTGATCGATTTCACCCCGCTCGATGCGGTCACGCTTGCCAGCAACACCGACGAGCGCGCCGAACTCGACGCACTGCAGTCGCGCCTCAACCGCACCGGGCTGGGCAAGCCGCGCTATCGACTGGAAGTCCACCACGCGCAACAGGGCGCGACGGATTCGCGCCATGCGGCGTTGCTCGTGCATCGCACCCACATGGGCGTCGAACATACCCAAGTGCTGCCGATGGCGGCGTTCGACAGCGGCGAATTGCGCGCCGTGCGCGAAGCCGCCGCGCTGCTGCACGGATTGGTTCGCGATGGCGCGAAGATCCTGCGCGGTAACCGCGAGCAGCCCGTGCAGAGCTTCGCCGAAGCGCAGACGTGGTTGATGGAAGAAGCGAAGAAGGGCCGCCAGATCCAGCGCTTCAAGGGCCTGGGCGAAATGAATCCGGAACAGCTGTGGGACACCACGGTGAATCCGGAGACGCGTCGCCTGCTGCAGGTCCGCATCGAAGACGTCGTCGCCGCCGACCAGATCTTCTCCACGCTGATGGGCGATGTGGTTGAACCGCGCCGCGAGTTCATCGAAGAGAACGCGCTGAAGGTCGCCAATCTGGACGTTTAATCGCGCCAACCGGGCGGCTTCCCCCGCCCTGTTTCGCAAGCGCGGAGCCGTTATCCCGGGATCGCGGAAACGGCCTCATTCGTTGACGAAGTGTTAATACAGCCGGGACTACAACCGGATCACCCATTCAGGATGATTGCGATGAAACGTCTGCTGCTTGTTGCCGCGGTGACCCTGTTGCTCGCCGGTTGCGCTACCACCACCTCACCTACTGGGCGCAGGCAGGTCGTCGGCGGGGTCTCCGAAGAACAACTCGCACAACTGGGCGCGCAGGCGTTCGCCGAAACCAAGGCGAAGACGCCGCAAACCACCGACAACCGCCAGGCAGGCTATGTGCGCTGCGTGGTGCAACAGATCGTCGCGCAGCTGCCTCCCGACTGGCAGCGGACGAACTGGGAAACCGCGGTATTCGTGGACAGCTCGCCCAATGCCTTCGCGCTGCCTGGCGGCAAGGTGGGCGTCAACACCGGCATCTTCACCGTCGCCAAGAATCAGGACCAGCTCGCCGCCGTAGTGGCGCACGAAGTGGGTCACGTCTACTCGCATCATCACGACGAACGCATTACCCGCCAGCTGCAAGCGCAGTTCGGCTTGAACATCGCGGCGGCGCTTCTGGGCGGCCGCTACGGACAAGGCGCGGCCGACGCGACCAGTCAGCTCGGCGGCGCGGCGGCGCAGGCGCTGTTCCTGCTGCCCAACAGCCGCACCCAGGAAAGCGAAGCCGACATCGTTGGCCAGCAACTGATGGCCCAGGCCGGCTTCGATCCGCGCCAGGCCGTGAACCTGTGGGAGAACATGATCGCGGCCAGCCGCAGCCGTCCTCCGGAATGGCTGTCGACCCATCCCGATCCGGAAAACCGCATCCAGGAACTGAACAACCGGGCCGCGGGCCTGGTGCCTGTGTACCAGCAGGCGCGTGCGTCGGGCCATACGCCCAAGTGTGGCTGACCGTAGCAGCAGACACGCACCCAAACCCCATATCGTCCAGGCGGCCGTTCTGCTAGCGTGACGGCCCCCTGGCCCGCCACCTCCCCATTCCGGGCAGCAACAAAGGTGATTGCAATGACTTCCACTTCCTCCCGTAGCACCGTCCTGGCTGCCGCTGTGGCTGCCGTGCTCGCCCTGGGCGCCATTCCGTCGGCAAACGCGCAAAGCGCTTCCGAACGTGCGCAACAGCGCCGCGAGGAGCGCGAAGCCAAGAAGGCCGCTAAGGAAGGCACGAAGCCGGCCGCCGCCGAGCAGTACCCCAATGCCACGCGCAAGGTGGACTCGAAGGCGTCGGCCAAGGCCAGCCCCAAGTTGCAGAAGATGGTGAAGCTGTACGACGACGACAAGGGCGCCGAGGCTCGCGCCATCGCCGACGAAATCATCGCCAACACCGCGTTCAACCCCTACGACCACGCCTTCGCCGCGCAGCTGGCGGGCCAGATCGCCTACGAGGCGAACGAAACTCCGGCTGCCCTGGATTACTGGAACAAGGCGCTGGAATTCAACGGGCTGGACAACAACGCCCACTACAACCTGATGTACACGGTCGCCCAGATCCAGCTGCAGGAAGAGAAGTACACCGAGGCGCTGGCGACGTACGCACGCCTGGAGAAAGAGACGAGCACGCAGAAGCCGGAGCACATGCTCGTCAAGGGCAATGCCCTGTTCCGGCTCGACCGCTTTCCCGAAGCGATCGCCGTGTTGAAGCAGGTGCTGGCCGCCAATCCGGAAGGAGCCACCCTCACCAACGCGCAGCAGTTGCTGATGGCGAGCTACGCCGAATCCAACCAGCCGGCCGAAGCCTCCAAGCTCGCCGAAGCGATCGCCGCGAAAGCGCCCAACGATCCCAACGCGCAGTTCAACCTGGCGAACACGCTCTACAACGTGGAACAGTACGGCAAGGCCGCCGAAGTGCTGGAAAAGCTGCGTGCCGCCGGACAGTTCAAGGAAGAGAAGAACTACAAGATCCTGATCGCCTCCTACAGCCAGATGGATGGCAAGGAAAAGCAGATCATCGACGTGGTCAACGACGGCCTGAAGAAGGGCGTCCTGAAGCCGGACTTCAACAGCTACGTCGCCCTGGCGCAGTCCTACTACTACTCCGACCAGCCGGGCCCGGCCATCGACGCGTTCCGCAAGGCCGCACCGCTGGACGACGACGGCGAGACCTATCTCAACCTCGCCCGCCTGCTGTGGCAGGAAGAGCGCATCCCCGAGGCAAAGGAAGCTGCCAAGCAAGCTATTGCGAAAGGCCTGAAAAAGCCGGAAGACGCCAAGAAGATCCTGGCACTCCCTGCAAAATAAGAGCCACACCGCACAAAAATGCCCATTCGCGCTTGGAAGGCCTGGCGCGAATTGGTATATGCTAGGAGGTTCCTGCGATCTCGCTCTTGAGCGCAGGAATTGAACATCGCCCGCGGCGCCCTGGCGTCCGGAATAACTTCCCGAGCTACGGCGAATGACGCAAGCCCTCGAAATCCATACTCACGACGACGAGCCCGAAGGTCTTAATTGGGCCCGTATCACCGGCATCAGCATGGCGCTCGCCGTCCACGTCGGCGCCCTGCTGCTGCTGCTTGCTCCGCTGGCCGCACCGCCGAGCGAAAAGGCGAAAGAAGAGACCACGATTGTGAACATCGTGCGTCCGCCGCCGCCCCCGCCGCCGCCGCCGCCGCCGCCGCCGGAAGAACCCAAGCCGCAGGTGATCCGTCAGCTGTCGCCGCCGCAGCCCACCACGCTGCCGCCGCCGCCGGAACAGCCGCCGATCGAGGTCGAAGACCCCAGTCCGGTCGACCTCCCGCCGGTCCCGCCGTCGCCCCCGGCGCCGCCGCGTCCGTCGGAAACGATCGCCGGTTCGATCGACCCGTCCTCGCAGCGCATGAACCCGCCGGATTACCCGGCCGCGGCCGTGCGTGCCGGCATCACCGGTACGGTGGTGATCCTGGTCGACATCGACGCGCAGGGTAACGTCCTGAACGTCCGCGTCGAGAAGTCCAGCCGCAACCGCGATCTGGACCGAGCCGCCCAGGACGCACCGAAGAGGAAGAAGTGGCGCTTCAACCCGGCCAAGGAAAATGGTACGGCGGTGCCCAGCACCGTGCGCGTCCCGGTGGTCTTCAACCTCTAAGTTTCAAACCCCGGCCGTGCGCGGTCGGGAGACTGTTGTAATTAGCAATCCCACCTTCCACGACTAAAAGGTAAGCGTCATGTTGCAGGAAACCACCGCCGCCGCCACGGCTCAAACCGGGGGCTCCAACGCCGCCGCTCTGTCGCAGATGGGCTTCGGCAATCTGCTGCAGGAAATGCTCAGCAACCCGGGTCACTACGCCGTTTCCTGGGCGGTGCTGACCACCTTGACCCTGATGTCGGTCCTGTCGATCTACTGGATCGTCACCAACTTCATCAAGAACGTGCGCCTGAAGAGCACGTCCGACCGCGTCATCAGCACGTTCTGGGAAACCCCGAACGCGCAGGACGCGATCCGCTTCATGGAAGAGCAGCCGCGCTTCGAGCCGTTCTCGAAGATCGCCCTGGACGCCGCCCAGGCCGCCGCTCACCACCAGCGCCACGAAGGTTCGCGCCTGGTCGAGTCGCTGAACCGCTCCGAGTTCGTTGACCGCGCCCTGCGCCAGGGTGTGACCCGCGAATCCTCGCGCCTGGAAAACGGCCTGACCGTGCTCGCCACCGTCGGTTCGACCGCTCCGTTCGTCGGTCTGCTCGGTACCGTGTGGGGCATCTACGGCGCCCTGATCCGCATCGGTGCTTCGGGCAACGCGTCGATCGACGCCGTCGCCGGCCCGGTGGGTGAAGCGCTGATCATGACCGCGCTCGGCCTGTTCGTCGCGATCCCGGCCGTGCTGGCCTACAACTTCTTCACCCGCCTGAACCGCGTGACGAACAACAAGTTCGACACGTTCGCTCACGACCTGCACGACTTCTTCGCCACCGGCGCGCGCGTCGGCGAAGTCGCCAAGCGCTGATCCCACAGGTCTGTCAGTAGTCGCTCCGGAGTTCGAACATGGCTTTCAGTTCTGATAGTGGTGGTGGCCGCCCGATGGCGGAAATCAACGTCACGCCGCTCGTCGACGTGATGCTGGTGCTGCTCATCATCTTCATGATCACCGCGCCGCTGATGACGCATAAGGTCAAGGTCGATCTTCCGGAAGCGAACCTGGATCACCGCATAGACGACGTCGTCAAGGTCACCCCGATCACCATCGCGGTGGAAGACACGGGTGCGCTGTACTGGAACGACGAGCCGGTGACCAAGGGCGTGATCGAAAGCCGCTTCTCGGTCGAAGCGCAGAAGACCCCGCAACCGCAGGTCAACGTGCGCGGCGACAAGACCGCCAAGTACAAGCTGGTGCAGGAAGTGGTGCAAATCGCCCAGAGTCAGGGCATGCGCAAGGTTGGGTTCGTGGCGATCAAGGATCGCTCGGGCCAGCAGTAACCGCTAACCGGAGAAACAGAACATGGCATTTGCAAGTGGTTCCGGCGGCGGTCCGATGGCCGACATCAACGTCACGCCGCTCGTCGACGTGATGCTGGTGCTGCTGATCATCTTCATGGTCACCGCCCCGATCCTGTCCTACCCGATCGACGTCAACCTGCCGCAGCGTTCGCTGAATCCGCCGCAGCAGAACAAGACGCCGCCGCCGCCGATCGCGCTGCGTGTCGATGCCAGTGGCACCATCTACTGGAACGATTCGCCGATCGACATCCGCGCGCTCGAGCAGCAGATGAAGAACGAGGTCGCCAAGGACCCCACCAACCAGCCGCTGCTCGAAATCGATGTAAACCCGGATGCCGATTACGGCATCCTCGCCAAGGTGCTGGCACGGGCGAAGAATGCCGACATGCAGAAGATCGGTTTCGTCCAGCCGCAATAAGCCTGGCAAACGCTTTACCGCTTACCGCTACAAGTCGTGAAAACGCCGCCTCCGGGCGGCGTTTTTTTATGTCTCGGTGTCAGCCCCTGGCCGCAGTAAACCGAGCGCAACCCCATTCCGGGCTTGCCTACGTTGGGAATCCAGGCGTAGCGTGAATCCGGGCCTTCCGGATTCGCCGGCGCGATTACTCAGGCCGGCCCGAAGGCCGGTGCGACGGGATCACTCAACGAGCACGGGAGGGGATCATGGCCACTTCGATGTTTGCAGGCGATTCACGGGGAACGTCCACACGGGCGATGGCGGAAATGAACATCACGCCGCTCGTCGACGTGATGCTGGTGCTGCTGATCATCTTCATGGTCGCCGCGCCGATGGCGACGCGGTCGCTGGATCTGCGTCTGCCGGGTCCGGGGCAACGCACGAACGAAAAGCCCCCGCACATGGCCCTCGTCGTGGCCAGCGACGGCAGCTTCGCGCTGGATGGTGCGGTGCTGAGCGAGCGCAGCCTGGCGACCGCTCTGGCGAATGTCGCGCACCAAGCGCCCAACACCGTGCTCGAAGTGAAGGTGAGCGAGAACGCCGACTATCAAGCCTTCACCACGGCCGTGGCCACGGCTCGCCGCAGCGGCATCGGCAATATCGCCTTGCAACACTGATCGCTGGTGGCGGCGAACGGGGACGCGGTGGTTCGCCGCCGCGCCCCCAGCAATGCCCGTCGCAGTGACGCGGCTTAAGCTTTCGCCAGAATCCCGAGGTAACCGCGCACGGTAGCTTCCAGCCCGGCGTACAAGGCCTCGCTGATCAGCGCATGCCCGATGGAGACTTCCTGCACACCCGGTACGACGCGCAGGAAATCGCCGAGGTTCGCTTGGCTGAGGTCGTGCCCGGCGTTCACGCCGAGTCCCGCCGCCTGCGCGCGGCGCGCGGTAGCGGCGAAACGCGCCAGCATCGCTTGTGCAGCGCCGGCGTCGTGCGCCTCGGCATACGGGCCGGTGTAGAGCTCCACCCGATCGGCGCCGGTCGCGGCCGCGTGCTGCATGTCGTCCGCGCTCGCCTCGCCGTGCGCATCGGCGAACAGGCTGACGCGGCAGTGCAACGACTTAAGCTGCGCGACGAGCGGCCGCAGGGTCTGTGCGTCGCGTGCGAAATCAAAGCCGTGATCCGACGTCAACTGCGCATCGCTGTCCGGCACCAGGGTCGCCTGCGCCGGACGTACCTGCTCGCACAGCGCGAGAAAGCCCGGATAGCCCGCACGCGGCGGTGCGAAGGGATTGCCTTCGAGATTGAACTCGACACCGTATTCGCGCGTGACTTCGGCCAGAGCGTAGACGTCGTCCGCGCGAATATGTCGCGCATCGGGCCGCGGATGCACGGTGATGCCATGGGCACCCGCGTCCAGGCAGGCACGCGCGGCACGAACCACATCGGGCTCGCGGCCACCGCGCGAATTGCGCAGCACGGCGATCTTGTTGACGTTGACGCTGAGGACAGTCATCGCCGCAGTTTAAGCCAGGGCGGTGCGATATCGCGCCGCGTCGAAATCGCGATGAGCGGCTGTCAGCGCGTCGCGTCGTTCTGCGCTGCCGCCGCCAGCTTGCGGGCTTCGGCTTGCTCGCGCAGGCGGCGCATTTCTGCCGGATCCAGCATCACCTGTTCGTCGCGGGCGCGGCTGCCGACGCGATCGGACGCGAGCTTCAGCACAAAGGCGACCAACAGCAGCAGCGCCACCAGCAGCGAAATAGCCAGGATGGCTGTCGAGGAAGAGGTGAACCCCACCCACAGGGCGCCGAGGGCGAGCAGGAGGAACAACCAGGCCATGGGCAACTCCAAAAATCCGCACTGGAGCCAGTGTAGCGCGCCGTCCCGCCACCGGTTTGTGCGCCAGCGCGCGGGCCCGACTGCCGGTCGCCGGCCCCGTTCTGGGCGCGACCTCAAAGCAACGGAGACACCAGACGGGCCAGTGCTTCGGGCAGGCGGGAGCGCAGCAGCGGCCGGGCGCGCTCCCGGTGCACCTGCTGCGAAACGGCGTACTCCTGCTCCAGCAGCGTCGCCAAGTCGTGGCACAGCGCCGCATCCGCGAACATCAGCGATACCTCGAAATTCAAACGGAAGCTGCGATGGTCGAAGTTGGCGCTGCCGATGATCGCGAAGTCGTCGTCGCACAGCAGCGCCTTGGAGTGGAGCATGCGCGGGCCGTATTCGTAGACCCGCACGCCCGCCGCCAACAGTTCATCGAAATAGGAGCGCGCGGCGAGGGTCACCAGCCGGCTGTCGCTCTGCCGCGGCACCAGCAGGCGCACGTCGAGCCCGCCCAGCGCCGCGGACGTCAGTGCCATGCGCGCGGCTTCGCCGGGAACGAAGTAGGGCGTCGCCAACCACACGCGCTGCTTCGCCGCGTGGATGGCGCCGACGTGCAGGCGGTGAATGGCCTCCCAAGTGGAATCCGGCCCGGACACCAATACCTGCACCGGGACTTGGCCACGATGTGGCGTAGGCGAGGGCAGGGCGATCGGCGGCAGGCCGGTGGCATAAGCCCAGTCCTCGATGAAGACCAGCTGCAGCGAACTCACCACATTGCCTTCCACGCGCAGATGCAGGTCGCGGTAGGCATCTTCGCGCAGTCGCTCGTCTTCCTCGTCGGTGATGTTGATGCCGCCGGTGTAGGCGATGCACCCGTCGATCACCACGATCTTGCGATGGCTGCGCAGATTCAGCCACGGCCGCTTCCACACTTGGCCAAAGCGCGCGGGATGGAACCAGGCAAGTTCACCGCCCGCCTCCAGCAGCTCACGGAAGAAGCGCCGCGGCGTCTTGCCGGAGCCGACCGCATCGAGCAGCAGCCGCACCTTCACTCCAGCCCGCGCCCGCTCCACGAGTGCATCGCGCAGCGCCTGGCCGGTGTGGTCGGGATAGAAGATGTAGTACTCCAGATGCACATGCTCCTGCGCCGTCGCGATGTCGCGCAGCAGCGCGGTGTATTTCGCGCCGCCATCGATCAGCAGGCGCGCATCGGTGGCGGACGTCGGCGGCAGGCCGGTGGTCGCCTGTCCCACGCGCGCCAACTCGAGTGCGTCGGGGGTGGGCTTGAAGCCGTCGGGCAGGGGCGGAAATTTTGCCTTGGCACGCACGCGGCGCAGCCGCTGGCGATGGATGCGCTGCGGGCCGAGCAGGTAATAAATCAGGAAGCCGACGTACGGCAGCGCGGCCAGGCTCACCAGCCAGCTGAGCGTGGCCACCGGTTCGCGCTTTTGCAGCACGATCCAGCCGCCCAGCCACAGCAGATACACCGCCCACGCGATGCTCAGGTACAGCTTGAGATGCGGCAGGGCGAGCAGGGCCGTCCAGAAGTCGCGCAGGGCGTCGGGCATGCGGGTTGGCGCCAGAGGAAGGATCGTCGCGATGCGCGACGCGGCGAGCGTATCCCAAGCAGCGCGAAGTGCCGCGTTCAGCCCTCCCAACACACATTCAGAAAGCGTCCGTTGCCAGTTAGTATTATTACTAATACCCTTACAGGCCCCAGTCTGTCGCCGCGGACTCCGCGGCCCGATCGCTATGGAAGACGCCAACAAACCCAGAGCGCCCATCAAAGGCCGCGGCGCAGCGTCGTACGTGCACGGCCGCTACGCCGTGACGACGACGCAAGGCGCCGACGACGGCTGGGGCTCGGTGTACGAAGGTGCGGACGAACCCTCGCGACCGGCGACTACCGTCACCGAGGAGCACGCGCGCAGCATCGTGAGCCGCAACGACTCGCCCGACGTCGGCTTCGCCGCCTCGGTCAATCCGTATCGCGGCTGCGAGCATGGCTGCGTGTATTGCTTCGCGCGGCCGTCGCACGCGTATCTCGACCTGTCGCCTGGCCTGGACTTCGAAACCAAGCTGTTCGCCAAGACCAACGCCGCCGAGCGCCTGCGCGCTGAATTGGCGCGGCCTTCCTATCGCTGCACGCCGATCGCGCTGGGCATCAACACCGACGCCTACCAGCCGATCGAACGCCGCTACCGCATCACCCGGCAATGCCTGGAAGTGCTTGCGGAGACCAAGCATCCGCTCAGCTTCATCACCAAGAACGCCCTGATCGAACGCGACATCGACGTACTTGCGGCGATGGCGCGCGAGCGTCTGGTCAACGTGTACTTCTCGGTCACCACGCTCGACAACAAACTCGCGTCGAAAATGGAACCACGCGCCTCGGCACCGCACGCCAAGCTGCGCGCGATGAAGGCGCTGTTCGACGCCGGCGTGCCGGTAGGCGTGATGGCCGCGCCGATGATCCCGATGATCAACGACCGCGAGCTCGAGCACATCCTCGAAGCCGCCTACGAGCACGGCGCGCGTGCCGCCGGTTACGTGCTGCTGCGCCTGCCGCACGAGCTCAAGCAGATCTGGCGCGAATGGCTGGAATTGCACTATCCCGATCGCGCTGCGCACGTGATGAGCCTGATCCAGCAGATGCGCGGCGGCAAGGACTACGACAGCGCGTTCGGCAAGCGCATGCGCGGGCAGGGACCGTTCGCGCAATTGCTGCAGCAACGCTTCGCCAAGGCGCACGCACGGATCGGCTTCGGCCGGCTGCCGCCCCTGGATGCGAGCCGCTTCACGCCGCCGCAGGCGATTTCGCCGCAAGGCCAACTGTTCTGAGGCGACCGCTCCAGCGCGGACGCAAAGGCGACATTCAGACAGCGGCGGCGTGATAATCGGGGCGACCGCCCCCGCCGTTGCCCCATGACCGAAGACGATTCCCTGGCCCAGCTCGATGCCGCGCGCCGGCAATTGCAGCTGCTGACCGACACGATCACGCACGATCTGCGTGCGCCGCTGCGCACCATCGACAGCTTCGCCGGACACCTTGCGGCCAGCGCCCACGACCGGCTCGAGCCGCGCGAACGCGAGCAGCTGGAACGCATCCGCGCCGCGGCCACGCGAATGGGCGGCCTGCTGGAAAAACTCGGAGAACTGTCGCGGGCGACCCATGCCGAGCTGCATCCGGCCGAGGTCGACCTGAGTCTGCTGGCCGAATGGGCACTATCCGATCTGGAGAACGCCGAGCCCGATCGCCCCTGCCAGCTGCACGTGCAGCCGGCTCTGATCGTGCGCGGCGACGAACGTCTGTTGCGGCAGATGCTGGTCGAACTGCTGCACAACGCCTGGAAGTTCTCCGCCCCCCTGCCGCCGACGCGCATCGAGGTCAGCGGCGAGCGCGGCATCGATCGCCTATGGCTGACGATCCGCGACGCGGGCATTGGTTTCGATCCCCGCTATGCCGGCAAGCTGTTTGAACCTCTGCAGCGCCTCCATAGCGTGGAGCAGGGCGCCGGATACGGCCTGGGCCTGGCGATCGCCCGATGCATCGCCGAGCGTCACGGCGGCCGTATCACGGCGGCTTCACAACCCGGTGACGGTGCCAGCTTCACTGTGGAGCTGCCGGACGCGTGAGGGACGCTGGGATGGCAAACAAAAATATTCTGCTGGTCGAAGACAACCCCGACGATGTCGAGCTGACCCGGCTCGCCTTCGAAGAGGCCAATGTCGCCAACGACATGGTCGTCGTACGCGACGGGGCCGAAGCGCTCGACTACCTGTTCGCCCGTGGCCGCTATGCGGACCGCGACGCTCGCGAATTGCCGTCGATCGTGCTGCTCGACCTCAACCTGCCCAAGCTCGATGGCCGCGAAGTCCTGCAGGCGATCCGCGCCGAACCCGCCACCCGCGAACTGCCGGTGGTCGTGCTGACCACCAGCGTCGAGCCCTTCGATGTCGAAGCCAGCTATGCGCTGGGCGTGAACAGCTACATCCAGAAGCCGGTGGACTTCGAACAGTTCGTCGGCGCCGTGCGCCAGGTCGGGCTCTACTGGCTCGTGCTGAATCAGCCGCGCGTGGCGTAACTACGCGGGCTGCCCGAACAACGCCTCGGCCCGCTGAAACAAAATCCAACTCGTCGCAATGAACTTGTCGCCGCCCTGCGGCCGATTACCGCGATGCGTATGGGTGAACGCGGCCGGCGCGATCAATAGCGAGCCCGCCCGCGGCACGATCTTGCGCTGCTGGTAGAGGAACTCGGTCTCGCCTTCGCCGAAGCCGTCGTTGAGATAGATCGTCCACAGCAAGTGGCGATGCAGTGTCTCCGCACGCGGGTCGCGCGGATACAGCTCGCAGTGCCAATAGGGGTAGCCGCCACGGCCGCCGGTGTAGCGCTGCAGATTGATCACGCCGGGGCGCAGCACCGTCTGCACCACCGGCCCCAGCTCCGCATCGTCCATGGCCTGCAAGCGCTCGGCGGTCAAACGATGACGTGCCCCGTCCTCGCCGGGGACCTCGAGCATCAACGGCGCGATCAGCGTGTGCGGATACTTGCGCAGATACGCCATCACCCCACGGAACACGGCCTGGTTGAGCTGCGCCTCGGCATCGCGCCATTCCGGCTTGCCGCTGATGGAGATGTCCAGGCTGTCCTTCAGCTCCGGCAGCACGCCGCCGCCGACACGGCCGGGCAGCGCGGCGTTGCTCGTGACGAAGCGTTCGACCAGCGCCGCGCATGCCGCGCGCGGCAGTGCATCGTCAGACACCTCGATGAAGTCGGCTTGGCTCATGCGTCGCGCGTGATGGGCGGGGACTGCACCAGTAGAGCAGATTCCCCGCCTTGGTCGTCAGGCGACCGCCGCAGCGACGTGAGTGGCGTCGTGCTCGCGGTGATAGCGCGTGGCCACCTCCACTTCCTGCTTCGAGCCCAGGAACACCGGCACGCGCATGTGCAGGCCGGTGGGTTGCACTTCCAGCATGCGCACGCGGCCCGTGGTGGCGGCGCCGCCGGCCTGTTCGACCAGGAAGCTCATCGGGTTGGCCTCGTACATCAGGCGCAGCTTGCCGCCCTTGTCGCGGCACTTGCTGTCGAGCGGATAGCTGAAGAAGCCGCCGCGGGTCAGGATGCGGTGCACGTCGGCTACCATCGAGGCCACCCAACGCATGTTGAAGTCCTTGCCGCGCGGACCTTCCTTGCCCGTCAGCAGATCGCCCACGTACTGCTGCATCGGCGCTTCCCAGAAGCGCTGGTTGGACATGTTGACCGCGAATTCCTTGGTTTCTTCCGGAATGCGCATGCCGCGCGTCGTCAGGATGAAGCTGCCGACCTCGCGATCGAGGGTGAAGGAATGCGTGCCGTGGCCGACCGTGAGCACCAGCATCGTGCTCGGCCCATAGGTGCAGTAGCCGGCGGCGACCTGTGCCGTGCCCGGCTGCAGGAAGTGTTCGTCGGACGGCGTGGTCACGCCATCCGGGCAGCGCAGCACCGAGAAGATCGTGCCCACGGAGATGTTGACGTCGATGTTCGACGAACCGTCGAGGGGATCGAACAGCAGCAGGTAGTTGCCGCGCGGATAGACGTCCGGAATCGGGTGCGAGGTATCCATCTCTTCCGACGCCAGGCCGGCGAGGTGGCCGCCCCAGGCGTTGGCTTCGAGCAGGATCTCGTTGCTCAGCACGTCGAGCTTCTTCTGCGCCTCGCCCTGGATGTTGCCAGTGCCCGCGTCGCCCAGCACGCCACCGAGCGCACCCTTGCCGACGGCGATCGAAATGGTCTTGCAGGCGCGGGCGACGACTTCGATCAGCAGGCGCAGGTCGGCGTTGATATGACCGGCGCGCTCCTCTTCGATGAGGAAACGGGTCAGGGAAATGGCGGCGTTGGACATGGGCGGGGCAGGTGACGGCAAGGGGCCGTCATTGTCGCCGATGCGGGGCGAAGCCGCCCGCAAAAAGACGCCATGAAAACGGTACCGACAGCGACACCGTGTCCGCGGCGCGTGCCGCGTCGAGCTTCGCAACCGCGGCGCGAATCAGCCGATCGGGGGAGGCAGTCAGGCGACTTTGCGGGTCGCGCGCGCCGCGTGGCGGTGAACGATAGTCGCGAGGTTCTGCCGCGCCATCGTGAGCATCAGCAGCGGCGCGGCCGGATCGGCCGAGTTGAGTACGCGCCGGGCCGCGTCCAGCACGTCGTAGACCATTTGCCCGGCGTCCGCGCCGAGCAACATGCGCAGTCCGCGCGAGGCGCTGTCGAGATGACGCTCGCAATCGGGTCCGCAGCCGCGGCCGGCGCGGCGTACGACCGTTGCCATCGCCGCGTCCAGCCGGGCGAGTGCGTGCAGCAGTTCTTCGGCGGTGGCGGTGGAGTAGGGCGTGTTCATGGCATCAGTCTCGTTACGGGCCGTCGCATCAGCTGAGAAGCGGACAACGGTTATCCGGAAAATCGCCGTCGACGGCTATCCGAAGTACGCACTGAGGGGGCGATGGCGGACAAGCGTCGTGGACCAAGAGCAGCGTGAAGGGCGGCCGGTGGCGGACCGGTGAAGGTCGGAATGTAGCGTTCAGCCGACCGATGGCTAGCCGGCGCGGCGTGCTGACAGCAGGCTGGCAGGAGCGAGGGCGCAGGCTGCCTGCATCGAGCGATCCTCGCTTCGCGGAGCCCGACCCATGCCTTCAGCCCAGCAATGCCCGACCTTCGTCGCCCCGCTTGCCGACGTGTGGGCCGCGTGATGACCCGTCAGCGTTCCGCCGTCGCCGATTCCGCGCCTGCGCCGGCCGCCGCCGACCAGGTATCCGATGGCCGCCACGATTTCGACTTCATCCACGGACGCTGGCGGGTGCAGAACGAGCGCCTGGCCGAACGCCTCGTCGGCAACGGCGATTGGGAGGTCTTCACCGCGCACGATGAGTGCCGGCCCTTGCTGGGTGGCCTGGGCAACTTGGAGGAATTCCGTACCGCCTGGGCCGGTGGCTACCAGGGCATCGCCCTGCGTCTGTACGACCTGGCCGCGGGGCAATGGCGCATCCATTGGTCCAGCGACCGCAGCGGCACGCTCGACCCGCCGGTCAGCGGGCGCTTCGAGAACGGCGTCGGCACCTTCTATGGCCAGGACCACCACGAAGGCCGACCCGTGCGCGTGCGTTTTCTCTGGGAACACAGCAGCGCGAACACCGCGCACTGGCAGCAGGCGTTTTCCATCGACGACGGCGCGAGCTGGGAGACCAACTGGCACATGTGGTTCCGCCGCCTCGACGCCGAGGATCGCCTGCTGCACGAAGACAACGTCGTCGAGTTGCGGCAGTACACGCTCCAGCCCGAGCAGCGCGATGTGCTGGTGGAACTGTTCGAACGCGAATTCGTCGAGACGCAGGAAGCGGTCGGCATCCACGTGATCGGCACCTACCGCGACGCCGACGATCCCGATCGCTTCGTCTGGCTGCGCGGCTTCCCGTCGATGCAGGCGCGTCGTGATGCGTTGCAGGCGTTCTACTTCGGCCCGGTGTGGCAGCGCCACCGCGACGCGGCGAACGCGACGATGATCGACAGCGACAACGTCCTGCTGCTCCGGCCCGCGCAGGCGGACAGCGGCGTTGCCCGCGCCGTGGCGCCGCGGCCGGAGCTGGGCACGAGTTTGCCCGCCGCCGGGAGTGCGCTGTGCCTGGGCGTGTGCGCACTGCATGCGCTCGCGGAGGAAGGTTTCGCCGCGCGCTTTGATCGCGAACTGGCGCCGCTGCTGCAAGCGCAGGGCGCACGGATCGTCGCGCGCTACCTCACCGATGCCAGCGAGAACACCTTCCCGCGGCTGCCGGTGCGCGAGGGCGAGCGCGTATTCGTCTGGCTCGCGCACTTCGCGGATGCCGCGGCACTCGACGCGCATCTGGCCGCGTTGAAGAACCATGGCGCCTGGAGGGACGCGCTCGCGGGCGCATTGCTGGACGAGCTGCGCGAGCCGCCGGAACTGCGCCGGCTGTTGCCGACCGCGCGCTCGGAGCTGCGCTGAGGTTGGTGCATGCGGGCCGGACACGCGATCATGCCGCATGCGCCGCGCCGACCGCCTGTTCCTGCTCATCCACGCCCTGCGCGGACGCCGTTCCGCGATCACCGCGCAGCAACTCGCGCAGACGCTGCAGGTCTCGCTGCGCACGGTCTACCGTGACGTCGCCGACCTGCAACTGTCGGGCGTGCCCATCGAAGGCGAAGCCGGCGTCGGCTACATGCTGCGCAAGGGCGCCGACATTCCGCCGCTGATGTTCACCGAAGACGAGCTCGAAGCCCTGGTCGTCGGCACGCGCTTCGTCCGTGCCTTCGGCGGCGAACGCCTCGGCCGGGGCGCGACCGCGGCGCTGTTGAAGATCGAGGCCGTGCTGCCCGAAGCGCTGCGCGAACGCAGCCAGCGCACCCGCATCTACGCGCCGCAGGTGTCGAACCGCATCGAGAATTCCGGCCTGATCGACGTGCTGCACGCCGCGATCGAAAAGATGCAGGTACTGCGCCTGGACTACCGCGACGGCAACGGCACGACCAGCGAGCGTGAGATCGAGCCACTCGCGCTCGCCTTCTGGGGCGGCAGTTGGACGCTCGGCGCGTGGTGTCGATTGCGCGGCGATTTCCGCAGCTTCCGGCCGGACCGCATCGCGGCCTACGTCGCCACCGGCGAAACCTTCGCCGACGATCCTGCGCGCAATCTCGACGCCTATATGCGCGCGGTCGGCAGCCGCGGCGCGTTGTGACGAGGCCGCAGCCCTAGCCGGAACTACGCGCCAGATACAGCGCCGGCCGCCGCGTACCACCGGCATGACGCGGAAACAGCGCCAGACATTGCGCGAACAGCGCCACCGCATCGCGAAGCTCGCCGGGCGACATCGCACTGAAGCCCATGATCAGGCCGGTGCGATCCGGCGGCTGCAGATAGCAAGGCGCGATCGAATACAGCGCGAGCTTGCGCTCATGCGCCGCGCGGATCAGCGCATCGCCTTCGGCGGCGGGCATGTCGCGGATCCATGCGACCAGATGCATGCCCGCGTGCGAGTCCATCAGCTCCAGGCGATCGCCGCAGTGTTGTTCGAGCAGGGTGCGCAGCAACGCGCGCCGCTCCGCCAGCTTGCGCGTCACCTGGCGCAGATGGCGGTCGTAGGCGCCCGAGGCGATGAAGTTCGCCAGCGCCGCCTGATCCAGCGGCGGCGAACCGAAATCGTCGGCCCACTTCGCCGCGAGCAGATCGTCGCGCAAGCCCGGCGGCATCACGATGTAGCCCAGGCGCAGCGCCGGAAACAGCGTCTTGGAGAAGCTGCCGACATACAGCACGCGACCATCGCGATCCAGCTGCTGCAAGGCCTGCACGGCCTGGCGGTCGTGGCGGAACTCGCCGTCGTAGTCGTCCTCGACGATCCAGCCCGAGCCCAGTCGCGCGTATTCGAGCAAGGCCAGGCGGCGTTCGTACGACAGCACCGCACCGGTCGGGAACTGATGCGAAGGCGTCACATAGGTGAGCTTTACCGCCGGGTCGGGCAGCTGCTCCACCTGCAGACCGTCGGCATCGACCGGCACGCCGATGAGGCGCGCGCCATGCGCTTGCAGGATCGTGCGCGCGGTGAAGTAGTGCGGCTCTTCCAGCGCCGCCGCATCGCCTTCGTCCAGCAGCACGCGCGCGATCAGCGTCAGTGCCTGCTGTGTGCCACTGACGATAAGCACGTCGTCGGCGACGCAGGCGACGCCACGCGTGCGATTGATGTGGCGCGCCACCGCTTCGCGCAGCGCGGGCAGGCCCTGGATGCGCGGATAGTTCGGCTGCACGTAGGGGGCGGCGCGGGCCAGTTCGCGCACCCACTGCGCGGTCAATGCGGTGTTGACCATCGGCACGCCGAACTGGAAGGCATAGCGCATGCCCGGCGGACGATGTCCGGGAATGTTGCCGAGCATGCACACCTCGCGCGTGCGCTGGCTGTAGCGCGACTGCGCCACGACCGCTCGCCGCGGCGGCGGCAGCCGCACGGGCGCGGTCCAGGGCGAGGTCACGTAACTGCCCGAACCCACGCGCCCGCTGATGTACCCCTCCGCGCGCAGGTGTTCGTACGCGGCGACCACGGTGGTACGCGACAGATCCAGGTCGTAGGCCAGCTCGCGGCTGGACGGCAGCCGGGTGCCGTTGGCGAGGCGACCCGCGGCCATGGCCTCGCGCAGGGCGCGGGCCAATTGCAGGTACAGCGGTCCGTTTCCGTCTAGCACCAGGTCCATTTCGTTCCTCCGGCGGCCATTGGAACGTGCGGAAGGGTCCAATGGCAGTCCACTTCCCCGCAAAGGGGAGCGGACCACCGATGGTAGACCTGTTGGTCGTGGCGAAGGGCTGGCCGCCCGCGTGGACGAGTTACACCGGCGGCGGATTGCGCTCAGCGAACATGCCGTTCCAGTACGGGTAATACGGATAGGGCGGCGTGACGCGACTGGCGTCGTCCAGTGCCTGCATCTGCGCCGCATCCAGCGACCAACCCACCGCGCCGAGGTTGTCGCGCAGTTGCGCTTCGTTGCGCGCCCCGATCAGCACCGTCGACACCGTGGGCCGCTGCAACAGCCAATTGAGCGCGATCTGCGGAATCGACCGACCGGTGTCGGCGGCGATCGCCGCCAACGTATCGACAACGCGGTACAACCGCTCCTCGTCCGCCGGCGGCGCGAAGCCGGCCGTGTCGTGCAGACGGCTGCCTTCCGGTAACGATTGGCCGCGGCGGATCTTGCCCGTGAGGCGACCCCAACCGAGGGGACTCCACACGACCGCGCCGATGCCTTGATCCAGCCCGAGCGGCATCAGCTCCCATTCGTAATCGCGGCCGATCAGCGAGTAGTAGGTCTGGTTGGCGACGAAGCGCGAATAACCCAGGCGATCGGCGACCGCCTGCGACTTCATCAGTTGCCAGCCGGAAAAGTTGGACGCGCCCAGGTAGCGCAGTTTGCCGGCGCGAACGAGGTCGTCGAGCGTGCGCATCACCTGCTCCACCGGAGTCTGCGCGTCGAAGTGATGCAACTGCAGCACGTCGATGTAGTCGGTGCCCAGGCGTTGCAGCGCGCGGTCGATGCCGCGGATCAGATGATGGCGCGAGGCACCGACGTCGTTGGGCCCGTCGTCCGCACGCAGCGAGAGCTTGGTGGAAAGGATCACCCGGTCGCGGCGGCCTTTGATCGCCGCGCCAAGGATCTCTTCGGACGCGCCGTCGGAATACACGTCGGCCGTATCGAACAGGTTGACGCCGGCATCGAGACACACATCGACCAGGCGCGTGGCTTCGTCGACATCGCTGTTGCCCCAGGCGGAAAACAGCGGGCCCTTGCCGCCGAATGTGCCTGCGCCGAAGCCGAGCACCGGCACCTTGAATCCGGAATGGCCGAGAAAACGGGTTTCCATGTTCGATCTCCTAAGGGTCAGTCGACCACCACGCATTCGCGCAGCGCGGAAGGTTGGGGACGGCGCCCTTCGATGCGCAGGCTCCACAGCACGATGGCCAGGCCGGCGAGCGTCATCAGCGCTGCGGTCCATGGCACCGCGCCCAGGCCGGGACCGTGAACGATCACCGCCCCGCCCAGCCACGCGCCGATCGCGTTGCCGAGATTGAAGGCGGCGATGTTGAAGCTCGACGCCAGGCTTTCGCCCGCTCCCTGCGCGTGCTGCAGCACGCGCAGTTGCAGCGGTGCGACGGTGGCGAAGGCCGCAGCGCCGAGCAGACCGGTGAACAGCACTGCGGCCACGGCTTGATGCAGCGCGAAGGTCAGCACGCCCAGCACCAGCGCGAGGGCGACCAGCGTGCCGATCAGTGTCGGCACCAGGCGCCGGTCGGCAAGGCGGCCGCCGACGAGATTGCCGATGATCATGCCGACGCCGAACACCAGCAGCACCGGCGACACCGCGGCTTCGCTGAACCCCGTGATCTGCGTGAGCAGGGGCTGGATATAGGTGAATACCGCGAACACGCCCGCATAGCCGAACACGGTGGCGGCCAGGCCGAGCAGGACTTGCGGACGCGCCAGCACTTTCGCTTCGTCGCGCAGCGCGATGGCGTCGCGCGCGCCATGATCGGCGGGGACCAGCGCTGCGATCACGGCCGTGGCGATCACCCCGATCGCCGCCACCGCCCAGAACGTCGCGCGCCAGCCGAAGTGCAGGCCGAGCCACGCGCCCGCGGGTACGCCCAGCAATGTCGCCACGGTGAGGCCGGTGAACATGATCGAGATCGCCGACGCCTTGCGATCGGACGCGACCAGATTCGTCGCCACTACCGCACCGATCCCGAAGAAGGTGCCGTGCGCGAGCGAGGTGAGCACGCGCGCCGCCATCAGCACCGCGTAGTTGGGCGCCAGCGCACAGGCGAGGTTGCCGAGCGTGAAGATCACCATCAGCGCGACCAGCGCCGCCTTGCGCGGCAGCTTGGCGGTGGCGGCAGTGAGCAGCGGCGCGCCGACGAACACGCCCAGCGCGTAGCCGGAGATCAGCAGGCCGGCCGAAGCGATCGTCACCTTCAGATCGGCGGCGACCTGCAGCAGCAGGCCCATGATCACGAACTCGGTGGTGCCGATGCCGAAAGCGCCGACGGTCAGCGCGTACAGGGCCAGGGGCAGGCGACGGCCGGGCGCGGCGGCCGCAGAAGCAGCGGGAGAGAGGTGCATGGCAGCCTCCAAGAGGGAAGGCCGCCAGTCTGGTCCGTTGCATCCTCGCCAAAAACCGGGCATATCTCCAAACACTTTCAACATCGCGTTGAGAATATGGACCGGATCGGCGACATCGCCCTGTTCCTGCGGGTTCTGGACCTGGGCTCGATCAGCGCCGCCGCCCGCAGCCTGGACCTGTCGGTCGCAGTGGCCAGCCAGCGCCTGAAGCGGCTGGAGCGCGACCTGGGCGTGCGCCTGCTGCACCGGACCACCCGGCAATTGCATCCCACGCCCGAGGGCCTGCTGCTCGCGGAGCAAGGCCGCGTCCTGGTCGAAGACCTCGAAGCCCTGGCCGGAGGACTGCGCCGCACCGGCAGCGGCGTCGCCGGCACACTGCGGGTGACGATGTCGTCGACCTTCGGCCGCCTCTATATCTCGCCGCTGCTGCCCGAATTCCTGGCGCTGCACCCCGAGGTCCGGGTCAGCGTCGACCTCAACGACCAGAAGGTCGACCTGGTCAGCGCCGGCATGGACGTGGGCATCCGCATCGGCGCGCTCGACGATTCGACCCTGGTCGCGCGCCGCATCGCCAACAACCGGCGCGTGCTCTGCGCTTCGCCGGACTACCTGCGCGCACATGGCGAGCCGCGCACACCGGCCGAACTGGCGCAGCACGAATGCCTGCTGCTCGTCGGCGCGCAGGGCCGCAACGACCTATGGCGATTCCAAAGCGACGGCGGCGAAATCTCCGTGCGCGTGCACGGCCGCTTGGAAAGCAATCAAGGCGAACTGCTGCGCGACGCCGCCGTTGCCGGATTGGGCATCGCCCTGCATTCGACCTGGCACGTCAACGGCGATTTGCGCGCCGGCCGCCTGCGCGTACTGCTGCCCGACTATCCGCTCGCCGATACCGGCATCCACGCGGTGATGCCGCAGCGCCGGCTGGTGCCGCCGCGCGTTCGCGCGTTCGTCGACTTCCTGGCTCAGCGGTTGGGCGATGTACCGCCCTGGGAGCGGCACGCGGGCTGATCCCGGCCGCCTTCACACTGCACATACCCGGAATGCGTGTTCTCTAGCGGATGACTCAGGGGCTCCGACCAGCTGCCGACATAGTCGGCAAAGTCTGCAGTGGCGACGACATTCCGTTTCGCTTGCTGGTGGAGTCGGTGCCCGATTACGCCATCTTCATGCTCGACCCGCAGGGGCATATCTGCAGCTGGAACCGCGGCGCGCAGAGCATCAAGGGTTATAGCGCCGACGAAGTGATAGGTCGGCACTTCTCGCTGTTCTATCCCCCCGAAAAAGTCGCGGCCGGATGGCCCGATCATGAGCTCACCATGGCCCGCGCGCTCGGTCGCTTCGAGGACGAAGGCTGGCGCGTGCGCAAGGACGGCTCGCGCTTCTGGGCCAACGTGATCATCTCGCGCATCGACAATCCCAACGGCACGCTGCGCGGCTTCACCAAGGTTACCCGCGACCTCACCGATCGCCGCGAACACGAAGAGCAGTTGCGCCGCAGCGAAGAGCGCTTCCGCCTGCTGGTCGAGGGCGTACGCGATTACGCGATCTTCATGCTCGACACCCAAGGCCGCGTCGCCAGCTGGAACCCCGGCGCAGAACTCATCAAGGGCTATCGCGCGGGCGAAATCATCGGCCAGCACTTCTCGGTGTTCTACACGCCCGAGGCGCTCGCAAAGAATTGGCCCGCGCGCGAACTTGAGATCGCTCTCGCCGAAGGGCGCATCGAAGACGAAGGCTGGCGCGTGCGCAAGGATGGCACGCGCTTCTGGGCCAATGTCATCATCTCCGCGCTGTACGACGGCGACGGCAACCACGCTGGTTTCGTCAAGATCACCCGCGATCTCACCTCGCACCGCCGCATCCGCGCGCTGGAGGACGAAGGTGAGCGGCTGACCACGTTCCTCGCCATGCTGGGCCACGAGTTGCGCAATCCGCTGGCGCCCATCGCCAACGCCGTTTCCATCATGCACATGGAACCGATCGAATCACCGGCGGTGAAGAGCTGCCGCGATGTGATCGAACGGCAGCTGGGCCAGTTGTCGCGACTGGTCGACGACCTGCTCGACATAAGCCGCATCACCAAGGGCAAGATCCGCCTGTTGCAACAGACGCTGGATCTGCGCGCGGCGCTCGCCGACGCGGTGGAAACCGTCGATGTGCAGGCGCGCCGGCGCTCGCAGTCGCTGTACGTGGAAACGACCGCAACACCGGCGTGGGTCGTCGGCGATCGCGTGCGTCTGGTCCAGGTGCTGAGCAATCTGCTGCACAACGCGGTCAAGTTCACGCAGCCGCACGGGCAAATCTCGGCCAAGCTGCGTCGGCTGGAAGGGCAAGTCGAGATCGTGATCCGTGACAATGGCCCCGGCATCGCGCCGGAGAAAATCGCGGACATCTTCAATCCGTTCGTGCAAGGCGATCAGGACGCGGCGCGTTCGCATGGCGGTCTCGGCCTGGGATTGAGCCTGGTGCAGCAGCTGGTGACGCTGCACCGCGGCGAGGTGAGCGCCTCCAGCAGCGGCCAGCCGGGCGAAGGCGCCGAATTCCGCATCCGCTTGCCGGCGGCAGCGGAACCCGGCTTCAGGGCGCCGGAGAACGCACCCGCCGCGCAGGTAGCGTCGCGGCGCCTGCTGATCGTCGACGACAACCGCGACGCGGCCGATTCGATGCGGATGCTGCTGCAGCATTCGGGCTACCTTTGCGAAGCGGTGTACGACGCCGCCAGCGCACTGGAAGCGACCCGCGCGGCAACCTACGACGCGATCCTCATCGATCTGGGTCTTCCCGACATAGACGGTTTCGAACTCGGCCGGCGACTGAACGAGGAACTGCCGCAACCAACGCCCCTGATCGCCGTGACCGGCTACGGCCAGGCCGGCGATATGTCCGCCACGCGCGAGGCCGGCTTCCACGCCCATCTCACCAAGCCGCTGGCGGCCGAGCAGATCACGCACATCCTGCGCGCCTTGTTCAATTGAATGATCGCGCCCGCCGCCGCGGCGCGCTCACTCTCTAATCAGGCGCCGGTACTGCGACATGTGCCGCAAGGCCTGCTTCGCCTCACCCTGCTCTTCGTACAGCAGCGCCAGGTTGTAGTGCGCATCGGCCAGATCGGGATCGACGCGCAGCGCGGCCTCGTATTCGTTGATCGCCTCGTCCGCGCGATCCAGGTCGTCGAGCAGCACCGCGAGATTGAAGTGGAGCAGGGCGTTATCGCCGCGATCGGAATAGTTGCGCTCGGAACGCACGATGGCGAACGCGTCGCGATAGGCGCGTTCGGCTTCGTCGAAACGCTCCAGCTCGTGCAGCAGGCGGCCGAGATTGATGCGCGCGTCCAGACGCAGTGGATCGCCGGCGACGGCGCGCTCGTACGCCAGCAGCGCGTGCTCGGCATTGCTGCGTTCGAGCGCGGCGCCTTGCGCGTTCCAGTCGTCGCCCGCGGCATCCTGCGGCGCCGCGGCAGGCGGCGTCTCGATCACCTGCAGCGTGCCCTGCTCCGGATCGCCTTCGAACGACAGCAGGTACTGGCCCGACTCGGCGACCCAGCGGCTGCGGCCTTCGCGCACCACGACGTGATCGGCGACCGCACCGATGCTCAACCCGGACAGCGGCATCTCCTCGGGCAGGCGACCGCGCAGCTCGCGCAAGGCGCGCAGGATGCGCCGGTGCGGGATCTTGGCTGCCGCCAACGTCTGCGCCGTACGCAGCACGATCAGGTCGCGGAAAGAGAAGCGCAACGCGTTGCGCGGACCGCGCTCGGGCGTGACGAAACCCGCGGCGATCAGCGAGCGGAGCGTGCTGCGCGACAGTCGAAGCAGCTTCTCGACGTCGCGCATGCCGTAGGAGTGCATGCAGTGGTCGTCCTGCTACTTCGACCGCTTGCTGGCCTTGCGCTTGGGCGCAGGCGCTGCATGTTCGACTTCCAGTGCCTGCACGCGCTTGGCCGGCTTGCGCGTGGCCTTGCTCGCGGCCGCGCCCTTGCGCGCCGGCGCGGCACCGCCCTTCTTCTCGAGACTCGCGCGCAGCGCTTCCATCAGGTCGATGATCTGTGCGCCGCCCTCGGGTTCCTCGGCCAAGGTGATCTGCTCGCCTTCCACCTTCTTCTGTACTGCGGCCTCGATGCGTTCGGTGACCTCGTCCTTGTACTGCGATGGGTCGAAGGTCTCGGAACTCTGCGAATCGATCAGCTGCTGCGCCAGCTTCAACTCCGCCGGCTTCACGTCGGTGCGCGGGATGTCGAGATCGCCGATCGCACGTACTTCGTTCTGGTAGAGCAGCTGCTGCATCACTAGTCCATCTTCGACCGGGCGGATCATCACGATGTAGCTTTTGCCGCGCGTGGCCCAATGGCCGATCGCGCAACGCTCGGATTCGCGCAGCGCCTTGGCGAACAGGGCATAGGGCTTGGCACCGCCCTTGTCCGGCGCGAGGTAGTACGCCTTGTCGAAGTAGACCGGATCGATCGCGGCGATCGGCACGAACTCGACGATATCCGCGCTATGCGTGCCCACTTCCTCCAACGCCTTCAGCTCCTCCGGCGTGAACATCACGTACTGGTCCTTGGCGAACTCGTAGCCCTTCACGATCTCGTCGCGATCGATCGGAATCTCTTCGCGCGCGCACATCACCTGATAGCGCACACGAGAGCCGCATTTCTTGTGCAGCATGTTGAAGGAAATGCCGCCCTTGGATTCGGTCGCCGTGTACAGCTTGACCGGAATGGCGACCAGGCCGAAGGAAACGGTGAGTGACGCAATCGAGCGTGCAGCCATGACTGCTCTCCGATGTTTCAGACCCCGCCGCCCTGTTTTTTGAGGGCCCGCTCGAGGTCCTGTTTGCGTGTTAAGGCATCGCTCCAGCGATCGCCCATACGTGAAAGCCGCTTTATAACACCGGGAATGCGGAAGTCGAGTGGATACGCGGAGGCCAGCTCGTCCCAGGTCAGCGGCATCGATACCGGTGCGGCGGGCTCGCCGCGTGGGGAGTAGGCGACGTTCAAGGTCTTGCCCCGCACGTTCATGTTGTGGTCCATGAAAATTTTTCCACTACGTTTAGGGACACTCCACTCCATGGTGATGTCCTTGGGGCGCTGCCGCATGAGGTGGCGGCTGACCAGTTCGGACACGTGGCGGGCCGCATCGAAGTCCAGCGTCCGCTTGATCGGGACAAAAACATGCAAGCCGGTCTTGCCCGAGGTCTTGACGATGGGCTCCAGGCCCATGCCCAGCAGCAGCTCGCGCAGGGCGAAGGCGATCTCCTTGCCCTTCTCGAAGGCGACGGTGTTGAGCTCCGGCTCGGCGCCTTTGGCTTCCTTGCCCGAATAGATGTAGGGATCGATGTCGAACACCACGTAGTCGGGGTAGTTGAGCACCGACGCTTCCAGCGACTCCAGCGAGGTCGCGTAATCGGTCGACTTCGATGCGCAGTCCGGACCGACCTTGGCGCGCGAGTGCCAGACGTGGAATTCCAGCGTGCCCGACTGCGCCAGCCACAACAGCGTAGGCAGGTTGTTGCACAGCAGGTACTCGTGCTCTTCGTCCTTGCTGCCGGAGAAGACGGTCACCGTTTCGACGAAGTCTGGGCGCGCTTGATCCCAATGCTTCTGGAAGAAGCGCTGCCCGCGAATGCCATCGGGCATGCGGATCATCGTCAGCGGCCGGTCGGCCAGATGCGGCAGCATCAGCGGCGACACCTGCGCGAGATAGATCAGCAGATCGCGCTTGGTCAGCGCGGCCTGCTCGAGCTCGTCGTTTGCCGGCCAATAGACGCGGTCGAGATTGCTGAGCTTGATGCGATGCGGCCCGATCGCGAGCTCGAGCATCTTGCGGGTGTTGTCGAGTTGCGCGAGCACCGCGGCGACTTCGGTAGAGGATGACGAGGGCTTCGCGTGCGATGTGGCCGCGCGTGCGGCGGCGACGCGCTTGGCTCCCCGCGGTGCCGACTCGGCGGGACGAGCGACTTCGTTGCGGCTCACCGTCTGCGGATCGATGTCGTCGCGCAGGCGCACGAAGGTCGGCGCGCGCAGGTGGCCGTCGCCGGTCCATTCGTGGAAGTTCACTTCCGCCACCAGCTCCGGCCGCACCCACGTGATCGGTCCGGGCACGTCGGGCTTCTCGGCGAAGGGATTGCGTTCGATGCGCAGCGGCTGCAGGGGTTCGAACACCGCCGCGAGCGTGCGATCGTCGAAGCCGGAACCTACGCCCGAAGCGAAACGCAGCGCATCGCCGTCCCAGTACCCCACCAGCACCGCGCCGAGCTTTTCGCGCGAGCCCTTGCCGCGGGTGTAACCACCGATGACGAATTCGGCGCCTTGGGTCGGCTTCACCTTGAGCCAGGCCTTCGAACGCTTGCCGGCTTCGTAACGACTGTCCAGGCGCTTGCCGACGATGCCTTCGAAGCCGCTCGCCAACGCCGCCTCCTGCATGGCCTCGCCGTCGGCCGCCGCATGCACTAGCTGCACCAGCGGCGAGGGCAGCAGGCACTGCGCGAGATAACGGCGGCGTTCGCGGTACGGCCGCGCGCGCAGGTCGATGCCGGCGAAGTACAGCAGGTCGAAGGCGAAGAACAGCGTCGGCACGTTGCGATCGGCGGCCGCGATGTCGGTCGCCGCCTTGAGCTGGAAGCGGTTCTGCAGGGCGTTGAAGGACGGCCGACCCTGCCCATCGAAGGAGACGATCTCGCCGTCGAGGACCAGCGTGCCGCCTCCGGCCTGCGCTCGCAGTTCTTCGGCAAGCCGGGGGAACGTACCCGCCAATTCCAGCCCGCGGCGCGACTTCAGCTGCACGCGATCGCCGTCGATGAAAGCGAGCACGCGGTAACCGTCCAACTTGGGTTCCCACCCCCAGTCCTCGTGGGTGAACGCGGCGTCGCCGCTTTCGGCGAGCATCGGCGCCAGCTTCGAGGGCATCGGCGTGCTTTCGCCCGCGGGCACCAGTTGCGCGGCCGGCATTTGCGGCGGCGGCGCGACGAACTTGAGTTCGCGCACGCGAAGACCCGACAGCACCGACTGATCGTGCTGCGTGATGTCGGCCGTGGAGACGAAGCGGTCCTTGTGCTTGATCAGCAGCCAGCTCTTGGCTTCCTTGGTGCGCACCAGCGCGTAGGACCCTTTGAGCTTCTCACCGCGCAGCTGCAGGCTGAGCTTGCCGGCCTTGAGTCCCTCGCGCACGCGCTGCTCGGCCTGGGCGCGGTCGTGGAAGAACACGCCGTCCTCGTCGGGGCTGTATACGCCGCAATCCCAGACGATCACTTCGCCCGCGCCGTACTGCTTCGGCGGGATCACGCCCTCGAACGAAGCGTAGTCGTAAGGATGGTTCTCGACGAACACCGCCATGCGCTTGTCGGCGGGATCGGACGAAGGCCCCTTGGGCACCGCCCAGGAAAACAGCACGCCGTCGCACTCGATGCGGAAGTCGTAATGCAGGCGCGTGGCCGCGTGCTGCTGCACCACGAACAGCAGCGGCCCGTGTTCATGGGCCCGTTCCGCGGGCGCGGGCTCGGGGGTGGCCTCGAAACGCCGCTTGGCGGAATATTCGCTGAGCTTCGCCATCCTCGGATCCGGCAAGGAACGAACAGGAAGGGACGAACAATGACAGCACGCGTGTGGTCGGGAGCTAGCGGCTATGCCTTCAAGGAATGGAAGGGCGGCTTCTATCCCGAGAAGATCAAGCCCGAGGACATGCTCGCCTGGTATGCGCAGCGCCTGCCCACGGTCGAGATCAACAATACCTTCTATCAGATGCCCAAGGCGTCGGTGCTGGCGCACTGGGCCGAGGTGGTGCCGAACGGCTTCCGCTTCGCGATCAAGGCGCCGCGCCGCATCACCCACGAGGCGCGGCTGAAGGCGGAGGCCGTGGCCGATTCGGTCGCCTACCTCTACCGCACGCTGGAAACCTTGGGCGACAAGCGTGGGCCGGTGCTGTTCCAGTTGCCGCCGTTCATGAAGAAGGACCTGGTGCGGCTGGGCGAATTCCTGCAACTGCTGCCGGGCGATCATCGCGCGGCATTCGAGTTCCGCAACGCCAGCTGGTTCGACGACGCGGTCTATGGCGTGCTGGAAGACGCGGGCGCCGCGCTGTGCCTGTCCGAGCGCGAGGACGACCAGCCACCGCCGCTGGTCGAAACCGCACCCTGGGGCTATTTGCGCCTGCGGCTGGAGGAATATCGCGACACCGACTTCGCGCAGTGGGCGCAGCGCATCGCGGCGACGCGCTGGGGCGACGCATACGCCTACTTCATGCATGAGCCGACCGCGCCCGCCTACGCGCAGGCGTTGCGGCAGGCGACCGGCGGGCAGGAGCCTGCGCCATGAAGCAAGGCGCAGCCGATTCGAGCGAAGCCATCGCGATCGAAATCGAGGGCGCCGACAGCGTGTCGGGCTTGCTGCGGGTACCGGCGCGGGCGTGGGCGGGCTACGTATTCGCGCATGGTGCGGGCGCCGGCATGGCGCATCCGTTCATGGCCGCGGTGGCGCAGGGCCTGGCGGAGCGCGGGATTGCGACGCTGCGCTATCAGTTCCCGTATATGGAGCGCGGTTCGCGCCGCCCGGACACACCGCGGGTAGCGCATGCCGCCGTGCGCGCCGCCGTGGCGGAAGCCGCGCGCCGACTGCCCGGCGTGCCGTGGTTCGCGGGCGGCAAATCCTTTGGCGGGCGCATGACGTCGCAGGCCCAGGCCGATACGCCGTTGCCGGGCGTGCGCGGGCTGGTTTTCTTCGGCTTCCCGCTGCATCCGGCGGGCAAGCCGTCCATCGAGCGCGCGGCGCACCTGGACGAGGTCGCCGTGCCGATGCTGTTTCTGCAGGGCACGCGCGACGAGCTCGCCGAGGTGGCGCTGCTGCAGCCTGTGGTCGAGCGGCTGGGTGCGCGCGGGACGTTGGCCTTGTTTGCCGATGCCGATCACTCGTTCCACGTGCCGGCGCGCAGTGGCCGTCGCGATGCCGAGGTCCTGCAGGACGTGCTCGACACGGCCGCGCACTGGATGCGGGCACGTAGCGAGTAGTGCGTACGTAAGCGCGCGCGACTAGACTCGGATTTTCACTTCAGCTCGACCGTCATGCTGCTTGCCGATCGCCTGCCCGCTTCCGCACTGGCCGCGCCGTTTCCCCTGTTGTGCGGCGAGGGCCTGCTCGATCCGGCCGATGCCGAGCGGCTGCGCGCGGACTTTCCGCGCTATCGCGGTGCCGGCTTCTTTCCGCACGAGGCGGCCGATTGCGGCGCGGCGATCAACGGGCTGATCGAGGAACTCACCGCGACACCGTTCGCCGACGCCATCGGCGAACGCCTCGGCATCGAAGGCCTGTCGCGCTATCCGGCGCTGGTCACGCTGTGCAGCTCGCTCAACCGTCGTCACGGCAATATCCATACCGACAGCCAATCCAAGATCGTCACCGCCCTGGTCTACCTCAATGCGGATTGGCCGCATGGCGATGCCGGCGCCCTGCGCTTTCTCGCCGACGTCAACGACATCGAAGTGCAGGTCGCGCCGCAGGTGACGCCGGTGTACGGAAATCTGGTGGCATTCCGGCGCAGCGAACACTCCTTCCACGGCCACCTGCCGTTCGAAGGCGAACGCCTCACCATCCAGATCGCCTGGCTCGCCGATACCGAAGCGCTTGCGCGCAAGACACGCCGTGGCCGTTTCTCGCGGGGCGTAAAGAAGATGCTGGGTGGATTCGACCGCTGGTGGAAGCCGCGGATGGGGTGAGGCGGTTGCTACAGCTGCCCCTTAAATCACCCGCAACGTAATCGCCTTCAATACCGCGCGTGTGCGATCGCGCGTGTCGAGCTTCTCCAGGATCACCGACACGTAGTTCTTCACCGTGCCCTCGGCCAGGAACAGCGATCGCGCGATCTCCTTGTTGGAATAGCCGCCGGCGAGCAGGCGCAGGATCGCCACCTCGCGTTCGCTGAAGCGTTCCTTCGGCGCGTCCTGCGCCTGGAATGAGTAACGCGTGCGCACCGCTTCGGTACTCACCGGCTGCAGCAGGGTGTCGCCGCGCGCCACGCGCTGGATCGCCTCGCGGAGGTCTTCCGGCGCCGCGTCCTTCAACAGGAAGCCCTGCGCGCCGGCTTGGGTCGCGCGCAACAGCAGCTCGCTGTCGTCGAAAGTGGTCAGCAACAGCACCGGCGTGCTGTCGCCGCGCGCACGCAGCTGTTGCAAGGCCTCGATGCCGTCGATGCGCGGCATGCGGATGTCGCTGAGCACGACGTCGACCGGCTGCGCGGCAAGTTGCGCGAGCAATTGTTCGCCGTCGTCGGCCTCGAAGGCGATGGCGATGCCCTGGCGCTCCAGAAGAGCGCGCAGGCCCGCACGCACGAGCGCCTGGTCGTCGGCGAGGGCGATACGCAAAGGCGCGGTCATGCAAAGCACCAAGGAGAGAAAAGCTTGCTCATAGCGGCAGGCTCGCGTCGATGCGCAATGCGCCGCGCGCCGTGGTCGACAAGGCCAGGGTGCCGCCGGCCGCGGCCAGGCGCTCGCGCATGCCGGACAGGCCGTTGCCTTCGTGGATCGTGCCGCGCACGTAGCCGTCGTCTTCGACACGGACGCTCAGGCGTGCGCCGTCGCGCGCCAGGTGGACGCGCACGGTCTCGGCTTCGGCGTGCCGGGCGCTATTGGTCAATGCTTCCTGCACCAGCCGGAGCACGGCTTCGGCGACCGTTGGATTGTTGATGTGCACGTCGTCGCCGATCGCCAGTTGCAGCGTTGGCTTCGGCATCGGCGCCGCAAGTGCGCGCAACGCCGTGCCCAGGTCGAGACCGCTGGAATCGCGCAATGCCTGTACCACGCTGCGGATATCGCCGAGCAGCTCCGCCGACATCTGTTGCGCCACCTGAAGTTCGTGCCGATCGGCGAAGGCGGGATCCGAGCCGAGCGCGCGCAGGTTGAGGGTGAGCGCGGTGAGCTTATGGCCTGCGACGTCGTGCAGCTCGCGCGCTACGCGCAGGCGCTCGGCATCGCGCGCGGAATCGGCGAGCAGGGCGCGCGTGGCGAGCAGGTCGGCGTTGACCAGGACCAGCTGGTCGCGGGCGCGTTCCGCCGCGACCGCATAGAAAGCACACAGCGCCGCGAAGGCCTGGAAGCCGGCGTACATCGCGACGACCAGCAATGGAGAGCGCTGCTCGTTGGCCACCAGGATCGCGTACACGATCGCATCCGCCACCAGGACCGCCAACAGCGCGCGGCGCGGCGCCCACGCCGCGGCGATCTGCGCGGTCCATACCACCAGCAATACCTGCGCGGTGCCGATACCCGGATCGAGCCAGACCAGCACCAGCGCCGCCACCGCTTCCAGCCACAACAGCGTGGTGGCGGTGCGCGGGTAGTCCTCGCGCAGCAGATCGTTGGCGAGCAGCGCGAGCAGATAGACGGCAAGCAGCGTCCACGCCAGGGGCAGCGATTCGGCGTGCATCCAGCGCATCGACAGCGCAACGGCGCCCCAGGTGAACAGGCCGGCGAGATTGAACGGATGCAGCAGCGTGCGCAGCCTATCCCGCAGGGACAGGCCGCATCGGTGCGAAAGCATGGAGTTGTGGCGCGGCATGCGGACATGCTGCGACGCACGCCGGCTGCCCGCAATGCCGCCGGTGCAGAAAGTGACTTCCAGCACCACAAGGCCGGCCGACGGCCGGCGACATCAGTGGTGGCGGTGGTAAGGGGTTTCGGGTTTGCTAGCCGTCTGGGCACGGCCCGCCAACAACAGGGCGCGCACCTCGTCGTCGGAGGTCTGGCTGAAGTCGTCGTACCACAGGCCGACGCCGCCGAAGGGTTCCGGTGCTTGCAGGCAGACGACTTCGTCGGCTTCGCGCCGCAGCAGCGCGCGGGAGTCGACCGCGCCGACGGGGACGGCGACCACGATTCGCTCCGGTCCGCGCTGGCGCAGCGCGTGCACGGCCGCACGCATGGTCGCGCCGGTGGCCAGGCCGTCGTCGATGACGATGACGGTGCGGCCGGCAAGCGGAACCTCATCGCGCCCCGCGCGGTAGACGTGTTCGCGGCGTTCGAGTTCGGCCTGTTCGCGACGGGCGATCGCCTCGATCTGCGCGTCGTCCAGGTGCAGCGCGCGCACTATCGCCAGGTTGAGCACGCGCACCCCGCCGCTGGCGATGGCGCCGACGGCCAATTCCTCCTGACCGGGCGCGCCAAGTTTGCGCACCAGGAAGATGTCGAGCGGCGCCGACAGCGCGTGCGCCACTTCGAACGCCACCGGCACGCCGCCACGCGGCAAACCCAGCACCACCACATCGTCGCGGTCGCGATAGTCGGCGAGCGCTTGCGCGAGTAGGACACCTGCGTGGCGGCGGTCGCGGTAACTCATGCCGACATGCTCAGGGCAGTCAGCCACCGCCGCCCAGATAGCGCGCGAACCACTCCGCGGCGAGGCGCGCCGCTACGGCGAGTGTGCCCGGCTCCTCGAACAGATGCGTCGCGTCCGGCACCAGCGTCAGTTCCTTCTTGCAGTGCAGTCGCGCCAGCGCCTCGCGATTCAGCTCGATCACACCGTGGTCGTCGGCGCCGACGATCAACAGCGTGGGTGCAAGTACAAGTTCCAGCGCGCCGTCGGCCAGGTCGGGACGTCCGCCGCGCGACACCACGGCGTGGATGCGCGGCAGGTGGCGATGTTCACCGGAAGCGGCTTCCGCCGCGGCGACCAGCGCGGCGGCGGCGCCGGTACTGGCGCCGAAATAGCCAACGGGCAGGTCGGCGGCTTCGTGCCGCGCGTGCAGCCAGGCGGTGACCGCGACCAGGCGCGCGGCCAGCAGCGGGATGTCGAAACGCAGATGGCGCGTGTCGCGCTCGCGCCACTCTTCGTCCGCCGTGAGCAGGTCGAACAGCAAGGTCGCAAAGCCGGCGTGCTGCAACGTGGCAGCGACGAACTGGTTGCGCGGACTCAGCCGTCCGCTGCCGGAACCGTGCGCGAACAGGACGACACCACGCGCGTCCCGCGGCCGGGTGAACACGCCGCGCAGCCGCAGCGGGCCCAGATCGATGTCCACGTGGACCGCGAGCGTGACATGCGCATCCATGCCGTGAGCCTAGCGGCGGCCCGGTGAGCCCGCCGCGAAAGAGCCGCGCGCTGCCGCGATCGGCTTACACGTCGCCGTCGCTCAGCCAGCCTTCGCCGGTGCCGCGGTTGAACACCGTGTCGCTGTCGAGCACGTTGCCCGCGGGAATGGATTCCTGCTGCGCCAGCTTCGCGTAGATCGGAGTGAAGTCCGGCGTCGTCGCTTCCATCAGCTGCTCGTAGCTGTCGATGACGAAGTAGGTCTTCTGGTAGGTATCGATGCGGTAGCGCGTGCGCATGATCCGCTCGAGATCGAAACCGATGCGGTTGGGCGCGTTGCTCTCCAGGCAGTGGATGCTCTCGCCCTTCGAGGACACGATGCCGCTGCCGTAGATGCGCAGGCCGTCGGGCTGGCGGATCAGGCCGAACTCGACCGTGTACCAGTACAGGCGGGTCAGATTGACCAACGCTTCCGGGCCGATCGCGTGCGCCTTCACGCCACCCCGGCCGTAGGCCTGCATGTAGTCGGCGAACACCGGGTTCATCAGCAGCGGTACGTGGCCGAACAGGTCGTGGAACAGGTCCGGTTCGCTCAGGTAATCCAGCTGCTCGGGCTTGCGGATCCACCACGTCACCGGGAAGCGGCGATTGGCGAGGTGATCGAAGAAGGTGAGTTCGGGCAGCAGGCCCTCGACGCCGACCAGTTCCCAACCGGTCGCCTTGCGCAGGACCGCGTTGAGGTCCTCGAACTTCGGAATACGGTCGGGCGTCATCCCCATCGCGCGCTGCTGGCGCAGGAACTCGTCGCTGGCGCGTCCGACAAGGATCTGCTGCTGGCGTTCGAACAGCGTGGCCCACACCTCGTGGTCGCTCGCGCTGTAGCTCGCCCAGGGCTGCTCGACCACGGCGGTCGTATAGACCGGGACGTAGCCCTTGTCGGTGAGCTGGTGTTCGACGCGGTTGGGGGTAATGGCATTCACGGGCCGGATCCTGGAGGCGCGCGGAGGGGGAAGGCGCTATCGGGCACTGTAGCCGGGGAACGGCGCAACAAGCTTGCGTTGTTGCGCGGTCTGGGCCCGTAAGCGCATGATTCTTGCGTCTTTAACGAAATCGTTGCAGCAAACCGCCATGACCGCCGTCGAACTCGACCGCATCGACCTGCTCCTGCTGGCCGAGCTCCAGCGCAACGGCCGCCAGACCAACGCCGAACTGGCCGAACGCGTGCACCTGTCCGCCTCGGCCTGCCTGCGCCGATTGCAACGGCTGGAGCGCGAAGGCGTGATCAGCGGCTACCGCGCCGAGGTCGATCCGGAGCGCCTGGGCCTGGGCCTGCAGGCCTTCGTCCGCGTGCAGTTGCGCGAGCACGATGCCGCCTCGATCGCCGCCTTCGCCGGCTTCGTCAATCAGTGGGACGAAGTCGTGGCCTGCCACGCGCTCACCGGCGACATGGACTATCTGTTGCAGGTCGCGGTGCGCGACCTGGAGCACTTCTCGCGTTTCCTGCTCGACCGCCTGCTCAACCAGGCCGGCGTCGCCGATGTGAACTCCAGCTTCGTGCTGCGCACGGTCAAGGCGTTCCGCGGGCTACCGTTGCCGCGCGGGTGAGCGCGCAAAAGAAAACGGCCGCACGAGGCGGCCGTTTCCAAGCACAGAACGAACCGCTTAGAAGCGGAATTCGCCGCCGACGGTCAGCGTCTGCACGTTGACGTCTTCGCCGAAGGCGTCGGCGCTGACGTAGCCGTAGTTCAGGCTCAGGCCGAACGCGTCGGAGAAGTCATAGCCCACGCCCACGCCGAAGTACGGCTTGGTCGAGGTGTCGTCGGCGCTGCCGAGGCCGGTGACCGAGACTTCGGTCTTGGCGCGGACCACGCCGGCGCGGCCATCGATGTACACGCCGGTGTTGTCGGGGCCGAAGTTCTTCTTCGCGACCACGCCGACGCCGTAGCCGGTGATCTTGCCGGACACGCCTTCATCTTCGTCTTCGCCGAAGTTGCTGTAGAAGCCTTCGACGCCGACGTTGGCGTTGAAGAAGTAACCGCCGCGCACCGCGTAGGCGGTGTCGTCGCCGTCGGTGTTGTCGATTTCGATGTTGCTGTTGCCGACTTCAGCGCGCACGAAGCCGTGGGCGCCTTCGGCGGCCAGCGCGTTGGCGGACAGCGAGGCCAGGGCCAGCGCGCAGGAAAGGATCAGGGTCTTCTTCATTCGTATCTATCCATAAAGAGTGAAAGGCCCGCCACAGGCGTGGCGGGCGGGCGCCAAGGTGCGGGCTCGACCCTGTTTTGTCAAATTTGCGTTAAAGCGGCGGTTCACGAACCGCGCCCGCCGTCGCGCGGCGGGAAGGGCAACACCACGCCGCGATGATCCGGCGTGGGGCGGTTCCATAGCACCGGCACGTCCTGCGGCGTGCGGGGCTCCAGTTCGTCGTCCGTGGCCTGCGCGGCCAGTTCTTCCTCCAGTTCCCAGCTGTACTTGCGCCGCGGCGGCAGCGGGTCGCTGCGCCGGAATAGCCAGGCCGCCGCCATGCCCGCCGCCGCGCCGCCCAGGTGCGCCTGCCAGGACACGCCGGCTTCGCGCGGCAACACGGTCAGCAACATGCCGCCGTAAAGGAAGAACGCGATCATCGCCGCCGCCACCGAAGGCCGGTCGCGCCGCAGCACGCCGAGGCTGAAGATCAGAAACATCAGGCCGTGGGTGAGCCCGCTCGCGCCCAGATGGTGGGATCCGGCCTCGCCCAGCACCCAGGCACCGAGCCCGGAGCCCAGCCAGAGCAAGGGCAGCGCGCGCACGGTCGCGCGCGGATAGACCGTGCCGGCGAGCGTGCCCAGCAGCAGCAGGGAAATCGCGTTGGCGGCGAAGTGCTCGATCGACCCATGCAGCAACGGCGCCGTCAGCACCCCGACCAAGCCGGCCAGGTCGTGCGGCTGCACGCTCCAGGCGGCGACGTCGAAGGCGGGCTGGGCGATGAACACGGCGCCCAAGGCCAGCACGAAGCCGAAGCTGAGGTTGAAGGCGCGCAGCAAGCGGCCGCGGTCGTGCGCGCGCTGGGCCGGGGTGTCGGCGGGGAGTTCGGGCGTGGGCAGGTGCATGGAAAAGGAGTGGCGGCGCCTTAGGGGCGATCCAAGGGCTGTGGTTCGGGAAAGTGCGTCCCGCCGTGACGGAAAGCTGCCCCTCATCCGGCGCTGCGCGCCACCTTCTCCCCGCGAGCGGGGAGAAGGTGATCCCTAGTTGCTCCCCCTCGCCCCGCTTGCGGGGAGAGGGACAGCGTCGCGCACGCGACGCAGGGTGAGGGGCGGTGGCGGGCCGCGCTCCACCACCGCGTAAAATGCCGCGATGAATACCGATGCATACCCCACCGTCCGCCTCAAAAACGCCTGGAACTCCACCCATCCCTGGATCTTCCAACGCCTCGTCGACAAGCCCGTGCAGCGCCCCAAGTCCGGGCAGATCGTAGACGTGGTGGGCGTCGACGGCGTCTGGATCGGCCGCGGCTTCTACAACGGCCACTCGCGCATCGCCCTGCGCATGCTCGAACGCGATCCGGATGTGCAGATCGACGCCGCCTGGTTCGCGCGCAAGATCGGCGAGGCCGTCAGCCTGCGCCGCGACATCCTCAAGCTGGACGCGATCAGCAACGCCTGGCGCGTAGTGCACAGCGAAGGCGACGGCATCAGCGGCCTGGTCGTCGACCGCTACGACGATCTGCTGGTGGTGGAATTCTTCAGCGCCGGCGCGTTCCGCTACCGCGAATGGATCTACGACGCGCTGCGGCAGCATTTCCCCGGTTGCCGCTTCCACGCCTCCGCCGACGAACACGTGCAGAAGCAGGAGTCCTTCGACTTCCGCGGCTCCGAACCGGCGCAACCGGCGGTGATCACCGAATACGGCGTGAAGTTCCGCGCCGATCCCGCCGGCGCGCACAAGACCGGCTTCTTCGCCGACCAGCGTGAGAACCGGCAGTGGCTGAGCCAGCAGGTCGAAGGCAAGCGCGTGCTCGACCTGTGCTGCAACACCGGCGGCTTCGCGGTCTACTCGGCCGTGCGCGGCGCCAGCGAGGTGATCGGCGTCGACATCGACGAAGCCGTGATCGAGATCGCCAAGGGCAACGCGAAGTTGAACAGCGTGCGCCCGCGCTTCGTCCAGGCCGACATCTTTCCGTGGCTGCGCGACGCGGGCCTGCGTGGCGACCAGTACGACGTGGTGATCCTCGATCCAGCCAAGATGACGCGCGATCGCGAACAGGTCATCAGCGCGCTCAAGAAGTATCTCGACATGAACAAGCTCGCGCTCAGCGTGGTCAAGCCGGGCGGTCTGTTCGCCACGTTCTCGTGCACCGGTTTGGTGAGCGAGGAGCAGTTCCTCGACATGCTGCGCCGCGCCGCCTTCTATGCTGGCCGCACCGTGCAGGTATTGAAGGTCGCCGGCGCCGGCGCGGATCACCCCTTCCTCGCCCAGGTGCAGGAATCGCGTTATCTCAAGGCGGTGTTCTGCCGCGTGCTGGACTGATGCGATGGCGCCGGCGCAGATTGCGCCGGCGCGGATTCAGTCGGCGTCGGCCTGTTCCTCATATTTGTCGCGCACGTAGCGGCTGATGTAGACGCCCAGCCCGCGCCCGCCCAGCGCCAGCGACTTCATCTGGCCAATGTGGTGGCGACCCGGCTGGGTGAGGCCGTAGCGGTAGGTCTTGCCATCCACGAACCGCACGAGAATGCCGTCGTCCAGCAGTGCGTAGGCGGCCACGCCGGAGTTGCCGTTGCGGTTGCGGTAGGGCGTCATGGGAGTGTCGATCAGCGAATGCATGACACGAAGCATCCGCTACGGCGCGTGCGAGCGGAATGAAGCGCCGGTGCGTGAACGCGCGCGGCGCCGCTCCGGGACGACGGCAGCGCTAGAATCGCCGTGAACCATTCACGCCCGTGATGCATGTCCCAGCGCAAATCCATCGACGTCTACCTCAAGCCAGCGGGCGGCTGGGATGCACTGAAGAGCTCGTGGCACGCCCTGCGCGAGCAACAGGTGGTGATGAAGGGCGCGAGCACCCTGCTGCGCACCAATCAGCCGGCCGGCTTCGACTGTCCGGGTTGCGCCTGGCCCGACCGTAATGCGCATTCGACCTTCGAGTTCTGCGAGAACGGGGTCAAGGCCGTCGCGAACGAAGCGACCAGCAAGCGCGTCACCCGCGACTTCTTCGCTGCGTACAGCGTGGCCGAGCTGCTGGCGCAGGACGATCATTTCCTGGAAGCGCAGGGCCGGCTCACCGAACCGATGCGCTACGACGCGGCCAGCGATCGCTACGTGCCGCTTACCTGGGACGAGGCGTTCGCGACGATCGCCACGGCGCTGAATGCGCTCGCCTCGCCCGACGAGGCGATCTTCTACACCTCCGGGCGTGCGTCCAACGAGGCCGCGTTCCTCTATCAGCTGTTCGTGCGCGAATTCGGCACCAACAACCTGCCCGACTGCTCGAACATGTGCCACGAGCCGTCGGGCGTGGCGCTCACCGAGCAGCTCGGCAGCGGCAAGGGGTCGGTGCTGCTCGACGATTTCACCCAGGCCGAGGCGATCTTCATCTTCGGCCAGAACCCCGGCACCAATCATCCGCGCATGCTCGGCGAATTGCGCGAGGCCTCCAAGCGCGGCTGCCGCATCGTCGCCTTCAATCCCTTGCGCGAACGCGGCCTGGAGCGTTTCGCCGATCCGAAGTCGCCGGTCGATATGCGCCCGGGCGGACCCGGTGTGCGTATCGCCTCGGACTATTTCCAACCGCGGATCGGCGGCGACCTGGCCGTGGCGATGGCGATAGCGAAGGTCGTGACCGAGCGCGATGCCATCGACCGCGACTTCATCGCCGCGCACACGCACGGCTACGACCTGTTCGCCGCCAGCCTGCGCGCGCTGGAGTGGGATGAGCTGGAACGCGAGTCCGGGCTGACCCGCGACCAGCTCGAGTACGCGGCGCAGATCTACATCGACAGCCAGGCCACGATCCTCTGCTGGGGCATGGGCATCACCCAGCATCACCGCAGCGTGGCCACCATTCAGATGCTGGGCAATCTGCTGCTGTTGCGCGGCAACGTCGGCAAGGCGGGCGCTGGCCCGTGCCCGGTGCGCGGACACTCCAACGTGCAGGGCGACCGCACGATGGGCATCTACGAGAAGCCGTCGGATGGGTTCCTGGACAAGCTGGGCGCCGAGTTCGCTTTCCGGCCTCCGCGTGAACATGGCTTCGATACGCTCGACGCGATCGCGGCGATGCGCGACGGTCGCGGCAAGGTCTTCTTTGCGCTCGGCGGCAACTTCGCCGCCGCCACGCCCGACACCGCGCTCACCCAGGCCGCGCTGCGCAATTGCGCGCTCACCGTGCACGTCAGCACCAAGCTCAACCGTTCGCACCTGGTGCACGGCCGCGATGCGCTGATCCTGCCGTGCCTGGGCCGCACCGAGATCGACGTGCAGGCCGCGGGTCCGCAGGCGGTGTCGGTCGAGGATTCGATGAGCATGGTGCACCTGTCGGCCGGGATGAATCCACCCGCTTCCGAGCAGCTGCTGTCCGAGCCCGCGATCATTGCGCGCCTGGCCGCGACGACGCTGCCGCGCAGCGCGACGCCGTGGCTCGCTCTGGTCGAGGATTACGATCGCATCCGCGATCGCATCGCGCGCGTGATCGATGGCTTCGACGGTTTCAACGCGCGTGTACGCACCGCGGGTGGCTTCCACCTGCACCATCCCAACCGCGAGCGCGCATTCCCAACCCACGACGGCCGCGCGCATTTCCTCGCGCATCCGCTGGTCGGCGCGGTCGGTTGGAGTGCGGAGTTGCTGACGCTGATGACCGTGCGCTCGCACGACCAGTACAACACCACCGTGTACGGGTTCGACGACCGCTACCGCGGCGTGCACGGCCTGCGCCGCGTGTGCTTCATTTCGCCTGCCGACCTGCAGCGATTGGGCTTCGCCGACGGCGATCGCGTCGACCTGGTGTCGGTGTGGCGCGACGGCGAAGGCGTGCAGGAACGCGAAGCGCTCGACTTCCGTCTGGTCGAGTACGACATTCCCGCCGGCTGCCTGGCGGCGTATTTCCCGGAGACCAACCCGCTGGTGCCGCTGGACAGCTATGCCGAGCGCGCACGCACGCCGGCGTCCAAATCCATTCCGGTTCGACTGCGTCGTACCCAGGCGAGCGCATGAGCGAGGAGCACGCGCTCGCGCTGTTGCGACTGTTGGCGGCGGAAGACGGCCAGTCGATCCACCGCGTCGCCAAGCGCCTGGAGCTGAGCCTGAGCGAACTGCAACGCCTGCTGACGGCGCTCGGTCCGGACCCACGCTTCGACGGCCTGGATCTGATCGAGCAACGCGCCGAGGGCGAGCGCGTTCTGCTCTGGCTGACCGAGAAGGGCCGGCGCCTGTGCGCGACCGCATGAGCGACGCCCTCGCGAACGTGCGCGCCCTACGGGTGGAAGGCGCGTCGCGCAGCGAACGCGAGGACGTGGCCGTTGCCGAAGTGCCGGTCGCGCTGCTGTGCAACGGCGAGCCGTTCGCGGTGATGATGGCCACGCCGTGCGACCTGGAGGACTTCGCGCTGGGTTTCGCGTTGACCGAAGGCGTCGTCGCGGAGGCCGACGAATTCCGCCTGGTCGATATCGTGCGCAACGAAGCCGGCGTTGCCTTGCACGCCGCGATCCCGCAGGCGCGCTACGACGCCATGCGGCGGCGCGCGCTGGAGGGCCGCAGCGGCTGCGGCCTGTGCGGCATCGAGAGCTTGCAGGATGCGCTGCGGCCGGTGCCGCGCGTTCCCGAACCGAAGTCCGTGGCGCTGGAGCAGGTACGCGTCGCGTTGGCAGCACTGGCGGCGCAGCAGCCCTTGAACGCCCGCAGCGGCGGCGTGCATGCCGCCGGCTTCGCGCATGCGGACGGCCTGCTCGTGCGCGAAGACGTCGGCCGCCACAACGCGCTGGACAAGCTGATCGGCGCGATGCGGCGCGAAGGCCGCGATCCGGCGCAGGGCTTCCTGGTCATCACCTCACGTGCGTCGTACGAGATCGTGCACAAGGCCGCGATGGCCGGGATCGGGGTGGTGATCGCGATCTCGGCGCCGACCGACCTGGCGATCCGCACCGCGCAAGCGGCCGGGATCACCCTGGCCGCTTTCGCGCGCGGCGAAGCGCTCAACCTGTACGCCTATCCGGAGCGGCTGACGCTGCCGGATTGACGCCGACTGCTACTTGGAGCGGCCGTCGTAGTGTTGCACGGGCACCGATTCGAGCTCGATGTCGGTCAGGCAGCGGATGTTGATCGCCGCCATCGCGTTGCCCTTGGGATCGGTGCCCTCGCCGAACGGATGGATGCCGCAGGCGGGACAGAAGTGGTGTTTGATCACGTGGCGGTTGAACATGTAAGTCGCCATCGCCTTCTCGCCCTGGGTGATCCGCAGCTGCGCGCGTGGCACGAACCACAACAGCGAGCCTTTGCGCTGGCACATCGAGCAATTGCAGCTCATCGCGCCGCCGATGTCGCCATCCACCTCGAAGGCCACCTGGCCGCAGTGGCAACTGCCCTGGTGCGTCGTCATGAACATTCTCCTGGGTTGCGGTCTGCGCGGGAGCATACCCGTTCAGCCCGGGCCGCCCCGTATGCCCCGTCGCGGTCTCATGCGGCGCGACGCCGGCCGTTACACTGTCGGCATGTCCGAATCCCTGCTCCTCGTGCTGTTGCTGGTCGCCGTCCTGGTCGCGATCGCGTTGCTGATCCTGCTGCTGATGCGCCGACCGGATGCCGGGCTGCAGCAGGCACTGCGCGACGAGCAGCGCGAGGGCCGCAGCGAACTGCGCGAACAGCTGGACAGCTTCTCGACCCAGCAGGAGCGCCGGATCGACGGCTTCGCCAACCGCCTGAACGAGGCCGCCGGCCGCACCGACCAGCGCATGGAAGACCTGCGCGAAGCGCTGACCGAAGACGCACGCAAGGCGCGCCAGGAGACGGCGCTGGCGCTCAAGGATTTCGCCGCGGCCCTCGACAACCGCGTCGGCGAGCTGACCCGCAACAACGAACAGCGCATCGGCGAGATGCGCTCGACCCTGGAACAGAAGCTGCGCGAGCTGCAGCACGACAACGCGGCCAAGCTCGAACAGATGCGCGCGACCGTCGACGAAAAGCTGCACGCCACGCTCGAAACACGCCTAACCGAGAGTTTCGGCAACGTCACGACGATGCTGGCGCAGGTGCACCAGGGCTTGGGCGACATGAACAAGCTCGCCGCCGACGTCGGCGGCCTGCAGCGCGTGCTGACCAACGTGAAGTCGCGCGGCGTGTTCGGCGAAGTGCAGCTCGCGGGTCTGCTGGAGCAGGTGTTCGCTCCGGACCAGTACGCGGCGAACGTGGCGACGGTCCCCGGCAGCGCCGAGCGCGTGGAATTCGCGGTGCGCTTCCCGGGTTCCAGTGGCGAAGCGCCGGTTTGGCTGCCGATCGACGCCAAGTTTCCGCGCGAGGACTACGAGCGCCTGCTCGATGCGCAGGAACGCGGCGACGTAGTGGCGGCGCACGCGGCGGGCGATTCGCTGGAGCGACGCGTGCGCGAAGAGGCCGCCCGCATCCGCAAGAAGTACATCGCGCCGCCGCACACGACCGAGTTCGCGATCCTGTTCCTGCCGACCGAAGGCCTGTACGCGGAAACCCTGCGCCGGCCTGGCCTGGTCGAAGCGCTGCAGCGCGACCAGCGCATCGCCGTCGCCGGCCCGACCACGCTGCTGGCGCTGATGACCAGCTTCCAGATGGGCTTCCGCACCCTGGCGATCCAGGAGCGTTCGAGCGAAGTCTGGCGCACCCTGGGCGCGGTGAAGACCGAGTTCGCCAAGTTCGGCGCGGTGCTCGACGGGGTGAAGAAGAAGCTCGACGAGGCCAGCAGCAAGATCGACGAGACCGGCCGCCGCACGCGCGTGCTGACGCGCAAGCTGCGCGAGGTGGAAGCGCTACCGCTGGAAGACAGCCAGCGTCTGCTCGGTGCGGAATTAGAGGCGACGGACGAGGAAACCTGAGGGCGCTTAGCCGTTGCCCGGCACCACCACCGGCATCGCATCCACCGGCACGGTGGAATCGTCTTCTTCCTCTTGCAGGTACTCCGGCAGGTCGCGGCCGTCGTACTTCTTGCGGTCGCCAAAGATCTGATAGTCGCGGCGTTGCGACCAGGCATCGCGCACCAGCGTGTAGTCGTCCTCGGCGCCTTCGCGCAGCGAGTCGGTCGACAGCAGCTGCGAGCGCATGTCGACCAGTTGCAGGCCCTGCAGCGGGTAGCGCACGCGGTCGGCCTCGACGCGGCGCAGCGGGCTCAGTGGCGCGTCGCCGGCCATGCCGAACACGTCGCGCACGGTGCGCGGGCCGAACAGCGGCAGTTCGAAGTAGCGCGAACGCTTCCAGCCCCACACACCCAGCGTCTGGCCGAAGTCCTCGCTCCGCTGCGGAATCTTCGCGCGCGTGGCCGGATCGAAGATGCCGGCCACACCGACCGTCGAATTGAGCAGGAAGCGCCCAAGCGACTGGCTGGCCTGCTTCGGCTTGCCCTGCAGCAGGCTATTGACCATGGTCAGCGGTTGGCTGAGGTTGTTGAAGAAGTTGCTCACGCCCAGGCGCAGCGGACGCGGCACCACCTTCACGTAGCCGCGCGCCAAGGGCTTGGCGATACGGCGATCGACCGCGTTGTTGAAGCGGTGCATCCGGCGGTTGTACTTCTCCCAGGGATCGAACGTGCCCGGCATCTCCGCGGCAGCGGGAAGATTCGGATCCGCGTATTCCTGCGTGCCGTAGATATCCGAGAAGGCTTGTTCGGCGTCGGTCTGCCCGGTCGCGGACTGCGCGTTCGCATCGGAGGCTTCCGCGACCGGTGCGTCTGCTGTGGCCGCTGCCGTCGCGTCGGTCGAGGTCGGTTCGGTCGCGACAGGTTCCGTCGGAGGGACAGGCGCGGTCTGGGCCTGGTCGGCTGCCGGGGCCGTGGCTACGGGTGCCGCGCTTGGCATGTCCTGAGTCGGCGCGCTCTGCGCCTGCAGGTTCTGCGCCAGATTGCTTTGCGCAGGCGTGTCCGGCGTCGTCGCCGTTTGGGCGAAGACGGCGGCAGGCGCAAGCAACGCGGCCAAGGCCAGAGGGAATCCGTTCGAACGCATTGGGGGTGCTGTCCAGGGGAGGGCGGCAACGGCAACGCTACCGCAAAAGGGGGAGGCGATGACTCAGGCCGCGAAGGAAAGATCGTCCTGCAGGCGATACGCAGTGCGCAGCTCGTCCAGGCCATTCGGATGGCCCCGCAGTTCGACGCGGCCGGCCAGTTCGGCCAGTTCGGCCAACAGCGCGAGTCCCGCGCTGTCCACGCCGGTCACCGCGCTCAGGTCGAAGTAGCGGACACCCGCGATGTTCTTCTGCAACTGCGGCCACAACGCGGCGGCCGCGGCGCGGTCGAGCAGGCCGGTGAATTGCAGGATGTCGTCGTGGCGGGCGCAGGTGGCGGTCATGGCAGCGGTTCGCAGTAGAAGCGAAGGGCGACTTTTACGCCGCCCTTCGATCGTTCATTCCTTGCTGGCGTCGGCCTGCAGCTTGCCGGCCTTGAGATCGGCGGCGACCTGCGGGATCGACTTGCGATTGAGCGGGCCGTCGAACTGCGCGCGGAAGGTCTGCACGAAGCTCACGCCTTCGACCATCACGTCGAAGACCTTCCAGCCGGTCCCGGTGTTGCGCATCAGGTAATCGACCGGAATGGGTTCGCCGCCCTGGCGCAGGAATTCGCTGGACACGCGCACGCCGCGGCCGTTGGGCAGCGAGGTTTCCGACTTCACCCGCACCTTCAACTTGGTGTTGAAGTCGAGCAGCGAGGAGCCGTAGCGGCTCATCAGGCTGTCGGCCAGCGCATCGGCGAACAGCTTGACGTCGCCGTCGGAGGCACCACGGCCGTGCGTGCCCAGGACCAGGCGCGCGGCATAGTCGCGATCGAACATCGCATTGAATTCGCTCGACACGAACGTGCGCAGCGCGGCGCGGTCCTTGGTGAATTCGGCGCGACGCGATTCCAGCGTCGTAAGAATGCGGGTGCTGTTGTCGAGCACCATCTTGCTCGGCGTGCCGGCTCGGGTGGCGGCGGCGGCCTGCGCGGTGCCTTGCGCGAAAGCGATGGCGGGCGTCGCAGCGACCAGCGCGGCGGCGAGGGCTAGGGGCAGGAGTTTGTTCTTCATCATTTGCTGGGCTCTTCCGTGGGGGCGGGAGATTCGTTGTTGGGGGTACCGGCGTCGCTTTGCGCGGCGTCGCCCGCAGGCTTGCCGCCGGAGAACATGTACTTGCCGACCAGCTGGATCAGGTCGACCGCAGGCTGAGTCATGAAGATCTCGTCGCCCGGTTTCAAGGGCTGCGGATCGCCGCCGGGCGACAGGCCGATGTAGCTTTCGCCCAGCAGGCCATTGGTGAAGATGCCCGCGGAGGTGTCGCCGGGCAGATCCTTGTACTTGTCGTCGATGGCCAGGGTCACGACGGAGTCGTATTTAACCGGGTCGACCTGAATATCGGCCACCTTGCCGACCGCGACGCCGGCGATCTTCACCGGCGCGTTCGGGCGCAGCGCACCGATCGCGGTGAAACGCGCCTTGAGCTCGTAGTTGTGGTGGCCGAAGCCCCAGTTGCGGTTGGTCGAGGCCAGTGCCAGCACCAGCACCGAGGCCAGAGCCAGGAGCAGGAAGGCACCAACGGCGAATTCGATTCTCGGACTACGCATAACTCACCCGTAGGGGTGGGCCTGGGCCCACCGATTGTCTGAACGATTAGCGGAACAGCAGAGCCGACATCACGAAGTTGAACATCAGCACCAGCAGCGACGCGTTCACTACCGCCTGCGTCGTCGCCACCGAGGTGCCCTCGATGGTCGGCTCGGCGTGATAGCCCACGTGCGCGGCGACCAGCGCGGCGACCGCGCCGAACACGCCCGACTTCACGAAGGCCATCAGGAAATCGTCGCCGAAGTCGACGCTGTCCTTGAGCACCTGCCAGAAGAAACCCTGGTCGATGCCGATCACATGCACCGCTTCGAAGTAGCCGGCGCTGATCGCCAGGCTGCAGAAGAAGGCGGTGAGCAACGGCATCGAGATTACCGCGGCCCAGAAACGCGGCGCGACCGCTTTGCCGATCGGATCGATCGCCATCAGGCCCAGCGCGGTGATCTGGTCGGTGGCGCGCATCAGCCCCAGTTCGGCGGCGATCGACGAGCCGGCGCGGCCGATGAACAACAAGGCCGTCAGCACCGGGCCGAGTTCGCGGTACATGCCCAGGCCGAGCATCGCGCTGACCTGATTGGCCGCGCCGTAGGTGTCCAGCGCGCGATAACCCAGCAGCGTCACCGACAGGCCGACGAACGCGCCGCCCACGGTGATGATGGGCAGCGTACGCGCGCCGATCTTGTAGATCTCGCGCACCAGCTCGCGGAAGAAGTCGGCGGTGGGCTTGCTGGAGCGCAGTACCGACAGGGTGAACAGCCCGGCGCGGCCGATGGCGCGGGTGGCGGCAACGAAGGGCATCAGGCGGCCTCCGCCGACGAGAAGGCGCGGCTTTCGAACGGAATCGGACCGTCCGGCTCGCCGTTGAGGAACTGACGGATCAGCGGATCCTCGCTTGCCTGCAGTGCGTCCGGCGTGCCGGAGAAGACGATGCCGCCATTGGCGATCACCACCGCGTGGTCGGCGATCGGCAGCGTCTCGTGCACGTGGTGGGTGACGATGATGCTGGTGAGGCCGAGCGAATCGTTGAGGCGCTTGACCAGGTCCATGACCACGCCCGAAGCGATCGGGTCCAGGCCGGTGAGCGGCTCGTCGTAGATCATCAGCGGCGGATCCAGCGCCAGCGCGCGCGCCAGCGCTACGCGGCGCGCCATGCCGCCGGAAAGTTCGCGCGGATACGCATCGGCGGCGGCGCGCAGGCCGACCGCGTGCAGCTTCATCAGCACCAGGCGCCGGATCAGCGCGGGCGGCAAGGAGGTATGCATGCGCAGCGGCAACGCTATGTTTTCCGCCGCGGTCAGGTCGGTGAGCAGGCCATTGCCTTGCAGCAGCACGCCGATGCCCTTGCGCAGTTCCAGCAGCGCGCGCGACGAGCGCGGCACTTCCTGGCCCAGCACTTCGACCCGCCCGGCCGCCGGCGCGAGTTCGCCGGTGAGCGCGGACAACAACGTCGACTTGCCGCTGCCCGACGGTCCGAGCACCGCGACGATGCTGCCGCGCGGCACCAGCAGATCGATGTCGCGCAGCACCGTACGGCCGCCACGGTCCAGGCGGAGTTTGTCGATACGGACGATGGGTGCAGTGTCGGTCATGCCGAAAAAGTAGGTTTACGCGCGCGAGCAAAACGCGCGCAAGGATGGGGGTGCGCGGCTGAACGGGAGGTGGCGGCGGGCATTGTGGCAGAGGCGGGGCGCGGGGCGGGCTTGCCGGAAGTCATTTTGCTTATCTCGCCCGTTGCGACCCCCATCCGGCAAGATGCGCGGCAATGCCCGCCGCGCCCGACTTTCGCCTCTACTACTCCAATGCGCTGGACGTGCTGGCGGAACTGCTTGCCCGGGAGCTGCGCGAACCGGTGCCTGGCCGCCCGCTGCTGACGCCGGACGTGGTGCTGATCCCGCAGGTGGCGATGCGGCGCTGGCTGCAGGCCACGCTGGCGCAGCGACACGGCATCGCCGCGCATCTGCAGTTCCTGACCCCGGGCGAATTCGTGCGCCACGCGCTCGATGCCAACGTGCCCGGCGCCAGCGAGGACCTCGACGCCGCTGCCGTGCAGTGGCGCCTGTATGCGCAACTGTCCGAACCCGGTGCCCTCAGCGGTCGCGCGCTGACACCGCTGCGCGACTATCTTGCCGGCGAGGATCCGCTGAAGCCGTGGGCGCTCGCCGGTGAACTCGCCGGCATCTTCGAGAAGTACCTGGCCTGGCGCCGCGATTGGCTGCTGGCCTGGGAATCCGGACGCGATCCTTACGACGCACAGGCCGAGTTGTGGCGGCGTGTCGCTGCGGGACAACGCCATCGTGCGCGCCGCATCGACGATTATCTGGCGCGTTTCGGAGCGCCCGATGCTCCGCTTCCGCGCGCATTGCCGGCCCGCCTGTTCGCCTTCGCCACGCTCAACATCTCGCCGGACGTGCTGCGTGTGATCGCCACCCAGGCACGCGTGGGCGCGCTGCATTTCTATGTGCCCACGCCATCGCGGCGCTATTGGGGCGATCTGCCCAGCTACGCCCAGCGCCTGCGCGACGATCCGGAAGCGAACGAGGACGAGAATCCGCTGCTCGCCGCCTGGGGCGCGGCCGGCCGCGACTTCATGGCCGTGCTCGGCGGCCACGAAGTAGTACACCCCTCGTGCGAACTGGAACGCTACGCCGATCCCGAAGCGCTCCCGGACGATGCGCCCGCGCAGGATTCGCTGCTCGGCCGCCTGCAGCGCGACCTGCTGCACCGGCGCGCCCCGCGGCCGTGGCGCAAGGTGCTCGATCGTGCCGACGCGAGCCTGCAGGCGCACGCCTGCCACACGCGGCTGCGCGAGGTGCAGGTACTGCACGACCGCCTGCGCGCGCTGCTCGACAACGAACTCCCCGATGGCCGCCGCTTCGATCCGCCGCTGCAGGCGCGCGAGATCGCCGTGCTCGCGCCCGACATCGATCTGTACCGCCCGCATATCGAAGCGGTGTTCGGCGCACTCGCCGGTAGCCGCGACTACATCCCCTACGCCCTCGCCGATCTCAGCCCGCTGGCAGGCGAACCGCTGGCGGAAGTGTTCCTGCGCCTGCTCGCCCTGCCGACCTCGCGCTTCGGCGTGAGCGAAGTGCTCGACCTGATGGCGACACCCGCGGTGGCCGAAGCGGCGGGCCTGGACGCCGCCGGCATCGAGCGCCTGCAGGGCTGGCTGCACGAGGCCGGCGCGCGCTGGGGACTGGATCCGGATCATCGCGCTCGCCACGACGCACCGGCGGACGCGGCCTACACCTGGCGCTTCGCTCTCGATCGCCTGCTGCTCGGCCATGCCAGCGGCGACGACGCGGATCTCGCCGGGATCGCACCATGGACCGAACTGGAAGGCAGCGCGCTCGATGCGCTCAATGCGCTGATCCGCGTGCTGCGTGTGCTCGCGCGGCATGAGCGCCTGCTCGGCCGCGCGATGCCGCCCGGACAATGGCGCGAGACGCTGTGCGCGCTGCTCGACGCGCTGTTGCCGGAACGCCCGCGTGCGCCCGCCGATCTGCGTGCGATCGAGCGTCTGCGCCAGCAGATCGACGCCTTCGCCACCAGCGCGGCCGCGGCCGGCATCGCGCAGCCGGTGCCGCCGGAAGTGGTACGCGCCTGGTTCCAGCAGGCACTGGCCGAATCCGACACGCGCGCGCCGCTGCTCACCGGTGGCGTCAGCTTCGCGCGCATGGTGCCGATGCGCTTGTTGCCGTTCCGCGTGATCTGCGTGCTCGGCATGAACGACGGCGATTACCCGCGTCGCGATCCCGCCGGTGGCCTCAACAAGCTGACCCAGGAACTGACCACGCCGGCGCGGCGCTTCGGCGACCGCTCGCTGCGGGAAGACGACCGTTTCCTGTTCCTGCAGCTTTTCGCCGCGGCCAGCGAGGTGTTCTACGTCAGCTGGATCGGCGCCGACCCGCGCGACGGCAGTGCACGCGAACCGTCGGTGCTGGTTTCGGAACTGCTCGATGCCGCCGCCGCGTATCACCACGACCCGGATGCGCGCCGCGCGCTGGTACTGCACCACCCGCTGCAGCCGTTCGCGCCGCGTGCGTTCGGCGATGGCGAGGAATCGCGCCACTTCAGCTACCAGGCGGCGTGGCATCCGGCCGCCGATGCGCTGCGTGGTCCACGCAGCGAGCCGCGGCCTTGGTTCAACGACGTGCTGCCCGATGCCGAAGCGGAGACGGAATTGCCGCTGGTGGCGCTGCGCCGATTCCTCGCCGATCCGGCCGAGCATTTCCTGCGCACGCGCATGGGCCTGCGCTTGCCCGACGACATCGCCGTGCATTCCGATCTGGATCCGTTGGTGGCGCCGGCCGGCGGCCTGGAACGCTGGCGCCTGCAGCAACTCGTGTTCGATGCTTGCGTGGACGAGGACACCGCCGACCTTGCCCGGCGCTTGCGCGCGCGGGCGCTGCTCCCCTCGGGCGCGCTGGGCGAACGCCAGCTCGCACGGATTCGCGCGGAGGTCGAGCCGTACGCGGCGGCGATGCGGCGCTGGCGCGAAGGCGCGGCGGGGCCATTCTTGCCAGAAGCACGCGCGTTCGAACTCGATCTCGATGGCGTGCGTCTGTACGGCCACCTCGATCGACTCTATCCACACGGAGCGCTGCGGCTGCGTCTGGACACGCTGCACGGGCCGGCGCAGATCGCGCATGGCCTGGATTGGCTGGTCCTGTCCGCGCTCGGCGATGCGCGCCCGTTGGCGCAGCTGGCGCAGTGGGACGACGGCCCCGACGTGCGTTTGCGTCCACCGATTGCTCCTGCGCAGGCGCGCACGGCCTTGAGCGCATTGCTGGCGCTGCGCCGCGAAGGCCTGCGCGAACCGCTGCCGCTGCAGGCCCGCTCCGCGTGGCTGTGGTATGCCGCGCCGCGCGACAACGACGCCGACAAGGCGGCGGCGTGGAAGGCTGCGCGCGAGCAGTGGTTCGGCAGCGAGCGCAAATGGGGCGAGGTCGACTTGGCCGCGGTGCAGCTGGCGCTGCGCGGCCGCGATCCCTTCGACGACGATCTGGATGACGCCGACGGCGTGCGCTTTCGCGCACTGGCCACGCGTCTGTTCGATGCCGTGGTGCACGGACGCACGGGAGCGCCGGCATGAACGCACCGGCCACGACGCCCGCACTGCCGCGCGACTTCCTCGACCTGCCGCTGGACGGCGTGCGCCTGATCGAAGCCAGCGCCGGCACCGGCAAGACCTTTACTCTGGCGACGCTGGTCACGCGGCTGGTGATCGAGCGCCAGTTGCGCGTCGGTCAGATCCTCACAGTCACCTATACCGAAGCGGCGACGCAGGAACTGCGCGAGCGCTTGCGCGTGCGCCTGGAACTGGCAGCGCGCCTGGCGAACGAAGTCGCGCTGATGCCGACCTCGCTCGCCGACGACGGCGACGCCGCGATCACCCGCGCGCTGATCGAACGCCAGGCCAGACATGAGAACCCGGTGGCGCTGGCGCGACGCTTGCGCCAGGCCGCGCGCGAGATGGATCTCGCCGCGGTCTTCACCATTCACGGCTTCTGCGCGCGCGCCCTGGCCGAGCACGCCGTGGAAGCTGGACAGCCGCTGCTTGCGCCGGAACTGATCGGCAGCGAACGCGAGCTGGTCGATGCGGTCGCCACCGACCTGTGGCGCGTGCTAAGCGCGAATGTGGCCGAGGCGGAGTTGTTGCAGGCGCAGTGGCGCACGCCCGAAGAATTCGCGGCCGACCTCGGCCGGCTGTTGCATGCGCCGCGTATCGAACCGGCGGCGCCTGAGGCGGATGCGCCCGATCCGCTGGAGCCGTTGTGCGCCGCCGCGAGCGCGCTGCGCCATGCGTTCCGCGAACACGGCGAGGAAGCCTTCGCCGCCCTGACCGCGGCGATCGAGGCGAAGGCACTCAACGGCAACAGCTACAAGCCAGGCCTGCCCGCCGAACTGCAGCGCGCGCTCGCGCAATGGTGCCGGCAGGGCGACCCGACCGCCGCGATCCACGAGCGCATCGAGCGCCTCACTCCGCAGACGTTGGCAGACAAAACCAACAAGCCCAAGAATGCCGGCGCGCCGTCGCCCACACCGACATCGCCGTTGTTCGACGCCGTTGCCGTCTATCTCGCCGCCGCCGAACGGCGCGTCGCCTGGCTGGGCGCGCAGCGCATCGCGCTGGTGCATCGCCTGCGCGAGCAGGGCGCGCAACGCCTGGCCGCGCTCAAGCGCCTGCGGCGCGAACAGACCTTCGACGACCTGATCGCCGATCTCGCCCAGGCGCTGGAAGGCCCGCACGCGGCGGATCTGGTCGAACGCCTGCGCGCGCAGTACGCCTTCGCATTGGTCGACGAATTCCAGGACACCGATCCGCGCCAATGGGCGATCTTCGAACGGGTTTTCGGCGATGCGCACGCGCGGCCGGCGTTGTTCCTGATCGGAGACCCCAAGCAGGCGATCTACCGCTTCCGCGGCGGCGACGTGCACACCTATCTCGCCGCGGCCGAGCGTGCGCAGCGTGCGCCTGCGCTGGATCGCAACTTCCGCTCGCGTCCGTCGCTGCTGCGCGCGATCGCAACCTTGTACACGCAGGCTGGCGAAACCGCCTTCGTCGATCCGCGCATCCGCTTCCGCGACGTGCATGCGGGCGATACGGTGCGCGATGAAGATCTCCACAACCATGGCCGTATCGCCCCGGCGTTGACTCTGGCGGTATTGCCGCCGCCCGGCGACGGCCGCAAGAAGCCGCAATGGAGCGTCGGCGAGGCCCGCACGCTCGCCGCGCACGCCTGCGTCACCGCGATGCATGCGCTGCTCGCGGACGCACGCGAGGGCGGCACCGCGCTGCGCGAGAAAGACCGCGACCGCGCGCCCGAGCCAGGCGATATCGCCGTACTGGTGCGCAACCACGCCGAAGCGACGCTGATGCGCGAGGCGCTGGTGCGCAGCGGCATCCCCGCGGTAGCCGCGGGCCGCAACAGTCTGTTCGCCACCGAACAAGCGCGCGACGTGCTCGCACTGCTCGAGGCGCTGCTGCACCCGGACGACGATGCGCGCCTGCGCGGCGCGTTGGCGACGATGCTGGTCGGTCTGGACGCGGCCACGCTGGTGCGCTTCGACACCATGCCGGCGCTGCACCGCGAATGGCAGCTGCGCGCACTGGCGTGGCGCGACCGCTGGCGCCGGCACGGCCCGCTGGCCCTGCTCAACACGGTGTGCGCGGAACAGGCACCGCGCCTGCTCGCGCTCGGCGATGGCGAGCGCCGTCTGACCAACGCGCTGCAGTTGGCCGAAGCGCTGCAGGAGGCCGATGCGCACGCGGTCGGCGAGCACGGCCTGGTCGACTGGCTGCGCACGCAGATTGCCGAAGCCGACGACAGCGACGAAACCCAGCAGCTGCGCCTGGAATCCGACGCGCGCTGTGTGCAGATCCTGACCCTGCACAAGAGCAAGGGCCTGGAGTTTCCGTTCGTGTTCCTGCCGTTCGTGGCGATCGGCCGCGACAGCCGCAACGGCAATCTGTGCGAGTACCACGATGGTGCGCAGCGCGTGCTGCAATTGCGCAGCGAGGCGACGCCCGTGACCCGGGCCGCATGGGATCACGCCAAGGATGCGCAGGAGCGCGAGGAGCGCGGCGAGGACGCGCGCCTGCTCTACGTCGGCCTGACCCGTGCGCGGCATGCGCTGTGGCTGGCGACGGGCCCGTTCGCGCAAGCCGAGCTCAGCCCGCTGGCGCGGATGCTCGAGGATCCCGACGCGCTCGCCGCGCAGCTGGGCGATGCCGTCGACGTGCAGCGGCTTGCGCTCCCGCTGACCCTGCCCGACACACTCGCGCCGGAACGGCGCGACGCCGTGCCTCCCGCGCGCAGTGCGCGCCGTACCGTGCCGCGCGACTGGTGGGTCTACAGCTTCACCCAGCTCGCCAACGAAGCCGCCGCCACGGTAGAGGCCGCGCCGCGTGCGGTGAGCGAGGAGGGCGGCGCACAGGACGAACCCACGCCGGCGCTGTTCGAAGGCGATGCGCGCTTCGCCGGTAGTCGCTTCGGCAATGTGCTGCACGGCGCGCTGGAGCGCGTGGATTTCGCCGCCTGGGCGCAGTGGCCGCAGCTCTCGCCGGCAGCGGAAGAGCAAGCGCATCTGCGCGCTGCCTTGCAGGCCGGCGGCTACGGTGACGCCGACATCGACGACGGCGTCGCGGTACTGGAGCCACTGATCGGTCACACCCTGACCGTGCCGCTGCCGGAAGGTGCGCGCCTGTGCGCGGTGCCGTCCGACCAGCGCGCAGTCGAAATGGAATTCCACTTCGCCCTGCGTCCCACCGCGGTCGCCGATCTGCTCGCGTTGCTGCACACACACGGCCTGCTGCAGCAGCGGCAGGCGTTCGGCACGCGGCAGCGCCTGGAAGGGCTGATGACCGGCAAGATCGACCTGGTTTATGCGCACGCCGGACGCTTCCATGTGCTCGACTACAAGTCCAATCGTCTCGCCGGTTATCACCCCGATGCGCTCGCCGCGGCGATGGACGACAGCGAGTACACCTTGCAGGCGTTGCTGTACACGCTGGCGCTGCACCGCTGGCTGCGCTTCCGCCTCGGCGACAGCTACGCCTACGACACGCACTTCGGCGGCATTCGCTATCTGTTTTGTCGGGGCCTGGATGCGTCCAATCCGGCTTCGCCGGGCATCTACGCGTGGCTGCCGCCGCGCGCATTGATCGAAGGCCTGGACGCGTTGTTCGGACACGACGTGGCAGCGGAGGGCGCGGCATGAGCCTGCTCGACACCTTGCTGCGCCAGGGCGCGCTGCGTCCGATCGATCATGCCTTGGCGCAGAGCCTGCGCCGGCTCGGCGACGAGGACGGCAGCACGGACGAGCGTGTGCTGGTTGCGGCTGCGCTGGCGTCTTCCGCGGTGGCGCAGGGTCACGCTGGACTCGACCTCGCGCGGCCGCAGCTGGTCTGTGCGGCGGAGGCCGAGTGGCCCGATGCCGGCGAATGGGAAGCGGCGCTGCGCGATTCGCGTTGGGTCGCACAGCCCGATGCGCACGCGGCCAGTGCGCAGGCGCCGCTCGCGCTCGAACGCGGCATGCTTTATTTGCGCCGCTATCGCGAGTTCGAACGCCGACTCGCAGCGGGGCTGCGGCGCATCGCCGATGCCGCGCCCGCAACGGGCGATCACGCCGCGCTCGCTCCGTTGTTCGCTGCGCTGTTCCCGCATGCGCGCGAAGGCGATCGCCAGGCGCGCGCGGCGGCGCTGGCGTTGTTGCGCTCGCTGCTGCTGGTGACGGGCGGACCCGGTACCGGCAAGACCACCACGATCACCCGCGTGCTGCTGTTGCTGCTCGCGCAGGCACGGCTGGCGGGTGCGGCGCCACCGCGCATCGCCCTGGCCGCGCCCACCGGCCGCGCCGCCGAACGCATGGCGGAGAGCTTGCGCACGGCGACGGCGCAGCTGGATGCGGTGCCGGACATCGAGGCCGCGTTGCTAGAAGCGATGCCGGCAGCGGCGAGCACTCTGCACCGCTTGCTCGGCACGCTGCCGGACAGTCCGCGCTTCCGCCACGACACCGACCACCCGCTGCCGTTCGACGTGCTGGTGATCGACGAAGCCTCGATGGTCGACCTGCCGCTGATGTGCCGGCTGGTGGAAGCGGTGCCCGACGGCGCACGCCTGATCTTGTTGGGCGACCACGACCAGCTGCCCTCGGTCGAGGCCGGCGATGTGCTGGCGGCCATCACCGATGCCGCTGGCGAAGGCGAAACTCTGCCACCGGCGGTGGCGACGGCATTGGCGCCATTGTTGGGCGACGTGCCCGTGCATGCGGACACGGGCGGCGCGCTCGCCGGCCATCGTGTGCAGCTGCAGCGCGGCTATCGCCAGGCGGCCGCGCTGGATCTGGCACCGCTCGCCGAAGCCTTGCGCCTGGGCGACGCCGAGGCCGCGCTGCAGCGCCTGCGCACGGGCCTGGCCGGCGTGCGCTTTCACGCCGACCTCAGCGATCCGCTCACCGGCGCCACTCGCGAGGCCCTGCTCGCTCCGTGGCGCGCGCTGCAGCAGCTCGACGATCCGTTGCAGGCCCTGCAGCACGCCGCGCGGCTGCGCCTGCTCACTGCGCTGCGCGAGGGCCCGCAGGGCGCGCAGGTGCTCAATCAACGCATCGAAGAAGCACTTGCGGGCATGCAGCGCGATCCGTACTTCCACGGCCGCCTGCTGCTGATCACCGAGAACAGCTATCGCCATGGCCTGTTCAACGGCGACATCGGCGTGTGCCAGCTTGATTCCGCGGGCGTGCCGGTGGCCTGGTTCGCTGGCGGCAGTGAGGGCGTGCGCGGTTTCCATCCGGCCTCGCTGCCCGCGCACAGCGGCGCTTTCGCCATGACCGTGCACAAGGCGCAAGGCTCGGAGTTCGACACGGTGTGGCTGCTGCTGCCGCGTCACGACGCGCGTTCGCTGTCGCGCGAGCTGATCTACACCGCGCTCACTCGTGGCCGCCGCGAACTGCATGTGTGTGCGGGCGAAGCCGTGCTGCGCGCCGCGGTGGCTCGCCATGCTCAGCGCGTGTCGGGTCTGGCTTGGCGCCTGCGAGAGCGAGAGTTAGCTTGATGAATTTTTTAGGCCGCGCATTCAGCGATTCTTGATCTTCGCTGGACGCTCGCTTGGTTAGCGTGCCCTGCATCGGCGCCGCGTGGCGCCGATTTCCCCCTGCAGGAGAGCGAGCGATGAGTGACATCAAAAAGGACCACAACATTGGTGCGGGTACGGGCGCGATGACCGGTGCAGTGGCGGGTGCCGCCATCGGCTCGGCCGCGGGTCCCGCCGGCACGGCGGTCGGCGCCGTGGTCGGCGGCCTGGTTGGTGCGAAGGCGGGCGATTCGATCGCCGAAGCGGTGAATCCCACCGAATACAGCGACCACTTCCGCAGCGAGTACACCGCGACGCCGTACTACATCAACGGCAGCGAGTGGCGCGACTACGAGCCGGCTTACAAGTACAGCTACGACGCCTACGGCCAGAATCGCGGCCGCCGCTTCGAGGAGATCGAGCCCGAACTCGAGCGCAATTGGAATGCCGCGCGCGCCAATTCGCGCCTGGAATGGAACGACGCGCGCCAGGCCGTACGCGACGGTTGGCACTACATCGAACGCGCCTTGCCGGGCGACGCCGACCGGGACGGCCGATAGGCGCCTGAGCGGCGGCGCCGGCCGCAAGGAGCGCCACCCACGAAAAGCCTGCGACCGCGGGGCCACACGGCCCCGCGGTTCTGTCCATGCCGGCCGCTGGAGTACGATGCCCGTCCCCGCTACACGAGGCCGGCCATCGCTGCCGGTGACTGCATGGCCAACGACAAGCCCTCCCGCGAACAGGCCGAAGCCGCCGTGCGCACCCTGCTCGCCTGGGCCGGCGACGACCCGGCCCGCGAAGGCCTGATCGACACGCCCAAGCGCGTCGCCACCGCGTTCGGGGACTGGTTCAGCGGCTACGACGACGACCCGACTGAATATCTCAAGCGCACCTTCGAGGAAGTCGAGGGCTACGACGAGATGATCGTGCTGCGCGACATCGAGTTCGAAAGCCACTGCGAGCACCACATGGCGCCGATCATCGGCAAGGCTCACGTCGGCTACCTGCCCAACGGCAAGGTAGTGGGCATCAGCAAGCTGGCGCGCGTGGTCGAGACCTACGCCCGCCGCCTGCAGGTGCAGGAGAAGCTGACGGCGCAGATCGCGCAGGTGATCCAGGACGTGCTGCAGCCGCGCGGCGTCGGCGTAGTCATCGAGGGCGCGCACGAATGCATGACCACGCGCGGCGTGCACAAGCGCGGCGTGAGCATGATCACTTCGAAGATGCTCGGCAGCTTCCGCGAGGATGCACGCACCCGCGCCGAGTTCCTGCAGTTCATCGACGTCGGTCCGGGGCGCTGATGCGCGCCGCGCGCCGGTCGCGGGGGGACGAGGGGATGCGGCGCGGACGCTGGCTGCTCGCGCTCGTGCTGCCTGCGCTGCTCGGCGCCTGCGAACACTTTCCGCTGCCGACGGGGTCGACCGACCCCGAAATCCGGCGCCAGCGCCAGCAATTCGACCAGACCTTCGCCTACCGGCGCATGGGCGAGCTGGCCAACGTGGTGACCGACGACATTCAGCTCACCACGCCTTCGCGCGTCACCACCGGCAAGAAGAACCTGGTGCGCTACCACGAGGCGCTGGTGCAGAAGCATCCCGACGTCGTGCTCGCCTTCACCACCGAACGCGTCGAGCGCAATCCGCGCTGGAAGTTCGCCGCCGAGAGCGGGCACTGGACGGAGTCCTGGCAGGAAGACGGCGAGTCGGTCGAGATCCGCGGCAGCTACTACGCCTTGTGGAAGTTCCAGAGCGGCCGCTGGCGGCTGCAGTCGCAGACGATGGCGCCGGTGTCGTGCAAGGGCCCGAAATACTGTCAGACCATGGAGTGAAGCCGATGACGCCACGCGGATTGACCGGAGTCATGCTGCTGTTGGCGTCGTTGTGGACCGGTTCGACACAGGCCGCACCGCCGCGGACCTTGCGCGTGGATCTGCTGCACACCGGCAACGCGACGAGCCAGCAATACGCGCTGGACCGCGTCGTGATCGAGCCGCTGCCCTGGCCGGGCAATCCCGCGCGTCCGTTGGACGACACCAACCGCGGCCTCAACCGCTTCGAAGTGGTCGATCCGAAGACCAACCGCGTGCTGTATTCGCGCGGCTACAGCACGATCTTCGGCGAATGGCGCACTACCGACGAGGCGCTCAAGCACAGCCGTGGCTTCCAGGAGTCGCTGCGCTTCCCGCTGCCCGACAAACCGGTGCGCGTGCGCGTGCTCGAACGCGACGACCGCAATGAATTCTCGGTCGTGTGGAGCGTCGACGTCGATCCCGCCGCGATGGACGTGGAACGCGAGCAGCGTCCTGCGCCCGCCAAGCCGATCGCGATCCGCGACAACGGCCCGTCGGCGCAGAAGGTCGACCTGCTGATCCTCGGCGACGGCTACACACAGAAGGAACTGAAGAAGTTCGAGGCCGACGCGCGCCGTCTCGCCGACCATCTGTTCAGCGTGTCGCCGTTCCGCGAACGCGAGCGCGACTTCAATGTCTGGGCGCTGGCCCTGCCCACGCGCGAATCCGGTGTATCGCGGCCGTCCACCGGCACCTTCCACACCTCGGCACTGGGCACGCGCTACGACATCTTCGGCAGCGAGCGCTATGTGCTCACCCTCGACAACCGTGCGCTGCGCGAGCTGGCCCAGTACGCGCCGAACGAGTTCATCGAAATCCTCGTCAACAACGAGACCTACGGCGGCGGCGGCATCTTCGGCCAGTTCAGCACCGCCGCCGCGAGCAACGACTGGGCGAACTATCTGTTCGTGCACGAGTTCGGCCACCACTTCGCCGCGCTCGCCGACGAGTACTACACCTCGCCGGTGGCCTATGCCGCCGGTGAGGAGCGCCCGGAGCCGTGGGAACCCAACGTCACCGCGCTGCTGGATCCGGCGAACCTGAAGTGGAAGCGCCATGTCGCGCCGACCACGCCCTTGCCGACCCCGTGGCCCAAGGCGGAATACGAGGCGTATCAGCGCGACTATCAGGCCAAGCGCGTAGCGTTGCGCAAGGCAAATCGGCCCGAAGCGGAGATGAGCGCACTATTCGCCGCCGAGCGCAAGTTCACCGACGAACTGATCGCCCGCCAGCCCAACCGCGGCCTGATCGGCGCCTTCGAAGGCGCGAACTATCAGGCCAGCGGCTATTACCGCTCGGAGATGCAGTGCACGATGTTCAGCCGCAGCGAGCGTTTCTGTCAGGTGTGCCAGGACGCGATCGCGGAGATCATCGATCTGTATTCGCGGTAGTTGGCGCCTTCCCCTCGCCCCGCTTGCGGGGAGAGGGACAGCGTTGCGTAGCAACGCAGGGTGAGGGGACGTCGGGTCACCGCGAAAAGCGCCCCTCATCCGGCGCTTCGCGCCACCTTCTCCCCGCTGCGCGGGGAGAAGGGGACAGCGTCGTCGCTTACTTGGCTGCAAGCGCCCGCACGATGGCCGCCGCCGCCTCGCGGCCTTCATAAGCGGCAGTCACAACCAGGTCCGCGCCGCGCACCACATCGCCACCAGCAAAGATCTTCGGATGCGTCGTCTGGAATGGCAGCAACGTATTGTTTGATGTGTCCTGGCAACCGCGTCCGCAGCCGGTCCGCTCCTTACCGACGCGAATGCGCCCATCGCGCTCCAACTCGACCCCATGCTCCGCAAGCCACTGCGGCGGGTCCGGCTGAAACCCGAACGCGATGATCACCACGTCCGCCGCCAGCACCGATTCGCTGCCGGGCACGACCACCGCGTTGCGGCGGCCGCGTGCGTCGGGTTCGCCGAGCACGGTCTCGGCCACGCGCACGCCGGTGACGACTTCGGTCCCTAGCAGACCCAGCGGCTGTCGATTGAACAGGAACTGCACACCTTCCTCGCGCGCATTGGCGACTTCGCGTGTGGAGCCCGGCATGTTGGCTTCGTCGCGCCGGTACACGCAGCTCACGCTCGCCGCGCCCAAGCGGACCGCGCTGCGCACGCAATCCATGCCGGTATCGCCGCCGCCGAGCACGACCACGCGCTTGCCCTTGAGATCGGGCAGCGCGATGTGGTCTTCCCAGCCGGCGATCGGTGCGCCTTCGGGGTGCAGTCCGCTGACGATGCGGCCGTTCTGCACCAGGAACGGCAGCGCCGGCAGCACATTGATCAGGTCCTGCCCCGGCAGGCCGCCATCGGTATAGCGATAGCTGCCCAGGCCGAGAAACACGGCGTCGAACTCATCGAGCAGGGATTCCAGCGTCACATCGCGTCCGACTTCGACGCCCAGGCGGAATGCAATGCCCATGTCGTCCAGGATTTCGCGGCGCGCGCGCAGCACGGTCTTGTCCAGCTTGAAACTGGGAATGCCGAAATGCAGCAGCCCGCCGATGGCTTCGTAGCGATCGAACACCGTGGCGTGCACGCCAACGCGTGCAAGACGATCCGCGCACGAGAGCCCCGCGGGCCCCGCGCCGATCACCGCCACTCGCTTGCCGGTGGGCACGACGTTGGACATATCGGGCCGCCAGCCCTCGGCCAGCGCGGCGTCGACGATGTACTTCTCCACCGCGCCGATGGTCACCGCGCCGAAACCGTCGTTGAGCGTGCAGCTGCCTTCGCACAAGCGATCCTGCGGGCAGACGCGGCCGCAGATTTCCGGCAAGGGGTTGGTCTCGTGGCACAGTGAGGCGGCTTCGCTGACGCGCCCCTGGCGTGCGAGTTCCAGCCACTGCGGGATGTAGTTGTGCAGGGGGCACTTCCACGAGCAGTAGGGATTGCCGCAGTCGAGGCAGCGGCCCGCCTGGCGCTTGGCCTCGGCATGATCGAAACGGCCGTACAGCTCGCTCCAATCGCCGTCCTGTCGCAAGGCCAGGGGAATGCGCGCGGGCATTTGCCGCGGCTGATCGCGAAAGCCGAACACAGGCTTGGTGGCGGGCTTCTTCGTTTCCATCTTGCTCACGCGGCCCTCCGCAGGTTTTCTGCCAGTGCTTCGAGACTCGCCGCCTTCGGCTTCACCAGCCAGAACTTGCCGAGGAAGTCGCGCATCTCGTCGACGATCTTTGTGGCCCACGCACTGCCGGTGTGCTGCGCGTGCGCCAGCAGCAGGTCGCGCAGGTGCGAGCGGTAGTTCTCCATGCCGTCGCCGGCGATGCGCTGGATGTCGATCAGTTCGTGGTTGTAGTGGTCGACGAAGTCGCGATCCATATCGAGCACATATGCCAGTCCGCCGGTGAAGCCCGCGCCGAAATTGAGGCCGGTGCGGCCAAGCACGGTCACCACGCCGCCGGTCATGTACTCGCAGCAGTGGTCGCCGGCGCCTTCCACCACCGCGATGGCACCGGAGTTGCGCACGCCGAAGCGCTCGCCCGCCCGGCCCGCGGCGTACAACTCGCCGCCGGTGGCGCCGTAGAGGCAGGTATTGCCGATGATCGGTGCGCTGTGGGTGTCGTAGCGTGCTTCCGGTGCGGGCTTGAGTACGATGCGCCCGCCGGCCATGCCCTTGCCGACGTAATCGTTGGCTTCGCCGGTCAGTTCGAAGTGCAGGCCGCCAGCCTGGAAGGCGCCGAAGCTTTGTCCGGCGACGCCACGGAAACGCACCGCGATGGGCGCGTCTTCCATGCCGCGATCGCCATGCGTGCGCGCGATGCGGCCGGACAGACGCGCGCCGATGCTGCGGTCGGTATTGCGGATGGCGAAGGCGTAGTCGCCGCCGCGCTTATGCGCGATTGCCGCCGTGAGTTCGCGGTCGAGTTGCGCGGCCAGGCCGCTCGCTTCCGGTGCCGGTGCAGGCGCGCCGCAATGGCCGCCGTGAACCAGGCCATCGCTCGCGAGCAGCGGTGCAAGATCCAGCACGCGGCCGCGCACGTTGTCGCCGTCGATCTGTTGCAGCAGATCGGTGCGGCCGACGATCTCGCCCAACGAACGCACGCCCAGCTGCGCCAGCCACTGCCTCACTTCCTCTGCGAGCAGGCGGAAGAAGTTCTCCACGCGCTCGGGCAGGCCGGTGAAATGATCGCGGCGCAGCGCCTCGTCCTGCGTGGCCACGCCGGTCGCGCAATTGTTGAGGTGGCAGATGCGCAGATACTTGCAGCCCAGCGCGATCATCGGCGCGGTGCCGAAACCGAACGTCTCCGCACCGAGCAAGGCGGCCTTGATCACGTCGAGGCCGCTCTTCAGGCCGCCGTCGGTCTGCACGATCACGCGTTCGCGCAGCCCGTTGGCGAGTAGCGCCTGCCGCGCTTCGGACAGGCCCAGTTCCCACGGCGTGCCGGCATAACGGATCGACGACAGCGGACTCGCGCCGGTGCCGCCGTCGTGGCCGGAAATGGTCACCAGATCCGCGCCTGCTTTCACCACGCCCGTCGCAATCGTGCCCACGCCCGCGTGCGACACCAGCTTCACCGAGATCAGCGCGTCCGGATTGACCTGGCGCAGGTCGAAGATGAGTTGCGCCAGGTCTTCGATCGAATAGATGTCGTGATGCGGCGGCGGCGAGATCAGGCCGATACCCGGCATCGCGTAGCGCAGCCGCGCGATCAGCTCGTTGACCTTGTGCCCAGGCAGCTGCCCGCCTTCGCCCGGCTTGGCGCCCTGCGCGATCTTGATCTGTAGCACTTCGGCGTTGACCAGGTATTCGGGCGTGACGCCGAAGCGGCCCGAAGCGATCTGCTTGATCTTGGACACCTTGTCGCTGCGATAGCGCACCGGATCCTCACCGCCTTCGCCGGAGTTGCTGCGGCCGCCCAGCCGGTTCATCGCGATGGCGAGCGCTTCGTGCGCCTCCGGCGACAGCGCGCCCAGGCTCATCGCGGCGGTGTCGAAGCGGCGGACGATGGCTTCCACGGGCTCGACTTCTTCCAGCGGCACAGGTGCAACCGCCGGCTTCAGTTGCAGCAGATCGCGCAGTGCCGCCGACGGGCGCTCGTTCACGGCGGCGGCATAGCGCTGCCAGTCGCTCCATTCGCCGGTGACGACCGCGCGCTGCAACGACGTCACCACATCCGGATTGAACAGGTGGTACTCGCCGCCCGGCAGATACTTGAGCAGGCCGCCGATCTCCGGCAGCGCATTCGCGTTCCACGCGTGATCGGCGAGGTCCTGTGCGTCGGACTGCAGCGCGTCGAAGCCGGCGCCACCGATGCGCGCGGGTGCGCCGGTGAAGCAAAGATCGACCACGACGCGGTCCAGTCCGATGATCTCGAACAGTTGCGCACCGCGATAGCTGCCGACGGTGGCGATGCCCATCTTCGACAGGATCTTCAGCAGGCCCTTCTTGACGCCGCGCCGGTAGCTGCGGCCGATCTGCGCGACTTCGCCGTGCTTGGTCTTGAGGATGCCGCGCACGCCCAGGTCGTGCAGGGTCTGGTACGCCAGGTACGGATACACCGCCGTCGCACCGAAACCGATCAGACAGGCGAAGTGGTGCGGGTCGCGCGCCGTTCCGGTTTCGACCACGAGGTTGGCCTGGCAGCGCAATCCGGCGCGGATCAGGTGCTGGTGCACGGCGCCGGTGGCGAGCAGGGCGTGCAGCATCAAGCATTCTTGTTGCGGGTAGCGATCGCTCAGCAGCAGGAAGATCGCGCCGTCGCGCACCGCCTGCTCGGCTTCCTCGCAAATCCGGCGTAGTGCGGCTTCCATGCCTTCGGTGGCGGTGAAGTTCAGGTCGATCAAGCGATGCGCGCCGGCGAACGGATCCATTGCCAGCAACTGCCGCAGCTTGCGTTGCGACAGCACCGGTGAGTTAAGCATGACGTGGTGCACCGCGGCGGCACCGCGATCGCCTTCGATGCCATCGGCGAAGATGTTGCCTTCCGGTCCGAGCTGCGTGACCAGCGACATCACGCAGTCCTCGCGCAGCGGGTCGATCGGCGGATTGGTCACCTGCGCGAAGGCCTGGCGGAAGCAGTCGTACAGCGGCCGCACCTGCTGCGAGAGCACCGCCATCGGTACGTCGTCGCCCATCGAGCCGACCGCTTCCTGCTCGGATTCTGCGAGCGGGCGCAACACCTGCTCGCGCTCTTCGCGGGTGAGCTGGAATAGCTTCTGGTAGCGGCTGAGGGTTTCGTGGTCGAAGGGCTCGGCCGCCAGGCTAGGATCGATCAGCTCGCTGTGCAGGTAGGTCATGCCCTGCTTGAGCCAGCGCTTGTACGGCGCGCGGGCGCGGTTGATCGCGTCGATGGCTTCGCTGTCGAGCACCACGCCCTGTTGCAGGTCGGCGGCGATCATCTCGCCGGGGCCGAGCTTGCCCTTGGCTTCGACCTCGCCTTCGTCGATGTCGAAGACACCCGCTTCGGAGGCGATCATGAAGCGCTCGCGTGTCTTCACCCACCGCGCCGGCCGCAGACCGTTGCGGTCGAGCGTGCACGCGGCGTAGCGCGCATCGGTGGTGACGATGCCGGCGGGGCCGTCCCACGGTTCGGAATTGATCGCGTAGTAGTCGTAGAAGGCGCCGAGGTCGGCGTCCTTGTACTCCAGCGACTGCGTGGCCGGTGGAATCAGCACGCGCATCGCCTTCAGCAGATCCCAGCCCCCGGCCTGCAGCAGCTCGAGCATGTTGTCGAGCGATTGCGAATCCGAGCCGTCGGTGGTGATCACCGGATCGAACTCGCGCAGATCCAGATCCTTGGTGCGCCAGGCATGCGCACGCGCCTGCGCCCAGGCGCGGTTGCCGGAAATGGTGTTGATTTCGCCGTTGTGTGCGAGCAGGCGGAACGGCTGCGCCAGCGGCCAGCGCGGCGCGGAGTTGGTGGAAAAGCGCTGGTGGAAGACCACAGCGCTGCTGGCCAGTTCGGCGCGCTGCAGGTCGGGATAGAACTGGGCGAGGCGGTCGGGCAGGACCATGCCCTTGTAGCCGATCGCGTGCGCCGACAGCGACACCACGTAGAAGTCCTGATTCGCCGCGATGTCGTGCAACCGTTGCTCGGCGCGCCGGCGGGCGAGATAGAGCGCGTGCTGGAAACGTTCCGGCGTCGGCCGCGCGCCGTCGATGTCCAGCGCGGGGACCACGAACAACTGCTCGATGCGCGGCATCGAAGCGCGCGCGCGTTCGCCGCAGGCCGCCGTGTCGACCGGCACCACGCGCCAACCGGCGACGGCGAGCTGCACTTCACGCAAAGCAGCGGCCAGGGTGTCGCGAACGCGTGTCGCGGCGGCTTCTTCGTGCGGCAGGAAGACCAGGCCAGCGGCATACAACTGGCCCACGTGGATGCCGGCTTCGTTCGCGAGCGCGCGCAGCCAGGCATCGGGCTTGCGAATCAGCAGACCGCAGCCGTCGCCGCTGAGGCCATCGGCCGCCACGCCGCCGCGGTGGGTCATGCGCACCAGCGCGTCGATCGCGCGCTGCACCAGTTCACGCGAGGGCGTGTCGTCGAGCTGTGCGATCAGGCCAAAGCCACAGGCATCGCGCTCGTCGCGCGGGTCGTACAAACCTTGCGGGCCCGGTTGGGGGCTGGAGTCCATGGCGTTCCTCGATTGCATTACTCGGTGAGTACCGGCGAAGCAGGTGGGACGACGGCAAAGCGGCAGCGGTGGTGCGGGGAATTCCCTGTCGTTGGATCGGTGTCGCGTTCTCTGGAGGGCGGGGACAGGCGCCCGCGGTTCGCTCGCGCGGTCCGGCCGGCCTGACTCCTGGATGGCCCGAATAGAACATGTTTTGTGCGCCGCCGCAAATTAGTTTTTGTTCGGATAAGTAGTTGAAACTGAAACTGTTTTCCGAGCTTCGGCTCTACCTTTTCTGCTTCGCGCTCATTCGAGCGTCGCAGTGGGTGCGACCGCGTGCGCGCTAAACTCCGCGCTCGCATTTTTCGAAGCACTCCCGTGACCGAACCGACCCACGGCGCGCGCCAGGCCGCGCTGATCTTCATCTTCGTCACCGTCCTGATCGACATCCTTGCGTTCGGTCTGATCATTCCGGTGCTGCCGCTGCTGGTGAAGCAGTTCGCCGGCGGCAGTACGGTCAGTGCCGCGCACTGGATTGGCGTGTTCGGCGTGTTGTTCTCGGCGATCCAGTTCGTCTGCGCACCGATCCAAGGCGCGCTGTCGGATCGCTTCGGCCGCCGCCCCGTGATCCTGCTGTCGTGCTTCGGCCTGGGCGTGGACTTCATCTTCATGGCGATCGCACCATCGATGGCCTGGCTGCTGGTCGGCCGCGTGGTCTCGGCGATCTTCTCCGCCAGCTTCACTACCGCCAACGCGTACATCGCCGACATCACGCCGCCGGAAAAGCGCGCGCAGGCGTTCGGCATGCTCGGCGCCGCCTTCGGCCTGGGCTTCATCGTCGGACCGGTACTCGGCGGCTGGTTGAGCGTGATCGATCTGCGCTTCCCGTTCTGGGGTGCCGCGATCCTGGCGCTGTGCAACTTCGTCTATGGCTGGTTCGTGTTGCCCGAGTCGCACCCGCGCGAGCATCGCTCGTCCATCTTTGACTGGCGCCACGCCAATCCGCTGGGCTCGCTGAAGCTGCTACGCAGCTATCCGCAGATCTGGGGCCTGGCCGCCGTGGTGTTCCTGATCAACCTCGCCCACTTCGTCTATCCGAACGTGTTCGTCCTGTTCGCCGACTACCGCTACCACTGGGGTCCGGAAACGGTGGGCAGCGTGCTCGCGATCGTCGGCGTGTGTGGCGTGATCGTGCAGGCGGGCCTGGTGAAGCACGCGGTCGCCGCCTGGGGCGAACGCCGCGCGCTGATGTTCGGACTGTGCGCCGGCATCGTCGGTTTCACCATCTACGGCTGGGCGCCGACGGGGATGATGTTCCTGGTCGGCATTCCGATCATGGCGTTCTGGGGCTTCGCGATGCCGTCCACGCAGGCGCTGGTGACCAAGCAGGTCGACCGCACCGTGCAGGGCCGCGTGCAGGGCGCGCTGAGCAGCCTGATGAGCCTGGCCGGGATTCTCGCGCCGCAGTTCTACACCGGCATCTTCGCCTGGTTCATCGGCAAGAACGCACCGATGCACCAGCCGGGCGCGCCGTTCTGGGCGGCCGGGCTGCTGCTGGTGGTCGCACTGGGCATGGCCTGGCGCTTCGCCCGCGCGCCGCAGGCGGTGCCGCAACCCGCGTAGTCAGATAGCCAGTTTCTCCAGCTCGTTCTGCGGCAGCAGCATCAGCGCCCAGAACGGCACGCCGCGGTCGCCCCAGACGACTGCGGCTTCGTTGAGGATGTCCAGCAGGGCGGCGAAATTGTCGTCGTCGGCCTGACGCCAGGCATCGGAATGCTCGATCAACAGCACATAGCCTTCAGCGCGTAGCCACGACAGGTCGCCCAGGCAGTCCGCCAGCGCATCGAAGTTGCCGCCGAACCAGGCCGGAAAGCGCATCGCCTGCTCGAACCGCTGCAATACGCCCGCCTTGTTCGCGCGATGCGAAAGATCGATGCGGACGACGGCGAAATCGAGCGCATGCGCCGCTTCGGCGAGCGATCCGCCCTCGCGCGCATCGACGAAATAGGCGCCGCCCTGGGTGGGATCGGCCAGCACCTCGCGAACGTCAACCGGCATCATGGCGACACCTCGAACCGCCGGAAGCTGCGGTAGTGATCATCCGTGTACCAATACTCGTGCGGGGGCTCGCCCCCGGTGATGATGCGGCGCGCGCCGCGATCGGACGAATCGGGCGTTTCCACCGTGTACTCGCGGTAATAGCCGCGCGGCTGCGGCGGTAGCTGGCGTTCCCGGTTCTGGAAGACGCCACCGTCCTGCCGGTAGTCGAAGGGGCCGCCGTGCGCGATGCGGTCGAGGACCGCATGTGCCTCGATCGGCAGGAAGGCGGGGTAGTGCGGCGGTTCCGGGGCTGCCGGGCCCTTCGCGTCCGGGGCGAAGATGGCCGCCGGAGCCGACGCCGGGGCGTCGGGCGCCGGCATACGCGGCTGCGCCCACAGCCACAGGCCAAGCGCGAACAGGGCAACGAGGATCCATAAATGACGCCGCATGCGTGTTAGTTATGCAAATGCGGTGCCAGCCTTGTCCGCGCCGAAATCAGGCCGGAAAGCCGGGGTTTTTGCCGCTTCTGGCCGCCATGCGCTGCGCTGCGGCGGCCGTCGCGGCAGCTTCAGCCCTTGGCCGCCGCGAACTTGGACGCTACGCGTCACCCGCAGCGGACGTTGGTGATCTTGTTGCCGGCGTCGACATCCAGGTTGAGGCGGCTGCCGTTGAACTCCATGGTCGTCGCCTGGCCCGGCTTGAGCGCGCGTGCGGTCTCGGCGCCCGCGGCCGCGCGCGCCTGGTCGATGACTCCGGCGGATGCGGTCTGTCCGATCACACTGCGCGCGGCGTCGGCATTGCAGTTACTGGCCGCGGAATTGGTGGTGCCGCTCGAGCTGCTGTCGGTGGTACCGGTCGCAGCGGTCGAGCTGCTGACGCCGCCGGTAGCGCCGGTGCTGGCATCGGTACTGGCGGTGGCGGCGGTTGCCGTGTCTGCGGCCGCGCTGGTTTCGGAAGAGGCCGAGGCCTGGCTTGCCGGCTCGGTGGTGTGGCACGCGGCAAGCGCGATGACGAGCGCGGCGGCTAGGGGAAGGACAGGACGGAACATGCGCACGACTCCGTGGGGAGGGAGACGGCAGTGTGGCATCGCGTTTGTTTGTCGTAAGTCAACGTGGGCTGTGCGGCCGAGCTTCGGTGCAATCATCTTTCGTGCCAAGCCGCTGCATCGCTGCAGTGGACAACGATGTCGAAGACGCCTCGCCACTACGTTCCACGGTGGGGCGTTACAGTGCGGCCATCGCGGGCTGCCGCCCGCTTTGCGGAGCCGGTCATGGCGCATACCGTCACCTTCAGCGTTCCCGAACGCGCGCTGGGACGCGAGGACATCGAATTCGTGGTGAAGCGCGACGGCGTGCGCTTCGGCACCTTGCTCGTATCGAAGGGTGCGGTCGAATGGCGCCCGACCAACAAGGTCTACCGGCGCCGACTGCGCTGGGAGCGCTTCGACCAGCTGATGCGTGAAAGCGGACGCAAGGTCTAGCGTGGGCGACGTGACCGAGAAGCCCTATGCGCCCGCCTGCGATCGCAACCGCGATCCGATCCTGGACGTATTACGTACGCATTTCGCAGCCGCGCATCGGGTGCTCGAAGTGGGCAGCGGTACCGGCCAGCACGCCGTGTACTTCGCGCAATCGATGCGGTGGCTGACGTGGCAATGCGCCGATGTCGGCGAAAACCTGCCCGGCCTGCGGATGTGGCTGGATGAAGCGGCGCTGCCGAACACGCCGCCGCCGCTGGCGCTGGACGTGCGCGGCGAATGGCCGGTGCACGAATACGACGCGGTATTCAGCGCCAATACGCTGCACATCATGGGTTGGCCGGAAGTGGAGCGCTTCTTCGGCGGAGTCGACCGCGTGCTCGCACCGGGCGGCATCCTCGCCGTCTACGGCCCCTTCAATTACGGCGGTGCTTACACAAGCGAGAGCAATCGCGACTTCGACGGCTGGCTCAAGGCGCGCGACCCGCGCTCGGGCATCCGCGATTTCGAAGCGGTCGATGCGCTCGCGCGCGACATAGGCCTGGACTTGATCGAGGACGTGGCGATGCCGGCGAACAACCGCACGCTGGTGTGGCGGCGCGGTTAGACGCGCGGGAGAAGAAAAAGCCCCGCAGAAGCGGGGCTTTCTCGGAACCGACAGGGTCGAGCCGTATCAGGCCACCTTCACGATCCGCAGCGGGTTGCTCCACTCCTTCAACAACTCAGCCTCGCGCGCCTTGGCCTTGTGCAGGTGCTCTTCCTTGACGTGGCCGTAGCCGCGGATGTGCTCGGGGATCGACGCGATCTCGGCTGCCAGATCCACGTTGCCGCGATCCAGCTTGCCCAGCAGCCCTTCGATCGTCTTGAAGTAATCGACGATCAGCTGGCGCTCCATCTTGCGCTCCTCGGTCTTGCCGAAGATGTCGAAGGCGGTGCCGCGCAGCTTGCGGAACTTCGCCACCCACTTGAACGCGGTGAACACCCACGGACCGTACTCGCCCTTGATCAGGTGGCCCTGCGCATCCTTCTTCGCCAGCAGCGGCGGCGCGAGGTGGAACTTGAGCTTGTAGTCGCCGTCGAACTGCTGCTGCAGCTTCTTCTGGAAGTCGCCGCTGGTGTACAGGCGTGCGACTTCGTACTCGTCCTTGTACGCCATCAGCTTGAAGGCATAACGCGCGACGGCCTCGGCCAGGTCGGTGGAGCCGGCGGCCTTCTTCTCTTCGGCTTCGCGCACCTGGGCGACGAAGTCGCTGTATCGCTTGGCGTAGGCGGCGTCCTGGTAGTCGGTGAGGAAGGCGATGCGTCGCGCGATCAGCTCGTCGAGCGAGCGCGACAGGCGCGCATCGTCGAGCGGCATGAACACCACGTTGTCGCTGCCGTGCGCCGGCACGTGGCGCAGGTCGTCGCCGTCGCGCGTCTTCAACGGCGCGGCGTTCGCGCCCCACTCGTGGCCTTCCCACTCGCCGGCCTTGAGCATCGGCAGTTCGCGCGGCGTGGCTTCGGCGGCGGTCTGCGCGTTGCGGATCAGACCGGCGGCTTCGGCGACGGCCGTCGGATCGATCGCGGCAAGGCGACCCCAAGCGAATGCGGTCTTGTTCATCTCGACAGCTGCGCCGTTGAGTTCTACCGCGCGCATCAGCGAGTCGAACGCGATCGGCACGAGGCCCTGCTGCCAGGCGTAGCCCAGGATGAAGAGGTTGGTCGCGATCGCATCGCCGAGCAGTCCGGTGGCGAGCTGGGTCGCGTCGACAACGTGCAGCTTGTCGGCGGCCTGCTCGCTGGTGCCCAGCGCCTTGGAGATCGCGGCCACGATGTCGGTCGCGGGGAACTGCATGTCCGGACGCGTGGTGAACGTGCCGGGCATCGCTTCGTAGCTGTTGAGCACGACGTGGCTGCGGCCGGTGCGGATCTTCGACAGCACCCAGTAGTCGTTGACGACGACCATGTCGCAGCCGAGCACGAGGTCGGCCTCACCCGCGGCGATGCGCACGGCGTGGATGTCGGCCGGCGTCTTGGCGATGCGGATATGCGTGGTGACCGCGCCACCCTTCTGCGCCAGACCGGTCTGGTCGAGCACGGTCGAACCCTTGCCTTCCAGGTGGCCGGCCATGCCCAGCAGCGCACCGATGGTGACCACGCCGGTACCGCCGACGCCGGTGAGCAGGATGTTCCAGGGCTGGTCGAGCGCGGGCAGGGTCGGCATCGGCAGATCGCTCAAGCGATCCTTGGCCGAGGAACCCTTCTTCTTCTTGAGCGCACCGCCTTCGACGGTGACGAAGCTCGGGCAGAAGCCGTTGACGCAGCTGTAGTCCTTGTTGCAGTTGGACTGGTCGATCTCGCGCTTGCGGCCGAACTCGGTTTCCTTCGGCAGCACGGACACGCAGAACGACTTCTTGCCGCAGTCGCCGCAGCCTTCGCATACCAGCGAGTTGACCATCACGCGCTTCTGCGGGTCGACCATCTTGCCGCGCTTGCGGCGGCGGCGCTTTTCGGTGGCGCAGGTCTGGTCGTAGATCAGGACGGACGCGCCCTTCACTTCGCGCAGGCGCTTCTGCACGGCATCCAGTTCCTTGCGGTCGAAGAACTCGACGCCGGACGGGAAGAGCTCGCGCTTGTTCCACTTGGCGATGTCGTCGGACACCAGCACGATGGTGTCGACGCCTTCGCTGCGCACCTGGTGCGCGATCTGCGGTACCGACAGCGTGCCGTCGACCGGCTGGCCGCCGGTCATCGCGACCGCGTCGTTGTAGAGAATCTTGTAGGTGATGTTGACGCCGGCCGCGATCGACTGGCGGATCGCCAGCGAGCCGCTATGGAAGTAGGTGCCGTCGCCGAGGTTCTGGAACACGTGCGGGGTTTCGGTGAACGCCGCCTGGCCCGCCCACGTCACGCCTTCGCCGCCCATGTGCGTGAAGGTGTCAGTGTTGCGGTCCATCCAGGTGACCATGTAATGGCAGCCGATGCCGCCCAGCGCGCGCGAACCTTCCGGCACCACCGTCGAGGTGTTGTGCGGGCAACCCGAGCAGTAGTGCGGCACGCGCGGGAACTGCGCGCGCGGCAGGGCGAGTTCGGATTCCTTCTCGGCCATCCAGCGCAGCACGTTCTCGATGTGCTCGCTGTTGTGGAAGCGCTGGATGCGCTTGGCGATGACGCCGGCGATGCGCGCGGGCGTGAGTTCGCCCGTCGACGGCAGGATCCATTCGCCGCTTTCGTCGTACTTGCCGACGATCGACGGACGGCCACCGCCGTCCCAGTTGTACATCGACTCCTTCATCTGGCTCTCGATGAAGGCGTGCTTTTCTTCGACGACCAAGATGTCCTGCAGGCCGCGCGCGAACTGGCGCAGGCCGACCGGCTCCAGCGGCCAGGTCATGCCGACCTTGTAGACGCGGATGCCCAGGTCGGCGCAGGCGCGCGCGTCGAGGCCGAGGTATTCCAGCGCCTGCAGCACGTCCAGGTAGGACTTGCCGGTGGTGATGATGCCCAGGCGCGCATTGGCCGAGTCGATCACGATGCGATCGATCTTGTTGGCGCGTGCGAACGCCTGCGCGGCCTTCACCGCGTACTGGTGCAGGCGCATTTCCTGGTTGAGCGGCGGATCGGGCCAGCGGATGTTGAGGCCGCCTTCGGGCATCTCGAAATCGGTCGGGATGACGATGTCGAGCGCGAGCGGATTGACGTCGACCGACGCCGAGGACTCCACGGTTTCCGCGATCGTCTTGAAGCCTACCCAGCGACCGGTATAGCGCGACATGGCCCAGCCGATCAGGCCCATGTCCATGATGTCCTGCACACCGGCCGGGTTGAGCACCGGCATCATCGCGCTGACGAATTCGTGTTCGGAACCGTGCGGCAGCGTCGAGGAACGGCAGGCATGGTCGTCCGCCGCCAGCGCGAGCACGCCACCGAACTTGCCGGTGCCGGCGGCGTTGGCGTGCTTGAACACGTCGCCGCAGCGGTCCACGCCCGGACCCTTGCCGTACCACATGCCGTACACGCCATCGACCTTGGCGCCGGGGAACAGATTGGTCTGCTGCGTGCCCCAGACCATGGTCGCGCCCAGGTCTTCGTTGAGGCCCGGGGTGAACTTCACGCCCGAGGCTTCCAGGTACTTGCGTGCGCGCCACAGCTCCAGGTCGAACCCGCCCAGCGGCGAACCGCGATAGCCGGAGATGAAACCGCCCGTGTTGAGGCCAGCGGCCTGGTCGCGCAGGCGCTGCATCAGCGGCAGGCGCACCAGCGCCTGCACGCCGGACAGATAGATGCGGCCTTCGACGCGGCTGTACTTGTGATCCAGCGTGTAGTCGGGATCGACCACCGAATTGGTGAGCGACGTGTTCGCCGAGGAGGGTGAGCTGAGTTCGGCTGTGCTGGTCATGGGGCGTGACTCGTGGCGCGCGGCGGGGGAGCCGCGGGTGGCTGCGGGCGCCCGGCACTGCGCCTCACGACCGGGCAGGTCGCGAGGAAAGTCCCGAGCAAAGACTCGGAATTATAGCAGCGCGCCACCGGGCGCCTCCCTTCTCCCCGCGTGCGGGGAGAAGGTGCCCCGAAGGGGCGTGATGAGGGGCGCGGGGCGCAGCCCCGCGTGATCTAGCGACCGCCGATCCAGCTACCCTGAACCTGCAATCCAGCGTCCAAAAGGACCAGATCGGCCCGATAACCCGGGGCGATCCACCCCAGTTCGTCGCCCAGACCCAGGAATTGCGCCGGATAGGCTGACGCCATCCGGCAGGCCTCGGCCAGCGGCAGCCCCAGTCGCTCCACCGTGTTGCGCACGGCGGTCGCCATGTCGAGCGCCGAGCCGGCCAGGGTTCCGTCGGCGGTGGTGCACTTGCCGTCGCGGCAGGTCATAGGCACGCCGTAAAGGGCGAAGTCCTCGCGCTCGCCCCCGACCGGCGGCATCGCGTCGGTCACCAGCATGGTCTTGCCGATGGGTTTGGCGTTGATGGCGACGCGCAGCGCCGCGTCATGGACGTGGTAGCCGTCGACGATCAGCCCGCACCAACTATCGGGCTCGTCGAGCGCCGCGCCGACCGCACCGGGGTCGCGGCTCTGCAGCGGGGTCATCGCGTTGAACAGGTGGGTCACGCCGCGCACGCCAGCGGCAAAGGCCGCGCTGAGCTGCTCATAAGTCGCGGCCGTGTGTCCGGCGCACACGATCACGCCGCGCGCTGCCAACGCACGCAACGTCTCGGGCGAAAAGCGCTCCGGCGCCAGCGTGACCATGGTGCGGCCGACGCCGAGCGACGCGACCAGATCGAGCTCGCCCGCATCGGGCGTATGGAACTTGTGCGGATCGTGCACGCCCTTGCGCGCTTCCGACAGATACGGCCCTTCCAGATGAATGCCGAGGATGCCTGGCACGCCCTGCGCGATCGCTTCGCGCACCGCGTCGATCGCGCGAGCCATCACCGAGACGTCGTCGCTGATCAGCGTGGGCATCAGGCCGGTGGTGCCGAAGCGGCGGTGCGCAATAGCTATCCGGCGCAGGCCCTCGACCGTCGGCGTGTCGTTGAACAGCACGTCGCCGCCGCCGTTGACCTGCGTATCGATGAAGCCGGGCACCAGGTAGCCGCCCTGCAGGTCGATCGCCTGCGCGTCGCTAGCCGCTTCGCCCGGCAGTACCGCGACGATGTGCGCGTCTTCGACGACGACGCTGATGTCGCGCTCGAAGCCGCGTTCGGTCAGCACCTGGCCATTGCGGAAGACGAGCGGGCGTGTCGGCGAAGTCATGTCAGACGGTCTCGGTAACCTTGTTGAGATGCGGCGGCACGTCGGGATTGTGCCCGCGTGCGACGGCGAGCGCGTTCACCGCCCCGTAGAACGCCTGCACGGTGAGCAAGGGGGTGCAAGCCGGATGCAGCGACGGCGGCAACGGCAGCACGCCAGGCCCCGCAGCGCCCGGCCGCGCCAGCCACACCGGCGCGCCGCGCGCGCGGAATTCATCGGCGACGGCCGCGGCACCCGCGCCAGTATCGTCGTCCTGGGCGAAGACGAGCACGGGAAAATCCGGACCGACGATCGCCATCGGGCCATGCTTCACTTCTGCGGAAGAGAAGGCTTCGGCATGCAGGCCGCAGGTTTCCTTGAACTTGAGCGCGGCCTCCTGCGCCGCGGCCAGGCCGAGACCGCGACCGAGCACGAACAGATTGCTGGCCAGGCGCAGCCCCGACACCAGCGGCGACCAGTCCTGCTGCCACGCGACCCGCAGCGCGCCGGGCAGCGCGTCGGTCGCCGCGAGCAACTCCGCATCGCCACTCCAGCGCGCCGCCAGCTGCAAAAGCGCCGCCAGCGAGCACAGATAACTCTTGGTCGCGGCGACGCTGTTTTCCGGGCCGGCGTGCAGCGGAATCACGGTGTCCGCGAGTTTCGCGAGCGGTGAGTCGGCGACATTGACCAGCGCGACGACGCAGGCACCCGCGGCCTTGGCGATCTCCGCATTACGCAGCAGGTCCGGGCTCTTGCCCGATTGCGAGATCACCACGAACAGCGCGTCCGCGAGTTGCGGCTGCACCGCATACACCGAGCCGACCGATGGCGAGGCCGAAGCGGTGATCAGGCCCAGCGTGGTTTCGAACAGATATTTGCCGTAAGTCGCGGCGTGATCGGAACTGCCGCGCGCGCAGGTGACGATGAAGCGCGGCGGCTGCCGGCGCAGGCGTTCGACCAGCGCATCGATGACCGGCGCATTGGCGGCGAACTGACGGGCGACGGCGTCCGCGGCTTCTGCCGCTTCGGCGTGCATTTTGGTCGTGGTGGCATCAAGCATGATCGTCGCCCTTGTCGTCATACAGGCGGAGGGTTGCCGCGCTCATTCCGCATGCAACTCCGCAACGAAGTCGTACGCATCGCCGCGATAAAACGAACGCGTGAACTCGACCACACGCCCGTCTTCCAAAAACGTGCGGCGTTCGATGAACAAACCCGGGCTACCTTCGGGCAGGTGCATCAGCCGCGCCTGTTCGGCATCGAACGCGATCGCGCGCAGGCGCTGCAGCGCGCGCGCGGGACGGATGCCGCGCTGGGCGAAGGCTTCGTACAGCGAATTGCCGACCAGCGCCGGATCCGCCAGCACCGACTGCGGCACCGCCGTGCGTTCGAGCGCGAGCGGCTGCTCACCGGCCGTGCGCAGGCGGTAATAGCGCACGACCTGCGAGCCCGGCGACAGATTCAGCGCCATCGCCTCTTCCGGCGTCACCTCGCCGATGCCGCGCTCCAGGAACACCGATTGCGGATCGAGGCCGCGCGCACGCAGGTCGTCGGTGAAGCTGGTGAGCTGCGAAAAGGATTTGACGATGCGCTCGGCGACGAACGTGCCCGCGCCCTGCCGCTGCATCACCAGGCCGTCGCCAACCAGGCCGGCGATCGCCTTGCGCACGGTGACGCGCGAAAGGTCCAGCCGCTTGCCCAGCTCGCGTTCGCCGGGAAGGGCCTGGCCGGGCTTGAGTTCGCCATTTTCGATGGCGTGCTGAAGCGTCCGGCGCAGGTGCTGGTAGGCGGGTGCGCGGCGGGCCGCGGCCTGGCGGTGGAATTCGGCGACCAGATAGTCGTGCATTGCGAAACAATACCAGTGACAGACCAGCGACGGCAAATAACGCCTTGTTTACATAGATATCACCGGTAGTGGTATGCAAGTGGTATCTCGTGGTGGTAAGGTCCCGCCGTCCGCCCTACCGGAACGCCCATGACCCCCGCCGCCCCCGTCGGCCCCGAGCCGCTGCTTCACGCCATGCCGCTGCCGGCCTTCGACCTGGTGATCTTCGGCGGCTCCGGCGACCTCGCCCTGCGCAAGCTGCTGCCGGCCTTGTTCCACCGCTATTACGACGGCCAGATCGTCGATGGCACCCGGATCTTCGGCGTCGCCCGCGATGCCCGCAGCGATGACAACTACCGCGCGCAGGTGGGCGAGGCGCTCGCCCCGATCGCGGCGAAGGAGAGCGAGGGCGACGCCGTACTGACCCGCTTCCTACAACTGCTGCACTACCAGCGCCTGGATCTGGGCGACGACGCCGGCTGGCCGGAATTCAGCGAATCGCTGCGCCGCGAAGGGCGCGTGCGCGTGTTCTACCTGGCGGTCGCGCCGCAGCTGTTCGCGCAGGCCGCGCATCAGCTCGACGCCTGGAAGCTGATCGACGCCGATACCCGCGTGGTGGTCGAAAAACCCATCGGCACCGACGGCACCAGCGCCGATGCGATCAACGATGCACTCGGCCGCGTCTTCGCCGAGCGGCAGATCTTCCGCATCGACCACTACCTGGGCAAGGAAACGGTGCAGAACCTCACCGCGCTGCGCTTCGGCAACGCGCTGTTCGAACCGCTGTGGCGCGCCGAGCACATCGACCACGTGCAGATCACCGTCGCCGAAACCATCGGCGTCGAAGGCCGCGCGCCGTACTACGACCGTGCCGGCGCGTTGCGCGACATGGTGCAGAACCATCTGCTGCAGCTGCTGTGCCTGGTGGCGATGGAACCGCCGACTTCGCTCGACGCCGATGCGATCCGCGACGAAAAGCTCAAGGTGTTGCGTGCGTTGCGGCCGATCGACGAGCACAACGCCGCGCAACTGGTGATCCGCGGCCAGTACCGCGGCGGCGCCGCCGAAGGCCGCGCCGTGCCCGGCTATGCCGACGAACTCGGCCGCGGCTCCCACACCGAAACCTTCATCGCGCTCAAGGCCGAAGTACGCAGCTGGCGCTGGGCCGGCGTGCCGTTCTACCTGCGCACGGGCAAGCGTCTGCCGTCGCGGGTCTCGGAAATCGTGGTGACGTTCCGACAGGTACCGCATTCGATCTTCGAAGGCGTCAGCGCGCTCGCTCCCAACCGCCTGGTGCTGCGCCTGCAGCCCGACGAGAGCGTGACGATGTGGCTGATGAATAAGGTGCCCGGCCCCGGCGGCCTGCGTCTGCGCCACGTGCCGATGGACCTGAGCTTCGCCGAGACCTTCGGCGGCCGTCAGGCCGATGCGTACGAACGCCTATTGATGGACGTGGTGCGCGGCAACCCGATGCTGTTCATGCGCCGCGACGAGGTCGAAGCGGCATGGAAATGGATCGACCCGATCCGCGCGGCTTGGCAAACCCACAACGACGCGCCCAAGCCGTACACCGCCGGCACCTGGGGTCCCAGCGCCGCGGTCGCACTGATCGAACGCGACAACAGGACCTGGCATGAAGATGCCGCGTGAGGCGCTACGAGTGATTTCGCCGGCGCAGCCGCCGCTCGAAACCTCGGTTCACGCGAACGCCGATGCTTTGGCCGAGGCGCTCGCCCGCTGCGTCGCCGACGATCTGCGTGATGCGATCGCCCGCAACGGTGTCGCCAAGCTAGCACTATCCGGCGGCAGCACGCCGCGGCGCTTCCTGCAGGCGCTGTCGCGCGAAGCGCTGGCTTGATCGCGCGTGCGCGTCCTGCCGGTGGACGAGCGCTGGCTGCCCCCCGTGCACAAGCGTTCGAACGAACGCCTGCTGCGCGAGCACCTGTTGCGCAACGCCGCGGCGGACGCGCAACTGCTGCCCTTGTTCCGCCCGGTTGCCACACCCGAACGCGCGCTGCAGTCGGTGTTGACCCAGGTCGCGCTGCAGGTGCTGCCGCTGGACGTTGCCGTGCTCGGCATGGGCGAGGACGGACACATCGCCTCGCTATTCCCCGACCTGGGCGTATACGACAGGAGCCGCCGCGACATCGGCCTGCATCCGTCGGGACGTGCGCCGTTGCTGGCGGTGCGCAGCGCCGCCGCGCCCGAGCCGCGGATGACGCTGACCTTGAGCGCGATCTACACCGCGCCTTCGCTGTATCTGCACATCGAGGGAGACGCCAAGCGGCGCGTGTTCGAAGCGGCCATCGCCGACCCGCGCTGTCGCCTGCCGATCCGCATCTTCGTCGCGCAGGCGCCGGTGGCGCCGAAGGTGTTCTGGTGCGCCGATGCGACCGCATGCGATGCGATCGGGCCACCATTGCCTCGGCCGACCGAGTCGCCCTTGCTGTGCAGCTCGGGTGCAACTCGCTTAAGAGACCATCGCGACCCGCATTCAGATGCAGCTTTGATTGCCGAGCATTCCGCGCAAGCGCGGAGCAAGCCGCAGTGTGCCTATCGCAATCCGATTGAAAAATGAGCCGGCGACACCTACTGCCATGGCAACGCCGTAGCCGAGAGCTTCTTCCAACTGCCCCAACGCGAACGGATCCGGCGAAAGATCTGCTCGACGAGGGAGCTGGCAAAGGCCGATGTCTTCGATTACGTCGATATCTTCTACAAACGACAGCACGGAGCGAGCGTCGGGATGGCTCAGGTAGAGTGCCGGGCGCAGATTGTCGGGGATCTCAGTGCCTAGAAACCCTGGTCGGTTCAAAGAAGACACCACGTGCGATACACGTGGTGCGCTAACGCCCAGCAGGCTTTCTACTTTTCACGGACTTCGTCCGGGTCGCTCGCGATCGGAACAGGATCTGATCTTAACCGCCCTGTAAAATAGCCGCCGCCTTCGAGAACTGCGCACGGGCGGACATACCTATCAAAGATATGAGCTGGCATAGTCCCAGCGATTTTTGCGACGTCTCCAGTGGTAGCAAACCCAAACTCCACCGCCCGCTGCCCGTCAATATAGGGGTCCATGGCAAACCGTTTTTTGGTCCCTTCGCAATTAATGACCACGATGGAAAAATATAACTGACGGCGCTTTATCCTCGCAGCGTCGCGCATGGGGATTTCAACTTGGACTAGTTCAGCATCGCCAGTCCGGCGTGCAGCCGCAGATGTGACATGCGGACGGAGCTCGCATCCAGTCAAAGCGCATGCCGCAAGGCACAAAAGACCAATGCTTGAAATCTCCACAATCGCATTCTTCATTTTTGGGGCTTGTCCGTATATGAAGAATTAATGAGCTGGCTCGCGTCGGCGTCCTTCATCATCTTCGTAAAGTCACCATGGTTAGCTGATGAAGTCTTGGAAATGTCCGCCCCAGAGAGATTGGTAACACCTTGGAATACACGCCCAGCATAGGCAATCGCGTCCGAAAAATTCACCTTAGTAGTCGTTTGCGCGATAACGTTGACCCAATTAGATACGTTTTCTGGCTTCGACCCACTACCAGCACCGCCGACCGGATCAATTGTTACTAAATTGGTGATTCGCGCCGAAGTTTCATTTGCTTGCGAAACGGCTTCGCCGCCGCCGAGGCTATGGCCGATGACGTTCAGCGGTTCACCCTTTGCCAGGGGCGCCTCCAGCGCGGCCTGAATCCGTTCGTTCTCGTGCCAACCGAAGTATTGGATATCTCGATCAGGGTGCAGTTGCTTTTGCGTCTCGGCGTAGTTCTGGACGAGCCTGCTACTGTCCTTGTCGGACGCGCCCCCGATATAAATATCCCGCCTACCGTCGGGGTCGGTCCTAGAGTACGGATTATTGCTGGCATACCAATACCGATTGAAGCTGGCTCCAAGGCTGGTATAGGCGGTAATAGGATCGACGCTTAGGAACCTCCCGACCTGCGGATCGTAGTACCGCTGCTGCATATTGATCAGGCCTGTCGCCGCATCCATGACCTGACCGGAGTAACCCACGCCGTCGACCGTCTTATTGATCGCAGCACCGTAGGGCTCCCATTGCGTCCGCTCGATCACCTGTGCGGATTGATCCGTTACGGCCACCGGGCTGCCCAGCGCATCGGTGTGCTGGTATTTAGTCGTATAGGCACCGCCATAGGCCTGTTCGCGGATCGCCACGAGACTGCCGCCCAAATAGACGTACTCAAGCGCCTTGGCCTTCCGTTCGTCGTTCTGATAAAGCAGCTGACCGACTTGGCTGTATTGGGACAGGATGCTGCCTTGCGTGGGGCTCCAGGCCAGGACGCGACGCCCTTGCGCGTCGTACCGGTAGGATTCCTTGCCGGTGACTTCGCGCAGGCGATTGCCGTAGTCGAACGAGTAGTTCTGCCCATTTTTGTTCTGCAGATTGCCCTGCACGTCGTAGCCCAGGCCGACGATGCTCGCGCCGCTGCTGTTCTGGATGTTGGTCAGGCGATTGTTGGCATCGTAGTAGTAATTGGCGTAGTCCTTGACGCCTGTCAGCTTCCACGACTTGAGGTTGTCCAACGTGTCATACGCGAAGCGGTGCCACTGATCGCCGCCAAACATCGCTGATTGCACAGCGGTTAGGCGATCCAGCTCGTCATACTGCATCCATCGATGGCGAGCAGTAGTTCCTGGCGTTAGATCCGGAATGTAGTCGTAAACGTGATCGACGTTGCCATTGGCGTCATAGCCATAGTCATAGTCCAACGCTCCGCCACCGTCTGTCACTCGCGCCGGCAACTGACGCAAATTCTGCGTCATCGTATGGGTGAGTCCATTGCCGTACGTGAACTGCTTGATGCCGCCGTTGGGGTAGTAGCTGACGCCGGTGGCATAAGTGCCAGCCTTCGTCGCTTGGCCCAACGCGTTCGGCGCATAGTCCACGTATAGGCCGGTTGTTGGGTACGACTGTCCTAGCAGTGCCCCATTGGTGTCATAGGTGTAGCCCAGCCCCCAGGTGTACCAGCCCGGTTGGCTCATGCTCTCTCCAGTGAGCAGGCGGCGCTTGTTGTAGGTGTAGGTGTTGACCACCGGCGTAGTGCTGCCCGGGTCGTTGTAGGTGGTGATCTCCGACAGCAGACCATCCTTGGTATAGGCGAGGTTTTGATCCCCATGACCGTCCGCGAAGCGCAAGGCGTCGACCCGGTTGCGTGCGTCATAACGGCGCCAGGCCAAGTGGCCGCTCGACCAAGCGGCGTCATAGCTGCAGTCGGCCGTACTGTTTTGCGGCAGCCCGGACCAAGTGTGGGTGAGATTGCCGGCCTCGTCGTAGAGCATCACGGTCGAGCCGGTTTCCGGCTCGACCGTCTTGCACAACTGCTGATAGCCGTCATAGACGTAATTTCGCGCGACGCTCTGACTGTTGTCGGCGTTGTGGCGCACCAGCGACTTGGGCTTACCGAAGACATCGCGGGTGATGTCAGTGAAGGCTCCCTCCGGGTGCGTGATCGCAACCGGCCAATCCGTGATGGGCTGGTCGTAGGCCAGGTAATTAGTTGTGGTGAAAAAGCCACGCGGGTTGGTGACGCGGGTCTTGAAGCCCGCCAGGTACTCCGTGGAAGTGGTCAGTGGCTGCTGCCCTAGCTCGGAGTCCTGCTTGACGCTGGTGACGCGGTCGAGGGCGTCGTAGAAGCTCCAGGTGCCGGTGGCCGAGGGGATCAGGTCCGTACTCGGGTAGGACTGGAACGCCACCCGGCTAGATACATCGTAAGTGGTCGAAGTGGATCGCAAGGTGCCTGGGGTGTTGTCGATGTCGTACTCATGGACGAGGACTGGCCGCCACATAGCATCGACGTACGTGACCTTAGCGTATTTACCTTGGGTAATGGACTGACGCCATTGTCCAGCCACCACTCCAGCCGGCTTCCAATCCGCGGCCGTCAGTGGGCGAAACTCGATGTCCTTAGCGTTCCAGGCGACCGTGTCATTCGGCGGGTAGGCGATATGCGCCAGTCGGCCCAAGGCGTCGTATGCGAAGGAGGTAACGTAGTCGTTTTCATCGGTGGTAGAAGCTAATGTTCCATCATCGTTCACAACTGCCGACTTTGTAGCGCCACTTGGCGATTCTGTCGTGGCCGGATACCGAACCGATTGAGGAACGCCTCGCTTCCACGCAGACAAACTGATTGTTGTTTCCGCACCCACGATGCCATCACGGCCGTCTGACACAGACGCAATAGTGCTATCAGCATTGTAGGTAAGAGTCTGAGTTAGCTTTCCAAACGCATAAAATCGAATTGGCAGGGCCGACGCCAAGTCATAATCGATACGACTAGATTCAACCCCATTGGTCGTCGCGCGACTAATTTGGCCAAGCGCCCACTTGCCAAAGTGATCAAAATACTCCGTCGTATCAGTCTTGCTATATCCGAGTGTGTTCGACTTTGCTTCGCTTGTCGCTCTTGCGAGACTGTCATAAGCGTTCACTTGTCGGTTAAACGTCACCCCGTCTTGAGTAACTGAACGCGACTTCAGGGGAACGGCTCCCTCTCCGCTGCGATCACATCTATAGCAGGGAATGGTTCCCCACTTCGCGGGATATGGCTGACCAGTTGGATCGTTTTGATACGACAGATTTTCGCTATAGAGCGTCTGACTGCCTGAGCCAATTTCGCGTAGTAGCAGCTTCCCTTCGTTCACCCCGTATCGATTGCTGAAGGTGCTGCGCTGCCAACTGCCATCGGGCTGGTTGACGGTGACGGAGCGAGTCGCGGAGCACGTTCCCCCCGGGCACTCAGATTCCCACGTCCCTGTCGAAGGCGCGTAACTAAAGCCCCATGTCATTGCAGTCAGGCCAGGGCCGGAGATGTTCTTGCTAATCAAAGCAAAGGCATCGACGTACTTAGAATCATAAGGCGCAGAACTAGACCCTGCCCATAGACAGGAGAAGGGTACGTTTGACCTGCCGTGGCGCCTGCGTTCGAACGTGAAGGCGCCGATCGCCCCGGATGGATGCGTAATTGTCTTGATCGCGCTCCCTGACTGTACCGGATACATATCGGCACAGTCATGCCATCCCGAACCACCAAAATTTGCCGGCTTCTGCGAAAAGTCGTAGACCCACTTACTCGAATCTGGTAGCAGGACCTCGGTCAGCCTGAAATCGGTGGAATACGTGTATCGCCACGTTCGCGATGCTGCGGTCGCGGTTGCCAAAAGTCCCGTTGCGTTATACGTCAGCGCTATCGAGCGCCCATCACTGCTTTGAATAGAAAGCAGCTGCCAAGGGTGGGCGTCATCGTACGTATACGTAACGTAGTTTCCGAAGCGGTCCTCGGCACGTGTCGGATAGATGTAGATCTCATAACGATCCAAATACGAAAGCGTTTGAAATGGGAAAGAGCCTGCGGTGACGCTCAGCGATGGCATCGGCCGCTTGGAAAACCAGTTGAACGTATATTTTGTTCCGTCTGGCGCTGTTGCCAGGAACCCCTCGCCAGTGCCGTTGGCAGTGCTTTGCAAGCACGACATCACCCACTGGCCATCCGTTATCCAACGATACTGCGCTCCATCACTGGGTCGCGGGGCGTTACCGGCTATAACCATCATTTTTTGGTCGCCGGATCCAGGGACGTACAGGCTGTTTCCATACCAGTACTGGTACGGCTGGAAGCCAATCATGTTGTCGGAGCCAAAGACAAGAGGTGGCTGGCCCAGGGAGGGGTCGGCGCTGTCTACCGAGCACCTGGCGTCTGGCGTAGACGTTGATACTTGCCAGCCCTTGGAAGTGGAGAACACACCGTGAAGATGAGGAATGTCTAGCTCCCAATCCCCGAGATTCCTTAGAGAGGGGTTATAAGCGCTGTCCGTCACCTCATGACGCCTGCCGAGTTCAACTTTTAAACCATTGTTTCCGGGTATCGAGATGTCAGTGGTGACAAACTCCGTCGCCCCTGAATACAAGTTCGTGCGATCCCCAAATAGCGAAGTTCCCAGCGACTCAACCTTGGGCTTGGTTAGCTCTGCGTAGTCATAGCCAATCTTCGCGGCCTGGCCGAACACAACAGGCGAAACAAGTAGCGCCATTACGGCGCTAGCCACTTGTAACTTTTTCATCCCCTTCCTTTTCAGCCCATTGCGGGCCGAGGTCCCTAGTCCGAATGTTCGGCCACTATACCCGCGCCTTCAGTCGCGGCAGGTGGCCTGCTCAGTCACAGTTCGTTGCGTAATGTGCAACGTAGGGCGGCGCTACGGCCAAGGGTTAGGATGGCGCCGACCCAGAGTGGGTTACATCGCCAGGCTTCGGTGCTGCGCCTCAATTCTTGGGTCGCGGCGGCGCGGTCGAGCCGCGCACGACCAGCTGCGGACTGAAGCCTTCGTTCGGCAGCGGCTGCGCATTCGCGTCTTCGCGGATTTCCTGCAACAGCCGGCGCGCGGCATGGCGCGCGATGTCTTCGGTGGCCTGCTTGGCGGTGGTGAGCGCCGGCCAGCTCTGCTTGGAGAACGGACTGTCCTCGAAGCCGGCGATCGACAGGTCGTAGGGCACGTTCATGCCGCTGGAACGGGCCGCGGCCAGCACGCCGGCCGCGATTTCGTCGTTGCTGCCGAAGATCGCGGTGGGGCGGCTCGACAGCGCGAGCAGGCGGCGTGCGCCGCGGAAGCCGTCGTCGAAGGAGTAGTCGCCTTCGACCACCAATTCCGGATCGACGCCGATGCCGTAATCGCGCAGCGCGTCCTCGTAGCCCTTGTAGCGTTCCCATGAGGAGCCATGCGACTTGCCGCCCCAGAGGAAGCCGATGCGCGAGTGGCCGAGCTGGATCAGGTGCTCGGTGATCTCGTACGCCGCGTCGCGGTCGTCGACATAGATGCAGGCGCTGCCGTCCTGCGGGTCGGCGGTGGAGGAGACGATGCGCACCAGCTTCACGCCGTGCGCGACGAGCTCATCCACCAGTTCGTGCCGCTCCGACATCGGCGGCGCCAACACCAGCCCGGCGAGGCGCGCGTGCTTGACCAGAGAGACGATCTCGTTCGCGAGGTCGGGCGAAGCGGAATCGCAGGGGTGGATCTGCAGGCCGTAGCCGGTTTCCCGACACACCGACAGCACGCCGTTCTGTACCGCGATGACGTAGTAGGGATTCGGGTTGTCGTAGATCAGCCCGATCGCATACGACTGCGCGCTGCGCAGGCTGCGTGCCGACGGGTCCGGCTGATAGCCGAGTTCGGCGATGGCCTGGCGGACGCGCTCGCGCGTTCGCGCCTGCACGCTGGGTTCGTCGTTGATGACGCGCGACACGGTTTTCAGCGAAACCTGGGCGCTGGCGGCGACGTCTTTGATCGTGGGTCTGCGCAACGTGGCCTCGTGGGGGGATTCATCCGAGGTCCGCGGCGCCTTGCGACGCCGTGGGCCCGGTAGCCTAGGGCGAGTGCGCACGGATGAAAAGCGCACCACCGGACTTTTCTCAGAAACGGTGAATCCCGACAGCTTGGATCAGCTCGATGACACAGGTGCGGCGCGCACCGCCGGGGCACCATGCCCGATGCGGTGTCCGCGCAGCGCGAAATACAGGATGTAGAGGTAGCAGGGCACCATCAGCAGCAGGAACACCAGCTGGAAGTCGAACACCTGCTTCAGGTGCACGAACAGCTGCGGGATCACCGCGCCGCCGGCGATGCCCATGATCAGCAGCGCCGAGCCCTTTTCCGTGAAACGGCCCAGCCCCTGGATCGCGAGCGGGAAGATCGCCGGCCACATCATCGCGTTGGCGAAGCCGAGTGCGGCGACGAAGTACACGGAGGTATAGCCCTTGGTGAGGAAGGCGCCCAGCGCCAACAGCATGCCGAGCACGGCGGACAGGCTGAGGTAGCGTTCCTGCGAGATGAAGTGGGGAATCGTGATCAGGCCGGTGACGTATCCCAACAGCATTCCGCCCAGCGTGAGTGAGGTGAAGAACTTGGTCTGATCGAGCGGAAGGCCGAAGCCCTGGCCGTAAGTGCCGATCGCGTCGCCCGCCATGACTTCCGCGCCGACGTAGACAAAGATGCACAGCGCACCCAGCCACACGTGCGGAAACTGGAAGATGCTGGTCTTGCCGCCGTCGCCGTTGGCCGTGCCTTCGGTGTTGACCTCTTCCGGCCGAATCTCGGGCAGTGGCGAATAGAGAATGCCGACCGCCAGCAGCGCCAGCAGGCCTGCCATCAGCATGTACGGCCCATGGATACGTGCGGCGAACTCGTTGAGCAGCGCCTCGCGCGTGGCCGGATCGGCCGCGGCCACTTGCGCCGTGAGGTCCCCCATGCCGTGCATGACCAACGCACCGATCACGAGTGGCGCCAGGATGCCGGCGGTCTTATTGCAGATGCCCATGATCGCGATGCGCTGCGCAGCGCCCTCGATCGGGCCAAGAATGCTGATGTACGGATTGGAGGCAGTCTGCAGGATGGCCAGGCCGGCGCCGATGACGAAGATGCCCGTCACCGCGCCCGAATACACGCGCGCCGTCGTGTACTGGCCGAACACCACGGCACCGATCGCCATCAGGAACAGGCCGAGAGCCATGCCCTTCTTCATGCCGGTCCGGCGCAGGATCACCGACGATGGCACTGCCAGGCAGAAGTACGAGATGTAGAAGGCGAAGGGGATCAGGAACGCGATCCGGTCGCTCACGTTGAACGCTAGCTTGGCGAACGAAATCAGCGGCCCGTTGAGCCAGGTGACGAAGCCGAAGATGAAGAACAGCGCGCCGACGATCGCGATCGACCCGTAACGGGTGCGCGAGCTGCCGGTGGAAGACGTCGTGGACATTGCGGTATCCCCTCCCTAAGGAATGCGGGCCTGCCCGCAGTGACGGTTGCCGGGTGGCAGCCGTCCTGATTGACGCACACGACAACGCCAGGCGCAACGTTGTCAGGGGCTGGCGGCGGCCAGGGGTGTTTCGGGCCCGCGAAACGCGAGGAATGGGCGGAAAACCGAGGCCTGAGCCAGGGCGAGACAATGCTGCCGCGCAGCATGAAAACGCGGGATTTCCCGCGAGCAATCGATCCCGGCGGGGTATTTCTGTCCGATTGTTGACAACGTTGTCATTACCGGAGCACTCTCGGCCGCGCTGACAACGTGGGGACGGCAGGGCAGGCATGTGGTCGAGCTTCGGGGCATCGCAGATTCATCGGGGACGCAGCACCTGCTGCGGCCGGCGTTCGCCGTCGCGAGGCCGGGCATGAGCGCGGCCACCCAGCGCTTCATTACCGCCGACGTCGGCGGCACCAACGCGCGCATTGCCCTGGTCCAGGCCGGCGACGACGGCCGCATCGCCGTGCTCGCCTACCGCAAGTACCCCTGCAATGAGTACCCGAGCCTGGCCGCGATCCTGGCCGAGTTCGTCGCCACCCAGGCCGGCGGCAGCGATCACGCCGACGTCGACCGCATGGCGATCGCCAGTGCCGGCGTGGTCCTCGACGAGGAAGTCATCAACTCCAATCTGCCGTGGCGCATCTCCCTGCCGGAAATGCGCCGCGAGCTCGGCCTGCGCGAGCTGCACGTCATCAACGACTTCGCCGCCGCCGCGCATGGTTCGCAACGCCTGGATCCGGCCGACTCGCGTCTGCTCACACCGGGTGTCGAAGTCGCCGAACCGGGTCCGGCGCTGGTCATCGGTCCCGGTACCGGCCTGGGAGCGGCGATCTGCATTCCGCACCCGCGCGGCACGGTGGTGCTCCCGACCGAAGCAGGCATGGCCGGTTTCGCTCCCGGTAACGCGCGCGAAATCGACATGCTGCGCTGGCTGCAGCAGCGCACCCGGCACGTGACGACCGAGCACTTCGTCTCCGGCCCGGGCCTGGTCAACGTGTATGAAGCGCTGTGCGCGATCGGTGGCGCACAACCGGTGCTGCGCGCGCCCGCCGCCATCAGCGACGCGGCGCGGCAAGGCGACGCCATGGCGCGTGACGCGGTGCTGACCTTCTGCGACCTGCTCGGCAGCGTCATCGGCGATCTTGCCGTGATCAGCAGTGCGCGCATCGTCCATGTCGCCGGCGGGATCGTGCCGCAGCTCATCGACTTTCTGCCGCAAAGCGAATTCCGCACGCGCCTGGTCGACCGCGGCGCCATGCGCGCCGTACTCGAGCGCATGCCCGTGCGGCTCATCGAAAACGAACGGCTCGGCGTGATCGGCGCGGCGAGCTGGTACCTGCAGCACCTAGAGGATCAAGTCAGCACTGGTCCGGCCTGAAGGAACAAGCCGGGGCGGCATAACAAGCGAGCCAACCACCCGGATCCGGGGGAGCGGCCACAACAGCCCGTGGGAGAGGAAGCAATGCAACTTCGCAAGAAAGCACTTTCGATAAGTATCGTCGCTGCCCTCGGCGTCGCCGGCGCGGCAGCCGCGCAGGAAACCACAACGACCCCGCAACCGACTCCAGCGGCGCCGGATAAGGCGACCACGTTGGATACCGTGGTGGTGAAGGGCATCCGCGGCGCCATCGAGGCGTCACTGGATAGCAAGCGCGGCGAGAACAGCCGTGTCGAGGTCGTCACCTCCGAAGACATCGGCAAAATGCCGGACAAGAACGTCGCCGACTCGCTCGCGCGCGTTCCGGGCATCACCATCAGTGCCGCCAGCGCCAACGAAGGCGCGTTCGACGAGAACGACCGCGTCTCCATGCGCGGCACCAGTCCCAGCTTCACCCAAACCATGATCGACGGCCACAACATCGGCACAGGCGACTGGTTCGTGCTCAACCAATCCGGCACCGTCGGCCGCAGCGTCAGCTATTCGCTGTTGCCGTCGGAACTGGTCGACAAAGTCGTGGTGCACAAGTCGTCCGAGGCCAAGCTGGTCGAAGGCGGCGCCACGGGCACCGTCGACATCATCACCCGCAACCCGCTCAACTTCGAGAAAGGCTTCAGCATCTTCGGTACGGCTGGGGCGGTGTACGCCGACCTGCCGGACAAGTGGGACCCGCAGATCTCGGTGCTGGGTAACTGGAAGAACGCCGATGGCACCTTCGGCATCATGCTGCAGGCCTTCAGCGAAGAGCGCCACCTGCGCCGCGACGGCCAGGAACTGTTGGGCTACGAGCAGATCGGCGCCAACACGGCTGCGGCCCAGGCCCATCCTGATTTGGCTGGTGTGTTCTTCCCGGTGCTGATCGGCTCGGCCATGTTCGAACAGGAGCGCAAGCGCACCGGCGGCATGATCAGCGCGCAGTGGAAGCCGACCGACACCGTGGAGCTGGAAGCCAACTACTTCCGTTCCGACATGGACGCGGACAACTACAACCGCAACTACATGCTATGGGGCCGGCGCATCATCAACGGCACCAACGGTACCAACGGCCAAGTCCCACTGGCTGGTTACGTGGTCCGCAACAACACGCTGGTGTCGGCCGAGTTCGCGGCGACGCCAGGCGGAGACAATGCCTTCGGCGTCTACGACCAGATCTCGCGTCCGGGAGCTAAGTCCAGCACGGAGTCCTTCAGCGTTGAAGGCAAGTGGGATGTCAGCGAGAAGCTGCGTTTGAGCGGCCAGGCCGGCACTTCGGAAGGGCACGGTGAGACACCGACGCAGGACGTGGCCGAGTGGGACGTGGGCCTCAACACCGGCGCCGGCTGGCAGCTCAACGGTGTGGGCGCCGCCGACTGGCACCTGGGCAACGCCAACACCGGCGCACCCGGCACGCCCAACGTGGACTACCGCCTCGATTGGATCTTCGGCGCGCAGGACATCGACGTCGAAGACAAGGAGGATTGGGGCCAGATCGATGGTACCTACTTCACCGACGGCGGCGTACTGCAGTCGGTGGATTTCGGCATCCGCGCCGCCAAGCACGAGCGCAACCTGCCGCAGTTCACCAACCAGGGCCCGAATTTCGCCGCAGCGATCTCGCCGTTCGATCCGGCCGCCTGGCCGCAGGGTTTCCAAAACTATCCGGGCGATTTCGGCTCCAGCTTGGGCGGCAATTTCCCGCGGAACATCTGGTTCTTCACCGAGGACCAGCTCGCCCGGTTCAATGCGATCTATGCCAACCGCGATCCGATCGGGCGCTTCGACTACCACGGCGCATACGGCCTGGAAGAACGCAGCGAGGCGGCCTACGCGCAGTTGAACTTCGGCGGTGAGCGCTGGACGGCCAACCTGGGCATGCGCTATGTGCGCACCGAGGAGGAAGTCTCGAGTTACGTGAACCCCACCGACCCGAACGCGCCGGACGTAATCAACACGTCGGCCTTCGGTCCGTACCACATCGTCGTCACCAAGAACACTTACAAGGACTGGCTGCCGAGCGCGAACCTGAAGTGGGACATGACCGACGACCTGGTACTGCGCCTGGCCGCCAGCCAGACGTTGACCCGCCCGGACTTCTCGGCGCTGAGCGGCGCGGTGCAATTGAATGCGCCTTCCTCCTTCCCAGGCACGGGCTCCGGCACCGGCGGCAATCCGAACCTGGCGCCGATCATATCGACGAATGTCGATGCGACGGTCGAGTGGTACTACGCCGAGCGTGCGCTGTTGTCGGTAGGCGCTTTCCATATGGAGATCGACGACTACGTGTCGCTGACAAACGTCCAGCAGACGCACCTGACGGAGGACAGCGTCACCAATCCGCTTAATCCGGTGCTCGTGCCGGTGGTCTACGACATGACGATCCCGGTCGGCACCGGGGCCGAGGTCAACGGCTTCGAGCTGGCATGGCAGGGCCCGATCGGTCAGTACTTCGGTGCGTTCGCGAACTACACCTACACCGAGGCCGACGTCGACGACGGTACGCCGATGCTGGGCACTTCCAAGAACACCTACAACGTCGGCGTTTGGTTCGAGAACGAGATGTTCAACGCGCGTGTCAACTACAACTATCGCTCGAAGTTCTACAGCGGGTTGGATCGCAACTCGGCGTTCTTCCAGGACGACATCGACAGCGTGTCGGCGTCGTTCGGCTGGAAGATCAACGACAACTTCAACCTCACACTAGACGCGATGAATCTCAACAACCCGAAGACGAAGTACTACGCCGAGAACCGGGATCGTCCGCGCTCGATCTACGAGAACGGCCGCCAGTACTACCTCAACTTCCGCTTCAAGTATTGATCGGTGGGCTGTTGTAGGGCTGTAACGTAAGTGCGTGGCCGCGGGCCCGGTGCATGCCGGGCCCGCTTGCTTTGAGTGGCAACTCGAACCTATGGAGCTGCGATGAGACGGCATGAACTCCTGACCTTGGCTGCAACGGCGCTATTGCTGATCGCCCCCGCGCCGCACGCCCTGGCGGCGGATGCGGACGCAGCGCTGGCGCAAACCACACCGGTGATACCTCTGCCGGCGAAGGTCGAAGTGGCGAAGGGAAGCTTCGTGCTCGACGCCGATACGCGTCTGGTCGCGAACGGCGGCGAGGCGACGCGGATCGCGAAGGATCTGGCGGCTCGGATCGAACGCAGCCGCGGCTTCGCCCCCGCCGTCGTCAAGTCGTACAAGGGCAAAGCGATCACACTGACGCTCGATCCCAAGACGAAGTTGTCCGGCGACGAGGGCTACACGCTGGATGTCACGCCCAAAGGCGTGCGCATCGCCGCGCGCAAACCCGCAGGCCTGTTCTACGGTGCCGTGACGCTCTGGCAACTGGCCAGCGCCGACGGCAAGCAAGGCAGCGCCCGCATCGCCGCGCAACGCATCGAAGACGCGCCGCGCTTCGCCTGGCGCGGCCTGATGCTGGACGTCGCCCGTCATTTCCGCAGCGTCGAGGAAGTGAAGGCGCTGATCGACCAGATGGCGGTGCACAAGCTCAACACGCTGCACTGGCATCTCACCGACGACCAGGGCTGGCGCATCCAGATCCGGCGTTATCCGCGCCTGACCGACGTCGGCGGCTGCCGCATTCCCGCTGGGGCTGCAGGCCGCAACGACGACGGGTCGCCGCGGCCGTATTGCGGCTACTACACGCAGGAACAGATTCGCGAGGTGGTCGCCTACGCCGCGCAGCGCTACGTCACCGTCGTGCCGGAAATCGATCTGCCCGGCCATGCGCAGGCGGCGATCGCGGCCTACCCGCAGCTGGGCGTTACCGGCCAGACGCCGCCGGTGTCGCCGGACTGGGGTGTCCATAGCTGGTTGTTCAATGTCGACGACGGCACCTTCGCGTTCCTGGAGAACGTGCTGGGCGAAGTGATCGAGTTGTTTCCCTCGCGCTACGTGCATCTGGGCGGCGACGAGGCGGTGAAGGATCAATGGCAGCAGTCCGCCGCCGTGCAGGCCAAGCGCGAGACGCTCAAGCTGCAGAACGACATGCAGTTGCAGAGCTGGTTCATGGGTCGCCTGGGCCGTTACCTGCAGGCGCATGGCCGCCGTCTGGTCGGCTGGGACGAGATCCTCGAAGGCGGCCCGCCGGCGGACGCGACCGTGATGTCCTGGCGCGGTACGCAGGGCGCGATCGACGCGAGCCGCGCGGGCCACGACGTGGTGCTGTCGCCCGCGCCGGATCTCTACTTCGATCATGTGCAGAGTGATCGCGCCGACGAGACGCCCGGCCGCCTGGGCGTGCGGGATCTCAAGAGCGTGTACGCCTTCGAAGCCGCGCCGAAGGAGCTCACCGCGGAGCAGCAGCGCCATGTGCTCGGCGCGCAGGCCAATCTGTGGACGGAACACTTGCGCACCAACGAACGCGTGCAGCGCGCTGCCTTCCCGCGTGCCGCGGCGCTCGCCGAAGCGGTGTGGACGCCGGCCGCGCGCCGCGACTGGAACGGGTTCCTGCAGCGCCTGGCGCCGATGCTGGATCGCTATCGCGACAGCGGCTTCACCGCTGCGGACAGCGCCTTTGCGGTGCGCATCGATGCCGTGCCGAGCGGCAAGGAGCGTGCGATGGTGACGCTGAGTAACCAGTCCGGCTTCGGCACGCTGCGCTACACAGTGGACGGCAGCGAGCCGACCGCGCAATCGCCCACGTACGCAACGCCGCTGGATCTGGCGGTAGCGGGGCAAACGATCGCCGCGGCCGCCTTCGATGGCGAACGCAGGCTCGGTGCGCCGCGCCGGCTGCGCCTGGACGGCGAAGGCCTGAGCGCACGCAACAGTGCGCAGCTGCGCTCCTGCAAAGGCGGGCTGACCCTGCGCATGGAAGACGATGCCCCGCGCGAGGGAACACGCGCGGTGATGACCGCCGATGTCTTCGACCCCTGCTGGCTGTACGAACGGGCCGATCTCGACGGCGTGAAGCGGCTGTCGGTGCGCGTCGGGCAACTGCCGTTCAATTTCCAGCTCTGGCGCGACATCAAGCAGGTCGTCACCCGCTCGGCGACGGTGCCGGGCGGCGCGCTGGAAGTGCGCATGGACCGCTATGACGGACCGCCACTGGTCACGCTGCCGCTGGCCCCGGCCCGTGCCTCGGATGCGCTGACGGTGCTGGAGGCGCCGTTGCCGGCGAACGCCGGGCGGCACGACCTGTGCTTCGTCTTCGCGTCCGGGAGCTACGACCCGTTGTGGGCGATCGACGAGGTCGTTTTGGAACCTTGATACCAGATTCGGCAAAGTCTGGGCGACGGAGGGACATGCCCCAATGTTGCAACGGCGTTACGATGTGGGTGCAAAACAGGGGGCCTCCATTCATGAAATTCCGTACGCTGTGCCTGCTTCTCGCGGGCCCGATTCTCGCGGGCGTAATAGCGGCTGACGCTTCGGCGCAGGCGCTGCCGAAGCCGGTCGAGTTCTACTTCGACGCTGATCCCACCACCACCCGCCCGATCGTCGCGATTAAGGAAACCGGCGACGCCGCGGTGCAGAAGCTGCTCAAGGCGATCGAACGCAATCCGCGCGCGAAAGCCGAGCACGCACAGCTCGCCCACCTGGCGATGGAAGGCGGGCGCACCGACCTGGGCAAGGATCTTTACACGCGCGCTTTCGGCCGCATCAGCGACAGCGACGCGCTCTGGCGCCCGCTGGTGTGGAACTACGGCTGGGACCTGTACCGCAGCGGCGATGCCGCCGGCGCCCTGGCGCAGTGGCAGCAGCTGGTCAGCACGCGGCGCAACAACGCCAGCTGGGCGCCGCCGACGATGGCGCTCGCGCTGTGGGCCGCGGGTCGCAAGGACGAAGCGGTGCAGTGGTACGCGGCCGCCGTCCGCACCGAGCCGCAGCTGTGGCGCGATCCGGCCAACTATCCGCGCCTGCTGCCCGACTGGCGCGACAGCGAGCGCGCCACGCTCGCCGAAATCCAGGCGGCCTGGGTCGCCAATCCTCCCAGCTGGCCGTGACCTGCTGAATCGCCGAACCGCAGGGCCGCCGCACGGATTCGCACGGCGGCTTCGCGCCGCCGTATTCAGGCCCCCGATTTTTCTATCGCGCAACGGTGAGACCCGGGCTACAGTGCCGGTCTGAGGGAACCGAAAGCGCCGCAGGACCGCGGCGCACGGCAGCCAGGTCCAGGGGGCGACCGGATGTCTTTGTCGGAACTGAGCGTCATGGTGGTCGAGGATCACGGCTTCCAGCGCCGCATGGCGCTGCGCCTGTTGACCGACCTGGGGATCGGCGAAGTCAGCGAAGCCGCAGACGGGCATAGCGCGCTGCACTTGCTCGAAGGCACTGGGCAGCCACCCGATGTCCTGCTGGTCGATCTGGACATGCCCGGCATGGACGGCATCGAATTCATCGGCCACGTCGCCCAGCGCCAGCTGGCGCGCGCGGTGATCGTGGCGAGCGCGCTCGATCCGGCCTTGCTCATTACGGTCCAGACCATGGCGCGCGCCTACGGCCTGCGCGTGCTCGGCAGCGTGGAAAAGCCGCTGACCCGCGACAAGCTCGCGCATGTGCTCGGCGGCTACGACGACCAACTGCATGCCTACGACGACGATGAAGTGGTCGACGTCACCGTCGCCGGCGTACGCGAGGCCTTGGCGAACAACGAGATCGAACCGTGGTTCCAGCCGCAGGTCGAGCTCGGCAACGGCCGGGCCGTCTCGGTGGAAGCGCTCGCGCGCTGGTGCCGGCGCGATGGCCGCGTCGTGCGTCCGCTGCATTTCGTCGCGCTGATGGAGCGCGAAGGCCTGGTCGGCGAACTCACCGATCACATGCTCACGCAGTCGTGCCGCTGGAAGCGTCATTGGGATCAGCACGGCTTCCGCGTAAAAGTGGCTATCAACGTGTCCCCGCGGCTGCTCGCCGACGAAAGCGCCGCCGACCGTTATCAGGAGATCGTGCGCAAACAGGGCGTCGAACCGAACGAAGTCGTGCTGGAAATCACCGAGAGCTCGGTGATGGCCGACGCCGCGCGCGGGCTGGGGGTGCTGGCGCGCTTGCGGCTGAAAGGCTTCGGCCTGTCGATCGACGATTTCGGTACGGGCTATTCGTCGCTCGCGCAGCTTTCGCAGATTCCGTTCACCGAGCTCAAGATCGACCAGGGTTTCGTCTCCGGCGCGCACACGCAGCCGCGCAAGCGCGCGGTCATCGAGGCCAGCCTCGACCTCGCCCGCAAACTGCAGCTCGACGTCGTCGCCGAAGGCGTGGAGACAGTGGAGGACTGGCAGATGCTCGCCGAACTCGGCTGCGGCATGGCGCAAGGCCATCTGATCTCACCGCCGGTGCCGGGCAACGAGCTGCTCGCCGCGCTGGGACGGTGGCGGCGCCCCGAATACTGAGCCGACTCCGCAGGCGCCGATGAAGCTCGGTATCCGTCACCAGCTCTGGATCCTGTTCGGCCTGTTCCTGCTGACCGGCGCCACGGTGCTGGTGGTGGACGAGATCGCGCAGTACCGCGCGCGGCAGTCGTTGCTGGCGCTGCGCGGCGACTCGCTGCTGGGCCTGCGCGAGATCAAGTCGGTGTCCGACGCCTACGGCCTGGACGTGGTCGATACGACCTTCCGCGCCCGCAATTACCTGATCACCTGGGAAGAGGGCGAGGCCACGCTCGATGCAGCGCGCAGGCGCATCGATATCAGCTGGGCCACACTCGCGCACCTGCCGCGCACCGCGGAAGAGGAAACCCACTTCCGCGCCGCCGAACGCGAACGCGTCGCCGCCGACCAGGCGATGGCCGAACTGGCGGCCATCCTGGAGCGCCACGACATCAAGGCGCTCGGCCGCTTCGCCGATACGCGTCTGTATCCCGCCATCGATCCGGTGACGCTGCGCCTGAAACTGCTGTCCGACCTGGCGACGGTCAAGGCCGACGCCGTGGTGCGCGAAAACCTGCGCGACAACCGCCGCGTCAGCGCCGTGCGCATCGGCCTGTCGCTGTCCGCGCTGCTGGTCATCGCGCTGATCGGGCGCTTCGTACTGCGCAACGCATACCGCGGCGTAGAGAGTCTGGCCTTCCTCGCGCGGCGCATGCGCAAGCACGACTACGCCGCGATGCCGCGCTACCTGCCGGAGACCGGCGAACTGGCGATGGTCGCCGAAGCCTTCCTGGAAATGCGCCGCGACGTACTGGGCTTCGAAACCGAACTCACCGAACAGCTCGCGCGCAACGAACGCGTCAACGCCGAACTGGTGCGCCGCGAAGCGCTACAACGGCTGCTGATGGAAGCTGCGCCGACCGCCATCGCCGCGATCGACAGCGAAGGCCGCTATTTCCTGTTCAACCCGGCGGCCGAGCGACTGCTGGGGTATCGCGCAGAAGAGTTCCTTGGCCGCGACGCGCCCACACAGGATCATGTCGGCGACTTCGCGCCCTTGCTCGTGCCGCAGGACGTGCATGACACCTTGGCGAAGCGGCTCACCGAGCAGACCGGAAAGCCGGTTCCCGCAGACTGGCGCGCGATGCGTACCGCCGCCGAACTGGGTGTGATGACCATGGAAGGGCAGATGCTGCATCGCGATGGACACCTGGTGTCCGCCTTGATCGCACTCGCCCCCATCCCCGATGAGCGTCACGGCGGCAACGGCCTGCTCGGTGTCGCCGTCGATCTCACCCGGATCAAGCAGCTTGAAGCGGAACTGCGCGCAAGCGAAGCGCGCGCGCAGGAAGCCAACCGGGCCAAATCTTCGTTCCTGGCCGCGATGAGCCACGAGATCCGCACGCCGATGATCGGCGTGACCGGCATGATCGAGATCCTCGCGCATTCCAAGCTGGACCACGATCAGCGTCATGCGCTCAACGTGATCCAGCAGAGCTCGCAATCGCTGCTGCAGATCATCGGCGACATTCTCGACTTCTCGAAGATCGAGGCCGGGCGCCTGGAGCTCTCGCCCAGCGCGGTCGACCTGGGCGCGCTGGTGCGCAGCATCGTGTCGAACTATGCCGGCGCCGCGTCGAGCAAAGGCCTGTCGCTGACCTGCGAAGTGGACGAGCGCCTGGGTCCCGCGCATCGCGCCGACGCGCTGCGCCTGCGGCAGATCCTCGGCAATTTCCTTTCCAACGCGGTCAAGTTCACCGCCAAGGGCGGCGTCGAAGTCGCGCTGGAATGGCGCGGGCAGGCGGCGCCCGATGCGGCGCATCCGCTCGGCGCCGATCTGCTCAGCTTCCGCGTCACCGACACCGGCATCGGCGTCAGCGCCGAAGCCCAGCAGCGGCTGTTCCAGCCGTTCGCCCAAGCCGAAGGGGACACGACCCGCCGCTATGGCGGCACCGGCCTGGGATTGGCGATCTGCGTCCGTTTGGCCGAATTGATGGGCGGACTGGTGACGATGGACTCGGTGTCGCACGTGGGCACCACGATGCGCTTGGCGATCACGCTGCCGCGCGCGGCGGTCGAAGACCTGCCAGCGGAGAGCTTGCCGAAGAGCAAGCGTGAAGCGTTCCGGCCACGGCGTTTGCCGACCGTCGAGCAAGCCGAACGCGAGCACAGCCTGGTGCTACTGGTCGACGACCATCCCACCAACCGCATGGTGATCGCGCGCCAGCTCGCGCTCGCCGGTTTCGCCAGCGAAGCCGCCGAAGACGGCGTGCAGGGCCTGCAACGCTGGCGCAGCGGCCGTTACGCGTTGGTGCTTTCCGACATCCACATGCCGCAGATGGACGGCTACACCCTGGCCGGCCGGATCCGTGCGGAAGAGCAGCAACGCAGCCTGCCGCGCACGCCGATCATCGCGCTCACCGCTTCCGCGCTGAAAGGCGAAGCCGAGCGCTGCCTCGCCGCCGGAATGGACGACTACCTCGCCAAGCCCGTCGCGGTGGCCGTGCTGGCGAGCACGTTGCAGCGCTGGCTGCCGCATACGGTGCCGGCGGACGATGGCTTCGACGATGTCCTCGCGGCCGGCAACGCGAACGCGGCGCTGGCTACAGGCGCACTGGACGATGCGCCGGCGCTCCTGGACTACGACGCCCTGCATGAGCTCAGCGGCGGCGACGAGAGCGATGCCGCCGCCGTACTGCGCGATTTCCTCGACGCCACCACCCACGATCTGGCGCTGCTGGTAAAGACCCGCGACGACGGCGACATTCCCGCCATCACCCGCCAGGCCCACAAGATCAAAGGCGCCGCGCGCCTGGTCGGCGCCGGCGAACTGGCGTTGGCCGCGGACGAGCTCGAAGCCGCCGGCCAAGGCGGCGAGTGGTCCGCCATCCTGCCGCTGGTGACGCATGTGGAGACGGCGGCGGAACGGCTGAAGCTCCACATTGAGGAGCGCTACCGCAGTCCCAGCGCTGCGCACTGATGGAGAAAAGCGGGGTCGCGAGCGCAGCGTTAGGATGCGGGATTCCGACTTGAAGCACCCGACCCGGAGACTCCATGCGTCGCTTCCTGCCTGGCATCATCCTCGCCCTTCCGCTCACCCTCAGCAGCGTCACCGCTATGTGCGCCGACCGCATCACCGGCAAGCCCTTCGCCACCCGCAGTGAGGTCTATGCACCGCATGCGATGGCGGCGACCTCGCACCCGCTCGTTACGCAGATCGCGCTCGACGTCATGAAGGGCGGCGGCAGTGCGGTCGATGCCGCGATCGCGGCCGATGCCGCGCTAGGTCTGATGGAACCGACCGGCAGCGGCGTCGGCGGCGATCTGTTCGCGATCGTGTGGGATCCCAAGACGAAGAAGCTCTATGGCTACAACGGCTCCGGGCGCTCGCCCAAGTCGCTGACGCTGGCCGAATTCCAGAAGCGCGGCCTGGCCGACGTGCCCAAGTACGGCCCGCTGCCGGTGACGGTGCCGGGTGCGGTCGATGCCTGGTTCGCCCTGCACGACCGCTTCGGCCGCAAACCAATGAGCGACGACCTCGCTCCGGCGATCCGCTACGCGCGCGAAGGCCATCCCGTGCACGAAGTGATTGCCTATTACTGGGGCCGTAGCGTGCCGACGCTGTCGCAGTACCCGGGCTTCACCGAACAGTTCACTGTCGCCGACGGCGCCGGCAAGCGACGCGGTCCGCGCACCGGCGAGATGTGGCACAACCCCAACCTCGCCAACACTTTGGAGAAGATCGCCAAGGGCGGTCGCGACGCGTTCTACAAGGGCGACATCGCGCGCACCATCGACGCCTACTTCAAGGCCAACGGCGGCTTCCTGTCGTATGACGATCTGGCCGCGCACCATGGCGAATGGGTTGACCCGGTTTCCACCAACTACCGCGGCTACGACGTGTGGGAACTGCCGCCAAATGGCCAGGGCATCGCCGCGCTGCAGATCCTCAACCTGCTCGAACCCTATGACCTGAAAAAGTACGGCTTCGGCAGTCCCGAGCACGTGCACTTGTTCACCGAGGCGAAGAAGCTCGCCTTCGCCGACCGCGCGGCGTCCTACGCCGATCCGGATTTCTACAAGACCCCGGTGGCGAAACTGATTTCGAAGGAATACGCGCGCGAGCGCGGCAAGCTGATCTCTATGGACAAGGCGATGAAGGCCGCCGAGCCCGGCGTGATCCCGCAGCTCAACGAAGGCGACACCATCTATATGACCGTCGCCGACGCCGACGGCATGATGGTCTCGCTGATCCAGTCCAATTACCGCGGCATGGGCAGCGGCATGGCGCCGCCCGGCCTGGGCTTCATCTTCCAGGACCGCGGCGAGCAGTTCGTGCTGAAGGCGGGTCATCCCAATTCGTTCGCGCCGGGCAAGCGGCCGTTCCACACCATCATTCCCGCCTTCGTCACCAAGGACGGCAAGCCCTGGCTGTCGTTCGGCGTGATGGGCGGCGCGATGCAGCCGCAAGGTCATGCGCAGATCCTGATGAACCTGATCGACTTCGGCATGAACCTGCAGGAAGCCGGCGACGCGCCGCGCATCCAGCACGACGGCTCGACCGAACCGGCGGGACAGAACACCGCGATGGAAGACGGCGGCGAACTCGATCTGGAATCCGGCTTCTCCTACGAAACCGTGCGCGCGCTGATGCGCAAGGGCCACAGCGTGCGTTTCGCCGACGGCCCCTACGGCGGCTATCAGGCGATCATGGTGAATCCGAACGGCGGCTACATCGGCGCCAGTGAGTCGCGCAAGGACGGACAGGCGGCGGGGTACTGAGCGCGTGATCAACGAGCAGCTCGACCTGGACAAATGGCGCGGCCAGTTGCAAGGCAACGGCCGCGTGCAGATCGAGAACTATCTGCAGGAAGCGGCGGCCGAGCGCCTGAGGGTCTGCCTCGAACAGGAGGTGCCCTGGACGCTCGCGATCCGCGATAGCGAGGGGCCGCGCACGATAGACAACGCGACTTATCGGGCGATGTCCGCCGAGGCAATGACGCGCCTACTGCAGGAAGCAGCGACGCGGTCCGGTGGCGGTGCGGACGACGAATTCCGCTTCGCCTACGACAGCTACATGATGATCCGGGCATACAAGGAGCAGCGCGATCCCGGCCTGCTGTTGCACCGGGTGGTGGAGCTGTTCAATTCGCCCGACTACGTATCGTTCGCACAGCATCTCACCGGCGATACGCGCATCCGGCGGGTGAATGCGCAGGCCACGCGCTATCGCCCCGGTCATTTCCTGCGTCTGCATTTCGATGAAGACGAGACGGAAGGCCGCCTCTATGCCTACGTCCTGAACCTCAGTCGTGGTTGGCAGGCGGACTGGGGTGGGCTGCTGCAGTTCATCGATCCCGACGGCCGCATCGCGGATACCTTCCTGCCGCGCTGGAATACCTTGTCCTTGTTTGCCGTGCCCCGCGGGCATGCGGTTTCGCTGGTGGCGCCGTGGGCGGGCGCGGACAGGCTGGCGATCACCGGCTGGTTTCTGCGGTGACGCTTCTAACCAGGAGTTTGCCCCGTGGCTTTTGATGCTTTCGCCCTGGTGCTGGCGATGCTGGTGCTGGGCTACGTCTTCCAGCGCCTGCGCGTGCTGCCGGACAACGCCGCGCAAACGCTGAATCTGGTCGTGTTGTACGTGTGCCTGCCGGCGGCCGTGCTGCGCTACGCGCCGCGCCTGCATCTGGAGCCCGCGCTGCTCGGCGTGGCCGCGGTGCCGTGGCTGCTGCTGGCGGCGACGGTCGTGTGCGTGGCCGCGATCTCGCGCTGGCTGCGCCTGCGCAACGAGGAGCGGGCGGTGCTGCTGCTCACGGTGGCGCTGGGCAACACGAGTTTCCTCGGCTATCCGCTGACCCGCGCCCTGATTGGCGAGCACGCGCTGCCGTATGCGGTGGTGTACGACCAGTTCGGCGCGTTCCTGATCCTGTCGACCTTCGGTCTGTGGGTGCTGGCGCGCTACGGTGGTGAGCATCGTCCCGCGCCCAGGGACATGTTGCTGCGCGTGGTGAAGTTCCCGCCGCTGTGGGCCTTGCTGGCAGGCTTCACGGTGATGCCTGTCGATCCGCCGACGTGGATCGCGGGCGGCCTGCAACGTTTGTCCGACGCGCTGCTGCCGTTGGCGATGCTCACCATCGGCCTGTCGGTGCGCCTGACCTTGCCGCGCGAGGAACTCAAGCCGCTCGGCGCGGGCCTCCTAATGAAGCTGGTGCTGATGCCGGCCTTGGCTACCGTGCTGGTACCGCTGCTGGGCCTACAAGGCGCGATGGCACGCGCGACCGTGCTGGAGTCGGCGATGCCTTCGATGGTCACGGCCGGCGCACTCGCGATCGCACACAACCTCGCGCCGCGATTGGCCGCGGCAATGGTCGGCTATGGGCTGCTGTTGTCGTTGCTGACGCTGCCCTTGTGGGCGCAGTGGGGCTTGTAAGGGGCTGGCCCCACGTCGTCAGTCCGCGGGCACAGTGCGACCCCGCGCCCATTCGCGCAGCGCTGAAACCTGTTCGGCCATCAACACCGAGAGCGGCCGCGTCTGCTTGAGTTCGGCCCGCAACAGGAAGTCGGACAGCGTCGCTTGCGTCGCGTGCGCGGAAAATAGGGCGGCGACGATGGCCTGTTCGATTTCCGCGCCGGAAAAGCCTTCGCTGGCCGCGGCGAGTCCGGTCAGATCGAACGCATTCGGCTCGAGCTTGCGCTTGCGCAGATGCAGCGCGAACAACTGCTGACGCGTCGTTTCGTCCGGCAAGTCGACGAAGAAGATTTCGTCGAAGCGGCCCTTGCGCAGCAACTCGGCGGGCAACGCATCGATCTGGTTGGCGGTGGCGACCAGGAACACGCGCGAGCGCCGCTCGGCCATCCAGGTCAGCAGGTAACCGAGCACGCGCCGCGAGACGCCGCCGTCGGCGTTGCCGCCATCGTGGGCGACGCCCTTCTCGACCTCGTCGATCCACAGCACGCACGGTTCGAGCTGCTCGGCCGAAGCCAGCGCGGTGCGCAGGTTCTTCTCGGTCTCACCGTGAAACTTGTCGTACAGCGTGCCGAAGTCCAGCCGCACCAGCGGCACACCGAAGCCCGAGGCCACCGCCTTGGCCAGCATCGACTTGCCGCAACCCTGCACGCCGAGAAGCAGGACGCCCTTGGGCGGATCGAGCCCGGGCGGCGCCTCGGCGCCGAGAAACACGTTGCGGCGCTGGTCGATCCAGCGCTTCAGCCGCCGTGCGCCCGCGACGTCGTCCAGACGCGCGGTGTCGAACTCGAAATGGAGGTGGCCGCTGCGATTGATCAGCTCGAACTTGAGCCGCGCCAGCTCCGGCAGATCGTTCACCCCGAGGGCGCCGTCGTTATAGATCAGCTGCCGCGCGATCCGCCGCACGTCGACCGGGTCCAGGCCGCGCAGATTGCGCACGATCTGCTGCACCGCTTCGCCGTCCGCTTCCACACGCCGGCCGCCGTTCTCGCGGGCGAAGGCCTCGGCCTCCTCACGCACGATCTTCAGGCGCGCCGCGGCATCGGGCAGGCGCGGCGTGTAGCGCACCGCGAGCTGGTCGAGTTCCGGCGGCAGTTTCACCTCGTGTCCGATCAGCACCAGCACGTGCGGCTGGCCGTCGCGGCGCTGGGCGATGTCGCGCAACTGCCGCTGGGTGCTGGCGTAGCCCAGGTAGGGGTGGAAGTCGAACAGCAGGTAGATGCCGCGCTGCTCGGCGGCGCGGATCGCGGCCAGGGTCGCCGAGGCATCCGGCGCGGTGTCGGTCGCCTCCTCGCGGTCGAAGTCGATCCGGCGCAGGCCCTCGGTGATCGACCAGCTGTATAGCGCGCGCCAGACCTGCATCAGCGCCTGGCGGAACAGCTCGACCACGCGCGCCTCGTCGCGGGTTTCGATCACGATCAATGGCGTGTTCGCCCGGATCAGGGCGACGAGATCCTGCAGTTCAGACATGCGGCTGGCCGGTTCCCGCCAGACGGCGGACCCCGCATTTTAGCGGGGGCAGCCACGCGTCACGGCCTGTGAAGGCAGCCATCACGCCGTGACCGCTACGTTTCGCCGATTCACCAAAGTTGTCGACTAGACCGGCCCGCCGCGGCGTCCGTGCACCACGGCGGCGGGCCTACGGGGGGTTACACGTGGCTACGGAACTCAAGCGACGCGTGCGTTCGCGGGAAGCGGACGCCAGTACCGATCCGCTGCTGGCGCTGCTGGCCGCGATGCAGGCGGTAAGGTCCGGCGATTTCTCGGTATCGCTGCCGGTGCACTGGGGCGGTGTCGAAGGCAAGTTGGCCGAAGCGTTCAACTCCATCGTCACCTCCAACCGCCGCCTCGCCGAGGACCTGCAGCGCGTGGGCGTCAAGGTCGGCCGCGAAGGCCAGACCCGCCAGCGCCTGGTCGCCGGTGCGCGCCAGGGCGCGTGGGCGGGCATGGAGCGGTCGGTCAACGATCTCATCGACGACTTGGTGCGCCCGGTCGAAACCATGACCGAAGCGATGGCCGGTGTGGCCAAGGGCGATCTCACCCGCACGGTGCCGCTGGAAGCCGACGGCCGCCCGTTGCAGGGCGAGTTCCTGCGTTCGGCAACGATCGTCAATCGCATGATCGAGCAGATGGGCGAGTTCTCGTCCGAGGTGACGCGCGTCGCGCTGGAAGTCGGTACCGCCGGCAAGCTTGGCGGCCAGGCCAAGGTGAAGGGCGTGTCCGGCGTGTGGAAGGACCTGACCGATTCGGTCAACCAGATGGCGTCCAACCTCACCGGCCAGGTGCGCAACATTTCCGAAGTGACCATCGCCGTGGCCAACGGCGATCTCTCGCGCAAGATCACCGTGGACGTGCGCGGCGAGATCCTGCAGCTGAAGGAGGCCATCAACACGATGGTGGACCAGCTGCGCGGCTTCGCCTCGGAAGTGACACGCGTGGCGCGCGAGGTGGGTACCGAAGGCAAGCTCGGCGGCCAGGCCATCGTGCCCGGCGTGGCCGGCACCTGGAAGGATCTGACCGACTCGGTCAACGCGATGGCGTCCAACCTGACCTCGCAGGTGCGCAACATCGCGGAAGTGACGACCGCGGTGGCGAAGGGCGATCTCTCGCGCAAGATCACCGTGGACGTGCGCGGCGAGATCCTGGAGGTGAAGAACACCGTCAACACGATGGTGGACCAGCTCAACGGCTTCGCCGCGGAAGTGACGCGCGTGGCGCGCGAAGTGGGCACCGAAGGCAAGCTCGGCGGCCAGGCGCAGGTGCCCGACGTCGCCGGCACCTGGAAGGACCTGACCGACCACGTCAATTCGATGGCGTCCAACCTGACCTCGCAGGTGCGCAACATCGCCGAGGTCACCACCGCGGTGGCGAAGGGCGACCTGTCGCGCAAGATCACCGTGGACGTGCGCGGCGAGATCCTGGAACTGAAGGACACCATCAATACGATGGTGGACCAGCTCAATGGCTTCGCCGCGGAAGTGACGCGCGTGGCACGCGAAGTCGGTTCCGAAGGCCGTCTGGGCGGTCAGGCCGTCGTGCCCGGCATCGCCGGCACCTGGAAGGACCTGACCGACTCGGTCAACGCGATGGCGTCCAACCTGACCTCGCAGGTGCGCAACATCGCCGAAGTGACCACCGCGGTGGCGCGCGGCGACTTGTCGCGCAAGATCACCGTGGACGTGCGCGGCGAGATCCTGCAGCTGAAGGACACCGTCAACACGATGGTGGACCAGCTCAACGGCTTCGCCGCGGAAGTGACGCGCGTGGCGCGCGAAGTGGGTACCGAAGGCAAGCTCGGCGGCCAGGCACAGGTGCCGGGCGTGGCGGGCACCTGGAAGGACCTCACCGACAACGTCAACTCGATGGCGTCCAACCTGACCGCACAGGTGCGCAACATCGCCGAAGTGACCACCGCGGTCGCGAAGGGCGACCTGTCGCGCAAGATTGCGGTGGACGTGAAAGGCGAGATCCTGCAGCTCAAGGAAACCATCAACACGATGGTGGACCAGCTCAACGGCTTCGCCGCGGAAGTGACCCGCGTGGCGCGCGAAGTGGGTACCGAAGGCAAGCTCGGCGGCCAGGCACAGGTGCCGGGCGTCGCGGGCACCTGGAAGGATCTCACCGACAACGTCAACTCGATGGCGTCCAACCTCACCACCCAGGTGCGCAACATCGCCGAGGTGGCGACTTCGGTGGCGAAGGGCGACCTCTCACGCAAGATCGCGGTCGATGCGCAGGGCGAAATCCTCGAACTGAAGAACACCCTCAACACGATGGTGGATCAGCTCAACGGCTTCGCCGCGGAAGTGACGCGCGTGGCGCGCGAAGTGGGCACCGAAGGCAAGCTCGGCGGCCAGGCGCAGGTGCCCGGCGTCGCCGGTACCTGGAAGGACCTGACCGACTCGGTCAATCAGATGGCATCCAACCTCACCACCCAGGTGCGCGGCATCGCCAAGGTGGTGACCGCGGTCGCCAACGGCGATCTGCACCAGAAGCTGACGGTGGAAGCCAAGGGCGAGGTGGCCGAACTCGCCGACACCATCAACTCGATGACCAACACGCTGGCGATCTTCGCCGACCAGGTGACGACCGTGGCGCGCGAAGTCGGCGTGGAAGGCCGCCTTGGCGGCCAGGCCAAGGTGCCCGGCACTGCCGGCATCTGGAAGGACCTCACCGCCAACGTGAATCAGCTCGCTGCCAACCTGACCAACCAGGTGCGCTCGATCGCGGAAGTGGCCACCGCGGTGACGCAGGGCGACTTGACGCGCTCGATCCAGGTGGACGTGCGCGGCGAAGTGGCCGACCTGAAGGACAACATCAACGCGATGATCGGCACCCTGCGCGCGACCACCGAGTCGAATCGCGAGCAGGACTGGCTGAAGACCAACCTCGCCAAGTTCAGCGGCATGATGCAGGGCCAGCGCGACCTGATCACGCTGGGCCACATGCTGTTGTCGGAACTGGCGCCCCTGGTCAACGCGCAGCAGGGCGTGATGTACGTGGTCGAAATCAATGAAGTGACGGGCCGCAACGTGCTTCGCCAGCTGGCCGGCTATGCCGACAGCGGCAGCGACGCCCAGCGCACGCTGGAATTCGGCCAGGGCCTGATCGGCCAGTGCGCGGCGCAGGGCGAGATCATCCTGCTCGACAACGTTCCGGCCGGCTCGGTGCAGATTTCGTCGGGCCTGTTTAGCGCCATACCGCGCAATGTGATCGTGCTGCCGGTGCTGTTCGAGGACCAGGTCAAGGCGGTGCTCGAGCTCGCCTCACTGGGCGAATTCTCGCCCAGCCAGCGCGACTTCCTGCAGCAGCTGACCGGCCTGATCGGCATCGTGCTCAACACCATCAACGCTTCGATGCGGACCGAGACGCTGCTGTCGCAATCGCAGCAGCTCGCCGCCGAACTGCAGTCGCAGCAGAAGGAGCTGCAACAGACCAACGAAGAGATCGCGCTCAAGGCCACCCTGCTGGCCGAACAGAACCGCGAAGTCGAAAGCAAGAACCTGCAGATCGAGCACGCCCGCCGCGCGCTGGAGGACAAGGCCGCCGAGCTCGCGCTCACCTCGCGCTACAAGTCCGAGTTTCTCGCCAACATGTCGCACGAGCTGCGCACGCCGCTCAACTCGATTCTGATCCTGGGCCAGCAGCTGGCCGAGAATCCGGATGCGAACCTCAGCGGGCGCCAGGTCGAGTTCGCCAAGACCATCCACGCCGCCGGCACCGACCTGCTGCATCTGATCAGCGACATCCTCGATCTGTCCAAGATCGAATCGGGCACGGTGACGGTGGAGAGCGAGGAGATCGCCTTCGAGCACCTGCGCGAGAACATGCTGCGCAGCTTCCACCACGAAGCCGAGCGCCGCACCCTCGACTTCTCCGTCGACGTCGCGCCCGGCCTGGGTCATGCGCTCACCACCGACCCCAAGCGCCTGCAGCAGATCCTCAAGAACCTGTTGTCGAACGCGCTCAAGTTCACCGAGCACGGCAGCGTACGCCTGCGCGTGAGCGCGGCGGCGACCGGCTGGACGCCGGGGCACACGATTCTCGACAACGCGCCCACCGTGGTCTCGTTCGAAGTGCGCGATACCGGTATCGGCATCTCGCCGGAGAAGCAGAAGATCGTGTTCGAAGCGTTCCAGCAGGCCGACGCCGGCACCTCGCGCAAGTACGGCGGCACCGGCCTGGGCCTGGCGATCAGCCGCGAAATCGCCGGCCTGCTGGGCGGCGAACTCAGGCTGCACAGCGAGGTCGGCGCGGGCAGCGTGTTCACTCTCTATTTGCCGCTGCGTTACGTCGGCCCGGACGCGCCGCACGCCGCACGCGCCGCCAGCATCCTGCCGGCGGCGGCACTGGCCAGCGAAGGCGCCGGCCTGCTGCCCGAGCCGGAACAGATCGAGGACGACCGCGACGTCGTCCAGGCCGGCGAGCCCACACTGCTGGTGGTCGAGGATGACGCGCGCTACGCCGCCGTACTGCGCGACCTGGCGCGATCGCAGGGCTTCCGCGTCATCGCCGCGAACCGCGGCAGCGATGCGCTCAAGCTGGTGCGCGAGTACAAGCCCACCGCCATCTCGCTCGACATCTTCCTTCCCGACATGCTCGGCTGGACCGTGCTGGCGCGGCTGAAGCAGGACTCGACCACGCGCCACATCCCGGTGCAGATCGTCACGATCGAAGAGGAGCGCCATCAGAGCATCGAGCGTGGTGCATTCGCGTACCTGGCCAAGCCGGCCACGACCGAATCGATCGGGCAGGCCTTGCAGCGCATCAAGGACTACACGCTGCCGCGGGTGAAGCGCCTCCTGGTCATCGAGGACGATGCCGGCGAACGGATGAGCATCGAAGAGCTGATCCGCCACGACGACGTCAGCATCGACACCGTGGGCACCGGCGAAGAAGCGCTCGCCGCGCTGCGCAGCGGGACGTATGACTGCGCCGTCCTCGACCTGCGCCTTCCGGACATGAGCGGCTTCGACCTGCTCGACCGGGTCAGGGAGATCGAGCATCTGCAGAATCTGCCGATCGTGGTGTTCACCGGCAAGGAGCTCACCTCCGAGGAGAACCAGCGCCTGAAGAAGGCCGCGCGCAGCGTCATCATCAAGGGCGTGGAATCGCCCGAGCGCCTGCTCGACGAAACCGCGCTGTTCCTGCACCGCGTGATCGCCGAGCTGCCGCCGATGAAGCAGCAGATGGTGCAGCGCCTGCACGAATCCGACGATGCGATCCGCTCCAAGCGCGTGCTAGTGGTCGATGACGACGTGCGCAACATCTTCGCGCTGTCCAGCGTGCTGGAGCGCCATGGCATGGACGTGGTCACCGCCGGCACCGGCCAGGAGGCGATCGAGAAGGTCGCCAACGATCCGGAGATCGACCTGGTGCTGATGGACATCATGATGCCGGGCATGGACGGCTACGACACGATGCGCGCGATCCGCGAGCAGCCGGAGTCGCGCTCGCTGCCGATCGTCGCGCTCACCGCGAAGGCGATGAAGGGCGACCGGGAGAAATGCCTGGAAGCGGGTGCGTCCGACTATCTCGCCAAACCGGTGGTCACCGATCAGTTGTTGGGGATGCTGCGGCAATGGTTGCACCGCTGACCAACGTCCCGGGCGCTGCTTCGGAGCCGCACGACGGCGCGCGCGAGCCGGTGAAGGTGCTGCTGGTCGACGATCAGCCCGGGCGCCTGCTCACCTATCGCGCCATCCTCGACCCGCTGGGCGAATACCTGGTCGACGCGCGCTCGGGCACCGAGGCGCTCAAGCGGCTAATGGAGGACGAATTCGCCGTCATCCTGCTCGACGTCAACATGCCGGGCATGGACGGTTTCGAGACCGCGACGCTGATCCACCAGCACCCGCGTTTCGAGAAGACCCCGATCATCTTCGTCACCGCGGTGAACGTCACCGACCTCGATCGCCTGCGCGGTTACACGCTGGGTGCGTTCGATTACGTGATGGTGCCGATCATCCCGGAGATCCTGCGCAGCAAGGTCGAGGTACTCGCCGAGCTGTACCGCAAGCGCCGCGAGCTGGAGCGGGTCAACGTCCAGCTCGCCGCCGCGAATGAAGCGCTGCGCGCGGAAAAGGCGCGCGAGCTGCAATTGCTCAACGACACGCTGCGCGGCGCCAATGCCGAGCTGGCCACGCGCAACGCCGCGCTGCAGATGGAGATCGCGCAGCGCACCCGCGCCGAGCAGCGGCTGCGGGACGCGGACACGCGCAAGGACGAATTCCTCGCCATGCTCGCCCACGAGCTGCGCAATCCGCTGGCGCCGCTGCAGAACGCGCTGACGATCCGGCGGCTCTCGCTGGCCGGCAGCGAGGACGAGTTGCAGGACGTGATGGAGCGCCAGCTCGCCCTGCTGGTGCGCATGCTCGACGACCTGCTCGACGTCGCCCGCATCACCCGCGGCAAGATGCTCTTGCGGCGCGAACCGACATCACTGCAGGCGATCCTGCGCACGGCCATCGACACGGCGCAGCCGCTGTTCTCGCGCTGGTCGCACGAATTGGTGCTGGACCTGCCGCCAGACGTCGTAACGCTGTACGCGGACCCGGCACGGTTGGCGCAGGTCTTCGCCAATCTGTTCAACAACGCGGCGAAGTACTCCACGCCGGGTACGCCCATCGAAGTGCGCGCGCAGCTGCACGGTGCCCCAGGCGGCATGCGCCAGGTCGCAGTGCACGTCACTGACCACGGCGTGGGCCTGTCGCGGGCCGATCAGGAAAGCGTGTTCGACCTCTTCCGCCAGATCGACACGCGGGTGGAGCGCTCGCACGGCGGGCTAGGTGTCGGCCTGACCTTGGTGCAGCAATTGGCGCGCCTGCACGACGGCCGCGTCACCGTGCACAGCGAGGGCCCGGGTCAGGGCTGCACGTTCACGGTGGTCCTGCCCTGCAGCGGCGAGATGCATGAAGCCGTGGCGGCACCTGCGCCGCAGGACATGATCGCCAAGATCACCGTTCCGCTGCGCGTGCTGGTGGTCGACGACAACCAGGATGCGGCCGATACGCTGGCGAAGATGGTGCGCATGCTCGGCCATCAGGCCGATGCGATCTATGACCCGTTGATGGTCGAAGCGGCTGTGCAGCGCCTGCAACCTGACTTGGTGTTTCTCGATCTGGGCATGCCGGGACGCAGCGGATTCGACGTCGCGCGCAGCTTGCGCACGCAGGCAAGCGGCCGTGCGATGAAGCTGGTGGCGGTGACCGGCTGGGGTCAGGCCGAGGATCGTAGACGCTCCCTTGATGCGGGATTTGATCAACATCTGGTCAAGCCACCCGACCTCGAAGCCGTGAAGCAGCTGTGTGCCAGCCAACCTGGGCGTTCCGATCGCCAGACGGAGGTGGAATGACGCACCCCGAATGGTTCCAGCGCGTCGCCCATGATCTGCGCGATCCGTTGTCGCCGTTGCAGACGGCGGTCTATTTGCTGCGCAGCGGCGAGATCAGCGATGAAGAACGCAATCGCATGCTCGAATTGATCGAACGCCAGGGCGTCCGCCTGGCGGGAATGATCGACGAGTTGTCCGATTGCCTGCGCGCCGAACGCGGCAGCCTGCTCGCCAGGCGCGTCCAGGTCGATCTCATGGTGTTGGCGTCGCTGGGCATCGCCCGCGCGGATGCCGCGCCGCTGAAGCTCGATGCCGACGCGGATGCGACGACCCTGCCGATGCTCGGCGACGATCGCCGCCTGCTGCAATTGCTGCGCATCCTGCGCGAACTGCGCCTGTCGCCGGAGGAAGTGCTGCCGGCGCCACTGTTCCTGAGCCGTCGCGATGGCCGCGCCTACCTGCACCGGCGCCTGGCCTGCCTGCCGGACTTCATCGACGAGCCCGCGCGCCTGCTGGAGGCGCCCTTGCCGGCGGCGCTGGGGCCGGGCCTGGGCCTGCAGCTGCCCCTGGCGGCGGCCATTGCCCGCGAGCACGACGGGCAGCTGCGCGCCGAAGCCGACGGCGAAGGCCGCGTGGCCCTGGTGGCCGAGCTGCCGCTGCTGGCCTGACCGTTGTACGCTGCGGGCTCTCGCGCCCAAACGGGCTCGTGCCAATAAGGGGGGTTGATGAAGACCGTTCTGGTGGCCTCTTCCAAGGGGGGCGCGGGCAAGACCACGATCGCCACCCACCTCGCCGCGCACGCCGCCCTCGACGGCCTGCGCACCACGCTCGTCGATGCCGATCCGCAAGCCTCGTCCACTCGCTGGGCGCAGAAGCGGGCCGGGCTGGATGCCGCGGTGCTGGCCGTCGACGGCACCCGCCGCAAGACCTGGCGCAAGCACGTACCCGACGATTCCCAGCGCGTGATCGTCGACGGCGCCGCGGGCGCCATGGCCGATGAGCTCGATCCGTTCCTGGAAACCGTCGACGCCGTGATCGTGCCGGTGGTGCCGTCCTCCTTCGACATCGAAGCCACCGTGCCCTTCCTCGACTCGCTGGCCAAGCACCCGCGGGTGCGCAAGGGCGCACTGCGCGTCGGCCTGGTCGGCAACAAGCTCAAGCCGTGGACGAACATCTCCCAGCAGGCATTGGATCTGCTCAAGCAGTGGCCGTATCCGCTGGTCGCGCAACTGCGCGACAGCCAGGGCTACGTGGTCACGACCGCCTTGGGCAAGAGCCTGTTCGACTACCACTCGGCCAACGTGCGCGAACACCAGGCGGATTGGCAGCCGTTGCTGAAGTGGCTTAAGAAGTGACTATTCCCTCTACCCGGTTTCCAAGCCCATGCGCGAACTGATCCTGCTCCGCCACGCCCACGCCGAACCGGCCTCGCCCGGCCAGGCCGACCTCGACCGGCCGTTGTCGGCCGAAGGCCACGCCGAAGCCGAAGCCGCGGGGCGGTGGCTGGCCGAGAACCGGCTGGTCCCCGATTGCGTGCTGTGCTCGCCGTCGCGGCGCGCCCGCGAGACGCTGGAGTCGGTGCTCGGTGCGATCGGCTACGTCGACCAGCGCATCGAACCGGGCATCTACGAAGCCACGCCCGGCGCGCTGATCGACCTGGCCGAGTCGCATGCGCAGTCCGAGCGTCTGCTGATGGTCGGCCACAATCCGGGCTTCGAGCAGCTCGCCGCGTTGCTGCACAGCGGCCAGTCCGGCGACTACCGCGGCATGCCGCCCGCAGGCATCGCCGTACTGACCCTGCCCATCGGTGCCCCGCTGGAGCCGGGTGCGGCGCAGCTCAGCGCCTTCTGGTGGCCGTGATCGCGACCTGACAGTGCTGCGAAGTTTGTTGCCCCCGCTGATCGCCTGCGCCCTGGCGGCAGCGCCTTTCGTCGGGTCGGCGCAGGCGCTGGATTCGCGCAGCCGCATCGATTTCGACCTGCAGACGCGTTGGGGTCAGACCATCACGGGCCATTTCCCGCGCTACGACGGCGAAGTTCTGCAGCGGCCGGACGGCCAGCATGAAGTGCGCATCCGCCTGGCGACCGGCGCCGTCGAAGTCGCCGGCTCGCGTCGCTACACGCGGTTCGCCCGTGGCGAGGACTTCCTCGACGCCGAACATCACCCGTGGGTGGAGTTCCGCTCCGATCCGTATCCGGTGCAATTGCTCATCGACGGCGGCCGGATGTACGGCACGCTGACCATGCACGGCGTCAGCCGCCGCGAGGCTTTCGTGGTCGCGCCCAGTGCTTGCGTGCACCCGGCCCACGATTGCGACGTGGTCGCGCAGGGCCATGTGGTGCGGACCGACTACGGCGTCGAAAGCTGGCGCTGGGCGCTGACCGACGACGTGAGTTTCCGGCTGCGCGTCCGCGTTCAGGAAGCGTCCCCGTAAAATCGCGCGCCATGAGTTTCCTCCCTCGTCTCTCCCTCGCCATCTGGGCGCTCGCGCTGGCCGCCTGCGCCAGCCTGTCGCCGGCGCAGCGCGACCACAGCGCGCGGATCATTGCCGCCGCGCGTCCCGTCACCGTCGACTGCGAGGCGCTGAACAAATGCGCGCAGCCTTCGCCGTTGCGCGACCTGGCCACGCAGGCTCTGGCGGAATCGACGCCCGCACAGCCGCGCCATTACGCGCTGATCCTCGATCGCGGCCCGGACGCGATGCTCGCGCGCATCAACCTGATCCGTGCCGCGACCACGCGCATCGACCTGCAGACCTACATCTTCGACGAGGACGACGCCGGCAAACTGGTGTTGGACGAACTCATCGCCGCCGCACGCCGCGGCGTGCGGGTACGCATGCTGCTCGACCAGCTGTCCGCCCTCAGGCGTGTTGAAACGCTGGCGGCGCTAGCCGGCGCGCACGCCAACTTCGAGGTGCGCATCTACAATCCGGTGCTGCACCGCGCCCGCATCAACTACCCGCAATACGCGCTCGCCGCCGCCTGCTGCTGGCGCAAGCTCAACCAGCGCATGCATTCGAAGATGCTGCTCATCGACGGTGCGGTCGGCATCACAGGCGGGCGCAATTACCAGGACGACTATTACGACTGGGACCATGAATTCAATTTCCGCGACCGTGACGTGCTGGTCGCCGGCCCGGTCGCGGCGACCATGGACGAAGCCTTCGTCACGTTCTGGAGCGACCGCCGCAGCGTGCCGATCGAGTACCTCACCGATGTCGGCAAGCTGCTGATAGCAGGTGGAGTGCCGGCGCTGCCGGCGACGACGTTCGAACACCCGCAACGCGCCGAGGCGATGCGCAAGGACGCGGCCGACAGCGAGCTGGTCGCACAGCGCCTGGCCGCGAACGCGATCGCGGTCGGCGACGTCCATTACGTATCCGATACGCCGAAGAAACAACGCAGTTCCGGCCGCGACAAGGAATGGACGTCGGACAAGCTGCGGCAACTGATCGAAACCGCGAATAAGGAAGTGATGCTCCAGACGCCGTACCTGGTGATGTCCAAGCCGGCGCAGGCGATGTTCCGCCGCATGCACGCGCGCGAACGCAGCCAGCGGCCGCGGGTGACGGTCTCGACCAACTCGCTGGCCTCGACCGACGCCTTCATCGCCTACGCGCTGTCGTACAAGTACAAGCGCCGCTACCTGCGCGAGTTCGGTTTCGACATCTACGAGTACAAGCCTTTCCCGCTGGACGCGCCGATCGATATCGCCGCGACGGGCGCGGAATTGCCTGACCTGTTCGGCAAGGATCACGGTCCCAGCGAAGTCTTGCCGCGACCCGGGCCGGGTTCGGGCTCCGGTGAGCCGGGCAGTCCCTTTTATGGGAAAGCGCGTCGCCATCAGGCCAGCAATCGAACCATCCCTGGTGTGTATGACAGGCGCAGCGCCCTGTATCGCCCCTATCACGCGCCGCTGTCGCGCGAGTACGCCGCCAAGCGCTACGCGCGCCGCCGCTCCAACGAGCCGGTGCCGCTCAAGCGCGCCGGCGTGCGCGTCGGCCTGCATGCGAAGTCCGTGGTTATCGACGAGCGCATCGGCGTCATCGGCACCCACAACTTCGATCCGCGCGGCGACAACTACAACACCGAGAGCGCATTGGTGATCGAAGACGCGGCGTTCGCCCACGCCTTGGCGGAAAGCATCCGCCGCGACACCCTTCCCGAGAACGCCTGGGTGATCGCAGCGCGCGACAAGCCGCCGGTGTTCTCCGGACTGGAGTACTCGATCGGCAAAATGTCGGAACAATTGCCGCTGTTCGATCTGTGGCCGACGCGTTATGCCACCAGCTACGAATTCGTGCCCGGCCCCACGTGCACGGAGCCGTTACCGCGCAGCCACCCGCGCTTCCGCGCGTGCTACCGGCCGGTGGGCGATTTCCCCGAAGTGAATCTGGGCTTGAAGTCGCTGACCACGCGCATGTTCACCGCGTTTGGCGCGGGGCTGGCGCCGATTCTGTAAGGATGTTCGCTGTGACTCCCTCGCCCCGCTTGCGGGGAGAGGGACAGCGTCGCAATGCGACGCAGGGTGAGGGGAAGCGACGCACCAACTAGTTAATAATCCAAGCATCCAAGGGGAGGACGCGATGAAACATTTCGTGACAGGTGTACTGCTGGTCTGCATGGCTGCAACTTCTCTGTCGGCCACAGCGGCAGACGCGGCCGACAAAGAAAAGATCGACAAGCTGCTCAAGGACGTCGACTTCTGCTACGGCGTCAGCGCCTTGGCGGCCTCGACCGTGCAGCTGCGCAACCAGGGGCAGACCAAGGACGCGCAACTGGAACGCCGCAAGGCGTCGCTCAGCGATGGCCAGTACGCCCTGATCGCGGACATCACCGAACAGGTGTACGCCAAGGATCTGCGCGACGTCTTCGTCGCGGCGGGCGACACCAATGCCGACTGCCTGCGGGCGAAGGAACATGGCGAGGCGTTCACCCGGCAGGGCCAGAAGGGCTGCCCGCAAATCGGCCTGATGAAGGCGGAAGTGGATGCAATGCGGCGTCGCGGCGTGAGCGCGGACGAAACCGTTGCCGCGCTGAAGGAGCGTTACGGCCGCATACGTACAGCACTCGGCGAATCGCTCAAAGACGTCGCCCGCGCCGAGCCGAAGGGCGACCAACCCGATAGCGGTGCCTTCGAGAACCAGATGTGCATGATCGTGTCGATGACGGGACAGTGATCACCTAGGTCCGGTTGCCCGCCGCCGGCGGGCAAAAAAAAAACGGGAAGCGCCCTGCGGCGTCTTCCCGTTTCAATATCCTACCAGCCCCGGGGCTTGCGGCAAGCCCCCGACGGTAGTGCCCAATCGCCGGCCAAACCTGGCACGACGATGGGGAGAAGCTGATGAACGACGCTACCGACGGCAAGATTCCGCAACGCTTCTATCACGGCACGCGCGCCGACCTGAGCCCGGGCGATCTGCTCCAGCCCGGCTATCCCTCGAACTACGGCAAACGCAACAAGGCGAAGTACGTCTATTTGACCGCCACGCTGGAGGCCGCGACCTGGGGCGCGGAGCTGGCCCTCGGTGAAGGGCGCGGCCGGATCTACATCGTGGAGCCCACGGGCCCGATCCAGGACGATCCGAATCTGACCGACAAGAAGTTTCCGGGTAACCCCACGCGGTCCTACCGCACACGCGAACCCCTGCTGGTCACGGGTGAAATCACGCAGTGGCAGGGACATTCAGCCGAAGCGTTGCGCACAATGAACGAGCACCTCGAGAACCTCAGACGATTGGGCATCGAGGCAATCGAAGATTGATTCGCCGGTTTCAATCCTTGAGCATCACGACGTAAATCGTGAGAGCGACCAGCCAGCAGACGGCAAGCGCCCAAAGGTCATGCGAAAGGAAATGCGCACCCCGCAGTTGCTGGACGAAACCGAACAGCAGGCCGAAGCCAGCCGCGACGCCGAAGCCAAGCCAACGCAGATGCGGACGTGTTTTCAGAAAGAAGAAATACAGCGACAACCAACAGTAGCCGGCACTCGCATGGGCGGCAGGGAAACAAGTGCCTCTGGGCTCGGCAAGCCGCGCGGCGAAAAGCCCGTGGTAGTGGCGATCACCGCCGAAGTCGGTCAGTGCCCACGGACAGTTCACATTCGTCCAGGATTTCATCCAGGCGACGGTCAGCGCGGCCATGGCCGTCGCCAGCAGGAGATAAAGCAGGGGCCGCCGCCACTGGGCGCGCGTTTCCCGCGCCATTGCACCTATCCACAGTCCCATCACGACAAGCCACGTCGTCACACTTAGCACGCGGCCCCAGGAGTGCACCACGGTCTCGGTGACGAAGGAAGATTTCCATGCCCAGGCATGCCCCTGCCACGCGTACAACTTCGAGCCCCACCAGCGATCGATGTCGAACCAGGCCAGCACGAATGCCGTCAGCGCGAATGCAATCAGTGGTATCACCAAGTGACCCGCATAAAACTGTCGGAATGTGCGGGTCTCCGGCTGGGCACGTGGATCGGTGGTGAACTTGCGATCTTCCTCTACGCCAGATTGCATCAGCGAGGCTCCATGCCGTCCAGATCGTTTCTTGCGTGTGGCTCAGTGCGCTACGCGCGCCGCCCGTTGCGGCAGCAAGACGATCCCAGCCGCAATCAAAGCCAGCAGGACCAGCGTCGCGGAATAGCGGCTCATCTCGAGGCCGCCCTTGGCGACCGGCTTGTCCAGAAAATCGCCCACCGCGGCCCCCAGCGGCCGGGTAACGATGAACGCCGCCCAGAACAGCAAGGTGCGCGATATCGTCGTCCAGAAATAGAACGCCGCTGCCAGCAGCAGAAGCCCGCAGAAGATGAGGGCCGCGCCCAGATAGCCCAGCCCCGCGGTATCAGCCGTCCAGTCGCCCAGCGCCGTGCCCAGCGTTTGCGAGAACATGATCGTCGTCCAGTAGAAGAACTCCGATTGCGGCGTGCTCACGGAGCGTACGTCCACCGAGCCCAGCACGCGGTGCCATACGAACAAGGACGCAAGCAACAATCCCAACAGCAGCAACGAGCCTCCGGAATAGCCGATGCCAAGCGAACGGTCGGCAAAATCGGCCAGCGTCGTACCCACGGTGGTCGAGGCGACGATCGTCGCCCAGTAGAGGAAGGGGCTGAAGCGTTTGCTGGAAATTTGCGCCGCGACGGCCATGACGAACAACGTCATGAAGATCGCGGTACCTATTACGTAGCCCAGCTCCATGGACATCGAAACGGCATCGCCGCCTGTTTCACCCAGCGTGGTGGCGAGCACCTTGATGGCCCAGAACCCCAGGGTGATTTCCGGAACCTTGCTTGTCGCGGCGCGCGGCGCCGCAATACCAACCGAGGTGTCCACCACGGTAAGCCTCCCTTTTCGCCGGGGCCGATGCTCTTGGATGGCATGTCGGAAAGCAGTCAGAGGCCGATCGTGAACTAGCCTGGACCCGGGCAGCGCACGACAGAATTACGACATCGCACTAATGAAAGTGGGTACACCGTTCGCGCAGCTTGCACAGCTGCGCCCACTTCATCCGCCGAATCGGAATGTGGAAAGGGCTCGTTATCGTCCTGGGGCAAGTCGAATGATGCGGCTTTCTTCGCGACAGCAATTGTGGGGCCTGCTCGCCTTCGCCTTCATCGTGCGTCTTCTTACGCTCGACGCCTATCCGCTGACGGACCCGACCGAGGCACGCTACGCGGAGATCGCGCGCAAGATATTCGAAACCGGCCAGTGGATCGTGCCTCAGATCGAATATGGGGTTCCGTTCTGGGGCAAGCCGCCACTGTCGTTCTGGTTGACGGCGGCTTCCTTCAAGTTGTTCGGCATCACCGAATTCGCCGCACGCATTTCTTCGTTGCTGTTTGGCGCCGGAGCGTGTGGCCTGACGTACCTGCTTGCAGTCAGCCGGCGCGGCGTGGATTTCGGGCTTAGGGCCAGCTTGGTGATGGCGACGACGTTGCTGATGGTGGTGAGCGCAGGGGCGGTGATGACCGATCCGGCCATGGTGTTCGGCACGACGTTGTCGATGGCTGCGTTCTGGCGGGCGATGACTACGCAATCGCGGACCTGGGGCTATCTGTTCTTCGCGGGCCTGGTCATCGGCCTGTTGGCCAAAGGACCCGTTGCGACGGTACTGACCTTGGCGCCAATAAGCGCCTGGGCGTTATTGAGCGGGCGCGTCCGGGAAACATGGCAGCGCCTGCCATGGGTGAACGGCGCGATTCTGACGACAGTTCTGGTCGTCCCTTGGTACTGGGCGGTCGAAGTTCGCAGTCCAGGGTTTCTGCATTACTTCCTCGTCGGAGAACATTGGCAGCGCTACACCATCAGTGGATGGAAGGGCGACCTGTACGGATCCGGTCATGCATACCCGCGGGGCACGATCTGGGTCGACGCGTTTCTCGGAACGCTGCCGTGGTCGGCTTGGTTGTTGTGGCAGCTTCTCCGGCGCAGAGTGAACCTCGCGATTCGGCCGTTTCGGGCCGGCGATGGATGGAGCCTCTACCTGATTTGCTGGATGCTGGCACCACCCGTCTTCTTCACGATGTGCCGCAACATCCTGCCCAGCTACGTGCTGCCTGGACTGGCGGGCTTCGGCTGCCTGGTGGCCGAAGCGTGGGAGCAGCGCATTTCGCAAAGGCCCTCACCCTGGATACTGCAATTGAGTGCCTGGGCGCCGATTCTCGTTGCGTTGCTGGTCACGGTGGTGTGGCCGCGCGTGGGCTTCCAGTCGCAGAAGGATGTCGTCGCGGCCTATCAGGCGTCGCTCACGACGCGGCCACTCTTCATCTTCGACCAGCGCCGCCAGTATTCGGCTGATTTTTACGCGCGAGGACGAACTCAACATGTCGACGGGAACGAGCAACTACGTCAGGTCCTGGCGGAACGCCAAGTTGCCTACATCAGCGTTCAGCGCCCCACCTTCGACCATCTTCCCGCCGATCTGCGCGCAGACCTGACCGTCGTGACGACCGCCGACAAGGGACAGTATCTGCTCGTGCGCTATACCCCCATTCGCCATGCAATCCGATGTTTCGGGATCAGTCGCCAAGTCCGATCTGCTTCATGAACTCTCCGTTGTCCCAGAACAGATACTCCTCGAACATGATGCCTTGCTTGTTCCAGTGGCCGATCGTGGCCATCGGGATCCGATAAGCCTTACCGGTGGGTTGGATGGTCTTTCCATCCGGGAGAACCATCGGTTTGGTGAAGGTGCCCTCCAACCAGCCAGTCACCGCAGTCCACTCGGCATCCTGTGTCCCGAATCGAACCGGATGCTCTTCGATCCGGTTATCGGGTGCGAACGTCCACATGTACTTGAGGTCTTCGATGTGCTTTTCGATGCCATGCGTCGTATGGCCATCAGGCCAGTGAACGATCACATCCTTGGTGTGTGACTTGTGCAGGTCTTGCCATTGCTGGTTCGTATACACGCGGAAGTCGAGGTCGTCGAAGTTCGCCAGATTCTTCGCGAGTTCTGGGGGGACTCCCTTCACTTTCGGCGCAGCCTGGCCGGCCTTAGTACTTGGCCACTTGTCGGAGGGAGCAGGTGCGGCTTGCGAACTGGCGGTGAAACTAACGGCGCCAATCGCCAGGACAGCCGAGATCAGGAGGGTGTGCGTCATCTTCGTTCTCCTCGTGGATGAACGGAACGCTCAGGGTCAGCGCCAGCATCGCCCACGCGCCTTGCGCAACGCCGGTCCGGCGGTGCCTGATCGTGGCGCTACAGGGTCCATCACCGTTCGCTAAGCGGCGATGAAGGACTGGGCGTGTTCACCGGCTATTGCTCGAGCAGCAATTGCCAGTAGCCCACGTCGATCCAGCGATCCTGCTTGAAGCCCACCTGTTTGAAATGGGCAACCTTTTCGAAACCCAGCCGCTCATGCAGTGCGATGCTGGCGTCGTTGGGCAAGGCGATGCCGCCGATGACGGCATGAATGCCGCGGATACGCAGGCGGTCGATCAAAGCGGTGTACAGCATCCGCCCGATGCCCTTGCCCTTGCTCGACGGATCCAGGTAGACGGTCGATTCGGCGGAATGTCGATAGGCGCAGCGTCCTTTCCACTTGGAAGCGTAGGCGTAACCCACCACGACGCCGTCATCGGCCGCGACGAGCCAGGGGAGATTCGCATCGTGCGCTTCCGCGATCCGTGCGCGCATTTCTTCCTCCGACACCGCTTCGGTTTCGAACGTGATGCAGGTGCTCGCGACATAGGGGTTGTAGATGGCGGCAACGGCGGCCGCGTCTTCATTGGTGGCGAGGCGGATATCCATGGAGAACAGTCTTCCGGCAGTAGGGCGTCACCAGCAAGGGGGTTGACTCGATTCAATATTTCCAAAATACTGGAATTATGGAAATGCCAAATGCCCTCGCCAGCCTTGCCGCACTCGGCCACGAGTCGCGCCTACGCGCCTTTCGCCGCCTCGTCGAGGCCGGCCCGGACGGCATGTCGGTCGGAGAGCTCCGCGATTACCTGGAACTGCCTGCCGCGACGCTGACCGCGCACCTCAACGTCCTGCGCGCGGCAGGCCTCGCGATCGACCAGCGCGAGGGGCGGGTGATCCGCGTGCGCGCGAACTACGAGCGCATGAACGCCCTGATCGCCTACCTGACCGAAAACTGCTGCGCCGGCTCCGGCGCATGCGATCCGATAGCCGCCTGCAAGCCCAGCAAGAAAGGAGTCTCGAAGTGAACCGCTTCCACGTGCACCTCAACGTCACTGACCTCGCCGCCAGCATCCGCTTCTACACCGAGCTTTTTGCCGCGCCGCCTGCCGTGGTCAAGGACGACTACGCGAAGTGGATGCTCGACGACCCGCGCGTCAACTTCGCCATCTCCAACACGGGACGCACACCAGGCGTCGACCACCTCGGCCTCCAGGTCGACAGCAACGACGAACTCGTCGCGCTGGGCAAGCGCCTGGATAGCGCTGGCGGCACGGTCGTGCCCGAAGAAGCGACGATCTGCTGCTACGCCAGGTCCGACAAGAACTGGACCGAAGATCCGCAGGGCACGCGCTGGGAAACCTTCCACACCTTCGGTGAAGCGACCACCTATTACGCTGGCGACGCGGCCTGCGCCACCGATGGCGCGGCATGCACGCCCAACGTCGCCGCGATGAAGCCGAAGGTCGAAGAGGGCGCGTCCTGCTGCTCGCCGAAGGCGGCCTGCTGCTGATGAAGCACGCTCCGTTCGTTCGTGCAGAAAATTCGAACCGAACACCCCGTTACAGATTGCCCAAACCACTTGATTCGACTCCATGACCACCAAGAAACGCGTCCTGTTCGTTTGCGTCGAGAACGCCAACCGCAGCCAGATGGCGGAGGCCTTCGCCCACATCCACGGCGGTGCCCAAGTCGAGGCCCTCAGCGCCGGCTCCAAACCGTCCGGCGTGATCAACCCGAAGGCGATCCGCTTCATGTCGGAGCTGGGCTACGACCTGACGACGCATGACTCCAAGTCGCTCGACCAGATCGATGGCGAGTTCGATGCGGTGATCACCATGGGTTGTGGCGACAACTGCCCTTGGGTGCCGGCCAAGCGCCGCGAGGATTGGGGTCTCCCCGATCCCAAGCACATGGATGACGACGGCTACCGCGCGGTTCGCGATGAAATCTCGTCGCGCGTGAAGTCGCTGCTGGCGGAGCTGTGATGAACCTGTCGCGCAAGCTGATCGCCGAATTCATCGGCACCGCATTGCTCCTGGCCACCGTGGTCGGCTCCGGCATCATGGGCGTCAACCTCGCAGGCGGAAACGACGCCATCGCGCTGTTGGCGAATGCGGGTGCGACCGCCGGCGTCTTGTACGTCCTGATCGTTCTGTTCGGACCGATCTCCGGCGCGCATTTCAATCCGGCTGTGACTCTGGCGATGCGTTTCCGCGGTGAAATTGGCAACGGCGAAGCTGTGGCCTACATCGCCGTGCAGATCGTGGCCGCTATTACCGGCGTCTTGCTGGCGCACGCCATGTTCGATCTGCCGCTGCTCCAGCCGGGTACGCACGTGCGCACCGGCGTAGCACAGGGGATCAGCGAGGCGGTCGCCACCTTCGGCCTGCTGCTGACGATTCTGTTGGGCATTCGTCACCGTCCAACGGCGATTCCGGCACTGGTAGCCAGCTACATCTTCGCTGCCTACTGGTTCACCGCCAGCACTTCGTTCGCCAATCCTGCGGTCACCGTGGCGCGCGCGCTGACCCAAACGTTTGCCGGGATCCGGCCCGACGATGTGCCGCAGTTCGTGATCGCGCAACTCCTGGGCATGGCTGTGGCTCTAGTCGTGGCGTCCGCGCTGGGCCGCCTCGACCCAGAGCGTCGACCATCTGCTTAAGCTAGAACGCGCGTACCGGCCCTGCGACGAAGCTAGTTCGCACGGCCGCCATGCAGATAATCCAACGTCACCTGCAACATCGCGCGCAGGCCAAGATCCAGCGCCGATTCGTCCATGTTGAACTGCGGTGAGTGGTTGCTCGGCGCGGTGATCGGGTCGATGCCCTTGGCGGTAGCGCCGACGAAGAAGTACATCGACGGTACTTCCTTGGCGAAGTACGCGTAGTCCTCCGCACCCATCTGCAGCGGCGGCTCGACCACGTTGTCCCTGCCGGCGACGGCTTCCAGGCTCGGGCGCATGCGTGCGGTGAGGTCGGGATCGTTCATGGTCACCGGGTTGCCCTTGGCGTCGGGTACTTTGGCTTCGGCGGTGGCGCCATGCGCGGCGGCGACGTGTTCGGCGACGTTCTTCAAGTCGGCGAAGATCTTCTCGCGCATGCCCAGGTCGAAGGTGCGGATGGTGCCGCTGACTTCGACGTCGTCGGGAATGATGTTGAAGCGGATGCCGCCATGGATGGTGCCGAAGGTGACCACCGCCGGCAGCTTCGCCAGGTCGGTGCGGCGCGACACGATCGTCTGCGCGGTGCCGATCATGTCGGCGGTCGCGACGATCGGATCGATGCCGCCCCACGGACGCGAGCCGTGCGTCTGCCGGCCGTGCACCTTGATGGTGAAGCGGTCCGACGCGGCCAGCATCGGTCCCTGGCGCACGCCGATCTGGCCAGCCTGCAGGGTCGAGAACACGTGCAGGCCGAAGATCGCGTCGGGCTTGAAGTTCTTGAACACGCCTTCTTCCAGCATCATCGGCGCACCGCCGTTCTCGCCGGGCGGCACACCTTCCTCAGCGGGCTGGAAGATCAGCATCACCGATCCGGGCAGGTCCTTGCGCATCGCCACCAGTGCGTCGGCGACGCCGAGCAGGATGCTGGTGTGGCCATCGTGGCCGCAGGCGTGCATGACGCCGGTGGTCTGGCCGTTGAACGTATCCGTGACCTTGGACGAGAACGGCAGGCCGGTCTGTTCGGTCACCGGCAGCGCGTCCATGTCGGCGCGCAACGCCAGCTTCGGCCCGGGCTTGCCGCCCTCGATGATCGCGACCACGCCGTGATGGGCAATGCCGACCTGCGGCTTCAGGCCGAGCGAGCGCAGGTGTTCGGCGACCTTGGCCGCGGTGCGCTGTTCGCGGTTGGAGAGTTCCGGGTGCTCGTGGAAGTCGCGGCGCCACGCGACCACCTTGGCCTGTTCGGCTTTGGCGGCAGCGGCGACTTCGGGCCGCTGCGCGGTCTGCGCGTGGACGGCGAGCACACACAGCGCGAGGGGCAGGACGGCAAGGCGGCGCATAGGGATCCCGGTGGATGGAAAGGCCTGATGCTACCGCCAAAGCCCGCGTGCGCCCGTGCCCGATGTGGCCGGAGCGCCGGTCCGTGCTCGGCGTCAACCGGATGCGCGGCCGTGCGTTGCCATCGTCGGGCGCGTAGCGCGCGCAGCGGAGAATGCGGATGGCCATTTCCTGGCGGGTAGCGGCGGTGGGTATCGGTCTGTGCATCGCGGCGGCGGTTTCGCTGCCGGATGCGGAGGCGCGTGGCCGCCTGCGCGAACGGATCATGGAGCGCATGGCCCAGCGACGCACGGCGCCGGTCGATCCGGCGGCTATTCCCGGCAACGTGCAGGTGTGGCGCGATCAGGCCTATGGCGGCGATCGCGCCCAGCGCTACGACGTCTATGCGCCGCGTGGCGCGCAGCAGGCCCCTACGCTCTTCCTGGTGCACGGCGGCGGCTGGAAGCGTGGCGACAAGGAGGCGGCCAACGTGGTGGCGGCCAAGGTCCAGCACTGGACCGCGCAGGGTTACGTGGTGATTTCGGCCAACTACCGGATGCTGCCCGACGCCGATCCGCTCACCCAGGCGCGCGACGTCGCCGATGCTATCGGCGCGGCACAACGCGAAAGCGCGCGCTGGGGCGGCGACCCGAGCCGCTTCGTGCTGATGGGGCACTCCGCCGGTGCGCACTTGAGCGCGCTGCTGGCGGCTGCGCCAGCAATGCTGGTGCAGGCGAACGCGAAGCCTTTGCGTGGAGTGGTGCTGCTCGACAGCGCCGCACTCGATACCGAAGCACTCATGGCACAACGGCACCCGAAACTGTATGACGAGGCCTTCGGGCAGGACCGCACCTACTGGCGCGCCGCCTCGCCCTACGCGCAACTGAGGGCGCCGGGCGTGCCCGTGTTCGCCGTGTGCTCGTCGCGGCGCGCGGACTCGTGCCCACGGGCGCACGCCTTCGTCGCGAAGGCGCAAGCGCTCGGTCGCCGCGCGCAGGTGCTCGAGCAGGACCTCAGCCACGGCGAAATCAATGCCGAACTCGGGAAGACTTCCGCGTACACGGCGGCGGTGGATCGCTTCCTGCAATCCCTCTAGCGGGCATCGTGCATGAGCAGATGCTGCGTCCGCACTTGGAGCCGGCGCGGCCGCATGCGACCCTGCCGGCAATTCCGCCAGGCGTCCGCCGATGAACGATTCCGCATCCCCCCGTCCCTCGGCGCTGCAAGGCGATGCGGCGCTGCTGCGCGCGGTCGGCTCCTTCGCGCTGACCGCGGCGGTGATCAATGTGATCGTCGGCGGCGGCATCTTCCGCATGCCCTCGGCACTGGCGACGCAGATGGGTGCGGCCGCGCCGTTGGCCTTGGTGGCCGGTGCGCTGGCGATCATTCCGATCGCGCTGTGTTTCGCCGCGGTCGGCAGCCGCGTGCAGGTGACCGGTGGGCCGTACAGCTATCTCAGTGCGACTTTCGGCCCGTTCGCTGGCTTCGTCGGCGGCGCGTTGATGTGGATCAGCAATTTCACTTCCAGCGCGGGCGTCGCCGCGGCGCTGTCGGTGCAGGTCGCCAATCTCGTGCCGGCCTTGGCGCCGCCGTTGCCGCGGGCGTTGCTGCTGACGGCGGTGTACGGCGGGCTGTTCGCACTCAACGCGTTCGGCGTGAAGCTGGGCGCGCGCGCCATCACCACGCTGGCGGCGTTGAAGTTGACGCCGCTGTTCGCGTTGGCCGCTATCGGGTTGTTCTTCGTGGATTGGTCGCAGGTGAGCTTCGCGATCGGCGACGTGCCGTCGTGGGGCGCCCTGGGTGCGTCGATGGTGCTGGTGATGTTCGCGTATTCCGGCATGGAAACCGCGCTGGTGCCGTCCGGCGAGATCAACGATCCCGCACGTGACGTGCCGCGCGCCACATTGATCGCCATTCTCCTGGTGGTGCTGCTATATCTGACGTTGCAGATCGTCGGCCAGGGTTTGCTCGGTGCAGGTTTGGCGAAGAGCGGCGTACCCGTCGCCGACACCGCCGGCGCGTTGTGGGCGCCGGGTCGCGTGTTGTTGCTGATCACGGCGTGCATTTCGATGGCCGGCTTCCTGATGGGCAACCTCTTCGGCACGGCGCGGCTGGTGTTCGCTCTCGGCCGCGATGGTTATCTGCCGCGCATCTTCGGCTCGGTGAGCGCGGCGCATCGCGTGCCGCTGTGGGCGTTGGCGGTGCACGCGCTGTTGGCCTGGGCGCTGGCGATCGCGGGCAACTTCGACGCGCTCGCGCTGATCTCCGGTGGCGCGATCTGTCTGGTCTACGGCCTGGTCAGCCTCGCCGCATGGCGTGCGCAGGCGTTGGATCTGCGCGAGCGTGGTGACCGGCCGTTCGTGTTGCCGGGCGGCTTCCTGATTCCGCTGCTGGCTATCGCGGCCATGGTGGCGATCACTGCCACGCTCACGCGTAAGGAATGGACGGCGATCGGCATTGCGCTCGCCGTGCTGGTAGTGACTTACGCCTTGCTGCGTTTGCGCAATCGCGCCCCGGACAACCGCGCCGCCTGATCGGAACGACGCGCGCAACCGCCACGCGGTGGAAGCGCCGTGTGTAGCGGGAGGACGCCTATGGCGATGGCTGCGCGACCAGCAGGTTCGCGTCGCGCGCCAACCGCCAGCGGCCTTGCTCCTTGCGCAGCACGGTCAGCGTGTGTCCGGCACGCACGACCGGCGCCTGCCCGGGCTGCGTCGCGGTGACGGTCAGGTGCGAGCGCATGAAGGCCCAGTCGCCATGCACCTGGATCTCTTCAATCTGACTACGGCCATCGAACTTCATGGCGGAAGCCGACTGCGTCTGCGCGGCCTGCGCGAATTCGCGCTTGCCGAATGGTGGGCGGCCGGGCACCAGGAACACCGCATCCTCGGACATCAGATCGAGCACCGTGGCGGTATCGCCGGCTTGGGTCGCTTTCATCCAGGTGGCGACCAGTTGTCGGATTGCGTCTTGGTCTTTGGGCATGCGGGTGCTCCGGTGGAGTTTGGCGCATTGTCGCCGGCAGAGCGAAAACGGGCGTGACACCTGCAACTGCTGTTTCGCCCGTTCTAACGACTCATCCCGTTCAGCTCGTCGACTGCATTGTTGTAGTCAGCCACGACGTCGTTGAATTTTGAAGGATCCTTTCTCGCTTCGCGGTAATGGCCAGCGAGCTTGGTCAAATAGTCCCCGATTCTGTCGTAGTGATCTATCGTCGGCAAAGAGTCCTTCTGCGCTTTTCGCTTCTCATGCTCAGTGCGCAACCCGGTCAAGCTGGTTTCCATAGCGGCGATGTGGCCGTTGGCTTCCTTGACCTTCGCCTCGTTCCTGAAGTCTTCCGCCTCGTCGAACAGATCGACCACCTTTTCCGCCGATCCCAGCGCCTCCCATGTGTTCATTTCCAGCAGCTTGCCTTGGGCCTTGAACTTGGCCAGCGACTTTTGGCCCGCAATCTTGGAGGCAACATCGATTTGCGCGCTAAATGCGGCCATGGCGGCGTCGAGCTTAGGCAGGCCTTCCCGGTACTTGAGCAGTAGCTCCTTGCCCTTGGCACCGCCGTCGTCTTCGTAGCGCTTGGCCTCGTTGTATTCGGCCAGCTCGTTCCATGCCGGCACGTACTGGTCCACTAGCGCAATCATGGCCTCGGCGGCGTGATCCAGTTCCGGGGTTTTACCCGGCATGGCTTTCGCCTTCTTGAGTTCCTGCAGGTGGAAGTCAGTGAAAAAGTTGTTTTGGCGGATCGCCTTGAAATTGCCAGCAGCGACTTGCGCGGCCCCTTCGGCGTTTCGTTCTTCAGCAAATTGGGCGAGGGTTGCGTTTCCGTAAGACGGACGCATGCCGTTGCCCACCGTGATGTAGGCCTGGACCTTCTCGTCCCAAGCGTCATCCGTGTCGGTGCCTTTGGCGCTTTCCGCGCCAGCCTGGGCAGAGGCGAGAATGGAGGCCACTCCCCCCTTGTGACCGTTCTTCTCACCGCACCCAACGAGGGCGGTCAATAGTGCTGCGGCGATCAATGCGGTGATGGGTCGGTTCATGGGAATCCCCTGTCGTTCTGCTCGAATGTAGGCGGGGCTACTGGACATCCCGCCCAGCAATCCTGGCTGAGCCGAACGTTCTCGATAGAGCGGATTCGCGCAACACGAGGTTGCCAATCCGCGAACGAGGGAATGTGGGGCGCCGCTGCTTAGCCGCGATGTTCCAGGGCCAGGTATTCCGCCGACTGCATCTCGATCAACCGCGACGTCGTCCGCTCGAACGCATGGTTGAGCTTGCTGCCCACATACAACTCGGTCGGCGCAGCCGCGGCGGTGCAGACGAAGTTGACGTGGCGGTCGTACAGCTCGTCGATCAGATGGACGAAGCGACGCGCCGCATCGTTGCGGGTGTCGTCGAGTTGCGGGATGCCGCCGAGCAGCACGGTGTGATGTTCGGTCGCGATTTCGATGTAGTCGCTGGCCGCGCGTGGGCCCTCGCATAGGGCGACGAAGTCGAACCAGGCATGGCCTTCGCAGGTGGCGCGCACGGGGATCTCGCGGCCATCGATCTCGATCATGCCTGCGGCATTCACGCACGGATCCTGCGGTAGGCCGGCGGTGAGCTCGCGCCAGCGCGCGGCCAGCCAGTCGTCGGACTGCGTATCCAGCGGTGCGCGGTAGACGGGCGACTTGGTCAGCGCGCGCAGGCGGTAGTCGTTGGGGCTGTCGAGCAGCAGTTCGACTGTGTGCGCCTGCAACTGCGCGATCGCCGGCAGGAAACGCTCGCGCTGCAGGCCGTGCGCGTACAGGTTCTGCGGCGCGGTGTTGGAGCTGGTGACCAGGGCGACGCCTTCGGCGAACAGGCGTTCGAGCAGGCGCCCGAGCAGCATCGCGTCGCCGATGTCGTTGACGAAGAATTCGTCGAGGACCAGGACGCGCAGCTGGCCGCGCCATTCGTGGGCGATCTTCGCCAGCGGGTCGCTCTCGCCGGCGTGCTTGCGCAGCGCCGTGTGCACCTCGCGCATGAAGCGGTGGAAGTGGGTGCGGCGCTTTTCCGCGATCGGCAATCCGTCGAAGAACAGATCGATGAGGAAGGTCTTGCCGCGGCCGACGCCGCCCCATAGGTATAGGCCGCGCGGTGCTTCGGATTTCTTGCCGAGCAGGGTGTCAAACAGCCCGCGCTTCACGGGCTGCACCAGCAGCGCGTGCAGGCGGTCGAGCTCGCGCAGCGCGCCATGCTGCGCGGGATCGTCGTTCCAGTCGCCGCGCGCAACGCCTTCGGCGTAGCGCTGCGAAGGCAGCGAAGCGCCTGACGCCATCAATCGGCGACCGGGTTGGGCAGGTACGGCCGCACGCCGGTCTTGATCGCGCCGCGCAGGTCCATCAATCGACGATGGAAGAAGTGGCTGGTGTCGGGCATGCGCACCACTTCCGGCTGCAGCCGCAGTTGCGGCTGCACCGATTCCAGCCAGTCGTAGACGGCCTGCGGATCGACGACTTCATCGGCATCGCCCTGGATCACCAGCCACGGGCAGTCCGGCAGCGTGATCGTGCTGAAGTCCCAGCTGCGGCCTGCGGCGGGTGGTGCGATCGAGATCAGCATCCCCGGCTGGAGTTCGGCCGCGCATTTGATCGTCACGTACGAGCCGAAGCTGAAGCCGGCCAACCACAACTGCGCGTCGGGACGGTGCTCGCGCACCCACTGCGCGACGGCGCGCAGGTCGTCGGATTCGCCCTGGCCGTGGTCGAAGTGGCCGTGCGAGGCGCCGGTGCCGCGGAAGTTGAAGCGCACCGTGGCGATGCCCGATTCGCGCAGCGCGCGCGCCGCCATCGTCACCACCTTGTTGTGCATCGTGCCGCCTTCGGTTGGCAGCGGATGGCACACGATCGCGACGATCGGCTGGGCCGGGCCTTCGGGCAGGTCGACGGCGGTCTCGAGGTCGCCGACGGGACCGGGCAGGGCGAGCGTGATCGATTCGTTGGGGAACGAGGGGGCGTTCATGGCGTTCATTCTACGGGCGCGGCTGTACAGGGGCATGGCGTTGACCCGCGCAGTCCATTCCCCACAAACGACAACGCCGCCCTGAGGCGGCGTTGCTGGATCGCGAAGCGATCGCTTACTTCAGGTTCGAGACCATCCAGTCGACCGTGGCCTTGACCTGCGCTTCGCTCAGGGCCGGGTTGCCGCCCTTGGCCGGCATCACGCCGGCGTTGCCGGTGAAGCCTTCGAGCGCGTGCTTGTACAGCGTGTCCTTGCCCTGGGCGATGCGCGGGCCCCAATGGGCCTGGTCCAGGGTCGGAGCGCCGCCGGCGCCGGAGGTGTGGCAGCCGGTGCACAGCTGGCCGAAGATCACCGAGCCGTCGGTGGTGCCGCCGTAGGCGACCTGCGAAGCGGCCTTCGCGGCGGCGGCCGCCTGGGCCGAAGCCTGGGCCGCGGCGCCGGTGCTGCCCGCGTAGACGGCGCCGGCCGGAGCGATGCGCTCCTGCTGGCGCTTGACCGCGACCGGGTTCACTTCCACCGGCAGCTTCTGGTGCACGTAGTAGGCACCAACGATCAGGCCCAAGGTGACCATCACCAGGAAGCCGATCACCATGGAGAATTTCTTGAGGAATTCGAGGTCGTAATTGCGCACGAGGGACGGGTTCCTACAGCAATGCCTGAGACGTGTTTTCCGGGCCGCGATCGGGCGGCGCCCGACGGGTCAAAGAGCGCGAATTATTCCAGAAGCACGGGGCGGGCGCGAGTTTTCCGCTGCGATGGGGCGCCCGATCCATAAAAACGCGGCGCGCGGAGGGGCGCTCAGGCCTCGAAGCCGGCAATCGCGGCCGCAGGCGGGGTGTCGCCGGCCACGTCCCGCCAGAAGTGGTACATGACCCCGAACATCACCGCATAGAGCGCCAGCATGGCGACCAGATAGAACAGCAGCAGGCCGAGCGCGCCCAGCACCGGATGCAGCAAGGTGAGGATGCTGACGACCAGCACCGCGGCGACGCTCGCCGCCATCACCGCGGCGAAGGCGACCAGGGCCAGTACCAGCAGCGGCAACAGGTTGCGTGCGGCTCCGGACAGCCCTTCCAGCAGGGCCGCGCCGACGCTGCGGCCGCGCAGGGCCAGTTGTCCCAGTCCGATCGCGAACACCGCCGCCACGAACAACGCGAACAGGCCGGCCAGGCTGAAAAGCCCGCCCAGGCCTTCGGGCGGCGCCGGCAGCTGCGGCGGTTGCTGACCGGGCTTCGCGCTCTGCACCAGCTCGGCCAGGTTTGCCGACCACGCCTGCAACGCCTCCAGCACGCTGCCGAAGATCGCCATAAGCAGCGAGAACGCGCCCAGCTGCACCAGCAACATGACGAAGCTGAAGGCGATCATGCGCCGGAGGTCGTGCGCGTCGCGGAACGGCGCCAGCACGTCGGCCGCATGCGCGGACGCGCCGCGTTCGCTGGCATCGATCACGCGCAGGTAGCCGCCCATCAGCGGGCCGAGCAGGAGCACGCTGAGCACGGTAGCCAATGCAGCGATGACCGCCGCGGCGCCCGGGCCCGGCTGCAGCGCGGAATGCGCGAGCACCTGCAGGACGGTCGGCACCATGGCCGCCATCATCAGCACCGCCGCCCCGCCGAAGATCGCGCGCGGGTTGTACCGCCCGACATTGAGTCCGCGCTTCAGCCAGGCCAGGCCAGCCAGCGGTCCGTTGGCGCGAGTGCTCATCGATGAATCGGCTCCAGGGGGAAAGGAAGCAGCCGCAAGATGGGGCCACGTTCGGGAAAGTCCAAGTTCAGTTCAGCGCGACAGCCCGCGCGCGTGGCGCACGAACCGGCGCAGCACCAGCCGCGCGTGCGGCGTCGCGCTTACGCCGCGCGCCACCTGCTTATGGCAGCGACCTTCGCGGGTCAGCGCCTCTTCGCGCGCACGCACGTAGCCGCGCATGTGCGTCGCGGAGAATTCGGGATGGAACTGCACGCCCCAGGCGCGATCGCCCCAGCGGAAGGCGTGGCAGGCATCGTGATCCGACTTCGCCAGCACCGTCGCGCCTTCGGGTGTGCGCAGCACGCTCTGCAGATGCGTGGCCTGCGCCGGGAACTGCGTCGGCAGTCCCGCGAACAGCGGGTCATGCTCGGCCTGTGGATGCAGCTCCAACTGCACAGTGCCCATTTCCCGGCCCGCCGGGTGGTAATCGACTTCGCCGCCGAGCGCATGCGCGATCAGCTGATGGCCGTAGCAGATGCCGAACAGCGGCAGGCCATCGTGGGCGGCGTCGCGCAACCATGCGGCGGAGCGCTCGCTCCATGCCTGGCGGTCGGTGACCATCGCGCCCGAGCCGGTGACGATCGCCCCGGCGAAGCCTTCGCGCGAGGGCAACACCTCGCCGGCTTCGACGTTCACCACCACCGCTTCGTCGCGCTCCAAGCCGGCGGCGACGCGGATCCAATGGGGAAAGCCGCGATGGCGGCGCATGGACGCGACCGGTTGGCCGGTTTCGAGGATAAGGAACGGAGAGTTCACGACGGCAGCAAAGCGTGGAAAAGCAGCGGAAAACCAGTGGCGGCGAGCCTCGCGGCTATACTACCGCGCTTTGCCCCGCGGCCTTTCCGAATCCATGTCACAACCCAGCGCGCCGGCCTCGCAGCCGCCCACGTTTCAGCAACTGATTCAGCGCCTCAACGCCTATTGGGCCGAGCGCGGCTGCGTGCTGATCCAGCCCCTGGACCTGGAAGTGGGCGCGGGCACCTTCCACCCGGCCACCTTCCTGCGCGCGCTGGGCCCGGAGCCGTGGAACGCCGCCTATGTGCAGCCCTGCCGCCGTCCCACCGACGGCCGCTACGGCGAAAACCCGAACCGCCTGCAGCGCTACTACCAGTACCAGGTGGTGATGAAGCCCTCGCCCGACAACATCGTCGAGCTGTACTTCGATTCGCTGAAGGCGCTGGGCGTGGACCCGCTGGTGCACGACCTGCGCCTGGTCGAGGACAACTGGGAGTCGCCTACGCTGGGCGCCTGGGGCCTGGGCTGGGAGGTCTGGCTCAACGGCATGGAAGTCACTCAGTTCACCTACTTCCAGCAGGCCGGCGGTCTGGAGTGCCGGCCGGTGCTCGGCGAGATCACCTACGGTCTCGAACGCCTGTGCATGTACCTGCAGAACGTCGACAACGTCTACGACCTGATCTGGACGTACGGCCCGGATGGCACGCCTGTTACTTACGGCGACGTCTACCACCAGAACGAAGTCGAGCAGAGCACCTATAACTTCGAGCACGCCGACGTGGAAGAACTCTTCCACCGCTTCGACGCCTGCGAGAAGGAAGCGCAGAAGCTGATCGAGCTGGGCCTGCCGCTGCCGGCCTATGACCAGGTCTGCAAGGCCTCGCATTCGTTCAACCTGCTCGACGCGCGCCGCGCGATCTCGGTGACCGAACGCCAGCGCTACATACTGCGCGTGCGCAAGATCGCCCAGGGCGTGGCCGAGGCGTACTACGCGCAGCGCGAGAAGCTCGGCTTCCCGGTGTTGAACAAGTCGAAGTCGACGCAGGAGGCCGCGTGATGAGCATGCAGCCTCTGTTGATTGAACTGGGCACCGAAGAACTTCCGGTCAAGGCCCTGCCGGGTCTGGCGCAGGCGTTCTTCGACGGCGTGCTGGACGGTCTTGCCAAGCGCGGCGTCGCCTTCGACCGTGGCGAAGCCAAGCCGCTGTACACGCCGCGCCGCCTGGCTGTGCGCCTGCCCGGCGTCGCCACGCAGCAGCCGGAACAGACGTCCGAAGTGTTGGGGCCGTACCTCAACATCGCGCTCGACGCGAACGGCGAACCGACCAAGGCGCTGCAGGGCTTCGCGCAGAAGGCGGGCGTGGAATGGACCCAGCTTGCGAAGACCAGCGACAACAAGGGCGAGCGTTTCGTCCACCGTTCGGTGAAGCCCGGTGCTGAGACCGCGGCGCTGCTGCCGGAAATCATCAACGAAGCGATCGCGGCGATGCCGATCCCCAAGCCGATGCGCTGGGGCGATCACGACTACGGTTTCGCCCGGCCGATGCATTGGCTGGTGCTGCTGCTGGGCAAGGACGTCGTCCCCGGCGAAGTGCTCGGCATCCGTGCCGACCGCATGAGCCGCGGCCACCGCTTTCTGCACGACAAGGCGGTATGGATCAACAACGCCGGTGAATACGTGGAGGCGATGCTCGGCGCGAAGGTGCTGGTCGATCCGGACGAGCGCCGCGCGCGCATCGTCAGTGAGGTAGAGCACAGCGCGCAGGCCGGCGGCGGCAGTGCGCGCATCGACGCAGGCATCCTCGAAGAGGTCAACGGCCTGACCGAATGGCCCAAGGCGATCGCGTGCAGCTTCGATCGCGACTTCCTCGCCGTGCCGCAGGAAGCGCTGATCGCGACGATGGAGGCCAACCAGAAGTTCTTCCCGGTGCTAGACGGCGACGGCAAGCTCAGCGAACGCTTCATCGGCATCGCCAACATCGAATCGAAGAACGAAGCCGAAGTGCGCAAGGGCTACGAGCGCGTGATCCGCCCGCGCTTCGCCGACGCGCAGTTCTTCTTCGTCGAGGACATGAAGCAGGGCCTGGCCTCGATGGCCGAAGGCCTGAAGACTGTCACCTATCAGGCCAAGCTCGGCACCGTCGCGGACAAGGTCACGCGCGTGGCTGCGCTGGCCGAGGCGATTGCGCCGCAGGTCGGCGTCGATGCGCAGCTTGCGCGCCGTGCCGCGGAACTCTCCAAGGCCGACCTGCAGTCGCGCCTGGTCAACGAGTTCCCGGAATTGCAGGGCATCGCCGGCCGTTACTACGCCGCAGTGGAAAACCAACCGCTCGAAGTCGCCAATGCGATCGACGAGGCCTACATGCCGCGTTTTGCGGGCGATGCGATTGCGCCGTCGAAGCTGGGGCAGTTGCTGGCGATTGCGGAGCGGTTGGACACGCTCACCGGCGGTTTCGCCGCGGGCCTCAAGCCGACAGGCAACAAGGATGCGTTTGCGCTGCGGCGCAATGCGCTCGGTCTGGCGCGCACGCTGATCGAAGGCGGCATCGATCTCGATCTCGATGCCATGCTCACCAAGGCGCGCGACACCGTCGGCGCGATCGCACTAGACAAGGCTGGCCCGGCGCCGGCCAACATCGAAGAGCTGCGCGAATTCATCATCGACCGCCTGCGTGGCTACTACGCCGATCGGGGCGTGCCGGTGCAGCAGTTCGAATCCGTGGCGGCGCTGCGTCCCGCCTCGCTGCTTGACTTCGACCGCCGCCTCAAGGCCATCGCCGCGTTCGCGCGCCTGCCCGAGGCCGAAGCACTCGCCGCGGCCAACAAGCGCATCCGCAATATCCTGAAGAAGGCCGAAGGCGAACTGCCCACCGCGATCGATCCCTCGCGCTTCACCGAAGCGGCCGAGCGCGAGCTGGCCGAGGCGGTGGACACTGCGGTCGCCGAGACCGAGGCGCAACTGCGCAGCCGCGACTACGTCGCCGTGCTCGGCCGCCTTGCGCGCCTGCGCCCGCAGGTCGATGCCTTCTTCGACAAGGTGATGGTCAACGTCGACGACATGGCCGTGCGCAATAACCGCCTGGCCTTGCTGAAGCGTTTGAGCGACCGCCTGGGCAGTGTGGCGGCGATCGAGCATCTGTCGATCTGATCGCGAATGACAAAATCAAAAATGGATCCCGGCTTGTTAATCCTCTCTTGACCTGCCCCCGGTATCCTCGCGCGATGCGTCGCTGCCTCCCCCGATTGCTCGCCGCCGGCCTACTGTCTCTGCCTCTCGCCGGCGGCGTGCAAGCGGCTACGGTCGCCAGCGTCGACGTGCGCGGCCTCGATGAAACGATGGCCTTGAACGTGCGCGTGTCGCTGTCGCTCGTAGACGCGATCGGCAAGGACGTCTCCGGCCGGCGCCTCGCCTATCTGTTGCGCGAAGCCGAGAACGAAACCCGCGAAGCACTCGAGCCCTTCGGCTACTACTCGCCGCACATTACCGTCGAACGCACCCGCGACGGCGTGACCACGGTGGTCGACGATTCGGCATCGACGCCGGCGCCGGCCGGGAATGGAACCGCGGGCGCGAACACCGGCGCCGCCGCTCCGAGCGCCGTACCGGAGGAGAATGCCGCCACCCCGCCGTCCGCCACCGGCGAAACGCCGCCACCGGGCGAGCGCCGCGCCAACACGTCGCCGGTGAGCGTGACGATTACCGTGGAGCTCGGCGAACCGGTCACCGTGCGTCGCGCCAATGTCGCCATCGAAGGCGAGGGCGGAAAAGATAAATACCTGCGCGAGGACCTGGGCAAGTTCCTACCGCAGACCGGAGACGTCTTCGATCACACCCTGTACGAGGCGAGCAAGGCGCGCGTCACCCGCCGCCTGGCCGAGCGCGGGTACTTCGATGCCGATTTCGCCACGCGCCAGGTCGCGGTGACGCGCGCGGAGAACGCCGCCGACATCGACCTGGTGTGGACCAGCGGCGAGCGCTACGACATGGGGCCGATGACGATCACGCAGACGCCCAAGCGCATCATTCGCGACAGCCTGATCGAGCGCCTGATCTATTGGGACGAAGGCAGCTACTACCACCAGGGCAAGCTCGATCGTTTCCGCGAGTCGCTGGCGCGGCTCGACTATTTCGCCGGCATCGACATCGAGCCGCAACCGGAGAACGCCGTCGACGGCCGCGTGCCGATCAAGGTCACGCTGACCCCGGCCAAGCGCAGCATCTATACCGCCGGCCTCAGCTACGGTACCGACAGCGGCGCCGGCGTGCGCTTCGGCATCGAGCGGCGCTATCTCAACAATCGCGGCCACAAGTTGCTCAGCCAGATCGACTGGGCGGAGAAGCGCAAAACCGCGACGGTGCAGTACCGCATTCCCGCGTTCGCCTGGCTCGACGGCTGGTACACCATCAGCGCGCAGTTCAACGACGAGCAGACCGACTACATCGATACGCGCAAGATCGAGCTGGTGGGAAGCCGCAGCGGCCAGGTCAACGATCGCCTCAATGCGGTCGCTTCGCTGCACGCGCTGCGCGAGCGTTGGGCCTATGTGACCACTTCCAACACCACCAATGCGGCGCTTGCGCCGGTTGCGTACAACTACGCGACCTTCGTGTATCCGTCGTTGCGTGGCGAATACGTCGATGCGGACAATCGTCTGTTTCCGCGCGATGCGTTCGGCCTCACGCTCGAGCTGCGCGGCGGCCTCAGTGGGCTGGGTTCGGATGCGAGCTTCCTGCAGGCGTGGGCGCTCGGCCGCTGGTATCGCGGCATGGGGGATCGCAACCGCTTGATCATGCGCGGCGAGGCCGGTTACACCTTCACCAACGGCCTGGTCGACATGCCGCCGAGCCTGCGCTTCTTCGCCGGCGGCGACCGCAGTATCCGCGGCTACGCGTATCGCGAAGTCGGCCCGACGCTGATGAACGACACCGGCAAGAAGTACGCGCTGGGTGCGAAGAACGTGCTCACCGGCTCCGTCGAGTTCGAGCATTACTTCAACGACAGCTGGGGCGCGGCGGCGTTCGTCGACAGCGGCGATGCGTTCGACAACGACGCGCCCGACTTCCACACCGGCGTCGGCTTCGGCGTGCGTTGGCGCTCGCCGGTGGGGCCGGTGCGCCTGGATATCGCGCACGGCCTGTATGACCCGGATTCGCAGTACGAGATCTACCTCAACATCGGCGCGGATCTGTGATGGCGACCAAGCGGCCGACGACGATGACGCCGGAAGAGCTCCTTCGACAAGCTCAGGATGAGCGGGACGCGCACGAAGCGCGCATCGCCGAACTCCGCGCCAAGCGCCGCGCGCGCATGCGTTGGCTGGCGATCCGCAGCAGCATCGCCGCCGGCGCGTTGACGTTGGCATTCGCTGCAGCGCTGTACTGGCTACTGGGGACCGTCGGTGGCCGCGATGTGTTGTTGGGGCAGATCAAACAGCGCTTGCCGGCCGAGGCGCAGTTGTCGTGGCAACGCGCGGAGGGGCCGGCCTCGGGACCACTGGTGCTGCATGGCGTGCGCTTCACCTACGTCATGGCCGACCGGCACGGCCAGCGCGATCCGGCGCATCCTCGTCTGCTTGAATTCACCGCACAGCGGGTGACGCTCGACCCTGCGCTGCGCCCGCTGCTCGGCCGCCGCCTGCGTCTGGATGCACTGCAGTTGGAAGGCGCGACGCTTGAGATCCCCGAGAGCGACGAGCCGTTCGAACTGCCGCGCTGGCCCGAGTCGCTGCCGGCGATCAACCCCCCGCTCGCGCTGCAAGCCGACGACGTGCGCATCGACGGGCTGCGGGTGACGCAGGAGCGCAAGCCGATGATCGACGTGCGCCGCTTGCGCGCCGGCCTCGATGCGAGTGCGGGACGGCTGCATGTGGAGTCGCTCGATGCCGACACCGATCGCGGCCGCTTCACCCTGCACGGCGATTACGCGCCGCGCGACGACTATAAGATGGATCTCGTCGCTACGGCCGTATTGCCGGCGCAGGCGGGCACGACCGCGCCGCGGCTGGGTCTGGTGGCGCGCGGCGATCTGTCGCGCATGGATGTAGGCGTCGCCGGCCGTGCGCCGGGGCCCGTGCGCGCCACCTTGACCTTGCACGGCAAGGAGCAGCCGCGTTGGAAACTGCGTGCACACTCCGAAGCGCTCGACATCGCGCTGCTCACCGAAGGCAAGCCATCCGATACACCGATGGCCCTTCGCTTCGACGCCGATGGTGTCGGCGGCGAGATGAATCTGCAGGGCGAGTTCGCGCAGCGCGACGCGCAGGGCGGCGGCTTCACCGCGACCGTGTTGCCGTCGAAGCTACGCATCGAGAACCAGATCCTCGAAGCCAAGCCGCTGGCGTTGCGGGTGTTCGACGGCAACGTCGTGCTGCGCGGCCGCGCCGACTTCAATGATCCGGAGAACGCGACGCTGCGCTTCGCGGTGAACGCGCGCGGCCTGAAGTGGGGCGGCGCGAAGACCACGCCGAAGACGCCCACGCAGGCGGCAAGCGATACGCCGATGATCGCAGCCGATGCCGACCTCGGCCTGGCCGGAACTCTGCAGAACTGGGCGGCAATCGGTCGCGCCACGCTCACGCGCGATGGCGAGCGCGCGCTGGTGTACTTCGACGGCCGCGGCAACGACGCGCACGTGAATCTGAAGAACCTGCACGCACAGATGCCGAGCGGCGCGCTCGATGCGCGCGGCGACGTGGCCTGGAAGCCGGCGCTCGGCTGGACTATCGAGGCCACGCTGGCTGGTTTCGACCCCGGTTACTTCGCACCCGATTGGCCGGGCGCGCTGCGCGGTCGCTTCAGCACGCGCGGCACGACCCGCAGCGATGGCGGCCTCGATATCGCCGTGGATGCGCCGCAGATCGGCGGACGTCTGCGTGGGCGTCCGTTGCAGGGCCGCGGTCGCTTCCTCATGCGCGGTGCGGCCACGCCTGCGGCTTCAGACAGTTACGAGGGCGACGTCGCGCTGACGCTCGGCGGCAGCCGCATCGAAGCCAAGGGCAAGGTCGCGCACGCACTCGACGTCGTGGCCAGCTTCGCCCCGTTGCATCTCAACGATCTGCTGCCCGACGGCGCGGGCACGTTGCAAGGCACGTTGAAGCTCACCGGCGCGCGCAATGCACCGAACGTCGATGCCGACATCACCGGCAGCGGCCTGAGCTACGCCGGCTACCGCGCGCAGAGCATGAGCGCGCAGGGTCGCCTGCCGTGGCGCGGCGGTAATGGCTCGCTCGCCGTGCGCGCGAGCGGTCTGGATGTCGGCACGCCGGTGGATTCGCTCATCCTGGATGCGCGCGGCGTCGTGGAAAACCTGCAGCTGCAAGGCGAGGCGCGCGGCGAGATCGGCACGCTGGCGTTGAGCGGCAACGCCGCCAAGCGCGGCAACACCTGGCAGGGCGCGCTGGCATCGCTGCAGCTCTCGCCGGTCAAGGGCGCGCAGTGGCGATTGCAGCAACCGGCGCAATTCCGCTGGGATGGCCGCAACGGCGCGTTGTCCAATGCCTGTCTTGCTTCCAGCGGCGGCGGAGCACTGTGCGCGAATGCCGACTGGCCGCGTCATGGTCTCGACGTGCGCGGCGACAAGCTGCCGCTGACGCTGCTGGTGCCCTATCTGCCTGAACGCAGCGATCGACGCCCATGGATCGTGCGCGGCGACATCGATCTGACCGCGCAGTTGCGCCCTGCCGGCAATCACTGGAGTGGCTCCGCGCACATCACTTCGGCCAGCGGCGGCCTGAAGTTCAGCGAGCGCTCGCGAACGGAGATCATGCGTTACGGCGGCCTGAACCTCAGTGCGACCTTCGATCCGCAACGGATCACCGCCGAGCTGCACAGCTCGCTCAACGAAGATGGCCACGTCGATGCCCGCATCGCGACGGGCTGGGATGGGTACGCACCGCTGTCGGGCGAAGTCGGGATCGACACCGACGAGCTCACGTGGATGGAGTTGTTCTCGCCCGACATCGTCGAGCCCACCGGCCAGCTTCAGGGCCACATCACGCTCGGCGGAACGCGGGCGAAGCCGCTGCTCGGCGGCAACGCTCGACTGACTCGGTTCGCCACCGAGCTTCCCGCGCTCGCGATCCAATTGCGCGATGGCGACGTGCGCCTTGATGCTTTGCCCGACGGCAGCGCGCGCATCGCCGGCAGCGTGCGTTCGGGCGAGGGCACGCTCAACATCAACGGCACGCTCGGTTGGCAGGGCGACGACACACCGCTCGTGCTTTCGTTGAAGGGCGACAACGTGCTGTTGTCGGACACGCGCGACCTGCGCGCGGTCGCCAATCCGGACGTACAGGTGCGCTACGCCGCGAAGCAGCCGCTGCAAGTCACCGGAACGGTCACCGTGCCGTCGGCGCGCATCGATCTGGAGCGCCTGGACGAAGGTGTTTCGGCGTCGCCCGACGTGGTCGTGCTCGATCCGGTCAATCCCGAGGACACCGGCGCCTCACCGCTCGACATGGATCTGACGATCAAGCTCGGCGACGCAGTCACGCTGACCGGATTCGGCCTCGACGGCACGCTAGGCGGGCAGATGCGCGTGCGTGCGCGGCCGGGCCGCGAAATGATCGCGTCGGGACGCCTCGATGTGGATGGCCGCTATCGCGCCTACGGTCAGAAATTGCAAATCACGCGCGGCGAACTGGTGTGGTCCAACAGCCCGGTCGCCGATCCCATCCTCAACATCCGCGCCGAGCGCGAAGTAGGCGGAGTCACGGCCGGCATCGACGTGACCGGACGCGCGGCCTCGCCCCAGGCGAAGGTGTGGAGCAATCCGGCGAGTTCGCAATCGGAAGCACTGTCGTATCTCGCGTTGGGCCGCCCGTTGTCGAGCGCGAGCAGCGACGAAAGCCGCCAGCTCAACGCCGCCAACGCCGCACTGTCGGCCGGCGGCAGCCTGCTTGCGTCGCAGCTAGGCGCGAAGATCGGCCTCGACGATGCCGGCGTGATGGAGAGCCGTGCGCTCGGCGGCAGCGTCTTCGGCGTCGGCAAGTTCCTTTCGCCGCGCATGTACGTCGGCTACGGCGTGTCGCTGCTAGGCACCGGCCAGGTGCTGACGCTGAAGTACCTGCTACGCAAGGGCTTCGACATCGAGATCGAGTCGAGCACGGTGGAGAACCGTGCTTCGGTCAACTGGCGCAAGGAAAAGTAGCAGTGCATCCAGCGACTTGGCTTCCTATTGCGCGACGGTCGCGCCCATCAGCCGGGGCTTGCCGTCGATGACGTCGGTCCAGACCACCTGAACCTGGCCGCCGATCACGACCAGCTGCGGGAAACCGGTGCCGCGACCCCGTCCCTGCAGCTTTGCAACCTCGATGCGTTGAAGTTCGTGCGACAGGTCCGTGGCATAGCGCGCCAGCTGCAGCGATTGCCCGGCTTCATCTTCGCGCAGCCACAGCGCCCAGGCGGAGTCTTCGCCCAGTGCAACGTCGACGCGGCCCTGCACGGCTTCGCCCGAATCCAGCGTCACCGGAGCAGCGAAGGAATCGCCTGCGTCATGGGAACGCGCCAGCTTCAACGTCGGCACGTTGCCGGCAGCGGTGTACCAGCCGACCAGCGTTTCGTTGCCATTCGCCGCCACCGATGGGCCGTTGACCGGGCACGCGGGCATCGTCCATCGATCGGCGTGCACCGCGTGCGGTTCGCTCCAGGTTCCCGCCTGCAGGCGCGCGACGTAGATGTCGCGGATTTCCTCGGGGGTGCGATCGCGGAACACCAGCAGCGGACCGCGCGCCGTCGTCGCGACGTCTGTCTGGCAGCAGTCGCACGTCATCGCATCAACGCGCGTTTCGTCGTGCCGCTGTCCCTGCGCATCGATCGCGGCCGCGCGCAGGGTCATCGCGCCGCCGTGGCCTTCGTGCCCGCCATGTTCCTCGCCGCCGCCGGTTTCGCGACCGTCGAGCCAGGCAATCCCCACGCGATCGTTCGATGCGGGCCATAGCGAAACGAAACCGTGCTCGGCCGGCTTGCCGTCATCGTTCACCCGCATCGGTGCGGACCAGCTGTGGCCACCGTCGCTCGAATGCGTGAGCACCACGTCGTAGGCGTAGCTCGAGGTCGCGGATTTCTGCAGCCAATGCGCCCATAACGCACCATCCGGTGTGGCGGCGATGTGCGGTGTGTCGGCCCAATTCACGAACCAGTCGTCGCCGCGCGCGATCTGTTGCGGCGCGCTCCATGTGCCGTTCGCATACGTGGCGAACTTCAACGCATGGTCCTTGCCTTGGGGTTCGACCCAGGCGAGCAGCAGACGGCCATCGCGGGTGGCGATCAGATCGGGCTGCGCCGCGGCCGTTTCGACGGGCAAGGGCCACGTCTTGACGCTGACCTTGGCCGGTGCGGAAGGAGCCTGTACGGCGGCAGTGGCTTGGCCGGCAACGGGCCCTTCGCGATCGCAGGCAGTGAGCGGCGCGGTGAGCAGCAGGAGAAATGCGATCGAGGATTTCATCCGGCTAGCGTAACGCACGCCGCCATCGGATCAGGCGACCCGCGTCCGACCGTGCCGCGCAAGATGCACGAGCAACAGCGAGATGGCCGCCGGCGTCATGCCGGGAATGCGTTGCGCCTGTCCCACCGTCTGCGGTTGCACGCGCTGCAGCTTCTGCGTGACTTCCGCGGAGAGGCCGCGCACCGCGGCGTAGTCGAAGCCGGCGGGAATCGGCGTGCTCTCGTGCCGCTGCTGGCGTTCGATTTCCTCGCGCTGGCGATCGAGATAACCGGAGTACTTCACGCCGATCTCGACCTGCTCGGCCACGGCCGCATCGGCGACCGCGGGACCTAGCGAGGCGATCCGCATCAGCTTCGCGTAGTCGAGTTCCGGGCGCTTGAGCAGGTCGCGCGCGCTGGTCTCGCGAGTGATCTCGATGCCGAGCGTCGCGTTGATTTCGCGGCCCAGCGCGTTGTTGGGTGCGGCCCATACGGCGGACAGGCGCGTGTTCTCACGCTCGATCGCCTCGCGCTTGGCCTCGAAAACGGCCCAGCGCGCGTCGTCGACGAGATCCAGCTCGCGGCCCATCGGCGTCAGGCGCAGATCGGCATTGTCTTCGCGCAACTGCAAGCGGTACTCGGCGCGCGAGGTAAACATGCGGTATGGCTCGGAGGTGCCGTGGGTGATCAGGTCGTCGACCAGTACGCCGATATAGGCCTCGTCGCGACGCGGCGACCAGCCGTCGAAACCGCGCACGAAGCGCGCGGCGTTGACGCCCGCGAGCAGGCCCTGCGCCGCGGCTTCCTCGTAGCCGGTGGTGCCGTTGATCTGGCCGGCGAAGAACAGGCCGGCGATCGCCTTGGTCTCCAGCGTCGCCTTCAGCCCGCGCGGATCGAAGAAGTCGTACTCGATCGCGTAGCCGGCGCGGGTGATGTGCGCGTTTTCGAAGCCGCGGATCGAACGCACCAGCTCCAGCTGCACGTCGAAGGGCAACGACGTGGAAATGCCGTTCGGGTAGATCTCAGCGACGTCGAGGCCTTCGGGCTCGACGAAGATCTGGTGCGAGGCCTTTTCGGCAAAGCGCACGACCTTGTCTTCGATCGAGGGACAGTAGCGCGGGCCGATGCCTTCGATCTGGCCGGTGTACAGCGGCGAGCGGTCGAGCGCGCCGCGGATGATCTCGTGCGTACGTTCGCTGGTGTGCGTGATCCAGCAGGACACCTGGCGCGGATGATCGGCGGTCGATCCCAGGAAGGACATGACCGGACGCGGGTCGTCGCCGGGCTGCTCTTCCATCACCGAGTAATCGAGCGTGCGACCGTCGATGCGCGGCGGCGTGCCGGTCTTCAGGCGATCGACCACGAACGGGCCTTCGCGCAGCCGATGCGCGAGCGCGACCGCGGGCGGGTCGCCGGCGCGGCCGGCGGCGTAGGTGGTCTGGCCGACGTGGATCTTGCCCGCGAGGAACGTGCCGGCGGTGAGCACCACGGCGGGCGCCGCGAACGTCAGGCCGGTCTGGGTGACGACGCCGATGACCTTGCCGTCTTCGAACAGCATGTCGTCGACGGCGGACTGGAACAGGGTCAGATTGGGCTGGCTCTCTACCGTGCGGCGGATGAAGGCGCGGTAGAGCGAGCGGTCGGCCTGGCAGCGGGTCGCACGCACGGCCGGGCCCTTGCTCGCGTTGAGCCGCCGCCATTGGATACCGGCGGCGTCGGCGGCGCGCGCCATGACACCGCCCAGTGCATCGATTTCCTTGACCAGGTGACCCTTGCCGATGCCGCCGATGGCCGGGTTGCAGCTCATCGCGCCGACGGTTTCCACCGAATGCGTGAGCAGCAGCGTGCGCGCGCCGGCCCGTGCCGCGGCGAGCGCCGCCTCGGTGCCGGCATGGCCGCCGCCGACCACGATCACGTCGTATTGGTAGAAGGACTGGGACAAGGTCGTGCCTGTGTGTGGGAACGCCGGGGCAGCGGCGATATGGCTGGCAATTTTACTAGAGCAATCAGTTGCTTGCCGGTTCCGCGCTGCGGCTCGGTCGCGACCGTCGCCTGCTGGGGCGAAATGTTGGCATGCAACCTGCGATACCTCCCTGCACCCAGCGGGGCAGGCGCTCGACGCCGGCTAGATTTGGAACAGGGGCTGGCCAAGCGCTCGCGGGGAAGCACGGGGGTCGAATGTCGGGGGACGTTCGGCCCCTTTTTTATTGCCCGGACGCCGGAATCGTGACCGTGTTGGCGGTCGCCGCGCGACCTGTGTCGCGAATACGCGTGGTCGAAAGCGGGAGTGAGTGGCTAAGCCGGCGCGTCTGGAGGGTAGGAGCCGGCGTCCAACGAAGGCGGAACAGGGGGGATCCGTGATTCTCCGTCGGACGCCGACATGGGCGCTTGCCACCACCGACCTGGCCCGGAGCGTCGAAATGCGACGTAACCGGTCAGTGGTTTGCAGCTTGCCGTCACTTCAGAAGTAGCGCAAGCGCCTGGCAGCGCCGTTCTGTGATGCGTTGCCGCCTTTGCGGCGACGGGTGGTCACGGCTCCTGCGTCGTGGTCCGTGGGCGACGAGTTTCCTGATTGCGGTGCGGAGCCTCGCGTACCCGCGGCCCGTCTCCACGATCCTCATGGCGCGGCGCCGACGGGCCGGGCATCGTCGCGCCGGGCGGCGGCGTCTGCGCGCGGTAGTCGCGACGCCGGTCTTCTACGCGTCGGCGCGGGTCGAGGTTGCGCCACGGCGGCGGGTTGTCGTGGTCGTCGTCGTTGTCGTTATGACCAGGACCGTGCGGCCTCGGCCGGTGGTAGTAGTACGGGTTGTAGTAGTAATAGGGGCGGCGGTAGTACGGATAGCCGTAGTAGCCGGAGCCGTAGTACGGGTAATAGCCGTAGCCGGGGTACCCGCCATAGCCGCCGTAGGGGTAGCCGTAGTCGTAGTAGCGGTATTCGACGCTCGGCTGCCCGTAGTAATAACCGTCGCGGTAGCCGTAGTCGGTCACGCACCCGCCAAGCAGCCCGACGAGCAGGGTGGGTAGAAGAAGTTTGCGGATCATGGCGGAGCCCCCGTGTGTGTTCGCCAGATTCGGTCCGCGGCTTTGAACTCGGGCTTAACTCGCCGGCCCCCGGCGAAGCCGGCGCGAAGCCGTTAAGCACGGCCGCCGCGCTAGCATCTGCGCATGAACTCCGCTCCCGATTTCGCGGCCGCCGGCCGCAACGTGGTCGAAGCCGCCCCGGCGGCGCTGCCGACCTTCGACGACGTACTCGCCGCGGCGGCGCGCATCGCCCCACACGCGCACCACACGCCGGTGCTGCGCTCGCGCTCGCTCGACGCGCTGGCCGGCTGCGAACTGCACTTCAAGGCCGAGCACCTGCAGCGTGCGGGCGCCTTCAAGTTCCGCGGCGCCTGCAACGCGGTGTGGTCGTTGCTGCAGGCGACGGCGCCGCGCGGGGTGGTGACGCATTCGTCCGGAAATCACGGCGGCGCGCTCGCACTGGCCGCCAGCACCCGCGGCATTCCCTGCCACGTGGTGGTGCCGCATAACGCCGTGGCGGCGAAGGTCGCGGCGATCCGTGCCTACGGCGCCACGCTGCATTACTGCGAGCCCACGATCGCCGCGCGCGAAGCGGCATGCGCGCAGATCCAGGCCAACACCGGCGCGGAACTGGTTCATCCCTATACCGACCCGCGCGTGATCGCCGGCCAGGGCACTGCCGCGCTGGAGTTGGTCGGGCACGATGGCCGCTTCGATGCGGTGGTGACGCCGCTGGGCGGCGGCGGATTGTTGAGCGGTACTGCCATCGCGACCGCGGCCGTGTCGCCCGGCACCCGCGTGTTCGGCGCCGAACCTGCCGGCGCCGCCGACGGCTACGCCTCGCTGCAGCGCGGCGAGCGCGTCACCGAACTCGTCCCCGATACCATTTGCGATGGCCTGCGCGGCTTGCTCGGCGCCCCCAACTTCACTCTGCTGCGCCAGCACCAGGTGGAGGTGATGCTGGCCGACGATGGCGCCACGATCCGCGCACTGCAGGTGTTCTGGCAACGGACGAAACAAATGATCGAACCGTCTTCGGCGATCGCGCTGGCGGTGATCCTGGCCAATCGCGAGCGCTTTGCCGGCCAGCGCGTCGGCGTGATTCTTTCCGGCGGTAACGTCGACCTGCCGGCGCTGGCTGCGCTGTTCGCGAACGAGGGCTGACCGTTGTTGCGGCGGACGTAACGCCCCGTTCGCCCCAGTGGGTTAGAAGCCCGCCCATGGTGGGCTCTATTCTTCGCCCGTCTTCCGCGGGCGCGCCTTGTAACGCATTCTTCTCCGATCCAGCCCTACAGTCTGCGCCCCGCCCGCTTCCGGAGTCCGCATGCACGCTGTGTTGCGCAGGCCCTCATTCTGGATCGCCGCGATGGCGATCGTGCTCGCGCTGGGCTTCCTCGGCTCGCGTGGCATCTGGGATCCGGACGAGGGGCGTTACACCAACGTCGCCTTGAACATGCTCGACAGCGGCGATTGGTTGAACCCGCGCCGCAGTGAGGAAGTCGGACACTGGACCAAGCCCCCGCTCACCTATTGGGCGATCGCGTCCAGCGTGGCCGTGTTCGGACAGAACGCCTTCGCCGCGCGGCTGCCGGTAGCCCTGTCCTATTTGTTGTGCGTGTGGCTGGCCTGGCGGGTCGCGCGCCGCCTGGCGCCCGGGAGCGAACTCACTGCGGCCGCCGCATACGCCACCATGCCATTCGCAGTTGGCGCGGCGCAGATGATCACGACCGATTACGTGCTGGCGGCCTGCACCGGCATGGGGATGTGGGCCTTCGTAGAAGCGCGTTTCGGAAACAGGGCATCATCCAAGCGCTGGACCGCATTGATGTGGATGGCTTTCGCGCTGGGGTTCCTGACCAAGGGGCCGCCGGCACTGGTGCATCTGCTGGTGGTACTCGCCTTCGACCAGCTGATGCCCGCACGCAAAAGCAGCCGTGTGTTCCAGTGGTCGGGGCTGCTGCTGTTTCTGCTGCTTGCCCTGCCGTGGTATGTCGCCGTTATCGCCAATCATCCGGGCTTGTTCCGCTACTTCATCGGCGACGAAGTGGTCAATCGCGTGACCACCGACGAATTCGGCCGCAACGGCCAGTGGTACGGCTGGCTGGTCGCCTACGGCCCCACGCTGTTGCTGGGCACGCTGCCGTGGACGCCGGCGCTGCTGCGCTGGGCCCGCGCGCTACCGGCGCGCGTGCGCGGTTGGCGCGATGCAGGGCAGCGCGAACGCGACGCCGCGATGTTGCTGTTGGCGCTATGGCTGCTGCTGCCGCTGCTCGTGTTCTGCATCGCACGTTCGCGCCTGCCGCTGTACATCCTGCCGCTGTTCCTGCCGCTGGCCGTAATCGTGGCCGCGCAGCGCCAGGGCGAAGGGCGGGAATTGTCGTGGCGTTGGCTCGGCGCCTGGACTGCGCTGTTGCTGGCGCTGAAATTCGCTTCGTCGCTATGGCCTACCCACAAGGATGCGTCGGAGTGGGCGCGGGAGATCCACGCGCGCGCCGGTGGCCCGGTACACGAGGTCTTGTTCGTCGAAGACATGGCCCGCTACGGCCTGCACCTGCATCTGGATGCCGAGATCGAGAAGTTGTCGCTCGATCCCGAGCCGCAATCGCGATTCAACCCGAGCTATGACGAAACCCTGGCGCAGGAACTGACGAAGCACGAGCCCGACGCGATCTGGATCTGCAAGCAGGCCCTGTGGCCGAAGCTGCAGCCCCGCTTCGCTGCATTGGGATATCGCGCGCAGCCATTGGGCACCCCGTACCAGGGTCGCATCATTTTCCGAGTGTCGCGGTCCTAGCCGCGGCGTCAGGCGCCGCGATCGCTGCGCAGGTCCTGGGTCGCCTTGCGGTCGCCGGCCGCGGCGCGCGCGGCGACGATGCTGAAGCACACGATGCCGGTGATCACCAGCAGCGCGCCCCACAGTGCGGAGCCTCGCGGCCAGGCTTCATGCAGCCATAGCGCGCCGATGAACGTGGCGAACAGGATCTCCGCCGCCTGCATCGCTTCGGCCGCCGCGAGCGCGGTGGGATCGTTGCGGACCATGCCTGTGGCCTGGAAGAACAGCACGGTCGCGATCACGCCGGCGCCGAGCGCGACGCCGGCCGCGAGCCATACTTGGTCCGCGGGCGGCGCGCCGGTTCCGGCGAAGGCGAATGCCGCCACCAGCCACCACAGCGGCTGACTGGCCAGCGTCATGCCGAATACGCGCTGGGTGGCGTTGAGCTCGACGCCCACGCGTTCCAGGTGCAAAAGCAGGCCGCGATTGCCGAGGGGATAGGCGAACGCGCTGATGGCGACGGCGACCAGTGCGAACCATGCATCGCGATCGAGTCGGCCGCCGCTGTGTCCGATCTGCATCAGCAGGACGCCACCAATCACCACCACTCCGGCCGCGAGCGCGGGCAGGGGAATGCGTGCGCGCGCATCGCGGTAAAGGAACGGCGCGCACAACATCCCGGCGATGACGGTGAGCTGGAACGTCCCCGCGACCAGCCAGGATGGCCCGCTCGCCGCCGCATAGCTGAGCAGCAGGTAGAACAGGACGAAGCCGACGCTGCTCCACAACAGCCAAGGACCGGGATGGGTGCGGATCGCGCGCCAGACCGGCTTCATGCCGCCCTGCCATGGCATCACCGCGAGCATGATCGGCAGCGTGATCAGGTAACGCAGCGTCGCCGTCCATGCCCAATGGCCGCCGCTCGTTGCGGCCGCGCGATTGAGCACATACGTGCAGGTGAAGAACAACGCCGACAACAGCGCGATGCCCACCGCCGCCAGGGCGACGCCGCGCGCCGAACGCGTCACCCGCGCCTCCGGATCGGAATCTTCGCCACGGGCACGGAGACCTCGTCGACGCCACCGATGCGGATCGGCGTGCCCGGCTGCGGACCCCAGGCATGCGCGGTGATGACTTCCCACGTCGCCGGCAGCTTGCCCTCGCGGCGCAGCGGCTCGTAGCCTTGCGCGGCGCGGGCGAAGCGTTCGCGACCGGTGAGGCTGCGCCGGCGCGTGCGCAAGGCATTGGTGGCGCCCAACGTGCGCAACTCCCGCATCAGATCGCCGAGCGAGTCGTGCTGCAGGCGGAACTCATCGCGATCGAGTACCGGATCCTTGAAGCCGGCGGCGATCAGCGCATCGCCGAACTGCGCGATCGTTGCGAACGGGCTCACATGCGGAGCACTGTCCGCATGCGAGAAGGCTTCGCGCAATTCCCACAGCGTGTCCGGGCCGAACGTCGACAGCACCATCAGGCCATCGGGCTTGAGCACGCGACGGAATCCGGCGAACACCGCCGGCAGATCCTCGATCCACTGCAGGCAGAGATTGGAGAACAGCACGTCGACGCTGCCATCCGCGAGCGGCAACGCGCGCGCGTCGGCGCAAACGGCGTGCGGGCGCTGCTTGAACGGGCGCCAGCCGCCGGCGTTGCGGCGGCTTTCCTGCAACATCGGCAAGGCCAGGTCGAGTGCGATCACCTGCGCCTTCGGCCAACGCTTCTGCATTTCGACCGTGGCGTGTCCCGGTCCGCAGCCGATATCGAGCGCGACCTGCGGCGTACGTGGCTTGCCGCCTTCAGCCTCGCGCTGCGCGCGTTCGTCGTAGTAGTCGAGCGACTCGAGCAGGCGCGAACCGACCTCGCGCTGCAAGGCCGCGGCATCGTCGTAATGATGCGCCGCGCGCGAGAAGGCGCGGCGGACCTGGCGGTGATCGAAGAGGTCGCTCACGGCAGCGCCTCCATGAATTGCGTGATCTCCGCGGCAACCTGGTCCGATGCGCCAAGAAACGGGGCATGTCCGGCATGTGCGATCACCACGCTGCGCGCGTTGTGCGCCAGCGCGGCCGCGGCAGGCATCGCGCCGGCGGGGACGAGCCGATCGCGCCGACCCGACATCCACAAGCTCGGCACGCACAGCATCGGCAGTTCGCTGCGCACGTCCAGGCGATCCAGCAGCTGCAGGCCTTCCAGTAGCGTGCGCGCCGCCGGTTCGCCGCGCGCGAACGCCTGCGCGCGCAGGCTGCGCAGTTCTTCCTGCGCGTGCGCGGAACCCAGGGCCTCGAGCGCGAGAAAACCTTCAAGGGTGCCGCGGAAATCCTTCGCCAGCGCCTCGCCGAAATCGCGGAACAGTTGTGCGCCGACGCCATGGCTCCAGTCCTCGCCCACCACGAAGCGCGGCGAAGACGCGACCATGATCAGGCCGCGCACCGCGTGCGGATGATCGAGCGCCGCGCGCAGAGCGAACTGCCCGCCGAGCGACCAGCCCAGCCATGCGGCATCGGGCACGCGCGCGACCAATTCGGCCGCCAGCGTTTCCGGCACCAGCGGGGTGTCGTCTTCGCGTGCGTAACCATGGCCCGGCAGGTCGACCAAGTGCAGCGTGTAGCGGTCCTGCAGCCGCTCGACCAGCGGCGCGAACAGGCCGCCGTGCATCGCCCAGCCATGGATGAGTGCGAGCGCGGGACCTTGCCCGCGCGTTTCGATGTACATCGGAATCTTCCTCAGCGCGGCTGCGCGAGCATCTCGGCGACGCGTGCCTCGGCTTCCGCCTTGTCGCGAGCGCGTCCGAGCGCATCCACCAGACCGTCGATATCGGCATGCGTATGCAACGCCGACAGCGTGACGCGCAAACGCGCACGGCCTTCCGGCACCGTCGGCGGACGGATCGCCGCCACCCAGTAGCCGCGCTGCTCGAGCGTCGCCGACATCGACAACGCACGCTTGTCGCTGCCGCACATCACCGGTTGGATCGGCGTGTCCGACGGCAGTAGCACCAGGCCGGCCTGGGCCGCGCGTTCCTTGAAATGCGCGATCAAGTCGTAGAGCTTGCCGCGGCGCCAGTCTTCGCCGCGTGCGAGTTTCACCGCGGCGAGCGTCGCCGCGGCCTGTGCCGGCGGCAATGCCGTCGTATAGATGTAGGGACGTGCGTTCTGGATCAGGTGTTCGATGATGTCCGCATCGCCGACCACGGCCGCGCCGTAGCCGCCCAGCGCCTTGCCGAGCGTGACCAGTTGCAGCGGCACCTGTGTGGCCGTGAGTTGCGCTTCGGCGACGCTGCCGCGGCCTTCGGGTCCGACCACGCCGACGCCGTGGGCGTCGTCGACGTACATCAACGCTTTCTGCACGCGGGCGGCGAGCGCCAGTTCGCGCAGCGGTGCCACGTCGCCGTCCATGCTGAAGACACCATCGGTCGCCAGCATGGCGACGCCATCGGCGGCTTCGCGCATCAGGCGTAGTGCGCCGTTGGCGTCGCCGTGCGGATAGCGGCGCAGCTTGCAGCCAGCCAGGCGCGCGGCGTCGATCAGGCTGGCGTGGTTGAGGCGATCCTGCACGCAGACGTCGTCGTCGCCGAGCAGCGACTGGAGCACAGCGAGGTTGGCCATGAAGCCGCTGCCGAACAGCAGCGCGCGCGGCGCGCCGAGCCAGTCGGCCAGTTCCTTTTCCAGCGCTTCGTGCAGCGCGTGGTGGCCGCACACCAGGTGCGAAGCGGTGCCGCCGGCGCCTTCGCGCGAGGCCGCGTCCTGCAGCGCATTCACCACGGCGAAGTGTTGCGACAGGCCGAGGTAATCGTTGCTGCAGAAGTTCAACAGCTTTTGCGGTTTGCCGTTCGCATCGAGGATTTCGACGCGCGCGCCATCGCGGTGCGTGACCGGCCGCAGGACGCGCAGGCGCGACGCGGCGATGCGTTCGGCACGCGCCGCTGCGATGCGCTCACGCCAGGACGCGCGTGCCATCTCAGGCCACCGCGCAGGGAATGGTTTTTTCGCGGACAGCGGTGCCCGCGGTTTCAAGAATGTCGGCGTGCACGGTCTCCCCCTGTTCAACGACCGGCATGGGAACCAGCCCCAAGCGACCGAACAATGCCATATCCCGTTCGGTGTCAGGGTTGCCCGTCGTCAACAATTTCTCACCGTAGAAGATCGAATTCGCGCCGGCCAGGAAGCACAGGGCCTGCAGCTCGTCGGACATGGTCTCGCGACCCGCTGAGAGGCGGACCATGGACCGGGGCATCAGGATCCGCGCGACGGCAATCGTGCGCACGAATTCGAAGGGGTCGAGCTGGTCCGTCCCGTTCAGCGGGGTGCCCTCGACCTGGACCAGGCGGTTGATCGGTACCGAATCCGGGTGCGCCGGCAGGTTGGCCAGGGTCTGCAGCAGGCCCGCGCGCTGTTCGCGCTGCTCGCCCATGCCGACGATGCCGCCGCAGCAGGTCTTCATGCCGACGTCGCGGACGTGGGCGAGCGTGTCCAGGCGGTCCTGGTATTCACGGGTATGGATGATCTCGCCGTAGAACTCCGGCGCGGTGTCCAGGTTGTGGTTGTAGTAGTCCAGGCCGGCGGCGCGCAGCGCTTGCGCCTGCTCGCCCGAGAGCATGCCCAGGGTGGCGCAGGTCTCCAGGCCCAGCGACTTCACCTCGCGGATCATCGCGGCGACCTTGGGGATGTCGCGGTCCTTCGGCGAGCGCCAGGCCGCGCCCATGCAGAAGCGGCTGGCGCCGGCGGCCTTGGCCTGCTTGGCCTTCTCGAGCACGGCCTCGGTGGTCATCAGCTTGGTCGCGTCCACACCGGTGTGGTAGCGCGCGGCCTGCGGGCAGTAGCCGCAGTCCTCGGGACAGCCGCCGGTCTTGATCGAGAGCAGGGTGCTGACCTGGACCTGGGCGGGGTCGAAGTGCTCGCGGTGGACGGTGCCGGCGCGGTGCAGCAGCTCCGGGAAGGGCAGATCGAACAGGGCGCGGATTTCCTCGCGGCTCCAGTCGTGGCGAAGCGCGCCATTGAGGGACGCGGCGGGGGTATTGCTGACGGCAGGCATGGGGGTTTTCCGACAGACGAAGCGAACCGGGGCGGGCAGTCTGGAAACCATGGACACCACTGTCAACCAAGCGAGGGCATTTTCAGTTGACGGGGGCCCGCGCGCCCCCGGATCGTCGGATGCCGGTTCGCTCGCCGCACTCCGCCGCCGCCTCGGGCACTGGCTACGGGTCGATGCCGCCCACCTGCTCTGGCCCAGCCGCTGCCTGGTGTGCGAGGCGCCGGGTATCGAAGGCATGGATCTGTGCCCGGCCTGCTGCGACGAACTGCCTTGGAACGCCTGCGCCTGTCCCCGCTGCGCCCTGCCGTCGGCAGTGGCGGAGACCTGCGGCGACTGCCTGCGACGGGAAGCGGCCTTGCGCCAGCGGGGCCGGTTGCCGGCAGACTTGTCGCCGGCGCTGGATGGGGTGCACGCCAGTTTCGTCTATGCCGCGCCGATCGACCGCTTGCTGCCGCGGTTCAAGTTCCACCGTGATCTCGCGGCGGGCGCCTTGCTGTCGCAGCTGATGGCGGAAGCCACGGAGGATCTGCCGCGTCCGGACGCGCTCGTCCCGATACCCCTGCATCGCGCCCGGCTGCGTCGTCGCGGCTACGACCAGGCGCTGGAACTCGCGCGGCCGCTCGCCCGCGCGCTGGAACTGCCGCTTCGCGACGACCTCCTGCAACGCGTGCGCGCGACGGCGCCGCAGTCGGAACTCAGTGCGGCGGCGCGACGGCGCAATCTCAGGCGCGCCTTTATGGTGAGGCCGGGCGTCGCGCTGCCGGCACATGTCGTACTGATCGACGATGTCATGACCACAGGTGCCACCCTGCATGCCGCGGCCGAGGCGCTCAAGCGAGCCGGCGTAAAGCGTGTGGATGCGTGGGTGTGTGCGCGAGTGCCGTAGCGGTAGGGCAGCGCAGTGCGATCCCCCCGGCGGGGGATGAAGCCGGCTGCGGACCGGAGTAGCGTTCGGAGACCCACTCCGGGAGGGGCTCCATGCTCAAGCTCATCTGCAGCGAGTTCGACGAGTTCGAGGAAGCGCTGTACGGCGTGCAAGGGCGCTACATTCTCAAGACGAGACAGCAACGCGACTGGCGCCTGCGGATCGTCGATCTCGGCGGCATTGCCGTCATGGCCGGACGCGAGGGTGCGGGCACGGTATACAACGGAACCGGCCTGCCTGATTACTTCAACATCTTCGTGCCGCTGAGCGGCCACGAGATGACCACGGTCGACGGGAATCGCTTCGACAAACGTACCGTCGGCTGGATGATTCCCGGCGCCATGTTTCACATCGACGCCACCCGGCCCGCGAGCTGGATTACGATCGCCATGTCGAGCGATCTGGTGATGCGCTGGGCCTCGCTTCACGACGATGAGTTCGACCCCTTGTTGTTCGGCAAGAACCTGGTGATGCGCTCGACCGATCGCATCGCCATGTTGATCCGCCTGGTGCGACGGCTTTTTCAGGTCGAAATCGACGCGCCGGAAGAACTCCATGGCGAGCTTGCGGAAGCCGCGGCGCGCAGTGAGTTGCTGGACGCGGTGTTCACGCTGCTGTTGCCGGTGAACGGCCGCAGCGTGCTGCACACCAGGGGCTACATCGACTACTCCCGCGTGCTTCGGATCGCGCTGGAATTGATCGACTCGATGTCCAATACCGCGCTCTCTACGGAAGACCTGTGCGCAGCAACAGGCGCCTCCGAACGCACCTTGCGCAATGTCTTCAAGAGCCACCTCGGCATCAGCCCGCATCAATACTTGATAGGACATCGTCTGAGAGCCATTCATGCCGCGCTGAAACGCGCGCCTCCCGGCGAAACTGTCACCAATGTGTGCGCCCGTTATGGCGTCTGGGATTTCGGACGGTTCGCCAGGCAGTATCGCGACTACTTCGGCTTATTGCCGTCGCAGGCGCTGGGATCGCATGCCCGGCGACTGGAGCCGCTTATTCACTGAGGTGCCGTTCCAGCGTCTGGTGAGGGTACTCGCCGAACATGTCCAGATACTCGGCTGCCATGCGCCCGGCGTCGGAGTATCCGAAACGTTTCGCCACGTTCGACACGGTTTCGTGGTGCAGCTCGGAAAGGATCAGCGCAGTGCGTATCAGATACATCCGGCGGATATGGAGGTAGCGATGCGGGCCAATGCCGAAGCATTCCTGGAAGTACGAGCGCAATGTCCGCTCGCTCACGCCGGACACCTGCAACAGGTCCGCTATGGAAAGCGCTCGCCCTTCCTCCCGTCGGAGCAGGCCGATGACCTTGTCCATCGATGCCTTCCTGGCAGAACCAGTCAGGTCGCGCGCGGGAAGACGATCCATGGTGGTCTCGCAGGCGTGAGTCGGCCGGCCGTCCCCGCCATCGTTTCCCCGTGCGCCACGATCCGCTACGTAAATCTGGCAAGTGTTCGCACCGTGGGCGGCTCGCGCGACCGTCATACATTTGCCGTTTTTACGTAGCCACACTGGCGGAAGCGGCAGCAGCATGCTTCCGTCCGAATACCCCACCGCTTCTCCGGCGTATGCCAGCGGTACCGGCGTCGCCGCTCCCACCGTGAGGCGAGCATGTCCAGCAAAGAGCGACAGCATCCGGTCGACCCAGACCGCCGCAACTTACTCATCGGGGGCACGGCACTCGCCGCGGCCGCCCTCTTTCCGCTCGCCGGTTGCTCCTCCTCCGAGCCGCCGGCCGCGACCGTAGCGTCCTCCACCACTGCCACCCCCACCGCAGGAGTTACCCGGACCATGAGCACGTTCACCACCCAAGAAGGCGTCGACATCTATTACAAGGACTGGGGCAGCGGCCCGGTCGTCGTCTTCAGCCATGGCTGGCCGCTCAACGCCGACAGCTGGGAATCGCAGATGTACCACCTGGCGGCGAACGGCTTCCGCTGCATCGCGCACGATCGCAGGGGCCACGGCCGTTCCAGCCAGCCCTGGGACGGCAACGACATGGATCACTACGCCGACGACCTGGCGCAGTTGCTGGACAAGCTCGACGTCAAGGACGCGATGCTGGCCGGCTTCTCCACCGGCGGCGGCGAGGTGGCGCGCTACATCGGCCGCCACGGCACCAAGCGGGTGAAGAAGGCCGCGCTCGTCTCCGCGGTACCGCCGCTGATGGTGAAGACCGACGCCAATCCCGGCGGCTTGCCGATCTCCGTATTCGACGGCATTCGCGCCGGCCTGATCGCCAACCGCTCGCAACTGTTCCTCGACATCCCCAGCGGCCCGTTCTTCGGCTACAACCGCCCGGGAGCGAAGCCGTCGCAGGGCGTCATCCAGGCGTGGTGGATGCAGGGAATGATGGGTGGACACAAGAACACCTACGACTCCATCAAGGCCTTCTCAGAAACGGATTTCACCGAAGACTTGAAGAAGTTCGATGTGCCGACGCTGATCATCCACGGCGACGACGACCAGATCGTACCGATCGACGCCGCCGGCCGTGCCTCGGCCAAGCTGATCAAGAACAGCAAGCTGATCGTGTACGAAGGTGCGCCGCACGGCATTACCGACACGCACAAGGATCGCCTCAACGCGGATCTGCTGGCATTCGCGAAGTCCTGAGCCAGCGCCGCCGTTCGCCGCAATTGGAGCTCCCGTCATGCTCAACCTCACGCCCTTCGGCATGTTCCACACCGCGATCGCATTGATCGCGGTGGTTGCTGGCCTGATCGCGCTGTTCAACTACGGCGAGATCGGTACGCGTACCCGATCCGGGTTGCTGTACTTCTGGTTCACGGCGGCCACTTCCGTCACCGGTCTCTTCATCTTCCACCATGGCGGCTTCGGCCCACCGCACGTGCTGGCGATACTCACGCTCGTGGTGCTGGCGATCGCCTATGCCGCCGAACGCCACAGCAGTACCGGTGTGTCGCGATACCTGGCCGTGCTCGGCTATTCGCTCACGCTGTTCTTCCATTTGATTCCGGGACTGACGGAAACCGGAACTCGGGTGCCGCTGGGCCATCCCGCCTTCACCGGTCCGGAAGATCCCACGCTGAAGGCGCTCGTCGGCGTCGGCTTCCTGGTCTATCTAGCCGGCGCGACAGTGCAAGTCATGCGCATCCGGCGCTCGCGCCGGGTCGCTGCGACCACCTGAGCTACGTCGGCCACGCGGGAGATCGCCCATGAGCACGAACTACGCCGCCAACGAGACCGCCTTGCTGGTCGTCGATCCGTACAACGACTTCATGAGCGAGGGCGGAAAGCTCTATGACAGGACCAAGGAGACGGCGTCGGCGTGCGGCTTCTATGCCAACCTGCCGCGGGTCATCGACAGCATCCGTGCCGCGGGCATCCGCGTTTTCATCGTCCCGCACCGGCGCTGGCGCGAAGGTGACTACGAGGGATGGTCGCACCTGAACCACTCCCAGGCCGGGGTCAGGCGAACGCAGCTGTTCGCGGCAGGAACCTGGGGCGGCGAATTCCATCCGCAGTTCGGTCCCAGGCCAGGCGACGTCGTGGTGCACGAGCATTGGGCGCAAAGCGGTTTCGCCAACACCGACCTCGATGCGCAGCTGAAGCTCCACGGCATCCGCAAGATCATCCTGGTAGGCATGGTCGCCAATACCTGCGTGGAATCCACGGCCCGGTTCGGCATGGAGCTGGGCTACCACGTCACCTTGGTCAAGGATGCGACCGCCGCGTTCAGTCCGGAGGGCATGCACGCCGCCCACGAGATCAACGGACCGACGTTTGCGCATGCCATCGTGACCACGGCGGAGTTGCTCGAATCGCTTGGCCAGAGTCCCGCCGCTTTACCGAAATGAGTTTGCCCGCGCAAAGGCCGCCGCTTGCTCTGGTGACGGAGCTGCCACAGCTCGACGAAATTCTCGCTCAGCACACGGCACTGCTCGGCGCCGACTTCGCCGCCTATCGCAATCACTGCTATCGGGTCGCGAACTTCTGCATTGCGTCGGCGTCAACGGAGTCGAGAGAGGTCATCAGCGTAGCCGCGGCATTTCACGACCTGGGAATCTGGATGGATGGAACCTTCGACTACCTGGAGCCATCACGGCGATGCGCACGCCAGTGGTTGGACGCCAGCGATCACCAAGCACCGGGCGGATTGATCGAGGCCATGATTTGCCAACACCACAAAGTCAGGCCGTATCGAGGCGACGAAGGTCCTTTGGTCGAAGTGTTCCGGCGCGCGGATTGGCTGGACGTATCGCGCGGAATGTTGGGCGCTACGTTGCCGAGAAAATTCCTGGCCGAGGTATTCGAAGGTTTCCCCAATGCCGGCTTTCACCGCGCCTTGCTTCGTCTCACATGCCGGCAGTTCATCCGGCATCCGCTCAGACCGCTTCCCATGATGCGGTGGTAACTCGCCGGCGAGCCTAATGGGCCCGCAGGCACCGCGAAACTTTCCTCCCACGCCGGAGCACTTCCATGAAAAAGGCCCTTGTTACCGGAGCATCGTCGGGGATCGGTGCCGCCTATGCCGATCGCCTCGCCCGGCGCGGATACGATCTGGTGCTGGTTGCGCGCAATCGCGAGCGGCTGCAGGAACTCGCGGAGCGGCTCGAACAGCAGAGTGGCGTGAACGTCGAACTCCTCCAGGCGGATCTGGCCGATCCTTCGCAACTGTCCCTGATCGAGCAGCGGCTGAGCGAAGACGCGGATATCGATCTGCTGATCAACAACGCCGGCATTTCCAACGGCGGCACCTTCGCCACTGCCAGCCGTCAGCAGATCGATGCGATCCTCGCACTCAACGTGCTGGCGGTGACGCGTCTGGCGGCAGCGGCCGGCGCGCGCTTCGCCCGACAACGCGCCGGCACCATCGTCAACATCGGTTCCGTCACCGCGCTGTTGCCCGAGCAGTTCGAACCCATCTACCTGGCGACCAAGGCCTATGTATTGGCCCTAAGCCAGGCGATCCAGCGCGAACTCGCACCCGACGGCGTGCGTGTGCAGGTGGTGTTGCCCGGCGCGACGCGCACCGAAATCTGGGAACGCTCGGGCCGCAAGCTCGAAGAGCTGCCGCAGGAGATCCTGATGGACGTGGACGACATGGTCGATGCGGCGCTCGCCGGCCTGGACATGGGCGAGACGGTGACGATCCCCTCGTTGCCCGACCCGGCCGACTGGCAGGCCTTCACCAAGGCGCGCTTGAATCTGGCTCCGAACCTGTCGCGTAGTAAGCCCGCAGCCCGCTATACAGCGGCCCCGCCGCGATCCCCGTAAGGCGCTTGTCCGCGCGGGAGCCGCTGGAGAAGAAGGATGCGTGGAGGGAAATGGCGCGCCCGGAGGGATTCGAACCCCCGACCAATGGCTTCGGAAGCCACTACTCTATCCGGCTGAGCTACGGGCGCATGGTGGAAAACCGCGCGATGGCCAGCCATCGCGGGAGGGGCATTCTAGCAGCGACCGCGGCGCCTGCGTCCCACGGCGGCCAACCCCGCGCTCAAATCGCCCGGCGCAGGGGCGGATCCAGCGCGTCCTGGCGCAGCCAGCGGGCGAATTCATCGCCGTCCATGGCCTTGGCGAACAGATGGCCCTGGACCACGTCGCAGTTGCGCGCGCGCAGGGCGTCCAGCGTTTCCTCGTCCTCCACGCCCTCGGCGACGACGTGCAGTCCGAACCGGTGGGCGAGGTCGATGATCAGCGAGGTGATGTCGGCACACGTGGCGTCGATCAGCAGGCCGGAGACGAAGGACTTGTCGATCTTCAGCTCGTCGGCCGGGATGTCCTTGAAGTAGGCCAGGCACGAATAGCCCGTGCCGAAATCGTCGATCGAGATCTTCACGCCCAGGTCGCGGATGCGCGAGAGGATGCGGAAGCTGTGGCGCGGATCCATCACCAGCGAGCGCTCGGTGATCTCCAGCACCAGTTCCACGTCGGGCGTGCCCCACAGGCTCAGTGCGTTCTCGACCAGGTCAGGCAGGTCGTCCTGGCCGACCAGTTCCGGCGGCACGTTGACCGCGACGCCGAACGGCTGGTGCGGAAGCTTCCATTCGCTGGCATGGCGCAGCGCGGAGTTGAGCGCCCAGACCGTCATGTTCTTGATCTGACCGGTCTGTTCGGCGATCGGGATGAACTGCGCCGGTGAGATCAGCCCGCGCGTGCGGTGCTGCCAGCGCATGAGCGCTTCGGCGCCGGTCGTGGTTAGGTCGGAAAGGCGCAGCTTGGGTTGATAGACGAGGTAGGTCTCGCCGCGCTGCACGGCGCCGTCGAGTTCGATTTCCAGGTCCCAGAATTCCGACAACCCAGGATCGTCGCTGCTGTCGGGCGGGAACTGCCAGCGCTGGCCGGTCGCGCGCGCCAGCTCGAGACTCTTTTCCGCCTGCGACAACAGAAATTCGGCTTGGGTCGCATGCTGCGGACACAGGGCGATGCCGACCGTCGCGGTCATGCGCACGCGCCCGGTGCCGCCGTCGAAGGGAAGGTCGAGCAGGCGGAATAGCTTCTGCACCGCCAGTTCGGCATGTCCCGCATTCATCACGCTCGACAGGATCAGCGCGAAGCGGTTGTCGCCGATGCGCGCGGCGTAGTCCTGCGCGCGGATCAGCGCGCGCAGCTGACCGGCCACGTGCTGCAATGCGCGGTCGCCGAAGTCATAGCCATGGGTGGCGTTGAGGCGCGCGAAGCCGTCGATGTCGAGCACGACGAGGGCGAGGTTGGCCTTGCGCTCGTTGGCGAAGCCGACATGGCGCCGCAGCAATGCCATGAAGCTGCGACGGTTGTGCAAGCCGGTGAGTTCGTCCTCGAGAATGGGCATGGCTGACCTGGCGGCCGTAGGCGTCAGTGCAGGAACAGCTCGACCGGATCGATGCCGTAGGCGCCGCTGGGCAGGCCCGTCTTCACGCTCAGGGGCTGACCGCTTTCGTCGCGGTCGACTTCGCCCAGGTCGAGCGCCCGGAATTGTTTGAGTGGCGTCTTGTCGGCATCCAGCAGCAGCATCACGCGCGGCCGCAGGCGCTTGAGGCTGTGCACGTCGGTCACCACCGCTACTTGGCCGTTCGACAATTCCACCAGCGAACCGGTGGGGTAGATGCCGCAGCTCTGGATGAACTGTTCGACCAGTTCGGCCTGGAACAGTTTGCCGCGCTGCTGATAGAGCTCGTTCACCGCCTGATGCGGCGAGCGACCGTGGACATGCGGACGTGTGCTGGTCATCGCGTCGTAGCTGTCGACGATACCCATGATGCGGCCGAAGATCGGGATGTCCGGTCCGCTCAGTTTCCAGGGGTAGCCGCTGCCGTCGTGGCGCTCGTGATGCGTCGCCACGATTTCGCGGATCTTGGGCGACAGGCCAGGCGTTGCGTCGATGATGTCCAGGCCATGCTGCACGTGCTGGCGAACCTGTTCGATTTCGGCATGCAGCAGAGCTCGTGGCGCGTGCAGAAGCTCAGTGGAAACGCGCGTCTTGCCGACATCGCACAACAGGCCGGCCAGGGCGAGCAGATGCAGCTCAGCACGTTCCAGGCCGAGGTGCCGGCCGAAGCTGGCGGCGAGCACCGCGCAACCCATCGCATGCTGGTAGGCGTAGTTGTCGCGCCGCTTCATCTCCTTGAGCCAGACGAAGGCGGTGGGATTGCGCAGGATCGAATCGATCATCGCATCGATGCCTTCGCGCAACCGCTCGACGTCCAGGTGCTTGCCGTCGCGCAGATCGATCATCATTTCTTCGATCGACGCCGCCAACGCGGCGTGGACGGCGTCGGCCTGGCGCAGTTCCGCCTGCACTTCGAGCTGCGGTTCCCAGCGCGTCTTCCGCAAGGCGTCGACTTGTGCGGCGGCGCGGTCCTGGCGGACGGGATCGGGTTCCTCGAACGCGAGGAAGCGCGGATTCGGCGTGGTGCCCAGCACCACGTCCACCCAGACGTGGTTGCACAGGCGCTGCAGCATCGCGATCTCCTCTTCGGTCGTGATCTTGATGCCTTGCATGAGGAAGGCGGTTTCGATCCACGGGCGATCGAGCCGGCTGACGTACATCCCCAGCGTCAATCCCTGGACGGTGATCCGGACTTCCCTGGAATGGATGTCCATGCGAGCCCCCTCAGACCCCTGCGGCTAGCCTACGCCAGCGTTGGGCGCTGGCATAGTGCGTTGGTTGGCCGGCGGTCCGGGCACGTCCCCTCACCCTGCGTCGCTGCGCGACGCTGTCCCTCTCCCCGCAAGCGGGGCGAGGGATTCCGATGGAGGGCAGACGATCGGCGACAATGTCCGTGCGCCTGCGGGCATGTTCATTTTTCCGGTGATACGAACGATGGGTTACGAGCGCGACTATGTCCCGATACCGCCACCCGTGCCGCGTTGGCGCGAACGGCTCGGGCAGTACTGGCTGCTGGTGCGCGGCGATCGCCCGATCGGTTGGCTGTTGCTGCTGTGGCCGACCTGGTGGGGGCTGTGGCTGGCCGCCAAGGGCGTGCCGCCGTTGTGGACCCTGTTCGTGTTCAGCGCCGGCGTGTGGCTGACGCGCGCTGCCGGATGCGTCATCAACGACTATGCGGACCGCTGGCTCGATCCGCATGTGGAACGGACCAAGCAGCGCCCGCTCGCCACCGGCGCGGTGAGCGGACGCGAGGCGCTGGCGGTGTTCGCGGTGCTGATGCTGGTGGCGTTCGCGCTGGTGCTGACCATGAACCGGCTGACGATCTACCTGAGTGTCGTCGGCGTGGTGCTCGCCGCGTCCTATCCGTATCTGAAGCGCTATACCTACCTGCCGCAGGTGTACCTGGGGATGGCTTTCGGCTGGGGCATCCCAATGGCCTTCGCCGCGATCCAGGGCGAGGTACCGCCGGTCGCGTGGCTGCTCTACATCGCCAACATCCTGTGGTCGACGGCGTATGACACCTGGTACGCCATGGTCGATCGCGACGACGACCTGCGCATGGGCAGCAAGTCGACGGCGATCCTGTTCGGCGAGATGGATCTGGTTGCGCAGGGCGTGCTCTATGCCTTGTTCGTCTACGCGCTGTTTCTGGTCGGCCGGCGCGCCGAATTGGGCACGTATTACTGGTATGCGATCGGGCTGGCCGCCGTGCTGATCGCGTATGAGTTCGCCATCGCGCGCAACCGTGACCGTGACGGCTGCTTCCGCGCCTTCCTGCACAACCATTGGGTTGGGCTTGTGGTGTTCGCGGGGTTCGCCCTCGGCCTGGGCATGCGGCATTGATGAGCGCGAAGAGCGAGTCCTGGCTGGCGCGCGCGGCGTTGCGCTGCGCCGCCTTCGCCGAGCGCTGGTTCCCCGATGCCTGGGTATTCGCCGTGATCGGCGTGCTGATCGTGGCCGTCGCCGCGATGGCGTGCGGCGCGAGTCCGCAGGCGACGGCGCAGGGTTTCGGCAAGGGCTACTGGAGCCTGATCCCCTTCACCATGCAGATGGTGTTCGTGGTGATCGGCGGGTATGTCGTCGCCACGGCACCGGTGGTCGCGCGGCTGATCGAGCGCCTGGCGCGCTGGCCGCGCAGCGGGCGTGGCGCCGTCGCGTTCGTCGCCGCGGTGAGCATGCTCAGTTCGCTGTTGAGCTGGGGCTTCTCGCTGGTGTTCGCCGGATTGCTGGTGCGCGCGCTCGCGCGGCGGCCGGAACTGCGCATGGACTACCGCGCCGCGGGCGCGGCCGCGTATCTCGGCCTGGGTGCGGTGTGGGCGATGGGGCTGAGTTCGTCGGCCGCCCAATTGCAGGCGAATCCGGCGAGCATGCCGCCCGGTCTGCTCGAAATCAGCGGCGTGCTGCCCTTCGCACAGACGATCCTGTTGTGGCAGTCGCTGCTGCTGACGGCGGTGTTGATCGCGGTGTCTGTGGCGGTCGCGTACGCGACCGCGCCGGGTGAGGGCGCCGCACGTGGCGTCGAGAACGAAAACGCCGCCGAAGTCGCCGCAGTCGCGGCGCGCGTGCGTCCTGGCGAATGGCTGGAACACAGCCCGCTACTGACGATCCTGCTGTCGCTGCTCGCCTTCGGCTGGCTCGCGACCGAGTTCGCCGGCAAGCCTTTCACCAGCGCCATCGCTGATCTGAACACCTACAACCTGCTGTTCCTCTCGCTCGGTCTGCTACTGCATTGGCGGCCGCGCGGCTTCCTCGATGCGGTGGCGAAGGCGGTGCCAGGTACGGCCGGCGTGCTGCTGCAATTCCCGCTGTACGGCGGCATTGCGATGCTGCTCACCGGCGTTCCCGGTGCGGGTGGCGAGACGCTCGCGCATCGCTTGTCGGCGCTGTTCGTGCAGGTCGCTTCGCGCGACAGCTTTGCGCTGGTGATGGGCGGCTATTCGGCGGTGCTGGGCTTCTTTGTGCCGTCCGGCGGCGGCAAGTGGATCATCGAGGCGCCGTACGTAATGCAGGCGGCGAACGAGCTGCAGGTGCATCTGGGCTGGGCCGTGCAGATCTACAACGCGGCCGAGGCGCTGCCGAACCTGGTCAATCCGTTCTGGATGCTGCCCTTGTTGGGCGTGCTGGGCCTGAAGGCGCGCGACATCGTCGGCTACACCTTCGTGCAGTTGCTGGTGCACGTGCCTTTGGTGTTGGGCATGTTGTGGCTGCTCGGCTTGACGCTCGAATATCAGCCGCCGGTGATTCCGTAAAGCGCCGGCTATTCGTTGTCGAAAGCCGCCCGCGCGGCCTCACTGCTGAGGACGCGGGGAGTTACTTGCGGGCGGGAGCGACCCAGGCGGCGGCCAAAATACCGATCTCGTAAAGGATGCACATCGGAATCGCGAGCATCAGCTGCGAGACCACGTCCGGCGGCGTGATGACGGCGGCGACGACGAACACGCCGACGACGGCGTAACCGCGCGACTCGCGCAGCTGCTTGGGCGTGACCCAGCCCAGCAGGGCGAGGATCACCAGCGCTACCGGCAGTTCGAAACTCGCGCCGAAGGCGAGGAAGATCACCAGCACAAAATCCAGGTACGCCTGGATGTCCGTCATCATCGCCACGCCTTCCGGCGTGACCTTGGTGAGGAAGCCGAACACCGCCGGCAGCACCAGGAAATAGGCGAATGCGCAGCCGGTGTAGAACAGCGCGACGGCCGACACCAACAGCGGCAGTGCCAGTTTTCGTTCGCGCTGGTAGAGGCCCGGCGCGACGAAAGCCCAGGCCTGGTAGAGCAGCCACGGCACGGAGACGAACAGCGCGGCGAAGAAGGCGAGCTTCACCGGCGCGAAGAACGGCGAGGCCACGCCAGTGGCGATCAGTTGCCCGCCCGCAGGCAGCTTGGCAAGCAGCGGCTTGGCCAGCCACGCATAGAGCTTGTTGGCGAACGGCAGGAAGGCGACGAACACCACGATCAGCCCGACCACCGCCCGTAGCAGGCGTGCGCGCAGTTCAATCAAGTGGTCGATCAGGCGGCTTTCTGCCTGGGAATTGCCGGCGTCAGCGTCGTTCATCGGGACGGGGGGCGGCAGTCTGGGTCGCGGTGGGAGCCGCAGCGGGCTGACCGTGCGGTGCGTGGTCGTCGTGACCGTCGTCGTGGTCGAGCGGCAATTCGGGTTGTTCCAGCGCGTCGGTGACCGAACTCAGCGGCGGTTCGATGTCGTCGTCGCCATGGTCAGCAGCGGTGCCGACGGCCGCGGCCGATTGCAATGCGCCCTGCATGTCGTTGCGCGCGTCTTCGAACTGCCGCTGCAGCGCCGCGCCGCCTTGCGCCAGCGAATCACGCGCTTCCATCAGGTCGGCGCGCGTCTGCTTGAGGCTGCGCTTGAGTTCGTCGTCGGCCAGCTCGTTCTCAAGCTCGGCCTTGACCGAATACCACTGCGCACGCGCGCGCCGCACCCACAGGCCGGCGAAACGCGCGGCCTTGGGCAGGCGCTCGGGACCCAGCACCAGCAGGGCCACGACCGCGATCAGGAAGATCTCGCCGAATCCGATATCGAACATGCCGGTTCCAATAAGGCTGCTACCGCCGCGAGGCGGACCCGGAATCAGCGCGGATTGCGCTCGTCGTCGTGCTGCTGCGAGTTGGTCGTGGAATTGCTGGTGCTGTCGCGACGCGATTCGTCCGGCAGCTGCGCGGACGGCTTCTTATCGTCGTCGTCCTGCATGCCCTTCTTGAAGCCCTTCACGGCTTCGCCCAGATCCTTGCCGACATTGCCCAGACGCTTGGTGCCGAACACCAGCACCACGATCACCAGCACGATCAGCCAGTGCCAAATGCTCAAACCGCCCATTGTCTTGCCCTTTGAAGTGGGCGCACAGGATACCGCAGGCCCCGTGACCTCCGCGGGAGCCCGTCACGAACGAGGCCGTTCAGCAAGGTCGCTTTCAGTAGAAGGAGCCGGCCGTTCAGCGTCCGGGTGTCTTCGTGGGTGCGGGTTCCGGCGGCAGCGGCTCGGTGCGCACCGCATCGGCGGGCACATCCTGGAAGGGAGCGGGCTGGGCTTCGGTAGTGGCCGGCGGCGATGGCGAGGCCGGTGCAGCGGCTGTGGATCGGGTGGATGCGCTGGCGGCGGCACCGACGGGCGCCGTACCGCCGCGGCGTTCGCGCGCCAGCGCGCTGGCTTCCTCCAGCGCATCGCGGAAGTCCACCACCTTGTCGTCCGGCTGCGTGCGCGTACGGCCCTCGAAAATCATGCGCGGCGTGGTGCCTTCGCCATAGGCGAGCTGGTTGGCGGCGTCGTCGATCGAAAGCACGGCGCCATCGAGCGCGATTCCCGCGAACAGGCCACGCGCGCGCGACCACGACCAGATCTCCGCCTTCAACTGACCGTCGGTCGCGGTGGCGGCATTACGGCCGACCGGGCCCGCGGCAACGCCGGCATCCGCGCCGAGCGTGACCTTGCCGTTGACGATCGAATCCAGCCCGCGCTCGCCACGGAACACCAGGACGACGTCGGCCGACTGCACGCCAGCCTGCAAACCGATGCTGCCGCCGGTGAGTTTGACGAAGCTCGGATTCGACCAGCTGCCGTCGGGATTCTTCACCGACACGACACCATGGCCGCGGCGGCCGCCCAGCAGCAGGCCGACCTTGAGCGTGTCGGGCACCACCACGATCGCCTTGGCTTCGTCGAAGAGCTTGTCGGGAATCGCCGACTCGGGGATGCGCTGCACCTCGGCGAGCACGCGCACGGCATCGACGGCGCGCTGGTCCTCCTCGGGACCGGCCATCGCCGTGCCAGCGAAGGCGAAGGAGAGGGCGAGCGACAGGGGAAGGACGGACAGCTTCGACAGGATGGCGCGCGACATGACGGCTCCGGCGGCGGGGGATGCCCGGAGGGTACTGACGGCGCAATGAATGGCGACGATACGAAGCAGGCGCGCACTGCCGGGCTGCGACGGCGCCCACGAATCGGCGCGGGGCGCGTTTGCGCCCGATTCGGCGGCGCACTACCTGCATCCGGATGACGCCGCGCCGGTGCCGCTGTCATCCTATGCAGATGATCACGCCCACCCCGACGGCAGGCGCTACTACCGGCAACCCCGCGCCCGCCGCCTCCGAAGCCGCGACCACGCTGGTGCTGGTGAACCTCGGCACGCCCGACACGCCGACGGCCGGCGCCGTGCGGCGTTACCTGCGCGAATTCCTTTCCGACCGACGCGTGGTCGACCTGCCGCGCTGGCTGTGGTGGCCGGTGCTGAACTGGGTGATCCTGCCGCTGCGTTCGCAGCGGGTGGCGCACAAGTACGCGAGCATCTGGCGCAAGGACGGCTCGCCGCTGGCCGCCTACACGCGCGACCTCGCGCAGGCCGTACAGCGCGCGTGTCCGCAATGGCGAGTGGTGCACGCGATGCGCTACGGCGGCCCGGCATTGGCGGCGACGTTGCAAGAGCTGCGGCAGGAAGGCGCGCAGCGCATCGTGCTGTTGCCGTTGTACCCGCAGTATTCGACCACCACGACGGCGTCGGTGCGCGACGTGGCCGAAGCCGAGGGCTTCGCCGTCGTCGACAGCGGCTTCGTCGAGGCGGGGAAGGCCCAGGCGGTCGCCAGCGCCGGTGCATCGCTCATGCACTTCGTCGGCGACTATCACCTCGATGCCCGCTGGGTCGCCGCGGTTGCGGATTCCATTCGCGCCCACCGCGCGCAGCACGGCAACGCGGCGCACCTGCTGTTCTCGTTCCATGGCCTGCCGCAGCGCCTGGCGGACAACGGCGACCCATATCCGCGTCAGTGCGAAGCCGGCGCCCGCGCGATCGCCGATGCGCTGGGCCTGCGCGAGGAGTCGTGGACGCTGACCTATCAGTCGCGCTTCGGCCGCGAGAAATGGCTGGAACCGGCGACAGCCGATACGCTCGAGGCGCTGGCCGCGCGCGGTGTCCGCAGCGTCGACGTGGTCGCGCCCGGCTTCGCGGTCGATTGCCTGGAGACGCTGGAGGAAGTGGCGCAGATGCTGCGCGAGGACTTCCGCGCGCGTGGCGGCGAGTTGCGCTACATCCCATGCCTCAACGACAGCGAGGCCCACGCTGGCGCCCTGGCGGCGATCGCCCGCGCGGCGGTAGCCGGCGAAGCGGCGGCCGCGGCGGGTCGCACGGCATGAATACGATGCGCGCCTTCGCCGTCGACACCACGTTCGGCACGCTGGCGGGACTGCGCTGCGGCCATGAAGGCGCGCCGCGTGTGCTCGCCCTGCACGGCTGGCTCGACAATGCCGCCAGTTTCGTACCGCTGTCGCGGCATCTGCGCGATATCGACCTGGTCGCCATCGACATGCCTGGGCATGGCGCCAGCGCGCACTTGCCGCCAGCGGCGGACTACTTGCTGATCGCCTTTCTGCGCGCGGCCTTCGCGGCCGCCGATGCGCTGGGCTGGGACCGCTTTGCGTTGCTCGGCCATTCGCTCGGCGGCGTCATCGCCAGCCTGATGGCGTCGGCGCAGCCGCAGCGCATAGAGCGGCTGCTGACGATCGAGGCCTTGGGTGCGCTGACCGAAGACGAAGAGCGCACCACGCAGCGCCTGCGCGATGCCCTCACAGCGTACGGCGCACTGCCCGGCAAGCAGTTGCGCGTGTTTCCCGACGTGGCCACCGCGGCGCGCGCGCGCCTGCAGGCGCGCACCGGCGACTTGGGCGAAGCGGCGGCGACGCTGCTGGTCCAGCGTGGCCTGCGCGCGGTCGAAGACGGCTTCGTCTGGCGCAGCGATCCGCGCCTGACCATGCCGACGGCGGTGCGCATGAGCGAGGCGCAGAGCCGCAATCTGCTCAAGCACATCGAATGCCCGACACGGGTGATCTATGCCGATCCGCCGCAGAGCTATTTCCCCGATGCGCTGCGGCGTGCGCGTGCGGCGCTGCTGAAACAGGGCGAGCTCATCGTGATGCCGGGCAGCCACCACCTGCACATGGACGATGCGCCCGGCGTGGCGGCCGCGATCGGCGATTTCTTCGTGGAGCCGCGGATGGCCGCGGCGAACGGCTAGGGTCTCAGCCCAGCAATGCGCGCAACGACGCCTTGAGCTGGCGTCCGTGTTCGTGGAAGTAATCGCGTTCCGCGCGCCAATGCGGGAAGCGCGCCTCGACCTCGCGCCAGAACGCGCGCGAGTGGTCGGCGCGGATCAGATGGCACAGCTCGTGGACGAACACGTACTCGAAGGCGCTGGGACGCGCCAGCACCAGCGCCAGATCGAGCGCGACCACGCCGTTGGGCGCCAGCGATCCCCACTGCGAACTCATCACCTTGAAGACGACACGCGAAGGCGGCCGCGGCAACGTCGGCAGCAGCGGCGGCAGCCAGCGCCCGACGTCGGCGCGGCCTTCGGCCTCGTAGAAGTCGCGCAGCGCCCGTTGCAGCGAAGTCGTGCGCACGTTGGCGGGCACGGCAACCTGCAGCGCCTCGTCGGTGCGGTTGAGGCGCAGCGCGCGGCCTTCGCTCCAGGTCACGGGCAGTTCGCCGCCGCGCAGGGGGATGGCGGTGGTGACGTGCGGGATCAGCATCAGCGCCGCGTTGTCGTTGCGCGCGAGCTGCGCCATCAGCCAGTCGCCGTGTTCGAGCACGAAGCGCTCGCCCGAGACTTCGCTGGCGCGCAGCGGCAGGGTCAGGCGCGCGCCGCGCTCGCTCACGCTGAGCTTGATCCGCCGCGCGCGCGGATCGCGCACGCGCAGGACGTCGACGGTTTCGCCGTTGTCGAGGGTGAAGCTGAGGGTTTCGCGCGTCGCCGCGCGTGGAACCACGCGCGGCTTGCCCGCCAGCAGGCGGAGTGGATTCATGCGTACACGCTCGTCATGTGCAAGAGCATATCGCGATGGCGCCGCGGCGCCGTCGCGCATTCAGCTGTGATCGTTTTCATTGCGGGAATGGCGCGGCGCATCCAGCACTCCGCGACCAATGATGTTCACGCTACGTGTCGGAGCGGCGTCGGCCGCATGACGGGCACGGAGGCGACTGCCACCGTGCACCGTCATTGGGTGCCGAGCGGCGGCTTAGGCCTCGGCCTTGGACAGCTTCAGCGCCTTCTCGAGCACGGCGAACAAACGCTTCACCTCGCCGCTCATCAGGGCGAAGCGCGCGTCGAGTTCGGCCCGGATGTCTTCGCGCTCGGTGGATTCGAGCTGGTCGACGGCGCCGTCGAGGAGCTTGAACTTGCGCACGACCAAGTCTTCGCCGAGCACGAAGGACACATGATCGTCCAGCGTCAGCGCCAGGCGCGTGACCTGCTTGCCGGCTTCCAGGTGCTTGCCGATCTCGTCGCCCTGCAGTTCCTGGCGCTGGCACTTCACCACCGCGCCCTGATCGACCGGATCGCGCAGCTCGCACTCGTCGCCGAGCGAGAGCCCGTCCGGAAGCGGTTCGCCCGCGATCCAGCCGGTCAGCACGCTGCGCGGCGCGACTTCCGCGTTCAGCGGCAGCGCGGGGAAGCTGCCGAGCGCGCGGCGGATCTCGCTGACCACGCTCTCGCCGTTCTTGCGGCTGGAGGTGTCGACCACGACGATGCCGTGCTCCAGATCGAGCAGCGCATCGGTACGGCTGGGCTTGATGAAGGCACGCGGCAGCAGGTCGGTGATCAGTTCGTCCTTGATCCGCTTGCGCGTGCGGCCGCCGGGCCTGCGGCCTTCCTTCGCCTCGATCTCCTCGAGCTTCTTGGCCAGCATGTCGTTGACCACGCTGCCGGGTAGCAGCCGGTCCTCGCCGCCCATGGTGAGCCAGACCGCATCGCGCTGGCGCGCGGCGAGTACGTCACTGTCGCGTCCGAAGGGCGAGATGAAACCGCGGCTGGAGAGTTCGAGCGGACCGACCGGCTTGAGCTGGCACTCGTCGAGGCCGCTGTCGAGTTCGTCGAGCTTGGTGGTGGTGGGGAAGCGAAACAGCGTCAGGTTGCGAAAGAACATTCAGGTGTGTTCGGAATTTGATTGCTTCGGAAGCTAGGTGCTCGTCACTCGGGCTTGCGCCGGAATGACGATACGGAGCACAAGTATCTCAGACGCCTTCGTCTTCCCGGACATGCGGCTCGCCCGCCAGCCACGCATGCGCGTCGGGCAGCGGCGCGTCGCCGAGGCGCCCAAGGGCGAGGAAATCGAACAGCTTGGGATCGCTCAGCTGCGAAGGGCGGATGTCGCCTAGCGCGCGGGCGATGGTTTCGATACGGCCGGGGCTGTCCTTCTCCCAGGCATCCATCATCTTCTTCACCTGCTTGCGCTGCAGGTTTTCCTGCGAGCCGCACAGGTTGCAGGGGATGATAGGGAACTGCTTCGCCTCGGCATAGGCGGCGATGTCGTCCTCGCGCACATAAGCGAGCGGGCGGATCACCACGTGCTTGCCGTCGTCGCTGAGCAGCTTGGGCGGCATGCCGCCGAGCTTGGCGTGGAAGAACAGGTTGAGAAAGAACGTAGCCACCAGGTCGTCGCGATGGTGGCCCAGCGCGATCTTGGTGAACCCCTGTTCCTCCGCGTACGCATACAGCGCGCCGCGGCGCAGGCGCGAGCACAGCGAGCACAGGGTCTTGCCTTCCGGCACCACGCGCTTGACCACCGAATAGGTGTCCTGCTCGAGGATCTTGTACGGCACCCCCAACGATTCGAGGTACGCCGGAAGGATGTGCTCGGGGAAGTCCGGCTGCTTCTGGTCCAGATTGACCGCGACCAGTTCGAACTTCACCGGCGCCTTCTGCTGCAGTTGCAGGAGGATGTCGAGCATCGTGTAGCTGTCCTTGCCGCCGGACAGGCACACCATCACCTTGTCGCCGTCTTCGATCATGCCGAAGTCGGCGATCGCGCGGCCGACCTGGTGGCGCAAGCGCTTGGCGAGTTTGTTGGACTCGTGCGCACGCCGTTCGGCGCGACCGGTGGCGCGCGGCAAGGGTTCGGCGAGGGGCAGGACGATGCTCACGAACGGCTCGGGACTGGCAAACCACGGGGGACGGGCTGGTCATTCTACCGTCGCATTCCCGGTCCACCTTTCATGCACCAGTCGCGGCGTGCGCGACGACGCTACGGCACCATGCTGTGACGGCCGTCGCACTTGCTCTGGCATACTCGGTGCGCCGAGCGCATCGGGGCAAGGATCGCCGGCCTGGTAAGCACGCGGCCTGACGCGTGCAGGGGACTAAGGGAATGGGGGTTCGATGAGCACTCGGCTCGGCCGCGCGCTGCGCGGTCATTTTTCGCTGTGCGTGGTTTTGTTGTGCCTGAGTTTTGCGGCACTGCCCGCCATGGCGCAGGTTCGCCAGGAAGGGGCGATCCCGGATGGCCGCGGCGGCGCGGGCATTCTGACTACCGGTGTCGGCCACACCTGCGCGCTGCGTCCGGACGGTACGGCCTCGTGCTGGGGCTACGGCGACAACGGCAAGACCACGCCGCCAGCGGGCGCCTTCATGGAACTGAGCGCCGCCTTCGAACACACCTGCGGCCTGCGCGGCGACGGCAGCGTCGAATGTTGGGGCATGGGCTTCACCGCGCGCGACGGCGATCCCCCGCCGCCGCCTCCGCCGCCGGCCATGAGCGGCACGTTCACCGCGCTGGCGTCGGGCATGCAGTACACCTGCGGCCTGCACGCCCGCGCCCTGCCGTGGCAGTACCCGGAAGGCAACGTCGCCTGTTGGTCGGGCAGCGCCTGGGCCGCGCCGCTGGCGCCGCCGCCTGCGGGCGACTTCGCCGCGATGAGCGTCGGCGACACCTTCGTCTGCGGCCTGCGCGCCGACGGCCACGCCGAGTGCTGGGGTGACATCGATCCCGCGATGGTGCCGCAAGGCGCCTTCATCGCCGTGAGTGTCGGTGCGCGCCACGCTTGCGGCCTGCGCGCCGACGGCAGCGTGCAGTGCTGGGGCGACAACGGCGATGGCCAGGCGACGCCGCCGGCGGAGTTGTTCACTGCGATCTCCGCGGGTGCGTTCAATACCTGCGGCATCCGCGCCGACGGCCAGGTGCAGTGCTGGGGTGCGCACTGGGCCGGCCAGAGCACGCCGCCGACGGATCCCGAGGCGCGTTTCAGCACGATCAGCGTCGGCGTGCACCACGCCTGCGGCATCCGCATCGACGGCCAGGTTTCCTGCTGGGGCAACACCGATTGGGGCGATCAGTGGGGCCCGTCGCCGCGTCCGTACGAAGGCACGTTCGGCATCGGCGAACTCGCCGCCGGCGACTGGCATCAGTGCCAGGTGACGGCGGACGGCCGCCTGAGCTGCTGGGGCGGATTGACGCCCGACCCCGCGCCGGGCCTGCGCTTCAGCGCCGCGGCGGCCGGTTGGGAATCGATCTGCGCACGCGATCCGCTCGGCCACGTGCTGTGCTTCGGCAGCATGATCCAGCAGGATCTGCCGTTCGAGCCGTTCCGCCAATTCGACGTCGGTTATGAGCACGGTTGCGGCGTGCTCGCGCTGGACGGCCGCGCCCGTTGCTGGGGCCGCGAAACCAACGGCAAGACGCTCGCGCCCGAAGGTCTCTTCCGCAATCTCAGCGCGGGTCTGATGCACAGCTGCGGCGTGGCCGCGGACGGCACCGGCCAGTGCTGGGGCTACAACGGCGAGGGCCAGACGACGGTGCCTGCGCTGCCGTCGGAACAGCGCTTCCTCAGCATCCAGGCCGGCGAACGCCACAGTTGCGCGCTCGACAGCGCCCTGCACATCAAGTGCTGGGGCATGACCCCGCCGCCGATGGATCAGAACAGCCCCTACGATCCGCAGTACAACCCGAACTTCGCAACATTCCGCGCGCTGTCGGTCGGCGCGTACCACAGCTGCGCGATCCGCATCGACGGCCGCCTGCTGTGCTGGGGCGAGAACTGGAGCGGACAACTGCAGGCACCCGAAGGCACCTTCGTCGCGGTGGCGGCCGGGCACGACCACAGCTGTGCGATCCGCACCGACGGCCGCCGCGAGTGCTGGAGCCTGCCCTGGGTGTCGCCGCGGCTGGTGATGGATCCGGACAACCTGCCCGGTCTGCACACGGGCCAGTGGCTCGACGTACGCTTCGACCTTCGCAGCGAATCGCCGTATCCGTTGCAGGAACCGCATTACGCCATCGTCGCCGGCTCGTTGCCGGAGACGTTCCGACTCGAAGCCAATGGCCGGCTGTTCGGTTCCTGGCACGAGACCGGCCGCTTCCCGATCACCGTGGAAGGTCGCGACCGCAACGGTTTCGCCGTGCGCCGTGACTACGTGCTCGTCATCGACGACACGCCGCCGGTGATCGAACCGCTCGTCACCGGTACGCAGGGAGAGAACGGCTGGTACGTGAGCCCGGTGGACGTGCAGTGGTCGGTGACCGATCCCGAGTCCGGCATCCGCTGGAGCGTCGGGTGCGATCCCGCGCAGGTGCAAAGCGAAACGACCGATGCGGGCTTCTTCTGCCATGCCGAGAGCGCGGGCGGTCCGGCCTTCATGGATGTGCACGTCAAGGTCGACCTGATGGCGCCTGTCGTGCGCTTGGTCGGATTCGAGACCACCGGCGCGCAGGCGAAGATCAGCTTCGAAGGCGACGATCTCATGTCCGGCATCGCCGGTTTCGAATGCAGCCTGGATGGCGCGCAGTTCGCTGCGTGCGTTTCGCCGGTGCACAGCACGTTCGGTCCCGGCGAGCACGATCTGCAGATCCGTGCCGTCGATGCCGCAGGACATCGCAGCGCGCCGGTGAGCCAGCAGTGGTTCACCGATCCGACCGCACCGCGCGTCTTCGCCGACGTTATCGGGCCGCAGGGCACGAACGAGTGGTACACCGGCGACGTGCAGATCCAGTGGCAGGTCAGCGACGACGAATCGCCGATCACGTCGATGACGGGCTGCGAGCCCGCGACGCTGACCAGCGATGCATTGGAGGCGACGTTCACCTGTACCGCGGTCAGCCGCGGCGGTACGACCGTGCAGCCCGTTTTTGTCCGCCGTGACACCGTGGCGCCGGAAACGCGCCTGATCTCGACGCCCGCTGCCGTGATCAATGCCACCAGCGCCACGTTCGAATTCGACGGCAGCGATGCGACCTCCGGCGTGGCCGGCTACGAATGCCGCTTCGACAGCAGCTACCAGTGGCAGCCCTGTAGCTCGCCAAAGCGCTATGACAACCTGGGTCACGGCCAGCACGTCTTCTATGTGCGCGCCATCGACGCCGCGGGCCATCGCGACGAATTGGAAGCGGGTTATGCCTTCAAGGTCGACACGACGCCGCCGCAGATCATCGCGGGGCAATCGGCGAATTGGGGCAGCAACGGCTGGGCGATCGGCGACGTGCAGGTTAGCTTCGCTATCGACGAGCCGGAATCCAGTTACACCAGCACGCCGGGCTGCCAGGCCTTCGTGCAGAACACCGACACCGCCGGCACCAGCATCACCTGCAGTGCGACGAGCGTGGGCGGCACTTCCAGCAACACGGCAGTCGTTCGCCGCGACACGGTGGCGCCGGAAACGCGGCTCCTCAGCGTACCCGCGACCGGTACGAGCACCAGCGCGGGTTTCGCCTTCACCGGCGACGATGCGACTTCCGGTGTGGCCGGCTACGAGTGCAGCCTGGACGGCGCCGCGTTCACCGCGTGCGTCTCGCCCTATGCCTTTGTCGTGGCGTCCGGCGCGCATACCTTCGCCGTGCGGGCGCGCGACAAGGCCGGCCATCGCGACGCCAGCGCCGCCGTCCACGCCTGGACCGTCGACGCCACGCCGCCGACGATCACGCCCAGCGTGACCGGCACGCTGGGCAACGAGGGCTGGTATGTCGGCAACGTGCAGATCGCCTGGTCGGTGAGCGATGCCGAGTCGGCGATCGTTTCTTCCACCGGGTGCAATAACGTCAGCGTGACGACCGATACGCCGGGTGCAAGCTTCACCTGCACGGCTACCAATGCGGTGGGCGCCACGGTGTCGCGCACGGTGACGATCAAGCGCGACGCGACCGCGCCGACGCTGGCACCCAGCGTCGCGGCGGAAATGCTGTTGAACGCCACGGATACGGCAACCGCCAACGGCAGCGACACGCTGTCGGGCATCGCCAGCGCATCCTGCGGTGCGCTCGCGACCGGCACGGTCGGCAGCAAGAGCGTGACGTGCGCGGCGACCGACCGCGCGGGCAACACCGCTGCGGGCGGTGCGTCCTACCGCGTGCTCTTCGGGTTCAACGGGTTCACCGCGCCGGTGCAGAATCCGTCCGTGCTCAATGTGCTGAAGGCCGGCCGCTCGGTGCAGCTGCGCTGGCGGGTGGTGGATGCGCAGGGCGCTCCGGTGTCCAGCCTGACCTCCGCCAGCGTCGGCGCGATCGCCCTCTCGTGTCCGAGTGCCACCGAGAACCGCATCAGCGTCTTCGGCGGGAACAACGGCCAGCTGCAGAACCTGGGCAACGGCTACTACCAGCTCGACTGGATGGCTGCGTCGTCGCTGCGCAACGCCTGCCGCAGGCTCGAACTCAATCTGGGCGACGGACTCCTGCGCCCGGCATTGTTCAAGTTCAACTGAGGCACGCCGGTGCGGCAGGTTTCCCCTGCCGCACCGGGACGTCTGGTCATGGGAACGGTGTCATGGGCAAGCCGCCGGGGCAGGCGTAAGCTGGGCGCATGATCGATCTCGACGATCCGGCCACCATCGCCCGCAAGCTTTCCGAGCTCAAGCTCGAGCATCGCGACCTCGATCTTGCGATCGAACGCCTGGTCGCCGATGCCAGCACGGACGAGTTGACGATCAAGCGTCTGAAGAAGCGCAAGCTGTGGCTGAAGGACTGCATTGCGCGGCTGGAGAGCGCGCTCATTCCGGACCAGCCGGCGTGAGTTCGCCCGAATCGAGTTAAAGAAAAAGGCGGACAGGGTCCGCCTTTTTCATGCCTGCATGCCTGCGAAGAATCAGGTCGCCGGCGGCTCCGGCACCGGCTCAGGCTTCGCCGTCTCCGGACTGATCTTCTCGATCGTGTGCCGCAGTTCGCGGCCCAGGATCACCTTGGCGTCCTTGGCCCACGCGGTGAGGCGCTGGTCGAAGGTGAGCTTGCCGTTCTCGTCCGGCCACACCAGCCGGAGTTCGCGCAGCTTCAAAATGAAACCGCGGAACAGGGACTTGTCGAAGAACTCCGGCGCGGCCGGGGCATACAGCAGCGACAGACGTTGCGCGGCGAGGTGGCACATGCTTTCCAGTTCGCCGGAAGTCAGCGTGCCGGCGCCGTTCTTGGCCAGCACCGAAATCGCGATGTAATAGCGCTCGAAGGCTTGCTGCAAGGAGTGCCCGATCGCGCGCAGACGGAACACCTCGTCGCTCTGCCCCGCGTTGCGCGCCAGGATGCCGCCATCCTCGTCGCTCACGCGTTCGAGCAGGCCCTCCTGCACGAACAGGTCGACGGTCCGGCTCAGACGCTCGCCGAACTCATCCTCGCTCCACGGCAGGAACAGCTCCGCCTGGAGGAACGGGTACACGTTGCGGCCCAGTTCCAGCACGCGCGTCAGGCTCATGCGGCGGTTGTGCTGGAAGCAGCAGGCGATCCAGGCCGGCGCGGTGAAAAGATGCAGGACGTTGTTGCGGAAGTAGCTGAGCAGCACCGCCTTCTCGTCGTCGACGCCGAGCACGTCGCCGAGCGGGTGCTTGATGCGCTCGAGCACGTTGATCTCTTCGCCGTGGGCGATGATCTGTTCGGGCGTGTGCGGCGTGACGGTGACGCGGTCGGAGTAGGGCAGATCGGCGAGCAGCTTCTGCGACAGCGCGATCTGCGTGCGCAGGTCGGCTTCACCCATCGCGTGCTTGGGCGTGGACAGCAGCGCCAGCGCCAGCAGGTTGATGGGATTCACGTCCGCGGCGCGGTTGATGTTGACGTTGATGCGGTCGGCGAGCGCGTCGACGGTATCGGAAAGCCACTTGGGCCTTTCGTCTTCCGACAGCGGCTTGCCGTCCCAATCAGGCGCATGTTCGGCCAGTACGTCGCCGAGCATGATCGGCTCGCCGAAGTTCACCACCACCTGGCCGTAGTTGCTGCGCAGCACTTTGGGAATGCCGCTGAGCAGCTGCCAGATCGATTCCTTCTCCTTGGGCTTGCCGGTCAGTTCGTCGAGGTAGCTGTTGCCTTCCATCAGCTTCTCGTAGCCGATGTAGACCGGCTGGAACATCACCGGCCGCGTCGGCTGGCGCACGAAGGCGCGCAGCGTCATGGAGATCATGCCGCCCTTGGGCTGCAGCAGGCGACCGGTGCGCGAACGCCCGCCTTCGGTGAAGTACTCGATCGAATAGCCGCCGCCGACGAGCTGGGCAACGTATTCGCTGAGCACCGCCGAATACAGCACGCTGCCGCGGATGCTGCGGCGGATGAAGAAGGCGCCGCCCTTGCGCAACAGGGTGCCGACAACCGGCAGGTTGAGATTGATGCCAGCGACGATATGCGGCGGCACGACGCCTTTGGTGTAGAGCAGATAGCTCAGCAGCAAGTAATCCATGTGGCTGCGGTGGCTGGGCACGTAGATCACTTCGTGCCCCGGTGCGGCCTGCTTGAGCTTGTCCAGGTGATGCACCAGCACGCCGCGGTAGATGCGGTTCCACACCGTGGTCAGCAGGAAGCTGGCCGAGCGCACGACCGGATGCGAATAGTCCGCGGCGATTTCGTAGGCGTAGCCGTGCGCCTTCTTCCAGGCCTCGGCGAGCGAGGTCTTGTCGCGCGCGGCCTGGTCGGCGATCGCTTCCTTCACCGAATCGGAAGCGAGCACGCTGTCGACCAGCAGGCGCCGCGTCGACAGGTCCGGGCCGATGATCGCGGCGCGGATGCGATGGAAGTGGGTGCGCAGGACGCGCGAGAGCTTGCGCACCGTGCGTTCGGGCGGCAGGCCTTCGTCGAGCACGCCGCGCAACGGCACCGGCGGCGCGAACTGCACCAGCGTGTCGCGGCCGTTGAGCGCGATGGCGAGCAGGCGGCGGAAGCGGCCCACCAGGGTCCAGTTTTCCGAGAACAGCACGGAGAACCAGCCGCTGTTCTTGTCCGGGGCGCGGCCGACGAAGATCGAGACCGGCACCAGCTGCACGTCGAGTTCCGGACGCGCGCGATGCGCCTCCAGCAGGCGGGCAAGGGATCCGGAATGAGTCTTCGACGGCTTCTCGGCCGGAGCTGCGCCCGTGATCGTGCCGGTAATCGAATCGGCAATTGGCGCCAGCGTGCTGACGTTGCGCCGCGACAGCGCGAGGTAGGCGCGCTTGCGGCCGAGCGGATCGCCCGGCAGCGGTTGCAGTGGCGTGGGCAGGCCCGCTTGGCGGCAGGCGCGTTCCAGGATCAGGGCATTGGAGAGGCCGTAGTCCTCGAGCACGTAGCAGACCGGTCGTCCGTCGAGCATGGCTACATGCTCGGCTGGGCTTTCAGGCTCGATGCGCAGCTCGACCCAGGGTTCCATCAGCCAGCCCAGCAGCTTCGCCCAGAGTGGACGGCGGGCAGGCGGGGCGGGGCGCGGGTCGGCGCTGAAGCCCGGCGGCGTGGCCGGGGCGGGCGGAATGGGGAGTTCGGTCTGGGCCGGCGACGCTTCGTGCGCCTCGGCTGGGGCCTCGGCGGGATCCGACGGCATCGCATCGGTAGGCGGCCCGACGGAAGGCCCGGCAGCCTGCCCATCGCTAGCGACGGGTTCTGCGGGGGTCTTCGACGAGCCGGGACCGCGGGGCTCGTCTTCGGGGAAAAGGGAAGTCTGATTCGGCATTGGAGGGATTATGCGGGCTGCCGTAGATCTTGAGACGGCCGCCCCCCCACCTGGGAAAGCCAGGCTATTGGATGGAGCCGCCAGCGGTCCCCGCCCGCAAATCCCGCTCTTCCCCCGCCTCCACCCGCGCCCGCCGCAACAAATCGCTCAAATACCACCGCCCCTGATGCCGCTCGACCAGCACATACGCATCGATCGGCTGCCCCGCCAACTCGTACTGAAGCCGCACCCGGGCCTGATCCCCGGTCTGTTGGGCCAATGAGATCCGGGCCTCGGCCAATGCCCGGTCGAAGTCGAGCCCATACGAGCTCAGCGCCGCTTCCACGCGAATGAAGAAGGGTCCCAGTCGTTCCAGGCTGTGCTCCATGCCGGCCTCGCGCAGACCATTGCGGCCGCCCAACCCGGTCGCGCGGGCGGCCAGGGTGATCTGGGGAATGACGCGCCGCGCCTGGGCCGGATCCCCCAGAGGCGCTTTCTGGCCCCATAGCGCCAGGGCGGCGACGAGCTGGCGGTAGTGGTCGCGCTCGGCGTCGCTGTAGTCCGCCTCGTTGGCGACGTACTGCGCGGTGAACAGGCCGAGCGTGGTGGCGGCGTTGCGAATTTCGGCGTTAGCGCCGGCGAACTGGCGGCGATAAGCGGTCAACAAGGTCTGTTCGGAGCGAGGTTCGGACAGCGCCGTCAGAAAGCCCTGGAACTTCCGGTCGAGGGGCAGCTCGGTCAGCGGCCACAGCGTGCGACCTTCCACCCACGCGGTTTCCAGCCGGGCATGCAGATCGGGCGGCACGGCATGGTGGGCATACGCGGCCAGGTCGTCCTGGCGCAGATCGTCGACCAATTGCTGGACGGCGCCCGCCGGCGAATCCGGCGTATGGGCGGTCGGCGATGGCTCGGAATGGCAGGCGACGAGGCCAGCAAGCAACAGCGCGGCGGTGACGCTTCGAATCCAGGCGGGCATAGGGACGGAGCGTACGGGCGCAAGCGCGCATCTTGGCCGGTCGTCCGGCGCCGCGACAAGCCAAGCCGGTCGCGAAAACGGCCAAGCCGATTTCTTTAGAACATTCTGACGACCGGCAAGGTCAGCTATTGACGCGCCCCGGCCAACGGGGCGTAAAAGTGACGTGACGCCCCGGTCATGGAGGTGGAGAGCACGTAAAAACGAGCCGCCAAACTTGGCATGGTTCATGCTAACTTCTGCGACCCGGATCACATTCCCGCAAAGGACGGCCAAACCAAATGTCGTTGAGATATCTGAATGAACGTCCTTAAGACTTCGCTTCTCGCTGCTGCCCTCGTTGCCTCGCCCCTTGCGGCCGACGCCGCCAATACCAACGCCAACTTCGGCGTCCAGCTGACCGTCCAGAACAGCTGCACGATGACGGCCGGCAACACCGCTTCCGACATCAACTTCGGTACGGTTACCGGCAACATCACCGCCAACCGCGACGCGTCCACGGCCCTGACGGTCAACTGCAACAACGGCGCGCTGTATCACGTCGGCCTCAACGACGGCCTCAATGCCTCGTCCGGCCAGCGTCGTTTGACCAATGCCACCACCGGCCAGTTCGTGAACTACGAGCTGTATGCCGACAGCGGCCGCACCGCCCGTTGGGGCCAGACGGCTGCGGGCGGCACCGCCACGGACGTCGACGGTACCGGCAGCAACGCCGACCAGACCCTGACCGTGTACGGCCGCGTCGCTCCGACGCAGTCCGTCGGCGCCGGCGTCTACAACGACACGATCACCGCCACGATCGAATTCTGATCATGAAGCGGGCTGTCCACGCTGCGCTCCTGGGCGCGGCGTTGGCTGCGCTCGTTCCCGCGTCGTCCTGGGCGCGGGGACAGTTGCAAGCCGCGCCGACTCTCGTCGAGCTCGTTCCCGGTGCCACCGCCGGTCGTCTCACCCTGTCCAACACGGGCGATACGCCGATCGCGGCCCAGGTGCGCGTCTATGCCTGGAATCAGGTCGACGGCGAGGACCGCCTGGGCGCAACGCAGGCCGTGGTTATCAGCCCGGCGATTGTCCAGATCGCGCCCGGTTCCAGCCAGGTGGTGCGCGTGGTCCGGGAAGGCGCGTTACCGGTCGGCCGCGACGGCAGTTATCGCGTCGTGGTCGACGAACTGCCGACGCCCGGCGAGGCGCCGCAGTCCGGCGTACAGATCCGCCTGCGCTTCGTGGTGCCGGTGTACGTGCGGGCCACCAAGGCCGCGGCACCCGCGCTGCGCTGCCGCTTGAATGCCACGCAGTTGGCTTGCACCAACAGCGGCGGCCAGGCGGCCCAGCTCGGCGCGACGAAACTGGCCGATGCGGGAAGTCATTCGGTGGCCCTGACCGCCGGCCTCTTCGGCTATGTATTACCCGGCAGCGAGCGGCACTGGTCGCTCGCAGCGGCGCCCTTGACCAAGCTCACCGGCGATTTGCGCCTGGAGACGCGCGTCAATGGCCAGCCGTTGTCGGTGCCCGTCTCCCGTGCGCCCTAGGTCGCTGGCGCTCGCCGTCGGAGCGGCACTGGCCGCGTTCGTCATGACGGCGAACGCCGGTACCGGTACCGACGCAGGCTCCTTTTCGCTCGGCGAACTCGATCTGCCGAGCCTGGGCGGCGTCTCGGCGGGATCCGCCGATGTACAAGCCGCGCAAACGCTATATCTCGACGTCTATCGTGGCGATCGCTCGCTGGGTCAGCTGATCCGCGTGCAATTGCGCGACGGGCGACTGTTCGCGACGCCCGACGATCTTCGCCAACTCGGCCTGGTGATCGATGCATCGCTGCCGACGGACGAAACCGGCCTGCTCGCGCTCGATGCCGTGCCGGGACTCAAGTATCGCTACGACATCGAGGGCCAGCGCCTGATCCTCGACGTCGCCCCGGAGTTGCGTCCGAATCAATCGCTCGGCTATCGCATGCCCGAAGCGGTGGCGGCGACGCGCAGCGCCGGCTTCCTGCTGAGCTACGACGCCTACGGGCGCAGCACGCGTTACGAAGACACGCTTTCGCTGGCGACGACGGCGCGCGTCTTCGGCCGCTTCGGCGCACTGGAAAACAGCTTCCTCAGCCGCGCCGGCGACAACTCGGACGCGTACCAGCGTCTCGACACGCGCTGGATCTATAGCGATTCGGAACACATGACCACGTGGACCGCCGGCGATTTCATCGGCGGTGGCCTGGGCTGGACGCGGCCGGTACGCCTGGGCGGTTTGCAGCTGCGTCGCAACTTCGGTGTGCGGCCGGACCTGATCACGTTTCCGGTGCCGCGTTTCACCGGCCAGGCCACGGTGCCTTCGTCGGTGGAATTGCTGGTCGACAACGTCAAGCAATTCGGGGCCGATGTGGACGACGGCCCGTTCGTGCTCGACAGCTTTCCGCGTATCACCGGCGCCGGCGAAGCCACGCTGGTCGTGCGCGATGCGCTGGGCCGCACCACGCAGACCAGCGTTCCGATCTACGTCGACTACCAGCGCCTGGCCCCAGGGCTGAGCGATTTCAGTCTCGAAGCCGGGCGCTTGCGCCTGGGCTACGCCACCAACGACGACCGCTACGGCGACGACTTCGTCGCCAGCGGCAGCTATCGCCGCGGCCTGTCGATGTCGCTGACCGGCGAAGCGCACGCCGAATACGGCCCGGACCTGCGCGTCGCCGGCGCCGGCATCGTGTGGGCGCCGGCCGGCCGTCTCGGCGTAGTCACCGCTTCGCTCGCGCGCAGCGAGGGCGACAGCAGCGGCGACCAGCGCAGCGTCGGCTACCAGTGGATGAATCCGCACTTCGGTTTCGACCTGAAGGCGCAGCGGCGCTCGCGCGGCTTCCGCGATCTGGGCGACCTCGCCGACGGCGGCGCGCCGACTTCGTTGCGCGCGCAGGATCAGGCTTCGGCGTGGTGGTCGCGATCGAACGGCAGCGTCGCGTTTTCCTGGGTGCGCTGGCGCAATCAGGCGGGCGACCAGGAGAGCGTGCGCACGCTGAGCTGGTCCCAGGTGATCGGCCGCGTGAATGCCAGCGTTGGTGTGTTCGACAGTGGCGATACCGGCCACGGTTTCAATCTCAATATCAATCTTCCGCTGGGCGAACTGCGCGACAGCTCGCTGTCGGTGAGCCACAGCGGCGATCGCACCGACACCGTCGCGGCTGTGCGCCAGTCGCCGGGCTACGACGGCGGTTGGGGTTGGGAATTGCAGGCGGGCGACCGTGACGGCGCCTACGGGCTGGCGTCGACGACGCTGCGCGGCCGCTACGGCGAAGCCACCGTTGGCGCGGATCACCGCGACGGCAACACCGGTTACTTCGGGCAGGCCAACGGCAGCCTGGTTTGGATGGGCGGTTCGATGTTCGCGAGCCGCCGCGTCGGCGATTCCTTCGCCGTGGTCAGTACGCAGGGTGTGCCGGACGTGCCCGTGCTGTATGAGAACCGCGTGTTCGGCGCCACCAACGGACGCGGCTTCCTGCTGCTGCCTGACCTGCGCGGCTGGCAGCGCAATCGCGTCGGAATGGATCCGGATGCGCTGGGCGTGAACTATCGCGTTCCGCCGCTCGAACAGATGGTCACGCCGGCCGATCACGGTGGCGTGCTCGTGCGTTTCGACGTCGCCCGCGTGCACCCGGCGATGGTGACCTTGCAGACACCCTCGGGCGCGTTTGTTCCGGCAGGGGCGCAGGGACGCATCGTGGGCAGCGACGCGAGCTTCCTGGTCGGCCTCGATGGCGAGGCCTACATCGACGACCTGCCGGCCGGCGGCGTCCTGGAGGTGGAAACCGCCGGCGCCGTCTGCCGCTATGCGCTGCCGTCCCAGCTTCCCGCCCCAGACGGCGTCATGCGCTTGGGGCCGCTGCGTTGTGGAGAGCCGCTATGACCGCGCGCCCCGCTTTGATGTTGCATGTTCTGCTGTTGCTCGGGGTGATGCTGCTGTGGCCGGCGCAGGCACAGGCACAGAGTTGCTCGACCTCGGCGCAGACGCTGGCCTTCGGCACCATCGGCACGCCGACTGCGCAGCGCGATACGACCGCGGATGTCACCGTCACCTGTTCCGGCACCAGCGGCACCACGTACCGCGTCTGCCTCGCAATCAACGCAGGCACGGCGCCGAGTACCGTCCTCAACCGGGTAATGCGCTCCGGCTCCAATTCGCTGGGCTACGACATCGCGACGACATCGGGCGGTGCGACCTGGGGCGACAACATTTCCGCTGCGGGCACTGAAGTGTCGGTCACGGTTGGCGCCAGTGGCAGCGGCAGTGCGACCGCACGCATGTATGGCCGCATCAGTTCGGGCCAGAACCTGCCGGCCGGTTCTTACACCTCCACTCTCCAGGTGCAAGGCCGCCTTCCCAGCGGCGGTTCGCCCTGCATCAATGGCACGGGCACGAGTCTCACCGCCTCGTCGTTCAGCGCCACCGCCACGCTTGGCGGTACCTGCACGATCTCCGCGTCGGCAATCAACTTCGGCACGGTGGCCAACCTGACTTCCGGCCTCAGCGCCAGCGGCGGGCTCACCATCACGTGCAGCAACACCATGCCGTACAGCATCGCGCTCAACGCCGGCACGACCACGGGCAACACCATCGCGGCGAGGAAATTGAGCTTGAACGGCGCCGGTGCAGGCATCGTTTCCTATCAGCTCTATCAGGACGCGGGCGGCACAGTGCTCTGGGGCGACGGCACGACCGGATCGGCCTATCTGGGCACAGGAAGCGGCACGGCACAGAGCGTGCCCGTGAATGCCAAGGTGCCGTCGCAGACGACGCCGTCCTCGGGCACCTACAAAGACACCGTGACCGCGACGATCACGTACTGAGCGTCCGCCGCTCTCGTTAGCGAACTTCTCGTAGCCAAAAAGAAAGGGAGGCCTTTGGGGGCCTCCCGCAATCCGGCGTGAGCCGGTGGACTTGGTTGTGGCGCAATTCCGGACTGGCCGGACGCAGGCAGATTAGCGGCCCTTCCAACTTTAAGCAATACTTCGCCATGTTTAGCTAAGTATTTGATTTTGCACGTGCGATCGGTTTCCCTGCCTGCAGCCGATACCCGGCGCGCCAGCATGGCGATGGGGGCGTATAAAGGCCCGGCGCCAAGGTTCCTCGGCCTTGCGCGAACCGCGAATGGAATCAGACGCCATCTTCGAGCGCGCCCTTCGAAGCGGCATGGGAATTCGCACGGCCCCGGGGCGCCGACTGGGCACGAGGAAACCAACATGGCACTCAGGATTGGCGACACCGCTCCCGATTTCAGCGCCGACACCACGCAAGGCCGCATCAACTTCCACAACTGGCTTGGCGATTCATGGGGCGTGATGTTCTCGCATCCGAAGGACTTCACTCCCGTCTGCACGACCGAACTGGGCTGCATGGCGAAGCTGAAACCGGAGTTCGACAAACGCAATGTCAAAGTCATCGGCCTCAGCGTGGATTCGGTCGATGATCACAACCGCTGGGCCAACGACATCCGCGACACGCAGGGCATCGCGCCGAACTACCCGGTGATCGGCGACAGCGATCTGCAGGTGTCGATGCTCTACGACATGCTGCCGGCCGAAACGCCTGGCACCGCCGCGGGCCGTACGCCCGCCGACAACCAGACCGTGCGCACGGTGTTCGTGATCGGGCCGGACAAGAAGATCAAGCTGGAACTGGTCTATCCGATGACCACCGGACGCAACTTCGACGAAGTGTTGCGCGTGATCGATTCGATCCAGCTCACCTCGAAGTACAAGGTCGCCACGCCAGTGAACTGGAAGCAGGGCGAGGACGTGATCATCGCCGCCTCGGTATCGGACGACGATGCGAAGCGGTTGTTCCCCGAAGGCTGGACGGCGACGAAGCCGTACATCCGGATGGTGCATCAGCCTCACGCGTGAGGGCTGAGGGAACCCGACGAGTCGCGCTCGTCGCGACTCGTCGATGCCCGCATGCGATCAATCAGTCGCGCGCATCATCCAGCGCCGCTTCCTTGGCGGCGCGGCGTGCCGCTTCCGGCTGGCTCCATTCGTTGTCGAACAGCGCCGGCTCCCAGCTGCCGTAGAGCGGATTGGGCAGCGCCCACCAGCGTTCGCCGATCCATGCCTGGTACGGCGCGATCGCTTCGCGGCGGCCGTCGCGCGTATTCGCCAGGATCTGCACGAAATCGCCAACCTGATCCCCGAACTGCATCAGCACGCGGTACTTGCGCGCGACCAGCTGGCGGCGGCAGGTTTTTTCCGAACCGTTCTGCTCGCAATCGTCGACCACGGTACCCAGGCCGAGGAACTGACTGTCGTCCTTGAGCGGGAAGCCGGCCGCACGCAAGTTCGCCACCGTCGCTTCGCCGAGGCTCGCGTCGCGATTGCTGACGTAGAAGACGGTGACGCCCTTCTTCGCGGCGGCGGAAAGGAATTCGACCGCGCCCGGCAGCGCCTTGGCCTTGCGCTCATTCACCCACTGGCCCCAGTCGGCCTCGTTGAAACCGTGGTGATCGCGGATCTGCCGCACCGTGCTGGGCGAGTTGTCCAGCACGGTTTCATCGACGTCGACGATGATCGCCGGCGGCAGCTTCGCGTAGTCGTTGTTGCGCTCGTCCTTGGGCAGCGCATCCCAGTGCTTGTCGCGCAGGGCGGCGTCGAGGCGCTGGCCGGCGGCGCGATAGATCGCGGTGTAGACCAGGTCGCGTTCGACCGAGGTCTGGAACCAAACCGTGGCGTTGAGGCTGTCGTCGGCGGGCGGCTCCTGCGCGGCTGCGGCGGCAACCGGCGCGGTCGCCGGCGCTTCGGCAGTCGCGGTGGGGGCGTGCGTGGCGCAGCCGCCGATGAGGGCGGCTGCAAGCAGGGTCAGGGTGGGAGTCGAAAGGCGCATGGACATGCCGGACGATGAAAGAGGCCGCCGAGTGTACCCAAGCCGCACGGCAGCGCTGTTGCAACCCGTGTTGCTGGCCGCTTTACCGGATCAGCTTTCCAACAGCGCCTTGATCGCGGCGAACCCGGCGCTCGCGCGTTCCTGCTTGCGCGCCGCGTCGGCGACCGGGTCGGCGCCGTCGCGCTGCAGTTCCGCGGCAGGCAGTTCGTCGAGGAAGCGGCTGGGCTTGAGCCGCAGCTTGTCGCCCCAGCGCGAGGCTTCGCGCGAATGCGACAGCCACAGCTGCTCCTTGGCGCGGGTGATGCCCACGTAGAGCAGGCGACGCTCTTCGTCGAGGCTGCCTTCCTCCAGCGCCATGTCGTGCGGCAGCGTGCCGTCCTCGCAGCCGACGATGAAGACGTAGCGGAATTCCAGGCCCTTGGCGCCGTGCATCGACATCAGCCGCACTTGGTTGCCGGCGTCGCCCTTGTCGGCGTGCGAGAGCAGCGCCAGCTGCGCGGCGAGCTCGCCCGGGCCGGAACCCTTGCCGCCGTCGAACCACTGCGAGAGCTCTTCGAGGTTTTCCTTGCGGCGCTGGAAGCTGGCTTCGTCCTTGCACTGTGCGCGGATCGCCAGGAGCATTCCGGATTTCTCGCCAAGCACGCGCACGAGTTCGGCGGGGGGAAGCTTCTGCGCATCGGCGCGTAGCGATCGCACCACGCCCATGAAGCCGTCCAGCGCATTGGCCGCGCGCGGCGCCAGTTGCTTGAGCGCGCCGACCGATTCGGCCGCACGCGACATCGGCATGTGCTGCCCGTGCGCGAGTTCGGCCAGCTTCGCCAGCGTGGTCGCACCGATCTCGCGCTTGGGCGCCTGCACCGCACGCAGGAACGCCGCATCGTCGTCGGGATTGGCGATCAGGCGCAGCCAGGCGAGGGTGTCCTTCACTTCCTGGCGTTCGAGGAAGGCGGTGCCGCCGCTGAGGTGATACGGCACGCGCAGCAACTGCAACGCCTTTTCCAGCGCGCGGCTCTGGTGGTTGCCGCGGAACAGGATGCAGAAGTCGCTCCACGGCGCGGAGTTCTTCTGCGCGAGAAAGTGGATCTCGGATGCGACCTTCTCCGCCTCGTGCGCGGCGTCGCGGCATTCCCACACGCGGATGCGTTCGCCGTCGGGCTGGTCGCTCCACAGGGTCTTGGGATGCTCGTGGAAGTTGTGCGCGATCAAGGCGTTGGCGGCGCGCAGCACGCGGTTGGAACAGCGGTAGTTCTGCTCCAGCTTGATGATTTCCAGCGCCGGATAGTCCTTGCCCAGTTGCAGCAGGTTGTCCGGATTGGCGCCGCGCCAGGCGTAGATCGACTGGTCGTCGTCGCCCACGCAGGTGAACAGGCCCTTCGGCCCCGCCAGCGCCTTCAGCAGCCGGTACTGCGCGTCGTTGGTGTCCTGGCACTCGTCGACCAGCAGGTAGCCGATGCGCTCGCGCCAGCCCAGGCGCAGGTCTTCGTCGGCTTCGAGCAATTGCACCGGCAGGCGGATCAGGTCGTCGAAGTCGACCGCATTGAAGGTGGTCAGGCGCTGCTGGTATTTCTGGTAGAGGACCGCCGCATCCATCTCGCGCGGACTCTGCGCGGCGGCCAGCGCTTCCTCCGGCGACAGGCCGGCATTCTTCGCGCGCGAAATCAGATTGCGCGCGTTGTCGAGCACGTCGGGCTTGCTGCCAGGCGGCAACAGGTCCTTGAGCTGGGCGCCGGTGTCGTCGCTGTCGAACACGGAGAAGCCGCGGCGCAGCCCGGCCTTGGCGTGCTCGATCTGCAGGAACTTCAGGCCCAGCGCGTGGAAGGTGCAGATCGTCAGCCCTTCGGCCGCGTCGCCCTTGATGCGCTTGGCGACGCGCTCCTTCATTTCACGCGCCGACTTGTTGGTGAAGGTGATCGCGGCGATGCGGCGCGCCGGCATGCGGCCCGAGGAAATCAGGTGGGCGATCTTCTCGACGATGACGCGGGTCTTGCCGCTGCCGGCTCCGGCGAGTACGAGCAGCGGACCTTCGGTGTGCAGGGCGGCGGCGCGTTGGGGCGGGTTGAGGAAATGCATGCGGTCAACCGGCCCTGGACCGGACATCTTTCTGGCCGCGCATTCTAATCGGGTCGGGCGGGTGGCTTCCGCGATCCCGATGGAGATTCGCGAGGCAGATCCGGAGTGATGCCGAGATTGAAGCCGCGGCACCGGTCGGGCATCTTCATTCAGCCGCCCAGCGCCGCGTGCCTGAATACGCGCGTTCACCGCGGCACCCTTATGAGGAAATTCGCCGATGCGCATGGGCCTGGTCGCCAACAGCCTGCATTACACCGGTTCGGACGCCGCCCTGTTCCGCTGGCTGCGCGCCTGCGAGTCGGGTATTCGCGAATTGCGGCTGGGCCTGCACGCGGTCGGACGCACGCACGACGCGATCGTGGACGAGGGCATGCTGGCCGGCTATGCGGGGCTGCGGCGCTATCCGTTCGGTCGCGACGGCGGCCTGATGAAGCTGGTGGCCGAGGTCGTCGGCCTCGGCGAGGAGCGCACCCTCGATGGTGCGATCTACCTGCTCAACCCCGTCACGCCCTCATCCACCTTTCCCGAAGCCGTCGCGCTCAAGCGCCAGTGCGTGATCCACGGCAAGCCGTTCGTCTCCACGGTGGCCGGGGCGCGCGACTGGGTCGAGATGGAGCGCATTCAGGCCGGGTTCGCGCCCGATTCCGGCGCTGACCGCTTCCACGAGCTGGAGCAGCAGACCTTGGCGTTGATCGCGCACGACGCGATGAAGGCGACGATGCAGGCGTTCGCGGCCGAGCACTTCGATCTGCTGTCGCGCTATGCCCATCGCGTCGCCACCGGCACCACGGGCCAATTGCTCAACGAGCTGGCCTGGAGCCGCGGCTGGCCGCGCGAGCAGGAATGGGTGCAACGCTACCGCAGCGGCCCGATGGGCGGCGATGCGCAGATCGCCGACCGTGTGCTCGAAGGGCGCTGCCAGCGCGTCGTCTTCTTCGAGGATCCCCACGTCGCGCGCCAGCACGAAGCCGATATCCAACTGCTGGAGCGCGCGGTGACGACCAAAACCGATGATGCCGTTTGCATGACCTCGCCCGTCGTAGCCATGCGCTGGATGATGGCGGCCCGGCAGCGCGCGGAATTGCAAGGTTAGCTCGCGCGATCTAAGAACGCGCAGCCTAAGAAAAAGTCTCTAGGTCTTCCGTTTACCCGCGGCGTAGCCGGTCGCCCGTTAAGCTGTGCGCCTCTTTCCGATCGGACGAAATGGATGTCGAACTCTCGCACGCCGAAATCACGCAGGCCGCGTTTGCAGGCGTTTGCGCTGTCGCTGTTGCTGCTGCCGGCGATGGGCGCGCAGGCGGCGCAGCCGACCGTGCCGCCGGATCCGGTGAGCGATCCGTTGCTGATTACCGCGGGCTTCCTCGGCCATCACCAGGACCTCAAGTACCGGATGCTGGGCATGGAGGCCTACAAGGAGAAGCGCTTCGATGACGCGATGCGCTACTTCCGCCGCGCCAGCTATTTCGCCGACAAGCCCTCTCAGGGCATGGTCGCCGAAATGTATTGGAACGGCGAAGGCGCGCCCGCCGATCGCGCGCTTGCGTATGCGTGGATGGATCTGGCGGCCGAGCGCGGCTACACCGGCTTCATCGGTCTGCGCGAGAAGTATTGGAAGGCGATGGATGAAAGCGAACGCGCGCGTGCGATCGAGCAGGGACAGGCGATCTACTCGCGCTTCGGCGACGCCGCCGCCAAGCCGCGCTACGAATGGGAATTGCGGCGCGGGAAGAACAAGTTGACCGGCAGCCGTACCGGCTTCAACCGCGGTGTGCAGATCGAGGTCCCGGGCCCGGCGGGCTCGCAGATGATCGAAGGCTCGAAGTTCTACGACGAGCGCTATTGGGACGCGAAAAAGTACTGGGCCTGGCAGGACGCGATCTGGGCGAAGCCGCGCATCGGCAAGGTCACCGTCGGCGAGCTGGAAGTCGCCAAGGACGCGGTGGATACGCGCATTCCGGAGACCGCGCCGGAGATCGACGCTCCCGTCCCCGAAGTGCCGCCGGAGCCCACGCCCGAGCCCTGAGCCACCCGTCGGGAGCACAAAGTGCGTCATTGCCCGGACCCATAGCCGCGCCTAGCGTGCGCTTAAGTCGCTTCGTCCTGCGGCGACGGAGATACGCCATGAACGTGCGAGCTGCGTGCCTCGTATTGGTCTGCCTGTGTGCGGCGGGAGCCGCCACGGCCGGCGAGAAACTGCGGCTGGTCGATGCCAGTTTCATGGACCTCGATGCGCAGCTGACCTCGGCGCGCGGCCGGCCGAACGAGGAGTGGCGCCTCAACGGGCTGAAGGCCTACCAGGGCGACCATTACGACGAAGCGGTGCGCGACTTCGAACGCGCGGCGTCCTATGCGGACAAGTACTCGCAGCATTTCCTCAGCCTCATCCATTGGCATGGCGTCGGCGTTCCGGTCGATCGCGTCCAGGCGTACGTGTGGAGCGACCTGGCCGCCGAGCGCGGCAGCCATCCGCTGTTGGCGATTCGCGAAAAGATGTGGCAGCAACTCACGGCGGAAGAGCGCGCCCACGTGCTGGAATTGGGCCCATCCTTCTACGATCGCTACGGCGACGCGGTGGCAAAACCGCGCGCCGAAATGGAGATGCGCCGCTTCGCCCGCAGCATGACCGGCAGCCGCGTGGGCTATCGCAGCCAGATGATGGAAAGCGGTGGCGGACCGGTCAACGGCTCGCTCGTGGTCGAAACCGGAACCAACGCCGCGGCCTACGCGGTCTCGGTCGCGGGTTCGCCCGACGAGCTTTACGGCGAGGAGGGCGGCCTCAAGCGCCTACAGGTCTATTGGCAGAGCCAGGATGCCTTGCTGGAACGCGCGGCCGGCCGGGTCGACATCGGGCCGGCGACGCGCGATCGCAGGCCGTAACCGAGCCGAAACCGCCGGCAGCACCGCGAACGCGCCACGCGTCCGGATAAAATGCGCGCATGGCCAAGCTCTACTTCTACTACTCGGCGATGAACGCCGGAAAGACCACCACCCTCCTGCAGTCCGCGCACAACTACCGCGAGCGCGGCATGCGCGTGCTGATCCTGACGCCGCGGCTCGACCATCGTGCCGGCAGCGGCACCGTGGCGTCGCGCATCGGCCTGAAGGCGGTGGGGCACGCATTCGAACGCGGCGACGATCTGGATCAGGTGGTGCGCGACGACATCGCCGCGCACGGCAAGCTCGACTGCGTGCTGGTCGACGAAGCGCAGTTTCTCGCCAAGGCGCAGGTGTGGCAGCTGAGCGAAGTCGTCGACGCCTTGCGTATACCGGTGCTCTGCTACGGCCTGCGCACCGACTTCCGCGGCGAGCTGTTCGAGGGCAGCCAGTATCTGCTGGCCTGGGCCGACGAGCTCAACGAGATCAAGACGATCTGCCACAGCGGCAAGAAGGCGACGATGACGGTGCGCGTCGACGACGACGGCCGTGCCGTGCAGCAGGGTCCGCAGGTGGAAATCGGCGGCAACGAACGCTACGTCTCGGTGTCGCGCGCCGAATTCAAGAAGGTGATGCGCGGGGAAAGCGCGGTCGAAGGACTGCCCGAGCCGCAGCAGCCGCCGCTGCTGTAGCGGTCAGGGGCAGCCTTCGCGGATCGCCTGCACTTCTCGCAGCACCGCACCGCCTTCCGGCAGCGCCGTCCGCATTTCCCGCAACAGCGCATCGAGTTCGACCTGAGCGAGGACAGGCTCGCGGCTGCAGCGCGTTTCCGCGAGGTAGGCGTGGGCCAGCCAGCGCGTCTTGCTGCGCTCGCTGTCGGTAGGCGCCAAATTGCCGATCTGCGCGAGACGGCGAAGGGCGCCGGTATCGCCCGCCGCCGCCAGCAACCGCGCCTGTGAGAGTTGCGCGCGCAGCGCATGCGGGTGTTCACCGCCGTAGCCGTCGCGCGTCAGCACGACCGCGCTCTGCAAGGCCTGCCGCGCCCGCGTGGCGTCGCCCATGGCGAGCGCGACTTCGCCGATCAGGCGGTCGGTATCGCCGACGAGTCCGTGCCGAGGGCCGAACTGTTCGACGCGCAACCGTCGCGACTCCTCCAGCAAGGGCAGGGCTTCGGCGTCCCGGCCCGCGTCGTGCAGCACCATGGCCTCGTTGAACAGGCCGGCGGCGAGCAGCGCGACGTCGCCGTGATGACGCCAGATCGATACCGCGCGCGCGAGCGCCGGCTGTGCGGCGGCGAAGTCGCCGCGCTCCCACGCGGTGATGCCCAGGCTGTTGTAGTTGCGCGCAACGTCCGGATGGTCGGGGCCGAGGCGTGCGACCAGCCAATCCTGGGTCTGGGTGAATTCGCGCTGCGCCGCTTCATAGCGGCCCTCGTCCACGTGCAGCGCGGCCAGTTGCCGGCGCGCATCCACGCCGGGGCGGCTGTCGTCGCCGTGCAGTTGCCGGGCGAGGTCCAGCGCGGCCTGGCAGTCGCGTTCGGCGGCGGCCGCTTCGCCGCGCGTGCGCAGCACCGCGCAGCGCTGGCGCAGGATGTCCACCGCGAGCGAATGGCGCGCACTCACGCGCGAGTTCAGATGCTCCAGCGCGTCGTCGTAGCCGCGCAGTGCCGCGTCGGTGTCGCCGGCATCGGCCTGCAGGCCGGCCAGATCGATGAGGTTTTCGACGATGCCGACGTCGTCGGATGGGGCTTCGCGCCGGATCGCGAGCGAGCGTTCGACCATCTGCCGCGCGCCCTGGCGTTCGCCGGCCGCGCGGCGGCAACGGCCCAGCTGCGAATAGAACTGGCTGCTCTGCGGCGGCAGTTGCGCCTGCTCGTTGCGGGCAAGATCCAGGTAGGGCTGCATCAACCCGATGCAGTCGTTGGCGTTGCCCTGCAATGCCAGCAGTTGTCCGCGCAAGGTGAGCGACTCGAGCTGGAGGCTGTCGGGAATATCGCCGGCGTTGTCGACGATGGCCGCCTGCCGGCCCAACAGGACCGCGGCTTGCGGGTAGTCGCCCAGGCCCAGGCGCAGGCGGGCGAGCAGGCCGAGCAGCTCGGCACGCGCACGGGGCTGCCGCCGGGGTTCGGCGCGATCGCGGGCCTCGGCGGCCGTCAGCAGGCTGCGCAGGTCCACCGCCTGGCCGGGTGCGCCACCGGCCTGTTCGAACAGCCCGACCATGAAGTCCTGCATCGCCTGCGCGCGCGCGGCTTCGGCCAGCGCTTGGCGCGCCTGCCAGGCGACCAGGCCGATCGACAGCGACAACACCACGACGACCATCGTCGCCGTCGCGAGCGTCCAGCGATGGCGGGCGAAGTACTTGCGGATCCGATAGCCCACGCCCTGCGGCCGCGCCAGCACGGGGCGGCCGTCCTCGTAGCGGCGCAGATCCAGAGCGAGCGCCTCGACCGAGGGATAGCGCTGCTCGGGCGGCTTGGACAAAGTCTTGAGCACGATGTTGTCGAGATCGCCCGACAACACGCGCGCGCGCCGGCGCAGGTCGGCGACGCGGCTGTATTCCTCCTGCGTCTCGCTCTCGATCCGGCGCAACACCGCCTGCGAAGGTTTGAGCGGGTCGGTGAACAGGATCGCGTCTTCCCACGCCGCATCGCTGTCGCGCTTGAGCTTGTACGGCTTGCGGTCGGTGAGCAGTTCGTACAGCACCACGCCGAGCGAGTACACGTCGGTCATGGTGGTGACCGGTTCGCCGCGGATCTGCTCGGGCGCGGCGTAGTGCAGGGTGAAGGCACGCATGCCGGTGCGCGTCTGTTCGACTACGGGCACTTCGCTGTCGAGCAGCTTGGCGATGCCGAAGTCGAGCAGACGCACGTCGCCCGCGGGGGTGACCAGGATGTTCGAGGGCTTGAGATCGCGATGCACGATCAGGTTGGCGTGCGCGTGGCTGACCGCGTCGCATACCTGTTGGAACATGCGCAGCCGCTGCGCTACCGGCGTGTCCAGCGCGCGGCAGTAGTCGGTGATCGGTTCGCCGTCGACGTATTCCAGCGCGAGATACGGCAGGCCGTCGGTGGTGACGCCGGCATCGAGCAGGCGCGCGATGTGCGGATGCGCCAGGCGCGCCAGGATCTGCCGTTCGCGGGTGAAGCGCAGGCGCAGATTGGTGTCGGTCAGGCCGGGGCGCAGCAGTTTCAGCGCGACGCGGCGCTGATACAGGCCGTCCGCGCGTGAGGCCAGCCAGACCTGGCCCATGCCGCCTTCGCCGAGCAGGCGATCGAGGCGATAAGGGCCCACGACCGTGCCCGGCTGCACGCCCGGGCGCGGCGGCGTCAGCGGTTCGGCGAGAAAGTCGGTGCGCTCTTCCTCGAGCGCCATGAGCGCTTCGAGTTCATCGGTGAGTTCGGCGTCCTCGTCGCGCAGTTCGCGCAGGCGCTCGGCACGCGCTTCCGCCGGCAATTCGAACAGCGAATCCAGCAGCGGGGACAGGCGTTGCCAGCGCTCGGGGTCCATCGGTCTGCCTGTGCTCCCCGTGGATGGGCCGTCGCGCGCGCGACGGCGGCGTGGCTTTAGGAGTCCTTCAACGAGGCCAGCAGAAAGAGCCGTGCCTTCTGCCAGTCGCGGCGGATGCTGCGTTCGGAGCGGTCCAGCAGCGCGGCGATTTCCAGTTCCGACAGCCCGGCGAAGTAGCGCAGCTCCACCACCTGGGCGAGCTTCTGGTCGACGGCGGCGAGCTTGGTCAGCGCCACGTCCAGGCCCAGCGTTTCCTCGTCCAGGCGCAAGCCGCCCTCGACGTCTTCCGGCAGGTCGGTGACGCGGTGCAGGTCGCCGCCGCGCTTTTGCGCCAGGCGCTGGCGGGCGTAGTCGACCACCACGCTGCGCATGGCCGAGGCGGCATAGGCAAAGAAGTGCGCGCGATCGTCGAAATGCGCTTCGCGCCGGCCGATGAGCTTGAGGTAGGCCTCGTGTACGAGGGCGGTGGCATCCAGCGTCTGGCCGTGCTGGCCGGCCAACTGGCGCCGTGCCATCGAATGCAGTTCGCTGTAGAGGCGCGCGAGCACGTTGTCGAGTGCGCCGCGGTCGCCGCCCCGAGCCGCATCCAGCAGCATGGTGATGTCAGCACTGTCCGCCATGTGGAACCCGACCCCCGAAGATGTCTGGAATATAAACCCAAATGCAAAACCCGCCGAGGGGCGAAGGTACGCCGCGGCTGAACGCGTCGGCCCCCGAGGCTATTTCTGGCAGTGTCCGCACCACACAGTGGCGCGCTGGCCGATTGCGGCCTGCTTCAGCGGGCGCCCGCAGCGCGGGCAGGGCTCGCCGCCGCGCCCGTAGGCGGCCAGTTCCAGTTCGAAGTAGCCCGGTTCGCCGTCGGGGCTGATGAAGTCGCGCAGCGTGGTGCCGCCGCGCGCGATGGCGTAGACCAGGATCCGCTTCACCGCGGCGGCGAGCAGCGCATAGCGTTCGCGCGAGACCTTGCCGGCGGCGCGCAGCGGTGAAATGCCGGCTTCGAACAGGGCTTCGGCGGCATAGATATTGCCGACGCCGACGACCACCTTCTGGTCCATCAAAAACGTTTTTACCGGCGCCTTGCGTCCGCGGCTGAGCGCGAATAAATAGTCACCGTCGAAGGCGTCCGACAGTGGCTCCGGGCCGAGTTCGCGCAGCAACTCGTGCGTTTCCCCCGGCGGCTGCCACAGCAGGCAACCGAAGCGGCGTGGGTCGGTGAAGCGCAGCACGCGCCGGGAATCGAGGGCGAGGTCGACGTGGTCGTGCGCCTTCACCGGCGTCGCCGCCGGCAGCACGCGCAGGCTGCCGGACATGCCCAGGTGCAGCAGGGCGCTGCCCGCGGCGGTGTCGAGCAGCAGGTACTTGGCGCGACGGCGCACCTGGTCGATGCGCTGGCCCGGCAGCAGTTCGGATACTTCCGGCGGAATCGGCCAGCGCAGGTCCGGGCGGCGCAGGGTGACGCCGGTGATCGTGCGGCCTTCGAGGTGCGGGGCGAGGCCACGGCGGGTGGTTTCGACTTCGGGCAATTCGGGCATGCGCCTAGCTTACGGGGGTCCCTCCCAGCGGGAGCCCTATTCAGTTTTTGGCCTTGCTGAATGCCCCGCCGACCCCCATCACACAACCAGTTCCATACAGGGGCGAACGCACGCGGAGAGTGTCAAAATCCCGCGCGGGAAACGTCCTTCCATCCTCCCTCTTCGCCTCGGCGAAGGCAGGGCGCCCGCTTCGGAGTTGTCATGTTTTCTTCCCTGCTCGATTTCCTCGCTGGTGGCCTGTTGCAGGCCGGCTGGGGCGCTCTCGCGATCTATTTCCTGATCGCCACCCAGCTCACCATCCTCTCGGTGACCTTGTACCTGCATCGTTCGCAGGCGCATCGCGCGGTGGATTTCCATCCGGTACTGGCGCACGCCTTCCGCTTCTGGACGTGGCTGTCGACGTCGATGATCACCAAGGAATGGGCGGCGATCCATCGCAAGCACCACGCGAAGTGCGAGACCGAGGAAGATCCGCACAGCCCGCAGATCAAGGGGATCAAGACCGTGTTCTGGCGCGGCGTCGAGTTGTACAAGGAAGCGCGCAACGATCGCGAATCGATCGAGAAGTACGGCAAGGGCTGCCCGGACGACTGGATCGAACGTCACCTGTACACGCCGTACGCCACGCTCGGCCCGACCCTGTATCTGTTCATCAGCTTCGCGCTGTTCGGTTTCGTTGGCGTCGCGCTGTGGGCGATCCAGATGGCGTGGATTCCGTTCTGGGCCGCGGGCGTGGTCAATGGCCTCGGCCACTGGTGGGGCTACCGCAATTTCGAAAGCGCCGACACCTCGACCAACCTCACCCCGTGGGGCGTGTGGATCGGTGGCGAAGAGCTGCACAACAACCACCACGCCTTCCCGTCGTCGGCGAAGTTCGCGCTGCGCAAGTTCGAAGTCGACATCGGCTGGGTCGCGATCCGTGCGTTCGAGAAGATCGGCCTGGCCAAGGTCCTGCGCGTGGCGCCGACGCTCGACGTGCGCCCGAACATCGCCATGCCCGACGGCGAGACGATGAAGGCGCTGCTGGCGATCCGCTTCCAGGCAATGACCGACTACTACCGCAACGTCACGCTGCCGGCACTGCGTGAAACCAAGTTCAAGCTGCCGCGCAAGCTGCGCCAGGGCCTGGCCGACGGCGGTCGCTGGCTCGACGAGGACAAGCGCGCCAAGCTGCACGCATGGCTCGCCGAGCGTCCGCGCATGGCGCAACTGGCCGAATTCCGCGCCAAGCTTTCGCACGTGCTGGACGAGCGCTCGCAGGATGCGCAGGCCACGCTGGCCAAGCTGCAGGCGTGGTGCGCCGAAGCCGAGGCATCGGGCAACGCCGCGCTGCAGGCGTTCTCGGTGCGCATGAAGGGCTACGCGCTGGCGCCGGCGCGCATCGGCGCGTGATCGCAGGCATGCGGTACGAGTACACGAAGGGGCGGCAACGCCCCTTCTTTGTTTGATGATTCAGGCGGGCGTCGGCAAAGTGCGCGACATGTTTTCCTTTCTTCCGACGACGGTCGCGGCGGCCTGCCTGTGCTGGTCCGCGGCGGTGTCCGCGCAGGTCGTGGCGACCAGCGATTACCTGGCGCGCATGGACGGCGACCAGGACGGGCGCATCTCGCTGACCGAATACCAGGCCTGGATGGGTTACGCCTTCGAACGCATGGACCTCAACGGCGACGGCCTGCTGACCGCGGACGAGTTGCCCGGCGGCAAGGGCGACACCGTCAGCCTGGCCGATCACCGCGAGTTGTTGGCCGCGATGTTCCGCCGCCAGGACGCCGACGGCGACGGCTTCCTCAACGCCAATGAACTGTCCGCGCCGCCGCGCTAGGCCGGCAGGCGAGGTGAGCGCGGTCTTCAACCGCATTCACTAGAATGCGCGCATGACCATTCTCGTGACCGGCGCGGCCGGCTTCATCGGCGCCCATGTGTGCCGTGCGCTTCTGGATCGCGGCGACGCCGTGGTCGGGCTCGACAACTACAACGACTACTACGATCCGCAGATCAAGCGCGATCGCGTCGCGGCGCTGTGCCCGGATGCGGATATCCGCATGCTCGATCTGGCCGATCGCGATGGCATGGCCGCGTTGTTCGACGAGACCGCGCCGGTGCGCGTCGTGCACCTGGCCGCGCAGGCCGGCGTGCGCTACTCGCTGACCAACCCGCATGCCTACGTCGACAGCAATCTGGTCGGCTTCGTGAACCTGCTGGAGCTGTGCCGCCATCGCGGCGTGCAGCATCTGGCGTACGCCAGTTCGTCCTCGGTCTACGGCGATTCGGCGAAGCCCCCGTTTTCGGAAGACCAGCGCATCGACCAGCCGCGCTCGCTGTACGCGGCGACGAAGGCGGCGAACGAGCTGATGGCGCACACCTATGCGCACCTCTACGGCCTGCGCTCGACCGGGCTGCGCTTCTTCACCGTGTACGGCCCCTGGGGTCGTCCGGACATGGCGCCGCTGCTGTTCTCGCGCGCGGTGCTGGCGGGGCGGCCGATCGACGTGTTCAACCACGGCAAGATGCGTCGCGACTTCACCTTCATCGCCGATATCGTGGCCGGCGTGCTCGGCGCGCTGGATCATCCGCCGCAGAGCGAGCCACCCCACCGCGTCTTCAACCTGGGCAATCACACCCCGGTGGAGCTGGAGCGCTTCATCGAAGTGGTCGAGCAGGCCGCCGGCCGGCCCGCGCAGAAGGTGTACAAGCCCATGCAGCCCGGCGACATGATCGAAACCATGGCCGATACCGCGCGGGCCAAGGCCGCCTTCGGCTTCGAGCCAGCGACCGCGATCGAGGTCGGCCTGCCCCAGGTCGTGGCCTGGTGCCGGGACTATTTCGGCGACCGGGCCTGAATAGGGGGGCGAGCGAGACTGACGTCGCAACTTCGGGCGGGTAGGATGCACGCCCAACGCTCCCGTTCAGTCGCGCCCCGCGCGGCCTGAAGACGCCTACATGACTGCATCCCCCGAAATCTCCGTCGTCGTGCCCGTGTTCAACGAGCAGGACAATGTCGCCCCGCTGATCCACGAAATCGTGGCGGCTATGCGCGGCGTCGTGCCGTTCGAGATCGTCTACATCGACGATCATTCGCGCGACAACACGCTGTCGGTACTGCGCGATTTGAAAGCGCAGGTGCCCGAGCTGCGCGTGCTCCATCATGTCAGCCAGTGCGGCCAGAGCACCGCGATCCGCACCGGCGTGAAGGCCGCGCGCGGCGCCTGGATCGCCACCCTCGACGGCGACGGCCAGAACGATCCGGCCGACATTCCCAAGCTGCTCGCCAAGCGCGGCGACGATCCGCGCGAGGTGAAGCTGTTCGCCGGCTGGCGCGTCAGTCGCCAGGACAGCGGCAGCAAGCGCTGGGCCAGCAAGTGGGCGAACGCGATCCGCACCCGCATGCTGCGCGACGACACGCCCGACACCGGTTGTGGGATCAAACTGTTCGAGCGCAACGCGTTCCTGGACCTGCCGTACTTCGACCATATGCACCGCTACCTGCCGGCGCTGATGCAGCGTGCGGGCTGGAAGACGGTGAGCGTGCCGGTCAACCATCGCGCGCGCACTACGGGCGTGTCCAAGTACAACAACCTCAACCGCGCGCTCGTGGGCATCCGTGACCTGCGCGGTGTGGCTTGGCTGATAACGCGCAGCAAGCGCACCGCCGTCGAGGAAGTCCAATGATGGTGATGGCTGCTTCCGTTGCCACTGGCGGCGCGGATTTCATGAATTCGCCGATCGCCTGGCTGGCCTGGACCGGCCTGCACATGTCGCCGTGGAAGCTGATCGGCCTGACTGGCGCGCTGATGTTCGGGGGACGCTGGCTGGTGCAGTTCCTGGCCTCGCGCAAGTACGGCAAGCCGGTGATCCCGCGGCTGTTCTGGTACATGAGCCTGCTGGGCAGCGTGATGACCCTGGCCTACTTCCTGTTCTCGGCCAAGCAGGACTCGGTGGGGATCATCCAGAACCTGTTCCCGGCGTTCACCGCGGCGTACAGCCTGTACCTGGACATCAAGCACCGGGGTTGGCATCGGGATAGGGCGAGCCACTGAGCTACCCGTGACTCCCTTCTCCCCGCGTGCGGGGAGAAGGTGCCCGAAGGGCGGATGAGGGGCGCTTTCGCCGTTGCTGTTGCGACACGTCCCCTCACCCTGCATCGCTGCGCGACGCTGTCCCTCTCCCCGCAAGCGGGGCGAGGGAGTGGGCCGCCCTGTGGATAACCCTTGCCCAGCCCTCCCGCTCCGTGCATAATTCGCGGCTCGCTGCGTCCGGTCGGCCTTGTGCCGGGACCGGGCGGGACCGGAACCACGATTCCTCCCGCCGCCGGCAGCGGACATTTCCGACCCGAATCGTGAGCCGCCGCAATCCACCGCGGGCGGAGGGGCCGCCGCCTCCCTGGCCAAGGGAAGCAATAATTACCTCTCGAGGTGCGTATGTCCCGCGTATGCCAAGTCACCGGCAAGCGCGTGCAGACGGGTAACAACGTCTCGCACGCTAACAACAAGACCCGCCGCCGTTTCCTCCCGAACCTGCATGAACGCCGGTTCTGGGTTGCCAGCGAAAACCGCTGGGTGAAGCTGCGCCTTTCCACCGCTGCCCTGCGCACCATCGACAAGAACGGCATCGACTCCGTCCTTGCCCAGCTGCGTGCCCGCGGCGAGAAGATCTGAGTAGGAGGATCGAACCATGGCTTCCAAGCGCGACAAGATCCGCCTGATCTCTTCGGCCGGCACCGGCCACTTCTACACCACCGACAAGAACAAGAAGAACACGCCGAACAAGATGGAGGTCAAGAAGTACGACCCCGTCGTTCGTAAGCACGTGGCTTATAAGGAAGGCAAGATCAAGTGACGTTTTGGCCCATTCGCGCATAGCGCGAATGGCTTTGCCAAAACCGACGCGACAATTGTCGCGTCATCCCCGCGAAGGCGGGGATCCAGCGACTTTGCTCTGCCTTTCAAATTGTTCAAAAGAAGCCCGCCGCAAGGCGGGCTTCTTTTTTTGCGTGTCCAAAACAACGGCCAGGAGACCCCCATGAACATCCAACCCCCCAACCGCGTCGCCCACACCTACACCCAGCATCTCGCAGCGACACGGGCGCAAGTCTTCCCGCTGCTATGCCCCGTGCGAGAAGCCGACTGGATCGAAGGCTGGAACCCACTCCTGGTCGTCAGCGCAACCGGCGTCGCCGAACCCGATTGCGTCTTCGTCACCGCCGCCGAACCGGCCGACGCGATCTGGTACGTCACCCGGCACGAACCCGATGCCGGCTTCGTCGAGATGCTGAAGATCACCCCCGGTGTCACCGCATGCCGGCTGTCGATCCAATTGCAGGCCACGACCGAAGGCTGCGACGCGATCGTGACCTATCTGCATACGAGCCTGGGCGCGCAAGGCGACGCTTTCGTGGCGGCCTTCACCGCCGACTATTACGTGGAGTTCATGCGCGACTGGGAGGCGCGGCTCAATCACTATCTGGTTCACGGCGAAGCATTACCCGGCGCGCGCGACTGAGTACAAAGAAAAAGCCCCGGCATGGCCGGGGCTTTTCTTGCGCAGACCGGCTATGAAAGCCGGGACCTTCGCGATTAGAACGTGATGCTCCAGCTGTTGATGTAGCCCGTATCGATCGACGCGCTGTCGATCACGCGCAGCTTCCACGTGCCGTTCAGCGCTTCCGTCGAGAGGTTCTTGGTGTAGGTCTCGACGATGTTGTCGGCGCTGCCGCCGGTGTTGCTGCGCAGGTTGTAGACCGAACCGTCCGGCGCGATCAGGTCGACCTTCAGATCGCCCGAGTACGTATGGACGATGTTGACCGAGATCGAGGCGTTGGTCGGTGCATTGCCGGTGCGACCCGAAACCGTGATCGGGCTGCTGATGCCCGTCGCGTTGTTATCGGGAATGTTGTAGTCGGCCGTGTTGCTGTACGTCTGCGTGCCGCCGCCGCCACCGGTGGTGTAGCTGCCGGTCAGGCTCATGCCCGAGTAGGTGGTGTAGGCATGGATGGTCACGTAGTACGTACCCGCCTGCGCCGTGGCGATGTTGCAGGTCTCGGCGGTGGTGCTGCCTTCCGACTTGCAGTCGTACGACGTGGTGGTCGGCTGCGAACCGAACTTCACGTACAGATCGGCATCACCGGTGCCACCACTAGTGACGAACTTCAGGCCGCTCGCGCCGGCCGGCACGTCCAGCTTGTAGAACTTGTCCGCACCCGACGAAGCGCCGATGCCGGTGACCGGCACGCCATTGCCCAGTGCGGTCACGGTGCCGCCACCGCCGCCGCCCGAGCAGCTGACGCCCACGGTGGTGAACGCCGCGGTCACGTCGGCCTTGTTCAGGCCCACGTCGGTCGCCGCCGTTTCCACACCGCACGCGGCGCTGTTGTAGGTGGAGCTGGCCGTCCAGTACAGCGCGTTGGCGCGGGCGAAGACCTTGAACGCCTTCGGCACGTCCCAGCCCGCGGTCTTGGCCAGGTTGCAGAACGCCTTGTTGTACACGCCCGAGGAGTAGTGCACGTCCAGGCCCGAGGTGTAGTTGGCGGCGTTGTCGATCGAACGGCCGTCCTGGGTCGGGTTGCACATGTAGCGCAGCGCGCCGGTGGACTTGAAGATTTCCTGGCCGACCAGGAAGTCGTTCGTGCCCTTCCAGTAGTACTCGGTGGCTTCGCCGCCCATGTCGGAGAAGGCTTCGTTGATGCCGCCGGACTGGCCCGAGTAGGTCAGGTTCGAGTGCTGCTCGGTGAAGCCGTGCGAAACCTCGTGGCCGGCGACGTCCGCGCTGACCAGCGGATAGAACGTGGTCGCGCCGTCGCCGAAGCTCATCGTCGAGCCGTCCCAGAACGCGTTCTCGTAGCTGCTGCTGTAGTGCACGCGCATCACCAGTTGGAAGCTCAGCGCGTTGTAGCCGGTGTAGGCCGGATACATGTTGGTGATCACGCCGCCGAAGTAGTGGGCGTCGTTGATCGGCGAATAACCGCCGTTGATGGTCTTGTAGGTGTTGTTCGGGCAGGTGTACGAGAACGCCGTCGTGCCCGTGGTGCCGCCGTTGAGGTTCACCGACTTCACGTTGGTGTTGTTCATCGTGCAGGTGGTGCCCGACTGGGTCACGTCGAGGAAGCCGTAGATGCCGCCCGAACCCCATTGGTACTGGCCGGTCTTGGCATTGCCGCCGGGACCGGTGCCGATGGCGGCATGCGTCAGGCCTTCCCACTGCTTGAGCACGCGGCCGTTGTTGGCGTCGACGATCACGAACGGACGGCTGGGCGCGCCACCCTGCGCGAAGTCGGCGAAGTACGACACGACGTAGACCAGGTGCGCACGGTCGTTGTCGTCGACCCACACCATCAAGTCGCTCTTCTCGTTCTCGGTGCGCTTGGTGGTCAGGCTATTGCCCAGACCCGCCTGCTTACCGATGGCCAGGGCACGGCCGTTGTCGAGCTTGGCAGCTGCCGACGGCAGTTCGCGCGCGAGACCGTCGACGCGGCGGCCGAACAGGTTACGCACGTTGCCATTGCGGTCCTCGGCAACCACCACGTGTTCGCCGAACACCGGAATCCCGCGGAAGGTCTGCTGGTAACGGCGCACGGTGCCGTTGCTGGTGTCGGTGCTGAGCAGCTTGAGGCTCGAATCGGCATCGAGGCCCAGCATTTCGGCATGGCGATCGGCGGCATTGGCGGCGACGCCCGCCTTCGCGGTCGCGCTCTTGTAGCGCGCTTCGATCTGCTTGGCGTCCTGCTGATGCAGGTCGACGCGCGATGCGGCCATGGCGGGGGCGCAGGCGATCGCGAACGCCAACGGCGAGAAGGCAAGAAGGTTCAACTTGCTACGTTCCACAACTCTCTCCTTGAAGAACATGGGATGTCACGCGAAGTGACACATTGGAATGCTGGTGCGCGGCGGCAGTCGGTTCGCGCCCTCCTGGACGCGTACGACCGCGAGGGGAGCCGGGCACAGCGAGGGACATCGGTCGAACACCGGACGAATCGGGTTGCCATCGACGGCGAACAGGGAGCCGTCGCTACAGGACTGCAGAGGTTGCAAAAGCGCGGACGCTGCCGGTAACGCCCACGACTGCCTGGCCCGCGCACGCGGGCGAAGGCGAAGACTCAGGGCGTGGCAGGCACGGACCGCGGCGGATTCCGTCGCGGGTTTTGCCGGGATGCGAGAGGGGATGCGAGACGAACTACGGGCCGTAGGGAGTGCGCGGGCAGCATGGGTGCTCCGGAAAAAAGGCAGCGATGCGTGCCGTCACCCAAGCGAGAGCGGGCCGTCTGCGCGAGAAGCGCGTGGCGACGTCCTTGTGCTTCCGCGTCTAGCCGCTCGTGCTAAGCAACGAACGGGTGACGGCGAGTGGACGACCGGCCCGGGTCTCCACTCCTGCCGCGGCCCATGCGGCGCGCGCATCCTGCCCATCCGTCCGCAAGGGTGCACGCCGCGCTGCAACATGCGCCAGCGCGAGCGCATTCATGTTCGGAAGCGGCCCCTCACTTATCCGCATGCCTACGGATGAGCGCTGTGTACTTGTCCATCCACCCCTGCAGAAACTCCCGGCTGTCCGCGCCAATCTCGCCGTTCGCCCCGAACAGACCTTCCTTGGCCTGAAGGAAGACCTCCGGCTGCCCCAGCGTCGCCACATCGAGATACGCCAACACATTGCGCAAGTGTTGCTGCGCGATCGCCGTGCCGATGGTGCCGACGGAAATGCCGATCACCCCTCCGGGCTTGCCGGCGAATGCGCTCTGCCCGTAAGGACGCGAGGCGTTGTCGATCGCATTCTTGAGCACGCCTGGAATGGAGCGGTTGTATTCGGGCGTGACGAACAACAGACCGTCGGCCGCCTTGATCTCCTCCTTGAGCCGCAGCACTTGCGGTGCCTGCTGCGCATCGTCGTCCTGGTTGTAGAGCGGCAGATCGTCGATGCGTAATGGCTTGAAGGCGAACTCCGACGGCGCGAGCTTGGCCACCGCGGTGGCGAGCTGCTTATTGAAGGAGTCGCGACGCAGGCTGCCGATGAGGACGGCGATGGTGTACTGGCTCATGGGGGAGCTCCGGGGCGGATGTCGCGAAAGCTTGCGCCGAGGTTTGTTAAAGCTGCGCGTGCCTCACGGCCCCTCACCCTGCGCCGCTGTGCGGCGCGGTCCCTCTCCCCGCAAGCGGGGCGAGGGAGTGATCTTTCCTTCTCCCCGCGTAAGCGGGGAGAAGGTGCCCGCAGGGCGGATGAGGGGCGCTTTTGCTCTACAAACAAAAACGGCGAAGCCCAAAGGCTCCGCCGTCTTCGCATCCGCGGGAGCGGACGTGCTAAGCGTGCACCTGCGTCCGCACCAGCACCGGCCTGTCCTCATGCGAGCACACACGATCTCGGCCTTCAGCCTTCGCGCGATACATCGCACGGTCGGCATGCATGAACAGGTTCTCGAACATATGGCCGGACAACTTGGTCGTCGCACAGCCGAAGCTGGCGGTGATCGCCTGCGTGTGCTCGATTGACGCGGTGTCGATCCCGGCCAGGTTCTCGCGGCATTGCTGGGCGATGCGTTCGGCCGCATGCAGATCGCCGCCGCAGCTGAGGATGGCGAATTCCTCGCCGCCCAGCCGCCCGAACAGATCACCCTCGCGGCACGCCGCACGGCACGCACTCGCTACCTGCTTCAGCACCCAGTCGCCGGTGGCGTGGCCGTGGCGGTCGTTGATGTGCTTGAAGTTGTCGAGGTCGAGCAGCACCAAGGCGGCTTCCCTGTTCGCAGCCTTGCTGCGCGCCAGATGGAGCTCCGCTTCCTCGCGGAAATAGCCGCGGTTGCTGATGCCCGTCAGGCTGTCCATCTGCGCCTGCTTGCGGAACATCATCTGCACGCGCTTGATCTTGTAGGCCCAGTACGCGCCCACGCCCAGCACCATCAGCAGCATCGCGACCAGCAGCTGATTGTTCTGCGCCGATTTCTTCGACAGGTCCTGCTGCAGGCGGAGCACGTCGTTCTGGCGCTGCAGCAGCTCGATCGACTGGTTCTTCTGTTGCAGCTCGTGGCGGCTGAGCTGGAAGGCGAATTCGCGCGCCTTGATCTCGTCGAGTCGTGCCTTGTCGGCCTCCGCATAGAGACGGTACTGCGTAAGGGCCGTTGCCAGATCCTTACGGCGAAGCGCGATGTCATAGAGGACCTTGTGCGCGGTAACCAGCGGCAGCACGTAGGTGTCATTGCCGCCGCCTGCCAGCGCGGCGTGAGCGTGCTTCTCCGCGCCCGTCAGATCGCCCATGATCAGGCGGTACTCCGCGAGCAGGCCGTGGATCTCGCCGACGAGGCGCGGGTACCCGGTCGCCTCGACTTCCGCCAAATGCGATTCGAGCAATTCGACGGCGCGCGCAGTCTGGCCTTTGGCTGCCCAGCGCCGCGCCAGATAGCCGCGCAGCAGACTGGTGGAAATGGGTTCGTGCTGCTGTTCGCAATCGGCGATCGCTTCTTTGAGCTCGTTCTCGCTGACTTCCGCGCCTAGCCCATGAAGGGCTTCGGCCCGGATCTGCTTGGCATAGCACCTGTTGCGCGGCGCAGGGTCCTGCGAAAGCATCTGCTCGGCGTAGTTCTGCGCAAGCGCGTATTGCCCGTGCTGGTTGTAAAGAAGCGCGGCAACGCCGAAGCCGGTCTGCCGCAGTTCCGTGTCCTGGATCTGGTCGGCCATCGCCAGCGCCGATTCCAGACTGCGTAGTCCCAGCGAGAAATCTCGGGTGATCGCGGTTGTATTGGCGATCAGCAGTTCCGCCCTGAACTTAGTCGCCGGGTCGGTGGCTTCGTTGCGGACTTCGATGGCCTGCTGGATGGCCGAGTCGTAACGGCCCTTCATGACGGCCTGGTAGGCAGTCAGCAAGCCGATCTGCCACTTCTGCTTTTGCGTGGCTTTCGGCTTGAGCTTCTCGATGTCCTGCAACGCAGCCGCAAAGGCCTTCGGGTCCTTGCTGCGGGCCGATTCGGCACGCTTGAGCAGTGTGCCCAGGTCGCCGGCGGCATGCGCTGCCAATGGCAACAGCAGGGCCAGCCCCAAACCGATAAACGAAAACCTTTTCGACGCTTTGATCATGGCTGCTTTCCTTTGCCGATGGGCCGGGCGCCATGCCCGGCCCATTCGCCTTATCCAGCCTTTACGTATTGCGACCGTTTATCAGGCCGCTATCGAGGAGGGTTCTTGTTGCGGAGCTTCGTCGCCATCTTCCTGCGGCTGCTCTTCGCCTTCCTTCGGCTCTTCGTTGTCCGCCGGAAAGACGAGGCAGCACATCGCGCCGCTCGCATTCATCGCGCGATGCAGAGCGACGACATCACGGCCAAGCAGCGCGGCCTGGACAGCCGGATCGAGATTGGCGCGCATGACCGCAGCGATGAACTCGTCACGGGACAGCGGCTTCGGGCTGCGGGCCAGGGCTTCCAGGAACTGCACGACGTTAGACATCTTCGACTCCTTACTGCTCGGTAGTGGACGGCGGTGTGGGTGCTGATGCTTCAAACAGATTCAGTAACGGCGGCCGCTTCGGCCCGCTCCAGCGCCTCGATCCGCGCCAGCATCGCCTCGTCGCGTTGCAAGGGTTCGCACGGCGGTACCACGAGCGTGGAGTGCATGTGCAGCGGCGTGTCGGGTAGGGCGTGCAGCGGTACCGTTTCCATGCGCGGCTGGGTGATGGGCAGCGTCGCGGCTTCGTACACGGTGACCGGGTGGTCGGCCGGGTAGTCCTCGCGCAGGCGTTCGACCAGCAGGCGGCGGTATTCGGAGCCGGTGGCGAAGCGGCGATAAGTGCGGTCGCCGGCGATGCCGACCTGCCACAGGATCAGATAGGCCGACGGGTCGAGCCGGCGGCGGTAGAACATGAGCTGGCTGGCTTCGTAGTGCTGGCAGCCCAGACGGCCTGGGTCGATGCCCAGGTCGGCGTAGAGGCAGTCCTCGGCGGAGACGCCCGGTTCCATGTGTGCGTCGAAGCCTTCGCGGCGCGCCTGCGCTATCGCATCGTGCGGGGCCTTGGCGAATACGCCCGGGTGACCGTAGAAGGCGCCGCACACGGTGCGGCCGGCGCGGACCTCGACCAGCATGGACTCCACCATGTCGCGGTAGGTCTGGTGGCGCGGCTTGCCTTCGGCGTAGTGCGCCTGGAGGCTGCGGACGTCGGGATGCATCTGCTGCAGCCACAGCTCGACCACCGGATCGGACACGGCGACGAACACCACATCGGCTTGCTCGATGTGACTGCGTGCCCTCGGGCCGATATGGGCCCCCAACATCATCCCCAAGCCGACACAGACCAGGCGTCCCGGCTTGTCCCCAGCAGGCGTCTCCACGCGCTGCTCTCCCCCTAGAAGCTGGAGATCGACGATACCCGTCCCGCCCGATTTTGCAAAATCGGTCTCAGTTGGCGGGGGGGTGGGCCTGCCAGACGGCGCGCGGGAGTTCCCAGCGGGCCTGGGTCGGGGCCGTGGCCCGCTCCGGCGCGCGCACGAAGCCGAAGCGGGCGAGCAGCCGGTCGATGATCAGGGCATGGTCGTCGTCGGGCCGCTCCGCATGGATCAGCGTCAGCCCCATGCCCAGGAAGCCATGGTCGATCAGGGGGACGAAGGCCTCGCTGGAGATCCCCCGGTTCCACCACCCGTTGCGCAGCATGACGCCGAGTTCGGCGTCGTCGCCGTTACGCAGCAGGGCGGCCATGCCGATGGCTTCGCCCGAGGCTTTGTCGTCGATGGCCCAGAAGCGATGGCCGGGGGCGGCCTTGGCGTTGTGGCCGCAGGCGCGCCGGAAACTCTGCGCCGCGGCTTCGGCCGTGAGCGGTGGCAGGATGCGCTGCATCACGTCAGGGTCGGTGTAGAGATGGCAGAACATCGCTTCGTCGCACTCTGCCATCGGCCGCAGCCGCAACCGTGGCGTGTCGAGGATGGCGAGGTCGCAGGTTGCGATATCCAACGCCGCCATCTCAGCTCGACCACTGCGCATCGGCACCGCGCGCCTTCGCGACGCGCACGCGGCCGCCCTTCTTCGCGTCGCGGTCGAAGATGCAGTACTTCTCCGCCAATAGCGGCAGGCCCAGGATCGACTGGTTCGGCCAGTTCTTCATCTGGCTCATCAGCAGGCAATACGCCTGTCCGGCGCGCATCGCGTTGCGTGGCCAGTAGTGCTCGTCGGTGCAGGTGAGCCGGGTTTCGCTGCCGTCGGGTGCGCGCAGATAGAAGTGCAGCGGCGGCCAGGGCAGGCCGTCGATGTCAGTGTTGGCGATGCCCTGCTGTTGTTGCGCAAAGGTCTGCTGAAAGCGTTCGACCAGTGCGGGCAGGCGTTCGTCCAGTTTGCCGAAGGCCGCGATCACGGCCGCATACACGCTCGCTTCGAGGATCAGGAAGCTGCAGCCGGTGTCGAGAATTGCGTTGCTCGCTGCGCGTTTCGCGTACTTCGGATCGATGGGCGGCGCGTCGATGCGCGGGCCGTCGCCGACCTGCACCGCGATCAGTTCGGCGTTGTAGTAGAGGTCGTGGACGATCTGGACGTCGCCGAACTCGCCGTCGTGCAGGCGATGCCCCTGATCCTCGTCATGCTGTTCGGAGCCGCCGAGTACCAGCACGCCTTGGTTGAGCGGATCGGCCGCGAGCAGGCCGGCATCCGCAGCATCGTCTTCGACGTGCACCAGCGCGCGGCGCAGCAGCAGGGCGAAACGGTTGTCGATGCGGCCCGCGTCGGCCAGCGCGGTGAACAGCGGCGTCAGGGCGACGCGCGGTTGCTGCTTGAGCAGCGTGGCGAAGTCGTTGAGGTTCTCGTCTTCCTTGTCGAACGGCCAGGGCCAGGTCAGTGCCGGACTCACGCCACGTTCGCTGAGGTAGTCGCGCACGTCATGTGCGACGTCCAGGCCGCCGTAGGCCAGCCCAAATAGACCGTCGGCCTCGCGCATGTCCTGGGCGCGGGCTTCCACGCGTGAAAACTGCGCGGCCTCCAGTCGCACGCTGCCGTGCACGCCGTCGAAATGTACTTCCGCCGACAGCACCGGGCCTGCCCAGGTGCCCACGCCGTAACGCACTTCCTGCGCGAGCGAGGTCGGCGTCAGGCTGGCGTCGTCGTTGGGATCGTAGAGGTGCGGCAGCACCACCAGCGTGCTGCTGCCGGTATCGAGGACGAAGTTGCCGGGCCGTTGACCGCGGCCGATGCCGAGGCGAACGGTGTAGGCGCCCTTGGCGTAGGCGAGGGTAATGGGCAGGTGCAGGGCGCGGGTCACGGCACCCGCCGATGCTGCACCAGCGACTCCACCACGCTCGGATCGGCCAGTGTGGAGGTATCGCCCAACTGGTCCGGTGCGTTCTCGGCGATCTTGCGCAGGATGCGGCGCATGATCTTGCCGCTGCGCGTCTTCGGCAGACCCGGCGCCCATTGCAGGTGATCCGGCGCGGCGATCGGGCCGATCTCCTTGCGCACGTGCGCGACCAGTTCCTTGCGCAGCTCTTCGCTCTCCACCTCACCGATGATGAGCGTGACGTAAGCGTAGATACCCTGGCCTTTGATGTCGTGCGGGAAGCCGACCACGGCAGCTTCAGCCACCTTCGGGTGCGACACCAGCGCGCTCTCCACTTCCGCCGTGCCGATGCGGTGGCCGCTGACGTTGATCACGTCGTCGACGCGGCCGGTGATCCAGTAATAACCGTCGGCATCGCGGCGGCAGCCGTCGCCGGTGAAGTACATGCCCGGATAGGTCTTGAAGTAGGTGTCTATGAAGCGCTGGTGATCGCCGTAGACCGTGCGCATCTGTCCCGGCCAGGAATCCAGCAGCACCAGATTGCCCTCGGCTTCGCCTTCGAGCAGCGCGCCGTTGGCATCGACCAGCGCCGGCTGCACGCCGAAGAAGGGCTTGGTCGCCGAACCCGGTTTGAGATCGATCGCGCCGGCCAGTGGCGTGATCAGAATGCCGCCGGTTTCGGTCTGCCACCACGTATCGACCACCGGGCAACGCGCGTCGCCGACGACCTCGTAATACCAGCGCCAGGCTTCCGGATTGATCGGTTCGCCCACGGTACCGAGCAGGCGCAGCGAGGCGCGCGAGGTCTTTTTCACCGGCGCTTCGCCCTCGCGCATCAGCGCGCGGATCGCGGTAGGAGCGGTGTAGAAGATCGTGACTTTGTGGCGGTCGATCACCTCCCAGAAGCGCGAGACCGTCGGGTAGTTGGGCACGCCCTCGAACATCAGTGCGGTCGAACCGTTGGCGAGCGGTCCGTAGACGATGTAGCTATGCCCGGTTACCCAGCCGACGTCGGCGGTGCACCAGTAGATGTCGTCGTCGCGCAGATCAAACACGGCCTCGTGCGTGTAACTGGCATAGACCAGATAGCCGCCGGTGGTGTGCAGCACGCCCTTGGGCTTACCGGTGGAGCCGGAGGTGTAGAGGATGAACAACGGATCCTCGGCATTCATCCGCGCGGGTTCGCACTGCGTGCTCTGATCGTCGACCACGGCGTCGCACCAGCGATCGCGCGGCATCTGCATGTTCACCGCGGCGCCGGTGTGGCGCACGACCAGCACCGTCTCTACCGAATTCGTGCCGGGCAGCTTCAGTGCGGCGTCGACGTTCGCCTTCAGCGGGATCTTCTTGCCGCCGCGCAGGCCCTCGTCGGCGGTGATGATGAGCTTGGACTGGCAGTCGTGGACGCGATCGGCGATCGACTGCGGCGCGAAGCCGCCGAACACCACCGAGTGGATCGCACCGATGCGCGCGCAGGCGAGCATGGCCGCGACGGCTTCGGGAATCATCGGCAGGTAGATGGTGATGCGGTCGCCCTTGTTCACGCCGAGCGAGCGCAGCGCGTTGGCGAGCTTGCACACGCGTTCGTGCAGTTCGCGGTAGCTGATGTGCTGCGCGGGCTGCGCCGGGTCGTCCGGCTCGAAAATCAGTGCGGTCTTGTCGCCGCGCGTGGCCAGGTGGCGATCCAGGCAGTTGACGCTGGCATTGAGTTCGCCGTCGGCATACCAGTGGATGTGGAAATCCTCGACCTGGTAGCTCACGTCCTTGATCCGGGTCGGCGCCTTCATCCAGTCCAGGCGCCTGGCGACGTCGGCCCAGAAGGCATCGGGCTGCTGCACCGACTGCGCATACAGGCGCTCGTAGTCCTCGCGCTGGAAGCGGGCGGCCGCGGCGAAGTCGGCCGGCACGGGATACAGGTCAGGTTGCGACATGGGGCACGGTCTGCTGGACGTGGGAGGCCAAGTGTGCCGCAAGCGCGCTGGCCTTAGGTAACTCCGGGCCGACCTGATCTATGCTCCCTCCCCGTGCGCGGCGCCGTGTCAGCGGATGCGGGGCTCGCGTTCCCCAGGCAGAGCCGACGGCGCGCCGCGTCGCCCGCACATCCACGTCTAATACAGCTGAGGGCCGTACATGAATACCGTGTCGACCACCGCGGGCCACAAGTTCGAGGACGGGCTCACCCAGAGTCACAAGAAGGTCATCTTCGCGTCCAGTCTGGGCACCGTGTTCGAGTGGTACGACTTCTACCTGTACGGCTCGCTCGCCGCGATCATCGCCAAGCAGTTCTTCAGCGGCCTCAACGAGACCAGCGCCTTCATCTTCGCCCTGCTCGCCTTCGCCGCGGGCTTCGCGGTGCGGCCGTTCGGCGCGCTGGTGTTCGGGCGCCTAGGCGACATGGTCGGGCGCAAATACACCTTCCTCATCACCATCGTGATCATGGGCGCGTCGACCTTCCTGGTCGGCCTGTTGCCCAGCTACGCCAGCATCGGTGTGGCGGCGCCGATCATCCTGATCGCGCTGCGGCTGCTGCAGGGCCTCGCGCTCGGCGGCGAATACGGCGGCGCCGCGACCTACGTCGCCGAGCACGCGCCGCACGGCAAGCGCGGCCTGTACACCAGCTTCATTCAGACGACCGCGACGCTGGGCCTGTTCCTGTCGCTGCTGGTGATCCTCGGCGCGCGCAGCTATGTCGGCACCGAAGCCTTCGAGGCGAAATACTGGCGCGTGCCGTTCCTGCTGTCGATCGTGCTGCTGGGCGTGTCGGTGTGGATCCGCCTGCAGTTGAGCGAGTCGCCGCTGTTCCAGCAGATGAAGGCCGAAGGCAAGACATCGAAGGCGCCGATCACCGAGAGCTTCTTCTCCAAGAACGGCAAGATCGTGCTGCTCGCGCTGCTGGGCGCGACGGCCGGCCAGGCGGTGGTGTGGTACTGCGGCCAGTTCTACGCGCTGTACTTCCTCACCCAGTCGCTGAAGATCGATGCGACGACCGCGAACCTCCTCATCGCCGGCGGCCTGGCGCTAGGCACGCCGTTCTTCATCCTGTTCGGCTGGCTGTCGGATCGCATCGGCCGCAAGAAGATCGTCATGGCCGGCTGCCTGATCGCCGCACTCACTTACTTCCCGCTGTTCAAGGCGATCACGCACTACGGCAATCCGGCGATCGAGGAAGCGCGCAGCACCCATCCGGCGGTGGTGCATGCCGATCCGGCGACCTGTTCGTTCCAGTTCGATCCGGTGGGCAAGAAGGTCTTCAGCAATTCCTGCGATATCGCCACTGCGGCGCTGGCCAAGGCCGGTGTGCCGTACACGATTCAGGCGGCGCCGGCAGATTCGGTCGCGAGCGTGTCGATCGGCGGCACCAACGTTCCCGGCTACGAAGGCGCGGGCCTGAGCAAGGAAGACGGCAGGGCCAAGGGCGATGCCTTCGGCGCGGCGCTGAAGTCGGCGCTGGGCACGGCGGGCTATCCGGAAAAGGCCGACCCCGCGCGCATCAACAAGCCGATGTTGCTGGCGCTGCTGACCATCCTGGTGATCTACGTGACGATGGTCTACGGCCCGATCGCCGCGTGGCTGGTCGAGCTGTTCCCCACGCGCATCCGCTACACCTCGATGTCGCTGCCGTATCACATCGGCAACGGCTGGTTTGGCGGCTTCCTGCCGACCATCTCGTTCGCCCTAGTCGCCGCGAGCGGCAACATGTATCAGGGCTTGTGGTATCCGATCATCATCGCAGTGATGACGTTCGTGATCGGCTCGCTATTCCTGCGCGAGACCAAGGACGTGGACATCCGCGAATAGTTTCGCGGTCGGGTGAGTGATCAGCAGCGCCGGCCTGTGGCGGGCGCTGTTCTACTTGTCCTGCTCGCCGATGAAGCGCAAGCCGACGCCGGGTTCGGTCGCGATCCAGCGCGGCGATGCCGCATTGTCGCCCAGCTTCTGCCGCAGCTTGGCCACCAGGATGCGCAGGTAGTGCGTGTCTTCCTGGTGCGTCGGGCCCCACACTTCGCGCAGCAATTGCGGCTGGGTGACGACGCGGCCGGCATGGCGCACGAGCAGCGCGAGCAGCGTGTACTCCTTGCGCGACAAGGACACGGCGTCGCCCCCGAGACTCACTTCGCGACGGGCCAGGTCGACGCGCAGATGGCCGTCGTCATACAGCGGTGGCGTATCCGAGGGCTGCATGTGCGAACGCAACAGCGCGCGCACCCGCGCCATCATTTCCTGCACGCCGAACGGCTTGGTCACGTAATCGTTGGCGCCGGCATCCAGCGCAGCTACCTTTTCGGCTTCGCCTGCGCGCACCGTCAGCACGATCACGGGGACCTGCGACCACTGCCGCAACGCTTGCAGCACGGCATGTCCCTCCATGTCGGGCAACCCCAGATCGAGGATGACCAGATCCGCGCCCTGCGTGGCCAGGGCGTCCAGTCCGGCCTGCCCCGTCTCCGCCTGCAGCACGGCATAGCCTTGTGCACGCAGGCTGATGTCGAGAAAGCGACGGATCTGCGGCTCGTCGTCGATCACCAGCAATCGGGCGGTCGCTGCGGCGTGATGGTCGGACGGGTGTGTCATGGTCCGGCGGGCTCGATCAGAGGCAAGCTGATGCGCAGGATCGTGCCGCCGCCGGGATTCGGCAACGCTTCGACCTCGCCGCCGTGCGCGCCGATCATGCCGCGGCAGATCGCCAGCCCCAGGCCAGTGCCGCTGCGATCGCGATCGCCGCGGCTGACGCTATAGAACATGTCGAAGATTCGGCGACGCTCGTCCTCGGGGATGCCGGGGCCGCGGTCGCGCACTTCGATGCGCAGCTGATCGGGTCCAGGCCGGCAGGCATCGACTTCGATGGCCGCATCCGGCGGCGAAAAGCGCGCGGCGTTTTCCAGCACGTTGAACAGCGCCTGTTCGACCAATGCCGGATGCACCCAGATCAGCCCTGCGTCGTCGGAGAGATGCACGTCGAAGCGCGCGTCCGGTTGGTAGCGCTGCAGGCGGCCGATGGCCGAGCCGATCAGTTCGTCGACGCCGATCCAGTCGCGATTGAGGGTGAGCTCGCCGTGACCCAGGCGGGTCATGTCGAGCAGGTTCTGGATATAGCGATCCAGACGCTCGCCTTCCTCGCGGATGGTGGCGAGCAATGCATGGCGGTCCGACGCCGCCATCGCTTCCCCGTAGCTGTCGAGACTGCCGGCGGCGCCGATGATCGCGGCCAGCGGCGTGCGCAGGTCGTGCGACACCGACGAGAGCAGGGCCGAGCGCAGGCGTTCGGTTTCGTTGGCCATGCGCTCGGTCTGGAGCTGCGCCGCCAGGCGCACGCGTTGCAGCGCCTGGGCGATGCCGTCCGCCATGGAGCGGGCGAGCCGTTGCTGAGTTTCGTCCAGCCGCGGTGCATGCGTGGCGCGCTTGAGTCCGATCGTGCCGAGCGGGCCTTGCGGTGAGTGCAGCGGCAGGAACAGCCAGCCGTATTCCTCCACCGGTTCGCGCGCGGACGCCATGACGCTCGTGGATGCGTCGGAAGGCTCGAGGCGCAACCACACATCGGTTTCCAACCCCTGGCGGAACATCGCGTGCGCAGCCTCGATCACGGCGGCTTCGTCACCGGCCACGGCCAGGCGCTGGGCCAGCTCCTGCCGCGCCTGCACGGAACGATTGGCGATGCGCAGTGCCTGCACCTGCATCGCCAGCGTGGCGGCCATGCGCCCGGCCAGCAGCGCGGCGGCGAGAAACAGGGCGACGGTGACCACGCCCTGCCAGGCGCCGATATACAGCGTGTAGCGCGGGGCGATGAAGAAGAAGTTGTAGGCGAGAAAGCACAAGACCGCGGTGAGCACCGCCGGCCCGGTATGCGTGCGCGAGGCGACCACCAGCACCGCAAGCATGAACACCAGCGAGAGGTCGGCCAGCCCGACCCAACGCTCGGCGAGCGCCGCGACGACCACCGCAACCGCGGCGCCGACGACCGCGAGCGCATAACCTCCCGCGGGACGGCGCGCGTATGGAGTCGGTTCGGAATACTCATGCATCGGCATGGCGCGCATTGTGCCTGCAATCGCGGCGTCGGCCGGCCCCGGCACAGGCGGCCGGCGACGAAAATTTACGCGGAATTTACGCCGGAGCGGCGCCCAGTGTCTTTTGCCTTTACGCACCGCGGGCGAACACTGCCGCCCTGAAAACACCGCGCCACGGCGGTGTCGAGACATCCCTTGAATACCGCCACCACCACCCATTCCTCCTTCCATGCGGACAACCATGGCCGGGCCGGCCTGCGCACCATGATGCTCGGTGCGATCGGCGTCGTTTTCGGCGACATCGGCACCAGTCCGCTCTACACCATCAAAGAGGCCTTCTCTGCGCACTACGGGCTGACGCCCGACGTGCCGACGGTGCTCGGCATCCTCTCACTGGTGTTCTGGTCGCTGATGCTCGTTATCACGGTGAAGTACGTCGCCGTCATCATGCGCGCCGACAACGACGGTGAGGGCGGCATCATGGCGCTCACCGCACTGGCGCAGCGCACGTTGCCGGCAGCGTCGAAGACGACATACGTGATCGGCATCCTCGGCGTGTTCGGCGCGGCACTGTTCTTCGGCGACGGCGTGCTGACGCCGGCGATGTCGGTGCTGTCGGCGGTGGAGGGGCTGGAGGTCGCGGCGCCGGCGCTGCAGAGCTGGGTGCTGCCGATCACCATCGGGGTGCTGGTGATTCTGTTCGCCACGCAGCGTTTCGGTACCGATCTGGTCGGCAAGGCCTTCGGGCCGGTGATCGTGGTGTGGTTCCTGGCGCTGGCCGCGATCGGCATCCACAGCATCGCCGCGCATCCGGACGTGCTGCAGGCGCTCAATCCATGGTGGGGCCTGCGCTTCTTCATGACGCATGGCTGGCATGGGCTATTCATCCTCGGCGCGGTGGTGCTCGCGGTCACCGGCGGCGAAGCGCTTTACGCGGACATGGGCCACTTCGGCCGCCGTCCGATCCAGTACGCCTGGAACTTCATCGTGCTGCCGGCGCTGACCATCAACTATCTCGGCCAGGGCGCGCTTCTGCTGACCGATCCGCACGCGGTGGAGAATCCGTTCTACCTCGGCGTGCCGGCGTGGGCGCTCTATCCGATGGTCGCATTGGCCACCGCCGCGACGGTGATCGCCTCGCAGGCGGTGATCAGCGGCGCCTATTCGGCCACGCGCCAGGCCATCCAGCTGGGCTATCTGCCGCGCATGGCGATCCGTCATACCTCGCATACCACGATGGGGCAGATCTACGTGCCGTCGATCAACTGGGTGCTGATGCTGGCGGTGATCGCGACGGTAATCGGCTTCGGCAGTTCCACCGCGCTGGCCACGGCTTACGGCGTGTCGGTGACCGGCACCATGCTCATCACCAGCATCATCCTGATCGTGGCGATGCGCGCGCACCGAAAGCTGCCGCCATGGCTGTTCTGGCCGCTGGCTGCGTTGTTCGTGCTGGTGGATGTGGCGTTCCTGAGCGCCAACCTGGTCAAGTTCATGGACGGCGCATGGTTCCCGATCGCGCTGGGCGTTCTGGTGTTCACGCTGCTGCGCACATGGGGGCGCGGTCGCCAGCTGCTGCGCGCGGAGATCGTCAAGGACGGCATTCGTCTCGACAGCTTCCTGCCGGGTCTGATGTTGTCGCCGCCGGTGCGCGTGCCGGGTACCGCCGTGTTCCTCACCGCGCAGAAGGACATCGTGCCCAAGGCGCTGCTGCACAACCTGAAGCACAACAAGGTGCTGCATGAGCGCAATGTGCTGTTGACCGTGGAGACGCGCGAGGTGCCGCATGTCGCGGCGCCGGAACGGCTGAGCATCGAAACCGTCGGCGACGATTTCTATCGCGCCATCGTGCGCTACGGCTTCATGGAGACGCCGGACGTACCGCTCGCGCTGATGCGCGCCAGCGACTACAGCGGGCTGTGCTTCGATCCGATGGAAACGACCTACTTCGCCAGCCGCGAGAGCATCGTGGCGCGGCCGCGCCGCGGCATGCCGATCTGGCGCGACTGGCTGTTCGCCTTCCTGCATCGCAATGCGGCGCCGGCGACGGATTTCTTCCGCATTCCCACTACGCGGTTGGTCGAACTTGGCGCGCCGGTGGAAATCTGAACGGATCGGACTCTTCTCTGTGCCTTTCTACACATGCGCGCCGATGGCATACGGGCACCATCGCGCTTTCACCGGCGATCCGAGAACTCCATGTCTTTCAAGCGCAACGTCCTTTTCCTTGCTCTGGCCTGCAGCCTGGCCGCGTGCAAACCGGCTCCACAAACCGCTACCGCACCTGAGCAGCCGGCCGCGGCGGCGACGGCCCCGACCATCGGCGTCGACCTGACCGGCATCGACAAGGCCGTGAAGCCGGGCGACGACTTCGACGCCTACGCCAATGGCACCTGGCGCAACACCGCGGAGATCCCTGAAGACCGCTCCAGCATCGGTACCGGCTACGACGTGCAGAAGAAGGCCGAGCAGCGCAATGCCGACCTGATCAAGGGCCTGGCCGCGAGCAATCCCGCCGCCGGCACCGACGCGCGCAAGATCGCCGACTACTACGCGGCCTATTTGGACGAAGCCGGCATCGAAGCGCGCGGTCTGGAACCGCTGAAGCCGGAGCTGGCGAAGATCGACGCGATCGCCACGAAGGCGGACCTGTCGCGCGTGCTCGGCGGCGGCCTGCGTGCCGACGTCGATCCGCTCAACGCGACCAACTACCACACCGCCAACCTGTTCGGCCTGTTCGTCGCGCAGGGCCTGCAGGATCCGCAGCACAACGTCGCCACGCTGATGCAGGGCGGCATCGCGATGCCCGATCGCGAGTACTACCTCTCCACCGACAAGGAGATGGTCGACACGCGCGCGAAGTATCTCGAGTACGTGACTTCGCTGCTGAAGCTCGCCGGCACCCAGGACGCGGAAGCCAAGGCGAAGGCCATCGTCGCGCTGGAGACCAGGATCGCCAAGGCGCAGACCTCCATCGTCGAAACGCAGGACGTGCACAAGGCCAACAATCCCTGGGCGATGGCGGACTTCGCGAAGAAGGCGCCGGGCCTGGATTGGAACGAGTACTTCAACGCCGCCGGCCTGTCCACGCAGAAGACCATCGTGGCCTGGCAGCCCGCCGCGATCACGCACCTGTCCGCGCTGGTCGGTAGCGAACCGCTGCAGGTGTGGAAGGACTACCTCACCTTCCACGCGCTCGACCACAGCGCGGGCCTGCTGCCCAAGGCCTACGCCGATCTGAGCTTCGGCTTCTACGGCACCACCTTGCAGGGCACGCCTAAGCAGAAGGAGCGCTGGAAGCGCGCGCTGGACTCGACCAACAACGCGCTCGGCGATGCCGTGGGCAAGCTCTACGTGGAGAAGTACTTCCCGCCCTCGTCCAAGGCCCAGGTCGAGGACATGGTGAAGAACATCCTCGCCGCCTTCGGCGAACGCGTCGACACGCTCGAATGGATGACGCCGGAAACCAAGGCGAAGGCGAAAGCCAAGGCGCAGACCATGCGCGTGAGCGTCGGCTATCCGGAGACCTGGCGCGATTACGGCGCGCTCGACATCCGCGCCGACGATCCGCTCGGCAACCGCCTGCGCGCGGAAGTGCAGGAGTACAAGCACCAGATCGCGAAACTCGACAAGCCCGTCGATCAAGGTGAGTGGTGGATGACGCCGCAGACGGTCAACGCGGTGAACCTGCCGCTGCAGAACGCGATGAACTTCCCGGCCGCGATCCTGGAAGCGCCGTTCTTCGATCCCAAGGCCGACGCCGCCGCCAACTACGGTTCGATCGGCGCGGTCATCGGCCATGAAATCAGCCACGGCTTCGACGACACCGGCGCGGAGTTCGATGCGCAGGGCCGCCTCGCCAACTGGTGGACGCCGGAAGACGCCAAGCACTTCAAGGAAGCCACCGCCAAGCTCGTTGCCCAGTACAACGCCTACGAGCCGCTGCCGGGCCTGCACATCAACGGCGAGCAGACGCTGGGCGAGAACATCGCCGACGTCTCCGGCCTGACGATTTCGTACATGGCCTACAAGAAGTCGCTGGGTGGCAAGGAAGCGCCGGTGATCGACGGCCTGACCGGCGATCAGCGCTTCTTCCTGGCTTATGCGCAGTCGTGGCGTTCGAAGATGCGCGACGCGGCGCTGCGCCAGCGCGTGCTCACCGACGGCCATTCGCCCGGCCGCTGGCGCGCACAGACCGTGCGCAACATCGACGCCTGGTACGACGCCTGGGGCGCGAAGCCAGGCGAGCAGCTGTATCTGGCGCCGGTGGATCGGGTGAAGATCTGGTAAGGCTCGCGCCTACCGTCGTCTACGAAAACGGCCGCATCCGCGGCCGTTTTTCTTTTTTCTTCTCCCCCCGCCTTCACGCCACCCTGACGCAAGTGTCATTCCATTGACGCAGTCCGGCAGGTATAACGACGCCGGGCCGAGGACCGCTCCGGGCAGGGATTGCCCATCTTGGGGAAAGGACAAATGAATCATCGTTACCTGCGCGTGCGCACGCTCGCCGCGCTGATTGCTGCTGCGTGCGCGTGTGTTCACGCCAATGATTTTGGTCACCCGGATCACTACGAATTCGGGGCTTCATTCGATGTTGCATTCAAGCCGCAGGGCGGCCGCTGGCCGGCCGTTCTGCATTTCGACTATCCGGGTGCCGGCGACTCGACCAGCGCAGCCTGGACCTTGGACGTCATCGCGCCGAACGGCGAAGTCGTCGCCACCGAGCAGGGCCTTGCGCCGCTGAAGAGCGGACGCGGCAAGGTCACCGCTTGGTGGAACGGCAAGCAGAAGGACGGGCGCGTCGCCGCCGAGGGTTACTACACGCTGCGCATGCGCGCGGTGCCGACGGTGACGACGGCCCAGGACCTGAGCCAGTCGGATGCCAAGCGCATCGCCGATGCCTTCGCCGCGTTCGAAGACGAAGTGGTCGAGCAGACCTACGACGTGATGGTGGGCGCCGTCGCGCCGGCGAAGATGCCGAACACCAAGGCGCTCGGTGTAGGCGCCAAGGGCCACGCCGCGGCCGCGGCGAAGGCGGAAACCGCCAGCGCGCCGACGCGCGACGCGATGGTGACGGCGCAGTCGATTCCGGAGCAGAGCGGCCTGCCGTACACGATCTACTACGGCAACTTCCACAGCCAGACCAACCATAGCGATGGCGGCACGGAGGTCGCTAGCTGCGGCGGTGCCGAAGTGCCGCAGGGCGGCACGCAGGGGCCGACCGAAGCGTACACGATGATGCAGAACCAGGCGGGCGGCGACTTCCTGCTGACCTCCGAACATAACCATATGTACGACGGTTCGACGGGCACCAATACGTCGGCCTCGCCGGCCACCGCCAACAACCTGTTCAACAGCGGTCTGCAGTTGGCCAGCAATTACCGTTCTGCGCATTCGAATTTCATGGCGCTGTACGGCAATGAGTGGGGCGTGATCAGCAACGGCGGCCACCTCAACATCCTCAATCCGGATGTGCTGGCCACGTGGGAGAAGAACGCTTCCGGCCAATTGCTCGGCGGTGTGGAAACACCGAAGAGCAACTACCCTGCGCTCTACGCCACGATGAAGGCACGCGGCTGGATCGGCCAGTTCAACCATCCGGCCACCAGCGGCCAGTTCCTCGTCGGCACCACGCCGCTGGGCTACGACGCCAACGGCGCCGACGTGATGATGCTGGCGGAGGTCCTCAACAGCTCGGCGTTCTCCACGAACACCACCGAGACCGAAACCGGCCGCAGCAGCTACGAAGGTGCCTTCAAGATTCTGCTCGAGCGCGGCTACAAAGTGGCTCCCACCAGCGACCAGGACAACCACTGCGCCAACTGGGGCCTGAGCTTCACCAACCGCACCGGCGTGCTGTTGCCGACCGGTACGACGCTGACGACGGCGAACTTCCTCGATGCGGTGCGCGCGCGTCGCGCCTTCGCCACCGAGGACAAGACCGGGCAGCTCGTGCTGACCGCCAACGGTCACGTGATGGGCGAGAGCTTCGCCAGCAGCGGCGCGCTCACGCTCACCGCCAACTACGCGAGCACCGGCGGCCAGACCACGCAGCGCGTGCAGTTCTTCGAAGGCGTGCCCGGCCGCAACGGCACGGTGACGCAGCTGACCGAAGGCAGCGGCACCTACACGTTCACTCCGGCGGCCGGCGAGCACTTCTACTACGCGCTCGTCACCCAGGCCAACGGCAAGCGCCTGTGGTCCGCGCCGGTGTGGGTCAGCCAGGGCAGCGGCCCGAGCGATACCACACCGCCGACGGTGAGCGCGAGCGAGACCGGCAGCAGCGGCACCATCACCTTCAGCGCGAGCGCAAGCGACAACGTCGGCGTGAGCAAGGTGGAGTTCTACGTCGATGGCCTGCTGCAAGGCAGCGACACCGCCGCGCCGTACTCGATGACGCTGGATTCGACCACGCTGGCCAATGGCAGCCACAACCTGACCGCCAAGGCCTTCGACGCGGCGGGCAACAGCACGGTGTCCACGGCGGTGCCGTTCACCGTCAGCAACTCGACGGCCGACACCACGCCGCCGACGGTCTCGGCGTCCGAAAGCGGCACCAGCGGCACGATCACGCTGTCGGCGACCGCGTCGGACAACGTCGGCGTCAGCTCGGTCGACTTCTTCGTCGACGGCGCGCTCAAGGGCACCGACAGCGCCGCGCCGTACTCGATGACGCTGAACTCGACCACGCTTGCCAACGGCAGCCACGGTCTCGTCGCAGTCGCGTACGACGCCGCCGGCAATAGCGGCACCTCGTCGACCGTGAACTTCTCGGTCAACAACGTGGCGCAGCCGGTCCAGCTGATCCTCAACGGTGGCTTCGAATCCGGCAGCAGCAGCTGGACCGCGTCTTCAGGCGTGATTACCAGCAGCACGACGTACGCCGCGCATGGCGGCAGCTACAAGGCCTGGCTCAACGGCTATGGCACGACCAGCACCGACTATGTGCGGCAGGACATCGCCATCCCGTCCACGGCAACCACCGTGACGCTTCGGTTCTGGCTGCGCGTGGATAGCGACGAGACCACCACGACGACCGCTTACGACACCCTCGCGGTGCAGGTGCGCAACACCGGCAACACCGTGCTGACGACGCTGGGCAGCTTCTCCAACCTCAACAAGGGCAGCGTGTACGTGGAGAAGACCTTCGATGTCAGCGCCTACAAGGGCCAGACGGTGCGCATCTACTTCGAAGGCAAGGAAGGCACGCAGGTGGCTACTTCCTTCCTGGTCGATGACGTGTCCGTGACTGCGCAATAAGCAGGTTGCTTCAACCTCGGCAATGCCCGCCTTATGGCGGGCATTGCTGCTTCTGAGCGCGGCCCTGGTTCACACCGACGGCAAGTAGGGCGACACCTTGGCCTCGAGCAAACGGACCAGCTCCGCGTCCATGTACTCGTACTCGTCCGGAATATCCAGGCAGACCACACGCGCGTGACCCAAGTGGCGCTTGAACTTGGCCGAGAGCTTGGAGCGGTGCGCGCGCTCCATGACGAAGATGAGTTCCGCCCACTCCAGCAGCTCTGGCGTGACGGGGTTCTCCGCGTCGTTGTTCAGTCCGGTCGACGAGGTCTCGACACCGGGCCAGTCGGCAAAGACCTGCTCCGCCGTTGGGCTGCGCAGCCGGTTCTGGCTGCAGATGAAAAGGACGTTGCGTGCCATCGTTGCTCTTCGGTTAGGCGCTTGTGCCAGGTGGAACTCACGCCTCGCCCAGTCGCGCCGCCACAATTTCCCGCCGCGGCGGTGCGCCGAACAAGCGCCGGTATTCGCGACTGAATTGCGACGGACTCTCGTAACCGACGCGATGTCCGGCCGCGGCGGCTTCCATGCCTTCGCTCAACATCAGGCGGCGCGCTTCCTGCAGGCGCAGCTGCTTCTGGAACTGCAGCGGCGACATCGAAGTCACCGCCTTGAAGCGCTGATGCAGCGACGAAGGGCTCATGTGCGCGGCTGCGGCGAGGTCTTCGATGCGCAGCGTCTCGGCGTAGTGTGACTTGAGCCGCTCGATCGCGCGGGCGATGCGCTGCGACGGGCCGTCGACTTCGCACAACTGGCGCAGGCGTTCGCCCAATTCGCCGGTGAGCACGCGGTAGTGGATTTCGCGAAGGGCGAGCGGGGCAAGCACCGCAGCTTCCTCCGGCGTGTCGAGCAGGCGCGCCAGGCGCAGCACGGCATCGAGCAGCGGCGCGCCGGTGCGGGCGATGAACAAGGCACGCGCTGCCGGCTCGCGCGCCGGCAACGACGGTCCCAGTTGCGCCAGCAGTTCGCTGACCAGCGCCGGGTCGATATCTACGCGCAGGCACAGATACGGATGCGCCGGGGATGCCTCGAGGATCTGGCCGGTGATCGGCAGGGTCATCGACACGACCAGGTAGTGCAGCGGGTCGTAGAAATAGACCTCCTCGCCCAGCAGCGCGCGCTTGCGGCCCTGTACCACCACGCACAGGCAGGGGTGGTAGACGCCGGGCAGTGGTTGCGAGGGGGCACTCGCGCGGATCAGCGACAGGCCCGGCACCGAGGTGGGATTCAGCCCTTCCTCCCGCGTGTTTCGTGCAACCCGGTCCGCGAGCTCCGCCTGTTGGGCCGATAGCTCGGGGCGCGCCGCGATCACATTGAAAGCCTTGTCTTGCATGGAGATTCCTGCCGAAAAGCCTATGGCGATTATGCGCGCCGATGCTCGAATCGGCGCGCGTGGAACCAATGCCGTGGAGAATCGGGCAAGAATCCGCGAGCAATCGGCTAACGGATTCCGGAGCGGGGGACTAGCGTGTAGCGCACTCCCCCCACGCACCGGAGTTGCCCGCATGACCACTTCGAATTTCCCCCGCCGCACCCTCGGCCGCCAAGGCCTGACAGTCTCCGCCATCGGCCTGGGCTGCATGGGCATGTCCGACTTTTACGGCCCCAGCGAAGAAGCCGCCAACCTCGCCGTGCTCAACCACGCCATCGACATCGGCGTGAACTTCCTCGACACCGCCGACATGTACGGCGTCGGCGCCAACGAACGCCTGCTCGCGCAAGTGTTGAAGACGCGCCGCGACGAAGTCGTGCTGGCGACCAAGTTCGGCAATGTGCGCGCGCCCAACGGCGACTTCCTCGGCGTGAGCGGCACGCCCGAATATGTCGCCACCGCCTGCGATGCCAGCCTGCAGCGCCTGGGCGTCGATCACATCGACTTGTACTACCAGCATCGCGTCGATCCCAAGGTGCCGATCGAAGACACCATCGGTGCGATGCAGCGCCTGGTCGAAGCGGGTAAGGTCCGTCACCTGGGTATGTCGGAAGCCTCGGCGTCGACGCTGCGCCGCGCCGCCGCGGTGCATCCGATCGCGGCGCTGCAGAGCGAGTACTCGCTGTGGACGCGCGATGTCGAAGCCGAAATCTTGCCGGCGTGCCGTGAGCTCGGCATCGGCTTCGTCCCGTACAGCCCGCTGGGCCGCGGCTTCCTCACCGGTGCCATTCAGAACACCGGTGAGCTCGCCGCCAACGACTGGCGCCGCACCAACCCGCGCTTCCAGGACGGCAACGTCGAACAGAACCGCGCACTGGTCGAAGCGGTCACCGAACTCGCGCAGGCGCGCGGCTGCACGCCGGCGCAACTGGCCTTGGCCTGGCTGCTGGCGCAGGGCGAAGACATCGTGCCGATCCCGGGTACGCGCCGCATTTCCCGTCTGGACGAGAACGCGGGCGCGGCGGCGATCGCCTTGAGCAACGCGGAGCTGCAACGCATCGCGTCGGTGCTCACCGCGCATGAAGTCGCCGGCACGCGCTATCCCGAAGCGCATATGGCGGCGGTGAATCTGTAAAGGCTGCGAGCGGCATGTCGGGCTCTCCGTCCCGTCATGCCGCCACCGCCTGCAGGTAGCGCGCGAACGAAGCGTCCGCGGCCTCGCGCCCGCCGCCGATGATGTTGCGGCCCCAGGTGAAGCCGAATACGTCGTTGAATTCGTAGCCTTCGAGCAGCGCCTGCATGTGCCGCACGTCCGTCGGCTTCATCGGCATGAAGTTGGGATAGCTGTACATGAAGGTGACGTGGCGGCGGTCCTGCACCACCTGCAGCGCATCGCCCGGCAACAGGGTCGCGCCGCGCGGACCGCGCTTCCAATGCAGCGCGGTGCTGCCGTCGAAGTGGCCGCCCACGCGGAGCAGGGTCACGTCCTGCGAGAGACGCAGTTCGTCGCCGCTCCAGAAGCGGATGTGCCTGGATGGCCGCTGCACCCAGGCGCGGTCGGCTTCATGCAACAGGATCGGCACGCCGCCGAGCGCTTCGCTCCACTCGACCATCGAGGTGTAGAAGTGCGGATGCGAGATCGCCATCAGATCGATGCCGCCACGCGCGCGCAACGCGGCCACGGCTTCGTCGGTGACCAGGCTGACGCACTCCCACAGCACGTTGCCCAGGTCGGCGGGCAACAACAACGCGCGTTGCGGGATGGCGAAGTCGGTGGGCACGCCGAGACCGAGCAGGCCCGCGTCCTCTTCGATGCGCAGGCGGTACTTCGCGGCCAGGGCTTCGTGGGTGGTCCAGGTCTGGCCGTTCCAGCCGACGTACTGGCGCTCGTCTTCGCAGACCACGCAGCGTGCCGGCGGGGCGTCCGATTCGGCGTATTGGGTGCCGCAGGTCTCGCAGATGTAGCAGGTCATGGCGGGTTCCTCGGTGGCCGGTTTGGTGGTGCGGTGGCTTTACCGTAGGCTGCGACTGGCTCCGCAGGCAGGCCGGTCCCGATGAATTCGCAGGAACCAGTTTTCGAATTCCCCATCCGTTTCGACGATGCAGGCGACCACGGCGGCCGCACCCGCCGCCTGCACGAACAACTGCGCGCCGCGATCCTCGACGGGCGCCTCGCCGCGGGTGCCGCGCTGCCGTCGACGCGCCAGGTGGCGGCCGGGCTGGGCATCGCCCGCAACACCGTGATCGCCGCCTACGACCTCCTGGTCGCGGAGGGCTATGTGCTGCCGCGCGCCGGCGCCAAGGCGGTTGTGGCCGACGTCGATCGCCTGCAGCGCAAACAGGAGGTGCGCCGCAGCGCGGCTGGCGACGCGCGCATCGCCCCGTACTGGCGGGGCACGGACGTACACAGCCTGTCTTCGCGCACGCTGCCGCCGCGCAGCTTCCGTCTGGGCATGCCCGATCACCTGCATTTTCCGCACGAGGTATGGCGGCGATTGATGGCGCAGTCGCTGCGCACCTGGTCGAAGACCGCGTTCGCCTATCCGCCTTCGCAAGGCATTCCGGTGCTGCGCGAAGCGATCGCGAAGCATGTCGCGTTCGCGCGCGCAGTCGCGTGCACCGCGGAGGACATCGTAGTGACGTCGGGCGCGCAGCAGGCCTTCGATCTGCTCGCGCGATTGCTGGTAACGCCGGGCAAGACCAAGGTGGCGGTCGAGGATCCGGGGTATCCGCCGCTGCGCGCGGCCTTCGCGGCGGCGGGGGCAACGCTGGTGCCGGTGCCGGTCGACGATGAAGGGCTGTGCGTCGAGGCGCTGCCGCCCGGCGTGCAGGTCATCAGTGTCACGCCGTCGCACCAGTCGCCCACGGGCGTTGCCTTGTCCTTGCGGCGGCGACTGGCCCTGCTCGATTACGCGCGCGCGCACGATGCGGTGATCGTCGAAGACGACTACGACGGCGAATTCCGCTATGGCGGGCGACCGCTCGATGCGCTGCAGACTTTGGATCGCGAAGGCCGGGTGTTCTACATCGGCACCTTCTCCAAGAGCCTGTTTCCCTCGCTGCGAAAGGGCTTCGTGGTGGTGCCCGCTTGGGCGCGCGAGAGTTTCATCGCGGTCAAACATGTGGCCGACGCGCATTGCGACACGATCACGCAGTCGGTGCTCGCGGCCTTCATCCGCGACGGCCATCTGGCGCGGCACGTGCGGCGCATGCGCGGCGTGTATGCGCAGCGGCGCGAGGTGTTGCTGGAGGCGATCTCAGGCGAGCTGTCGGCCTGGCTGGAGCCGATTCCTTCGGAGGCGGGGTTGCACCTGGCGGCACGAGTGCGCGATCCGGCGCTCGCGGAACGCGTCATTGCGAAGGCGCGGCAGCATGTGCCGGGCGCGATTGCGGCGGCGGATTACGCGTTCGAACTGCCGGCGGTACCGGCGGTGGTGTTCGGGTTCGGTGTGATCGACGAAGAAGCCATCGCGCCGACGTTGCGGCGGTTGCGGGAGGCGCTGGAAGCGCCTTAATCCCTCGCCCCGCTTGCGGGGAGAGGGACAGCGTCGCGTAGCGACGCAGGGTGAGGGGGTGTGTGAAAGCCCAGCAAAAGCGCCCCTCATCCGCCCTTCGGGCACCTTCTCCCCGCTGCGCGGGGAGAAGGAAGATTGCTAGGACTCGGCTTTGCTACGCAGGCGTTCGAGGACGCCGTCCAGCGAATCCAGATCGCTGTAATGGATCACCAGACGGCCCTTGCCGCCGCGGCCATGCAGGATGCTCACCTGCGTGCTCAGCGATTCGGACAGCTCGCGTTCCAGCGCGGCGATGTCGGCTTGCGGCTTCGGCTTGGCCGGCTTGGCCTTGGTGCCACTGGCCACCTTGCCGGCGGCGAGCAGTTGCGCGCGGTGTTCGACTTCGCGCACCGACCAGCCGTTTTCCGCAGCCTGGCGGGCCAGGGCGATCGCGGCTTGCGGCGCCAGCGTCAGCAGCGCGCGGGCATGGCCCATTTCCAGCGCCTTGGTTTCCACCAGTACGCGGATGTCGACAGGAAGTTCCAGCAGGCGCAGCAGGTTCGAGACCGCGGCGCGCGAACGGCCGACCGCGTCGGCGGCCTGCGCGTGGGTCAGGTCGAATTCGTCGATCAAGCGCTGCAGCGCGATCGCTTCTTCCAGCGGATTGAGGTCTTCGCGCTGGATGTTCTCGATCAGCGCCATCGCGACTACGGTGCGGTCGTCGACTTCGCGGATCACCACCGGCACTTCGTGCAGACCGGCCAGTTGCGAGGCGCGCCAGCGGCGTTCGCCGGCGATGATTTCGTAGGACTTGCCGCCCAGGTCGCGCACGACGATGGGCTGGATCACGCCCTGCGCGCGGATCGAATCGGCCAGCTCGCCGAGCTTGCCCTGGTCCATCGTGCGGCGCGGCTGGTACTTGCCGGGCGTGAGCGAATCGATCGGCAGCGTGCGCAATGCGTCGCCGGGCTGCGCTTCGACCAGCGTGGGCGCTTCCGCCGCCGCTTTCGGGCCGAGCAAGGCTTCCAGGCCGCGGCCGAGGCCGCGCTTCTTCGCCGCGCTCATGCTGCCGCCTCCTTGGCTGTGGCCTTCGTCGCTTGTTCGCGCTCGCGCTGGCGGCGCAGTACTTCGCCGGCCAGGCCCATGTAGGCGATGCCGCCGCGGCTGGCGCGGTCGTAGCCGACGATGCTCTGGCCGTGGCTGGGCGCTTCGGCCAGGCGCACGTTGCGCGGCACGATGGTGCGGAACACGCGGTCGCCGAAGTGCTTGGTCAGTTCCGCCGACACCGCGTTGGCCAGGTTGTTGCGCACATCGAACATGGTGCGCAGCACGCCTTCGATTTCGAGTTGCGGATTGAGCTTGGCCTTGAGCGCTTCGATCGTGTCGATCAACGCACTGATGCCTTCCAGCGCGTAGTACTCGCACTGCATCGGCACGATGATCGAGTCGGCCGCGGTCAGCGCGTTGAGCGTGAGCAGCGACAGCGCCGGCGGGCAGTCGATCAGGATGTAGTCGTAATGCACGCGCATCGGCGCCAGCGCGGTCTTCAGGCGCTGCTCGCGGCCGGATTCGCTCATCAGGCTGATTTCGGCCGCGGTCAACTCGATGTTGGCCGGCAGCAGGTCGAAGTCCTCGGCGGTGCGCTTGAGGATCTTGCTCGCGTCGGCTTCGCCCAGCAGCACGTCGCAGATCGTGTCCTCGATCTCGCGCTTGTCGATGCCGCTGCCCATGGTCGCGTTGCCCTGCGGGTCCAGGTCGACCAGCAGCACGCGCTTGGGCGTCTTGGCCAGGGCGGCGGCCAGGTTGACGGCGGTGGTGGTCTTGCCGACTCCGCCTTTCTGGTTGGCGACAGCGATGATGCGGGCCATGCGGCTCGTTGCCTCGGGGGTGGTGCGGTGGATGGCCGAGCTCCGGCCGGACCCGGGATTATGCGTTATCGCGCGCCGGGGAGCGGCGGCCATAACGGGCGCCGTTGGGACCACCCGGCGGGCGGTACAACGGCGAGGGCCGCGGGCGCGGATTCAGCGGGTTGGGCCTTATCCGCGGCGGATTTCGACCAGATGCCGCTCAGCATCCATGCCCGGTACCCGTAAGGCGTGGGTGGCGGTCACAGTCCAGCCTTCCGGCAGGGCGGCGATCTCCTCCGCCGGGTAGACACCCTTCATCGCGAGCAGGGCGCCGTCCGGCTTCAGCAGGTGGCCGCCGAGCTCCAGGATCAGCGGCAGGGTCGCCAGGGCCCGGGCGGTGATCGCGTCGTAGGCGCCGGGTTCGTCCACCGCTTCGATCCGCGATTCGGCCACGCGCACGTCCCTCAGGCCCAGCTGGCGCACGGCTTCGCGGAGGAAGCGCGCCTTCTTGCCATTGCTCTCGACCAGGGTGACCTGCAGGCCCGGCTTGACGATGGCGAGCGGGATGCCCGGCAGGCCGGGGCCGGTGCCCAGGTCGGCCAGACTGCCGCCGCGCGCCGCCAGCGCATCGACGAAGGGATGCATCGCCAGCGAATCGAGCAGGTGCTTGCCGACCATTTCCTGCGGGTCGCGTATCGCGGTGAGGTTGTAGGTCTTGTTCCAGCGCGCGAGCAGGGCGAGATAGGCGAGCAGCGGCTCGGCCAAGGCGCGATCGAGGCCGAGTTCGAGCAGGCCGGCTTCGAGCGAAGGGCGCAGGGTGGCGGGCAGGGCAGCGGGCAGAGTCATCGCGAAATTATGAACGTGAAGGCGACGTCTCAGCTGTGCGCGCGCGGCGGGTCGCGCCAGGCCAGCGCCGCGACATAGCCCGCAGCCGGTTCGAATTCGTGCAGCGACCAGTCCGCCGCCCGGCCCAGGCCCGGTGCGCAATCTACCAGTACCAGCGCATCGCCTGCGGCGGCGAAGCGCAGCTTTTCCAGGCCGAACGACAGGCCATGGCCGTGCGCCTTGAGCACCGCCTCTTTCGCGCACCACAGCCGCAGAAAGGCGCGGTCGCGCGCCAGGCCTGCGTCGAAGGAGGCGAGCCACTCATGCTCGGGCACGGTGAAGTAGCGCTGCGCCACGTCGAGCGCGCGCGGCCGCGAACGCACGCGTTCGCAGTCCACGCCCACCTCAACGCCTTCGCCCAGCGCGATCAGCAGGCCATCGCCGCTGTGGCTCCAACTGCAGTCGAAGCCGTCCTGCGGCGGGCCCAGGCGCGGGCGGCCGCGCGGTTCGCGCCCGAGATTGAGGCCTTCCGGGGGCACGCCGAGGACAGCCGCCAGCCATGCCGTCGCGACCGGGTCGGTGGGGGTGCCATGCGCGTGCGCATGCCAGCTCCAGCGCAGGAATTCGGGTGGGGAAGCGGTATCGGTGGCGGCGAATGCCATCAAGGCACGGATCTTGACGCGGGTGCCGGTAACATACCCCAAGGGGAAAGCGGCCCAGGGAGGGGCAGCCGTAAGGGTTGCTGGGAGCGCAGGTCGTTATCTATGTCCGCAGTTGTCAAATCCATTGAAGGGTCCGAGCACGAGTCCGGGCAGCGTCGCGAGGTGGCGCTGACGGGCGGAGCGCGTGCGCGCCGGTTTGCGTTCGACGCGACCGGCTCGATCGACCTGAATCGTTTCGAGTCCGCCGTGCGCGGCGTCGCCGCCGCGCTGCCCGAGGCGCGCTTCGTGCTCAACCTGTGCGAGGACCGCTACCGGTTCATGGTCGCGCTGTGCGCCGCGTCGCTGCGTGGCCAGACCACGCTGCTGCCGCCATCGCGTGCGCCGGCGGTGGTCGCGGAAGTGCTTGCGCAGCATCCCGACAGCTATGTGCTGGCCGATGCGCTGGCACCGTGCGATGGCATCGCCCCCGCACTGCACGGTTGGGAACTGCCGGCGACATTGCCGCAATGCGAAGCGGACGCACCGGTGGCCATTGCCGAGGATCTGCTGATGGCGATCGGGTACACCTCGGGCAGCACCGGCAGGCCCAAGCCGAATCCCAAGACGTGGGCCTCCTTCCGCGCGAGCACGGCGCAGAACCTCGCCGCCCTCGACGACCTGCTCGACCACGCCAGCGCCACGCCGCTGATCGCCACCGTGCCGCCGCAACACATGTACGGCATGGAGATGTCGGTGTTGTTGCCCTTGCTCGGCCCCGTCGCCGTGCATGCGGCGCGTCCGTTCTTTCCCGCCGACATCGCACGCGCTTTGCACGATGCGCCGACGCCACCGCTGCTGGTCACCACGCCGGTGCATCTGCGCGCGCTGGTCGAATCCGACGCGCAACTGCCGCCGCTGCGCGGCATCGTCTCGGCGACCGCGCCGCTGTCGCGCGAACTGGCGCAGGCCGCGGAACAGCGCTTCGGCTGCGAAGTGCGCGAACTGTTCGGTTCGACCGAAACCTGCGTGATCGCGCGTCGCCGCACCGCATGCGAAGACGCGTGGACACCGTTGCCGGGCGTCCGTCTGACACCTCAACCGGATGGCACCGCCGTGCAGGCGGCGCATCTGTCGCAGGCGGTGACGCTGGCCGATCTGATGGAAGTGCATGCCGACGGCCGCTTCGAACTGCGCGGCCGCAACGCGGATCTCATCGAAATCGCCGGCAAGCGCGCTTCACTGGGCGATTTGAGTCGGCGCCTGCTGGCTGTCGCGGGCGTGCGTGACGGCGTCGTGTTTCAGCTCGATCCCTGCCCGCGCACGGGCGTGGCGCGCATCGCCGCGTTGGCCGTGGTCGCACACGGAGTGACCGAAGCCGACGTGCAGGCGGGCTTGCGCGAGCACGTCGACGCGGTGTTTCTGCCGCGGCCCCTGCGCCTGGTCGATGCCCTGCCGCGCAACGAAACCGGAAAATTGCCGCGCGCGGCGCTGGCGGAAATGCTGCGCGGAGCAGCCTGAACGCGTTCATTGCACGCGAGCGAAGGCGTGACAAAAAAGTGCGCGCGGCAACGGTTTCGCGGCGAATGACGAGGCCTGTTTTTTAACAGGACTTTCATCGCGTTTTCGACGAAGAAAAACCCTTTAAACCGCTGACGCTGCCATCACGCAAGCGCGCACAGACTTCGTGTGCCCCCATTGCGGGAGCGGAATCCGACGCTAGCGATGCGCCGGTATCCACCACTTCTCACTCGCAGCTGGAAGGAGAAACGCACATGATGGGTTTCATTGTTTGGCTGATCGTAGGCGGCATCATCGGCTGGCTGGCGAGCCTCGTAATGAGGACCGACGCCCAGCAAGGCATCTTCCTCAACATCGTCGTCGGCATCATCGGCGCGTTCCTGGGCGGCTGGATCGGCAGCATGCTCGGCATCGGCGGTGCGGACATCAACGACGGTGCCTTCAACCTGACCAGTCTGCTGTTGTCGCTGGTCGGCGCGGTCGTCCTGCTGGCGATCATCAACCTGTTCCGTCGCGGACGCGTGCGTTGATCTGACCATCGCAGCGCACGACGCGCAAAGGCCCGGATCTGCCGGGCCTTTGTTTTTTAGGGACTACAGCCCGAATTCCACCCACACCGGCGTGTGGTCGCTCGGACGCTCGCGGATGCGCGGTGCGGTGTCGATGCCGGCCGCGATGGTGCGAGCGCGCAAGGCTTCGCTCACCAGCACCAGGTCGATACGCAGGCCCCAGCCGCGCTCGAAGGCGTTGAGGCGGTAGTCCCACCAGCTGTGGTGGCCGGGCTCTTCATTGAACAGGCGGAAGCTGTCGTGCAGGCCTAGGTCCAGCAATCCGCGCAGCGCATCGCGTTCTGGCGTGGAGCACAGGATCTTTTCGCGCCAGCGCTTGGGATCGTGCACGTCGCGATCGTCGGGGGTGATGTTGAAGTCGCCCAGCACGACCAGGTTCGGATATTGGCGCAGCTCCTCACGCAGCCATTCGCGCACCGCGTCGATCCAGCGCAGCTTGTAGGCAAACTTCTCGCTGCCCACGGCCTCGCCGTTGACGACGTACAGGTCGACGATGCGGATGGCCTCCGCGGAGCCGGGCGCGCCCACGGTAGCGGCGAGCACGCGCTTCTGCGGATCGTCGAAGTTCGGGATCGCGGTGATGCATTCGCTGCTGAAGGGCAGACGGCTCACCAGCGCCACACCGTTGTAGGTCTTCTGCCCGCAGAACACGCTGCGATAGCCCAGTTCGGCCAGCGCCGCGTCGGGGAACTTGCTGTCCTCGAGCTTGGTTTCCTGCAGCGCGACCACATCGGGGCCGAAGTCCTGCAGCCACTGCAGCAGATGCGGCAGGCGGACGTTGAGGGAGTTGACGTTCCAGCTGGCGATTTTCATCGCGCGAGTGTAGCGGAGGCTAGTTCCTGCCGGTTTAAAATACTTCCATGAACATCCGCCCCTACCTCGACAAGACCCCGACCCTCGGCGAGCGCAGCTACATCGATCCCGCCGCCAGCGTGATCGGCGACGTGGTGCTGGGCGAAGACGTTTCGATCTGGCCCGGCACCATCGTGCGTGGCGACGTCAATTTCATTCGCATCGGCGCGCGCACCAATATCCAGGACGGCAGTGTGGTGCACGTGAGCCACGATGGGCCGCACGCCAAGCTCGGCGGCTTCGCCACGGTGATCGGCGAGGACGTGACCATCGGCCACAAGGCGATCATCCACGCCTGCCGGATCGAGGACGCGGTGCTGATCGGCATGGGCGCGATCGTGCTCGACGGCGCGGTGGTGAAGAAGCACGGCTTCGTCGGCGCCGGTGCCTTGATCGCGCCGGGCAAGGTCGTCGGCGAGGGCGAGCTGTGGCTGGGCAACCCGGCCAAGAAGGTGCGCATGCTCAGCGACGCGGAAATCCAGGCGCTGTACTACTCGGCGCAGCACTACGTGCGACTGAAGAACCAGTACCTCGGCTTGCCGGCCTGAGCCGCTGCAAGGGAGCGGCGCCCACGGCCTCAGACAATGCCGTGGTTGTGACTGTCGCGAGGGGGCTTTACAGTCGCCCGGAGCACAGGGGAGCGGGGAACGCGTTTCGCATGGAAGAAGCCGTCAATCCGTACGCCGCACCGACGGTGGCGATCACCCCAGGCCTGCACGACGTGCTCGCCGACATCCTCATGGTCGAGGCCTGACCGGAACGAGCCAGGCACACGATGTCGAGCAGCACGATTTCCGCCAGCGCCGCGCGCGCGTCCATGTTGGACACCTACCGCGAAGTGGTCACGCCCGAGGGCGTGGCGCTGCACCTGCCCGCGGCGGGCCCGGTGCCGCGCGCGTTGGCGTGGGCGATTGACCTGGCTATCCGCATGGCCTCGCTCACGGTCGTGAGCATGGTGATGGGGCTGCTGGGTACGGCCGGATACGGGCCATACTTCATCGCGACTTTTTTGGTGTTCTGGTTCTACCCGGTGTTGTTCGAAGTGCTGGATCAGGGCCGCACACCGGGCAAGCGCGCGCTGGGTCTGCGCGTGATCGCCGCCAACGGCGCGCCGGTCGGCTGGCTGGCCGCGTTCCTGCGCAATCTGCTGCGCACCGTGGACATGCTGCCGTTCGGCTACACGACCGGATTGATCGCCAGCCTGGCCGATCCCTGGGGACGCCGGCTGGGCGACATGATCGCGGGCACGCTGGTCGTGCACACCGCGCGCCCGCACGAACCGCAGGCTGCGGCGGCCGGGGCCGTATTGGCGCCCGCCGTGGCGCTGTTGCCGCACGAGCAGGCCGCGCTGGTGGCCTTCGCCGAACGCGGCCCGCAACTCACGCCCGAACGCCAGGCCGAACTCGCCGACATCGCCGAGCCTTTGGTGCAGGCGCGCGGCACGCTCGCGCTGGCGCGGCTGTACGGCATCGCCAACTGGTTGCTCGGACGCAGGCCCTAGAGATGCGACAGGAAACCTTCGTCGAAAAGCACAGGGCCGAATGGATCGCGTTCGAGCAGTGGCTGGATGCGCGCAGCGGCAACGCACGCAAGGCGCGTGCACAGCGGCGCGAATGGCACGGGCTGGCCGATCATGAAATGCCCGGGCGCTATCGCCGCCTGTGCCAGCAGCTCGCGCTGGCGCGCCGCCGCGGTTACAGCCCGGTGGTGACCGATCGCCTGCAGCAACTGATGCAACGCGGCCATGGCGTGCTGTATCGCACGCCCGCGCCGCGCTGGCGGCGCGCGGTGGAGTTCCTGCTGGCGGGCTTCCCGCGGCTGGTGCGCGCGGAGAAGGGCGTGATGCTGGCCGCGGCGGCGATGTTCGTGATTCCGCTGGTGGCGATGTACGTCGCGATCCAGATCCAGCCCGACCTGTCCAGCGCCCTCTACGATCCGGTCCAGCTCGCCGGCATGGAGGACATGTACGACCCGAACGATCCGCAGCGCGCGCTGGGCCGCGACGATCAGACCGACGTGGCGATGTTCGGCTTCTACATCTGGAACAACGTCAGCGTCGGCTTCCGCGTGTTCGCCAGCGGCTTGCTGGTCGGTCTGGGACCGATCCTGTCGCTGACGACGGAAGGCATCCGTGCCGGCGCCATCGCCAGCCATCTGCAGGCGGTCGGGCACGGCGATCCGTTCTGGCGTTTCGTGTGCGGGCATGCGGCGTTCGAACTCACCGCGATAGTCATTGCCGGCGGTGCCGGCTTGCGCCTCGGGCTCAATCTCGTCGCACCCGGCCAGCGACGACGCAGCGATGCCTTGATCGAAGGCGGCCGCCGCGGCGGATTGCTCTGCGTGGGCGTGCTGGTGATGTTGCTGATCGCGGCCTTCATCGAGGCGTTCTGGTCCTCGATCGGTTGGATGCCGGCGTCGGTGAAGTACTCGGTCGCCGCGGTGCTGTGGACGTCCGTGTTCGTCTGGTTGCTGGCTGGCGGCCGCAACGCGCTGTACACGGACGACGAAGCGTTGCCCGTCACCGGGAAGTCGGCCGCATGAGTCCGACGCCATGAGAATCGAAGATCTCACCGTCGCCCTGCGTCCGCGCACCGCGTGGGAAGCCGTCGAACTCGGCACCGCGCTGGTGCGGCGCCACGCCGCGGCGGTGTGGCGGCCGTGGTTGTTGCTGTCGCTGCCCGCGCTGCTGCTGATCAACGCCCTGTGCTGGGCGATCGACGAGATCTGGCTGGCCGGTCTGCTGATGTGGTGGCTGAAACCGTTGTTCGATCGCATCCCTCTGTACGTGTTGTCGCGTGCGGTCTTCGGTCATGTGCCGAGCGTGGGCGAAACGCTGCGCGCGCAATGGCGCTTCGGTCGCCGCTGGCTGCCTGCGTATCTGACCTGGCGCCGGCTCAGTCCCGCGCGTGCGATCTACCTGCCGGTCGATCTGCTCGAAGGCGGCGAGGGCGCCGAGGCGCGCGCGCGGCGCAGCGCGCTGGGTTCACCGATCTACGGCGTGGCGGCGATGATGTTTCTGGTGTTCGCGCACTTCGAGATGGCGCTGGTGCTGGGCGGCATCTCCGCGGTGATGCTGTTCGTGCCCACCGACGTGGTGCAGGAAACCGCGGCGCGTCTGTGGAACGTCTTCGAGTCGCAGCAGGCCTGGGTGCAGTTCGCGGAAAACCTGCTTTTGTGGATCGCGACCAGCGCGCTGGAGCCGTTCTATGTCGGCGCCGGCTTCGGCCTGTATCTCAATCGCCGTACCGAAATCGAAGCCTGGGACATCGAAATGGTGCTGCGCCGCCTGCGCAACCGCCTCAGCCATGCCACCGCACCCTTGCTGGTGCTGTGTGCGTTGTGGCTGGGCGCGCTGCAACCGGCGCACGCGCAGGACGACGGCGATCCCTTCGTCGACGACACGCCCGTGCAAACGGCCGAACCCGCGACACCACCCGCGCGCGCCGAGCAATCGACCCTGCGCGAGGTCTTCGGCGCGCGGGCGGTCGAAGACGAAGGCTGGCGGCAGGCGGTCAAGCGCGCCTACGAAGACCCGCGCGTCAGTCCCAAGCGTACGGTCATGCAGTGGGTGCCGAAGAATCCCCAACAGCCCAAACCGCCCAATCCCAATACGCCCAGCTGGCTGCAGAGCTTCGCCGGCATTTTCGCGTCCATCGGCGAGTACGGCTTGTGGATCGTCGCCGGCGCGATCGTGCTCGCCCTGCTGATCACCGCGCCGCGCTGGCTGCGCTGGATACGCGACCCCGCGCATCGGCGCCAGCGCGAAGACGACGAGGTGAAGCGCGAAACGCTGGCGGAAGAAGCGCCGTTGCCCGACGACGTCGCTACCGCGACGCGGCGCCTGTGGCAGTCGGGCCACCAGCGCGACGCCTTGGCATTGCTCTACCGCGCCAGCGTCGAAGCGATGACGCAACGGGCGCACGTCGTGCTCGTTCCGGGTGCGACCGAAGCGCACACCTTGCGCGCGTCGCGGCAACTGCCCACGGCGGAGGATCGTGACGTATTCGCCCGCGTGGTGCGGGTGTGGCAGATCGCCGCTTACGCGCATGGCCTGCCGGACGACGGCGAGTTCGAGGCGTTGTTGTCGCAGGTGGCGCAGCGCTTCTTTGCGACGCGCCTGGGAGCGGCCGCATGAGCGCGCAGCCGGTTTCGCAGGCGAGGGCGCCAGGGTCGAAGACCTCCTTCGTCGTGCTGCTGGTGCTGCTCGGCGTATTGGTCGTGGGCGGATTGCTGGCGTGGTGGCTGCACACCTACGAACGCGTTCCCCGCGTCGTGGACATGCCGCGCATCGGCGAGGCACGGCGCAATCCGCTGTTCGCCTTGCAGGTCGCACTGGAGCGCGACGGCATCCGCGTGCACTCGCGCCGCCGCCTGCAGTTGCTGCCGGAAGGACGCGAGGCCGCGGTGCCGTTGGGCGCGCGCGACACGGTGGTGCTCTACAACGACCCGCGCACCCTCAGCGCCGACGAGATCGAGGCCCTGCTGCGTTGGGTCGACCAGGGCGGGCACCTGATCGTGCGCACGCCGCCGATCGGCCTGCTGGCGAAGCAGACACCAGTGCCGCTGCTCACGCGGTTGCAACTGATGCCGATGGCGAATGACAGCAGCGACTGCGAGGAAATGACCGGCTTCGCCACACCGGACGCAGCCGCGCAGACAGCCGCCACCGGCGACGATGATTCGGGCTACCTGTTCTGCGGTGGCCGGCGCTTCACCCTTATCGGTGCGAACCCGACCAACAGCTGGGGCGATCTGCAGAACGGCTACGTCTTCGCGCGAGTGCAGCGCGGCAAGGGCAGCGTCGACGTGCTCGCCGATCTGGACTTTCTCCAGAGCGACGGGTTGGAGTCGCCGGCAAGTTATCAGCTGGCGCGGCAGTTGCTGCAGCCCAACCATCGCGTCGGCGTGGTGCACCTGGTGTATGCCGCGCAGATGCCGTCGCTGTGGATGACCTTGATCCGCCATAGCTGGATGGCCTGGGGGCCCTTGCTGCTGGCATTGCTGTTCTGGCTGTGGCGGCGCATGCAGCGCTTCGGACCGCAGTTCGGTAGCGCCGCGCTGGAGCGACGCTCCCTGCTCGAACACATCACCGCCAGCGGCGAGCTGGCGTACCGCTACGGCTATGCGCATCTGCTCTACGACGCCGCGCGCAACGCCTTCCTCTCGCGGCTGCGTCGCCGCGACCCGCAGGCCGCCGCCCTGCAGGGCGAGCCGCAGCTCATGCTCCTGGCCGAACGCTTCAAGGACGTTCCGCCCAGCGAGACCCGCGACGCGCTGCTGCCGCCGTTCCAGAACGACCCGACCGCCTTCCGCACCCGCATCGCCACCCTGATCCGACTGAGAAACCGACTATGAGCGACACCCTCATCCCACCGTTGGCGCCGGACCATGTCGCCACGCCGCGCGCCACCGCGCCGATCACCGGCGAGGCCCTGTCGCAGCGCGCCGCCGCCATCCGCGAACAAGTGGGCAAGGCATTCATCGGCCAGGCCGATGCGCTCGACCAGGTACTGATCGCGCTGCTCGCCGGCGGCCACGCGCTGATCGAAGGCGTGCCGGGCCTGGGCAAGACCTTGCTGGTGCGCGCGCTGTCGAAGGCGCTCGACTGCGGCTACGCACGCGTGCAGTTCACCCCCGACCTGATGCCCTCGGACATCAGCGGCCACGCGGTGTACGACCCGAAGACCGAGACCTTCAATATCCGCCGCGGCCCGGTGTTCACCAATCTGCTGTTGGCCGACGAAATCAATCGCGCACCGGCCAAGACGCAGTCCGCCTTGCTGGAAGCGATGCAGGAACTGCAGGTCACCATCGAAGGCCACAGCTTCGAACTGCCGCCGCCGTTCCTCACCCTGGCCACGCAGAATCCGGTCGAACAGGAAGGCACCTATCCGCTGCCTGAGGCGCAGCTCGACCGCTTCCTGCTGAAGATTCTGATCGGATACCCGACGCGCGCCGACGAGAAGAAGATGGTCGTGGCGGTCAGCCAGGGCCGCATGGCCTCCGACTTCGACCTCTCGCAGGTGCAGCGCGTGGTCGGACCCGAAGAAATCGTCGCGATGCAGCTGGGCACTGCGCTAGTCACCGTGGACGACGCGGTGATCGATTACGCGGTGCGGATCGTGGCCGCCACGCGCGACTGGGCTGGCATCGCGCTCGGCGCCGGTCCGCGCGGCAGTCTCGCCCTGGTGCGCGCGGCGCGTGCGCAGGCGGTGCTGTCCGGCCGCGACTTCGTCACCCCCGACGACGTGCGCGAGATCGCCAAGCCGGCCCTGCGCCATCGCATCGCACTGGCGCCGGAACTGCAGATCGAAGGCCAGGAGCCGGACGACGTGCTGCACGCATTGCTGTCCAAGGTCGAAGCGCCGCGGCAATGACGCCATCGGCGACATCGCGGCGCACCTTGCCCCGCCCGGCACCGGCCATGCTGTGGCTGCTGGCGCTGTGGGCAGGACTGGGTCTAGCTGCGAGCATCGGCGTGGTATCGGCATCGGCGTGGTGGCTCGCCGGAGCCGCCTTGCTGCTGATCGCCGCACTGGACGCCTGGCGCGTAATCGCGGCGGCGACACCCGGCGTGCGCCGTCGCGTTCCCGACACCTGGCCGATCGGCGTCGAGCGACCGGTGACGCTGCAACTGGAAGCGGCCACTACGCAGCGACTCGACGTATTCGACCTGCACCCGGGCACGTGGGCGATGCAAGGGTTGCCACGTCGCCTGCGTCTGCAGCGAGGCGAGGCGGCGAGCATCGACTACGCATTGCGCGCGAATGCGCGCGGCGATTTCGTCTTCGATGGCGTGCAGCTGCGCCTGCATTCGCCCTGGCGTCTGTGGTGGCAGTCGCGCGTGGCGGGTGAACCGCAACGCGTGCGCGTGTTCCCGAACTTCGCGCCGCTGGCGCGCTTCGCCATGTTCAGCGCCGAACAGGCTTCGCGCCTGGTCGGCGCGCACGTGAAGCGCCGCCGCGGCGAAGGCACCGACTTCCATCAGATGCGCGAATACCGCGTCGGCGACAGCCTGCGCCAGATCGACTGGAAGGCCACGGCACGCGCGCGGCGCTTGATCTCGCGCGAATACCAGGACGAGAAGAACCAGCAACTGGTGCTGCTGCTCGACACGGGCCGGCGGCTGCTTGCGCGCGACGGCGAACTGGCGCACTTCGACCACGTGTTGGACGCCGCGCTGGTCGTGTCCTATCTCGCCCTGCGCCAGGGCGACGGCGTCGGCCTGCTGGCGAGCGGCGGCGATACGGCCTGGGTGCCGCCGCAGCGTGGCGTCGGCGCGATCGACAATCTGCTGCGAGCGACCTATGCATTGCAGCCCAAGCCCATCGCGACGGATTTCCTGCAAGCGGCGACGGAGCTCTCGCTGCGCCAGCGCCGCCGCGCGCTGGTGATGTTGGTCACCAACCTGCGCGACGAGGACATGGACGACCTGCTCGCCGCCGTGCAGATGCTGCGCAAGCGCCACCTGGTCTGCGTGGCCAGCTTGCGCGAAGCCGCGCTCGACACGACGCTGGCGCAGGACGTGCACGACCTGCCTTCGGCCATCCGCGCCGGCGCCACCGCCGAATATCTCGCGCGCCGCAGCGCCGCGCATGACGCGTTACGCAGTCACGGCGTGATGGTGCTGGACGTGTCGTGCGATCAGCTTGCGGCCGCCCTGGTGGAGAAGTATCTCGCGGTGAAGCGGGACGGATTGCTGTAGCGCTCATCCCTCTCCCCGCTTGCGGGGAGAGGGTGCCCGCAGGGCGGGTGAGGGGAGCGAGCGCAGCGAGCTGCTTTTGCTACGGCCGCGTCGCGACTTCCAGCGCATCCAATGTCGCGATCGCCTCCGCACGCGAGTCGCCGCACATCGTGTGCAACGGCCGCAGCGACGCACAAAACGCCGGTCGCTCCGGCTTGCCGAACAAGCGGCAGCGATACTCGTCGTCCAACTGCACGCACGGAATCCCTGCCGGCTTGCCATGCGGCATGCCGGGAATGGGCGAGGTGATCGACGGCGCGATGCAACACGCGCCGCAGCGTTCGCGGCATTCCACGTGCGGATGCTTCAGTCTGCGGTGACCAGCACCGCGCCGCGGTCGCGCAGTGCGGCATAAACGGCGTCGGTTTCCGGGCGCACCTTGTGCCAGCGCTGGAAGCTTTCCGCGGCCTGTTCCACCAGCATGCCCAGTCCGTCGATGCAGTCGTGCGCGCGTGCGGAACGGCCCCAGGCGAGGAATGCCACCGCGGCTTCGCCATAGCTCAGATCCACCGCGGCACCGCGCGGCGCGACCAGATTCACCGGCAGCGAGGGCAGCGTCGCCTCGCGTGTGGCCGACGTCGCGTTGATGACGAGGTCGAAGTTGCCCAGCGTGCCGACATCCTCGAGGTAGCGCGGATGCACGCGACCGGGCTGGGCCAGCGCATCGGCCAGCGCGTCGGCGCGTTCGGGCGTGCGATTGACGATGAAGAGGTCGCCGACGCCGGCGTCGAGCAGGGCCGGTGCTACGCCGCGCGCGGCGCCGCCCGCGCCGATCAGCAGCGTGCGGCGGGCGCGCAGGTCGAGCCCATGCCGGTCGGTGAGGTCGCGGATCAGGCCGACGCCATCGGTGTTGTCGCCATGCCAGCCGGTCGCGGCGCGGATCAGCGTGTTGACCGCGCCCGCGCGCTTGGCGGCATCGGTCAGGTAATTGCAGATCTGTGCCGCGCGCGGCTTGTGCGGCAAGGTGATGTTGGCGCCGACGCCGCCTTCGGCCGCGAATTCGGCCAGCGCCGCATCGAACTCGTCCGGGGCCGCGTCGATCGCGGTGTACTCCAGCGCGATGCCCGTCTGCCGCGCGAAGGCGGCGTGGATTCGCGGCGAGAGCGAATGGGCGACGGGATGGCCGATGACGGCGTAGCGCTGAACGGACATGGAGGCCTCGCGCGGTACAGGGATTGTGGCGGAGCGTGTACTGGACGAACGCGAAGCCCGCGACGGGTCGGCCGTCCACGATCGAGTCTACGCCCACGTTCGCGAACTGTGCGCCCGCGACAGCTTTTGCGATAGCCGCGGGTCAGCAACTGCGGCACATTGGCGCATCGTTCATCCAAGGAACCGCGATGCGCCGCCTCGCTCCGCTGACCCTGACCGTCCTGTTGGCATCGGGAGCCGCGCATGCGTGGCTGGCCGAGTTCGGCATCGAAGGCATGCACGTGGTCTCCACACCCGCCTCGGAAGTGCGTGGCGCGATCAGCCCCGACGGCCAGCACATCGTCTGGGGCAGCACCGATCGCGCCGGCGGCCCGGGCGGCTGGGATCTGTGGCAGGCCACGCTGAAACAGGGTCGGTGGCAGGACGCGCAGCCGTTGCCGATCAACTCGAAGGCGAACGATTTCGATCCGGCGTTCAGCGCCGATGGCCGCTGGCTGTACTTCTTCTCCAATCGCGAAGGCGGGCAGGGAGGCGACGATCTCTACCGTGTCGCGGTGCGCGCGAATGGTTTCGGCACGGCGGAAAACCTCGGACCCGGCGTCAACAGCCGCGGCAACGAATGGGCGCCCACGCCGAGCGCGGACGGCAAGGCTCTGCTGTTCGCCAGCGACGGTTTCGACGGCGCCGGCCGGCACGATTTGTTCGTCGCGCAATGGGATGGCAGCCACTTCACCGGGCGCAAGCCGGTGCCGGGCGTCAACACCCGCAATGACGAGTTCGATGCGGCCTGGCTCGATGGCGGCAAGGCGATCGTGTTCACGCGCTCGGCCAACGTCGACGAGAAGCCCATGCAGTTGTTCGTCGCGCAATGCGATGGGAAGCGTTATGGCGATGCGGTGCCGCTGAAGCTCTCGTTCAATACCGACGACGCCTGGACGCTGGGTCCGGCCGTGGATTGGAACAAACCCGGCGAGCTGCTGGTCACCGGCAAGGCGAGAGCGCCCAGTGCGGGCAAGCTCGACATTTACCGGATGAAAGCGCCGGCGGCCACAGGAAAGGCGGGCTGCCTCTAGAAACCCTCAGCCTTCCCGCAACCACCGCGCCGCATCCAGCGCGAAGTAGGTCAGCACGCCGTCTGCGCCCGCTCGCTTGATCGAGGTCAGCGCTTCCAGCGCGCAGGCGCGTTCGTCGAGCCAGCCGTTGAGCGCGGCGGCCTTGAGCATCGCGTACTCGCCGCTGACCTGATACACGAAGGTCGGCACGCCGAACTCGTCCTTTACCCGGCGCACGATGTCCAGGTACGGCAGGCCCGGTTTCACCATCACCATGTCCGCGCCTTCGGCGAGATCCTGCGCGACTTCCTGCAGCGCCTCGTCCGAATTGGCCGGGTCCATCTGGTAGGTGTATTTGTTGCCTTTGCCCAGCGCCGCGGCGGAACCGACCGCATCGCGGAAGGGACCGTAGAACGCGCTCGCATACTTGGCGCTGTAGGCGAGGATGCGGGTGTGGATGCGGCCGTCGCTTTCGAGCTCGTCGCGGATGGCGCCGATGCGGCCGTCCATCATGTCGCTCGGCGCGACCACGTCGGCACCGGCGCGCGCGTGCGACAGGGCCTGCTGCACCAGCGCCTCGACGGTTTCGTCGTTGAGCACGTAGCCGCTCTCGTCGATCAGGCCGTCCTGGCCATGCGTGGTGTAGGGGTCGAGCGCCACGTCGGTGATCACGCCCAGTTCCGGGAAGCGCTGCTTGAGCGCGCGCACCGCGCGCTGCACCAGGCCGTCGTCGGCCCAGGCGGCTTCGGCAGTGAGCGACTTGGCCTCCGGCGCGGTGACGGGGAACAGGGCCAGTGCCGGCACGCGCAGTTCGCTGGCTTGTTCGGCGACCTTGAGTAGCTCTTCGATCGAGACCCGCTCGACGCCCGGCATCGAGGGCACGGCGGCGCGGCCCTGAAGCTCGTGGACGAACACCGGGTAGATCAGGTCGTTCGTGGTGAGGACGTTCTCGCGCATCAGGCGGCGCGAGAAATCATCGCGGCGCATGCGCCGCAGGCGGGTGTGCGGGTAGCTCATGGGGGGCGATTCTACGCTTTGCGCGAATACACCCGATACCGCAACGGCTGCACCGCAATCACGCTGCCCACGGCCGGCGTTTCCACGTCAGGCGTGGCGGCGAAGTCGAATTCCAGCGGCCGTGGCTGGCCTGCGATCTCCAGTTCCAGGGTAATGCGGTCGGCGAGCCGGTGTGCCGCGAACACGCGCGCGCTCCAGCCCTCCCCGGCCCGCACCAGGGCCAGGTCGTGCGGCCGCACGTACAGACGCGCGGCGCCCTCGCTTGCATCGGTGGCGAAGGCCGGCGTCTGCTCGGGCACCACGAAGCGCCCGGCCTCGACGCGGCCCTCCAACGCATTGGCCCGGCCGATGAAATCGAAGACGTATTCGGACGCCGGTGCGCTGTAGATCTCGTGCGGTGTGCCCACTTGTTCGATGCGGCCTTCGCGCAGCACCACCACGCGGTCGGCGAGTTCCAGGGCTTCTTCCTGGTCGTGGGTGACGAACAAGGTGGTTTGTCCGGTCTGCTCGTGCAGGCGGCGCAGCCAGCGGCGCAACTCGATGCGGACCTTGGCGTCGAGCGCGCCGAAGGGTTCGTCGAGCAGCAGCACGGTCGGATCGATGGCGAGCGCGCGCGCCAGGGCCACGCGCTGGCGCTGCCCGCCGGACAGTTGTTCGGGATAGCGCTCGCCCAGCTCGGCCAGCTGGATCAGCGACAGCAGTTCCTCGACGCGGCGCTTGATCGTCGCCTTGTCCGGGCGCCGCGAACGTGGACGGCTGCGCAGGCCGAAGGCGATGTTCTCCGCCACCGTCATGTGCTTGAACAAGGCGTAGTGCTGGAAGACGAAACCGACGTTGCGTTCGCGCAGGCTCATGCGCGTGGCATCGGTCTCGCCGAACAGCACCTGGCCGCTGTCGGCATGCAGCAGCCCGGCGATGACGCGCAGCAGCGTGGTCTTGCCCGAGCCGGACGGGCCCAGCAACGCGACCAGTTCGCCCGAGGCGATATCGAGTTCGACCGCGTCGAGCGCAGCGATATCGGGGTAGCGCTTGCTGAGCTGGCGGATGTGCAGGTCCATTCCGCGCCGCGTTGCCGGAGAGTTGGAGCCATGTTGTACCAGTACCGGCGCCCCGGGTGGGTGACCGTCCGATCGCGGCGCCCTGGCTTTGTCGAAGTCGACCCTGACGACGTTCATTCAATGTCTCCGATGTGCTTTGGCGATATCCGCGCCATGCCGCGCTTCCAGCCAGAACTTGATGATCAGCGTCACCAGTGCCAACCCGCTCAACAGCGACGCCGCTGCGAACGCCGCGGTGCTGTCGAACTCGTTGTAGAGAATCTCGATGTGCAGCGGCAGCGTGTTGGTGAGGCCGCGGATGTGACCCGACACCACCGACACGGCGCCGAACTCGCCCATCGAACGCGCCGCGCACAGCAGCACGCCGTACAGCAGGCCCCACTTGATGTTGGGCAGGGTGACGCGACGGAACATGGTCCAGGCTCCGGCGCCGAGCGAGCGCGCGGCGAGTTCTTCGTCGCTGCCTTGCTGCTGCATCAGCGGGATCAGCTCGCGCACCACGAAGGGGAAGGTGATGAACAACGTCGCCAGCACGATGCCTGGCCGCGCGAACAGGATCTTGATGTCCCAACGCTCCAGCACGTCGGCGAACCAGCCGTGCGTCGTACTGAACAACAGCACCAGGCACAGGCCCGCGACCACCGGCGACACCGCGAAGGGCAGGTCGATCAGCGCGAGCAGCAGCTTCTTCAACGGGAATTCGAAGCGGGTCAACGCCCACGCCATCATCGTGCCGAACACGGCGTTGATCGGGATGACGATCGCCGCGGTGAGCAAGGTGAGCTTGAGCGCGGAACGCGCGTCGGACTCGTTCAAGGCGTCCCACCAGGCCTTGAAGCCGTCGCCGAACGCGGCGCCCAACACCATCAGCAACGGCAGCACGACCAGGCCGAGCATGATCAGCACTGCCAGCACGATCAGGCCGATGCGCAACCACAGCGGCTCGTGGATGTCACGCATGGCCGCGCTCCTTGCGCCCGTGCGCGAACAGCGAGGGAATCGCATTGATCGCCAGCAGGCAGACGAACGAAGCCGCGAGCAGCAGCGCGGCGATCGCGATCGCGCCGTTGTAGTCGTATTCCTCCAGCCGGATGGTGATCAGCAGCGGCGCGATCTCGGTCGCGTAGGGCTTGTTGCCGGCGATGAAGATCACCGAGCCGTATTCGCCCAGGGCGCGGGCGAAGGCGAGCGAAAAGCCGGTCAGCAGGGCGGGCAGCAGCTCGGGCAGGATCACCCGCCGCAACGTGGTGAATCGCGACGCACCCAGCGAGGCGGCGGCTTCTTCCTGTTCGTGGCCCAGCGCTTCCAGCACCGGCTGCACCGTGCGGACGGCGAAGGGCAGGCCGATGAAGACCAGTGCGATGACGATGCCCAGCGGCGTGTAAGCGATCTTGAATCCCGCCGCTTCGCTGAATCGTCCGACCCAGCCGTTGCCCGAATAGATCGCCGTGAGGGCGATGCCCGCCACGGCAGTGGGCAACGCGAACGGCAGGTCGACCAGCGCGTCGAGCAAGCGCCGGCCCGGAAAGCGATAACGCACCAGCACCCAGGCCACCACGGCGCCGGCGACCAGCGCGAGCAAGGCGGCGACGAGGGAGGCACCGAAGCTCAACTTCAGCGCGGCCTGCACGCGCGGATCGTGGATGGCGCGCAACCAGCCCGCGCCGCCCAACCCGGCGGCGCGCACGGCGAGCGCGAGCAAGGGCAGCAGCACGACGACGCCCAGCCATGCCATGCCGAGGCCGAGGCTGAGGCCGAAGCCGGGCAACGGGCGGCGGCTGCGGAAGGGAATCAGCGAGGGCAGGACAGCAGTCGTCATGAAAGCATCCGGACGTCAACCTCCCTCGCCCCGCGTGCGGGGAGAGGGACAGCGTCGCGTGAGCGACGCTGGGTGAGGGGACGCGGTGCTGGAACGCGTCCCGTCATCGCGGCTGATAGATCTTGTCGAAGAAGCCACCGTCGGCAAAGTGTTCGGCCTGCGCCTTCTTCCAGCCGCCGAACGCCGTGTCGATGGTCACCTGCGTCACTTTCGGGAAGCGGGCGAGATCCTCCGCCGGCACCTTGTCGGGCTCGGCGGGGCGATAGAAATGCTTCGCCGCCAGGCGCTGGCCTTCGGCTGTGTACAGGAAGCGCAGATAGGCCTCGGCCTGCTTGCGCGTGCCGTGCTTGGCCACGTTCTTGTCCACCCAGGCCACCGGCGGTTCGGCGCGGATGCTCAGCGACGGCACCACGACTTCGAACTTCCCGCGCGTGTCGCTCTGGTTCAAGGTCAGCAGCGCTTCGTTCTCCCAGGCGATCAGCACATCGCCGATGCCGCGCTCGACGAAGGTCGTGGTCGCGCCGCGCGCGCCGGTGTCGAGTACGGGCACGTTCTTGAACAAGCGGGTGAGGTAGTCGACGACTTTGTCGCCGTCGCGGTATTCCTTCGATGCCCAGGCCCAGGCCGCCAGGTAGTTCCAGCGCGCGCCGCCGGAGGTCTTCGGGTTCGGCGTGATCACCGCCACGCCGGGCCGCACCAGGTCGCTCCAGTCCTTGATGCCCTTGGGGTTTCCCTTGCGCACCAGGAACACGATCGTCGAGGTATACGGCGCACTGTTGTGCGGCAGGCGCGATTGCCAGTTCGCCGGCAGCAGCTTGCCGTTGGTCGCGATGGCATCGATGTCGGCGGCGAGCGCAAGCGTGACCACGTCGGCTTCCAGGCCATCGATCACCGCGCGCGCCTGCTTGCCGGAACCGCCATGCGAGGCGCGCACGCTGAGGGTTTCGCCGGTCTGCTGCTTCCACTGCGCGGCGAAGGCCTGATCGACGTCGGCGTAGAACTCGCGCGTCGGGTCGTAGGAGACATTGAGCAACTCGACGTCCTTGGCCTGCACGGCACCGCCGCACAGTGCCAGCGCCAGCAGCGTGCTACGCAGAGTGGTGCTCAGGGTGAAGCGCAATGAGGGTAAGGTCATCGAGGTTCGTCCGGGTCAGAAGGAAATTTGCGCGCGGGTGAAGAGGGTCTTTTCGTCTTCGCGATCGGCACCGCCAGCTGCACCGCCATCGAAGCTGGCCTGGGTGTAGTTGGCGACCAGCTTCAGGTTCTGCGTGAGGTACCAGTTGAGGCCGATGCTCCAGGCATCGACACGGCTCGCCGACGTCGCGACATTGGCGAACAGTGGGAACGCGTCGTCATCGATGTCCAGTTCGCCATAGCGCGCCACCAGCTCCACGGCGCCCCAGCCTGGCGCACCCACCGTAAAAGGATGTGTAGGCCGCGCGACGCCGCGATACGACGCGTCTTCGCCGGTCAGCACCCAGCTGCCGACGGCCTGCCAGGCGGTGTTCTCCAGATGTTCGACGCGGCCGGCGTTCGCGCCGCTGACCAAACGCAGTTCCTGTTCGGAGGTGACGTATTCGCCCAGCAGTCCCAGCGGCCCGTTGTAGTAGTAGGCCTGCGGCGACCAGCGGCGGTGCAGACCATCCGCCGCGACTTCGTTGCGATAGGCGAAGAACTGCGCCTGGCCCGGCGTGCGGTAGCGCGGCAGAACGTTGTTGCCCTGGCCGAAGACATCGCCGACGGTCGTGGCGATGCCCACGCCCAAGCCGGACCATGCGTTCGCGGAGTTCTTGAACGGCTCCCAGAACACGCGCGCAGCGGCTTCGAACTCGTCGTCCGGATTGGTGCTTGCAGCGTCGCGTCCGTCGACCACGCCGTTGAATGCGCCGACCGCGTAATTGAGCGTGCCATTGGCGAATTCGCCTTGCAGCTGCGCGCCGAGATCGCGGCCGGGCGTGAGTTCGCTCGGCAGGCCGCGCTCGATCAGCGCCAGGCTGCCGGACGACTGCAGTTGCTCCAGGCCGAAGGGTTGTTTGAACTTGCCCGCGCGCAAGGTCGCGCGCGGATCGAAGCGCAGATCGAGGTAGGCGTCGTTGAGTGTGGCGGTGTCGCCGGCGAGCTGCGCCTGGATGCGGAAGGCCAGCAACTGGCCCCAGGTGCCTTCGATCGTCGGTTCGACCCGGCGCAGCAGGAAGGTGTCGTTCTGCGGCTGCGCGTCGTCGCCGAGGAAGAAGCGGCCGTCGCCCTGCACCAAGGCCTTGAACTTGAGTTCGAGCCCGTCGCTCGCCGGTGATTTGAACGACAGGCCCTTGGGGCTGAGGCTCACGACGGAGTCCTTTGCGGCCTTGGCGGCGGACTCTTCGGCTTGCAGCTCCAGCTTGCGCTCGATCACGCGCAGGCGCTGGTCGAGGTCGGCCAGGCCGGCGCTGTCGGCACCGGGTTCGGAGCCGACGCCGAGGCGCTGCTCGAGCGCCTGCAGGCGCTTGGCGAGCTCCTCGACCGTCACCTCACCGGCATGGGCGGGCAGAACGGCGAGCGCGAGCGCCAGGGAGACGGCGGTGCGACGCGGGAAGCGGACGGTCTGTGCGGACATAGGAGCCACCGGAATGGGAAGGAAACAGTGGCGAGGCGCGGGATGGGACGGAAACGGTCATGCTTCATCTGCATATGCCGGTTGCGCATCTGCGGACGCCAGCGTGCCGGGGCCTGGTGAGGGCCGCCATGATCGGGGTCAAAGGGAGTGCAGGCCGGCTTCGCCGGCCGCCCCTCATCCGCCCTGCGGGCACCTTCTCCCCGCTCTGCGGGGAGAAGGGAAAGGCAGCCCCCTCGCCCCGCTTGCGGGGAGAGGGACAGCGTTGCGTCAGCAACGCAGGGTGAGGGGCCGTATCGCCGAAGCGACGGCCATGTCGCTAAAGCGACGCGATGGCTAGATCAACCCGCCACCCAAGCCCAACCGGATCGCCGCCACCACGATCACGATGCCATTGAGGATCAGCCCCGCCTTGGCGCGGCCGCGCTTTTCGCTGCGGGTGAAGAGAATGCCGATCGCGGCGATCGCCGCGCCCGCCGCGGCGAAGGGGATCAGCAGCCAATTGGTCAGGCCGATCACCGGAATCAGCGCCAGCACCATCCAGAACAGGGCGACAATGCCCCACAGCAGGCTGATCAATCCCATCGCGACGTCTCCTTGCGGGCCGCGGCGCGGCCGACGCTCACACGATGGCGGCGATGGGGCGCCGCATCAAGCCAACCAACGACCCAGTCGCAACTAGGTCGCGCCGTGCACGCCGTCGATTTCCACGTGCAGCTCGCGCCGGCAGACCGCGGCATGCAGGACGATGAAGCGCACCTGCGGATCCAGCCGCGCGTGCAGTTGCGTGGCGACCGTATCGAGTTCGTGGCGGTCGCGCACGTACACCTTCAGCCGCGTACTCGCGCCCATGCGCGCGGGCAGATCCGGACGGCGTGCGCGTGCGGCGGTGATGAGCGTATCGAGGTTGGCCTGGGTTTCGTCCACCTGGGCGCGCACGTCGTCGATGTGCTGCGATTCGTGTCCCACGATCGCCGCGGTGCCCGAGAGCAGCAGCGGCATGGCCGTGCCGGGCGGTAGCATCGCGCGGGCGAAGCTCGGCGGCTGCGGGCCGTAGCGGCGCGGATAGCGGTAGGCGCTGACCTGACGCGGGTTTTCCAGCGGCGTGCCGGGCACGCGCGAAGCCAGCCAATACACCTGCAGGCGCCGGGCACCGCTGGTATGGCCAATCGCCGTCGCCGCCGGCAACGCGTGCGGATCGAATTCGCCCAAGCCGCGCGCGCGGCCGACGCAGAACAGGCGATAGCGCTCGGCATCGCCGTCGCCGTGGGTGATGCCGTCGAGGTAGTTCCACACGCGCAGCAGATGCGGATAGCCGCGCGACTGCGTGAACTCGGCCAGCCTGGCGTAGGCCGCCATCGCCGTGGTCTCGATGCCGCCTTCGTCCTCGTCCAGCTCGATTGCGCCGAACAGCAGCGCGCCGGCTTTGAGGGGGTCCGTTTCGGCCCAGGCCACGCCGCCTTCGCGGCCGCGGCGCACCGGGCCGGGCACGCGCCAATGTTCGAACATCGGTGCGCCATGCGGCTCCAGGGCGATGCGCAGATAACGCGGATCGTCGAGCACCGGCGCCTGCGCACCGAAGCCGAACACCGCCAGCGTGTCGTCCGCGGCGAGCAAGCGTTCGGCGGGTGCGTCGCTGTAGTCGACGTGCAGTGCCGGCAGCAGCAGCGATTCCACCGCGCTCATGGATTGTCCTGCTGCAGCGTGTCGCCGCTGAACTGTTCACGCGCAGCCCGGCGGCGGCGCAACCAGCCGCGCAGCGCGGCCGGCGCCTGCTGCAGCGCGGTCAGTGCGTAGATCACGCGGAAAAGGCGCAGGCGGCGGATCACCGCCGGGTTGTCGAAGACGTCGCCGGCGAGCATCGAAATCACTGCCTGCTCCACCTGCCAGTTGTTGCGCGGGTTGGCGAACAGGTGCTTCATCACCGGCGTGTTGAAGCGATAGATGAACCACTGGAACCAGCGCAGGCCGCGGTCCATGCGCCTGGCCATCGCGGCCTGCAGCGCCGATTCGCGCGCCGGTTCGCGCAGTGCGCCGTCGACGACGTTGGCCGCCTGCTCGGCGCTGTCCATCGCCAGGAACACGCCGGACGAAAAGATCGGATCGACGAACGCGTAAGAATCGCCGGCCATGGTCCAGCCCGGACCGGCCATGCGCGTGCAGTTGTAGGCGTAGTTGCCGGTCACGTGCACCGGCGCCACGCGCGTGGCGCCCTGCATGCGAGCGGCGACCTGCGGCTCGGCGAGCAGCGTGTCCATCAGGAACTTTTCGCTCTCGCCGCGGCGCTGCTTCAGGTAGGAAGGGAAGCACACCGCGCCGATGCTCATGACCCCGCGCGGCAGCGGGATCAGCCACATCCAGCCGTGTGCGAAGCGCTGCACGGTGATGTTGCCCTCGTCGCCCGCGGGGCGGCGCTGCACGCCGTCGAAGTGGCTGAAGATCGCCGCGGACTGATGCCGTTCGTTCTTGCGCTTGAGCTTGAAATGGTTGCCGAAGAAGGTGTCGCGCCCGCTGGCGTCGACCACGTAGCGCGGCGTCACCGTCAGCGCGCCACTGGCCTCGTCGCGCGCGTGCACGCGTACCGGGCGGCCATCGGCGCTGAACTCGATGCGTTCGACCTTCACGCCTTCGCGCGCGTCCACGCCGCTGTCGCGCGCGTGGGCGAACAGCATCTGGTCGAACTCCGCGCGGTGCACCTGGTAGGCGTGCCCGAACACCGGATTGAGTGCGCGTTCGAAGCGGAAGGTGTTGTAGTCCGCGCCTTCCGGGTGGCCGGAGATCGGGAAATCCGCGCCGGCCTTGAAAGTCCCCAGGGCATGGACCCGATCGAGCACGCCCAGACGCTGCAGGATCGGCAGGTTCATGGGCAGCAGCGATTCGCCGATGTGGAAGCGCGGGTGGCGATCCTTCTCCAGCAGCAGCACCCGCCAGCCCTTGCGGGCCAGGAAAGTCGCGGTGGTGGTGCCGGCCGGGCCACCGCCAATCACCAGTACGTCGGTTTCGATGGAGGCGGTCTCGCCGGGCGCGTCGGCGCCGGGCCCGGGCAGGTGCGGATCGATCATTCCGCCATGATAGTCGGGGACGGCCGCCGGAATGCTTGCGCGAGGCGGCGCGATGCCGGATCGTTGCGCCCCCGTACTTCGCATTACCCGGAATTTTCAGATGTCTGAATCGATCGCCGCCCAGACCGCCGCCGAAACCGAACTGGCCCAGCTCCTGGTGGGCAGCCTGAACCTGGAGGGCATCGACCCGGCCGGGATCGATCCGGAGGCGCGCCTGTTCGGCGAAGGCCTGGGCCTGGATTCGATCGACGCGCTGGAACTGGCGCTGGCGGTGTCGAAGAAGTACGGCTTCCAGCTGCGCTCGGACAGTGAGGAGAACCGCCGCATCTTCGCCTCGCTGCGCGCGCTGTCGGCGCATATCGAACAGAACAAGGCCGCCTGACCGGCGTCGGGTCGTCGGCGATGCATGGTGGAATCGGGCTGCATGAGTCGGGCCGCATGAGCAGCGCCGTCGTAGCGCGCACGGTCTTCGCGCTGGCGTATCCGCTGCTGGCGTACACGGCCACGCGCACGGGCAGCGGTGCCGCCGCGGCGCTGGCGCTGGGCGATCTCGCGCTGGTGTTCCTGGCTGGCCCGATGTTGTACCTGCGGCCGTGGGCATGGGCGGTCGCCGCCGCGCTCGCCGTGGGCCTGTATTCGGCGTCGGGCACCGCGATTCCACAGATGCTGCTGCTGGCACCACCCGTGTTGTTCCTCGCCCTGCTGTCGTGGCTGTTCGGGCGCACGTTGCGTGGATCGCGGCAACCGCTGATTACCCGGATCGTGGCGGCGCTGCACGACCAGCCCGCGGAGCAGTTGCCTGACGAACTGCTGCGCTACACGCGCCGTTTGACCGCTGCCTGGGCGTTGCTGCTGGGCATGTTGGCGGTGGTCAACGGTGCGCTCGCCTTCGCCGAAGTGCCCGGCGGCGTACTCGCGCTGCTGGGTCAGGCACCGCCCTGGGGCATTCCGCGCAATGAAGGTTCGCTGCTGGCCAACCTGGTCAACTATGGCGTGGTCGGGGCGTTCTTTGTGGGCGAGTACGTGTTCCGTGGATTCCGTTTCAAGGATCGGCCGTACCGGCACTTCTTCGACTTCCTGCACCGCATGGGCCGGCTGGGCCCGCAGTTCTGGACCGGGCTGTTCCGCTAGCCGAAATGGCAAAAGCAGAGCGCCGCGGCATCGCATAATCCGTCCATGGACTTCGTCATTCCGCCCGATCATCCGAGCCTGCCCGGCCATTTCCCCGGTCGTCCGCTGGTGCCCGGCGTCGTCGTGCTGGAGCACGTGCTCGCCGCGATCGAAGCCGCACACGGACCGCTGCGCCCCCTGCGCCTGCCGCAAGTGAAGTTCCAGCAGCCGCTGCTGCCGGGCGAACACGCCCGCATCGAAGTCGAAGGCGCGGCGCCGCGCTGGCGCTTCCGCGTGCTGCGCGGGGACGCGACCATCGCCAGCGGCGAAGTGGTGGCGGAGGCATGAACACGTCCACGCGAAGCGCACCGGCCGAAAACCCTGCGTCCATTTCTGATCCGCGGGCCGCGAACTGGAAGCGCCGTCCCGAAGGCGGTGGCTATTTCGCGATCTGGCTGATCCGCCTGATCGCGCGGTGCGGCGGTCGTGCCGTCGCGCGCAGTCTGCTGTGGCCGATCACCTGTTACTTCCTGCTGCTGCGCGGACCGGAACGGCGCGCCTCGCTCGCCTATCTGCGGCGCGTGCTGCCGACGCGGCCGAACCTGCTGCACGTGGCGCGGCACATCCACACCTTCGCCTCGACCATTCTCGATCGCGTGTTCCTGCTCAGCGGCCAGCTCGAACGCTTCGAGTTCGACGTCCAGGGCCTGCCGGCGTTGGAGGCGCAGCTGGATCTCGGCCGAGGCCTGGTGGTGGTGGGTTCGCACCTGGGCAGCTTCGACGCGTTGCGCGTGCTGGCTACGCGCCGTCCGGACGTGCGCGTGCGGGTGCTGCTGGACAAAGCGCACAACCCGGCGATGCAGCAGCTGCTGGATGCGCTCAACCCGCGCCTGGCCGCGGACATTATCGACGCCGGCCAACCCGGCACCTCGATCGTGCTTGCGATCCGCGAAGCGCTGGAGGAAGGCGCGCTGGTCGCGCTGCTCGCCGATCGTGTGCTGCCGGGCGATGTGGCGACGCGCGTGGCGTTCCTGGGCGAGGACGCACGGTTTCCGCTCGCCCCCTGGCAGATCGCCGCCGTGTTGCAGGTCCCCGTTTGCCTGGCGTTCGGCCTGTACCGTGGCGGCAACCGCTACGAGCTGGTGTTCGAGCCGGTCAGCGACGGCCTGTCCCTGCCACGGCATGAACGCGCGCAGGCGCTGGGCGCGCTCGTGCAGACATACGCGGTGCGGCTGCAGCATCATGCGCGGCGTGCGCCCTACAACTGGTTCAACTTCTACGATTTCTGGCAAACCGATGACGCGACAGCCGCCCGCGATGAAAGCCCTGAGTCTGGCCGCGACGCTGTTCGCGCTGCTGTCGACGGCCACGATCCCGCACGCCGCCGCGGCTGAGCCGGCGCACGTCGACAGCGACTGGATCCTGGCGCGGCTGGTGCAGCCGGTGCCGGCGCGCACGGCGTTCGTCGAGCTGCGCGGTTCGCGCCTGCTGAAGAAGCCGCTGCGCCTGCAGGGTGAATACCGCCGCCCCGACGCCGACACGCTGGTGCGCCAGGTCACGACCCCTTACGCGGAAACCACCACGATCCGCGCCGGCGAGGTCGAGATTGCGCGTGCGGGCAAGACGCCGCGCCGCTTCTCGCTGGCCCGCGTACCGGAAATGGCCGGCCTGCAATCGAGCTTCGGCGCTCTCCTCGGGGGCGACCGCGCGCGCCTGGAACAGCACTACCGCCTGGACACCCAGGGCACGCGTCAGCGCTGGACGATGACGCTGACGCCCAAGGACGCGGTGATGCAGCAGAAGCTGGAGACGATCACCTTGTACGGGCGCGGCTCCGAACTGCGCTGCATCGAAACGCAGCCCGTCGGTGCCGATGCGCAACGCACGCTGCTCGCCGGCGCCGCGCAGGCGGCCGCGGGCGTGACCGGCGCGGGGGCGCTGGCGACGCTGTGCTACGGCGGTGCGAAGACGCAATGAACGACGGGGACCCGCCTCGGCAAGAGGCGGGCACGAATGCAAGAAGCCGCGTCCGCGGCTGACCCGCCTCAGCAAAAGGCGGGCATGATCGTAAAAGCCGCGTCCGCGGCCAGCCATGATGCGGAGAAGAGCTAGTGCTCTGGGAAATAACCCCTCAGCCTGAACGCAAACGAATAGCGCTGGCCCTGCTCTGGCTGGGCCTGCTCGCGCTCGCGGGTTGGCTGGTCGGCAGCCGGCTCGAACTCAGCGGCGACCTGCGCAAGTTCATGCCATCCGCGCAAACGCCTGCGCAGAAGCTCCTCATCGACGAACTCGGCGAAGGCCCGGGTTCGCGCCTGCTCCTCGTTGCGATTTCCAACGCCGATGCGCCGACGCTGGCGCAGCAGTCCGCGGCGATGCGCGCGACGCTTGTCGCGCAGCCGTTGTTCAAGCTGGTGGCCAACGGCGGCGAGAACGGCCTGGAGGCGATCCCGGAACGCCTGCGTCCGTATCGCTATCTGCTTTCCGACACGCTCGATACGCAGACCTTCGATCGCGCCTACTTCAGCGGCGAACTTGCGCAGCGCATGCAGGATCTGGGTTCGCCCGCGTCGGGCCTGATCGAGCCGCTGCTGCCGCGCGATCCGACGCTGGAAACGCTGAAACTCGCCGAATCCTGGCAGCCCGCCAACGCACCGCGCCACCTGCACGGCGTGTGGTTCGATCATGCCGGCCGCGAAGCATTGATGGCGATCGAAACCCGCGCCGCCGGCTTCGATCCCAAGGGCCAGGAGGCAGCGATGGCGGCGATCCGCGACGCGTTCGCCCAAGCCAGTGGCGACAGCGGCACGCGACTCACGGTCAGCGGACCCGGTGCGTTCTCGGTCGAAATCGGCGGTCGCACCGCGCGCGAAGCCGGCTGGATCGGCACCATCGACAGCGTGATCTTCGTGCTGCTGCTGTGGCTTGCGTACCGCCGCTGGAAGGCGCCGCTGCTCGGCGGTCTGCCGCTGGCGAGCGGTGGACTCGCGGGGCTGGCGGCGGTGACGTTGTTCTTCGATGGCGTGCATGGCATCACCGTCGCGTTCGGCTTCACCCTCATCGGCGTCGCGCAGGACTATCCGATCCATCTGTTCTCGCACCAGCGCGCAGGCGTATCGCCGTGGGCGAATGCGCGCGCGTTGTGGCCGACGCTGGGCACGGGTGTGGCTTCGACCTGCATCGCGTATTTCACCTTCCTCGTGTCGGGCGTGGACGGACTCGAGCAGCTGGCGGTGTTCACCGTCGCCGGCCTGGGCGTGGCCGCACTCACCACGCGCTTCCTGCTGCCCGCGCTGATCGATCCTTCGCCGCGCGATCCCGCCGCGTCGCCGCGCCTGGCGCAGCTGTGGGCGCATGTGGTGAAGTGGCCGCGCCTCAACGCCGTGGCCTATGTCGCCTTGTGCGGCATGGCCTTCGCGATAGCGTGGTGGGCGCCCGGTGCGTTCTGGCAGAACGATCTGTCCAAGCTCACGCCGGTGCCGTCCGCGCTGCTCGCGCGCGATGCGCACCTGCGCGGCGAGATGGGCGCACCCGACGTGCGCTACATCGTTGCCGTGGAAGCGCCGGATGCGGAGCACGCACTGCAGGCGCTGGAAAAGATGCAGCCCGCGCTGGAGGCCTTGTGCACCCGTCGCGTCATCGCCGCCTACGACTCCGCCGCGCGCTATCTGCCCAGCCGTGCCGTGCAGCGCGCGCGGCAGGCACGGTTGCCGGAGCGCAAAGTCTTGCAGCGCGCCTTCACCGGCGCAGTGGCCGGCAGCGCTTTCGATGCGGACGCGTTCACGGAATTCCTCGAAGACATCGAAGCGGCACGCGCCGCTTCACCGCTATCCCCACAAGACCTCGACGACACGCCGCTCGCCGCCACGGTCGGCGGCCTGCTGCTGGAGCGTAGCGATCACGCCACCGCGCTGGTTTCGCTGAGTGGACTGCGCGATCCCGCCGCCGTCGCACGTGTCGCCAAGGCACATGGCGCGCAACTGTTGGATCTCAAGCAGGCGTCCGAATCGCTCGTCGCCGCCTATCGCCAACGCGTGCTGTGGGCGTTGGCATTGGCATCGGTGCTGCTGGTGATCACCGTCTGGATCGCGCTGAAGCAGCCGCGCCGCGTGCTGCGCGTGCTGGCGCCGATGGTGCTCACCACCTTGCTGATTCTCGCCGTGCTGCGCGGCCTGGGGATCGAGCTCAATCTGTTCCATCTGGTCGCGCTGATCCTGGCCGCCGGGCTTGGCCTCGACTACGCATTGTTCTTCGATCACGCCGGCGACGAGCGCGATGAGCAGCTGCGCACGCTGCATGCGCTCATCGTGTGCAGCCTGACGACGCTGTTGGTGTTCTCGCTGCTGGCGCTGTCGTCGATACCCGTGCTGCGCGCGATCGGTTCGACCGTGGCGCTGGGCGTATTGTTCAACTTCGTCCTCGCGCTGCTGGTGACGCGGAGCACGACGCGTGGCGCCTCGGACTTGCCTGCCGTCGAGCCTGCCGCTGAAACGCTGCCTCGCGATCTTCAGGAAAGGATGCCGTCGTGATCGACCGCGCCGCCATCCAGCGCCTGATCCCGCATCAGGGTTCGATGTGCCTTTGGGATGAGGTGCTGGCGTGGGACGAGGCGCATATCCGCCTGCGCGCCCATAACCACCTGGATCTCGCGCATCCGCTGCGTCACAACGGTCGCTTGCATGCGGTACACCTGTGCGAATACGGCGCGCAGGCGATGGCGGTACACGGCGGCCTGCGCGCGGGCGCCGGCCATCGCGCCGCGCGGCCTGGCGTGCTCGTCGCCTTGCGCGGCATCGCCCTGCACGTGGACCGCATCGACAACCTCGCCGGTGCCATCGAGTGCGAGGCGCAGCCGCTCGCCGAATCGGCGCACAGCCAGCAATACGCATTCCGCATCACCCACGCCGGCGAGGTGATCGCCGAAGGCCGCGCCGCGGTGATGCTGCAAGGAGACGAAGCATGAGCGACACCCGCAAGCGCGCGCTGGTCACCGGCGGCAGCGGCGACTTGGGCGCGGCAATCTGCACGCGGCTCGCCGCGGACGGCCTGCACGTGATCGTGCATGCCAACGGCAATGTCGTGCGTGCCGAAGAAGCGGTGGCGACGATTCGTGCGGCGGGTGGTTCGGCCGAAGCCGTCGCCTTCGACGTCACCGATGGCGAAGCCAGTCGCCAGGCCTTGAACGCGCTGCTCGAAGCCGGCCCGATCCAGATCGTCGTCAACAATGCCGGCATCCACGACGACGCGCCGCTGGCCGGCATGAGCGAAGCGCAATGGAAGCGCGTGATCGACGTATCGCTGCACGGCTTCTTCCACGTTACCCAACCGCTGCTGCTGCCGATGGCGCGCACGCGTTGGGGTCGCGTCGTCAGCGTATCGAGCGTCGCGGCGGTGCTGGGCAACCGCGGCCAGGCGAACTACGCCGCGGCGAAGGCGGCGTTGCACGGCGCTACCAAGTCGCTGGCGCGCGAAATGGGTTCACGGGGGATCACCGCGAATGTCGTGGCGCCGGGCGTGATCGCCGGGCGCATGACCGCGGACGTGTTCTCCCCGGAAGCGATCCGGCAGATGGTCCCGGCCGCGCGCGCGGGCACGCCGGCCGAAGTCGCTGCGCTGGTCGGGTTTCTGTGTTCGGACGCCGCCGGTTACATCAACGGCCAGGTGATCGGCATCGACGGCGGGATGAGCTGAGCCGTACGCCGTCCGTCGCCGCCACGCTATCGCCGGTGATGACTGCGGTGGTGGCTGCGGGATTCGACGGGCATTATTTGACCCGGCATTCAGCGGCCCGGGCGGAACATCCCTGGGGTCGAAGCGACGATTCTTCCTTCAGGTGACCTATGCGCACGCTCCTCACCGCCGTCCTCTTCTTGGTGCTCGCCGGCTGCGCGAGCACGCACCACGTGATGCTCGGCCAGGCGCGTCCCGCCATCGACCCGAGCCAGGTCAAGGTCTATCAGGTGCCGCCGAAGAAGTACGAGGAAATCGCCCGCCTCGATGCCAAGAGCGGCGCCGGTTTCGGCACCCAGGGGCAGATCAATTCCGCCATCGACCGCCTGGCGCGCGAAGCGGCCAAACTCGGCGCCAACGGCGTGATCCTGCTCGGTGTCGACCAGACGGCGTCCCCGGTCAGCTTCGGCGTCGGTGGCGGCAGCTTTGGCCGCCACGGTGGCGCTTCGGTCGGCCTGGGCATTCCGACGGCGCAGCAGCGCGCCGACGGCATCGCGATCTACGTGATCGAGGAATAGCAGCCGACCTAGGCCGACCCCTCGCCCCGCTTGCGGGGAGAGGGAAAGCGTCGCGCCAGCGACGCAGGGTGAGGGGACGTGCTGTCGGCGGTAGCAATCCCGGCGCGGGCAGGCGGCGCCGGCAGGCAGTCGTGACACGCCGTGAATCCGTCCATGGAGGCTTGTCAGCGGCATCCATGCCGCTGACAGTCACGCCTGCCCACCGGCACCACCTGCCCGTCACACATCTCGGGTGCGCTGGCAAAAGACAAGAGCGCCTGCAATGGCTGGTTCCTAGCGAGGCGACCTGTGCGCTCGCGGGCAACGCGTTCGGGGAGCGAGATCGTTCGATAGTTGCTTAACGCCAAAGCCGTAATCATGGTCGCCCCGACAAGTGGGCTGCGAAGGAACTTCCATGACCGCAACTGATGGAAAAGCAAGAAGTGCTCTTCGTGCGCACTGGTTTGTTCCTGCAGCGTTGGTTGTAGCCGCCGCAGACATCTCGGTCGTATCACTAGACAATTGGTCGAGTCCGGTACTGCTTGAGGCGGCCCTACTCTTTGACCTGAGCGTCGTTATTCCGGCGCTGTATCTCTGGTGCTATCGCGCCAGAGGAAAGGCCGCTGTGTTGCGCGCTTTGGGATTGTCCTGTCTTGGGATCTGGGTGGCGGGGCACATCGTGCCGAGCGAGCATCATCACATCCTTAGTTCTGCCGGCTTCGTCCGTTACATTGGACTTGCCGTGCTTTTCGCTATTGAGCTCAAGCTTGCGCTGGTGATCTATCGCTCCGTCTTCCGCAAGGGCCAAGACGCTGCTCCTGCGGCATTGGCTGCGGCCAAGGACGCGGGCATGCCGGAGTGGGCTGCCCGGCTCATGGCATGGGAGGTGTCCCTGTGGCGCAAGGCTTGGGATGCCGTTCAACGCTTTGTTGGTCGCGGCTAGCAAGCAAGCCGTCAAGCGCTACGCTGCGCACGCTCCAACGGCAGCTTGGCGAATTCACCGCTCGGGTCGTGGATCACCGGCGGATGCGCGCGGGTGATGCGGTATTCGCGGACTACGTCGCCGTAGTTCCACACCTGCTTCACCACATGCGAAGTGATGCGGTACAGGTCGCGTAGCGGGCGGAAGTGGCTCTTGCGGAACTGCGGGCCTTCCGGCTCGGCGCCCTGGTAGCGCGATTCGATCGGCACCGATACGCAGCGCACGCCCAGGCGGCGCGACGCAGTGATCAGGATCTGCGCCTCGTACACGAAATCCTCGCCCGGCACGTCGCGCAACGCCGCGACACTGGCCGGGTAGAAGCGCTGGCCGCTCTGCGTGTCGGCGACGAGGAAGCCGCAACCCCAGGAGATGCCCCAGTCGCCGAACTCGTTGGCCATGCGCCGGTAGCCCGGCTGCGATGCGCGCTTGCGCAGGCGTGCGCCGATGACGATGTGGTTGGGATAGGCGTTGGCCGCTTCGATCAGGCGCGGAATGTCGGCGGCGTCGTGCTGGCCGTCGCCGTCCATGGTGATGACGCCGCGCGCGCCCTGGCGCAGGGCCTCGGCGAAACCGTCGCGCAGCGCGGCGCCCTTGCCCATGCGTTGAGCATGGCGCAGCACGGTCACGGGCAGGTCGGCGATGCGCTCGCCGGTGCCGTCGTCGGAGCCGTCGTCGACGACGATCACGTGCGGGCATTCGCGCAGCGCGGCCTCGACGACGCCGCGGATGCGCAGCGCCTCGTTGAGGGCGGGAATCACGATGTGGACGTGGTTGCGGTCGATCACCAGCGGATCCTGAGGTTGAGCGTGCGGCCGGGGCCGGCAGGCAGCGTTACGGTGTCATCCTTAGCACGCGTGCCGTTGTCGGCAAGTGCATCGAACAGCGGCAGCATCGGCGCCATGGCGTTGCCGGCGACGTGACGGGAGAGCGGCCCGGCGGCGGCCGCGTCGGCTTCGCCGGAAGCGAGTTCGGCGGTGAGCATCGGCGCGCCTTCGCGCTCGTAGCGCGACAAAACCAAGGCCGCTCCCAATAGCCCGCGACTGGGAAGAATCTGCGCGAGAGGCCCGGTCGATTGGCTGTCGTAGGCGACCAGCAGGACCGCCTCGGCATCGCCCGCCAGTTGCGTCAGCGCTTCCAGCAGGCCCTGGGCGAAGGTGGCTCCGCCCGCGCTGATCGCGGTCGTCGGCTGCATGGCGCCGGCGCCGATCGTCCAGTAACCCGCCGCGGCGTTGTGCACGGAGTTGTGGAAGCGCGTCGGCGAGATGCTGCGCGGATCGGTAGCGAGCGTGGCGCACATGTAATCGGTGATCGCCAGATCGCCGTGGGTCGAAGCGAACACCGACGGCAGCGCGGCCGGTTCGCGGCCGGCGGCGGTGCAGGCGGCGAGGGCGACGTCGAGCGCGACGGCGACGGTTTCCGGTGCGCGGCGGCGTTCGTTCGGCGCGAGCAGTTGCGGCGACGGACGGACAGCGGCGTCGGCGACCACGCTTCCGTCGCGAGCATGGGCGACCGCGGCATCCCAGGACGGCAGGCCGGGTGCCCAGAAGCCGATGCCTTCAATGGTGGCGAACAAGGGCTTCATGCGCGACCGAACACCAAAGAGCAGTTGTTGCCGCCGAAGCCGAATGAATTGTTCATCGAGTGCGCGATCGGTCGGCGTGCGGCGTCGAAGCGGATCTGCGGGCCGCAGGCCGGATCCGGCGTGGTGCTATTGAGGATGCCGGGCAGCTCGCCGTGTTCGAGCGCGAGCAGCGCGATCACCGATTCGACGATGCCGGCCGCGCCGAGCGTATGTCCGGTCCAGCCCTTGGTGGAGCTGGCGTGCAGCGATTCGGGAAACAGCGCGGCCACCGCGAGCGCTTCGACCGAATCGTTCGCCTGCGTGGCGGTGCCGTGCAGGTTGAGGTAACCCACGTCTTCCGGTGCGATGCCGGCGCGGGCGAGCGCATCGCGCATCGCCAGCTGCGCGCCCAGCCCTTGCGGGTGCGGTGTGGACATGTGGTGGGCGTCGCTGGATTCGCCATAGCCGCGCAACTGCAACGCATCGCCTTCGGATGCGCGCTCCAGCAGCGCGTAGCCGCCGGCCTCGCCCAGCGATAGGCCGGTGCGCGCCGCATCGAACGGCCGGCACGGATCGGGCGAGACCAATTGCAGCGAGTTGAAGCCGAACAGCACGCTGCCGCACAGCGTATCGATGCCGCCGACCAGCGCCGCATCGCACACGTCCGCGGCGATCAGGCGCGCCGCCTGCGCGAATACCTTGGCGCTGGAGGAACACGCCGTCGCCACGGTCATGCACGGACCGGTCAGCCCAGTCACCGCTTGCACGAAGTCGCCGGGCGAATGCGGCGTATGTACGCGCGGCCGCTGCAGGTCGGCGGGGATGACGCCGTTCTCCTGGCGCGCATAGCCTTCCTCGGTGGCGCCGATGCTGGCGGTCGAGGTGCCGATCACCACCGCGATGCGGCCGGCGCCGTGGCGCGAGATCGCCTGGTCGATCGCGTCGCGCATGCCGTCCTGCTGCAGGGCGAGCCAGGCGAGGCGGTTGTTGCGGCATTCCCATTCAGCCAGTTCAGCTGGCAGGGCGAGATCTTCGAGGCCGTCGACGCGGCCGATCCAGCAGTCCAGGGGCTCCTGTCCGGGCGCGAGCACCGGCAGGTCGTTGCGGCGCAGGCCGCTGCGAGCCGCGCGCAGCGCCTGCCGCTGGGCTTCGCGGCCCCGGCCCAATGCCGTGGTGGCGGTGTAGGCGCGGATCGCCAGCGGCGCCATCGGCGGCGGGCGGACATGCGACGACATCGGCGACACGCGGAACTCCAACAGGACGGGCCCGGAGTATAGCCAGCGCCCGGTCGCGGCCAACTGTTTGCAACACCGTGCCTTTATCCTTTAGCGGGGCGCCTGCCCCCAATTCGCGTCCAAGAAGCGCCGCCCCATGAGCAGCCGTATCGCCCACCGAATCTCGCTCGCCGTCGACCGCGACGTGCTGCATGCCGGCGTGGTCGCCGCGAGCGTCTGCGTGCTGAGCGCGGGATTGGTGTACGTGGGCTACTTCATGCACGTGCTGCGCGTCGCCCGGCGTGCGCCGTGCCAACCCCAGCGCGGCGAATGCGTGCTCCTGTTCGGCAAGAATGCCCCGCAAGGCCGCATCGACGCCGATTTCGCCGCACGCCTGGACCGCACCGTATCGCTGTGGCAGCAGGTGCCGCAACGCGACCTGGTGCTGCTCGGCGGCGGCGCGCACGGTGAGCTCAGCGAAGCGGAAGTGGCGCGCGACGGGTTGTACGCGCGCGGCTTCGCCCGCGACGTGCCGCTGCGGCTGGAGTCGCGCTCGCGCGACACCTTGCAGAACCTGCGCAATGCCCGCGCGCTGCTCGGTGAGGGCATGCGCACGAGGGTGACGCTCTTGAGCAACCGCTATCACCTCGCGCGTTGTGCGCTGTTCGCGCACCAGCTCGGCTTCGATTGGGAGCTGTGCGCCGCTGAAACGCGGCTGCCCCTGCGTCCCGACACGCTGTGGCGCCTGGCGGGTGAAGCGGCCTACGTCTGCTGGATCGACCTGGGCACGCGCTGGGCGCGGTTGATCCGCCATCGGCGGATGTTGGAGCGGGTGACGTAGCACGCCTGAAAAAGTAAGGCGGGCCTAAGCCCGCCTCCGGTGAAAAAACGAAGGCGGGCCGAGGCCCACCTTCGCATTCGTTCTTACGGCTTCGCCCTCTGCGCCGGCACGAATTCCTCACGCACCGCCTTCGCCAGCAACGCCGGCGGCAGCAGGCCCTGGTCGAGCAGGAAGTCGTTGAAGGCCTTGCGGTCGAACTTGCGGCCCAGTGCGACTTCGGTTTCGGCGCGCAGCTGCATGATCCGCGAGTAGCCGTAGAAGTAGCTGCCGGCCTGGCCCGGCGACTGTACCGAGTAGCGGTCCACTTCCTGCCGCGCCATCGCCTTCGAATAGCCGACCTCTTCGGTCAGCACGCGGACCACGGTGTCGCGGTTGGTGAGGCCGAGGTTGATCATCGGGTCGAGCATCGCGCGCGAGGCGCGCAGCAGACGGAATTGCAGCGCGATCAGCTGGCCCTCGAGCGGTTCGTACGGAACCATCTCGGCTTCGGCATACAGCGCCCAGCCTTCGACGTTGACCGAGTTGAACGCGTACAGCGTGCGTGCCAGCGACACGCCGCGCTCGACCATCGCGGTGAACTGCAGCTCGTGGCCCGGGCGGCCTTCATGCGCGGTCAGCGTCCACGCGCCGGCCGGGTAGTTGAAGTCGTCGTAGACGCCGTCGGCACCCGCGTTCGGATTGCCCAGCGGTAGCACGAAGGTGCCTTGCTGGCCGGTGTTGCCCACCAGCGGCGCCGGCAGGAAGTGCGGCGCGGGCTGCGCCGCGTTCTCGGCGGGCGTGCCCAGACGCATCTGCATCGGCCGCTGCGGCAGCGAAACGACCTTGTTCGCGGCGATCATGCGATCCAGCTCGGGCATCACCACGTTGCGGTAGTGCGGCTCGACTTCGTTGTCCTTGAACTGCGGGTACTTCAGCTCCTTGATGACGTCGACGTAATTGGTCGACTTCAGGCCCTTGGCCTTGGCCACCAGCGGCGCCAGCTGCTGCATGGCGTTGCGGGTTTCCATGAATTCCAGCTGCGCACGTTCGATCAGCACACGCGGGTCGATGTCGATGCCGAAGCCCTTGAGCTGCAGCGCGTAGAGTTCATCGGGCAGCTTGTAGTCGGTGCGCGCGGTCGGCAGCACGGTCGACTTCGACCACGCCGCGTATTCGGTGAGCTGCTTGTCCAGCGCATCCAGTGCGGCGGCGGCTTCGCCGTCGAGCTTGTATTTGGCGAAGAGGTCGCGGATGCCCTGCTGATAGGTCTTCACGTTGTCGAGCGACTGCTGCACTTCGATCTGCGTCGGCTGCAGCAGGCCCTTTTCGGCGCGCTCGGTGTAACGCTGGCGGGCCAGTTCGACCAGCGGCGTCGAGCCGGACGCGAGGCCGGTATAGCGCTGCAGGCGCAGCACCGCCTTGGCGCGGCGTTCCTGCGGCGTCTGGTCGGACAGCAGCGACTGCATGCCCGTGAAGATCGTCTGCCCGGCATCCAGCCACGGACGCACCAGGCGCTCGTTGACCTCGCTGGCCTTGGCCTGGTCGTCGGCGGCCTGCAGCAGGATCGCGATGTCCTGCTTCACATTGGGATCGGTTTCCTTCGCCGACTTGGCGACGAGTTCGGCCTTGGCCTTGGTCGTGGCATCGCGGAAGCGCTTCGCATAGTCCGGACCGTAGTCGAACACCTGGTCGTCGAAGCCCGGCACGCCGAAGAACGACACCTGTTCCGGCTGGAACGGCGCCTGCGCGAGTATGAGGATCTGCGTGTACTCGTTGCTCTTGGCCACCCACGAAGGCGCGGCCTTCGCCGCGGGCTTGGCGGCGGCGGTCTTGGCCGCGGGTGCGGCCTGGGCGGTGAGGGTGACGGGCGCGAGCAGCGCCAGGGAGATGGCGAGGGCGAGGCGGTGGGTCATTGGGGCGTCCATGGGCAGGGGTCGGCGAAGCATCGCCCGCTTGCCGTGAACGGCCATGCGCCGAAGGTCACGGCAACCCCGATCCGCGGCGAGGGCCGTTGCCTGCTTCGGTTATGGTGAATGCGAAGGGACGGCCATGTGCCAGAGGGAGAGGGGGATGCGGGGACTGCGGGGAGCGGTGGTGGCGCTGGGCCTGTCGGCGTGCGCAGCGGTATCGGCAGGGGAAGCGCAGGTTGCGGCGAAGTTCGCAGGCGACAGGACGCTGGTGGTCGAGTTCGCTCAGGCCATGCACACCTGGGACAACGCCGTACGCGATGACGCGGTGCGCATCACGCCCGCGCTGCCGGCGAAGTGCGGCTGGGACAGCGATACACGATTGGCCTGCGCACTGGGGCAGGCGACCGCCATGGCCACGCGTTATCGGATCGATATCGCCGCCGGGTTGCAGACGCAGGGCGGCGAACGCCTGAAGGCGCAGTACCTCGAGGTGGAAACGGCGCGCCCGCAACTGGTTGCGCGGATCGAGCGTTGGTCCGCTGGGCTGCCGTCGATCCTGGTGTGGGCGAACATGCCTGTCGAGGCCGAGGAAGCGCGCAAGGTCCTGCGCCTGCAAGTCGATGGCAAGACAGTCCCACTCAAGGCATTGCGTCCGCTTCCGCCTGCATGGAAAGGCGACCAGAGTACGCGCTTCGCCATGGCATTGCCGGATATCGGGCGCGAAGAGCGTGTCCTGTCGCTGGACATAGTGCCGGGGTTGCATGCAAAGCCCGGACCGTTGCGCGGCACGCAAACGGCGCGCCTGCTGACGGCGCGGGCCCACGAACCCTTCGCTCTGCATGGCGTGGCGTGCGCCGGTCGTCGCGAGCGTGTGTTCGCTCGAGTGCGCGACAACACCGTGGAAGCTCACTGCGTTCCCGGCGAACCGATCCTGCTGGTATTCACGCGCTCGCTCGAGAACGAAGCGACCGACCGCATCGCCGCAAGCTTGCCTTCGGGCATCGACGTTTCGCAGGGGTGGGAAGGCGAGAGCTACCGTAACGAAATCGCCGTGGTCGCGCCCGCGCGTCCGATCCGCATGGCTTCGCCCAAGCCCAACGCAAGGGTCGATTTCGTGCTCGACGGCGCGATCCGCTCCGTCGACGGCGAGGTGCTGGCACCGACCACGGTACGCATTGTCACCGGCGATGCGCAGCCACAGCTGCATGCCGCCAACGGCCATTCCCTGGTCGCCGACGGCCGCCATCCACCTATCTTGGTGGAGCTGCTGAATGCCGATGCCGCAAACATGGAAGTCACCGGTCTGGCGCAGCGCGCTGCGCAGGAAACGGTGCAGATCCAGGGCAAGCCCGGCACCGCGGTGCCGGTCGCATCGACCGTCGCCGCGCGCACGCTGGCCGAGGGCGGCTGGGTGCGTTGGTCGACCGACGCGCAGTTGCCGGAGCGTTGGCAGGGACGCGGCCAAGTGGAATTCGCCGCGCCTGCATTCGACCTGCTGGCCGTCGCCGGACGACGCGAGGTCTTGGCCTGGGCCAACGAATGGGAGCGCGACGCGCCGGTCGTCGGTGCGGAAGTGGAACTGCTCTGGCGCAGCAACGATACCGACGAACCGCGCGTAGCGGCACGCGGGCGTACCGGGGCCGACGGCACCGTGTTGTTGCGCCTGCCTGACGATCTGGTCATCGCTCCGCCCGAGGGCGAGGACGCCTGGAGCTGGAGCGGCCCATCATGGTTACTGCGTGCAGCCGATGCTCGGGGCAGCCGTCGCTCGGTGCTGCCGGTCGGCAACAGCGGCGACTCGCCAAAGCTCGGACAAGCGCGACAACAGAAAACCTGGGGCGTATCCGATCGCCCGCTCTATCACGCGGGCGACGCGGTGCACTACCGCTTGTGGCAGCGCGAACTCGATGGCCTCCATCTGCGTCCGCTTGCGAACGCCGCGGTGAAGCTGCGGCTGTTCGACACCGAACGCGAGAAGACCGTCCTGGAGTGGCAAGCCACGCCGGCGGTCGACGGCAGTCTGACGGGCGACCTGAGCTTGCCCATCCACCTGACCGACGCGACCTACTGCATCGGCGTCGAGGCCGGCTACGGAGAGACCGACGGCAGTTGCTTCTTCGTCGGCACTTACCGGGCGCAGGATCTCTGGGTCGAAGCCAAATCGCGCGGCGGCGTGCTGCGAGACGGCGACCGCTATGTCGCCGATCTGAAGGCCGGCTACTTTTCCGGCGGCGTCGCTGCGGGCGTGGAAATCGACGATCTCGGCGTCACCCTGGTGCCGTTTCCGCTGCAGGAGGCCTATCCCCAATACGCGGACTTCACTTTCGTCGAGGTTGAAGAAGAGGACACCGAGAGTGCCGAACTCACGGGCCTGCCGGAGGACGCGAAGCTCGATGGCGAGGGCGCGTTTCACATCGATACGCGCGTGGCGTTCGATGAGGAGCACCGCCCGCCCTTCGGCGTGCTCGCGCTCGAAGCACAGGTGTCGCCCGACGACCGCGAGGGCACGGTGGGCAACGACGAGGCCACGCGCTATGCGCGCTTCGATCGTTACGTCGGGCTCAAGACGTCGCCTGCGTGGTTCGATCGCGACGAGCTGGTCTCGCTGGAAGCGGTCGTGATCACCGCGAATGGCGAGCCCGTGGCTGGCGATGTCGATGTCGTCATCGATTACGTATCGAGCTACGGTGGGAAGGAGAAAGGCGAGCGTGTCGCGCATTGCAAACTGCGGACGGGCGTGCCAGCTCCCTGCGAATTCCCGCGGCGCCACAGCGGCTATTACCGCCTGACTGCGAGCAGCGAAGGTGCCGCCTCCACTCGGCTCACCCGCTATGTCTGGGCCGGCGACGCAGGTATCGACAACAAGGTGGACGAGCCAGAGCTGACCATCGTCGACGCCTCACCCCAGCGCACCACGCCGATCCGCGTATTGGTGCGGCACAACTTCAAGCGTGCGCGCGCTTTGTTCGTGATCGCCAGCGGCGGGACGATCCTCAGCAGCCGCGTCGAGACGCTGGTCGGTGGCGCGCAGAATGTCACCCTGCCGGTTGCGCGCGAGTGGAACGGCCGTCTCTCGCTGCAGGCCTATGTTCGCGACGCGGTGGCCGCCGGTACGCGGGATGGCTATCGCAAGCCTGTTTCCGTCGAGGTTCTGTCCGAGCACATCGACGAAGCCACGGTGGAAGCGACGCCCGCGCCGGTGTCGCTAAGCTTCGAACCCGTCACCGCGCGTCCGGGTTCCCGCGCCACGCTGCTGCTGCGCAACGACAGCCGGCACGCGCGCAGCGTCACCGTCGCCGTGATCGACGATGCCTTGCGCTCGCAGGCGCAACGCTGGTTGCCGTATGGCGATCCACAGGGGCCCAGTAGTTTCGCCCAGTGGCGCGCGCAAGGCGTCGGTTCGTTACAGGAGCACAGCTTCGCCGACTGGGACGGACAGCCCTGGCAGTGGTTGTTGCCGGATGCGCCGCCGGTCGCGACTCCCTCTCGCTCGCTGCTGCCTCCACCTCCCCAACCGGCGGTCGTGGTCGAAGACGCGGTTGCCGTGCATGCCATGGACATGCCCGCGGCCGCACCTGGAGTCATGCGGGACCGCCGTGACGGCTACGCTGAAAGCACCACGCTCGACAGCATCGAAGTCACCGGGTCGCGGATCAAGCGCGCCGACATCGTCGAAGCCCGTACCGCCAAGGCCCCCGATCCCTCGGCGCATGCGCGCGAACAAGGCCAGACAACGGCATCCCCACAACAGGCAGTACGCACGCGATTCGCGGATACCGCGCTGTGGCTGTCAGCACTCACTTTGGCGCCGGGCGAATCACGCCGGGTCGACGTCGAATTGCCTGACAACCTCACCCGCTGGCGCGCGGTCGTGTGGAGCACGGGCGACGCTGATGACTTCGCCATGGCCGAAGCGGCGCTCGAAGTGGGCCTGCCGGTCGAGGCGCGACTACAGACGCCGGTGCGCGTATATCCCGGCGACGAAACGCGCGTGGCCACGCATGTGCGCCACATTGCCGACCAAGCGGCCACGGCGCAGACCGCGCTGCATGTCGAAGGACCCGACGGTGCGCACGACGACGCGCACGATCTGCCGTTGCAGCCGCGCGGGCAGGGCAGCGTTGCGACGGTGCTGCATCCGCAAGCTACGGGCACCCTGCGGCTGATCGCCAGCGCGGGCACGTCGGCCGGCCGCGACGCCGTGGCTGCAGATATCGAGGTAGCCTCGCCGCTGATCGCCGCGCACCGGCTGCAGGCCGGATGGATCGGTGATGCACCGATCACGCTGGCGCTGCCGGTGTTGCCGCCCGAAGCCGAGCACCCGCAATTGCGCGTCGCGCTACTGCGCGGCAACGCCGCCCTCACCGCGCAGTGGACCGACGACCTGCATCGCTATCCGCACCGCTGTTGGGAACAGATCCTCAGCCGCGCGGTGGGCGCAGCGCTGGCGCTGGAGCGACACGACGCCAGCTGGCCGGATGCCGCCGCCGCCGTTCGCGAAGCGCTCGACAACGCGGCCGTGTTCCAGACCAACGACGGCGGCTTCGTCTATTTCCCGGGTGCGGGCAACCAGTGGTACTCGCGCCAGGCAAGCGTTCCGCTTACCGCGTACAGCGTGCGTGCACTGAACCTGCTCGGCGCGTTGGGCCATAGGGTGCAGCCGCACGTCATGGAGAAGGCGCGAGAGTTCCTGGCGTTGGCGGTCAAGTCGAACGTAGCCGCGCGCAACCCGACATCCGCCGATCGTCTGACGCTGGCGCAGGCTGCCTTCGCCGCTGCGGGTTATCCGGCGCCGAGCCGCGTCGAGCTCGATCGCCTGTGGCAGGCCTGGAAGCTATTGCCCTTGCCGGCCCAGATCGCCGCCGCGCGGGCACTCGCTGATGCCGAGCATCCATCGGCTGCGGCGGCCATCGAGCGCTTGCTGGAACAGGCGCCACTACGCGGCAACGCTCGCGCGCTACGCCTGGGGCAGCGCTACGACGGCTGGATGAGTTCCGATCAGCGCGAACAGTGCGCATTGATCAGTCTCGTGCGCGATCACCCGCAGCTCACGCCCTTGCGCGTGCCTCGCGAACTGCTGGCCGGCCTGAGCGATCTGTACGCCGGCGGCGTGCCGGCGGTCGACACGCAGACGGCGGCCTACTGCCTCATCGCTCTACGCGAGTCACAGCAGGTCGCCAACGCGCCGACGCAGGCGACGTTCGCCGTGGCCCACGAGCAACGCACGCTGCTGCTTGCTTCGGACGAGGCCAAGAGCGAGTGGACGCTGGACGCCCCGACTGGTTCGCAACTGCGCATCGAAGCGGACGCCGGCTCTCAGGTCCCGACCAGCTACGTCGCCGAGCTCGCCTACGTCGAGGACGCACGCCAGGCCCAGGCTTCGGCGGTGGGCTTCCGCCTGGAGCGCAGCTACTTCGTGCTGCGCAACGGCGCATGGCTGCCGGCCGGTACGCAGCGCTTGCATGAGGGTGACTGGATTCGCGTGACCCTGACGATCGAGACCACGGCGCAGCGCGAATTCGTCGCCCTGACCGACAGCGTGCCTGGCGGCCTTCGTCCGACCGATCTGGAACTGTCGGGCGTGGCCGGCGACGAGCTCAAGCGCGTTGGCGACGAAGGAGCCCGTTGGTTCGAGACCCGCAAGCTGGATGCGCGCAACCCGCGGTTCTATGCCGAATCGCTGCCGGCGGGACGGCACGACGTGCATTACTTCGCCCGCGTCGGCAACAGCGGCGATTACCTGGCTGCGCCGGCGGAGGCTGAGCTCATGTATGGCGCCGCGACCCGCGCGCGCACGGCGGCGACGCGCCTGCGCTTCGAGGCCGATCGCTAGCGCGGACGATTCAGATGTCCGCCGCGCGCTGTTCGAGGAAGCGCGACGAAAACTCCTCGGCCGGCAACGGCCGCCCGAGGAGATAACCCTGCAGCACGTCGCAACGGAGCAGGCGCAGCAGCTTGGCCTGCTCCTGGTCCTCCACGCCTTCGGCGACGACCTTGAGCGAGAGCGAGTGGGCCAGGCCGATGATGTTGGTGACCAGCGCCATCGTCTCCGGGCTTTCGGTGATCAGGGCGACGAAAGAGCGGTCGATCTTGATCTCGTCCGAAGGCAGCCGCGCCAGGTAGTTGAGCGAGGAGTAGCCGGTACCGAAATCGTCGATCGAGACGCGGCAGCCAAGGTCACGCAGCGCATCGAGCACGTGCATGCTGTGCTCGATGTCGTCGACCAGCACGCTCTCGGTGATCTCGATGTCCAGGGGCTGGTCGGCGACATGCGGCAACAGCAGATCGCGGCAGCTGTCGAGGAAGCTGCTGTGGTGCAGCTCCTGCGCGGAGACGTTCACCGCCATGCGGAAGCCGGGATGCCATTCGCGCCACTTCAGCGCGGTCTGCAGGGCCTCGCGCATGGCCCAATGGCCGGCGCGCACGATCAGCGTGCTTTCTTCGAGGACGGAGATGAACTCGCCCGGCGCGAGCGTGCCGCGCTCGGGATGGCGCCAGCGCAGAAGCGCTTCGGCGCCGATCAGCAGCTGATTGGTCGCGTTGAATTTCGGCTGGTAGTGCAGCACGAACTGTTGGTTCTCGATCGCCGCGCGCAGTTCGTGCTCGAGTTCGAGACGGCGGCTGGCGCGGCCGCGCAGCTCGTCGCCGAACGCGTGCACGCGCAGCTTGCGCCGCTCGCCTTCGAGCAGGGCGGCGGCCGCGTGGTGTTCCAGCGCTTCGGGATCGTCGCCGGGCTGCGCGAGCACGAATCCGGCGTGCAGATCGATGCGCACTTCGCGATGGTCGATCGCGAACGGCGCATGCATCGCCTGCAGCAACTCGTCGAGTCGTGCCGCCTCGTCCTCGGCATTGTCGACCGTGCTGCAGGCGATGGCGAAGGTGTCCGCCTCCAAGTGAGCGACCAAGGCTCCGGCGCCCATCCACTCGCACAGGCGCCGGCCGAGCTCCTTCAGCAGCGCGTCGCCAAAGGCGCGCCCGTGCGATTCGTTGATCGCGGCGAAGCGGTCGATGTCAGTGAGCGCGACCATCATCCGGCCCTGCTTGAGCCGTTGGCGCAGGTTCTTCTGGAAGGAGGCGCGATTGGGCAGGCCACTGATCGGATTGTGGTACGCCAGGTATTCCAGTCGCTCGCTCTTGGAGATGAAGTCGACGGCGAAATCGATCTCGTCGGCGAGGCGCTCGAACAGCGCGATCTCCTCCTGGCCGAAACGCTGCGCCTCGGCCGCGTACAGGCCTATGGCCGCCCAGGGCGGCGAACCGATCGGCAGTACGGCCTGCGCCTGGATGCCCTGTTCGCGCCAGGTATCGCGGGCCCATGCGGGGACACGGCTGTCGGCGGAAAGGTCGGAGATGATCGTGGCCGCGTTGTAGCGCAGGGCACGCATTGCAGGTGCCCATTCGATCGCGTCCGGCAGGTCGCGCGCCCGCAGACTCACTTCCAGCACGGCGTCGAGCGCACGCTCGTCGCCGTGGCGGGAGACGATGCTGGTCTGGTCGCCCAGCTGGCGTATGCAGGCAGCGAGAAATCCGCCCTGCTCGACCGCGACCCGGCAGGCGGCATCGAGCACGCCTTGCCGCGTGCCCGCACGCAGCACGGCGTTGCCCAGCGCGCTGAGCACCGCGTGCAGCCGCGCCAGGTGCTGGATGCGGCTCTCCTGCGCCAAGTGTGCGGTGACGTCGTGATTGAGGCCGCGAAAACCAACCGTGCGCCCTTCGCCGTCGCGCAGCGGCGTGCCGGTGCATTCCAGCGCGCGGACGCTGCCGTCCTCGTGCAGGAAGCGCAGCCGCAGGTTCTGCCAGGGCTGCATCGCATCGACGTCGCGCATGATCCCGTCGGCGAGCGCGTGATCGTCCGGGTGCAGCAGGGTCGACCAGAGCACCCCTTCCAGCGTTGCCGGATCGCGTCCGAGAATCCGCGCGCCCGCCGGGTTGTTGTAGCTCAGGTGGCCGTCGCGATCGGTTTCCCAGATCCAGTCCTGGCTGCTCTCGACGATGCTGCGGAAGCGCTCCTCGCTCTCGCGCAGCGCACGCTCCATCTGCTCGCGCACGTTGCGCTCCTGCGCGGTGCGCAGGGCGCGTTCGACCGCCGGCGGCAGACGACGCAGGTTGTCCTTCAGCACGTAGTCGGCGGCGCCGCGCTGCAGGGCTTCGATGGCCACGTCCTCGCCGATGGTGTTGGAGACGAAGACGAAGGGGATGTGCGGCGCCAGCTCGCTCACCAGCACCAGCGCGTCGTGGCCGCTGAAGCCGGGCATGGTGAAGTCGCTGAGGATGACGTGCGGAGCGAATTCCTCGATCGTGGTACGCAGCTTGAAGGCGTTGTCGACGCGGCGGTATTCCACCGTGCCGAGCCTGCGTAATACGTGCGCGATCAGCTCCGCATCGGCGGCCGAGTCCTCGACGAGCAACACCTTGAGCGGGCTGGGGAGCGTCATGGGCTATTGGGTGTCTGGTTGGCGATCATCCAGTACATGCCGATCTGCGAGATGCGTTCGGCGAACTCGGCGAAGTCGACCGGCTTGACCACGTAACTGTTGACCCCCAGGCCATAGCTGGCGAGCAGGTCCCCTTCTTCACGCGAAGAGGTCATCATGACTATAGGTATCGAGCGCGTGAAGGGATCGGCCTTCATCGCTTCGAGCAATTGCAGGCCGTCCATCCGAGGCATCTTCAGATCCAGCAGGATCAGCTTGGGATGGCCGTTGGGCCGCGTCTCGTAGGAATTGCGGCAGTGGATCCAGTCCAGCGCTTCCACGCCGTCGCGGACCCACTCGACGCTGTTGGCGATGCCGCGCTTCTTCAGCGTCCGCAGGGTCATCTCCGCGTCCGGCGCAGAATCCTCCACCAACAGGATCTCCACCTGCTGGTATCCGCTCATGTGTCCGCTCATACACGCATCTCCTCGGGTAGGTCGGTAGGCAGTTCGAAGACGAATTCGGCGCCCTCGCCGGGTCGCGAGTCGGCGCTCACCAGGCCATGGTGGCGGGCGACGATGCGGTGCACAATCGCCAGTCCAACACCGGTGCCTTCGAATTCATCTTCCGGATGCAGGCGCTGGAACACGCCGAACAGCTTGTCGGCGTAGCGCGGGTCGAAGCCGACACCGTTGTCGCGGACGCGGTAGCGCACGCGGTCGTCCTCGCGCTCGCCCTCGATGCGGATGCGCGCCAGCGCACCGCGCGGCGCGCTGTACTTCACGGCGTTGGAGAGGAGGTTGCTCCATACCTGGCGCAGCAGCACGGGGTCGCCGTGGGCGGCCGGCAGCGGCGCGACGTCGATGCGGGCCTGCGGGTTCTGCGCCAGGTCGGCATTGTCCATGGCTTCGGCGACGACGGCGTTCATGTCGACGCGAATCGGCGTCAGTGCCTGCCGGCTGAGCCGCGAGAACGCCAGCAGATCGTCGATCAGCGCGCCCATGCGCCTGGCGCTGGCGGAGATCTCGTCCACATAGCGAAGCAGCGGCGCATCCAGGCCTTCGGCGGCTTCTTCGCGCAGGATCTGCGCATAGCCGCTCATGTGCCGCAACGGCGCGCGCAGGTCGTGCGAGACGCTGTAGCTGAAGCTTTCCAGTTCGCGGTTGGTATCGGCGAGCTGGCGCGCCTGCGCGGTCAGTTCGGTGTTGAGTTTGCGGATCGCATCCTGCGCGGTCTTGCGCTCGGTGATGTCCTGCAGGAACGCGTTGAAGCTGATTTGCGTCGCCGTACGGGTGGGCCAGATGGTCAGTTCGATCGGGAATTCGCGGCCGCTGCGATCGACGGCGCTGATCTCGATGCGGCGATTGATCACCGGGCCGTGGCCCTCGGCGAGGTAACGCGCAAGGCCCGTGCGGTGGGCGTCGCGGTAGCGTTCGGGAATTGCGAGTTCGGCCAGCGTTTGCCCCATCGCCTCGGCACGGCTCCATCCGAACATGCGCTCGGCCTGCGCGTTCCACTCTTCGATGCGTCCCTGGGTGTCGATGGCGATGAACGCGTCGGAAGCGGTCTGCAGGATCTGGCGGATGCGTTGCTCGTTGAGCAGCAGGCGCTCATGCGCGAGTTCGGCGCGGCGCATCTGCCCCCACAGCGCCGCGCAGCAGAACAACAGCAGGAGGAGGGCGAGCAACGATCCCACCCCTACGGCGCCGTTGAAGTCGCGCGCGCTGTCGCCGGCCGCAGTAGTGAATGTCGCCAGCCGCTGCTGCTCGGCGTTGCGCAGCACGAGGAGGGTGGCGCGTACCGCCTCGTAGCCCTGTTCGGCGTGCGCATCGAATGCCGCACGCGCCGCCGGCAACCCGCCATCGGCGGCGAGGGCCGCGGTCTGCAGCATGCGCGCTCGCCGTTGCCGCAGCGCCTGCTCGGCGGCCGCGAGCCGCTGCGTCTGTGCGGCGTCGTCCTGCAGCAGACTGCGCAGGTTGGCGACGACGCGGAGGGCTTCGGCGTATTCGCCTTCGCGGGCGCGTTCCAGATCGGTTGCGCCGGCGATCAGGAATCCTCGCTGGTCCGCTTCGAGGCGCGCGGCCAGCGTCTCCAGGTGTTGCACGCCGCTGAGCACGCGGCTGGTGTGGGCGAGGAACTCGCGCATCGCATCGGCGTGTCTCGCCGTGCGATAAGCCTGCGCAAGCATCAGGGACACGGCCATGAGCGCCAGGCCGAAACCGACGCTCCACATCCAATGATGCCACCGGCTGTGGCTTGTCACGGCTCCCTGCATCGTGCCCCTTCCTGGGTTACACGGCATCCGGACGGATCTGCGGACACCCGCAGCCTAAGCCCGTCCGATGCCGGTACGCCAGTGCGCCGGGCCCATCCCGGCGTGGGGCCGACGTTACGGGGCCGGTTTCAGGCAGCGCGTGAAGAAGGCCTCGCTGGTCCGCAAGCGATGCAGCAGGTCGGTCCCCTTGAGGCCATGCTTCGCGCCCGGATACGTCATCAGCTCGAACGGCTGGCCGCGCTTCTGCAGCGCGCTCATCAGCGCGGTGGAGTTGGAGAACAGCACGTTGTCGTCGGCCATGCCGTGGATCAGCAGCAGCTTCGACTTCAGCCCGTCGATGTGCTGCAGCACGCGCGCCTGGCGATAGCCTTGCGGATTGGCGGCAGGCAGGTCCATGTAGCGCTCGGTGTAGTGCGTGTCGTACAGGCCCCAGTCGGTGACGGGCGCCCCGGCAATGCCGCACGAGTATTGGTCCGAAGCCTCGGCGAGCAGCATCAGCGTCATGTAGCCGCCGTTGGACCAGCCGTGCACGCCGATCCGCTGCGCATCGACCCAGGGTTGCGCCTTGAGCCACTTCACGCCGGCGAGCTGGTCGGCGACTTCCACCGTGCCCTGCTTGCCGTAGAGCGCACCGCCGAAGGCCGCGCCGCGACGCGGCGTGCCGCGGTTGTCGAGCGAAAACACCACATAGCCTTGCTGCGCCAGGTACTGGTTGAACCAGTGGTCGCCGCGTCCGGGCCAGCTGCGCGTCACCGTCTGCGACGCGGGGCCGCCATAAACGTAGACGACGACCGGATACTGCTTCGCCGGATCGAAGCCTTCCGGCTTGATCAGGCTGTAGTGCAGCGTGGTGCGGCCGTCGGCCGCGGTGAGGGTCCCGTACTCGAGCGGACGATGCGCAGCGCGGTACGGCGCATACGGATGCTGCGGATCGCTCAGGTCGTTCTGCAGCAGCGTCGCGAGCAGGCTGCCGTCGTTGCGGAACAACTGCAGTTGCGGCGGCGTGTCCGGCCCCGACCAGTTGTCGACGTAGACGCTGGCGTTGCCGGCGAAGGTCGCCTTATGGGTGCCATCCGGGTGCGAGAGACGTTCGATGTGAGCGGTCGAAGCGGCGCCGCCGCTCAACGGCACGCGGTACACCTGCGCGTCCAGCGGCGAATCCTTGCCGGCGGCGAAGTACACGAAGCCCGCGCCCTCATCGACGCCCAGCACGCTGTCGACCGGCCACTCGCCGGAGGTCAACGCCGTGGCATGGCCCTTCGCGTCGATCACGTACAGATGCTGGAAGCCGCTGCGTTCGGAGCTCCACAGGAAGCGTCCGTCCTTGAGGAAGCGCAGATCGTTGTGCAGCGGCACCCAGGTCTTGCTCGTTTCGGTGACGAGCGAGCGTTGCGCGTTCGAGGTCAGGTCGGTTTCGATCAGCTCCAGCCGCTTCTGATCGCGCGACTGGCGCTGGAAGGTGAGGTGTTGCGGATCGCGCCAGTCGACGCGGGCGAGGTAGATGTCCTCGTTCTTGCCCAGGTCGATCCAACGCGGCTGCGCGGCGGCGCGCGGCGCGATCGTGCCGAGGCGGATCAACACGTTGTGGTCGCCCGCGGCCGGATAGCGTTGCTCGATCACATCGGTGCGATCCGGGTACACCTCGTAGCGCTTCTGCACCGGCACCGGCGATTCGTCGATCCGCGCGAACGCGATCGCGGAGTCGTCCGGCGCCCACCAGTAGCCGGTGTGGCGGTCCATTTCCTCGTCGGCGACGAATTCGGGCACGCCGTTGCCGATGGTCGCGCTACCGTCGGAGGTGAGCTGGATCTGCTTGCCGCTGGCCAGGTCGATGACCCACAGATTGCGTTCGCGGATGAAGCTGACGAAGCCGCCCTTGGGCGAGAGCTTCGGATCGGTGGCGAAGCCCTCGCCGTGAGTGAGCTGGCGCACCGCGTCCTTGCCGGACTTGCCCAGGTCATACAGATACAACTCGCCGCCGAGCGGGAACAGCAGGGACTTCGCGTCGGGCGCCCACTGGTATTCGATGATGCCGCTGAGCGAGGCGGTGCGTGCGCGCTCGCGCCGTGCCTTCTCGGCGTCGCTGAGCACTTCCTCGCCCGGCAGGACATCGTTGCTGTCGACCAGCAGCTGAGTCTTGCCGCTGGCGACATCGTAGGCCCACAGATCCAGGCGGTTCTTCTGGTCGGCTTTGCCGCGCAGGAAGGTCACGCGGCTGCCGTCGGGCGCGATCTGCGGCTTTTCCAGACTCGGACCCGACAGCGGCGCATCGCCCGCGATCGCTTCGAGCGTGAGCTTGTGCGGTGCGGGCTGAGGCATGGCGGGCGAAGTCTGGGCGTGGGCGCTCATGGCGAGTGTGACGGCGGCAAGGAAAGCGGGCCAGCGCATGCGATGCGGTTCCGGTGGATAGGTAGGATGACGATTCTAGGGTGACCGCGCGCCGGCGCGGCCAGTCCCAATTCGGCCTGTTCGGCCCTTTCGGCCAGAGGAGATGCTCGCCCATGCAATGGATGATCTATGGCGCCAATGGCTATACCGGCCGCCTGATCGCCGCCGAAGCGGTCCGGCGTGGCCTGCAGCCCGTGCTCGCCGGCCGCAGCGAGGCCGCGGTGCGCGCGCTCGCTGAGGAGCTGGGCCTGCGCTGGCGCCAATTCACGCTGGATATTCCCAGCGCAGTGGAAGAAGGCCTGCGCGGCATGGATCTGGTGCTGCACTGCGCCGGGCCGTTCTCCGCCACCAGCGCCCCCATGCTCGAAGGCTGCCTGGCCACGCGCACGCACTATCTCGACATCACCGGCGAGATCGACGTGTTCGCGCACTGCCATGCGCAGCATGCGCGCGCGCAGGAGGCCGGCATCGTGGTGACGCCGGGTGTCGGCTTCGACGTCGTCCCCAGCGACTGCCTGGCCGCGCAATTGCATCGCGATTGCCCGTGGGCGACCTCGCTGGTGCTGGGTTTCGATGCGGGCGGCGGTTTCAGCCCGGGCACGGCGAAGACCAGCGTAGAAGGCCTGGGTTCCGGTGGCCGCGTGCGCGAGGGCGGTGTGCTCAAGCGCGTGCCGCTGGCGTGGAAGACGCGCACTTTCACCCGCGACGGCGCCGACAAGATGGCGATGACCATTCCCTGGGGCGACGTGTTCACCGCGTACGTGAGTACCGACATTCCCGACATCGAGGTCTATACGACGGCCTCGCCGAAGACCATCGCGCGCGTCCGCCGCCTGCGCCTGCTGGGGCCGCTACTGCGCACGCAGTTCGTGCAGCGCTGGCTCAAGCGGCGCGTCGAGCGCAGTGTGAAAGGACCGGATGCGCAAACGCGCGATAGCACTCAGGCGTACTTCTGGGGCGAGGTCCGCGGCAACGGGCGCGCCCAAGTGCGGCGCATGGTCACGCCGAACGGCTATGCGCTGACGGTGACTTCGTCGCTGGGCATCGTGCAGTGCTTCCTCGACAACCCGGCGCCTCCAGGCGGCTACTACACGCCCTCGCAGTTGATGGGAGCCGATTACGTGCTGGAATTGCCGGGTGTGGCGATAGAAGGACCGCAGTAGCGCACCGAATCGCGCCGAAGCCGATCAGCGCCGGCCCATCACCGCTTCGCGCAGGCGCCGCGCCTGCGCACGATCGGAAAAGCGCAGGCCGCCGGTGGTCGCGGTGAGCCCCAGCTTTGCGTAGGCCGCGTCGAGCGATGGGAATTCGCGTGACGCCGAATAGCGCTGGAAGGTGCGCGTGAATGCGTCGCCACCGGCGATCTGGTCCAACTGCGCGATGAACTCCGCCGGCGCGACTTCGCCGCTGCCGCTCAGGCAGCAATCGGCGTAGCGCGAAAGCACGGCGTCGAGGCTGCCGCCGCGTTCGCGTAGGGCCAGATCCGTTTCCAGCCAATAGGCGGCGCCGGCCCAATACACGCGCATGGTGCCGTGGCGCGTGCCGGACAGTTCGTCCAGGCGCATACCGCTGTCCTCGCGACGGCCGCGACCGAAACCGGCATCCAGCCGCCGCCAGGCCTCGGCTTCGTCGAGCAGCCCGCTGCGCGCGCGCAATACATTCTGGTAATAGCTCGCCAGGCCTTCCGCCAGCCAGCGGCCGTCGTCGCCCAGGTAAGGGTGGAACAGGTGCGAAAGTTCGTGCACGGCGGTCCAGTCCGCGCGCAACTCCCCGAGGCTGGCATCCTTGCGCACGAACAGCAGCACGGCGACGGAGCCGCGCCGCGAGGTCTGCCCCCAAGGCACCGGGCTGCTGCTGCGACCGTCGACTTCGCTGACGCGGATCGTCGCATCGGGCAGGGGGAAGCGGCCGTAGGCGGCCAGCGTGGCCTGCGCGGTTTCCGCCAGCCAGGCGCGCAGCATGCGGGCGCGGTCAGGGTCGATGTCCGGCGCGATCTGCAGATGCAGGACGTGATCGCCGCTGCGCAGTTCATCCTGATCGATCCGCACTCGCGTGGCCGTCGTGTCCGCGGCGGCGACCGGCCCGGCGCAGGCCAGGAGCAGCGCGATCAGGCACGGGACGGAAGGTCGCAGGAGAACCGGACGAGCCATGGATGGATCCGCGAGGGACGACAGCCACACTGTGCCCCTGCGCGCGTGAAGCCGGGCTTTCTCAGCCTGCGACACCGGGTGGCCGGTAGAATGCGCGCATGGATGTTTCGCATTTGCTCGACGCGCTGAACCCCGCCCAGCGCGAGGCCGTCAGTGCACCGCCGGGCCACTATCTCGTTCTCGCCGGTGCCGGTTCCGGCAAGACCCGCGTGCTCACCCACCGCATCGCCTGGCTCAATGAAGTCTTCGGCGTGCCGCCGCACGGCATTCTGGCGGTGACGTTCACCAACAAGGCCGCCGGCGAAATGCGCGCGCGCGCCGAACACCTGCTGCGCCATGGCGCGCGCGGCATGTGGATCGGCACTTTCCACGGCATCGCCCATCGCCTGCTGCGCCTGCACTGGCAGGAGGCGAAGTTGCCGGAAGGCTTCCAGGTGCTCGACAGCGACGACCAGCTGCGCCTGGTCAAGCGCGTGGTGCAGCAGCTGGAGCTGGACGAAGCGCGCTTCCCGCCGCGCCAGATCGTGTGGTGGATCAACGCGCAGAAGGACGAGGGCCGTCGCCCGCAGCACATCCAGCCGGAGCGCAACGACGACTGGCTGGACGTGATGCACCGCTGCTACGCCGTGTACCAGGAGCGCTGCGACCGCGCCGGCCTGGTCGACTTCGCCGAACTGCTGCTGCGTGCGCACGAGCTGCTGCGCGACAATCCGGCGCTGCTGGCGCATTACCGCCATCGCTTCCGCGAGATCCTGGTCGACGAGTTCCAGGACACCAACGCGATCCAGTACGCCTTCGTGCGCGTGCTCGCGGGCGACACCGGGCATGTGTTCGTGGTGGGCGACGACGACCAGTCGATCTACGGCTGGCGCGGCGCCAAGGTCGAGAACATGCAGCGCTTCCTGCGCGATTTCAACGGTGCGGGCGGCGATGCGCAGACGATCCGGCTGGAGCAGAACTACCGTTCCACCAGCACCATCCTGGATGCGGCCAATGCGGTGATCGCGCATAACCCGGACCGCCTGGGCAAGAAGCTGTGGACCGACACCGGCCACGGCGAACCGATCGATCTGTACGCCGCCTACAACGAGATGGACGAGGCGCGCTTCGTCGTCGAACGCATCCGCCAGTGGATGCGCGACGGCGGCGACTACGGCGATGTCGCCATCCTCTACCGCAGCAACGCGCAGTCGCGTGCGTACGAAGAAGTGCTGCAGGAAGAGCCGCGGATCCCGTTCCGCGTCTACGGCGGCATGCGCTTCTTCGAGCGCGCGGAAATCAAGGATTCGCTGGCCTACATGCGCCTGATCGCCTCGCGCGTGGACGACGCCGCGTTCGAGCGTTCGGTCAACACGCCGCCGCGCGGCATCGGCGACCGCACGCTGGAAGAGGTGCGCAAGCGCGCCCGCGCCGACGGCGTCGCGCTATGGGAAGCGGCCAGGCGCCTCACCGGCGATAACACGCTGGCGGCGCGTTCGCGCAATGCGCTGGCCGGGTTCCTGCTGCTGGTCGACGATCTGTCCAACGAGGTCGATACGCGCCCGCTGCCCGACAAGATCGACCACGTGCTGGCCCGCTCCGGACTGCGCGAGCACTACGCCAACGAGTCGCGCGGGCAGCTGGATTCGCGCACCGAAAACCTCGACGAACTGGTCTCGGTCGCCTCGCGCTTCACCGGCCGAGATGACGAAGAAGAGGCCGCGGCGATGCCCGAGCTGATCGCCTTTCTCAGCTACGCCGCGCTGGAAGCCGGCGAAGGCCAGGCCCAGGCCGGCGAAAACAGCGTGCAGCTGATGACCTTGCACAGCGCCAAGGGCCTGGAGTTTCCGCTGGTGTTCCTCGGCGGCCTGGAAGAGGGGTTGTTTCCCAGCCTGAAGTCCTCGGAAGAAGCGGGACGCGTGGAAGAGGAACGCCGCCTCGCTTACGTGGGCATCACCCGCGCGCGGCAGAAACTGGTGCTCAGCTACGCCGAGACGCGCCGCATCCACGGCATGGACATGTACGGTACGCCCTCGCGTTTTCTGCGCGAAATCCCTGCTGCACTGCTCCATGAGGTGCGTCCCAAGGTGCAGGTGTCGCGGCCGATGTACGCCGCGCAACCGCGCCGCGACCTGGGCCACGCGGCGATCGACGTGCCCGCTTTCCGTCTTGGGCAGGACGTGGTGCATCCCAGTTATGGCCACGGCGTGGTCACCGATTTCGTCGGCAGCGGCGCCTACGCGAACGTGCAGGTCAACTTCGAGACGGCCGGCAGCAAGTGGTTGAAGCTGGCTTCGTCCAATCTGCAACCGGCCTGAGGATCGGCCGATGGCGGCGTATCGGCGCCGCCATCCGTCGCCACATAGAAAAAAAACCGGAAAAAGTGCAAAAAGACGCTTGGCGGCGCGGCTTTTGTGCCCTACATTCCGCTTGCCGAGGGGTTTTTCCAGGCATACCTCAAATCAACTCTCCATCCGGGGGATATAGAAAAATGGCGAAGAAGAAAGCTGCTCCGAAGAAGGCCGCCGCCAAGCCGGCCGCCGTCAAGCCGATCAAGGAAGTGCTGGGTAAGTCCGGCCTGGTCGCTCACCTGTCCGAGACGACTGGTGTCGTCGCCAAGGACGTGCGTGCGATTCTGGGCGCGCTGGAAGGCGCGGTGCACGCTTCGGTCAGCAAGAAGGGCGCAGGCGCCTTCACCCTGCCGGGCCTGCTGAAGATCAACGTGGTGAACGTTCCGGCCAAGCCGAAGCGCAAGGGCATCAACCCGTTCACCAAGGAAGAACAGTGGTTCGCTGCCAAGCCGGCCACCGTCAAGATCAAGGTCCGCGCGCTGAAGAAGCTCAAGGACGCTGCGGCCTGATCCCCGGATCACGTCGATGCATCGAACAAGGCCCGCTTCGGCGGGCCTTGTTTTTTCAGGTTTTCGGCTCTCTTTGAGCTCGTCGTTCCCGCGCAGGCGGGAACCCATGGACGTTGCTTTCGCGCTGCGTTAGCCCGCGCTCAGTTCCATTGGAACAGCTTCCACAGCACCGGCGACACCGGGCCTTCGCCCTTGCTGCTATCGAGACGGCCATCGCCGTTGCGGTCCATCAGGTAGTAGGTCTTGCCGCGCCGCGGGGTGACCTTCACCACCTGCAGCTGGCCTTGCACGCGGTACTCCTCGACCTTGTCGCCGTCGACCATGCGCGTGGTGACGTCGGCGCCCTGCAGACCGGCGGTCGGATCTTCGTCGGGCATCGAGGCACAGGCGCCGAGGGCGAGCAGGACAGGTGCCAGCAGGACGGCCAAGGACACACGCATGGGATTCTCCGGATGCCGTAGCGACTGGGACGAGCATACGCGTTCGCGCGTGACTCCGGCGCATGCGCACCGGGCTGCGGGCTGCGCGAGGTATGCGGGTTGAGCCTTCCCGGTAGCACGTCCCGGTAGAATCGATCCATGAAACGACTCGTCCTGATCGATGGTTCCAGTTACCTGTACCGCGCCTTCCATGCCCTGCCGCCGCTGACCAACGAGGCCGGCGAGCCCACCGGCGCGCTGTTTGGCGTGGTCAACATGCTGCGCGCGCACCTGAAGGAGCAGCCGGACTACATCGCCTTCGTCGTCGATGCGCCGGGCCCGACTTTCCGCGACGCGATGTATCCCGAATACAAGGCCAATCGCAAGGCGATGCCCGATGAGCTGCGCGCGCAGATCGAGCCGATGTGCGAAATCGTCCAGGCGCTGGGCTTCCGCATCCTGCGCGTGGGCGGGGTGGAGGCGGACGACGTGATCGGCACGCTTGCGATCCAGGCGGCCGACGACGACATCGAGACGACCATTTCCACCGGCGACAAGGACTTCGCGCAGCTGGTGCGGCCAGGCATCGTCCTGGTCAACACGATGAGCGGCAGCCGCTACGACGGCGAGTCGACGGTGGTGGACAAGTTCGGCGTGCGGCCGGAGCAGATCGTCGACTTCCTCGCGCTGATGGGCGACGCCGTCGACAACGTGCCGGGCGTGGACAAGTGCGGGCCCAAGACCGCGGCGAAGTGGCTGGGCGAGTACGGCACGCTCGATGGCGTGATGGCGCACGCCGGCGACATCAAGGGCAAGATCGGTGACAACCTGCGCGCCGCGCTCGAGCGCCTGCCACTCAATCGCGAGCTGGTCACCATCAAGGTCGACGTGCCGCTCGACTACCGCCCGCAGGACCTGGTGCTGCAGCCGCGCGACACCGAGGCCCTGCGCCGCCTGTACGCGCGCTATGGCTTCAAGCAGGCGTTGCGCGAACTCGAAGGTCCTGCCGCCGCCGACGATGACGCCGCCAAGATCAGCGTGCGCGGCACCGCCGCCGGCTATGCGCGCGGCAGCACCACGGCCGAGGCGGTCGATCCGGCCTTGTCCGCGCCGGGCCAGTACGAATGCATCGTCGGCGACGCGGATCTGCAGGCCTGGATCGCGAAACTGCAGGCCGCCGATGCCTTCGCTTTCGACGTGGAAACCGACTCGCTCGACCCGATGCGGGCGCAGTTGGTCGGTATCAGCTTCGCCGTCGAGCCCGGCCACGGCGCGTACCTGCCGCTGGGCCATACCTATCCCGGCGCTCCGGCGCAGCTCTCTCGCGAAACCGTGCTGGCCGCGCTGAAGCCGCTGTTCACCGATCCGACCAAGCGCAAGATCGCCCAGCACGGCAAGTACGACCTGCACGTGCTGCGCCGCCACGGCGTCGAGGTGCAGGGCTATGCCGACGACACGATGCTGGAGAGCTTCGTCTACAACGCCACGGCGACGCGTCACGACATGGATTCGCTGGCCAAGCGTTACCTTGGCTACAACACGATCAAATACGAGCAGGTGACGGGCAAGGGCGCCAAAGCGATTTCCTTCACCCAGGTATCGCTGGAAGACGCGACTCGCTACGCCGCCGAGGACGCCGACGTCACCCTGCGGCTGCACCGTGCGCTGGCCCCCAAGCTCGCCGCCGAACCCGCACTGGAGCGCGTGTACCGCGACATCGAGATGCCGCTGGTGCCGGTGCTCGAACGCGTGGAAGCCAACGGCGTGCTGATCGACGCAGACGAACTGCGTCGCCAGTCCAACGACCTGGGCAAGCGCATGCTCGCCGCCCAGCAGAAGGCGACCGAACTGGCCGGACGCAGCTTCAGCCTGGACTCGCCCAAGCAGCTCGGCCAGCTGTTGTTCGACGAACTCAAGTTGCCGGCGCTGGTGAAGACGCCGAGTGGCCAGCCGTCGACGAACGAGGAAGCGCTGGAAGCGATCGCCGACCTGCACGAATTGCCGCGCGTCATCCTCGACTATCGCGGCCTGGCCAAGCTGCGCAGCACCTACACCGACAAGCTGCCGGAGATGGTGAATCCGGAAACGGGCCGTGTGCACACCAGTTACCACCAGGCCGGCGCGGCGACGGGACGTCTGGCCTCCAACGATCCGAACCTGCAGAACATCCCCATTCGCACCGACGACGGTCGGCGTATTCGCGACGCCTTCATCGCGCCGCCGGGACGCAAGATCGTGTCGTTCGACTATTCGCAGATCGAGTTGCGGATCATGGCCCACCTGTCGGAAGACGCGGGCCTGTTGCGCGCGTTCGAATCCGGCGCGGACATCCATCGCGCCACGGCCGCGGAGGTGTTCGGCAAGGCGCTCGACGAGGTCAGCGGCAACGAACGCCGCGCCGCCAAGGCGATCAACTTCGGCCTGATGTACGGGATGAGCGCGTTCGGACTGGCGCGCAATCTCGGCATCGCGCGCGGCGAGGCACAGGACTACATCGCCCTGTACTTCTCGCGCTATCCCGGCGTGCGCGAGTTCATGGAGCGGACCCGTCAGCAGGCGCGCGATCGCGGCTACGTCGAAACCGTGTTCGGACGCCGCCTCTATCTGGACAACATCAACGCTCGCAACCAGGGTCTGCGCGCCGGCGCGGAACGCGCGGCGATCAACGCGCCGATGCAGGGCACGGCGGCGGACATCATCAAGCGGGCGATGGTGCAGATCGACGGCTGGCTGTCGCCGCTGCGCAGCGACACCGGCGCAAGCCGCGCGCTGATGGTGCTGCAGGTGCACGACGAACTCGTGTTCGAAGTGGACGAGAATTTCGTCGACACGCTGCGCACCGAAGTCGCGGAGCGGATGGCGGCGGCGGCCCAACTGCGCGTGCCGTTGGTGGTCGACAGCGGCGTGGGCGATAACTGGGGCCAAGCGCATTGAAGAAGCGTCAACGCAAGGCAATTCCGCGACCGGCCGCGATACTCGCCCACCTGACCGGGTGAATGCGTGGAACGCTATGTTTGTTAATTGCCTATTAGACGAAGTACGCGCGTAGGCGTTGCCTGTTCAGCGGTTTTTGCCGAAGTTGGGGGAATGAATCCATCCTGAACCCAACAAATCGTTAACCTGCCTCTTCACGAACTATCCATGTGAAGGGTGGTCTTATTGCTCGCGACAGGTGCAACGCCTGTCGCTGATCTCTCCCTCCCCTGGAGTGATCCCAGGAGCGACGGCCCCTCCCCAGGCCCCGCTCCTCCAGCCCCGCCGGCCCCCCCTGCCTGCGGGGCTTTTTATTTTCCGCTTCGCAGAAAATAAAAACCCAAAGTTTGCTGCGCAAACTTCGGGCCCCGCTGCACGCTGCCAATCCCCGCGGCTGTCGCCGCGCCCCCTTACTAAGGGGGCTCTTCTCCGGTGGGGTGCGCCGTTGCGTGGGCTCCACGGTTGAAAGGCACAATGCGGAATCGCAACCTGGTGGAGACGGTGATGGGCGAACCGAGCGGCTTATTCGATCTGAGTCTGCCTTGGTATCAGTTCGTACTACGGGCCGTGTTCGTGTACTTCGCGGTGATGGTGCTGGTTCGGATTTCCGGGAAGCGCGCGGTCGGGCAGTTCACGCCGTTCGATCTGGTGCTGTTGATCCTGATCGGTAACGCGGTGCAGAACGGATTGAACGGTGGGGACAACTCACTGTCCGCGGCCGTCATCCTGTCGGCGACGCTGCTTGCGCTGAACTATGGCGTGGCTTTCCTATCGGCGCGCTATCCGAGCATTCGCAAGATAGCCGAAGGGGAGCCGGTGATCCTCGTGCACGAGGGCCACGTGTTGCGCGATGTGCTGAAGCGCGAGCTGGTGAGTCGGGCCGATTTCGACAAGGCGATGCGCGAAGCGGGCATATGCGACGTCGAGGAGATTCATCAGGCCGTGCTCGAAACCAACGGCCACATCACCATCATCCCGAGGCAGATGCCGAGCCAGCAGTCGCCGGGCGCGCATTAGTGCGCCGAGGCGATCAGCCCAATTCCGTTAGCCAGTCGCGCGGGCGCAGGTAATCGGCGAGCCGTGCTTCGGCGCTGCCGGCTTCCGGCGTGTAGCCGTACTCCCAGCGCACTAGCGGCGGCAGGCTCATCAGGATCGATTCGGTGCGGCCGCCGCTTTGCAGGCCGAACAGCGTGCCGCGGTCGAAGACGAGGTTGAACTCGACGTAGCGGCCGCGCCGGTACAGCTGGAACTGGCGCTCGCGCTCGCCATGAGGCGTGTCGCGGCGGCGCTCGACGATCGGCAAATAGGCGTCCAGGAAACCATCGCCAACGGCGCGCATATAGCCGAAGTCGCGTCCGAAGTCCGCGTGCAGGTCATCGAAGAACAGCCCGCCGACGCCGCGCGTCTCGCCGCGGTGCTTGAGCAGGAAATACTCGTCGCACCACTGCTTGTGCGCGGCATAGCGCGTGTCGCCGCCGAAGGGTTCGCACAAGGCGCGTGCCGTGCGGTGCCAATGCAGCACATCCTCATCGAAAGGGTAGAACGGCGTCAGGTCGAAGCCGCCGCCGAACCACCATGCCACGGTCTCGCCATCGCGCATCGCGCGGAAGTGGCGCACGTTGGCGTGCGTGGTCGGCAGGTAAGGATTGCGCGGATGAAACACCAGCGACACGCCGACCGCACGCCATGAGGCGCCGGCCAGCTCCGGGCGCGCCGCGCTGGCCGAAGGCGGCAGCTTGGTGCCGGCGACGTCGGAGAAGCCAATGCCTGCCTGCTCGAACACCGCGCCGTCGCGCAGGATACGGGTACGTCCGCCACCCCCTTCTTCGCGCGTCCAACGGTCCTCGACGAAACGCGCACTGCCGTCGGCGGTTTCGATGGCGGTGCAGATGCGGTCCTGGAGGCCGGTGAGGTAGTCGCGGACGGTGTCGAAGGTTTCCATGGCGGCATTGTAGTTTGTCCGCAGCAGGCAACAAAAAAGCCGGCGATCGCCGGCTTCCTTGTGCGCGTTCTGCGCGAATTATTTGAGCGTCCTCTCGAACAGCTCATAGATGCGCCGGTATTCGTCGTACCACGCATCCGGATGGGTGAAGCCGTGTCGTTCCAGCGGATACGGCGCGATCTCCCACTTGTCCTTGCGCAGTTCGATCAGGCGCTGGGTCAGCATGACCGAATCCTTGAAGAAGACGTTGTCGTCGATCATGCCGTGCGCGATCAGCAGGTTGTCCTGCAGCTTGTCCGCGTACTCGATCGGCGAGGACACCTTGTACGCCTCCGGGTCGAGCTCCGGCGTGTTGAGGATGTTGCTGGTGTATTCGTGGTTGTACTGCGACCAGTCCGCCACCGGGCGCAGCGCCGCGCCGGCCTTGAACGTGCCCGGCGAGCGGAACAGCGCCATGAAGGTCATGAAGCCGCCATAGGAGCCGCCGTAGATGCCTGCGTGATCGCGGTCGCCCTGCTTGTTGGCGACGACCCAGTCGAGGCCATCCAGGTAATCCTCGAGCTCCGGGTGACCCATGTTGCGGTAGATCGCGGTACGCCAGTCGCGGCCGTAGCCTTCCGAGCCGCGGTAATCCAGCTCGAGCACGATGTAGCCGTTCTGCACCAGCAGGTTGTGGAACATCTGCTCGCGGAAGTAGTTCGGGTAGCGCTCGAACGTGTTCTGCAGGTAGCCGGCACCGTGCACGAACATAACGATCGGATACTTCTTGCCGGGCTCGGGCGTCGTCGGTCCGTAGAACTTGCCCCACACCGTGCCGGCGCCGTGCTTGCTGGGCACCTGCACGTATTCGGGCTGGATCCACTCGCGCGACTTGAAGCCGTCCTTGCGCGTGTCGGTGAGCTGGCGCGCTTCACCGCCCTGGGCGGCGACCACCGACAACTGCGCCGGCATGTAACTGCGCGAATGGCGCACCAGCAGCTGGCGGCCGTCAGGCGACAGCGTGAAATCCTCGACGCCGCCGAGATTGGTGACTTCGTGCAGGTCCTTGCCGTTGCGGTTGGCCGCACAGACTTCATAGCGCCCCGGCCACTTGCGGTTGCAGAGGAAATAGAAGGTCGAGCCGTCCGGCGACAGCTGCGGCGCCGACACTTCCCACTTGCCCGAGGTCAGCGCGCGCGGCGTGCCGCCGTCGCTGAGGTACAGGTGCGAATAGCCGCTCTGCTCCGACAGCAGCCAGAGCTGTCCGTCGGGCGTCCAGCCGAATTCGTTGAAGCCCCAGTTGATCCAGGCCGGATCGGTGAGGCGATGACGCGGCTGCAGCTTCGCGTTGGCCAGGTCGACCGTGGCGATCCAGCGATCCTTGTTGTCGATCGCGCGGATCATCACCGCGGCGCTGCGGCCGTCGTCGCTCCAGCGGATCGAGGGTGGGCCGCTGTTGTCGCCGCTGGTGAGCACCTGCACGTCGCGATTGCCCTTGAGCGCGTCCTGCTTGGCGGCCTTGCGCAGCGCGGCGAGCGGGTCGTCCTGGATGCCGGGGAGGGCATCGAACTTGAGTTCGCTGACCTTGGCGTTCGCCACGTCGACCAGCCACAGCTTCTGCGGCACCGGCGCGTTGCGGCCGACGCGGGTGCGCACTTCCTCGAATTCCTCGTAACCCGATTCGGTCACGTACTTGGGCATCTTGCCGGCCTGGCCGGCGTCGGGATCCTTGGCGGTGGTCACCACCAGCAGCCAGCGCGCGTCGGGCGAAAGCAGGCTGTCGACGATGGCGACGTCGTTACCCAGGTAGGCGGGCAGCGGTGCGCGCGAGGGGTCCTCGCTGCGCCACTTTTCGTCCTGCTCGCGCGCGGCGTCGCGGCGATCCTTGTCGTCCTTCAGGGTGCGGATCATACGCAGCTGGCGTTCGCGCAGATCGTCTGCTTTGGGTGCCGCGCCCGGGTCCTTCTCCGCCTTGACGATCGCGGCCTGGGTGACGCCGGTGCCGGCGCGCCACTGATACCAGTCGTTGCCGACGCGGAAGACCAGGTTGCCCTCGCGGCTCCACTGCGGCAGCGCTTCGGCGACGTCGGTGCGCGTCACCTGGGTCAGCGCGCCATTGCGCAGGTCGCGGACGAAGACGTCGCCGCTGCGCACGAAGGCCATGCGCGCATGCGCCGCATCGAAGGCGGGATTGGCGGCATCGAGCTGCGCGCGCGCCGCGCCGTCGACCTTCTGCGCCGCGCCGCCATCGACCCCTTGCCGATACGTATCGCGGATGGCGGCGCCTTCGCGCTTGAGCAGGTATTGCACCTGCTTGCCGTCCCAGGACCACCACGCCTGTTCGACCGGCGGCCCGATCCAGTCGGGGTCGGCCATGGCCTGGTCGAGGGTGATAGGGGTTTGCGCGAAGGCGGAGGAGGCGAGCAGCAGAGCGGCGGGAAGCGGCAGCAGACGGCGCATGGGATCGACAGATGGGAAGACCGGCGGAGGTTAGCAGCCGGACCCGCCGGCGACCGGGCCAAAGGTCATGAACCGCGGCCATGGCGGTGCAGTGCACAGGACCGGCAAGGCCTTTGACTGCTACGGTCCGGCCAGGCGGCATCTGCTCCTGTTCGCGGGCGCTGTCGCGGCGCACAATATCCAGCCGCGGCCACCCCACGTGCCGCGGAGACCTCACGTGGATGCAGAGCCGCTGTCGACGGTGCTGTCGCCGTTGTTCCTGTCGCGGATCCAGTTCGGATTCGTCATTTCCTGCCACATCCTGTTTCCGGCCTTCACCATCGGCCTGGCGAGCTGGCTGGCCTTCCTCGAATTCCGCTGGCTGCGCACGCGCGATACGGTGTGGCGCGATCTGTATTTCTTCTGGCTGAAGGTCTTCGCCGTGTCCTTCGGCATGGGCGTGGTCAGCGGCATCGTCATGAGTTTCCAGTTCGGCACGAACTGGGCGGTGTTGAGCGAGAAGGCCGGCAGCATCCTCGGACCGCTGCTGTCGTACGAAGTGCTGACGGCGTTCTTCCTGGAAGCGACGTTCCTTGGCGTGATGCTGTTCGGCGCCAAGCGCGTGCCGGAGAAGCTGCACTTCCTCGCCACCTGCATGGTCGCGCTGGGCACGTTGATCTCCACGTTCTGGATCATCTCGGCCAACAGCTGGATGCAGACGCCGCAGGGCTACACGCTCACCGCCGAAGGCGTGTTCGAGCCGGCGAGCTGGTGGGCGATCGTGTTCAACCCGTCGTTCCCGTTCCGGCTCGCGCATATGGTGCTGGCGGCCTTCATCACCACCTGCCTGGTGATCGGCGGCGTCAGCGCGGGATACCTGCGTCGCGGCGTGCACGTCGAAGCCGGGCGGCGGATGTTGAAGCTCGCGGTGGTGTTCGCGGCGATCGCGGTGCCGGTGCAGATCTTCGTCGGCGACCAGCACGGCCTCAACGTCGGCGAGCACCAGCCGGTCAAGCTGGCGGCGATGGAGGGGCATTGGGAAGCGGGCACTCCGGGCGAAGGCGTGCCGCTGGTGCTGTTCGCGCTGCCCAACCAGAAGGCCGAGCGCAACGATTACGAAGTCGCCGTGCCCAAGCTCGGCAGCCTGATCCTGACCCACTCGATCGACGGCGAGATCCAGCCGCTCAAGGCGGTGCCCGCCAACGACCGTCCGCCGGTCGCGCCGGTGTTCTTCGCTTTCCGCGTGATGGTCGGCCTGGGCACGCTGATGCTGCTGCTGGTACTGGCCTCACTGTGGATGTGGCGGCGCAAGCGGCTGTTCGACTCGCCTTGGCTGTTAAACGGTTGGCGCGCGATGACCTTCGCCGGTTTCGTTGCGCTGCTGGCCGGCTGGTACGTGGTCGAGATCGGTCGCCAGCCGTATGTGATCTACGGCCTGCTGCGCACCGCCGATGCGGTGACGCCGACGCTGGCCACGGGCAGCGTGGCGACCTCGCTGCTGGTCTTCGCCGCGGTGTACTTCACCGTGTTCGGCGCCGGCATCTGGTACCTGCTGAAGCTGATCCGCAAGGGACCGCAGCCGCACGAGCCGATGCCTGAAAGCCACGCCGGCGAACGCACGCCCGCGCGTCCGCTGTCGGTCGGCGACCGAATGTCCGACGACGCCACCCCGGAGCGCGCGCCATGAGCCTGGAAACCGTGCTGCCCGTGGTGTGGTTCGGCGTGATCGGCTTCGGCGTGCTGATGTACGTGCTGCTCGATGGCTTTGTGCTCGGGCTCGGCATCCTCGCGCCCTTCGCCGAGGACGAGCACCAGCTCGATCACATGATGAATACCGCCGCGCCGATCTGGGACGGCAACGAGACCTGGCTGGTGCTCGGCGGCGTCGGCTTGCTCGCGGCGTTTCCCAAGGCCTATGCCGTGGTGCTGTCGGCGCTGTATCTGCCGGTGCTGTTGATGCTGATCGCGCTGGTGTTCCGCGGCGTCGCCTTCGAGTTCCGCTTCAAGGCGACGCGGGCGAAACCGGCGTGGGGCGCGGCGTTCGCGCTGGGCTCGATGTTCGCCGCCTTCGCGCAGGGCGTGATCCTGGGCGCGCTGGTGGAAGGCATGCCGCTGCAGGGCGGCAAGTACGTCGGCGGTGCGTTCGGCTGGTTCAGTCCGTTCTCGATGCTCACCGGCGTGGCGGTGGTGTTCGGCTATGCCTTGCTCGGTTCGACCTGGCTGATCCTCAAGACCGAGGGCCGCATGCAGGCGATCGCGCGCACGCTGACGCGGCCGCTGGTGCTGGTGGTGGTGGCCTTCATGGGCCTGGTCAGCGCGTGGCTGCCGTTCCTGGACTCGCGGATCATGGCGCGCTGGTTCGAAGGCGGAAACTTCTGGTGGCTGGCGCCGGTGCCGCTGCTGGCGCTGCTCAACGCCTTCGCGCTGTGGCAGGCGACGATGCGGCAGGGGCGCGATGTGGCGCCGTTCCTGCTGACGCTGTGCTTCTTCGTGCTCGGTTTCGCCGGGCTGGTGCTGGGCATCTGGCCGAACATCGTGCCGCCGAGCCTGTCGATCTGGGATGCGGCGTCGCCACCGTCGTCGCAGGGTTTCGTCGGCGTGGGCCTGATCGTGCTGCTACCGGCGATCCTCGGCTACACGTGGTGGTCGTACCGCGTGTTCAAGGGCAAGGTCGCGGCCGACGCTGGCTATCACTGAGGCGCGCGGCCGGCGACGCGCCGGCGAACGTTCTGAAAAAACGCCTGAACGTGGGCACTTTCGGCGTGAAAGTGCTCCCCATGCGGATGGGGACGGTTATGCTGTGTGCGTTGTCACACTGCGAGTCCGTCCCCCGATCGCATGCAAGCCTACGTCTACAAAAGCCTCCGCAAAGCCGACACCTACGTGTATCTGGGCGCGCGCGACGATTTCGCGCGCCTGCCGGATCCCGTGCGCAGCCAGTTGGGCAGCCTGCAGTTCGTGCTCGAATTGGCGCTGACGCCGGAGCGCAAGCTCGCCCGTGAAGACGTGGCCGTGGTGCGCGAAAACATCGTCGCGCGCGGCTTCCATCTGCAATTTCCACCGGCGGTCGAAGAGCCGGCCGTCGACAAGCTCAAGACCTTCGGCGTGAAGGAAGAGGACTGGGGCACCGATGCCTGAGGCCATCGTGGTAACGACCGGATCGCAGGCCGGTGCGCCGGACGCGGCGCCGCGTCCGCGTGGACTGGTCTGGGCCGCCCTTGCCGCCGGCGTCGCGCTGACCGCGCTGTCCGGTTTCGGCGGCCCGGCCGCGGTGGCCGCGGTGCTGGCGCAGCCCGCGTTCGCGTTGGCGGTCGCGCAGCTACGCGGGCGCAGCGTCGCCTCGCCGCGCGCCTGGCTCGTGGAAGCCGGTTGGCTGGCGCTGCCGTGGTGCGTCGCCGCCGCGCTGACGTTCGCGGTAGTCGCCTGGCCGCTGGGCGCCTTGATCGATGGCGGTTCGCTCACCGCGGCGCTAGGCCTGAGCTTCATGGCCGCCGTGGTGCTGCTGGCGCTGTGGCGGCTGTGGCCGCTGTGGCACGGCATGGAAACCGAAGGCGGACGCCCCTCGCGCCACTGGCAGGAACTGGGTGAGCTCGATCCGGGCGCCTGGCGTGGACTCGGCGTGGCGGGCAGCGTCGCGCTCGTCCTGGCGGCGGTAGTGGTGCTGGCATGGCCAGGCGTTCTGGGCGCTACCGCCCGTTGGACGCTGGCGGCCGCGCTCGCGGTTGCCTCGCCCTTGTTGCATGGGTGGCTGCAGCGCACGGCGCCCGCCGACGCCTTGCCCGAACACGAAGAACCCGTCGCCGAAGCCGACACCGAGAGCGCCACCGAACTCCCGCTCGGCAGCCTGCCGCTGGAAGCCGAGCTCTACGCCGCCGCCCGCGTCGGGCGCGTCGAACAGGCACTGCAGCTGATCGATGCCGGTGCCGACGTGCACGCCCCGCCGCCGATGGACGACCGCGATCAGCGCAGTCTGGCCGTGCTCGCCGCGGTGCTGCCGGACCTGCGTTTACTGCGTGTATTGATCGCGCACGGCATCGATCTCAACGCCACCCACGCCGGCATGACCCCGCTGCTCGCCGCCACGCGCGACAGCTGGCATGGCCGTCCGGATGCGGTGATGACGCTGCTCGCCAACGGCGCTGATCCGCGCGCCGTCGACCACGACGGCAACACCGCGCTGCACCATGCGGCGCGCAGTTCCGATCCGGGCGTGGCCGCGTTGCTGCGCGACGCGGCGGCGCAGATCGACGCCTTGAACGTCGACGGACTCTCGCCGCTGGGCGTCGCCTGCGCCGTCGGCAACTGGCGCCTGGCGAAGTTCCTGCTCGAACGCGGCGCGAAGCCGGAACCTGCCGGTGGCCAGCCCGCGCTGCTCGCCGCCGCCGGTACCGAGGAAGACGATGCCGCCGGCGTGCAGTTGCTGTTGAAGCAGAAGGCCAAGGTCGACGCGCGCGACGCGCACGGCCGTAGCGCGCTGCACGAAGCCGCATACGCCGGCCATGCCGATATCGTCGAAGTCCTGCTCGCCGCCAGCGCGGATGCCGCGGCCGTCGATCGCTTCGCCCGCACGCCGGTGCTGGAAGCGGCGCGCGGTGGCCGGCTGATGGTGCTGGAACGTCTGCTCTCGCATCTGCCCAAGGGCGGGGCGACTGAAGCCGCCGCCGTGGATGCGCACGGTCGCGGCGCGCTGATGCTCGCGGCGATGTCGGAGAACGCGACGCCGTTGTTGATCGAACGTCTGCTCTCGCTCGGTCTGGATCCGGATGCGCGCGACTTCGACGACAAGCGCGCGATCGATCGCGCCGCCGAAGCCGGACGCTGGGCCTTGGTCGCCGCGCTCGACCGCGCCTATCCCTTGCCGTCGGCGGTCAGCGATGCGGCCGAGTCGCCCGACGCGCCGCTACCGGATCGCGCGCCGGCCGCGCTGCTGCGCGAAGGCCTGCACGAGCGTCGCGGCGGCGAACTGGGCGGTCTGGCGCAATTGCTCGCTCCTGCGGAACTGGGCGCGCTGCTGCACGATGAACCGCCCGCGCCAAGCGCGGAACAGATCGAACGCCTGCTCGCCTGGGGCGCCGACCCCTACGTGCGGGATGCGCAGGGCGATACGCCGCTGTTCGCGCTGCTCGCCCGTGGCCCGGTGGCCTTGCCTTCGCTGCAGGCGCTGCTGCGCCGTGGGGTATCGCCGGCAGGTACCGGCGGTCTCGCCCGCTTCCTCGCCGCGTGCTCGGCCAGCGAGCAGGCCGCGCGCGGCCTCGAATACTTCGCATTGGATCTGCTTGAACGCGGCGCCGATCCGTTCGCGCCTTCGCCGGCCGGCGATCCACCGCTCGCGCTAGCGGTGCGGCTGGGCTGGTCGCGCCTGGTCGAGCGCCTGCTGGCGATCGGCGTCAGCCTCGACGGCCGCGACAGTCACGGCATGAGCGCGCTGCATCTGGCCGCGGCGCTCGGCCGCGAAGCCGTGCTGAAGAAACTGGTCGCGCACGGTGCCGCGCCCGACTTGCTCGCCGCGGACGGACAGACGCCACTGGGCGTGGCCTTGTCGTCGGGTCGCCGCGATCTGGCCGACTGGCTCGACTGGCGCGGTTGGCCGCTGCCCAAGCGCCCGTTGCGTGCGCAGGACGTACCCGCGGCGGCGATCGTCGGCGATGCGGATGCCGTGCGCCGCTTGCTCGACCTCGGCCTGCCGGTGGATGCCGCCGACAGCCAGGGTTGCAGCGCGCTGTTGCGCGCGGCGGGCGGTGGACATCGCGCCGTGGTCGATCTATTGCTCGCACGCGGTGCCGATCCGCAACTGGCCGCGAACTCCGGCGCCACGCCGCTGTCGGCGGCGGTGAGCATGCGCCACGTCGAAGTCGTAGATCGCCTGATCGCCGCCGGCGTCTCGCTCGAACAACGCCTGCCCGGCGATCTGACCGTGCTCATGGTCGCCTGTGCGCTGGGCCTGCCGGACATGGCCGCGCGCCTGCTTTCGGCCGGCGCCAACGTGCGCGCCACCGACGCTCAGGGTCGCACCGCACTGCATTGCGCGGCGATGTTCGGCTTCACCGCACGTGAGCGTGCGCGCCTGGTCGCCCTGCTCGACACGCTGCTGCTGGCCGGCGCGGATGCCGATCAGCTGGCGGCCGGTGCGACGCCGCTGCTGCTGTTGCTGGGCGCGCGCGCCGAACCGGGTTCGGCCGCGGACGAAGACGTGCTGCTGGCCGGCATCGACCAGTTGCTCGATCACGATGCGCGCCTGGATGCCCAGGATCCGCGTGGTTTCGGTCCCCTGCATCTGGCCGCGTTGCACGGACTGATGCGCGTCGTGCTCAAGCTGCTGCGAGCGGGCGCGGATCCTTCTCAGCGCGACACGCTCAACCGCACGCCGCGCGAGATCGCGGTGATGCGCGGCTTCGTCGATATCGCCGCGGAACTCGCGCCGACTCCGGTCGCGCCGGGGCAGGATGTTTCGATGGCGCGCTTCCTGCGCGATCGCTGAGTCCCAGCCCGTCGCGATCGTGACGGGCTCGGAGTTTCCGGTAACTCAGGGGTTCGAAGACTCGGACGTTTCGCGCGCGGGCTTGTCCGCGACGATGTCGCCGAGCACGCCTTCGCCCATGTCGGCGCTGAACAGGTCTTCGAGTTCGCGGCGCGCGTCCTGTACGGTCTGCTTCAGCGCGTCCTCGTCGTCGCGCACTTCGTACTGCGCTTTCAGCAGGCGCTCGTCGTGCTCGTGGAAGCGCTTGGCGTGCTGGCGCGCGATGTCCGCGGGGATGCCCAGTTCCACCAGCACCTGCTCGCCCAGCTTGAGGCTGGAAAAGTAAGTCTCGCGCATCACCTTCGCCCCCAGGTCCATGAGCTCCCACGCGTGGCGGCGGTCGCGGGCGCGTGCGAACACTGTCGCTTCCGGGTAGAGGCGGCGGATCACCTCGACGGTCTGCAGGTTCTGTTCCTGGTTGTCGATGGCGACGACGAACACCTTGACCCCGGCCGCGCCCGCCGAGCGCAGCAGATCGGGTTTGGCCGGATCTCCGTAGTAGATGAGGTTGCCGAAGCGCCGCGAGAAGTCGACCTGTTCGATGTCGTTCTCGATCGCGATGAACGACGTGCGGTGCGCGGCCAGCAGGCGCGCGACGATCTGGCCGAAGCGGCCGAAACCGGCGATGAGTACTTGCGGCTGCGTATCCGGGATGACGTCGAACGCGCGCTTGGGCTTGGCGACCGGATGCGCGGCCAGCAGGCGCGAGATCGCGATCACCAATATAGGCGTCAGCGCCATCGACAGGCCGACCGCCGCGACGAGACGGTCGCGCAGGGCATTGTCGAAGATGCCCGCCTTCACCGCGTCGCCGAACACGACGAAGGCGAATTCGCCGCCCAGCGCCAGCACTGCGGCCAACTGCAGCGACTCGCGCCGGTTCAAACCGCCCGGTCCCAAGCCGACGCCGATCAGCAGCACGAACTTGATCGCCATGAAGGCGACGACTATCCCGGCGATCAGCCACGGCTCGGCGAGCACACGCTGCACGTCGATGCTCATGCCCACGGCCATGAAGAACAGGCCGAGCAGCAGGCCCTTGAACGGATCGATCTGCGATTCGAGCTCGTGGCGGAATTCGGAATCCGCCAGCAGCACGCCGGCGAGGAACGCGCCCAGGCCCGCCGACAGCCCGGCCAGTTCCATCACCCACGCCGCGCCCAGTACCGCGAGCAACGCCGCGCCGGTGAACACTTCCGGCATCTGCGTGCGCGCGACAATGCGGAACATATGCCGCAACACGATGCGGCCGCCGAGCACGACCACCGCGATCGCCACCACCGCCTTGAGCACGGCGATACCGATCGGCTCGCCGCCCTGTTGGTGCGCGTGGCCGAGCAAGGGGATCGCCGCAAGCAACGGAATCGCGGCCAGGTCCTGGAACAGCAGGATCGCGAAGGCGAGGCGTCCGTGCTCGCTGCGCAATGCCTTGCGCTCCGACAACAATTGCAGGCAAACCGCGGTCGAAGACAAGGCCAGGCCCAGGCCCGCGACCAGCGCCGCCTTCCAGTCGACGCCGTCGCTCAACTTCGCGTCGCCCAGCAGGCTTGCACCGAGCATCGCCGCCACCGCGAGCGCGAGTCCTGTGACCAGGACCTGCGCACCGCCCGCGCCGAATACCGGCTTGCGCATGACCCGCAGGCGCGACGGCGACAACTCCAGGCCGATGACGAAGAGCATCATCACCACGCCGATCTCCGAGGCGGTCAGCACCCGGTCGGCATTGCGCACCACGCCCAGGCCATGCGGCCCCAGCGCCACGCCCGCCGCCAGATAGCCCAGCACCGCGCCCAGGCCGAAGCGCCGGAACACCGGCACCGCGATCACCGCGGCGAGCAGGAAGACCAGGGCTAGTTCGAGACCACCGCCGTGCATGCAGACACCTCCGTTGTGGCGATTATGCCGCCGCCAAGCGGCTATGCTTCGATCTACCAACGCAAGGAGCAGGGAATGAACGCGTTCGCACGAGCAGGAATCGCCAGGACCGTCCTGGCAGCAGCGGCATTGCTGGTCAGCACCGTGGCGTGGGCGGGCGGGCCCGGAGCCGTGCGCAAGCAGATCGAATCCACGATGCTGGTCACCGGCAAGATCCAGCTGGACACGCGGGGCAAGGTCACGACCTATTCGCTGGATCACGAAGAGAAACTGCCGCGCGGCATCGTGGCCTTTCTCGCCAAGGCGGTGCCGGCGTGGGAGTTCAAGCCGGTGGTCATCGACGGCCGCGCGGTGAATGCGATCGCCAGCATGAATATCCGCCTGGTGGCGAACCGCGCCGATGACGGCAATTACCTCGTGAAAGTCCGGGGCGCGTCCTTCGGCGATGAGGACGTCAAGCCGGAAGAGGACGTGCGTTCCATCAGCATGGCGCCTCCGAACTATCCCGACAGTGCCGCGAGGGCAGGCGTAGCCGGTTCGGTCTATCTCCTGGTCAAGGTGGGGCGCGAGGGCAAGGTGGTGGATGTCGTCACCGAACAGGTCAACCTGCGCTGGATCGCGAGCGAGAACGAGATGACGCGCTGGCGCAAAATCCTGGCCGACACGTCGATGCGGCAGGCGCGGAAGTGGAGCTTCACCCCGCCGAGCAAGGGCGAGGCGGCGGATGATCCGTTCTGGGTCGTGCGCGTACCGGTGGTTTACTCGTTCGAAGATCCCAAAACGATTGCGGGTCGCTATGGCACCTGGGAGTCGTACGTTCCCGGCCCTCGCCAGCGCGATCCGTGGAGCGATGAAGACGAAGGCGTTGCCTTCAGTCCGGATACGCTGCCTGCCGGCGGTTCGTATCGGGCCGGTTCGGGGCTGAAGCTGCTGACCGATCTGTCCGAGATCTGATCGGGCCGCCAGGTCCGGCGAAGCCGGGCCTGGAAGCGGCGACAGATCCGCGTCTGGCGGGGTGAGGCGCCTGCGAATTTCCGCTCCGAGTCAGTGACGAAGCGCAAATGCCGCCTGGGCCGGGACGCCTCCCGTGCGGGCTACAATCGCTGCGACACCCTCCAGCGACCCGCCATGTCCACTGCGCACCAGCTCCAACGTCGACAGGTCCTCAAGGCCATGGTGGCCGCCGCCGCGTTGCCGACGGGCCTGGCCGCTTGCGGAAGCGAGTCCGCGTCGGATGCGCTGGTGGTAGGCGGCCTGCCGGTCACCTGCAACCTCACCTTGCCCGTCGCGTGCGTGGCGCACGGCAAGGCCATGAACGCGTCCGGCGGGAAAGGCACCGCATTCCAGTTCAGCAAGTACAGCGGCTGGCCGGAGATCAAGGAATCGCTGATGGCCGGACGGATCCAGGCCGCCTACATGCTGGCGCCGCTGGTCATGGACCTGGCCGACAAGAAGATTCCGGTGAAGATCGTCTCGCTCGGCCATCGTTCCGGCGCGGTCATCATGGTGCGCACGGATTCGCCGTATCAGCACTTCCGCCAGCTCGCCGGCAAGCGCATCGCCATTCCCAGCCGCTTCGCGGTGGACTTCCTCTTCCTGCGCAAGATGCTGAAGCAGGAAGGCATGACGCCGGCCGACATCGAGATCGTGGAAATGCCGCCGCCGGACATGCCGGCCGCGCTGTACGCGAATGCCGTCGACGCCTACTGCACCGGCGAGCCGTTCGGCGCGGCCGCGCAGCACGCCGGCTACGGGCGCCCGCTGCGCATGACCCGCGACGAGTGGCGCAACTACATCTGTTGCGTGCTGACCGTGCGCGAGGAACTGATCCAGTCCAATCGTCCGCTGGTGCAGGAGCTGGTCAACTACGTCATGGGCGCCGGGCAATGGCTCGACGCGCGCCAGGCCAATCGCGAAACGGCCGTCGGCATCGCCGCTGGGCGCGAGTACTTCAACCAGGATCCCAACATCATCCGCTTCGTCATGGAGAACCCGACCGACCGGGTGACCTACGGCGACTTGCGGATGATCCGCAGCGAGTTCGAGGAATTGATGCACCTGTCCATGGACGCGGGGACCATCAAGCACCCCATCGCCTACGAAACCTACATGGACGAGAGCTTCGCCCGGGCCGCGCGCCCGGCGGCGATCAACCTGTGATCGCAGGGTGCACCCGATGAGCCGTCGTTTCCTTTGTCTGTCGATTGCGCTGCTGTCGCTCGCATGGGCGACGCTGGCTGCGGCGGCGGAACCCGCGCCGCTCAAGGCCGGCGTGTTCGATCCGCCCGCCGCTGCGCCGGAACTGTCGCTGCAGGCATCGACCGGCGGCACGCTTTCGCTGGCGCACTACCGGGGTCGTGTCGTCCTGTTGGAATTCGGTTTCACCAACTGCCCGAAGGTCTGTCCGACGACGCTCGCCACGCTGGCGCAGGTGCGCAAGCGGCTCGGCGCCGACGCGCGCGATCTGCAGGTGGTCTTCGTCACCGTCGACCCGGAGCGCGACAACGCGCAGCAGATGCGCGCCTATCTGCATGGTTTCGACCCGAGCTTCGTCGGCGGCACGGGCACGCCCGCGCAGCTCGCGGAAGTGCGCAAGCACTACGGCGTGATGGCGCAGCGCAAGAACGTCGGCGACAGCTATACCGTGGGCCACTCGTCGTCGGTGTTTCTGATCGATCGCAAGGGCCGCCTGCGCGGAATGATGCCGTACGGGCAGCCGCCCGCCGATTACCTTCACGACGTCAGGGCGCTACTTGCCGAATGACTCTTGGCCGAATGACGTCGCGAACCATGAGCCTGTGCGGATGTATGCCATGAGCCGCCGTATCCGATTCGGAGTGGTTGCCCTGGTTGCCGCTGTCGTTCTCGCGGCCGCCTGGGCGGCATTGGCGCCTGTGCCCGTTCCGGCTTCGCGTGAACAGGCCTTCGTCATCCCAAAAGGCACCTGGCAACGCAGGATGGCCGGCGAACGCATCGAGATCCTGCCGCAGCAGATCCGCCTCACCCTCGGGATCAACGACGTCCTGTTGCTGCAGAACCACGATACGGTGCCGCAGACGTTCGGGCCGGCGCTGTTGATGCCGGGGCAGAATTTCCGCCTGCCGTTCGAGCTCGCCTCCGAGTACCAGTTCGCCTGCAGTGCGCACGCCAGCGGGCAGATGACGATCGTGGTCGATCCGTACCCGGACTCGGCGTGGGGCAGGCTGCGCTGGCGGACCAGGCGACTGCTCGACGCGATCACCACGCGAACGCATCCGACGACGCATCAAGCGACGCAGGCGCAACCTTCCACATGAGTCTCGACATGGGTTCCAACGCATGAACAGGTTGCGGCAGTCGCTGCCGGGCATCGTGATCATCCTCGTGCTGCTGGCGGCCTGGTGGGCCGCGGTCGGGGCCACGCGCAGCGTGATCTTCCCGACGCCGTGGCAGGTCGTCACCGGCACCATCGAGCTGGTGCGCGACGGCACGCTGTGGCAACACATCGGCGCTTCGCTCGGCCGCGTCGGCACCGGCTTCGGGCTCGCCGTGTTGGTGGGCGTACCGCTGGGCCTGTGGATGGGCTGGGTGCAGGGCGCGCACGACACGCTGAATCCGCTCTTCCAGATCCTGCGGCCGATTTCCCCGATCGCGTGGATTCCGATCGCGATCCTCTGGTTCGGCGTGGGCAACGCATCGCCGATCTATCTGATCTTCATCTCTTCGGTGTTCCCGATGGTGCTGCAGACGGTGGCCGGCGTGCACACCATCGAGAAGCGCTATCTGCGCGCCGCCGAAAACTTCGGCGTGTCCCGCTACACCCTGTTTTCCAAGGTCGTCATCCCGGCGACGCTGCCGCAGATCATCGTCGGCATGCGCATCGGCCTGGGCGTGGCCTGGCTGGTAGTCGTCGCCGCCGAGATGATCGCGCTGCGCTCGGGGCTGGGCTACCTCATCATCGACTCGCGCAACGCCGGCAACCGCTACGACCTGGTGGTCGCCGGCATGATCATCATCGGCCTGATCGGCCTGCTGCTGGATGGACTGATGCGTTTGCTGGAAGGAGCGAAAATCGTGCGGTGGCGCTATGCCCACTAAGGCTTCAGCCCACAAGATCGAGGTCGTTGGCCTCAAGAAGAGCTTCGCCACCGACAAGGGCAGGCTGCCGGTGGTGGACGACGTGAGCCTGCAGGTCGGCGACGGCGAGTTCATCGCGATAGTCGGGCCCTCCGGCTGCGGCAAGTCCACGCTGATGCGGATGATCGCCGGCTTCATCGCACCGGACGAAGGGCGTATCGAGATCGATGGCGTGTCGCGCCAGAAGCCCAGCGCGCAGGGCATCCTCATCTCGCAGCATGGTTCGGTGTTCCCATGGCTCACGGTGCGGCAGAACCTGATGTTCGGCCTCGACGACGAGCGCCATAAAGGCGACAAGGCGCAGATCGCGGACCACTATGCCGACATCGTCGGACTGAAGGGCTTCGAGGCCAGTTACCCGCATGAGCTTTCCGGCGGCATGCTCAAGCGCGTCGAACTCGCGCGCGCGCTGGCGGTGAAGCCGGAGATCCTCTACATGGACGAGCCGTTCTCCGCGCTCGACGCGCTGACCAGCCTGCGCATGCGCAACGAGCTGCTGCGGATCCTCGCCCAGGAGCGGCATACGGTCCTGCTGATCACCCACGACGTGGAAGAGGCGATCCACCTCGCCGACCGCGTCATGGTGCTGTCGCAGCGGCCGACCCGGATCCAGGCGACGTTCGAGGTGAAGCTGCCGCATCCGCGCAAGCTCACCAGTCCCGAAGTGCAGCAGCTGCGAGTGGCGATCCTTAGGGAGCTCGGCGTCCAGACCGATCCGGTCGAGCAGCCGGTTGGCGCGGAAGTGTAGGCAGCACCGCTTTTAGACTTTTTTGGATTGCCCTTTGCCAACGCGCCCGAGATGCATGGGAGGGCAGGCGGTGCCGGTGGGTAGGCGCGACTGTTCAGCGGCATGGATGCCGCTGCCAAGCCTCCATGGACGGATTCACGGCGTGTCGCGACTGCCCACCGGTGCCGCCTGCCCGCGCGCGATCGCTCCACCGCCGACAGCACTTTCGTCGTCATGCTCTGTAATCGTTTGCAGCAGGGGCCTCTACAGCCTCAGTATTAGGCTGTTCGGATGTCTTCGTCGGCCTCTTCGATGCGTACTCCCGCTTCCCTGCTGGTGATCTTCGGCGCTACCGGTGACTTGGCGCAGCGCATGCTGTTCCCGTCGCTGTATGGATTGCAGGCGGATGGCCTGCTGCCGGCGGCCATGCGCATCCTCGGCACCGGCCGCACGGAAACCGATGGCGACGGTTTCCGCGCGCAGATCGGCGATGCGATTCGCCGCAACGTCACGGCCGGCGAATGCAACGAAGCGACGCTGCAGGCGTTGCTCAGCCGTATCGACTATCTCGCCGCGGACACCGGCGATGCCGCATCGCTGGAGCAGCTGGGTGCGCGCATCCGCGCCGCGCGCGGTGACGGCGACGTCGTCTATCACCTCAGCACCGCGCCGCGCTTCTACGCGCCGATCTGCGAAGCGCTGGGCCGCATGGAACTGGCCGGCCCCGGCACGCGGGTGATGCTGGAAAAGCCCCTCGGCCACGATCTGTCCAGCGCGACGGCGATCAACGACGACGTCACCCGCTTCTTCGACGAGGAGCGCGTATTCCGCGTCGATCATTACCTGGGCAAGGAAGGCGTGCAGAACCTGCTCGCCCTGCGCTTCGGCAACGCGTTGTTCGAGCCGCTGTGGAACGCGCGCCACATCGAGCATGTACAGATCACCGTAGCCGAAACCGTGGGCGTTGAAGGCCGCGGCGACTACTACGACCACTCCGGCGCCATGCGCGACATGCTGCAGAACCACATGCTGCAGCTGTTGTGCCTGACCGCCATGGAGCCGCCGGCGCAGTTCGAGCCCTCGGCGGTGCGCAACGAGAAGATCAAAGTCCTGCAATCGCTGCGCCCGATCGGCCGCAACGACGTGGTGAGCGAAACCGTCGCCGGCCAGTACACAGCGGGTGCGGTCGATGGGCAGGTGGTGCCGGGTTATCTCGACGAACTTGGTCGCCCCAGTCGTACCGAAACCTTCGTCGCCCTGCGTGCGCACGTCGACAACTGGCGCTGGTCGGGCGTGCCGTTCTATCTGCGCACCGGCAAGCGCATGCCGGCGCGGCGCACCGAGATCCACCTGCAGTTCCGCGCCGTGCCGCATTCGATCTTCGCCGGCGCGCATATGGAGCCCAATGCGCTCACTATCCTTTTGCAGCCGGACGAACGCATCGAGCTGCGGCTGATGAGCAAGACGCCGGGCCTGGACCGCGGCGGCGTGCGCCTGTCGCAGGTCGCGCTCGATCTGGACATGCACGAGGAGTTCGCCGCGATCCGCCGCCGTCCCGCGTACGAGCGTCTGTATCTCGACGCGATCGAAGGCAACGGCACCTTGTTCGTGCGTCGCGACGAAACCGAAGCCGCCTGGAAATGGGTCGACGCGATCATCGACGGCTGGCGCAGCGCCGACGTCACGCCGCGCCCGTACCCGGCCGGCACCTGGGGGCCCGCCGCCGCGGTGGCGATGGCGGAGCGGCACGGACATACCTGGCGCGATTGAGGCATTGACGATGGGTGGAAGCGCGCAGATGGCCTGGATCGAACATCGTTATCCCGATGCTCAAGCGCTCGCCGCCGCGCTCGCCGCGCGCCTGGAAGACGTGCTGCGCGAAGCGATCGCGTCGCGCGGCCACGCCATGCTCGCGCTCGCCGGCGGACGGACACCGTTCCCCGCGTATCGCGCGCTGGCCGCGCGCCCGCTGGAGTGGCGCAAGGTGGTACTGATGCCCACCGACGAGCGTTGCGTGCCGCACGACCATCCCGCTTGCAACCTGCGCGAGATGCGCGACGCGTTCGCGGCGGCCGATGGCGTGCGCTTTGCCTCGCTCACCGTTGAAGACGGCGATCCGGGGCGTTCGGCGGTGCACGCGGGTACGCTGTTGTCGCAGCACGCCGGGGCCTTCGATGCGGTGGTGCTGGGCATGGGCGGCGATGCCCATACCGCCTCGCTGTTTCCGGGTGCGGTCGACCTCGACGCGGCCATCGACCCCATGAGCAGCGTGGACACTTGCCGAATCGATCCCGAACCGCTGCCGCCGGAAGCGCCGTTCCCTCGTATTACCCTGACCGCCGCACGCCTGTTGCGGACCCGCAGCATCCACCTTGCCCTTACCGGCGCCGGCAAACTCGCGGTCCTGCGCGAGGCGCAGGCATCGCAGGATGCACTGCGCTATCCGGTTGCGGCGATCCTGCATGCCGCGCATGCGCCCGCCGCCGTGAATATCCACTGGAGCGAATGATGTCGTTGCATCCCGTTACCCAACGCGTTACCGAACGCATCGCGGAGCGCAGCCGCGCAACGCGGAGCGATTACCTCGCGCGCATGGAAGCCGCTCGTGAAACCTCGCCGGCGCGCACGCGCCTGAGCTGCGGCAACCTGGCGCATGGATTCGCCGCCGCGGGCGAAGACAAGTCGCGCCTGCGCGGCGCGAAAGGCGGCAACGTCGGCATCGTCACCGCGTTCAACGACATGCTGTCGGCGCACCAGCCGTATGAGCCGTACCCGGCGTTGATCCGCATGGCCGCGCGCAATGCCGGCGGCAGCGCGCAGGTGGCGGGCGGCGTGCCGGCGATGTGCGACGGCGTGACCCAGGGCCGCGTCGGCATGGAGATGTCGCTGTTCTCGCGCGACACCATTGCCTTGGCGACGGCGGTGGCGCTGACGCACGACATGTTCGATGCGGTGCTGTGCCTGGGCATCTGCGACAAGATCGTGCCCGGTCTGCTGATCGGCGCGTTGAGTTTCGGCCATCTGCCGATGGTGATGGTGCCCGGCGGCCCGATGCCGAGTGGCCTGCCGAACAAGGAGAAGGCTGCGGTGCGCCAGCGCTACGCCGAAGGCAAGGCGACGCGTGAAGAATTGCTCGACGCCGAGGCCGCGTCCTATCACTCGCCCGGCACGTGCACGTTCTACGGCACGGCCAATTCCAATCAGATGATGATGGAAGCCATGGGCCTGCACATGCCAGGCGCCGCCTTCATCCATCCATACACCCCGCTGCGCGACGCACTGACCGTCGCCGCGACCGAACAGGCGTTACGCATCACCGCGCTGGGCGACGACTACCGTCCGCTCGCGCATACCCTCGATGAGAAGGCGATCGTCAATGCAATGGTTGCGCTCGCCACCACCGGCGGTTCCACCAACCATGCGATCCACCTCGTCGCCATCGCTCGCGCGGCGGGGCTGATCATCGACTGGGACGATCTGGACGAACTGTCGCGCGTCACGCCACTGCTGGCGCGCATCTATCCGAACGGCAGCGCCGACGTGAACGGCTTCCACGAGGCCGGCGGCGTCGGTTTCGTCATTCGCGAGCTGCTCGATGCCGGGCTGATGCACGAAGACATTCTCTGCATTCACGGCGGCAGCCTGCGCCAGCAGATGCTCGAACCCTACCTGGACGGCACCACGCTGCGCTGGCGCGAACCGCCGGCGCAGACGCGCGATGCGACCATTCTGCGTCCGGTCGCCGAACCCTTCGATCACGAAGGCGGCCTGCGCCGCCTGCAGGGCAATCTCGGCCGCGCGGTGGCGAAGATCTCGGCGGTGGCGCCGGAATACCGAAAGATCAGCGCGCCGGCCAAGGTCTTCGACGGACAGGATGCGATGCTCGATGCGTTCAAGCGTGGCGAACTGGAAGGCGATTTCGTCGCCGTCGTCCGCGGCCAGGGCCCGCGCGCCAACGGCATGCCGGAACTGCACAAGCTCACGCCGACATTGTCTGTGCTCCAGGATCGCGGCCAGCGCATCGCGCTGCTTACCGACGGACGCATGTCCGGCGCTTCGGGCAAGGTGCTTGCGGCGATCCATGTATCACCCGAAGCGGCCGACGCCGGCGCCATCGCCAGGATCCGCAGCGGCGACACGATCCGTATCGACGCCGACGCCGGCACGATGGACGCGCTGGTCGACGCGGCGGAGTGGAACGCGCGCACGCCCGAATTCGCATCGCTGCAACCCAACCGCACCGGCCTGGGCCGCGAGCTGTTCGCGCTGATGCGTACGCAGGTCGGCACGGCGGAGCAGGGCGGTTGCAGCCTGTTCGTGGCGGAAGCGCCATGAATCCGGCGTCGCATGCGCTGATCGCCGACATCGGCGGCACCAATGCGCGCTTCGCATTGACCGACCTGGGCGCGGAGATCCCGGAAATCATCGAGCCGCGCTCTCTGCCGACCGCGAAGTTCGCCAGCCTGCAGCACGCCGCCGAGCACTACCTCGCCGAAGTGGGTGCGAACCCACAGCGCGCGGCGATCGCCGTCGCCAGTCCGGTGCACAGCGAAGAGATTCGCCTCACCAACCGTGCCTGGTCGTTCACCCGCGGCGAGCTCAAGCACGCACTGGGGCTGCAGCAGCTATCCGTGATCAACGATTTCGGCGCGGTGTCCTGGGCGATCCCCGCACTGCAGCCGAGCGAATACGTGACCCTGCACGGCCGCGACGACGCGCCGCTGAAGGGGCCGGTCAGCGTGATCGGGCCGGGTACCGGCCTGGGCGTTGCCTTGCTGGTCGGCGATGCGCGTCGCGGTTGGGACGTCGTCGAAACCGAAGGCGGCCACGTGAGCTTCGCGCCGCTGGGCGACGAAGAACTAATGATCGCGCGCTGGCTCACCGCGCGCTTCGGTCGTTGTTCGACCGAACGCGTGCTGTGCGGCGCCGGCCTTTCGCATGTCGATGCGATCCTGCGCAGCGACGGCAACGCGCCGCACGAAGTGGCCTTGCGCGACCCGGCCGAGATAGTCGGGGCCGCGTTGGAAGGCCACGACGTGGTCGCGCGCCGCGCACTGGCGCGCTTCTGCGCCGTGCTCGGCAGCGTCGCCGGCGACACCGGCCTGATCCACGGCGCACGCACGGTGATGATCGCCGGCGGCATGGTGCCGCGCTTCATTCCGTTCCTGCGCAGCAGCGCCTTCCGCGAGCGCTTCCTCGCCAAGGGCCGCTTCGTCGCCTATCTCGAATCGATGACGATCCGCGTCATCACCCATCCCAACCCCGGCCTGCTCGGAGCGGCGGTCGCCGCGCGCCAGGCGCTTCCGACGGACCCCACGCCATGAGCACGACTCCCGCCATCCTCCACGCCGAGCGCATCGATCAGACGCTATCTCGCGCACCGGTAGTGCCCGTGCTCAGCATCGCCCGCATCGAAGACGCCGTGCCGCTGGCGCGCGCGCTCGTCGCAGGCGGCCTGCCGGTGCTGGAAGTGACCCTGCGCACCGAAGCCGCGATCGGCGCGATCCGCGCGATCCGCGAGCAAGTGCCCGAAGCGAGCGTCGGAGCCGGCACCGTGCTGACCGCGCGCGATCTCTCCGCGGTGGAAGCCGCGGGCGCGACCTTCGCGATTTCGCCTGGCGCGACCGATGCGTTGTACGCCGCGGCCGGCGACGCGCAGATTCCGCTGCTGCCGGGCATTGCGACGGCAAGCGAGCTGATGCACGGCCTCGAGCTGGGCTACCAGCGCTTCAAGTTCTTCCCCGCCGAATCCAGCGGCGGCATAGCCGCATTGAAGTCCTTCGCCGGCCCGTTCGCGCAGGCGAAGTTCTGCCCTACCGGCGGCATCGATATCGCCAAGGCGCCCGCCTATCTCGCGCTGCCTAACGTGATGACCATCGGCGGTTCTTGGATGGTGCCGGCCGATGCGCTTGCGAACGGCGATTGGCAGCGCATTACCGATCTGGCTCGTGAAGCGGCAGCGCTGCGGGTGCGGTAGAGGCAACAGCAAATGGATCCCGGCTTGCGCCGGGATGACGAGCAAAAGCGACGGCAATAAGGCCAAAAAAGAAAAACCCTTGCCGGTGGAGAGCGCCGGCAAGGGTTTTGTCTAACGGAGGCCCTTAGCTTGATTAGAACTTGTAGTTCACGCCGAACAGGTAAGTGCGGCCGTATTCGAAGAACTCACGAGGACGGCCGTCGCTGAATTCCGACTTGAACGGCTCGTTCTCGATGTTGTTGATCTGCAACAGGAACGACAGGTTCTCGAGCGGGCCGGACTGGAAGGCATAGCCGAGCTGCACGTCGGTCACCTTCTCGCCCTGGAAGAACTTGATCGTCCGATCGCCGCCGAAGCCTTCAACCTCACCACGGAAGTCCGAACGGCTACGCTGGCTGACGCGCGCAGAGAAGCCCCATCGTTCGAAGTACACAGTCGCGTTGGACACGTACTTCGACAGGCCCGGCAGGGTCTCCGACGGATTACCCGGCGTCGGCTCGATAGAGCTGTCGACTTCGGAGTAGTTGGCCTGGATGCCGAAGCCTTCCAGCGGCGACCACAGCATTTCCAGCGGAACCGACACGGCGACTTCGAAGCCCTTGAGCGTTCCGCCCTCGCCGTTGACCGGCTGGGTGAACGTACCAATCGAAGAGGCCGGAACCGGGCCGGTGATCGGCACTGCTGGCAGCGTGCTGAAATCGAAGTCGGTAGCTTCGTTGCGGACGTAGGTCTTCAGGTCCTTGTAGAAGTATCCGGCGCTGACATAGCCCTTGTGCGCGAAGTACTTCTCATAGCTCAGGTCGAATGCGTCGGCCTTCCACGGACGCAGTTCCGGATTGCCGCCGCTGCCCTCGTACACCGGGCAAGGACGGATCTGGCCGGCAGGGCATGTGACCGGGTTGAGGTTGATGCTGTAGTTTGCGTTGCCACGCATCTGATCCATGCGAGGACGCGCAATCTGACGGCCAGCGCCGAAGCGCAGGAACTGGTCGTACGCGAACTCCGCCTTGAGGTTCAGGCTGGGCAGGTAGTCGGTGTAGTTCGTGCCGCGGGTAGCCGGCTGATCCAGCGTGACGCCCTGGAACGTGGACACGCCGCTGGATTCCTGTTCGACGTTTACCGCCTGTACGCCAACGTTGCCGCGGATCGGCACGGAACCGATGTTGAAGTCGAGGTTGCCCTGCACGTAGAACGTGCCGACGCGTTCCTTCACTTCCCAGTTCTTGTTGTTGATGTCGCCGTTGTTGACGTTGGCGCGCTGGAAGTAAATAGAGTTGAACGCGGCCAATGCGTCATAGCCGTACAGCCCGGTCAGGCCAGCGAAATTGAACGATGAAGTGGTCGCCAGATTGGTCGGCATCGGCGCTTCCAGTCCGCGGGCGCAGTCAGCGCGCAGGCAGAGGAAGTGTTCGTCCGAGGAGCGGCTCTTGGTGCGATCCGTGAGGTTTGCGCCGAACTTGAGGCTGCTCAGTGCGCCGCTATCGAACGAGCGTTCCAGGTCGAAGCGGATCGAGGTCAAATCGTCCTTGACCTCGAAGTCCTTGATGTAGCCGTCCTGTCCCCACCCGCCGGCATCAGTCAGACGCAGGATGCTGGGATCGCTGTAGTCGTAGCCGAAATCGAAGTCGAAGAAGCCATCGGGATTGAAGCGGATGCTGACGGTATCGCCCGGCACACCAGCCGCAAGACCGGCGTAGGTTTCAAGAACGCGCTCTTCGCGCTTGGCGCTGGAGTTGCTGATGTCGGCCGTCAACGTCCAGTTCTCGTTGAGCTTCAGCTTGTGGTTCCAGCCGATGGAGAACAGGTCGTCCTTCGCAGCGTTGTAGTCGTTGCGCAAAACCGGATCGAAGTTGTTGAACGTGGCTTCGATTGCGGTGCCGTTGGCGTCATTCGTACGGCTCACGGGCTGGCCGGGTGGGCCGAACACGAGGCCGAACTCCATGCCGCGCTTGACCTCTTCCTTATCGAACTTCGAATAGAAGACGTCCAGGCGCGTGGAGTACATGTCGTTCGGACGGAACTCCAGCACACCCATGAAGCCGTCGCGGGTGTTGTCGTTGTCGATCTCGTACAACTTGCCGCCGCCGAGCGTGCCGTTGTCGTAGCCCCAGGCTTCGAACTGCGTGCCCTGAACGGGGTTGTTCAAGCGGGCATAGCCCAGCGCGAGACCGACGGTCCGGTCGGCGAACTGGTCGATGTACGAAAGGCTGAAGCGGCTGCCGTGCTCGTTGTTGCCATTGAGCTTGTTCATGTCGCCACGAACGTTCACGGCGATCGTGCGATCGGCGAACGACAGCGGGCTGACGGTCTGCAGGTCGACGGTGCCCGACAGGCCCTGGCCGATCAGCGAGGCGTCCTGGGTCTTGTAGACGACGACCTGATTCATCAGCTCGGACGGGTACTGGTCGAACTCGACGCCGCGGTTGTTGCCGAGGCTGACCTGTTCGCGCCCGTTGAGCGTGGTCGTGGAGAAGTCGCCGGAGAAGCCGCGGATATTGATTTCCTGCGGGCGTCCGCCGAAGCGCTGGGCGGTCAGGCCCGGGAGGCGCGCGATGGAGTCGGCGATCGAGGTGTCGGGCAACTTGCCGACGTCTTCGGCCGAAATGGCTTCGACGATCGACGAGTTGGACTGCTTGGTTTCGATCGCGTTCTCGATGCCGCGACGGATGCCGGTGACGACCACCGTATCCAGGGTCTTCGCATCGGTCTTCGCCTGGCCTTGCTGCGCTTGCTCGTCGGCCGTCTGCGCATGCGCGCCCGCCGCAAGCATCATCGTGGCCGACGCCAATGCGACGCTCAGCAGGTTTCTCTTGAACTGCACCATCACTCCCCCTCCGGAATGAAACTTTCTTATGTTCGTCGGCCGCATGTCGCCATGCGCACCGCTCTTGTATGCGCATGCGGCCGCACATGGGCCAAGCGCAGACCGATGGTAGTCCGGGGCACTCCTGCACAAATTCCGATGCATACGTATTCATGCAAAAGTGCAGGCAAAACCGACATTTACGTAGTGAAGAGGTGACGCCGCGTGAGGCGGCCGCGCTGACGAGCGAGGCGTGGCGACCGACCGCCGGTCGGGATTTGGCCCACGAACGGTCTGCATACGTATTCAATCGGACGCCGAATCGAGGGCCTGCGCAGAATCGGGAAGAACCGGCCCGGCACGGCCGACGCCCATGCAGCGTCGGCCGACGGAGCCGGCACGAAACCCTCGGGAGGGGTAATGAGCAGCATCGAGACGGTGGCAAATGGGGCAACGCAGCACGCGACCATGCGCGTACTGCTGATTTCGGCGGCCGCGGCACTGGGCGGCTTCCTGTTCGGATTCGACACCGCGGTGATCAACGGTGCGGTGGATGCGGTGCGCGGCAGCTTCGGGCTGAGCGCGGCGGCCACCGGCTTCGCCGTATCGTGCGCGCTCTTGGGCTCCGCGGTCGGCGCCTGGTACGCGGGTCCGCTGGCGGACCGCTACGGCCGCGTGCAGACGATGCGCGTGGCGGCGGCACTGCTGGCGGTCAGCGCACTCGGGGCCGGCATGGCTTTCGGCGTGTGGGATCTGATCCTGTGGCGCGTGGTCGGCGGCATCGGTGTCGGCGTGGCATCGGTGATCGCACCGACCTACATCGCGGAAGTGTCGCCGGCGCATGTGCGTGGGCGCCTGGGCTCGTTGCAGCAGCTCGCCATCGTGCTCGGCATCTTCGTTGCCCTACTCAGCGATGCCTGGCTGGCCGGTGCGGCCGGCGGCGCATCCCAGAAACTGTGGCTGGGGCTGGATGCGTGGCGCTGGATGTTCCTCGTCGCCGTGGTGCCTGCACTGATTTACGGCGCGCTGGTGTTCGGCGTGCCCGAGTCGCCGCGTCACCTCGTCGCGAAGGGCCGTACCGCCGAAGCGCGCACGGTGCTCCAGGAAGTACTCGACCTGCGCGATCCGGCGGCGCTCGACACCAAGCTGCACGACATCGAACGCAGCCTGCGCACGGAGTACCGGCCGACGCTGCGTGATCTGCGCGGACCCAGTGCGGGCCTGCTGCCGGTGGTGTGGATCGGCATCCTGCTGTCGGTGTTCCAGCAGTTCGTCGGCATCAACGTCATCTTCTATTACTCCTCGACGCTATGGCACTCGGTCGGCTTCAGCGAAGCCGATTCGTTCACGATCACCGTCGCTACGTCGATCGTGAACGTGCTGGTGACCCTGGTCGCCATCGCTCTGGTGGACAAGCTGGGCCGCAAGCCGCTGTTGATCATCGGCTCCGTCGGCATGGCGGTGACGCTTGGCCTGATGGCGCTGTGTTTCTCGCATGCCACGGGTACCGGTTCGCAGCTGACCCTGCCCGAGCCGTGGGGTATGACGGCGCTGGTGGCCGCTAACGCCTATGTCGTGTTCTTCGGCCTGAGTTGGGGGCCGATGGTGTGGGTGCTATTGGGCGAGATGTTCCCCAACCGGATCCGCGCGATCGGGTTGGCGGTCGCCGCTTCGGCGCAGTGGTTGGCCAACTTCCTGATCACCGCGACGTTCCCGTCGCTGGCGGAGATCGGGCTGACGTTTGCCTATGGCCTGTACGCGGCGTTCGCGGTGTTGTCGCTGGTGTTCGTGCTTCGTTCGGTGCGCGAAACCAAGGGCATGGAGTTGGAAGAAATGCGGGATTGAGTTCCTTCTCCCCGCGAGCGGGGAGAAGGTGCCCGAAGGGCGGATGAGGGGCGGCTTTTGCTTCTTACTTCCCCAACAAGAACTCCAGCGGCACATCGACGCGAGCGCGCCACGCGCGCTCGCTGTGCTCCGCGCCTTCGAACTTCCGTGTGACCCAGTTGCGGCCTTCGACGTAACCATTGGCGCGCATCGCCGCATCCATCCGCTGCTGATACGGCGCGTACTGCGCATCCAGCGTGGCGGTGCCGAAGTCGAAATAGAGGCGGTGCGTACGCGGATCGGGTAGGTGCGAAGACAGCCAGTCAATCACAACGCCGTCGCCGATCGGCCAATGCGTCGATAGCGCGCCGGCACCGCCGAACACCTCCGGATATTCCGCCACCGCGTACGCTGAAATCAGTCCTCCCATGCTGGAGCCCATGACGAAGGTGTCCTTCCGTCCCCGCTTGGTGCGGTAGGTCGAGTCGATGAATGGCTTCAGTTCGGTGGCGAGGAACTTCAGGTAATCGTCTGAAGCGATGTCCGCGCGCGCCAGCGGCGTGAAGCCCTCCACGCCGACCGGCAACGATTCGCTCTTGACCGGCTTGCGCGGCATGTACTCCTGCAGCCGGCGCGGCGTATTCCAGACGCCGACGATGATCGCCTCGCGAATGCGATGATCCGTGATCAGGCGCGTCATCGTCTCGTCGATGCCCCAATCCACGCCGATGTACGAGAGCTGCGGGTCGAACAGATTCTGGCCGTCGTGCATGTACACCACGGGGTAGCGCCGGTGCGGATGATCGGCGTAGCCGGGCGGCAGCCACACGTCCACATTGCGCGCGGGGACGAAGTCGGACTCGATGTCCTGCCAGCTGTCGACGTGGCCGGTCACGTTCAGTGGCGGCGCATGGCGCGCGAACGCCCAGGTGAGGAAGGTGGGGAGCATGCGCCCCCAGCTCGCCTGGTTGTGCTGGCCGCCCTCGAGCGTGAACAGCACGGCGTCGCGGCGATCGGGATGGGCGGCGTAGTCGGGGTTCACACCGTAGCCCAGTTGCTGCAGTCCTTTGGCACGCACGGTTTCGCCGTTCTTCCAGCCCAGGAGCAGATCGCGCGTATCGTCCAGCACGTCGATGGCGCCGTCGCCGTCGCGATCGTCCTTCTCTTCGGTCGTACCGACGGCGAAGAAGAAGCGTGCGCCGTTGCGCGGCTGGGTGCCGTCGACCATCCGCTGCGCCAGGCGCGTGCGCTGCACCGCTTCGGCATCCTGGCGCTCGGTGGAGAGCCAGAACGACGGCGAAAAGGCGCCGACGCGTCCGAACAGCTCCGGATACTGCCAACCGACATTGAAGGCGTTGGCGGCGCCGAGCGACCAGCCCAATATCGCCCGCGCATCGGGCGCAGGCCGCGTGCGGTAACGGCGGTCGATTTCGGGCACCAGCGTATGCGCGACCCACTCGGAGTACGCGTGCGCATTCGCACCGACCGGGCCGTAACGCGTCGATGCGACCACGTTGCGGCCCGCGCCGCGATCGGAGAAGCCGTAAGCCGCCATCCGATCCTGCGGCATGTCGATCGCGACGACGATCAACGGCCGAATCGTTTCGCCGGCATACAGGCGTTCCAGCGTGGCCTGCAGGCCGACGGCTTCCATGTCCTGGCCGTCGTTGATGTAAAGCGTCGGGTAGTGGCGCGCGCCCAACGCGTCATAACCCCGCGGCAGCCAGACGCGGACGCGAAGAGGTGCCGGCGATACGGATGGCGCCGCTAAGTCGAAACTCTCGACCGTGAGTTGCGATGCGGCTTGCGGCGGCGAGGCCGGCTTAGGCGCGGGATGCGCGCAGGCCGCGCCCAGTAGCGCAAGCGCCATGGCGAAAGCGACTCGAAAGCTCATGCGAGATTGCGCCGATAGAGGAAGAAGCCGTTGAGCGTGAGGCGTCCGCTGCGCGGATCGCCGCTGAGAAGCTCCGGTGCGGCGATGTCGCCGCTGTGGAAGATCGTCCCGGAATAGAAGATCAGGCGGTTCCAGCGCGCTGGAACGGACAAAAACTTCTCGAAGTACGCATTGGATTGCGTCATGTATCCGGGAGCGAGGTCATGCTTGGCTGCAAACTCGGGAGGCGACAATCGCGTGGTGTCCTGCACCAGCTCGGCGATTTCCGCCATCGGCCGCAGTGGGCGATAGAAGCCGGTGCCGCCCAGCCGTTCCTCGCGGAACAGGTACAGAACGCAGGCCGCGATGCCCTGACCGGCCTCCATCTCGAGACGATCCACATGGCACAGGCGCTGCGCGGGGGCGAGCTCATCCGGCGCGCGCGTCGTCAGCGACAGCCGGCTGTACATGCGCAGCGTGCGCCGCGCGGCGAAGTGCTGGCGCAAATGCGTGCTGAAAAATTGTTCCAGGTTCGCGGATATGTCCTCCGGCAATCGCAGTTCCGGACCCGGATACGCATTGTGCGGCGCCTCGACGAAATCGCGCTGGCGTGCGGCCGCATACTCCACCCAACGCTCGGGCTCCAGCAGCGCGTCGTCGACCACATGGCACAACGGACGCCCGCCGATGGCGAGCGTCTGGACACGCGGATTCGGATTGAACATCGCCGAGGTCAGCGCTTCGGCACGAAGCGGATCGCGGCACCACCGCCCGCGCCCAGCTTCAGGCTGAGCGTGTCGCCGCGCTTGACCGTTCGCTCCTCGCGCACGAAGGCGAAGGGGTTGGTCTTCCAGTCCGCCCCATCACCGTCGCGATAGATCTGCGCCGTATAGCCGCGCTTCGCATCGAGGAAAGACAGCGGGATCTCCAACGTGCGCGCGTTCTCGTCGGTCACGCTGCCCAGGTACCAGTCCTGGCTGTTGCGGTCCTTGCGCACGATGGTGGCGTAGTCGCCGACTTCGCCGTTCACCACGTGCGTCTCCTGCCAGTCGGTCGGCACGTCGCGGATGAACTGGAACGCATCCATGTGTTGCTCGTAGTGCTCGGGCAAGTCCGCCGCCATGTGGATCGGGCTGTACAGCACGACGTAGTCGGCGAGCTGGCGCGCGAGCGTGTTCTGGATCACCTGGCCACCGCGGCCCTTCAGACTGACCACGCCGGGAGTGAAATCCATCGGCCCGGCCAGCATGCGGGTGAAGATCAGATTCGGCTCGTGCTCGGGCGGATTGGGCGGATTGCCCCAGGCGTTGAATTCCTGGCCGCGTGCGCCCTCGCGCGCGACCCAGTTGGGGTAGGTGCGGCGCAGGCCGGTGTCCTTGATCGGTTCGTGCGCGTCGATGGCGATGTGATGCTTGGCCGCCGCCTCGAGCACGCGCAGGTGATGGTTGCTCATGAACTGGCCTTCGTGCCATTCGCGTACGACCGGCCCGTTCGCCACGTCCTGCCGTTCGATCTGGCCGGCGTCGCACACATAGCCGGTCTTCACCGCGTCGATGCCCAGCCGCTGGAACAGCGTGAAGGCCTCGTCCATCTGCCGCTCATAGTGGCTGACCGCGCATGCCGTCTCATGATGGCCGATCAGATGCACGCCCTTGGACTTCGCATAGGCGGCGAGGGCCTCGAGGTCGTAATCCAGCGTCGGCTTGCGGAAGTCGAAGTTCCAGCCGTTGGCGAACCAATCGCCGTCCCAGCCCAGGTTCCAACCTTCCACCAGCACGCCGCGGAAGCCGTACTTGGCGGCGAAGTCGATGTAGCGCTTGGTGTTCTCCGTGGTGGCGCCGTGCTTGGGCCCGGTGCCCCAGGTCTGTTCGTCCAGATGCAGCGACCACCACACGCCGACGTACTTGGAGGGCTTGAACCAGCTCACGTCGCCGAGCTTGTTGGGTTCGTTGAGGTTGAGGATCAGATTGGATTCGACCAGTCCACCGGCGCGATCGGCGATCTGGATCGTGCGCCACGGCGTGGTAAACGGCGTCTGGCGTATGACCTTGGCCGGCGCTTCGCCACCAGGCGTGAGCACGGCGCGCAGGCGACCATCGCCGCCTTTCGACAGATTCATGCCGGCATAGTCGACAAGCGCGGCTTCATGGATGGTCAGGTGTGTGCCGTCATCGGTGCGCAGCGTGATCGGGGTCTGCGCCACGCCGACCTCGCTCAGCGGCGTGCGGTGGTACAGGTATTCCTCGCGGTTCCATTCGAAGGCAGGGATCCACCAGGCCGTCGCCGGCCGGGCGATCGCGAACTCGGTGAGTTCTTCCTGGATCTGCACCTCGTCCAGTTTCGGCTGCTTGGGGAACTCGTAACGAAAGCCGACGCCGTCGTCGAAGACGCGGAATACCAGCTCAATGCGGCGATGGTCGCGATCGCCCTCGACGAAGTTGGCATGCAGCTCGTTGTAATGGTTGCGGACGTAGCGGCGCTCGCCCCACGGCTGCTCCCAGGTTTCGTCGAAGCTGCGCGAGGACTGGCTGTCGAGCTTGAGCCCGCGCAGGAACTGGCGGCCGTTGCGCAGGATGAAGCCCAGGCGCGAGTCCTCGATCAGTGGCTGCCCCTTGCGTAGCACGCGATAGGCGAGTCGCCCCTCGCCATTGAGGTCGAGTTCCACCTTGAGCGTCCTGTCGGGCGATTCGACGCTGGCGACGGTCTCGGCGTGAGCGGCGAAGCTGGTGCCGCACAGTGCGACGGCCAGAGCCAACGAATGCTTGCAGGAAGAATGCATCTGAAAATCCCTCGGATCAGAAAACCTGAAATAACAAGACCGCGTCACTCGACCACATACACCGCCGCCGTGCGTGCGGGAATCACGAAGCGCCCCTTGCGCGAGTCGAACGACGCCTGCTTGGCGCGCGCATCGGCGGCGTCCCTTCTCGCCAGCACCGGATGCAGCACATAGCGCTTACCGGCTTCTTCGGGCAACTCCAAGGTCTGCGCCTGCGGCGACACGTTGATCAGATACAGCACGTCGCGGAAACGCGCGTCCGGGTAGCCACGGCCATCGAGGTGGCCGACGACGACGAGCGGATTCTGGATGGGCCCGATATTGCGGAACTGCAGGCGCTGCTGCACGTCGGCCGCGGTGCGCAGGCGGAACAGCGTCGAGCGCGCGCGGATCCGCAGCAGGTCCTGGAAGGCGTCGCGCATCCATGCGATCTCGTCCGGCGTCGGTTTGATCGCCGCGGCGTCCGCGAGTATGGGGCGCAGTAGCGACCAGTCCTTGCCATTGTCGCTGGCCGGCGGCAGGCCGCTGCCGAAGTGGTTGTCGAGGTAGCGCCAGTCGAGCCGGTTGAACCAGTCGCCCGAATCGAAGCTGTTGCGGTCCAGCGATTTCGAACGCAGCACGTCCATACCCGCGTGGAAATAGGCCACGCCCTGGCTGAAGGCGACGAACGCGGCACCGAGCAACTGCACGCGCACGCGCTCCTCACGCGAAGTGTCGCGCGGCAGCTTCAGCGCATTCACGTCGAAGAGCGTGGGGTTGTCGTGATTCTCGACGTAGTTGACGACCTCGCCGGGTTGAGCGGCGTAGCCGGCGGGCTGGCCCTTATAGTCGATCTCGCCAAGCGTCTTCACCATGCCGTCGGCGGCTTGCATGCGGTAGTCGCGCAGTGTCCCGGCGAGGCCGACGCGCACCAGATCCGCCGCGCGCAGCAGATCCTCGCGCGTGTGGCGGCCTGCGGCGAGCGCATTGGGCGCGTAGAACAGGCCATTGAGATAGCCCTGCGTCGCGATCAGATCCGTTCCGCTGTCGCAGCAACCGCCGCCGCGCAGTGCGTCACGCGCGCGATCGCTGAAGGTTCCGATGCCGGAATCCTGCAAGGACAATTGCGAGGCCTGTACGAAGCGTTTGCCGTCGGCGACCTCGCCGAAGTTCCAGCCTTCGCCGATCAGGTTGATGTGATGGCCGACGGCTGCGTCTGCGCGCCTTTGCACCTCTTCCACGGCCGTGCGCGGCTGGTGGCCCATCAGGTCGAAGCGGAACGAGTCGATGCGGTAATGCTTCGCCCACAGCGCGACCGAATCGGCCATCAGCTTGGCCATCATCCGGTGCTCGGTCGCGGTGTTGTCGCAGCAGGTCGAACGTTCGACCGCGCCGTTCGCGTCCAGGCGCTGGTAGTAGCCCGGGACGACGCGATCGAGCACCGAACGCGCCTGCTGGCCCGACACCGTGGTGTGGTTGTAGACCACGTCCATGCCGACACGCAGTCCGGCGGCGTGCAGCGCCTGCACCATCGCGCGGAACTCGCGAATGCGCACTGCCCCGTCGCCCGGATCGGTGGCATAGCTGCCTTCTGGCACGTTGTAGTGGTAAGGGTCGTAGCCCCAGTTGAAGCAGTCGCGCGCAGCGTCCTTCATCACTGCCGCTTGCTGCGTCTTGCTATCGGGGCCGGCCTCGGGCACCTGCGGTGTCGCACAACCGGATTCGGGGATGGTCGCGATATCGAATACGGGCAGCAGATGCACGTCGCTCAAGCCCGCCGCGCTCAATGCGAGCAGGTGGCGCATGCCGTTGGAGGTTAAGTCGGTGAACGCAAGGTATTTGCCGCGGTGCGGCGCCGGCACCGTTTCGTCGCCGATGGAGAAGTCGCGGACGTGCAATTCGTAGATCGACAGGTCGGTCTGCGCGGCGAGCGGTGGCGGTCGCGGTGCATCGTCCCAGCCGGCGGGTTTCAATGCCGGTGCATCGAGATCGGCGATGTAACTGCGCTTGGAATCCGTGGTCAGGCCGATCGAATAGGGGTCGGTCACGCGGTTGCGCACCAGGCCGGTGCCGGGCACGAAGACGTCGACCAGGTAGGTGTAGTACTGCCCGGAGAGATCGCCCGGCCACTGCGCGGACCACACGCCGGTGGCCGCATCGCGCTGCAGCGAAGCGACGTGTTTCGCCGAGTCGTCGCCGTTCGCGTACACGCAGACAGCGACCGCGCGCGCCGTCGGCGCCCAGAGGCGGAAGCCGGTGCTGTCGTCGGCGATCGAAACGCCCAGTGCCGTCTCGTTCTCGGCTTGGGCATACAACTCGTCCAGCGCACCCGGTGTCTGCACGTAAGTCGCGTCCAGCACCCGGCCGGCGTCGTCCTCGCGTACAAGCAGAACCTGTTGGGTCAGTAGCGATGAAATCCTGGCGATGTCGTTGCCATTCACCGCCAGATGGACGCCAGCGCCCACGAAACCGAAACGGGCGGTCAGCGTTGCGGGTACCTGGTTCGTGATGACCAGTGCCAGGCTGCCTTCGGCCCCTTCCACGCGGCGTCCGGGCACCGCGACCAGTCCCGCGCGCGAGGCGTGATACAGCCGATAGCGGCCGATCCCTTTATCGCCGGGCCAGGCAAGAAAGCCGGTGCCGAGCCAGTACGCGCGTGCATCGGTCTGCTTGCGTGCGGCGGGGGCCAGCAGCGTGGCGTAATCCGCGGTATCGCAATCGGTCGTTGCGGGCGCCGCAGCCAGCGCGCCGCCGGTTGCCAGCAGGCCGGAAATAAGCAGAAGGGCCCTCAATCCCCGCATGAATACGATTCCATCGCGATCTGAATGCGGCGGGGTTCCGGCGCCCACCGAAACCCACACCGCAGAATGACCGCTCGCGGCCACGGCCGCATACTCGGTATCGGCAAGGGGACGGGATTTACGCATGGTCAACGGCAATCAAGAAGGGCGGGTGAAGGACATCGTCATCGTAGGCGGCGGCACCGCCGGCTGGATGGCGGCGGCAGCGCTGTCCAAGATTCTTTCGCGCGATTACGCCATCCGCGTCGTCGAGTCCGAGGAAATCGGCACCGTCGGCGTCGGCGAAGCCACGATCCCGATGATCAAGCTGTTCAACAATGCGCTCGATCTCGACGAAAGCGACTTCGTTCGCCAGACCAAGGGCTCGTTCAAGCTCGGCATCGAGTTCGTCAACTGGGGCCGCCTGGGCGACAGCTATATCCATGGCTTCGGCAAGATCGGCCAGGACCTGGGCACGGTCTCGTTCTACCAGTACTGGCTGAAGATGCATCAGCTCGGCAAGGCGGCGCCGCTGGACGAGTACTCCATCAATACGTGGGCCAGCCGCCACGACAAATTCATGCGCGCGGTGACCGACCGGCCGAACTCGCCGCTCGCCGACATCGCCTACGCCTATCACTTCGACGCGGCGCTCTACGCGCGCTACCTGCGCAGTTATGCCGAGGCGCGCGGCGTGATCCGCACCGAGGGCAAGGTCGTCGACGTGCAGCTCAATGGCGAAAGCGGCTTCGTCGATGCCATCCAGCTGCAGAGCGGCGAGCGCATCGCCGGCCAGCTGTTCATCGACTGCTCCGGCTTCCGCGGCTTGCTGATCGAACAGGCGCTCAAGAGCGGCTACGAGGATTGGACGCAGTGGCTGCCGTGCGATCGCGCCGTTGCCGCGCCCTGCGCCGGCACGGGTCCGATCACGCCCTACACCCGCTCCACCGCGCTCGAGTCCGGCTGGCAGTGGCGCATCCCGCTGCAGCATCGCGTCGGCAACGGTTACGTGTTCTCCAGCCGCTACATCAGCGAAGACGAAGCGACCGCACGCCTGGTCGGCAATCTCGAAGGCGAACTGCTGGCCGAGCCGCGCGTGCTGCGCTTCGTCACCGGCAAGCGCAAGAAATTCTGGAACAAGAACGTGGTGGCCATGGGACTGGCCAGCGGCTTCATGGAGCCGCTGGAGTCGACGAGCATCCACATGATCCAGTCCTCGATCGCGCGCCTGACCGCCTTCTTCCCGCACGCCGGTTTCGACCAGGCCGACATCGACGAGTACAACGCGCACACCGACTTCGAGTACGACCGGATCCGCGACTTCCTGATCCTGCATTACAACGCCACCGAGCGCGACGACACGCCGTTCTGGAATCACTGCAGGACCATGGACGTGCCCGAGACGCTGCGCCGGCGCATGGAGTTGTTCCGCACTAACGGACGTGTCTTCCGCGAGAACAACGAGATGTTCGCCGAGCCGAGCTGGGTCCAGGTCATGTTCGGTCAGCGCATCCATCCGCAGAGCTATCACGCGCTGGTCGACGTCTACTCCGAAGAGAAGATCGCCGAATACCTGGAGAACGTTCGCGGCGTGATCGGCAAGTGCGTGCAGGCGATGCCGTCGCACGACGCCTTCATTGCGCGCCATTGCGCGATTGCGCCGGAGACGCAAGCGGCTTGATGCTGCGATCGTCACGCCCCCTCACCCTGCGCCGCTGCGCGACGCTGTCCCTCTCCCCGCAAGCGGGGCGAGGGTGGAGGCTCAGAGCGTGGCGTAGAACGCGCCATGCGCCGCCAGCTGCAGCGTATCGCCATCCAGGCGGCCGTTGGCGACGCCGGGCGCAGGCGTGCCCGTGGCATGCAAGTCGCGCGGGAGCGGCCAGGCCACCGCTTCGCCCGAAAGGTTGAAGGCCACCAGCATCTTCTGCGCCTCGCACTCGCGTACGAACGCGAGTACCGGTTCGGGCGTGTCGAGGAAGCGGATCGTGCCTTCGCGCAGCGCCGGTTGCGTCTTGCGCCAGCGCAGGAAGGCGCGTGCGGCATTGAGCACAGACCGCGGATCGGCATCCTGCACGGTGACATTGCGCACCCCGTGCTCGCCAGGAATCGGCAGCCACGGCTTGCCCGCGCTGAAGCCAGCCTGCGCGGAGTCGTCCCAAGGCATCGGCGTGCGGCAGCCGTCGCGGCCCTTGAAGTTCGGCCAGAAGGTCTTGCCGTAAGGATCCTGCAGCGCTTCGAACGGGACATCGGCCTCAGGCAGTCCGAGTTCCTCGCCCTGGTACAGGCACACCGAGCCGCGCAGCGAGCACACCAGCGCGACCAGCTGCGCCGCGAACGTGCCGTTGGCCTCGGGGCCGCCCCAGCGCGTCACCGCGCGCTGCACGTCGTGATTGGAAATCGCCCAGCACGGCCAGCCTTCGCGCATGCTCGCTTCCAACCGCTCGACGGTGCCGCGGATGTAGGCGACGCTGAAGTCGTCGACCAGCAGCTCGAAGCTGTAGCCCATGTGCAGGCGCTGGGCGTTGACGTACTCGGCCATCGTCGCCAGCGAGTCTTCCGAGGAAATCTCGCCGAGCGTGGTGGCTTGTGGATAGCGGTCGAGCAACGCGCGCAGATCCTCGAGGAACTTCAGGTTCTCGGGCTGCGTGTTGTTGTAGTGGTGGTACTGGAAGGCGTACGGGTTGTCGGGGCTGAAGCCGCGCCCGGTGCGCAGCTCCGGCGGCTTGGGCGGGTTGTCGCGCAGCTGCCTGTCGTGGAAGCAGAAGTTGATCGCGTCCAGACGCAGGCCGTCGACGCCTTTCTCCAGCCAGAATTTCACGTTGTCCAGCGTGGCTTCGCGCACGGCCGGATTGTGGAAGTTCAGGTCCGGCTGCGAGGAGAGGAAGTTGTGCAGGTAGTACTGGCCGCGCCGCGGTTCCCACTTCCACGCCACGCCGCCGAAGATCGACAGCCAGTTGTTGGGCGGTGTGCCGTCCGGCTGCGCATCGGCCCACACGTACCAGTCGGCGCGGGCGTTGTCGCGGCTCTCGCGGCTCTGCTTGAACCATTCATGCTCGATTGAGGTGTGGCTGAGCACCTGGTCGATCATCACGCGCAGGCCCAACGCATGCGCCTTCGCCAGCAAGCGCTCGAAGTCGGCGAGGGTGCCGAACAGCGGATCGACGTCGCGATAGTCGGCGATGTCGTAGCCGAAGTCGGCCATCGGCGACTTGAAGAATGGCGAGATCCAGATCGCGTCGACCCCGAGGCTGGCGACGTAATCGAGTTTCTCGACGATGCCGGGCAGATCGCCGACGCCGTCGCCGTTGGTGTCGAGGAAGCTGCGCGGGTAGATCTGATAGATCACCGCGCCACGCCACCAGCGATTCGTTGCCATCGGACTCGGGCCCCATTCCTGCAGAGCCGCGACTATTCCATGCCGCATGCTCGGACGAGCGGGCGTCCGGTCATGGTGTAGCTTGAATACGATTACATTTCATTGTGCAGTGCGGGCGATGACTACCATGCGTGCCGCATCGATCGAGGAAACCAGATGAAGCAAAGCGCCGAGCAGGGGGCTCTCGCACAGGGAGCTAGCGACAGTCGCAAACCACAGCTGTCGTTCTGGCAAATCTGGAACATGTGCTTCGGCTTCCTCGGCATCCAGTTCGGCTTCGCGCTGCAGAACGCGAACGTCAGCCGCATCTTCCAGACGCTGGGAGCGTCGATCGACGACATCCCGATCCTGTGGGTTGCCGCGCCGCTGACGGGACTGTTGGTTCAACCGATCGTCGGGCACTTCTCCGACCGAACCTGGACGCCGCTTGGCCGGCGCCGGCCCTACTTCCTGGCCGGCGCGGTGCTGACCACACTGGCTTTGTTCTTCATGCCGAACTCGCCGTCGCTATGGATCGCGGCGGGCCTGCTGTGGATCCTGGATGCTTCGATCAACATCTCCATGGAGCCGTTCCGTGCCTTCGTCGGCGACCAGCTGCCGGTCAAGCAGCGCGCGACGGGCTATTCGATGCAGAGCTTCTTCATCGGCGTGGGCGCGGTGGTGGCGAGCCTGTTGCCGTGGCTGCTGGCCAAGCTTGGCATGGCCAACACGGCAGGGCCGGGCGAGGTTCCGGACACCGTGCGCTATGCCTTCTATGCGGGCGGCGCCGTGCTGTTGGGCGCGATCGGTTGGACGGTCCTGAGCACCCGCGAATATCCGCCGGAGCAACTGCATGCCTGGGACGAAGCGCCGCAGCTGCGCCAGAGGCAGCGCAACGCGGGCCGCATCCGCGCCTTGTCGTTGGCCAGCATCGTCGTTGGCGCGGCGGGGATCGCGGCGGTCGTGGGCTATGGGCTGGACAAGGCGCTCATCGTCTTCGCGGCCTTGTTCGTGGGCTTCGGTGCCGCGTTTTACCTGCGGACCTTCCTGCAAGGGCAGAGCGCCTTCACCGACATCATCGACGACATGCACGACATGCCGCCGGCGATGGTGAAGCTGGCGGTCGTGCAGTTCTTCTCCTGGTTCGCGTTGTTCGCGATGTGGATCTACACGACGGGTGCCGTGACCAGCGTGCACTACGGCAGCATGGACACCACGTCCAAGGCGTACAACGAAGGCGCCAACTGGGTCGGCGTGCTGTTTGCCGCTTACAACGGGTTTGCGGCCATCGCCGCGGTGCTGATTCCATGGATGGTGAAGCGCTGGGGATTGCGCATATCGCACCTGATCAACGCGACGCTGGGCGGCCTGGGACTGCTGTCCTTCGTCGTCATCCGCGATCCGCAGTGGCTGCTCCTGTCGATGGTCGGCGTCGGCTTTGCCTGGGCCTCGATCCTGTCGTTGCCGTACGCCCTGCTCTCGGACAGCGTGCCGGCGCAGAAGATGGGCGTGTACATGGGCATCTTCAATTTCTTCATCGTCATTCCGCAGCTGGTCGCGGCCAGCTTGCTGGGTGTGCTGCTGAAGCTGTTCTTCGGCAGCCATCCGATCTATGCGCTGGTGATCGGTGGCATCAGTCTGCTCGTGGCCGGCCTATGCGTGCTGCGCGTGCGCGAGCCCGGACACCAGCCGGCCGTCGCTGCCGCAAACTCTTGAGGAACAATGCATGGATCGTCGACTGATCGCCGCAGCGTGCGCGCTGCTCGTCGCCGGATGCGTAAACGATGCCGTGCCACCGCAGAAGGCGGCTGAAGCCAGCGCGACAGCCACACAGGCGAGCGCCGGAGACTACGTCGGAACTCGCGAGCCCTTCGCTGCGAATGCGGTGTACTTCGTCCTCACCGACCGCTTCGTCAACGGCGATCCTGGCAACGACCAGCGCGACCAGGCGGCCGGCCCCAATCACTCCTTCGATCGTCCCGTGCCGGGCGCGCCCGCGGGACGCTCGGACAACGTCGGCTACCTGGGCGGCGACTTCAAGGGGCTGCTCGACAACGCGCAGTACATTCGCGATATGGGCTTCGGCGCCGTGTGGGTCACGCCCATCGTCGACAACCCGGACGAAGCCTTTACCGGCGGCGATGCGGTGAAGTGGGGCGGCATGTTCACCGACCAGGGCAAGACCGGTTTTCACGGCTACTGGGGCGTGAACTTCTACAAGCTCGACGAGCACCTGCCGAGCGCGAATCTCGACTTCGCCGGGCTGACCAAGGGCCTGAAGCAGCATGGGCTGAAGACGGTGCTCGATATTGTCTGCAATCACGGCTCGCCGTCCTACACGATGCCGAAGGATCAGCCCAAGTTCGGCGAGATCTACGACAAGGACGGCACGCTGATCGCGGACCACCAGAACCTGCGGCCCGAGCAACTCGATCCGCAGCACAACCCGCTGCACGCGTTCTACAACACCACGCCCGGGCTGGCCCAGTTGTCGGACATCAACGAGAACGACCCGAAGGTGCTGGAATACTTCGTCGGCGCGTATTCGCAATGGATCGACCAGGGCGCCGACGCGTTCCGCATCGACACCATTCCGTGGATGCCGCATGCGTACTGGCATGCCTTCACCACGCGCATCCGCGAGAAGCATCCGGGCTTCTTCATGTTCGGCGAGGCGTTCAACTACGACGCCGCGAGCATCGCGCCGCACACGTTCGCGCGGAATGCGGGGGTGAGCGTACTCGACTTCCCGCTGAAGGAGCGCGTCGCCGAAGTGTTCGGCCGCCAGGGCGGCGGTTTCGAGCGCATCGCCGAGCGCCTGTATCTGGAAGACGGCCCGTACCAGAACCCGTACGAGCTGATGACCTTCTACGACAATCACGACATGGCGCGGATCGACGCGACGGATGAAGGCTTCATCGACGCCAACAACTTCCTGTTTACCGCGCGCGGCATCCCGGTCGTCTACTACGGCTCGGAAACCGGCTTCGAGCGCGGCACCGCGGAGCATGCGGGCAATCGCAACTACTTCGGGCAAGATCGCATCGACGCCGCGCCAAAGAGCCCGATCTACCAGGCGCTCAAGCGCATCGGTCAGCTGCGCGCCGCGACGCCGGCGTTGCAGCGCGGCCTGCAGGTGAATGTGCTGATGCAGGGCGAACGTGCCGCTTTCTACCGCGTGCTGCAGCAGGGCGACACGCATCAGATCGCATTGGTGCTGCTCAACAAGGGCGGCGCGCCGGCGGCGTTCGACCTGAAGGATGTGCAGGCGGGCCGTTGGCGTGCTGCGCTCGCGGGCGGCGATGTCGATGTTGCCGAAGGCGGTGTGCTGAAGGCCACGGTGCCGGCGCACGGTGTCGAGGTCTATCTGCTCGACGCGACCGTCACCAATCCGCAATTGCGGGCGGCGCTCGGGCGCGCGCAGGTAGGAGCGAATCCGCGCGGGTGATCTCGCGGGCGGCGGGAGGAGAAGTCTTCAGGCCGCGCTACTGGAGCGCCGCACCACCAGCGTCGGCGGCAGCATCACGCTGTCGACGGGTTCGCCGCGCACCTGCTTCAGCAGGGTTTCCACCAGCAGTTCGCCCGCGCGCGTGGTGTCCTGGATCACCGAGGTGAGCGGCGGGCTGGCGAAGCGCGCCATTGGAATGTCGTCGAAGCCGACCACGGCGACGTCCCAGGGCACATGGCGGCCGTGTTCGTTCAAGGCGCGCATCGCGCCGATCGCGATGAGATCGCTCGCGGCGAATACCGCATCGAAGGGGCGACCGCGCTCCATCAGCGTGATGGCTGCGGCATGGCCGGCTTCTTCGGAGCTTTCCGCATCCACCTGCAGATCGGCGTGCATCGAGGCGCCGGCCTTCTGCAGCGCGGCGTCGCAGCCGCGATAGCGGTCGAAGAACTCCGGCGAGTGGTTCGAGGCATTGCCCAGGAAGGCCACGCGCTTGCGGCCCATTTCGATCAGATGCTCGCCCACCAGCTGACCGCCGCGGAAGTTGTCGCAGCCGATCGAGATACCCGGCTGATCCGGCAGCACCGGGCCCCAACGCACGCAGTGCGTGCCCTGTTCGACCAGCTGCTCCAGCTTGCTGTGGTAGGTCATGTAGTCGCCGTAGCCGAGCAGGATCAGGCCGTCGGCCTTCATGCTGTCTTCGTAGTCGGCGTGCCAGTCGTCGGAGAGCTGCTGGAACGACACCAGCAGGTCGTGGCGGTTGCGCGCGCAGGCGCGCGTGATCGAACCGAGCATCGACAGGAAGAACGGATTGATGTGCGACTCGTCCGGCGTCGGATCCTCGAACAGCAGCAGCGCCAGCGTGCCCGAGCGTTGCGTACGCAGGCTGGAGGCACGGTGGTCGACCTTGTAATTGAGCTCGCGCACCGCCTCCATCACGCGCTCGCGAGTTTCCGGATTCACCAGGGGACTGCCGCGCAGCACGCGCGACACGGTCGCCTGGGAGACGCCGGCGCGGTGGGCGATATCGACGGAGGTGGCGCGGGATTTCTTGCTGCGCATGCGGAAGCGTCGGTGACGGACCGTTCGAGTGTAGTCGGAAAGGAGCGCGCGGCGGCAAGCCGGGGTTCTCCCTTCTCCCCGCTCAGCGGGGCTTGTCCTTCTCCCCGTTTACGGGGAGAAGGTGCCCGAAGGGCGGATGAGGGGCGCTTTTAGCGCGGTAGCACGGCCCCTCACCCTGCGTTGCTACGCAACGCGGTCCCTCTCCCCGCAAGCGGGGCGAGGGGTAAATGCAGTGGGTCAAAACGACGACGCCGGCAAGAGCCGGCGTCGTGGTAGTGCAATCGCGGTGAACTCAGCGCTTCATTGAACTGAAGAACTCGTCGTTCGACTTGGTGGTCTTCATCTTGTCGAGCAGGAATTCCATCGCGCCGATTTCGTCCATGCCGTGCAGCAAAAAGCCCTTGTTTTTAGCGGTTTTGATATTTCTTTGGCCCCGTCGGGGGTCAAGGTTGGGGGTCAAGAATCTGCTCTCACTCCCCCTCTAGTCAACCCTCTCTCAGTGATTCCGGGAAGGAGTTGGTTCCGCTGGCTCCCGCCAGCTAGTGTCGGGTTCCGTCGGGTTTTGTCGGGTTCTCTCTCTACCGAAGAGCCCCACGGAAGCTGTCATTGATGCCATCTCGGCCCCGACGCCCTCGCGAAAGTGAAAAAGGCCCCGCGAAGGGGCCTTTGCAATTAATTGCACTGCGAGGTCTTCCATCACTGTTGAAGTTCGAGTGACTCCAGTTTCCACCCAGTGGGGGTCTCCGTGATGACGCCACTGAAATGCGTACGGACCTGGGCCCCGAACGAATTCTGGGAATCCACATAGGAGCGGACCAGGTAGCGGTTGTCTCCCAACGCCTCAACGTCACGATGGCCTCCGAAAGGGAAGTCGGCCGTGGCGGGAGACTTAAGTCGCTGCTTCACGAACTGCTCCATGTACGCCCACGCTTCCGCGGTGTTAGCTGTCCCCTCGGGGGCTGCTACCGCTGCGCTCCCCGGCTCAGACGAAGAGCTTGAGCAAGCCTTGAAGCCGATTAGCAGGCTGATGAGCAGGACGCCCACAACGCCCGCCTCACGCTAAGCTCCACCCAGGGGATGACATAAGTCCCATCAGGAGGTGCGGCCAGAGGTGGTCGCTCTGGCCCGCAAACTCCGGCGCAAGAAAGTAACCGGGAAGCCTCCAAGCTATCGCGATATTGCCGCGCAGCTCGCGGTGCAGGGCCATCGCAACGGTCGGGGAAATCCGTACCACGCCTCTGCTATCCGATCGATGCTCGGTGTGCGCTAGGTCTCTCCAACGAAGGGCGGGCCCAGCTCGGCCCACATATCCACGACCTGCTCCAGGGTCTTTTCCTCGAAGACCAATCGGGGGTGGATCTCTGCGATTTGTTCAGACCAGCAGCGCGTCAGATACAGGCAGCTGCTCAGAGCGAGACATTCCGACAAGGCGGGGTCTCTCCCAGTCGCCTGTGTGACGATCCTCACGGTTTCGCGGGCGGTCGAGTCCATTGCTACGCGGCGACGGTTTGCATGCCAGTAGTCATTCAGACGTTCCAGGATTGCGCGCCCTGCACGAAGGCGATTTGGGTACATCGTATGAAGCACCAACATCATGCAGGCGAGCCTCGGGCTCCAAAGGATGCTGTTGAGCCGTGTTGAGGTGTCCTCGCTCAGTGCCGCCTTGGCCTGCAAAAAGCATTCGCGTTGCACGAGGAAGCCGAAGCAGACTTCGATCTCATTGAAGTGTTGTGCCTCCTCAAGGTACAACCCCAACAAATCGTCATCGAACTCGACATCGGGATTCGCCTCGTTGAGACGGATATAGGCCGCCCCGGCGATGGCGTTCAAATGATCACGAACGGGGGCGCCGGTGCGCGCATGTTGCTTCCATGCCAAGCGTGTGCAGTGATGATTGATCTGTGTATGCAGGGACTTCTGATCCGCCGTAGCTAGTTCGGAAGCGCTCAAGCGCAGCAGCGGCAAGTCCCTATCGGTGCGGCCAAAAAGGTTCATGCACCCTCCCGAGCTGTGTATTTGCCGAGTACGCGACGCAGCATTTCGTTGCTGCTGCCCAGCAGTGGGCTGGATCGGTCCGAGTCTTCGTTGGATCGAAGGACTTGGTCGTGGCAATACTGGATGGCTTTCAGACGATCCGCGTGCGGCCCTTCCTGCATCAGCTTGCGCAGCTCGCTCAGCATGACGGTATGCGTGGCCGACAGGGCGTAGCGCACCTCTTCATCCCTTTCGGCGTCCAGCTCTTCCAGCTTGGCGCGGAACAGGGGGTGGTGATTCTTCCACTCGCTCAGGGTCTGGCGGCAGACATTCAGCTGCTCCGCAATCTGAGAGAGCGGGAAGCCGGCCGTAATCAGGTACGTCGCTTTGAGCTGGCGCGAATCGAGCTTGTCGGAATTGCGTCGCTTCTTTTTGTCGCCGGTGGCCTTACTGGTCATTTGTAACTCCAATTGCACGCATTGCAACGAGATCTAGGGCGTGGCTGAGCAGTGATGCCCGCTGCACCGCACCTTGCGTTCAATGACCGTAGAACCTCCAAACTCCCCTGCCTACACACGGCTTGCTAGCGCAAGCTTTCTGCTAGAGGTATGTCTTCCGACCCATAACGGACAACAATTCTCGGCGCAGGAAGACTACGGTTCAATAGCCGCCGCGATGCTGCTCACCAGCGGCACCTTCCAGATGTTGTAGTTTCCGTTATCCCACTGTTCCATCCGTTTAGTATCCTCAGTGGCCTGGACTTCGGACCGAGGAAATTGCACGGGAAGTGTGCGTTCGCTGCTGAAGTACAGATCCTTGCCATCGGGCGACAGACGCGGTTCTGCATCCGACAGCGGGGAGTTGATCTCGTCTCCCAGATGCACTGGCTCGCCCCAAACATCCGCTTTTCGAAGGACAACAAAGAGATCAATCCCTCTGCCAGCCTTCCGACTCGAGCCGAAGATCAGAAAGGACTCGTCGGGCGAAATAGCTGGATCGACGTCGGTGAACGATCCATCGCTGAAAGGAAGGGTCGTCGGGCTCTGATAGGTCCCTTCGCGATACTGAGAACGGTATAGCCGAAATCGACCAGTAGTCTTGTCCGTCGTCATGAAGTAGATGCTGCCGTCTGCGGCCACGCTAGGCGCGTAGATGGAGCTCCCTGAGTTGACGCGATCGGGCAACCGATACGGTTTGCTCCACCCGCCTCGCGTCCGATCAGCACGCCACAGGCGGCCGCCCTTCTGGCTCTTCCCGCTAAAAAATCCTTCGACCGGTGCGCCTCCCTCAGCATCTGGTCGATTAGAAATAAAGACGATGAAATTGCCATCCGGCGACATGGCAGGCTCCATGTCATTCCACTGGCCTGAGAAGGGCGCAACTTCGGGCTTCGTCCACCCGCCGTTCTCATCGCTGTCCGAAACCAATATCACCGACTGCTGCGGATTACTGCGGCCGAAGTAGACGGTGTCGCCAGTCGGGGTAAAGGTGGGGGCCGAGTCGTGTGCGGGCCCGGAAATATTGCCAGGACTGAACACCTGTGGTTTCCGTCCTTCGAACTCACTCGCCCAACAGCTTCCGCCGAGCACCAGTAGGATTGCCGCCAGGATGCGCTGAGTCCGCATATGGTTTCCCCTCAATAAAGCCAGTGTGCTGGGTGATGATCAAAAACAAGGCGTCGCCAAACGCCGAGAGCGGTCGATAACGTCAGCCCCATGCGTTGCATTCCCTAGCCATCGACTCGGGTTCCTCCAAATCTCGCGAGATCACCTTCGCTCGCTTCGCTGCCGCCACATGACGCCTAGTCGGCATTCTCCGCCGCTGCTTGCCGCTCCAGACGCTGCTGCAGGTCTTTTAGCAGGTTGTGGGCGGCCTTAATGGTCTTCGCGTCAAGGCCCTTTCCCAATTCGTTCACCCATGGCGCTTGCACTCGCATAGAAGCATTGAGTGCGCGATTGCCCTTTGCAGTCAGCACAACGAGCTTCGCGCTGCGGTGGTGCGGGTTATCCCTGAATTCAAGGAAACCCTCGTAAGCGAGCTCGTTGACGATGCGATTCACGCCCTGCCGCTGCAAGCCCATGTTGCGGGCAAGTCGGGCCACCGTCTCCGGCGTGGGATGCATCACAACGGCGCCCAGGACCTGCCAACGGGCGCTGGTGAGCCCGAATTCCTCCACCAGGCGGTCGCCGGCGGCTAAGAAACGCCCGTTGAGCCGAAAGACCGTAAGGATCAATTCGCTTATCGCCGCACCTGCCGGCGTCCTCGGATCACTCTGTTCCATATCTGTAGCAATACTCCATCTTGACAGCATGTTGTCAGATTAGCACGATGGTTACCAACTGGTTGGAGAGAACACATGGTCACAAGCAAGCAACGCATCGACATCGGGGGCCTCTCTATGGCCTACCACGACATTGGATCAGGAGATCCGATCGTGTTCCTCCATGGTAATCCGACGTCCTCCTATTTGTGGCGAAATATCATTCCTTATGTATATGAGTTTGGTCGCATCGTCGCACCGGATTTGATCGGCATGGGCGACTCGGACAAGTTGCCGAACCCCGACGCGAATTCCTACACGTTCGAGGAAAACCGGCGCTATCTGGATGCTTTCTTCGACGCGCTCGATCTGAAAGAGGGTGTGACTCTGGTAGTCCATGACTGGGGTGGAGCGCTAGGCTTCGACTGGGCGCGGCGTCATCCCGAAGCGGTGAAGGCGATCGTTCACATGGAAACCCTGGTCGCCCCGATCGACCTGGAAGAAATACCGGAAGTCGCGCGCTCGCGATTTCAGTCAGTTCGATCTGCCGCTGGCGAAGAACTGGTGCTGCAGCAGAACATCTTCATCGAGCAAAGTCTGGTCAAGGGCACCCTCAGGCAGTTCACGGATGAGGAACTGACCGAGTACCGCCGCCCGTTCCTGGAGCCAGGCGAGGGGCGTCGTCCGATGCTGACGTGGCCTCGCCAGATTCCGATCGATGGCGAGCCGGCGAACGTCGTCAAGATTTTTGAAGGCTACGGCGCATGGCTGGCGAGCACGCCCATCCCAAAGCTCTGGTTGCGCGCCGATCCCGGCACTTATAGCCCGCGTCTGCTTGCGCAGGTGCGTAGTTGGCCGAACCAGAAGGAAGTGGTCGTTACAGGGGTCCACTACCCGCAGGAGGATGCACCGGATGACATCGGTGCCGCGATTGCGGCCTGGCTGAATGGACTGCAAGGCCGCTGACGTCCTGGGATGGAAGTGCAGGTCATACCGCCAGGCCCTTGCGCATCGTGAAACGAGCGTGGGTGCTTTCTGGCGCTGTCGAACAGCGGGTCAATCGTTGGAATGCACTCAAAATGAAACCACGTCATCGCACAACCGTGAAACCCCATAGGAGCGCATCCCCTTTGAGCGTTTGGCTGAAATGCCTGGCCGCGGTCGTGACATCCATGGCGGTAGGCGGTTTCTCGGAAACCGGGCATGCAGCGCGGAGCTCGATTTCTCAAGGGGGCGGGCCCGGAGACGAGTTGACGCCTTCACTCCCAGAAGAGCCAGCGGCGCTGGACATTTCGGAGGCATGGCGGTCTGCAGATCGTGGGGACTTCAAGCCACTCGAAGCCATTGCCGTCACGCGAGCTCATGCATCGCGCTCGCTCCTGGCACAGGCCCGCCGCGCTGCCGCCAGCCTCGACTATCCGTCGGTCAGGCGTGCATTGGCGCGCGTCGGGCAATTGCGCGATCTCCCGCCCAGGGAACGCGCATGGGCCGACGGCGTTGAAGCCAACACAGCATTTGCCCAAGGGGACTACGCCCACGCCGCAGAGGCGGCACTACGGTGGCAAAGCGAACTGACTGAGCTGGCAGTTGTCGACGAGCTATCCGATGCCAACCGATTGGCTGGGCTGAGCAGACTTCTGGCTGACATTCCCAGACAACGCGTTCTGGCCCGATCCCCACGAACGCTCCAGACGACTCGCGACACAGTCGGACTGCGCCGAGCCCTTGCACGAATCAACGGCCAAGAGATTTTCGCCGTCGTCGATACCGGTGCCAACTTGTCGGTCGTCTCCAGATCGACTGCAATGCGCCTCAAGTTGCGGATGATCGAAGGGAGCGGATCTGTGGCGACCGGCTCCCGTGATTCGATCCCAGTTAGCTTGGGGGTGGCAAAAGAGGCCAAGTTTGCCGGCATCACCTTCGCCAACGTCGTCTTCATCGTACTTGACGATGCGCAACTCGCGCCCATCCCCGGCTACCGGATCGACGCCATTATCGGCTTCCCGTTGCTCCGGGACCTGGGGCGTGTCCGTTTTGGACGCGACGAGACCATTACGCCCGAGCCAGCGGTCCGAGCGCCATCGGAGAATGCTTCGCCCTTGCGGTTGTCCGGCAGCGACCTGTTCGTCGACGTAACCTTCAACGACATTCTAGCTCCCGTTCTACTCGACACCGGGGCGGCAAAGTCCGCCATGTCGCCACTGTTCGCCGAACGGCACCGGCATCTGTTCTCTGCACTGGATCCGAAGACGGTGCACAAGGGCGGAGCGGGCGGAGTCACCGAACAGAAGGTAGTCAGTTGGCCCAATGTCCGAGTGTCTATCGGACACCATAGCGCATTGATTCCCGAGATCGCGGTTGAGATCGATGAATCGAAAGACGTTTCCGCGAAGAACTTTGGCGTCCTAGGTCAGGACGTGTTGAGCGCATTCGACTCCTACACGCTCGACTTCGACCACATGCAATTCGAGATCGGGCGGCCCGTTTCAGAAGGCGCTGGCTCGACTACCTCAACCCGATAAAGATTCAGGAAAGCCCATGAACTCCACCTTCTCACCGGCTTCCGGTGGCAAAAAGACAATTGCCGTGAAGGTCATAAAGATCGTCTTCGCGCTCGCTTTCCTCGGTGCGGGTTGCGGAAAACTCTATGGCCCGCCAGCCATGATCACGGAGTTCGAAACCGTGGGGCTCGGCCAATGGTTTCGCTACTTCACGGGGGTTCTGGAAGTCATCGGTGCAATCGCCTTGCTGGCCCCGCGGACCTCCATGTATGGCGCGCTCCTGTTGGCGGTGATCTGTGCCGGTGCGTTTTTCGCCCAGTTGCTTGCGCTCAACGGTGACGTCATCCATACCATCGCGATGGCGGCCGTACTGCTCTACCTGGCCTGGAACGAGCGCCGGCACTCCGCGTAAGATCCTCGCCGCCGGAACCTGGAAGGCATTCGCCCATGATTGAGTTCACGCTTCAGCCTGTGGTCGACGGCGAACACGTAGAGACGGTCCGCATGCTCTTCCGTGAGTACGAACAGGGGATCGCCACGGATCTTGAGTGCCAAGGATTTGCCGCTGAGCTCGCAGGACTCCCGTCGCCCTACCAACATCCCGCTGGGGCATTGCTCGTCGCGTACACCGATGGTGATGTCTCTGGTTGTGTTGGTCTGCGAACGCTGGATTCGCAGATCGGGGAAATGAAGCGTCTGTACGTCCGGCCTGCCTATCGCGGAAGCGGGCTTGCCGGCACCTGTGGCACCCGCTTTTATGCGCTCAAGCTGTCCGCCTAACAATTCAAGCGGAAGCCGCTTCGCGGCTCGGCTGAACTAAGGCGCCAGACGTGCTCAGGCACTATTTGTTAGTCGTCACTCTGCTTCTCGCATGCTTTGGCTGTGCTCGCCAGCCCATGCCTCGAGATGGGCGCAGGCCGGTCTCTTCCGATGAGCGAGCCAAGTGCGCATTGCAAGGCGGAAACGTGGGACAGATCCTGACCGGCGTTGAAGGGTGCATTCGCTCGACCACCGACGGCGGAAAATCCTGCACCGACGGATCGCAGTGCCAAGGAACCTGCAACGCCCCACCCTCAACCCAGTTCGGCGTTTCCACAACCGGAACATGCTCTACTGAGGTCAACCGTATGCGCTGCGTAAACCTCGTAGTTCAGGGCAAAGCCAGTGGGGACGTATGCTTTGAGTAGCAGTACGTAATCCCTTCGAGGCTGAGCACCCGCGCAAGCCATTGCGGTAGCAAGCTCTAGGCCTGCCTTCGGAACCCTATGCCGCCTATCGAGGAGGGGACTCCTGCAAATGGCCATTAGGATGTCGCTTGCGCAACATCTGGCCTTCCCAGAATCCGATAGCGAGCATCACTGCTGTGGTTAACCAACCCGCGGCCAGCAGATTGGCTGAGTACGCGGCAGGCAGCACGAGTACGAGCGCGACAATCCCCGCCACATGGGAGGTGGGGACCACACCATAGACGACGCTCTTGTACACGGCGCTGCCTAGCAGGTAGATCGCCGATCCGGAGCAGAGGACGATGGCATAGGCTGCTTTCACCGAATCATGGGGATGGGCGAGCACGAGATCGTTGCCCACGGCGGTCACGATGATGCCTGCGACCAAGATGGCATGGGCATAGTGGAAGTAGGCACCAATCCGGCCAGGATCATCGGAACGAGTGATAGTGTCGGTGGCATCCTTGCTCGACGTTCCGAAGTACAGCCACCACATGGCCAACGTGCCCAGAAACGCGGCCAAGAGGGCCGACAGAATGGCCACGTCCCAAGTTCCGGCATTCGCCATAGTGGCGCCCGTCGCAAGAAGGGTTTCTCCCAGCGCGACGATGACGAAGAGTTGGCAGCGCTCGGCCAAATGCCCGCCTTCAATCGTCCAATCGCTGGTCTTAGAACGGCCGAGGCCAGGAAGGGCGAAGCCGAACATCGGCGAGACGTATTCGCAGGTAACCGCGACGGCCCATAGGGCGGCGCGTGTCCAATGCTCAGAGAATGCACCCGAAATCCAGAACACGGCCGCAATCGAGACCCAGCCCAGCATGCGCCGATAGTTTGCCGATAGCGGGTGATCCTGACCTAGTTCCCAAACAATATAGGCCGTACGTCCAACCTGGATCGCGATATAGGCAAGCGCGAATACCAGCCCACGCTCGCCGAAGGCGGCGGGGATCGTGGAGGCCATGAGGAGCCCCGCGAACATGATGACAAAGACCAGACGACGGATACGCGGCGTCTCGGGATCGAACCAATTGGTGACCCAGCAGGTGTATTGCCAACCTAGCCAGACAGCGAACCAGAGGATCAACGTCTCCGCGACGCCGGTCGGCGTCAGGTTGTGCAGCAACTCATGACTGAGCTGCGTAACTGCGAAGACATAGACGAGGTCGAAGAACAGCTCCTCGAAGGTGACGCGCGCATGATGGCCATCGCGGCGGCGCAGGAGCGGATGGAGCTCGGCTGGCTGAGCAGGCATGTCTGAGCCTTCATCGCGCCAGCCGCCAGATCGCGATGGCGGCGACCATGGCTGGCAGTGCGAAAACGATAAAAAGGATCGGCAACTCCTCCCGCACCGAGTAGCCGGCCTTCGTCACCCCGATCCACATGTTGGTGAGCGATACAATGAGCCAGACGGGCACAAACAACTTTGCCGCCAGGCCTAGATCCGCGGCGGTGCCACCCCATAACTTGCCGAACAGCATGAAAAGGCCGAACAGAACGAAGCCGCTACCGATCACCATCGCCATGTGCATATGCAATCCTCTCAAGAAAACACGCTGAGGTTCTTTGCGATGTCCTTGCCCGCGTAAGGTGGGAAGACATCGAGTTCGACGTCGGGATTGCCGATCAGCATCGCCTTGATGTTGCTTAGCGCGTCGAAGCCTGCCTTGCCGTAGTACTTGCCCATGCCGCTGTTGCCGACGCCGCCGAAAGGCAGGCTATCGATCCAGCAATGCAGGTTGGTTTGATTGACGCAGCCGCCACCGAACGAAAGGCTGGCGAGCACTTGGTCGATCATTCCCTGGTTCTTGCTGAAGATGTAGGCGGCCAGCGGCTTCGGCTTGCGCTTGATGATGTTTAGCAGTGCACCGAGATCGGAATAGGCCAGGATTGGCAGCACCGGGCCGAACACTTCTTGCTGCAGGGCCGGGTCATCCCAGCTCGAAGGATATAGTAGGGTCGGCTCGACATAGCGGCCGGCGACATCGCAACGCCCGCCGTGCACCACCTTATCGGCCAGGATGTACGAAGCAACGCGCTCGGCATCGTGCGTGCTAATCATGCGGGCGAAGTCCGGGCTCTTGCTCGGATCCTCGCCGTACATCTTCACAATCGACGCCTTGAGCTTGGCGACAAAGGCGTCGGCTATGCGCTCATGCACGCAGACATAGCCCGGGGCGATGCACCACTGGCCGGAGATGGCGTTATGCCCCCAAGCGATGCGGTCAGCGGCAGTATCGAGGTTGGCTGTTTCGTCAACGATGGTCGGGTTCTGCCCGCCCAGTTCGAGCAGTACAGGTGTCAAATGCTCGGCGGCCGCGCGCATCACCACCTTGCCGACGGCCGAGGAGCCAGTGAAGAAGATGAAATCGAAGGGAAGTTCCAGGAGCGCGCTGATCTCTTCGCGCCCGCCGGTGACGACCGTGACGTTCTCCGGCGCGAAATACTCTGGCACCAGTTTCTGGAAGAGGGCCGCCGTTGCTGGGGTTGTGTTTGCTGGCTTTAGGATCACGGTGTTGCCGGCCGCAAGTGCGGCGATCGCGGGATCGAGCAGTAGCAGGATTGGCGCGTTGAACGGGCCAATAACCAGCGTGACGCCGTAGGGTTCCTTGTAGATCACGCCGCGATTGCCGGTCGCTTCCAGACCAGCCGGAATCGGCACCACCTGTGGCGCCATCAATTCGCTCAAGTGCTCGCGATAGTAGTCAATCACCCCGCTCGGGACGGTGATCTCGAAGAGTTGCTCAAACGGCGGTTTGCCGAAATCCTGATAGAGCGCTGCGAAGAACGCGTCCTTGTTGTCGAGGAGCATCCGCTCCATGCGGTCGAGTTGGTCGATCCGCCATTCGTAGCTCTTCGTCGCGTCTGTGAGGAAGTGCTCCCTCTGGGCGTCTAGGAGTGGTTGAAACCTATTCTCCATGGTCGGAGCTCCGGCAAGCGCCGCGGGCAGTTGGCCGGGGCAATGCCCGGCCACCCGGCGACTTACTTGGTGGTGTAGCCGCCATTGACGAGAATGGTCTGGCCCGTCATCCACCAGCCGTCCGAGACGAGGAATCGGATGAAAGGCACGATGTCCTCAATGTCGGTCAGGCCGGTTTTGGAGAACTTCGACAGCGCGGCGGCCGTCTTGTGATACGCCACCGCGTCAGCGCCTTCTGCGGGATAGAAAAATGGCGTGTCCATGGGGCCCGGCCCGATGGCTGTTACCGAGATGCCCCTGTCGCCGAACTCCTTGGAAGCCGCGCGAGTGAAATGCTCCACCGGCGCCTTTGTGCCTGCATACGAAGAGTAGAAGGGCGTAAATGCTCCCAATAGCGAGGTGACCACCGTACAGACCTTGCCGTTGTCGTTGAGGTTCTTGCCCGCTTCTTTGAGGAAAAAGAAGGCGGACTTGGAGTTCACGGCAGACATCTCGTCGTACTCAGCCTCGCTGATGTCCGCCATCGGCTTCTTCAGCACCTTACCAACGGTGTTGATTGCGATGTCCGGCTTGCCGACAGCAGCCACGGTATCCGCAAATAGCTTTTCGACTGCGCCCGCTGTGGTCAGGTTGGCCTGTAAGGACACGGCCTTGGCTCCGGCGGCCTGGACCGCCCTTACGGTTTCCTCGGCGTCCTTTGCGGCAGCCGCGCTGTTGTAATGGATGGCGACGGCACTGGCTCCGTTTTTTGCAAGGTCGCGGGCCAGTAGCCCGCCCAGGTTCTTGGCGCCGCCGGCGATGAGGACAACTCTGCCCTTGATGCTATGGTCGGTCATAAGGTGAATCTCCCGCTTCGGGTTGGGGGTGGATGTCATTCGCCCACGATCCGCATCTGCTTGATGCGTCCGTCGGTGAGCGTGAAAACGAAGCGACTGGCGCCGGAGTAGTAGTTGCTCTTCCAGTCGGCATCCACGGTTACCTGGTTACCGGCTTGCTCGACCCTGGTCACCGTCATGTGGCCCTTCGCGCCGATGAATTCCTCGTCGCTCCAGTCGCGCATTGCCTTGGGACCGGCGAAAAGCCGTCCCCAGTCGTTGATTTCGCCATCCGGTGCGAACAGCGCGAAGGCGGCATCCGCATCGCCCCGGTTCACCTCCGCCACGAAGGCGTCTAGCGGCGGCGGCAGCGTCGTTGTGGCCATAGGATCTCCTTGCCGATGGACCGATCGTCAGATGCGGTGCGGTGAATCACTGACACTCGACGGATGTATGCTCGGCGCTGGAACTGTTGCCACTTGACGGGCCTGAGCTGAGCAGAGTGCCCGATCTTTATAGGGAGGCGCCTGCGGCGCCGCTTCTAGAATGTCCGACAAACTGTCAAATTATTCCGCGACTGCGCTAGCCGCCGGAGAGGCGGCGCTGGGGCAGTTGGCGCGCAATCGCAATGGGCTCGCTCCGGGCTATCGGTGGCGAAAGATGATCGCGAACGCGTCGCTGCCATTCGCGGGGGGAGAGCTGTCGGTAGCCTCGGAGGACATTGCCGAGCCAACGCAGTGGGAGATCGAGCAGGACCGACACACCCTGATCGTGCATTTGGAAGGCGAAATGCGGCGGCTCGAAACCCGGATCGGCCGGGGCGAGACGTGCCGCGCGCCCGCCAAGACCGGGGAGATCTGGCTCATTCCGGCGGGGGCGCACTATGTCGGCCGCGCCTTGGGCGGCAGCATTGCCTACGCCGAATATCACATCAGCCAAGCTTGGCTCAGGGCACTCGTTGGCGATAAGCCCCAGACCAGCGCATTGCGTCCGCTGATGAAGTTGCGCGATCCGTTGCTGCACGGACTCACCGGACGCCTGATACAACTCGGCAACGATAACGACGACATGTCCGGCATGCTGCGGGAATCGATCGCGCAAGTGCTTGGGCTGCATCTGCTGCGCGAGTACGCCATCCGAGCGCCCGCAGATCTGTCGTCTGACGCCGGTCCAAAGCTTTCCGGTCGTTCAAGGAAGAGGCTCGAGGACTACATCGTTTCACACCTGGACCAGCATCTGTCCATCGATGAGCTGGCAGCTCTGGCGGGGATGACGCCGCATCATCTGATTGCAGCATTTCGCCGATCCTTTGGGATGACTCCTCTTCAGTACGTCATTTCACAAAGACTCCAAGTCGCATGCACCCTGCTGGAAAGCACCCGTCAAGACATAATGACCATCGCTCTGGCAACAGGATTCTCCAGTCACAGCCACCTGACTTCTGCCTTCAAGCAGCGATTCGGGATAACGCCTCGTCAGTTCCGGAGGCAGGCTAAGGGAGTCGATGAAGGCTGACGGCTGCGTCGGATGGACGCTCAGGCTGCGGTCAAGAAGGTCTGCCAGAAGCGGCCGGTGACTGCTTCTGGCCGGAAGCGGCCTGTTGTTTAGTGATCAACTAGCGCACGCGGTCAGATTACTTTGCGCATTTGCAGGAGCTCGAAGCCCCCGATCATCGCGCCTACCTTCGCGCGGAACGCATCCATGTGCGCTCCGCGCATATGGCGCTCCCACGAAGCGTGGTCCTTCCAGCGTTCGAAGAAGACTACCTGGCCAGGCCGATCCAAGGCTTCGTGCAGTTCGTAGCTCATGCAGCCCGGCAAGGTGCGGACCACGGTAACCAGATGTGCCTGGGCATGGACCAGCGCGGCTTCATGGCCGGGTTTCGCCTGGACGAGCGCAACGATGGTGAGTTCGGACATGGTCGCTGTCCCTAGAGAATCGACCGGAACGTGCCGCCTTCGACGCGCACGGCCGCGCCGTTGGATGCCGCTCCCAATGGGCTTGCTAGCAACGCCACCATCGCGGCGATCTCGTCGGCTTCGATCATCCGCGCGATAAGCGAACTGGGGCGATAGGTTTCGAAGAAGTGCGCTTCGATGTCCGCATCGCTCATGCCGGGGCGCGGCGCCGTCTGGCGCAGGTACTCGACAATGCCATCGGAGCGGGTCGCGGACGGCAGCACGCTGTTGACGGTGACGCCGGTGCCCTTCGTCAGTTCGGCCATGCCGCGCGAAACGGCCAGCTGCGCCGACCTGCTCACGCCGTAATGCACCATGTCCGGCGGCGTGAAGGCGCCGACTTCACTGGAGATGAAAATCACCCGCCCCCAGTCGCGGGCAAGCATGCGCGGGAAGTAATGACGCGACAGACGCACGCCGGACATCACATTGACGTCGAACATTCGCAGCCAGTCGTCATCGGCAATGTCGGCGAACGGCTTGGCTTCGTAATAGCCCAGGTTGTTGATCAGGATGTCGGCGTCCGGTTGGCCCTCGATCGGCGCAGCGGCACCGTGCGCATTGGCGAGGTCCGCCATGATCGTGCGAACGCGACTGCCGCTAGCATCAGCAGCGATCTTTGCCGCGGCGGCGTCGAGCTTGTCCTGGCTGCGACCCGTTATGGTCACTTCCACACCTTCCCGGGCCAGCGTGCTGGCGATGGCCAGGCCGATGCCGGCGGTCGCACCGGTGACGATGGCGGTCTTGCCTTTGAGTTACAGATCCATGGGGTTCCTTCGAGCGTAAGAAATGAAGCGCTGGCTTCGACAGGCGCTTGGCAGATGGGAAAACGGGCGCGACTAGTGCGGCGTGCCTACCTGAGACGGTCGAGCAGTTCCTTGGCAACGCCGACGGCCGACGCCGGGTTCTGTCCCGTGATCAGTTCGCGATCGACGACCACGTTCGCGGTCCATGGCGCCGTGTTGCTGCGGTATTGCGCGCCGGCCTGCTGCAAAGCGGTCTGCGGATAGAACTTCATCTCGCCACCGCTGAGCTGCGGCTTGGCCTGCAGTTCTTCCTGGTTGCTGATGACCGTGACCTTGTAGCCGCTGTAGATCCACTCCGGCGCGCGCTCGGCCTTGCCGGTGCTTTCCATTGATGCGACGAATGCGTTCGCGTCGGGCAGCGTCGACAGCAGCGCGATCGGGCCGTGGCACACCAGCGCGGTCGTCTTGCCGCGATTGTGGAAGTCGATCAGCAGGCGGCCGAGTGCGGGGCTCTTCAACAGATCCTGCATCGGCGCGTGGCCACCGGGGATGTAGACGGCATCGAAGCGGTCGTAACCGATCTGTTCGATGCGCGAGAGGCTCACCACCGGCGAGGTCTCCTTCGACGTCAGCGCAAGCTCGTCGAGCAGCACCTGGTGCGCCTGCAGGTCGGTCGCGTCGTTGTTGAAATACATCGCGTCGACGGACTTCTGGTCCACCGTGGGCGCCTGGCCGCTCGGCGTGGCGAAGGTGATCCGGTGGCCGGCGTCGCGCAGCAGCTTGACCGGCTGCATCAGTTCGTTGAGGTAGAAGCCGGTCGGGAAGACCTTGCCGTCTTTGAGGTCGAGGTGGTCGGCATCGGACAGCACGACCAGCACGTTGGCGGCCTGAGCGGAGGAGGCAGCCAGCGCGAACACGGTCGCGACGGCCAGCTTGTTCAGCAGGGTCCTGGCGGAAGTGGAACGGCTCATGGTCTTCACCTGTAGGGAGGGTGGCGGCACTGTATTGCCACCTTCTGCGGCGATAAACTGGCTTTCCGACAAATAATCCTTGCTTGCGAGGCAATAATGGGCCGGCGATTCGATCACCTCGGCGATGTCGAAGCCTTCATAGCCGTGGTCGAACACGGCTCGCTGACCGCCGGCGCAGTGGCGCTATCGACCACGCCGTCGGTGATCAGCCGGGCGATCGCGCGGCTCGAGGCACGGCTGGGCAGCCAGTTGCTGCGGCGAACCACGCGCCAGATCGGCCTGACAGAAGCAGGCCGCGTCTATCTGGAACAGACCCGCGCGGCGTTCTCGCTGATCGATGATGCAGAGCGCGCCATCCAGGGACAGGAGGGCGAACTCAGCGGACGCGTGCGGCTGAGCGTGCCGACGACGTATGGCCATTACCGGTTGCCGCCGTTGCTGCAGCGCTTCGCTGCGCAATACCCGCGCGTGCAGGTCGAACTGAACATCACCAACCGCAATGTCGACCTGGTCGCCGAAGGTTTCGACCTTGCGATTCGCCTGGGGACCTTGCCGGATGGCGGACTGGTGGCGCGCAAGCTCGAGGACGCCGCGCTGTGCCTTGTCGCATCGCCGGAGTATCTGCACCGCAACGGCACCCCGCGCAACCTGGACGACCTGGCGTCGCACATCTGCTTGTCGTTCGTGATGCCCAGCTCTGGCCGCGTGGCGCCGTGGGTGTTTTGCGTCGATGGCGAAGACGTTGAGTGGCCGCCCCCGACGCGGTTCGAAATAACCGACGACGTGCTCGGCGTGGTATCACTGGCCGCACACGGCATCGGCATCTGCCAGAGTTACGACTTCATCGTTCGCGATCGCATCGAACGCGGCCATCTCGTCGAGGTCATGCCGGGAACGCGTGGCCGATCACGTTCGTTTTCGTTGATCTATGCCCCACATCGCCGCCTTTCGGCCGCTTCACGTGCGTTGATTGAAGTGCTGGCTGACAACTAACGACCCAAAGCGGCCGCTGGCCGACGTCAGCTGGGGACCGAATGCATCTGGCGATACAATGTCACTCGCAATGCGAACGCCCACGGTCTAATGTCGAATGAGCCCGCCGACGCTAGCCGCCATGCTGCTTCCCCGTGCTCGTGCCGACCGTTGGGCGCCTGATCTCTTCCGGGTAGGATTCATCGGGGTTAAGCCCGACCCATATTCGGGGCCTACCGAAATGCCATGCAACAACATGACGGAGCGACCATGGCGGAGATGACTCGCGAAATGGGTAATGCTCAGGCCAAGCCAGTGACTCTAGGCTGGTGAATTGATGCTTTTTTGGTTCAACAGGCAGGAACACACGCCGTAACGATTCATTCGCGCCGAAGCCGCCTTTGTGGCCCGGCTTAATTCAGGCGTTAGGCATCTCGAGGAGACGATCGTGGACCGCAACGAAGTCTATAAGATTGTATTTTCTCAGTTCCTGGACCGCGAAGTCGCGGAGCGAACGGCGGAGCTGGCCACCAAACACACAGATGGTGGTCGCGCATCTGGCGATCGAAAGAAGAAGCTTGCCGAAGCTGCCGTTGAGGCATACGAGAACGCTACATTCGCCTTGGAACAGCTAGAGACTTGGTCGTCGGCGAACAACGCCTAACCATCCATCAAGTCCAGCCGTTTCGTGACTCGGCTTAATTCAGGCGTAAAGCCATCGGTGAACAAGGTGCTTCCAATTTTCGAGCATCGGGCGCAACCCGTCATACCTCTGCGACAGTTTATTGTCCGGCTGGCTTACAGCAGCATCATTGCAATCGCGCTCATTGCCGTTTCTCTTTTCATCGGCATGATTGGTTACCACACGCTGGAAGATTTGCGCTGGATCGATGCCTTTCTCAACGCGTCCATGCTTCTGGGGGGCATGGGCCCGGTCGATGTGCCGGTTACCGCGGGCGGCAAGCTCTTTGCCGGATTGTATGCGCTCTACTGCGGCCTGGCGGTCATTTTTGCGGCAGGCGTCATTCTCGCCCCGGTCGCGCATCGCATCCTGCACAGATTCCATATGGAGGGCCGCAGCCAATGAGCGGTGCCAATGGACGCCGCTAGCAATCACTAAAGGTGTCATAGCCTCGCGGCTGGGCATGCCACAACGGGCGTGACGGCGTTCAGAACTTGACGAAATAGCAACCTGCATAGCGCACAACGTGGAAGTCGGTCACTGAACTCGAACTCCCATCGCCAAATACGAGTTGCATCACGCCGCCGCTACCGAGCGCACCCGTGCTTGCTAGCCAGGCGTTTGCGTCATCTGCGGCGAAGATCTGAGCGGCGTAATAGCGGCTGTCGGTGAGCGGCTTTTGGCCCATATGCTCGAGGCGATCCAAGATGCGCTGCCCGTGAGCATTATCGAGGCCAACCCAATGGTAGCTTTCGGCAACACGATTGACGTTGCCGAGCGCGAACGAACCCTGCAAATCCTTTGTCAGCTGCGTCGGCGTGCGCGCGCAGCCGCTGGCGACCGGGCGCCGACCGAACTCTGTCGGCAAGTCCACCTCAATCGCAGCACCTTGCTCTATGGCAGCAGCGAGTGACTGAGCTTCTTCGTGGGCGATCCGGCCCAACAGTTCTCCCGACATCGGCGCAGCAGTGGCAGCGAATAGGGCGCAGGCGCGGTCGGTATAGATTCGCTCGCCATCCTCGGTTTCGCATCGCTGGATATCGCCTGCAGCCGGTGACGGATGCAGGCCCAGACTTATGGCCAGAACGGAGAGGGCAAAGACAGTAGATAAGGCTTTCATTACGGTGACACGAGTCTGCATCGATCGATGCATATGCAGTGTCACCGGTGATCAGTCAGCGCAGTGTGCGCAAAGCCCTTCAAACGCATGCCCACGCTGAACTGCGCACCAGTGCAGCGCGGATTGGCAGGCGCGTTCAGGGGTCGTTTCGACAATTGGGGCGCTTGGGGGTGAAAGCGCCGGCCAAGGGTTGGCCCGACGGCGCGACACCCATCCCCGCGACAGGCCTGGAATCGGAAGCAACTGAGTGGCTACAAGGTCGTATTCGTCCCATTCGCCAACGGTGCGCCGAAGGGGAGATGCAAGATGTGCTGACAGGCTTCGGTCAAAGGCAACGAAGAACAATCGCTCTTGCTCTTGGCCGCGGCGGTGACGCCTCTTCCGGAGCCTTTTGGGCAGCGGGGAGCGCAAAGGCGTAGTATCGGAACGCCTGCACCCAACGGTCATGACTGGTCGCCTGTGGAAAGTCCAGACAGCCATCGGATCGCAACGACTCTTGCAGACCGGGTCGAAAGCGGTGCGAATGCCGCGCAAATCGCCGACGCGATCGTGTCGGCATGGCAAGAAATTGAGGCCGTCCTGAGCCCCATCGTCGGACAGCGGGGCGTCGCCATGCTCTTCAAGCGCAGCCTCTACCTCATCGGTCCCGCCCACCCGTGGCTGGCGGGCATGCATGAAGGGGGTCCGACGGCCGTGGATCTGGCGGCGCTGAAATATGTTTTTGCGCAGCAGAACAGTACCGACGCCGCCGCGGCGGGTGGCGCCTTTCTGCAGACGTTCCATGACTTGCTGGCCAGCCTGGTGGGGCCCGCGCTCACCGAGCAATTGCTTCGTCCCGTATGGGCCCACTTTCCAAGCGGCCCGCCCGCGCAGGACACCTCGCCATGAACTCCAAAGTCACCATCAATCGCCTGGCCACCGGCGTGCCGGGCCTGGACGAGGTGCTGGGCGGTGGATTGCCGGAATTCTCGTTCAACCTCATCGCGGGGCCGCCCGGCTGCGGCAAGACCACGCTGGCGCACCAGATGATGTTCGCGCTGGCGACACCCGAGCGCCCGGCGCTTTATTTCACCGTACTCGGCGAGCCCCCCTTGAAGATGCTGCGCTACCAGCAGCAATTCGATTTCTTCGACAGCAAGTTGATCAACCGCTCGATCCATTTCATCAACCTGTCGGACGATGCGTCGGCAGGCGACCTCGACCAGGTGCTGCAGCGCATCGTCACTGAGGTGGAGGCACACCATCCTGCGCTGGTGTTCGTGGACTCCTTCCGATCCGTGGTGCACGCGAGCCGTGGCGAGGGCAACCCCCATAACAATCTGCAGCAGTTCGTGCAGCAGCTCGGCATGCTGATGACCAGCTGGCAGGCTACGACCTTCCTGATTGGCGAGTACTTCACCGACACCGACACTGAAACCGACGCCAACCCGGTACTCACCGTAGCCGACGGACTGATCTGGCTGCGCCAGAGCGTGCAGCGCAACTCCATGGTGCGAAAAATGGAGATCATGAAAATGCGCGGGCAACCGACATTGCCGGGGCTGCACACGTTCCGCATCAGCACGGCCGGCCTTGAAGTATTCGCGCCCGCACGCGTGGCGCTTCCCGCGCATGCCGAAGCGAGTCCGGGATCGCTTGGCCCGCGTCTGTTGATGGGCGTGCCGCGCCTGGACGACATGATGGGCGGCGGTTTGCCGCGCGGCTACTCAATGCTCGTGGCCGGGCCGTCGGGATCGGGCAAGAGCATTCTCGCAGCGGCCTTCCTGGCAGAGGGGGCGCGCTGCGGGGAAACCGGCGTCATTGCGGTCTTCGAGCAGCGTCCCAACCGATCGCGCAACCCTGTGCTTACCGACCTGGTCGAAAGCGGCCGCGTGGGACTGGTGGACAGTCGCGCACCCGACCTTTCGATCGATGAGATCGTGTTGTTGCTGCTGAACGAGATCCGTCGGCTCAATGCGAGTCGCGTCGTCATCGATTCGCTCTCAGCGTTCGAGCTCGCCCTGGCGCCGACCTTCCGAGAAGACTTTCGCGAATCGCTGTTGCGCCTGGTCACTGCTTTGACAGGCGCAGGTGCCACCGTGCTGATGACCTCCGAGCTCGAGGACCGTTACTCCGATCTGCGCTTCAGCCCGTATGGCACCGCTTTCCTGACCGACGCGATCATCGTGCAGCGTTACATCGAGGTCGACAGCCGGCTGCGGCGCGTGATGGCGGTGGTCAAGGTTCGGGCGAGCGCCCATTCGGACGAGTTGCGCGAGTTCAGCATCGACGACGACGGCATCCGAATCGGCGAGATGCTCCCCGCCCAGGAGGGGCTGCTCGGCGGCAGGCCGACGAGAAAGCGTGCCTCCGATTTGTCAGGCCCGATCGAGGGTACCGACAAATAGTTGAGTCATGTCGCCATGAACAAAGCCCCGCCCCGAAAAACGCGCGCCCTGACGAAGGCCGAGCGCGAACTCGCCCAATTGCAGCAGCAAGCCGAGCAGGCGCGTGCGGCGCTGACCCGCTTGCACCGGGAGGTGGTCGAGGCCGAGCACCTCCTGGACAGCAGCCAGTCGGCCCGGTTGCTCGAGGCCAACGAACAATTGGTGCTTGCCGCGTTGCGTGCGCAGAGCGATGCTGAGGCTGCGTCGCGGGCGCTGGAAGAACTGTCGCGATCGGCGGAACTCGACACGCTGACGGCATTGCCCAATCGCGTGCGGCTGCTTGACCGGTTCGCGGGTGCCATCGCCCATGCAAAGCGTCATGGCACCCGGATGGCACTGCTGTTCCTGGACCTCAACAACTTCAAGCAGATCAACGACACGCTCGGCCACGCCGCCGGCGATGAGGTGCTCAAGCTGGCCGCGCATCGGCTCGTGTCCCTGGTTCGCGAAGAGGACATGGTCAGTCGCTACGGTGGCGACGAGTTCCTGATCCTGCTCACCGAGGTGTCTCATGCGTCCGACTCAGCCCTTGTCGCCGACAAGGTGATCGCGGCCCTCGCCGTCCCCAGCCGTGTACGCGATCACGTGCTGCGCCTCACCGCGAGCATCGGAATCAGCGTCTACCCTGATGATGGCGAAGATGCCGAGACGCTCATTGACCGCGCGGACACCGCCATGTACCGCGCCAAGCGGCTCGGGGGCAGTAGTTTCATCTTTCATGGCGAGGAACACCCAAGTGCACGAAGCCTGCCTTTGCCGGCACTTGCGTCGTTGCAGCGGCCCTTTACCCATTACGAAGTTGCAGCGGCCGAGCGAGAACGGCGATACGTACAGCTGCGGGAAGCGAACGGGGAACTGGTGTTGGCTGCGCTCAGCGCGCAGGAATTGCAGGCCGCCGCAGAACTGGCGCAGCGCCAGCAGAAGGAGTTCCTCGCCGTCGTGGCGCACGAACTGCGCAACCCACTGACGCCCATTCGCATTGCAGCCGAAATGCTGGGCTTGGTGCGTGCGGAAGAAATACCGCGCTATCAAGCCGTCATCGAACAAGAAGTCGAGCACATGGTGCGCCTGGTGAGTGACCTGCTCGACGTTTCCCGCGGCAACACCGGCAAGCTGAGGCTGGAACATCAGGCGGTTTACATGACCGGCATCATTGACGAGGCGGTCGACGCCTGCCGACCTGCGATGGACACCCGCCTGCAACGCTTCACCGTCCAGGTGCCCTCGCGTGCTCTGGAAATGCAAGGGGATCCGATCCGCCTCGCGCAGATTCTTCGCAACCTGCTCGACAACGCGTCCAAGTACACGCCCAATGGTGGCGAGATCGGGCTTTCGGTCGTCGTGAGGGACGGTGCCCTTGCGATGACCGTGTCTGACAGCGGTATCGGGATTACCGCCGAAGCCTTGCCCAAGATCTTCGAGCCGTTCGTGCAAGACAAGCACGCCATTGGATTCAACGGCGCGGGCTTGGGCATTGGACTTACGGTAGTGCGCGAGTTGGTCGAAGCGCATGGCGGCACCGTGGTCGCGACCAGTGCGGGTACCGGGCTTGGCAGCCAGTTCGTTGTCACGCTCCCTCTGGATGACACACACGCGCCGCAGGTTCGGCGCGGCCGCAATAGGACTCGCAAAGGGGTCCATCGCAAACACGTGGCCTAGCTGCTGGCAGATGCCGCACCTCCGCCGTAGGTACTGCGGTTCACGTGGTGATTGCAGATCGGATAGACCGGCTCGCTTCTCGCCAGCGTCACGGCGTGCGGCCGAACATCCTCCCTGTTCTCAATGACCCGTCGGGTCAAGTAGGGGGCACACCATGTCCCGTCCGAATCGACCTGTTCCGATCGTGCGAATTCTTGCGGGTGCCTCTCTTATCGGCCTGCTAAGCGGCTGCCCACACATGGGCGCCCCCAATGAATATATTGCATGTCCCGCACAGAAGCCGTCGCTCTTGCTGACCTGAATGAAGTGATCGTCATCGGCGGGGAAGGGAATGTAACCACCTGGAAACAGTGGCCCCCAGCAGACGATCTTCTGGTCGTCGCGGATCGCGCAGTGGAAGTTGCTGCCCGCATCGACCTGCGTGTAGGTCCCGGCAGGGATGTCGAGCCATGCATTCGTCGGATAGCTGGTGTTTTGACCGCCCCAGCATTCCACCTGTCCGGATAGTCGCAGGCCGCACCCTGACCACGTTCCCATGCTGATCTGCTCGAACGGCCCCGCCGGTGGGTCCGCCTGCCCGTTGCCGTTGTAGCCCCAGCACGAAACGCTGCCGTCTTGGCGAAGCAAGCAGTTGGTGGAATCTTCCGTCACAATCGCCGGCGTCACAGCCCGGGCTGCGAAGGCGATAGCCCACAGCAGGCTCAGCAGCAGCACGCGCGAAATCGCGCTCCAACCAAAGGCCACACGGCCGGTACGGACACACTGCGACATGACACCCTCGCTTCGCTAGCCAGGAGGGGCTGGCAGGCTGAGTGTCGTGACTGGACGGCTCGACCACATCCTCCAAATGGAGGACAAGATCGCAATTGGCAGCCTGTTCGGCTTTGCGATCTAACAATTTCATTCAAGCCGAAGCCGCTTCGGCTCGGCTTAATTCATGTGTTGAGTGCATGTCCGCTTCTGGCCGATAGCAGTCACCGGAAATGCTCGCTATTGATCAACACTCAGCGGTCTGAGATGAGTCCAGCAGAAATCTGCGCACGGCTACTTCAACGTCGCGCGGGAAATGCACGGCCTTGCCGGTCGCGCGCTGCGTTGTCTCCGTGCTTCCGCCGGAATACACAGTAAAAGCTAGCGTGGGCAGCTGATGGCCTACGTAACGGGCGATCCGCACCTGATCCACGCCCAAGTTCTCTAGACATGTGATGAAGGTACGGCGCAGCGAGTGGAAGTCCGTCTCACCGGTGAGGCCTTGCTTGTTTCGGTGATATCGAAAGGCTTGGCCGACATGCCAGGACAACTTCTTGTCATAGCCCCCGCCCTTCAATTCAGGGAATAGTTGCGAGACCGATGGCGCGCGCTTGCGTAATCGGGCGCGAAGAATGGAGAGCGGGATCGGATGCGCCACTGCCAGCGTGCGCGCACCCGCATCCGTCTTGCTCTTTCGTATGCGCACATAGACCACGTTGCGCTCAAAGCGGAGGTCACCTTGGGCTAGAGAACACAGCTCGTCGATGCGGGCTCCGGTGTACAGACCCAATGCCATGACTTCCCGCAAGGCGGGATAGGTCGGGGAACCGGAGAACAGCTGTACCAACTCCTGCATGGTGTACGGCCGCTTTTTCGGCTTCTTGCGTTCGTGATCCTTGGCGACCAGTCGAAAGCCCTTCCACGGGTTAGTCCCCCTAGGCACAAAACGTCGCGTCGCCATCCACTCCCAGAACGCGCCCAACGCGCTGAGCTTGCGCCTGCGCGTGCTTGGGCTGTCGGGGGACTTCGCTAGACGCTCGTCGACGTAGTCGGCCGCTACGGCATCCGTAACGGCTTCCGGTGAGCAGTCGCCATCAAGGAAGGCGCGCAGCTCCATATAGGCCTGCCGGCGCTGAAACCGCGTGGTCTTGAGGCTGCTGGTGCTCTCCAGCCACCTATCCAGCAAGGCATCGAGGCCGGTGGTGGGCCGCTCTTCTGAATTTGCAATTAATTGCACTGGCCGAGCAGGTGAGCGATTGCAATTAATTGCAATCGGGGCGGCTGCGGATGGGAGGCCGGCTGCTAACGCATCCAGATAGCTCCTGACCTGCGCAAGCGCGGTCCACTTGCGGCGCACGGCCTCGTCCAGGTCCCGCGTCTTAAGCGCGCGCCGGATATGCGTGTTGCCGACGCGCCCTTGCAGGGTGGCCGGGACTTTCACGCGTAGGTACCAGGATTGCCCTAGCCGTTGCAGATACTGCGTCTTGCGCACGCGCCCCTTCCTTCATGGTCAGGGGGCTCTAGCTGCACGGTGGTCAAAGTCGGGGGTCAAACCCCGCTTCCCTCCTCCTTGAGGGACGGGCCCCGCCTATGAGGCTTGGGGCCCGTTTCCCCGGGGGTTCCCGGGTCAGCGCTTCATCGAACTGAAGAACTCGTCGTTCGACTTGGTGGTCTTCATCTTGTCGAGCAGGAATTCCATCGCGCCGATTTCGTCCATGCCGTGCAGCAGCTTGCGCAGGATCCAGATCTTCTGCAGCAGCTCCGGCTCGATCAGCAGGTCTTCGCGGCGGGTGCCCGAGCGGTTGATGTTGATCGCCGGGTAGACGCGCTTTTCGGCGATACGACGGTCCAGGTGCACTTCGGAGTTGCCGGTGCCCTTGAACTCTTCGTAGATCACCTCGTCCATCTTCGAGCCGGTATCGATCAGCGCGGTCGCGATGATGGTCAGCGAACCGCCTTCCTCGACGTTGCGCGCGGCGCCGAAGAAGCGCTTCGGGCGATGCAGGGCGTTGGCGTCGACACCGCCGGTGAGGACCTTGCCCGAGGACGGCACGACGTTGTTGTAGGCGCGGGCCAGACGGGTGATCGAGTCGAGCAGGATCACGACGTCCTTCTTGTGCTCGACCAGGCGCTTGGCACGCTCGATCACCATTTCGGCGACCTGCACGTGGCGGGCGGCGGGTTCGTCGAAGGTCGAGGAGACCACTTCGCCGCGCACGGTGCGCTGCATTTCGGTCACTTCTTCCGGACGCTCGTCGACCAGCAGGACGATCAGGTGCACGTCCGGGTGGTTGGTCGTGATGGCCGTGGCCACCTGCTGCATCATCATCGTCTTACCGGCCTTGGGCGGCGAGACGATCAGCGCGCGCTGGCCTTTGCCCTGCGGCGCCATCAGATCGAGGATGCGGCCGGTGATGTCTTCGGTCGAACCGTCGGCGCGCTCGAGCTTGAACTTGCGGCGCGGGAACAGCGGGGTGAGGTTCTCGAACAGGACCTTGTTCTTCGACGCTTCCAGCGGCTCGCCGTTGATCGTGTCGACCACGGCCAGGGCGAAATAGCGTTCGCCGTCCTTCGGCCAGCGGATGCGGCCGGACAGGTGGTCGCCGGTGCGCAGGTTGAAGCGGCGGATCTGGCTGGGCGAAATGTAGGTGTCGTCCGGGCCGGCCAGGTAGCTGGCCTCGTGCGAGCGCAGGAAGCCGAAGCCGTCGGGGAGGATTTCCAGCACGCCGTCGGCGGCGACGCCTTCGCCGTGGCGGGTGAGGACCTTGAGCAGGGCGAAGATGACGTCCTGCTTGCGGGCGCGGGCGACGCCCTCCTGGATCTGCAGCTGGTCGGCGATTTCCAGCAGCCGGTTGGCCGGCATGCGCTTGAGGTCGCCCAGGGAATAGCTCGGGAAGCCTTCCGGCACCTGCGGGTGCGGGCGCGGGACGAAGGTTTCGGCGTTGCCGCCGTCGTCCTGCATGCCGCCTTCGCGGTAGCGCTCGCGCTGGCGGTCGCGGCGGTTGCGGAAGCGGTCGCGGCGGTTGTTGCGGCCGCCGCCTTCGAAATCGCGCTGTTCACGCGACTGGCCGTCGCCGCCATTGCCGGCGGGGGCCTGCTCGCTGGAAGCAGCGGCCGGGGCCGGGGCCGGGGCTTCGGCGACGGGCGGGGGTGGCGGTGCGGCTTCGCGCGGTGCGGCGGGGGCCGGAGCGGTCTGTTCGGGGGCGGCCGGGGCGTCGGCCTTCACGACGCGTGCCTTGCGCACGCGCTTCTCGGCGGTTTCGCCGGAATCGGGGGTGTTATCGGACAAGCAGGGAATCCTCGCTAAGCGGCGAGCGCTCGCGGTGGGCGAGCGTTACGTCAGGGACGTGGGTCATGGAAGAAGAGGGGCGCGGCGCCGGGCATCGATACAGGTCCGGCTAGCCTGCGTGGCGAAACTAGCACTGCCGCCGCGCGGCGGCAAGGGCGCCTCGATACAAGTTCAGCCCTAGTAAGGATGAACGAGCCGCAGCGAGGGGTAAAAGTAGGCTACCGGCTGTTCGCAAAGCGCCCAGCAGCTCGTCCGAGCGCGGCATCGCGGATGGAGCAGGGTCAAGCCCACTCCAGGCCGGAGAGGGCTTTCAGGCCTTACAGCGCCTTTTCGATCATCTGGCTCAGCTGGGCCTTGCCCACCGCGCCGATCTGCTGGGAGTGGATCTGGCCGTTCTTGAACAGCAGCAGCATCGGGATCGAACGCACGTGGTACTTCATCGCGCTGGCGCGGTTGTGGTCGACGTTGAGCTTCACGATCTTGGCCTTGCCGGCGTAGGTGTCGGCCAGCTCGTCCAGGGCCGGGGCGATCATCTTGCACGGGCCGCACCATTCGGCCCAGAAATCGACGAGGACCGGCTCCGACGAGCCCAGCACGACGGCATCGAAATCGGCATCGCCGACATGCACAATTTTCTCGCTCACGCGAATCTCCTGAAGGACGGCGCCCCGACAAAACGGGCCGGGGCGAAGGTCTGGGTTAAACTGGGGCGTTTCGCGCCGGCTTCAAGTCCCTGGCGCCAACCGGACCGGCCTGGCTGAACGAGGTACGGAACCCGTCATGCCCGCCAAGCCGGCCCCGGCAGTCTGCGATGCAGGCCGCCACCATGCAAGCGCGCACTGCGCGCACGAATGAAACACAGATGAGCGATAAGCCCCTAACCGATATCACGTTCGATTCATTCGAACTGCACCCCACCTTGCTGGCCGGCCTCGAAGCCGCCGGCTTCACGCGCTGCACACCAATTCAGGCGATGACTCTGCCGTTGGCGTTGACCGGGCGCGACGTCGCCGGCCAGGCGCAGACCGGCACCGGCAAGACCCTGGCCTTCCTCGTGGCGGTGATGAACCGTCTGCTGACGCGTCCGGCACTGGCCGAACGCAAGCCGGAAGATCCGCGCGCACTGATCCTGGCGCCGACGCGCGAACTGGCGATCCAGATCCACAAGGACGCGGTGAAGTTCGGCAGCGAGCTGGGCCTCAAGTTCGCCCTGGTCTACGGCGGCGTCGACTACGACAAGCAGCGCGAGATCCTGCAGAAAGGCGCGGATGTCATCATCGCCACGCCGGGCCGCCTGATCGACTATGTCAAGCAGCACAAGGTCGTATCGCTGCACGCCTGCGAGATGTGCGTGCTGGACGAAGCCGACCGCATGTTCGACCTGGGCTTCATCAAGGACATCCGCTTCCTGCTGCGGCGCATGCCCGAGCGCACCACGCGCCAGACTCTGCTGTTCTCCGCGACGCTGAGCCATCGCGTGCTCGAGCTCGCGTACGAGCACATGAACGAGCCGGAAAAGATCGTCGTCGAAACGGAGTTCATCACCGCGGCCAAGGTGCGCCAGAAGGTGTTCTTCCCGTCCGACGAGGAGAAGCTGCCGCTGCTGCTGGGCCTGCTCTCGCGCAGCGAGGGCGCGCGCACGATGGTGTTCGTCAACACCAAGGCCTTCGTCGAGCGCGTCGCGCGCTCGCTGGAGAAGGCCGGCTATCGCGTCGGCGTGCTCAGCGGCGACGTGCCGCAGAAGAAGCGCGAGTCGCTGCTCAACCGCTTCCAGAAGGGCCAGCTCGAGATCCTCGTAGCCACTGACGTGGCCGCGCGCGGTTTGCACATCGACGGCGTCTCGCACGTCTACAACTACGACCTGCCGTTCGACGCCGAGGACTACGTGCACCGCATCGGCCGTACGGCTCGTCTTGGAGCAGAGGGTGATGCGATCAGCTTCGCCTGCGAGCGCTATGCGATGTCGCTGCCCGATATCGAAAGCTACATCGAGCAGAAGCTTCCGGTCGGCGCGGTCGAGCCCGACCTGCTCATCGCCCTGCCGCGCACACCGCGCGAACTGCCGGCTGGTACCGAAGCCGACGCCGAAGGCGAAAGCATCGGCGCGATCTTCAAGGAAGCGCGCGAACAGCGTGCGGCCGACGAGGAGCGTCGCGGCGGTGGCCGCAGCAGCCGCGGCGGTGGCCGTAGCGGTCCTGGGCGTCGCGAAGGTGGCGGATCTCGCGCCGGCGGAGCCCGTGACGGGCAGCCGCGCCGCGAGCGCACCGGTGAAGAAGCCCGCGCACCGCGTCCGCCGCGTGCGGAGCAACCCGCCGCTGCGAGTGCCGCCGCCGTGCCGGCAGCCGAGGGCGAACGCGCGCCGCGCAAGCGCCGCCGCCGTCGTGGCGGCCAGCGCATCGAAGGTGCCGAGGGTGCCGTGTCGTCCGTGAACAAGGCACCGGTGAACGTGCCGGCCAAGCCTGCCAAGCCAACAGCGTCGGCGGCATCGGCGAAGCCGGGCCTGTTCGCGCGTATCGGCCACGGGCTGAAGAAGCTGATCACGCGCGCTCCCAGCTCGCAGCACTGAATCTGGGCCGGCTCGTCGCCGTTGGCATTTGTCGTCGTCCCCGCGAAGGCGGGGATCGACTAGCCAGCCCGCTCCGCGCCCCCGATACTTGCCGCTGACTTCGCCGCCATCCCGGAAACGATGAGCGTCCTGCGCTTCGACAACGTCAGCAAACGCTACGACAGCGGTCACCACGCGCTGACCGACATCAGCTTTGAAGTCGCGCCCGGCGAAATGCTCTTCGTCACCGGCCACTCCGGTGCCGGCAAGAGCACGCTGCTCAAGCTCATCCACCTCAGCGAGCGCGCCAGCCGCGGCGCAGTGCTGTTCGGCGAAAAGAATCTGGCCAAGGTGCGCGGCGGCCGCGTCGCCCTGCATCGTCGCGACGTGGGCGTGGTCTACCAGGATCACCGCCTGCTCGCCGATCGCACGGTCGCCGACAACGTTGGTCTGCCGCTGGTGCTGCGCGGCATGCGCCGCGGCGAGATCGCCAAGCGCGTGCGCAGCGTGCTGGAGAAGGTCGGGTTGGCGGCGCGCGCGAACGCGTTCCCCGGCCAGCTCTCCGCGGGTGAGCAGCAACGCGTCGGCATCGCCCGCGCGATAGTCGCGGAGCCCAAGCTGCTGGTCGCCGACGAGCCGACCGGCAATCTCGATCCAACGCTTTCCGCCGAGATCCTCAATCTGTTCGCTTCGCTGCCCGAACGCGGCACCAGCGTCCTCGTCGCCAGTCACGATCTCAACCTGCTCAAGCGCATGAAGAAGCGCGTGCTGGTGCTCAACGAGGGACGGCTGGTCGACGATATTGCGCCCGAGGAGCTGGCGGAATGAGCGCCGAAATCCAATCCCGTCTCGGCACCTGGTTCGATCACCACCTCTACAGCCTGGTCGCCAGCCTGGGCCGCCTGCTGCGCAAGCCGTGGGCGACCGCGCTCACCGTCGGCGTGATGGCGGTGGCGCTGGCGTTGCCGCTTGGCTTGTGGGCGACATTGCAGAATGTCGAGCGTTTCGCCGGAGATGTGCAGCAGTCGCGCCAGATCGGCCTGTTCTTGAAGACCGATGTGTCGCTGGCGCGGGCGCAAGCACTCGCCGACGAGTTGAAGGCGCGCCCCGATGTCGCGGGCGTCGAAGTGCGCACGCCGGAACAGGGCTTGGACGAACTGCGCCAGCGCGGCCTGGGCGAATCGCTCACGGCGCTCGAAAGCAATCCGTTGCCGAGCCTGTTGCTGGTCACGCCCAAGCGCGACGAAGCCGAGCTCGCGCAATCGCTGCAGCAACTGCCTGAAGCAGACGTCGTCCAGCACGATGCCGGTTGGCGCGATCGACTGGATCAATGGCTGCTGTTCGGTGGGCGCCTCGCCTGGGTGCTCGCCGCGTTGCTGGGGCTGGGCGCGTTGCTGGTGGTGGGCAACACCGTGCGCCTGGACATTCAATCGCGGCGCGACGAAATCGGTGTATTGCAATTGCTGGGCGCCAGCGACGGCTTCATCCGCCGGCCGTTCCTGTATCTGGGCGCTTGCTATGGCGTGTTGGCGGGCTTGCTCGCGCTGGCAATGCTGACGGGCGCCGATGTCGCGCTGCGCGCACCGCTGGCCGAACTGGCGCGCAGTTATGGAAGCGGTTTCATCCTGCAGGGCTTCGGACCGCCGCAGGCCGCGGCCGTCGTGCTCGGTGCCGGCGTGCTTGGATGGATCGGCGCCGGTTTCGTAACCGGTCATTACCTTCGCCAGACCCGCCCGACGGAAACCTAAGCGAAAACCCGACCGGCGTCGCAAGTCCGTCGCGTAAAGCCCGGGCGCAGCGCGTACACTCGCGACTCGCCCGTTGCTGCCGAAGTTCTCATGTCATCGCAGGATCTGCGCCACCTCGACAATGCCGCCCCGCGCGTGATGGTGGTGGATGGCAGCAAGTTGGTGCGCAAAATGATCGGCGACATGCTGGTGCGTGAAGTCGCCGAAGCCGAACTCGTCGCCTGCAGCAGCATCGAAGAAGCGCGCAGCGCCTTGGCGCTGGGCGCCGTGAATCTCGTCACTACCTCGCTGGTGTTGCCCGATGGCGACGGCATTGCGCTGGCGCGCACGGTGCGCGAGGCATCGGGCCAGTCGTACGTACCCATCATCGTGGTGTCCGGCAATGCGCAGGATGCGCTGGAAGCGCGCCGCTTCACCGAAGACGTCACCGACTACTTCGACAAGGGCTTGGGCTATAGCGCGCTGGCGGCGTTCATCCGCGGCTATGTGCAGCCCGAACCGATTCCCGGCGCGCGCGTGTTGTACGTGGAAGACAGCAAGGTGGTCGCGCTGGCGACAAAGCGCATGCTCGAACGCAGCGGCTTGTCGGTGGTCCATTTCGTCGGCGTGGAGGAAGCGCTCGACTACCTGGAGCAGCATCGCGGCAACGACGACCCCGGCGCGGACCTCGTGCTCACGGACGTCTATCTCAAGGGTGAGCTGGAAGGCAGCGACCTGCTCAAGCGCATCCGCAACGACTTCGGCTACGGCAAGCGCCGCCTGCCGGTGCTGGTGATGACCGGCGACGCCAATCCCGACAACCAGAGCGAGCTGCTGCGCATGGGCGCCAACGATCTGGTGCTCAAGCCGATCGAAGAACGCTTGCTGGTCACCAAGACCTTGTTCCAGTTGCGCGTAGCGCGGATGCCGGAGCAGCGCAGGCTGGACGCGTAGGGCAGGCTGTGCGGCTATGCTTTAAGGCATGAACGAAGCCGCCGAACGCATCAAACTCGAACCGTCCTGGAAGGCGCACATCGGCGACTATCTGCAGCGCGACGACATGCAGCAGTTGTCGGCGTTCCTGCGCGAACGCAAGGCGCAGGGAGCGCGCGTATTTCCGCCGGGTCCGCAGATCTTCGCCGCGCTGGAAGCCACGCCGTTCGAACGCGTCAAGGTAGTCATCCTCGGCCAGGATCCCTATCACGGCTTCGGCCAGGCGCATGGCCTGTGCTTCTCCGTGCAGCCCGGTACTGCGGTGCCGCCGTCGCTGGACAACATCTACAAGGAAATCCAGCGCGATCTGGGCATTCCACGTCCGGACCACGGCTGCCTCACGCATTGGGCCGAGCAGGGCGTGCTGCTGCTCAACGCGGTGCTGACGGTGGAAGAAGGCCGCGCCGGCGCGCACCAGGGCAAGGGCTGGGAAGGCTTCACCGACCACGTCGTCGACAAGCTCAACCGCGAACGCGAACACCTGGTGTTCATGCTCTGGGGCAGCTACGCGCAGGCGAAGGGGCGGGTGATCGATTCGCGCCGGCATCTGGTGCTGAGGGCGCCGCATCCCTCGCCGTTGTCGGCGCATCGGGGCTTCATCGGTTGTGGGCATTTCTCCGCGGCCAACCGCTATCTCGCGCAGCACGGCATGACGCCGATCGACTGGTCACTGCCCTCGCGCGCATCGCTGGGCTGATCGCGCTGGCGCCAAAACAGAAAGTGCCGGACGTGCCGGCACTTTCTTGATTCCGTTCGCGGGAAGATCAGTCGAATTGCAGCCGCGCGTCGCCGGAGAACGATTCGATCGTGATCTCGCCGTCGCCGTTGCCATAGCGATGCTCGAAGCTCGCCCCCGGGCCGTGCTTGGGACGGCTGATCTGCGCATCCGGCGCGACCAGCTCGCCGCTGAAGCTCTTGCCCTGCACCTGCGCCGACAGATTGGCCGGCACGCGCAGGGTGAGGTTGCCGCTCACGCTTTCCAGGCCGATGCGACCGCCCGGGGCGAGGCCGGTGCCGACGGTCAGATCGCCCGACACGGTGTTGCCGCTGAGCTTGCGCAGGCTACTTTCGTGGCCGGCCACGTTGATGTCGCCGGAGACCGTTTCGACGTGCACGTCGCCGCTGAGGCGGCCGCGCAGTTCGATGTCGCCGCTGACGTTCTCGGTGCTGACTTTGGCGCTGTTGAGGATCAGCTTGATGTCGCCGCTGACGCTGTCGATGGTCGCTTCGCGCGGCGCGCCGACGACGTTGATGTCGCCGCTGACGCTGTCGATGAGCAGTTCGCCCGAGGCCATGCCGTTGACGTCGACGTCGGCGGACACCGCGTCGATGTCGAGGTCGGCCTGCAACGGCACCATCAGTTGCAGCTGCGAAGGTTCGCTCTTGTCGCTGCCGGAGAAGAAGCCCAGACCGCCGGTCTTCGGATACTTCACCTTGACCGACAGGTGCTGCGCGTCGCCGGTGATTTCCAGCTTCTCCACGCCTTGTCCAAGGTTGCCTTCGATCCTCACCTCGCGACGGTCCCATGCGCGCACTTCGATGCTGCCTTTCAGGTTGTCGATGGTGACGTGGCCGCGCGCGTCCAGCGGGCGGGTTTCATTGATCGGCGTAGCGGCCTGCGCGCTGCCGCACAGCGATGGCGCTGCAAGCACGCCGGCGATCAGGAGGATGAGGAGTCGGGACATGGGAATTCTCCGGGACAACTTTTTATGGAATCGATGGAACCAGTAAATCGAATCGGACCGAATCAGGAATTGGCGAAGCGTGGATCAGGTGTAGGCCACGCGTTGTGCGAGCGCGAGGCGATGGGCGTAGGTGCGGCGCAGCTGTTCCAGTAGACGTACGGAGTCGGGATCGCGCGCCAGTGCCTGACGGATGACGGCGACGTCGCGGTCGAGCGCTTCGGCGGTCGGCCGCAGGCTGGCCGGCATCGGTGCCTGCACTTCCTGCAGGGCCGCCTGGTATTGGCGGGTGAGGCTGTCGGCTTCGCGCTGGACCAGAATCGTGGCTTCCGAAGGTTCGGGCGTCGTGGGTTGCGAGGCCGGCCGCTGGACCAGCCAGCCGACGGTGCCTGCGACCAGCACCAGGCTGGCGGCGATCGCGACAGATCGCAGCCAGTGCTGCGGGCGCGGCTGCGCCGCCTGCTGCGTGGTCAGCCGGGCCGCGATGCCAGGCCACAGATCGTGGGCAGGCGTCGTGTCTTGGCGCAGGCCCCGCAGCTGCCAACGCAGGGCATCGGGGAGATGCGTGTTTTCGTTGTCGTTAGTGTTCATGCGTGTGCCTCCAGCCGGGTCCGCAGAAGCGTGCGGGCCCGGTGCAATTGCGCTTTCGAGCTGCCGACGGCCATGCCGAGCTCGGTGGCGATTTCCTCGTGCTGCCAGCCTTCAACGTCGTAGAGGACCAGGACGGCGCGGGCGCGCGGCGGCAAGCTGGCGACCGCGCGTTCCAGGTCCATCGACAGGGCCGTGGCCTGGCCGGCCGAATCGGCCGTGCCGAGCGCCTCGAACGCGTCTTCGTCGCCCTCGTCCTGCGGCCGGCTCTTGCGGCTGCGCAGGTCCATCAGCGCGGTGTTGACCGCCAGCCGGTGCAGCCAAGTGGCGAAGGCGGATTCGAAACGGAAGGCGGGGAGGGCCTGCCAGGCGCGGACGAAGGCGTCCTGGGTCAGGTCTTCGGCCCGCGAGCCCTGGCCGCCGACCAGCCGGGCGATCACGCCATGGATCCGTCCCACGTGCCGGCGGTACAGGGCCTCGAAGGCCGCGACTTCGCCCCGGGCGGCCGCACCGACCAGCGTGCGCTCGTCGGCGGCCCCGTGGTCGGGGGAGTCCTGGATCTGGAGGGTGGTCACGGCGGCGAGCATATCCATACAGATGCGAGCCCGGTCCCCGGCGTTTAAATAGGGCCGCGGCCCGGGCGGGCGGCCTTGTTGGAAGGCCTGGACGACCCCATGAACCAGGCTTCGGCCTGGACGGCCTGCCCACTGCGGGCGGGCCCCAGCCTCGTTCCATGAATGCAACGCTCCGGAACTCCCCGACCCTTTAGCAGTCTCATACCCCGACTGCTAAGATCCCTGCCATGTCCCAGACCACCACTGCTCTCGTCGCCAATAACCTGCCGATCCCCAGCGCGCTCGGCTCGCTGGACGCCTACATCGGCGCGGTGCACCAGATCCCGGTGCTCAGTGCCGAAGACGAACAGGCCCTCGCCCGCCGCTTCCGCGACGGCGAAGACCTCGACGCCGCGCGCGACCTGGTGCACTCGCACCTGCGCTTCGTCGTGCACGTCGCCCGTGGCTACAACGGCTACGGCCTGCAGATGGGCGATCTCATCCAGGAAGGCAATATCGGCCTGATGAAGGCGGTCAAGCGCTTCGACCCCGAACAGGGCGTGCGCCTGGTCTCCTTCGCCGTGCACTGGATCCGTGCCGAGATGCACGAGTTCATCCTCAAGAATTGGCGCATCGTCAAGGTCGCCACGACCAAGGCGCAGCGCAAGCTGTTCTTCAACCTGCGCAAGTCCAAGACCCGCCTGGGCTGGATGAATGCCGAGGAAGTGCGCGCCGTGGCCGCCGACCTCAACGTGTCCGAGCGCGAAGTGCTGGAGATGGAATCGCGCCTGTCCGGCCGCGACATCGGCTTCGACGCACCCGCCGACGAGGACGACGAGCACGCCCCGCCGTCGCCGGCCGCATACCTGCGCGCCGACAGCGAAGACCCGTCGCAGGCCTACGAACGCGCCGACGCCGAGGACAACGTCCTGGAACTGTTGCGTGAGGGCCTCGCCAACCTCGACGCCCGCTCGCGCGACATCATCAAGCGCCGCTGGCTCGACGCCGACAGCAAGATCACGCTGCAGGAACTGGCCGACGAATACGGCGTCTCCGCCGAACGCATCCGCCAGATCGAAGCGAATGCGCTGAAGAAGATGAAGGCGCTGTTCGCGGCCTAAGTTCGACGCGTAAAAAAAAACGGCCCCGGTTCGGGGCCGTTTTCGTTTGCGGTGCCAGGCCGTTACGGCAGGACCGTATTGTTGACGGACTTGGCGCACCACTCGAAGCCCGGCGTGGTCAGGCCGATCGCGATGTTTCGCGTGCACAGCGCAGCGCTGCTGAGGTTGCCGTAGTTGTTGCCAGTACGCGACATCATGACGTTGCCGATGACCTGTGCGGTGGTTCCATCCGAGTTGATGGCCGCCGCGAAGCCGCCCTCGTTGGGCTGAAGGTCCGCGATCTGGTTGCTGTTGATGAGGATGTCGTCCGTCATGTCGGCGCGAATGCCCCAGATGGTCGCGTTTCCGTAGGCGCCCGCCACGACGTTGTTGGTGATGGAATTGCCCGTGGAGTGGACGCCAGGCTCGAAGGCGGTGACGGTGATGTTGCGGCTGTAGTCGTACCACGTGTTGTGGGTATTGATGACGCTGTTCCCGACGATCCTCGAGTTGCTGCCCCACAGCACGATGCCGTCGATCTGCGCCTTGAGGATGTCGTTGTTGAGGATCTGGATGCGCTCGCTGCGGAGGCCGAAATTAATGCCTGTGGCGAAATTGACGATCCTGCACGAGCGCACGGTGACGTCCTGCACCGGATCGTTGCCGGTGTAGATCGCAGTCGCGTCGTTCGAGGCGCGCTCCTGGGTCAAGCTCCTTCCGCGGCAATCCAACGTAGCGTCGCTGGAGGCGATCTCGATGCCGTTATCGCTGGTGGCGATGCTCTGCTTGAGGCAGTAGTAGCCAGGTTGCGAGATCTTGAAGGGTACGGCCGAAATCCACTGCGTGCAGGGAGAGGTCGTTGTGGTTTGGGCGAAGGCCGGAGCGGCCGTGCAGCCGAGAACCGCGAGCGAAACGAAAGCAAAAAGATTACGCATTCCCTTGATGTCCTTGATTGGAAATAGATAAGCGCCGCCGACGGCACGCATCTATGCTTGCCGTGAATAGTGGCGACGGGTTCCCCATGCGACGGCATTGCCGCCGCGCCGCGACGCTATCACGCGATCGTTGACGCTATCCAGTCCCGCAGGCGCGCCGCGTCTATTCGTCGCCGGGGGGCGCGGGATCCGTTCCCAGGATGATCCGCGCATGCCGCTGATAGCTCCAATACGCCCACGCCCAGTTGATGAGGACGATGAGGCGGTTGCGGAAGCCGATCAGGAAGAAGATGTGGATGAAGAGCCAGAACCACCACGCCAACAGGCCGGAGAGCTTCAGCCGGCCGAGGTGGACGACGGCTGCCATGCGGCCGATGGTGGCGAGATTGCCGAAGTCGCGATAACGGAACGATGGCGCCGTCCTGTTGTGCAGGCGGGCGCGGATGACCTGGGCGACGTACGCCCCCATTTGTTTCGCCGCCGGCGCAACGCCGGGGACAGGCTTGCCGTCCTGCTGCACGCTGGCGAGATCGCCGGCGACGAAGATCTCCGGATGTCCGGGAACGCTCAGGTCCGCTTCGACCAGCACGCGGCCGGCGCGATCGCGTGGCGCCTGCAACTGCGCTCCCAGCGGCGAAGCGGCGACGCCGGCCGCCCATAGCACCGTATGCGCCGCGACACGCGTGTCGCCCAGCACGTAGCCGTCCGCATCGATAGCACTCACCGGCGTGCCGGTCACGACCTCCACGCCCAGGCGTTCCAGTTGCGCGCGTGCCTTGTCCGACAGTGCTTCGGGAAACGTCGCGAGCACGCGCGGGCCGGCTTCGATCAGCCGCACCTTCGCTTCGGCCGGATCGATGCGGCGGAACTCGTTGCGCAGCGTGTGGCGCGCGATTTCCGCCAGCGTTCCCGCCAGTTCGACGCCCGTGGGGCCGCCGCCGACCACGGCGAAGTTCAGCCACGCCGCGCGTTCCTGCGGCGTATCGGCGGCCTCGGCGCGCTCGAAGGCGAGCAGCAGCCTTCGACGGATGGTCAGCGCGTCGTCGAGCGTCTTGAGGCCGGGCGCATGCGGTGCCCATGCGTCGTGGCCGAAGTAGGCATGCGTCGCGCCACTCGCAACCAGCAGGAAGTCGTAGCTGAGCACCTCGCCGCCGGCGAGCGTGAGCGAATGCGCATCGGCATCGATGCCGACGACCTCGCCGAGCCGCACTTCCACATTGCGCTGGTCGCGCAGGATGTGCCGCAGCGGCGCGGCGATATCTGGCGACGACAGGCCCGCGGTCGCGACCTGGTACAGCAGGGGCTGAAAGAGATGGTGATTGCGTCGATCGATCAGGGTGATACGCACGTCGTCCCGGGCCAAGGCCCGTGTCGTCCACAAACCGGCGAAACCGCCGCCGACGATCACGACGTGAGGTAGGGATCCGTTCTGCTGCGCTGAAGCCACGATGCACCTGGGTTGCACGGCGGGGGCCGGAGGCGCAGATTGTCGCGCATCGCACAGTGGCGATGCGGGATGGCAAGGGGCGTGCACAGCAGGTGGCTCCAACTGACCGCGGTGGCATGCATCGTCGCCATCGCGGCGGCCGTGGTGGCGCTGGGTCCGCTGGATGTCGCACTGCGCGACCGCAACCGCAACGTCGTGCTGCTTGCCTGGGACGACGCGTCGGCGCGGCTGGTTGTAAACGAGGCGGTCCATCCGCCGCTGCAGCTGGATGGCCCCTACGTTCGCCGCCTCGATGGCGGACGCATCGAGATCCTGCGCCCGCGCCGGCGCGGTGATCACTGGATCCCCGAACGTCAGGTCGCCCCCGCGTCGGCGCCAATCGAAGTCGTCGTCGACAATCCGCAGCGCACGCGCTTCCAGGTGACTGTGCGCGCACCTGCGATATCACCGCCGGATACGGTGCGAGCATCCGGCCGCGTGTTGCTTCTGTCCGACCTGGACGGAGATTTCGACGCTTTCGCCGACCTGCTGATCGCCCAGGGCGTGATCGACTCCGGCCTGCACTGGCGCTTCGGCAACGGCCAGCTGGTCGTCGCCGGCGATTTCATGGACGACGGCCCCAACATCCTGCCTCTGCTATGGCTGCTGTATCGCCTGGAGCCCGAGGCCGAACGCGCCGGCGGTCGCGTACACGTGGTGCTCGGCAATCATGAACTGCTGTTGCTCGCCGGCCGATTCTCGGCGGCGCCACAGCGGATGTTCGCCAGCCGCGATGCGTTTTTCGGTGGCGACAACCGGCGCGTGTTCGCCGCCGACACCGTGCTCGGGCAGTGGCTGCGCGCGCGTCCGGTGATCGTGAAGGTCGGCGACACGCTGGTCGTGCACGGGGGCGTGAGCGAAGTGTTCCTGCGTGCCAATCTGGATATGGCCACCGCCAACGCGATCGCGCGGCGCGAACTGGACGTGGAACGCGACCGCGTCAGCGCGGCCGCGGCGCCGGTGATCGGCCGTTGGGGTGTGCCCTGGTACCGCGGCCTCGCTTTGCCCCACGACCGCGGCCGCGCACTGGAGGCCGAACCGGTCGCGCACCTGGAGGCGGTATTGCGGCGCTACGGCGTTCGCCGCGTGGCGATCGGCCATACAGGAGTGCCGCAGGTGGTACTCGAGCAGGGCGGCCGACTGCTACGCCTCGATGTCGACCAAGAGACCGTTGGCCTGCAGGCAGCGCTACTCGTCGACGGCAGCGTGTGGCGCGTCGACGTGCAGGGCCGTCATGACCCGCTGCGGTAGGCGACGCATTGTTTCCAAGTCCGCAACGCAATGTGCGTGTCTGTTGCGCTCGCGCGCCATCCGCCATGGAACAATGGCTGCGGGTCAGATGCGCGTAGGGGTTGCGATGGTCGTTGGCACGGAACGGCTACCCAGCCGGTCGCAGGCTTGGCTGTTTACGGCCAAGGCTTGGGGCCTGCGGTTGAAACGAGCCATGCGCGACGCCGCCGATCGAAAGCGCCCGCGACGATACCCGCACGCGAGGGCGTTGCAAGCTGCGCCGGTGCTGGCCGAGTTCGAAAGCCCGCTATGGCCGCACGAGGAAAATGATGCCGCGCTTGTGGTCGGCAAGATCCAGAACCTGCGAGTGGCGGTGCTTGCGCTACACGGTGTAGAGGTGCCGGCCGATGCGGTATTCGGCTTCTGGAAGCAACTGGGGCGGGCGACGCAGGGGCGCGGCTTCGTGGTCGGACGCGAGTTGCGCGAAGGTTGCCTGATTCCATCTGTTGGCGGAGGTCTGTGCCAACTTTCCAATGCGATCTACGATTGCGCCGCGCGGGCGGGACTTTCGATCGTCGAGCGCCATCGGCACTCGCGGATCATAAGTGGATCGTTGGCCGAGCACGATCGCGACGCCACCGTATTTTGGAACTACGTGGACCTGCGCCTGCGCGGCCGTTTCGCGTGGCGTCTGGAAGCAACGATGGATACGGAGCGCTTGCGTGTGCGCATACGCGGGGTGACGGATGCGCCGACCTCCCTGCCGGTCGCAGTGGCATCGCGCGCGCCCAAGCCGGACGACCTCGGGGACTGTCACGGTTGTGGTCAAGTCGATTGTCATCGCCATGCCGGGCCACAGGAATCGAGCACACGACGCGCATGGTGGCTGCCGAGCGCCTGGCCGGAGTTTGCGACATATCTCGCACGGGAACGCACCGATGCCGACCGCGTGTTCGGCAATAGCGGAGAGCCCCTGCCGCAGCAGCACGGCTTGCATCGATGGAGCATGGCGCTGCATTGGCGACTCGCGCGCTGGCAGGGGCAGCCTCTGCCGCAGATAGCTCAGGCCCAGGCCAGACGTGAGGCCCGCTTGCTGGCGCAACAGCTGGAAACGCGCGATACGCGGGTAGTGGTTCCGCAGGCTCTCTTGCCGTTCCTCTGGCGCGAGGGCGCGCTGGCCGGCCGGCATTTCGACGTGTGGATGACGGCATTGCCGATGGCCGCGCTGCAGCAGCAGCTGGATCAAGCCCGTCAGCTGTATCCGCATTGCCGCTCCCTTGGCGACTTTCGCGCGCCTGATGCGCTGATCGAGGCCGAAACCGAAGCCTTGGCAGCCGCAGGGACTTGGATCAGTCCGCATGCGCAGGTCTGCGCGCTGGCCGGTGCAAAGGCGCGCGCAGTGCCCTGGCAATGTCCGCCAGCATCGGGCAAAAGTCCGCACATGGGTGCGCGGCGCATATTCTTCGCGGCCTCGCCATTGGCGCGAAAGGGCGTCTTCGAATTGTTGGCGGCCATGCGCGACCAAGCTGTCGAAATTCTGCTTCCTCCCGGTGACAGCGAGCCGGAATTGGATGCCGGACGCGCGCAATTGCGGCGCGTTGCCAGTTACCGCGAGGGATTGAATCAAGCGGATGTCGCGGTGCTGCCCGCGTGGGTGGAGCACCAGCCACGTGGCTTGCTTGCCGCCATAAGCGCCGGCCTTCCGGTCATCGCCACATCTGCGTGCGGCCTGCCGTCAACACCGGCTTGGTCGCAGGTCGAGGCGGGTGACAGTGATGGTCTGCGTGCGGCGTTGCTGGATACGCTGGATGGTTAGGCGGTGTCGTGATCGATCCGCGAAGTCCGGCGGGTGTCGGGCATCCACAGATACACGAGCAATGAGCACGCGATGCAGGCGGTAACGTACCAATAGAAGCCGCTCTCGTGTCCGCGTTGCTTGAACCATAGGGCGACCAGATCGGCGGTGCCGCCGAACACGGCTACAGTCAGTGCATAAGGCAGGCCAACGCCCAGTGCGCGAACCTCGACTGGAAACAACTCCGCCTTCACCACTGCGTTGATCGCGGTATAGAAGCTGACGACGGTGAGCGCCGCCAGAATCAGCCAGAAAGCCTGCGTAGCCGTATGCACGTTTTGCAGCGTGCCCAGGATCGGAACGCTGAACACGACCCCGAGCATGCCGAACGCGATCAAAATCGGCCGCCGGCCGATGCGGTCGGACAGCGCTCCGACCACGGGCTGCATCAGCATGAACACGGACAGCGTCGCTGCGTTGAGCAGGGACGCGGCGCGGCTGTCGAGCCCGGCGCTATTGACCAGGAACTTCTGCATGTAAGTGGTGTAGGTGTAGAACGCGAGCGTGCCGCCCATGGTCAGCCCGACCACCGTGAGCACCTCGCGCGGATGCCGCAGCAGCGCGCGCAGCGTGCCTTGCTGGGCCTGCGCGGTCGCCGGGTCGCGTTCGCTGCGGTCGAACGCCGAGGTTTCGCGCATGTTCCGGCGCAGCCACAACGCAGTCACCGCGGCCAGCGCGCCGATGGCGAAGGGAATGCGCCAGCCCCAGGCGCGCAACTCCTCTTCGCTGAGGAACCATTGCTGCAACGCGATCAACACCGCCAGCGCCAGCAACTGGCCCATCACCAGCGTCACGTACTGGAAGCTCGACCAGAAGCCGCGGTGCTCGCGACCGGCCATCTCGCTCAGGTAGGTCGCGGACGTCCCGTATTCGCCACCGACGCTCAGACCCTGCAGCAGCCGCGCGAACAGCAGCAATGCCGGCGCGGCGACGCCGATCGTTGCGTAGTCGGGCGTCAAGGCGATGATCAACGAGCCCGCGCACATCAGCAGGACCGACAACATCAGCGCGCGGCGCCGGCCGTGACGGTCGGCGTAGCGGCCCAGCAACCAGCCGCCGAGCGGCCGCATCAGGAATCCGACCGCGAACACCGCCGCGGTGTTGAGCAGCTGCGAGGTGCGATCGCCCTTGGGGAAGAATGCCTGGGCGAAGTACAGCGAGAACGCGGCGTAGACGTACCAGTCGTACCACTCGACCAGGTTGCCGACCGACCCGGAGAAGATGCTGCGCAGGCGGCGCGCGGGAGTGAGGACTTCGTTGCTCATCCGCACGCCTGAGCGCTCACATCCGAGCGGCGAGCAACTGTTCGAGCTTCACCTGATCGGCCGCAAAGCGGCGAATGCCGTCCGCGAGCTTCTCGGTCGCCATGGCGTCCTCGTTCTGCTGCCAGCGGAAGCCTGCTTCGTCCAGTGCGGCCGGCGGCGAGCGGCGGGAACTGTCGTCGACAAGCGCGCGCGCAACCGCGTCTTCGCTCGCATCGAGCTGGCCGAGCAGTTCCGGCGAAATCGTCAGCCGGTCGCAGCCGGCCAGGGCGACTACCTGGCCGGTGTTGCGGAAGCTCGCGCCCATCACGACCGTGTCGTAGCCATGCTGCTTGTAGTGGTTCCATATCCGCGTAACCGAAGCAACGCCGGGATCCGCTTGCGGCGAGGCCGGCGCCGGCATGCCTTGGGCGAGATGCCAGTCGAGGATGCGGCCGACGAAGGGCGAGATCAGGAACACCCCCGCCTCGGCGCACGCCACCGCCTGCGCGAACGAGAACAGCAGGGTGAGGTTGCAGTGGAGGCCTTCGCGTTCCAGTACTTCGGCGGCGCGGATGCCTTCCCACGTGGCGGCGATCTTGATCAGCAGGCGTTCGCGGCCGATGCCGGCGTCCGCGTACAGCGCAGCCAGCTTGCGCGCCTGCGCGAGGGTGGCCGCGGTATCGAAGCTGTGGCGCGCATCGCACTCGGTGGAGACGCGGCCAGGAATGGTTTTGAGGATTTCCGCACCGATAGCAACGGCAAGGCGGTCCCCGGCGTCGGCGATGCGCGCGGCCGTGTCGCCACCCTGAGCCTTGGTGATGGCGGCATCGATCAGCGGCGCGTAGGCCGGAAGCGCCGCGGCCTTCAGCAGCAGCGACGGATTGGTGGTGGCGTCGAGCGGGCGGAAGCGGGCGATCGCTTCGATGTCGCCGGTATCGGCGACGACGGCGGACAGGCCGCGCAGTTGTTCGAGTTGGCTGGTCATGAGCCCGATTCTGCAGGAAGAACGGGCCTGCGCGAAGGAGGGCGTTGGCGGAGGCGGCTTCGCGCAGTTGTTGCCGAAGCCGTAACGCCGGCGCGCCTAGACTCGCGGCCATGCGGGATGGAGCCACCATCGCCGGCATCGCGCGACGCACGCTGGTGGCGTGGGTGCTCGCTGGCGTTGCCGGGTCCACATGCTGGGGTGCCGCGCAGGCACAGGATGCCTATCTCGCTCCCCGCCGCGCGCTGATCGCCGAACTGCGCGCCGAGTCCGCGGGCGAAGGCGGTGACACCCGCATCGATCCGGCCGTGCTTGCGCTCATGGAGCGCGTGCCACGGCATGCCTACGTACCGCCGGCGCAGCGTTCGCATGCGTACGAGAACCGTCCGCTGGGCATCGGTTATGGGCAGACGATCTCGCAGCCCTACATCGTCGCCTTGATGACCACGCTCGCGCAGCCGCGGCGCGGCGGCAGGATCCTCGAGATCGGCACGGGCTCGGGCTATCAGGCGGCGGTGCTGGCCGAGTCCGGTGCGCAGGTCTACACCATCGAGATCGTTGCGCCTCTGGCGACCCAGGCAGAGCAGCGCCTGCGCAGATATCGCAACGTGAGCACGCGGACCGCGGATGGCTATTACGGCTGGAAGGAGCACGCGCCGTTCGACGCCATCGTGGTCACGGCCGCGGCTTCGTCCGTGCCTCCGCCCCTGCTCTCCCAACTGCGTCCGGGCGGGTGCATGGTGATTCCGGTCGGCACCAGTTTCCTCACCCAGACCCTGCTGCTGGTGCAGAAGGACGGCACCGGCCGTGTGCGCACACGGCAGATCCTGCCCGTGCGATTCGTGCCGTTGACCGGCGACCACTGATTCGCCTACGGCGATGTCGGCACGAGCGCTGCACGCTACGGACCGGGCCGAATCGGGTGCCCTCGGCGCAGTCGCGCCGACCGCGCGACTCGCCATCGCCATCGCGTTGGTCTCCGCCGCTGCGCTCGCCTATCAGTTGTTGCTGATGCGCTGGCTGGCGATCGTGCACTGGTACCCGTTCGCCGCCATGATCATCAGCCTGGCCCTGCTTGGACACGGCGCCAGCGGCACCTGGCTCAGCCTATGGCTGCGCAGGGATGCCGACGTGCGGCTCGGCCGGCATTTCGAGCGCGCGTTCGCCGCCTGCGCACTCTTGTTCGCGGCAACGGCGGTGGCGGCATTGGCTATCGCGGCGCGTATTCCCTTCAACGGTCTTGAGCTGGTCTGGAATCCGCGCCAATCGCTGTGGCTGAGCGCGCTCTATCTCGTCCTGTCGATGCCGTTCTTCTTCGCGGCGAGTTGCTTCGGGCTGGCCTTCGCGCGCCATGGCGAGCGTATTCCGCAGTTGTACGGCGCCGACCTTGCGGGGGCGGGCATCGGTGCGATCGCCGCGACAGCGCTGGCCTATCTGCCGGTGGAGCGCGGTCTGCTGCTCGCGGCGCTATGCGGTCCGGTGGCGGCGGTGCTGGTGTCCATGCAGGCGCGGGTCTGGCTGGGCGCGATGCTGGTCGCCATTGCAACGTTGGCGTTCATTCCGGGCCATGCGCTCGCACCGCGGCCGAATGCCTACAAGGGCGTGAGCAAGGCGCTGCTCATGCCGGGGGCGCACCTCGTCGCACAACACTCCGGGCCGTACGGCTGGCTCGCCGTGCTCGACAGCCCGCGCGTGCCGTTGCGGTATGCGCCGGGCCTGAGTCTGAGCGCCGCCGTTGAGCCGCCGCCGCAGCTCGGCCTGTACACCGATGGCGACGCCTTGTCGGTGATCGTGCATGACCGGAGCGTGCGTGATAGCGAAGACTTGCGGGCGCAGGCGTCGTGGCTGGGCGCGATGACCTCGGCCTTGCCCTACCGCATGCAGGTGCCGCGCACGGTGCTGGTCCTGTCGGCCGGCGGCGGGATGGAAGTGATGCAGGCATTGGCGCTTGGTACGAGCCACGTCGATGCCGTGGAGCTGGACCCGCAGCGGGTGCGTTGGCTGCGCGAGGACTACGCCCGCTACAGCGGTGGCCTCTATCGCGACGCGCGCGTTCGCGCCGTCGTGGCGGAGCCGCGCGCCTTCGTGCGTGCGAGCCGCAATCGCTACGACCTGATCGTGCTCGCGGGCGGCGATTCCTTCGCCAGCAGCGGCGCCGGCGCCCAGGCCGCGTCGGAGCAGTACGCACTTACCGTGGAAGCCGTGCACGATTACCTGCAGCGCTTGACGCCGCGCGGCATGCTCGCGATCACGCGCTGGAGCAAGCAACCGCCGCGCGACGAACTGAAGCTTCTCGCCACCGCGGTCGCGGCTTTGCGGGAAAGCGGTGCGGCAGATCCGGCCGCGCAACTGGCGGCGATCCGCAACTGGGATGCCAGCACCTGGCTGGTGGCGCGGGGACCGTTCACCGACGCCGAGCTGCAGGCATTGCAGGCGTTCGCGGCGGCGCAAGGCTTCGATCCCGTGCACGTGCCTGGCGTGCACGCCGACCCGGCGCAGCGCTTCCACGTGCTCGAACCACCGTATCTTTTCGACGGCGTGCAGGCATTGTTGTCGCCGCAGTCACGCGACTACGTGCGTGACTACAAATTCGCGATCGCGCCGGCGCGCGATGACCGCCCGTATTTTGGCCATTTCTTCCGCTGGCAAAGCCTGCCGGAGCTGTGGCGGCTGCGCGAGCAGGGCAGCGCGGTGCTGCTGGATTCGGGTTATCTGCTGCTGATCGCCGCGCTGATGCAGGCGGTTCCGCTCGCACTGCTGCTGGTACTGGTGCCGCTGTGGTTTATCCCGCGCCAGGACATGGGTATGCAGAGGGTTTCGCGCCTGCGGGCCGGTGCCTACTTTCTCGCGCTGGGGCTGGCGTTCCTGTTGATCGAAATCGCGACGTTGTCGCGGCTGACCTTGCTGCTCGGCCATCCGCTGGTGGCGGCGAGCGTGGGCCTGGCGGGATTCCTGTTGTGCGCCGGCGCGGGCAGCCTGCATACGCAGCGTTGGCTGGCGCGCGATCCCACGACGGACGAGGCGCGTATCGCCGGCCGCGTGCGTTGGGCGGTGCGCGCCATCGTGCTTGGCCTGCTGTGGCAGTTCCTGGTTTTTTTCCTGGCGTGGACAGCGGGCGCGACGTGGCCGGTGTGGACGCGCGCGCTACTGGGGCTGACCGGCATCGCCCCGCTCGCCTTTGCGATGGGCATGCCCTTCGCATTGGGCCTGTCGCGGCTGGCGCGCACAGCGCCGGCGTTCGTGCCGTGGGCGTGGGGACTCAACGGCTGTGCGTCGGTGATCGCGGCGATGCTGGCGGTGTTGCTGGCGATGGCGTTCGGTTTGCGCGCGACGTTGGTGATCGCTGCCGCGTTGTACTTATTCGCCGCATGGGTGTGGCCCGCCCGCCTGCGATAGAACCGAAAGCACGACAGAGCCAGCACCGCGCGGGGTGTTAGCAATGAGTGGCCGACGCTTCAATCCCTGACATAGCGTCCCCCACCCCAGTTGCCTTGTGGGACGAGCGCTCCATCATTGTTAATGAGCTCCATCGTCGTGAACGGCATTGCTCCCGAAATGAACACCCATGCACCGCTTTCCCTAGACTCGACCTGGAACCGTTGCGGCCGGAGCCCTGACTGCTTCGCAGGGCGCAATTCAATCGCCTTCAGCACACCTCGCGATCTGCCGCGCGTCATAGCCGCCCCAGATCGATCGATCTCCCTCACCTCGCGGTACCCGTCGGAGAACTCAAACTCAACGGCGAGGCCATCCAGATACGCGGATGAGGTCTGATCAATAACGGCTGCAGCGTATCCGTAGCCCTTCCGCTGAGTGTTGGACGATAAGCATTCGGCAGGGAACGTGGCCAGCGGGGGGAGCAGATCTATGCCCAGCTCGGTGGCCAGAGGCCTAAGTTCTCCAATCCCTGTCTGGTAGGCGTCAAGCTCCTTCTTGAAGCGTTCTGTCAATTCGTCGCGTGTAGGCAAGAGCGCCTCATCGGGGCCTTTCTCCCGATAGAGCGGAGCCAGTTCTTCTGCCAGCTCCTTCATCGCACTCCGATGCTCGTCCAGTACCTGGATCATAGGCTGGGCGACTTCGCGGTAAGCCACATGCGCTGCTTGCAATGTCGCACGATATGACGCCATTGCCTGTTCCGATTGGCGTATAGCGCTTTCCCGTTCCGCAGCACCGACTGCTTCCGAAATCGCCATGCATTGCTCGTTGACTTTCGCTGCTGCCAAATCGAGTTCATCGAGCAGTCGTTGCCCCGGGCTGGAAATGTGCGTCGTCTTGCGTAGTTTCGGCGGACGTGCGCACACGCTTGGTACTACCTCTACAAAGTCGGCGCCATATACGGAATCAGTGCCTTGCAGAAAGGGGCAGTGCTCGACGGCTCGTGCGTGGTCGATCTCAGCTAGGCGTGCCTCTAGTTCCTCACTCCAGGGAGCCATTTCCTGTAATGCAAACGACTCGCCGGGCTTGACGGGAGACTCTGCGGAAAGGACCACGCGATCTCCCTGTAAATGATACGTTCCGCTCTCCGTCTGGGTTATTGCCCCATAAGCAAGCCACCACTCAAACGTACCATCTTCCTTGAGTTGCAGTTCCGAACCCACTTCTTGAGCGCCTGCCAGGTAATAGACGCCAGCTACCTTTTCGGTCGGTGCAGCAAGCGTCGCACCCGTTGCAACGACCACGGCTATTACGCCTGCGCACAATTGTTTGATCATTTGTTGTTCCCACGCCCTTGGTTGAGTGCCTCGGACTTCCATGCCTCATTCTGGCCAGAGCTATCCGTGGTCCTTATCGCCTGTGGGAACCCTAGCAGCGAGAATGTGCCTCTAGTGGTTGGAGCATTGGGAACGCATAGTTTGCAATCTTGCAACACGGGCGCCACATTGGGATTGCAATGCGCGTTGCCGAAAAGCGCCTCTGATATTTTCAGATTCGTCTAATGGAAAATCTGCGCTCGTGAGATGCGATGTTGATGTTTGGCTTTGGTCGGCGGCTAAGAAATCGCTAATACAAATCCACCGGATCGACATCGAGCGACCACCGTACGCGTCGCGCTTCCGGCAACGCATGAATCACCGGCAGCGCCGCATCCAGCGCCGCATGCAACGCGCGCCGCTCCGTCGCCGACAGCAGCAGCTGTGCGCGTTGATAGCCGGCGCGGCGCGGCATCGGCGCTGGCAAGGGACCGTGCAGTTCCAACGATCCGCCGGTATCGCGCAGCGCTACCCGCGCGGCATGCAGGAACGCGTGCGTCACCTCCAACTGCTTGGCTTCCGCACGCAACAGCGCGAGATGCGCGAATGGCGGAAAGCTTGCGGCTTCGCGTTGCGCCAGTTCGGCTTCGGCGAAGGCGTGGTAGCCGCCGCTCAGCAGGGTTTCCAGCAGCGGGTGCTGCGGATGGTGCGTCTGCAGCAGTACTTCGCCCGGCAGAGTCGCGCGGCCGGCGCGGCCGGCGACCTGGATCAGCAATTGCGCGAGTTTCTCCGGCGCGCGGAAGTCGGCGCTGAACAATCCCTCGTCGACACCTACGACGGCGACCAGCGTCAGGTTGGGCAGGTCGTGTCCCTTCGCCAGCATCTGCGTGCCGACCAGAATGCCGGGCTGTGTGCCGAAGTCGTGCAGGAGTTTTTCCAGCGCGTCGCGACGTTGCGTGGTGCCGCGGTCGATGCGCAGCACCGGGACATCGGGAAACCGCTTCGTCAGTGCCTCTTCGATTCGTTCGGTGCCGGCGCCCTGGGCCTGCAGGGCGAGACCGCCGCAGTCGGGACACGCATCCGGCGCCGGGCGTCGCGCGCCGCAGTGATGGCATTGCAGGCGGCGTCCGCCGGCGTGCACGGTCATGGGTGCGTCGCAGCGCGTGCACTGGGCGCTCCAACCGCAGTCGTGGCAGAGCAGCACCGGCGCGTAGCCGCGCCGGTTCTTGAAGACGAGCGCCTGCGAACCGCGCTGCAGCGTCGCGGCGATGGCCTCGAACATCTCCGGCGACATGCCCGCGTCGAGCGGACGCTTACGCACGTCGCATACGCGTACCCGTGGCGGCTTCGCCACGCCGGCGCGCGCATGCAGGCGTAAATGGTCGTACCGCTCGGCCTGCGCGTTGCGCAGCGATTCCAGCGAAGGCGTTGCGCTGCCGAGCACGATCGGCACGTCCAGGGCCTTGGCGCGCACCAGGGCGAAGTCGCGCGCGTGATAGCGGATGCCATCGAGCTGCTTGAAGCTGCCGTCGTGTTCCTCGTCGATGACGATCAGCCCGGCCTTGGGCAGCGGCAGGAACACCGCCGAGCGCGTACCGACGATGACGCACGCTTCACCGCGCAGGCAGGCGGCCCAGGTCCGCGCGCGTTCGCCGTCGGCCAGGCCGGAGTGCAATGCATGCACCGGCACGCCCAGGCGCTCGCGAAAGCGCCGCAGGGTCTGCGGCGTCAGTCCGATCTCCGGCACCAGCACCAGCGCCTGGCGGCCGCGCGCCACGCAATCGGCGATGGCGTGCAGATACACCTCGGTCTTGCCGCTGCCGGTGACGCCGTCGAGCAGGAAGGGAGCGAAGCCGCGCGCGGCGAGCACGGCTTCGGTGGCCGCCTGCTGCTCGGCGTTGAGCCGCGGTGGCGGCGCGGCGATGCCGATCGTCGCGGTCGGCGGCAGTGCATAGCGTTCCGCCAGGCTGCGGCCGGCCAACGCGCGTGCCGCAATTCGCCAGTCCTCCAGTTGTTCGGACAAAACGTCTTCGGCCTGGGGTGCCTGCGCCAGCAGCTCGGCCAGCCGCCGCGGCTTGCCACGCAGCCGTGGCAAGCCGGTGTGGCCGGCCTCGGTCAGGCGCCAGGCCCAGGCATGGGTGTCGGCGAGCGCATCGCCCTGTCGCAACGGCGCCGGCAGGGCGGTGGCGAACACCTCGCCCAGCGGCGCATGGGTGTAGCGGGCGAGCCAGCGCAGCGAGTCGAGCAGTTCGCCGTGGAAGAGCGGCGAGTCGTCCAGGCGCGTTCCGGTCTTGGGCTCGGGGGCACCTGCCTCGGGCGCGCCGACCCCGGCGATGACCCCGACCAGCTCGCGGGGACCGAAGGGCACGCGCACGCGGCAGCCGATATCGGTTGCTTCCGCGGTGCCTTCGCCCGGCCGGTAATCGAACAGGCGCGGCAGCGGCACGGGCAGGGCGACGTGCCAGACGGGGGCGGTGGCGGAGTAAGGCGAAGACATCGGCGAGCCATGATGGCCTAAGGCCACCGCTTTGAGCGGCTGTTCTGCCTGTTCAGGCCGATGGCCCTGATCTGGCCATTTCCCCATTCAGGCTGCTGCTCTACCTCACCCGTCCGGGCGACGCCACAGTTGCGCGTCATTCTTCCCTCAAACATGACGTACGTCACGCAACTATCGGATGCAAAAGGGGATTCGGGTTTATCCACACCAGTTGTGGATAAGTCTGTGGAATCTCGTGCTCCACGCGCGCGCAAAGCCGTAAACACAAGCTCCCTGCACAGGTTGGTGAAAAAAGTGCCAACCGCGCTATTCCTTTCAGAATCAAATGCTTGCCCGTGAAACACCGTTGTCACCTGGGGTGCGCGCGCGTTAAATCCGGCTTGAGTGACGGAGTTGTTACTGCTGTGCACAACTGCTCCGCACACAGGCCGCGCCACGTCTGGAGGAGCAGCAAATCCGGTGGTGTCAAGGAGGGCTTTCCCCCGTTCAGAGGAGTCTGACAGCCGCCCCTAGGAAGCCGCTTCCGGCACCGGCGCGAGTACCCGCCGAGAGGCCGAAAAGCGGTCGCCGAAACGGGCCTGGCCTTCGGCGCGCAGGCGCGGCGCATGTTCGGCGAGATAGATGCCCAGGGCCTGCGGTCCGGTCAGCCGGTATTGCACGCACAAGGTCACGCGGCCCGACGCGGCCGGCGGGTCCGCCACTTCCAGGACCTGCGCGCCGAGGAAGCCCGGCAGGGCACAGATCTCGGCCACGTGGGCGGCGAGCCAGTCCAGGTACTCGGCCCGGATGGCGGCGTCGAGGTCGAGGTTGACCTCGTAGACCACGCCCGCGGCGCTCACGCCACGATCCCCGCGAGCACCGCGAACACGACCACGCACATCACCAGCACCATGTAGATCGAGCCGATCACCAGGTAGCGGACCGCGGTCAGCGCCCAATGGTCGCGATAGATCCGGTGCTGCATCAGGAACAGGTAGACCGGAATCCATATCCAGATAGCCGCGTCGATCAGCGAGGTAAGGACCGGCACCCAGCCCTTGCCGCCGGCCGCATCGTCGAGGGCGTTCATCACGAACATCAGCAGGATCGCGAACAGCAGCCAGGCGTGGCTGTAGAGCGCGACCACCAGATGCTCCAGATAGCGCCGGCCGGAGCCGAGGTAAAGCACCTTCAGCAGCAGGGCGAAGACCGGCATGAGCACGAACAGCGCCGTCGGCACCGCGCTCAGCGCGGACTGCACGAACTCGTTGGCGTTGTCCATGTGCTCCATGTTGGACTTCGCGCGGGCGATCTTGTGGTTGAACCAGCGGTCGACGAACGCGGGCATGAAGGGCACGTCGACCGGGTTGGTCTTTTCGTCCCAGGTGCGGCCGTTGAAGCGCCAGTCGCTGTCGTCCATGGAGATGCCGCTCCGCTTTGGCTTGGGCGGCGCAGTTGTCTGGGTATTCGCAGTCGCAGGTGCCGGCGGTTTGCCTGCTTCGCTGGCCGCGGGTGGCGTCGCCGTTGCGGAGGTGCCCGCGGGATGCTTTTTCGCTTCCGCCTCGAGCTCGACGATGCGGTTGGCGGCTACGCCCTGGATCTTCGCGCGCGTGGCGATCAGGGCGGCATTGACGCCCGCAACTTTGGTCGCCTTGCGCTCTTCGACCGCGAGCTCCTTGAGCAGGCGCGCTTCGATCTGATGCACTTCCTCGACGCTCTGCGCACGTTCTATCGCCGCGCTGCCTGCGCCGTCGAAACGGACCGGGTCCCCATCCACGTGCACGACCAGCTTGCCGACGAAGAAGGTCAGCAGGCTCATGATCACGAACAGGCGCAGCGGCGCGATGTAGCGCGTGCGCTTGCCATCGAGATAGTTGCGCGCGATGCGCCCGGGAATCATCAGGTCGCGCAGGCTGCGGAACACACGCCCGTCGAGGTGCCAGAACGACTCGAACACTTCCTCCAGCGCATGGCCGAAATGGCGCGTCGGGCTGTGGATCGACTGGCCGCACTCATGGCAATAGTGACCCTGCAGCGGCGTGCCGCAGTTTTCACAGTTTGCCGGCGCGTGTTGCGCATCCGTTCCGCTCATGCCGCATCCCCGTTCGGTCCGCTGCCGCGAATGGCAGGGCGGCTAAGATAGCGGGCCGCGACTTCGGTAGGTAGACGGAAGTGTTCGCGCCGCCCCCGCGGCTGATAGCGGCGAACCACGAGCGTTTGATCCCTAGCGGTCCCGCACGTCGCGCCTGCTCCAGTTTCCGTTTCCCTCCCCCATGACCATCGAATCCATTCTCCCAGCGCCCCCCCGCTTCGCCCACGAAGTGCGCACCACCGCCGTGCTCGCCGCACCGCTGGTCGCCGGCCATGTGTCCACCGGCCTGATCGGCTTCGTCGACAGCGTGATCGCCGGCCACCACACCACCGCGACGCTGGCCTCGGTCGCGGTGGGCACGGCCCTGTTCTGGCTGCCGATGATGATTCCGATGGGCACGCTGATGTCGCTGCCGCCGGCGGTGTCGCAGCTGGACGGCGCCGGCCGCCGTCACGAGATCGGCGCGCTGTTCCGCCAGGGGCTGTGGCTGGCATCGGTGCTGGGCGTGCTGTTGTTCGGTTTCCTCAGCGTGGCGGTGTATGCGCTGGAGCCGATGGGCATCGCCGCGGAGATTCGTCCGGGCGCGGTGGCGTTCCTGCACGGCATCCGCTGGGGCGTGCCCGGACTCACGCTCTACCTGACCATGCGCTACCTCAGCGACGGCCTGCACTGGACGCTGCCGACGATGCTGCTCGGTTTCGGCGGGTTGCTGGTGCTGGTGCCGCTGGGTTACGTGTTGACCTACGGCGTCGGGCCGCTGCCGGAAATGGGGGCGGGCGGGCTCGGCATCGCCTCGGCGATCATGATGTGGTCGCAGGCGCTGGCCTTCGCCTGGTACCTGTCCAAGGCGAAGCGATTTGCCGACCTGGACTTGTTCGCTCGTTTCGATCGCCCGCACGGCCCGACCCTGCGGACGCTGCTGCGCACCGGTCTGCCGATCGGCGTCACGGTCACCATGGAGGGCGGCCTGTTCATCGCCACCGCGTTGCTGATCGGTCGCCTGGGCGAACTGCCCGCGGCCGCGCACCAGATCGCGATCAATGTGGCGTCGCTGTGCTTCATGGTGCCGATGGGCGTGGCCGAGGCCACGACCGTGCGCATCGGCCACGCTCTGGGTCGTGACGACGCCTTCGGCCTGCGGCGCGCGGCGCTGGCGGGGTACACCATCGTGCTGGGGACGCAGGCGCTGTCGGCGCTGCTGCTGCTGACCGGCAACGAATTGGTGGTCGGTTTCTACACGGCGGACGCGACCGTGGCCGCGCTGGCAGCCTCGCTGCTGCTGTACGCGGCGGCATTCCAGTTTCCCGACGGCGTGCAGGTGCTTTCGGCCGGTGCGCTGCGCGGGCTCAAGGACACGCGCGTACCGATGCTGCTGGCGGCGCTGGCGTACTGGGGCATCGGCATGCCGGTGGGCGCGGGGCTGGGACTGGGGCTGGGCTGGGGCCCGCGCGGCATGTGGGTGGGCCTGATCTTCGGCCTGACCATGGCGGCCGTGCTGCTGTGCGCGCGTTTCTGGCGGTCGAGCCGGCGACTGTAGGGCGCCTCGACCTGGAAACAGCTCATTCGGCAAGGCCAATCCTGCAGTCGGGGCCCGCCCGCGGGTTACACAAGCTCAACAGCCATGAGGTCACGATGACGTGTGGCGGGTGAAACCGCAGCACCAGGCGGGTAACCTGCTGCCATGGTTATGGAGTCAAATACATGAATACCCCTACCGGGCCCAGCGCCCGTCGTGGTCCGATCGCGGAGTTCTTCGTCGGCCTGTGGACGGTGATGAACTTCACCCGCCGGTTGATCATCAATCTGATCTTCTTCGGCCTGTTGCTGCTGTTCCTGTTGTTCATGCTGGCCATTGCCGGCGCGGGCGGCACCAAGCCGATCCTCGACAACACCGCACTGGTGATCGAACCGACCGGCCCGCTGGTCGAACAGTTCTCCGCCGATCCGGCCGAGCGTGCGTTCAAGCACGCGCTGGGCGATCGCGAAGGCGACGAGATCCAGTTGCGCGATCTGTTGCGCGTGCTCGACGCGGCCAAGGACGACAAGCGCATCGAACGCGTCGTGCTCAAGCTCGATCGCATGCAGGGCAGCGGCATGGCCTCGCTGCGCGAAGTCGCCGCGGCGATCGCGAAGGTCAAGGCCAGCGGCAAGGAAGTGGTCGCCTACGGCGAAGCGATGGACCAGAAGCAGTACCTGCTCGCCGCGCAGGCCAACGAGGTCTACCTGGATCCGATGGGCGGCCTGCTGCTCGAAGGTCTTGGCCGCTATCGCCAGTACTACCGCCAGGGCCTGCAGGACAAGCTCGGCGTCGACGTGCACCTGTTCAAGGTCGGCGAATACAAGTCAGCGGCCGAGCCTTATGTGCTCGACGCGGCCTCGCCGCAGGCGAAGGAAGCTGACCTGTACTGGATGAGCGACGTGTGGCAGCGCTACCTCGGCGACATCGCCAAGGCGCGCAAGCTTAATGCCGACGCCATAACGCAGGGCATCGAGCAACTCCCCGCCGGCATCACCGCCGCGCAAGGCGACTTGGCGAAGTACGCCGTGCAGCAAAAACTCGTCGATGGGCTGAAGACCGACGAGGAAGTGGGCGACATGCTCGCCGAGCGCGGCGCCGCCGACAGCGATGCCGAAGACGGCTATCGCCAGGTGTCGTTCGACGACTACCTGCGCCGTCTCAACACCAACGTCAATCCGCTCGACGAGCGTCCGCAGGTCGCAGTGGTCGTGGCCGAAGGCGAAATCAGCGGCGGCGAACAGCCGCCGGGCCACGTCGGTGGCGTGTCCACCGCGGAGCTGCTGCGCAACGCGCGCGAGGACGACAACGTCAAGGCGCTGGTGCTGCGCGTGGACTCGCCCGGTGGCGAAGTCTTCGCCAGCGAGCAGATCCGCCGCGAAATCGTCGGCCTGAAGAAGGCGGGCAAGCCCGTGGTCGTGTCGATGGGCGATCTCGCCGCGTCGGGCGGCTACTGGATCTCGATGAACGCCGACCGCATCTACGCGGACGAGTCGACGATCACCGGCTCCATCGGCATCTTCGGCCTGATCCCGACCTTGCCGCGCGCGCTGGACAAGATCGGCGTGCATAGCGACGGCGTGGGCACGACCAAGTTCGCCGGCGCCTTCGACATCACCCGTCCGCTGCAGCCGGAAGTCGGCCAGGTCATCCAGACCGTGATCGACAAGGGCTACCGCGACTTCACCGGCCGCGTCGCCAATGCGCGCAAGCGCAGCGTCGAACAGGTCGACGAAGTCGCCCGCGGCCGCGTGTGGAGCGGCGCGCAGGCGAAGGAGCGCGGCCTGGTCGATGCGTTCGGCGGCCTGCAGATGGCGATCGAAGACGTCGCCCAGCGCGCCAAGCTCGGCAAGCCGGCCAGCTACCAGGTGCGCTATCTGGAAAAGAACGCGCCGCCGTTCGCGCAGTTCTTCTCGCGCTTCGCCGAAAGCCGCATCGGGGCACAGTGGCTGCAGCACTCCACGTTCGCCCAGGGCCTGGCGCAGACGTTCGTGCCGAAGGCGCTGCCGCAGACGGCGCAGGACCTGCGTTTCCTGCAGAGCGCGATCGAGCCGACGCGCGGCGTACCGGTCAAGGCGCTGGCGTACTGCTTCTGCGGGCTCTGACGCAGGTCTCGTCGCGGTAAAGAAAAGCCCGGCATTGCCGGGCTTTTTCTTTGTGATGCCGCGACCTGTGCTGCACCGGGCGGGCAGGCTGCACCAGGCGGGCAGACGGCGCCGGTGGGCAGTCGCGACACGCCGTGAATCCGCCCCATCGTTCACCGCAGACACGCGCTGCGGCGCGTTCGGCGCGGTCGTAACTGCGTTTCACGGGGGCGCGGCTTGATCGGCGGCATCCATGCCGCCGACAGTCGCGCCTACCCACCGGCGCCGCCTGCCCTCCCACACATCTCGGACGCGTTGAAAGCGAAATAAAAAGCTTTTACCGAAGCGGCGCTCTACACGCTCGCGCTAAGCGCTGCCCGGCGCGATGGGGGTGCGGAGAGCGGACCAGGATGGTCCGCGGCCCCGACTAAAGGCAGGGATGCCATCCGGAGGGGCGGAGCACCCCCATCGCGTCGGGTAGCGCGTCCCAACGAAGCCGACACGCTCTAAAAACCAACAGAGACAAAAGGAGTGCGGCTCAGCCGCCCTGTGCCTCGATCGCCGCGTCCTGGGCCTCCTTGGCTTTCTCCGTGGTGTCTTCGACCTTCTTGGCCTTTTCGATCGGCGCTTGGATGGCGTCGCGCAATTCCGTATGGCCTTGCGCCTGCGGGTCGACCGGCCGCTCCTTCTCCGGCGGCTTCGGCTTGGAGCAGGCGGCGACGCCCAGCAGCAAGGAGCAGGACAGCAGCGCGCACAACAGCGGTCGAACCATGGGAGGTCTCCAATCCGGGTCGCGGCTATGCTACGCCGGTCGCGCAGGCCGCATCGAGATGGAGAGCACATGGACCCCAAGCGTTGGCGGCTGGACGGGCAGCTGGCCCTGGTCACCGGCGGTAGCGCCGGCATCGGCCGGGCGATCGCGCGCGAGTTGCTCGGCTTCGGCGCCGACGTGCTGCTGGCGGCACGCGACGCAACCGGGCTGGACAACGCACGCGCGGAACTGGCCGAGGACTTCGGCGAGCGCGACATCCAGACCTTCGTCGCCGACGTCGGCGACGACGAGCAGCGGCGCGAACTGCTGGATTGGGTGGAGGACTTCGGCGAAGGCCTGCACATCCTGGTGAACAATGCCGGCGGCAATCTCACCAAGGCGGCCAACGACTACACCGAGGACGAGTGGCGGCAGATCTTCGAGATCAACCTGTTCTCCGCCTTCGAGCTGTCGCGTTACGCCTATCCGCTGCTGACGAAGCATGCAGCGTCGAGCATCGTCAACGTCGGCAGCGTCTCCGGCATCACCCACGTGCGCAGCGGCGCGCCGTACGGCATGAGCAAGGCGGCGATGCACCAGATGACGCGCAATCTTGCGGTGGAGTGGGCCGAGGACGGTGTGCGGGTGAACAGCGTGGCTCCCTGGTATATCCGCACGCGGCGCACTTCCGACAAGCTGGCCGATCCCGATTACCTAGATGAAGTGCTGCTGCGCACGCCGTTGGGACGCATCGGCGAGCCGGAAGAAGTGGCCGCAGCGGTGGCGTTTCTGTGTCTGCCGGCATCGAGCTACGTCACCGGCGAATGCATCGCGGTGGACGGCGGCTTCCTGCGCTACGGCTTCTGAATCGTCAGCGCGCGCAGAAGCGCGCGAAGCCGGCGACGAATTCGCCCACCAGCTTGCGCGTGGCCTCGTCCGCCAGCTTGCCGTCCGCATCCATCAAGGTGTGCGCGCGCGAGACCTGCAGGCGGCCGCCGGACCAGTAACGCACGCGCAAGGTGCGCAGCACCGGCAGCCAGGCGTTCTGCGCCAGGATCGTGCCGAAGCCGCCGGGCGACGCGCCGATGACGGCGAACGGACGATCGCCGAACACACGGGCGATGTCGTCCGCGGGCCGCGACAACCAGTCGATCGCATTCTTGAACACGCCGGGGATGCCGTTGTTGTACTCGGGTGTGCACAGCAGGACGCCGTCGGCGGCGGCCACGCGCTCTTTCAGCGCAGCGACCGTGGCGGGCAGGCCTTCGCGCTGCTCCAGATCGCCGTCATAGAGCGGAATGCCGTGCAGCGTGGCGGCGTCGAACTGCACGTCCGCGCCCGCCAGCTCCTGCGCGGCGTGCAGCAGCGCGGTGTTGAACGAACGGGCGCGCAAGCTGCCGGAGATGCCGAGAATCCTGACCATGCGTGGACTCCTGTGAACGTGGCCGAGATCAGTCGGCGAGCGACGTGTCGATGCGTACTTCGCCGACCAGTACGTTATGGATCGGACAGGCATTGGCGATCTGCAATAGGCGCGCGCGTTGCGCTTCGTCGAGCTCGCCGTGCAGGGTGACACGGCGGGTGATGTCGGTACCGCTCTTCGGCTTGCCCGCCGGATTGAACTGCAGCTCGACGTTTACCGACGCCAGCGGCCACTGCTTGCGCGCGGCGTACATGTGCAAGGTGATCACGGTGCAGGCGCCCAGGCTCGATAGCAGCAGGCGCGTGGGATCGGGGCCCACATTGCCGCCGCCCTTGTCCGTCGGCTCGTCGCCGAGCCAGGCGTGGGCCAGGTCGTCGCTCAGGTGGACGGTGTAGGGCACATCGCCGCTGCGGGCGTGGACGGTGGAAATCGTGCTCATGCGTAGGGTCCTGTCAGCTGCCGCGTTCGCTGGTGATTACCGCGCCTTCGCGCATCGCCTTGGTGACCGGGGTGTTGGCGACGATCTCCAGCAGACGGTTCCACTGCTCGTCGCTGAGCGACTGGTCCGAATGCAGCGTGCGATGCACGTGCGGCTTGCCGTCGTCGCCGAAGCTCAGTGCCAGTTCGGCGCGGAACTCGCCCAGGTTCCAGCCCTTGCGTTCGGCGTACATGCGCAAGGTGATCGCGGTACACGCCGACAGCGAGGCGAGGTAGTAATCGAAGGGAGCCGGTGCCGCACCTTGTCCGCCGAGCGCGCGCGGCTCGTCGGTGTCGAGGTCGAAGTGGCCGACGTGGATGTGGTGCAGGTAATGCGTATCGGTGGAGACCACCGTGGCGAGGTTGACCTTCTTCATGAGGCGATTTCCATGAGCACGACCTGCGGTGAGGCTGCAGACGTTACGCCATCCCGGCGCGGGCGGGGAATGCAAGGCGGAAACACTCCTTCGCGCGTGCCGTCACTTGACCGGTGATCGACTTCGGCAGGCCATCATGAGGCCGGCGTCATTGACGCGCGCAGGTGCTCTCGCGAACGACGCGGGTGATGCGTCGCACTTCCGCCTCCGCCTTGGCCCGGTCGTCGACGACACCGAAGCGCAGTGCCGATTGCGCATCGCGCAGGCGCCGGCGCCAGCCGTCGCACAAGGCGCCGTCGGGCACGCGCTGGCACTGGTCGATCTTCACTTCGCAGGCCGCGGTGTTGTTGTTGTTTTCGACCAGGCCGCCCAGGCCGGTGGTGGTGAGCGTCACGCAGCGCTGTTTCGGATCGCCGTCCTCGCTCAGGTACTTGTCGTTGTCGTAGGTGTGGCATTCGTACAGCCATGGCGGCGGCAGGCGGTCGGCGTCGGCGATGGCGGGTTCGGACTCGACCGCCGGTTCGGGCGGCGGAAGCGGCCTCGTTGCGATCGGCGTCGGCGCGCGAGGCGGCGGTGGTGCGACGGCGGGTTTGTGCGGCGCCGGCGGCGCAACGAAGGGCGGCGCGGAGGAGGGCGGCGCGGATTCGATGACGCGGCGTTCCTGCTTGTTGCCCTTGGGGCAGGGCGTGCCGTTCTGGATGGTCAGCGCGCCGTTCGCGTCGGTGCAGCGATAGATCACGACGCCTTGTGCATGCGCGGAAGGCATCGCGATGGCGAATAACAAGGCCGCTGCAGCGGCAATGCGCGTGAGAGGGCGACGACCAGGTATTTCGAACGGCATCAACTGTCTCCGCAGTCGTTGGCCAGGCGTGCGTCGATGCCACGGGTCTGGCGATCGATTTGCGCGCGCTCGCTGGGCTGGGCGATGTTCCAGCGGCGATTGAGTTCATAGCGCTCGTCGCGCAGGCGCCCACAGACCTCGGCCTGCGGCAGGCGATTGCATTCGTCGCGCACCCATTGCCCGGTGGGCACCGCGGGCACCAGCACCGGCGGACGCTGGGTCGGGTGGTTCGGATCGCCGATGCGGACGTGGCCGGCGACGTTGCCGCTGCGGAAGCCGACGTTGGCGCTCAAGCCGCCGCCTGGCTGGATCGGATAGGCCGGGTAACCGTACGTCCACATCGGCTCCCAGTGTGCGCGGCCTTCGCCGGACTCGCTGGTATAGCGCTCGCCGTCGGGCGTGACGCATTCGTACAGCGGTTGCGGCGGCGTGATCACGACGTAGCGCTGCGCGGGTTCGGCGGCAGGCTTGGGTGCTACCGATGCGGCGGGCGGTGCGGGCCGCGGCGGCGGGTCGGTAGGCCGCACCATGCTGCGTGCTTCCTGCTTCTCGCCGGCGCGGCACGGGGTATCGCGCAGCGTCAGCTGGCCCTTGGCGTCGGTGCAGCGGTAGATGGTGACGTCGCCGGCGTACGCATGCGCCGCAGCCAACGCGGCCATGGCGATGATGGAAAAAGCGATCGAATGGCGGCCGGCGCGCGTCATGCCGGCATCTTGCGCTCGCGCCGGGGCGGTGGGAAGCCGCCGGCGGCGGACGTTGCGCGCAATTCAGGCGACAACACGAAGGGCCGGTTGCCCGGCCCTCGCGTGCGCGGCGATGCGACCGTTCAGTTCGCCCGCGTGTATTCGATCTGCATGCTCTTGCGTTCCTTGCCGTCGCGCGTTTCGTACATCTCGAAGGTGACGTGATCCTTGTCGACGATGCGAACGGTGTCGCGCACCGGTACCAGCGCGCCGTTGTGCATCGGGTCGGGCATCTGCGCGGTGTAGGTGTAGCTCTTGCTCGCCGGGTCGTAGCTGCCCTGGGACACGAACAGGCCGGTCGACATGTTGTCCGACCAGGTGCTGAAGTACTTGCCGGTCACATTGTCGTAGCCCGAGTAACCCACGCCTTCGAACGGCTGGCCCATGAACTGCCCGCTGTAGTCCATGCGCAACTGGCGGCCGCCCAATACGGCGGTGTTGACCGACTTTCCGGTCTCGACTTGCGGCGGTGTCGACGGATCCATCCATGAGGTCATCTTGGTGTTCCAGGTGCCCTCGAACTCCGCGATCAGCTGCTTGTGCTTGTCGTTGGGCGTGGAGGCCTTCTGCCACGCTTCCATCATCGCCTGCTGTTCGGGCGTCATCGGCGGTGGTGCCGCGGCCTTCTTGTCCTTGGCGAAGGCGGTCGTTGCAAGCAGGCAGCCGAGCGTGAGCGCGGCAATGCGGTGGATCTTCATTGCGTCCTCTCCCTGGTAGGCCGCGAGGGCGGCCGGCGGGCGAACGCTACGCTGGGTTTCGTTAAAGCCGCGTTCGTCGTGGTGCGGCGAATCAAAGCCGCAGCACCGCTCCGCTCAGTGCGTCGCGGATGGGCGTGGGCGCTTCGAGTCCGCCGGTCTCGCCTTCGGTGATGCCATCGAGCTGCGCGAGCAAGGCCGGGTCGAGCGCCTCGCGCAGGAAGGCTGGCGGTTCGCCCGCAAGGTTGGCGCTGGTGGAGACGAGCGGACCGCCGAAGGCTTCGCACAGGGCCGCCACGACAGGATGCGCGCTGACGCGCACGGCGACGCCGGTATGCGCGCCGGTGATCCAGCGCGGAACGCGCGCGGTCGCCGGCACGATCCAGGTGTTGGCGCCGGGCCAGCTGTCTGCCACGGCGGCGAGGCGATCGGGCGGCAGCGCGCTCCAGTCGAGCAGGCCGTCGAACTGCGCACGACGGGCGGCGATGAGGATCAGGCCCTTGGCGACTTCGCGCTGCTTGATCGCGAGCAGGCGCAGCACCGCGGCTTCGTTGAAGGGATCGCAGCCCAGGCCCCACACGGCTTCGGTGGGGTAGGCGATGACGCCGCCGTCGTGCAGGACACGGGCGGCGTCGGTCAGGGAGAGCGGGGCGGGCATGAGGCGAAGACCGTTACGCCTTGGTCTTCTTCGCGACCTTCTTCACTGCCTTCTTGGCGGCGGTCTTCGTCGTTGCCTTCTTGGCAGCGGTTTTGGTCGTCGCCTTCTTGGTGGCCTTCTTCGCGACCTTCTTGGCTGCCTTCTTCGCCACCGGCTTCTCGACCGCGGCCTTCTTCGCGGCCGCCTTCTTCGCTGCAGGTTCCTTCTTCGCCGCGGCCTTCTTGCCGAAGCGGCCGCGCATCGGCTTGCCCGTGGTTTCCATCAGCTGCTGCGCTTCTTCCAGCGTCAGCGAGGCCGGCTCGCGGTCCTTGGGAATACGGCCGTTGAGCTTGCCGTCCGACAGATACGGACCGAAGCGGCCGTTGAGCACCTGGATGTCGCTGCCCGGGAATTCCTTGATGATGCGGTTGCGCGCGATCTCTTCCTTCTCTTCGATCAGGAAGACCGCACGGGCGAGGTCGATCGTGTACGGATCGTCTTCCTTCTTCAGCGAGGCGTAGACGCTGCCGCGCTTGGCGAACGGCCCGAATCGGCCGACGCCGACGCTGACCTCGTGACCGTCGCTCAGACCGAGCTTGCGCGGCAGCTTGAACAGCTCCACCGCATCCTCCAGCGTGATGGTGTGCATCGACTGGCCGGGGCGCAGCGAGGCGAACTCCAGCTTCTCATCGGTGTCCTTGTCGCCGATCTGCGCGTAGGGCCCGAAGCGGCCCAGGCGCACGCTCACCGGCTTGCCGCTCTTGGGATCGGTGCCGAGTTCACGCGCGCCGGTGGCCTCGCTGCGATCGACCGATTCGGTCTTCTCTTCGACCAGCTCCTTGAACGGGCCCCAGAACTTCTCCATCAACGGCACCCATTCCTCTTCGCCACGCGAGACGGCGTCGAGTTCGTCTTCCATCTTCGCCGTGAAGTCATAGTCGACGTAGCGGGTGAAGTGGCTGCTGAGGAACTTCGATACCGCGCGGCCGACGTCGGTGGGTCGGAAGCTGCGGCCTTCCATCTCCGTGTACTTGCGGAACAGCAGGGTCTGGATGATCGAGGCATAGGTGGAGGGACGGCCGATGCCGTATTCCTCCAGCGCCTTCACCAGCGCCGCTTCGGTGAAGCGCGGCGGCGGCTGGGTGAAATGCTGATCGGCGTGGATGCGGTCGAGCGGGACGCGGTCGCCGACCTTCATCGCCGGCAGCTTGCGGCCTTCGTCTTCGTCTTCGCTGCTCTTGGTGTCCTTGCCTTCCTCGTACACCGCGAGGAAGCCCGGATCGACCACCGTCGTGCCCGAGGCGCGGAAGCTGTGCTCGTTGCCGGCGGCCAGATCAACCGACACGGTGTTGAGCGTGGCCGGAACCATCTGCGAGGCGACGGCGCGCTTCCACACCAGTTCGTACAGCTTGCGCTCGTCGTCGCTGAGGAAGCGTGCGACCTGCGCGGGCGTGCGCAGCGCCGAGGTCGGACGCACCGCTTCGTGCGCTTCCTGCGCGTTCTTCGACTTTGTGGTGTAGACGTTGGCCTTGTCCGGCACCGCGCGGGTGCCGTAGTCGCGGGCGATCACGTCGCGGATCTCGACCAGCGCGTCCTGCGACAGGTTGACCGAGTCGGTACGCATGTAGGTGATCAGGCCGACCGTGCCTTCTTCGCCGATCGCCACGCCTTCGTACAGTTTCTGCGCGACCTGCATGGTCTTGCGCGTGGTGAAGCCGAGCTTGCGCGCGGCTTCCTGCTGCAGCGTGGAGGTGGTGAACGGCGCCGCCGGGCGGCGCTTGCGCTCCTTGCTGGCGACGTCGGTGACGTGCAGCGCGCCGGCGGCGGCCTTGACCAGGCGCTGGCGGGCGGCTTCGGCATCCTCGCCATTGGTGATCGTGAACTGCTCGACCTTCTTGCCGTCCAGCTTGGTCAGCTTGGCGGTGAACGCCTGCGTGGGATGCGCGCACTCGGCCTCGACGCTCCAGTATTCACGGGCGACGAAGGCTTCGATCTCTTCCTCGCGCTCCACGATCATGCGCAGCGCCGGCGACTGCACGCGGCCGGCGGACAGGCCGCGCTGCACCTTGCGCCACAGCACCGGCGAGAGGTTGAAGCCGACCAGGTAGTCCAGCGCGCGGCGGGCCTGCTGCGCGTCGACCAGGTCGCTGGCGATGTCGCGCGGCTGGGTCATCGCTTCCTTGATCGCGCGCGGCGTGATTTCGGTGAACACCACGCGCTGCAGCGTCTTGCCCTTGAGCAGCCCGCGCTCCCTGAGGATCTCGGCGATGTGCCAGCTGATCGCCTCGCCTTCGCGATCCGGGTCGGTTGCCAGAAACAGGGCGTCGGCGCCCTTGGCGGCCTTGGCGATGGCGTCGACGTGCTTCTCGTTCTTCTCGATCAGGTCGTAGCGCATGGCGAAGCCGTTGTCCGGGTCCACCGCCCCCTCCTTGGGCACCAGGTCGCGCACATGGCCGTACGAGGCCAGGACGGTGAAGTCCTTGCCCAGGTACTTGTTGATCGTCTTGGCCTTGGCGGGCGACTCGACGATGAGGAGGTTCTTGGCCATGGGGGAGTCCGGTTCCGGGCGTTCCCGGGCTATGGGGGAGGAACGCCAAACGACATCAGGAAAGGCAACGCCCGGGGCCTGGGGCCACGGGCGTCGGGATCTTGTTCTTTTTTTAGTGGAATCACGAGGCGGCCAGGCCTGTCAAGCCTGGGAGGACCGCCACCCCTCGACCGGAGCCCGGCCGGGTGTGACCCCGGCCGCAGCCGGAGCACGAGGTTAATGCATGCCGCCGGCTATTCCGGCGGCGACGATCGCCGCAATCAGCAGAAGGTAGCCGATGATGAACACGCCGGCGATGACGATGATCACCACGGTCACCGTGCCCAGCTCATGCCGCTGCCGCTCGGGATGGGCGGTGAACGCCCACTGGTCCACGACCAGCGTGCTGGCGACCATGTCGTGCAACGCGCGCTTGCGCTCGGTGAACCCGGCCATGATGTAGCCGATGCCCACCGTCAGGCTGCTAATGATCGTGGCGAAGTAGCGGCCGATGCCGCGGGAGAAGCTGATGGCCTGTCCGTCGTCGTCGGTGACCTTGATGCCTACCGCCATCTTGCCCAGCGTGGCCTGGCGGCTGGAGGAGTGCATCCAGGCGTAGTAGACCGCCTGCATCGCCAGCGGTATCAGGAACATGCCGAGCAGCATGCCGAACAGGCCCGCGCCCGCCATCATGGCGCTGGGGTCGCTGCGCGCGGAGAGGGTCGCACTCACACCGAAGCCGGCCATGACGATCATTTGCACGATCCAGGTCACGATGCCGATCACGAACACGTCGATGAAGTTGGCGGCGAAGCGTTTCCAGAAACCCGCGTACACGACCTCGCCGCCGGCGACGTATTCGCTGCCGGCGCTCACCGTGGCGCGCGGCGGCGCGTAGGGCGAGCTCGGTTCGGCGGCGGCGTAAGGATTGGCGCCCGCGCTCAGCGTGGTCGTCGACGACAGGGTGCCCAGCGGAGCGGTGGCGGCGGCCCCGCCCATCGCGGGGGCCGGCGTCGCGGCGGCGGTGAGCGGCTCGGCCATCGCGTACGGATTCACGCCCGCCGACAGCGGCGCGGCTTCGACCGGCGCACGGCCGGCGGCTTCGTTGAGCGCCTGCGTCATAACTTCGCGCCAGGCCCGCCACTGCGGCATGCCTTCACGCCACACCAGGGTGTCCGGCTGCAGCTGGCCGGCGTTGTGCAGATCGGCGAGGTCGCTGGCCGCAACCGGGCCGAGGCGGTTGCGCTGGTAGTCGCTGTAGTACCACTGGCTCATTACTGGGTGCTCAGGTGGGAGTTGAGGTGGCGCGGCACTGGATAGGACGGAATCGCGCGGGCAGGTCGCCGCCGCTGCAGTCCCATTGGCTTGCGTCCGCGTCAGTTTCGAACATTAGCGTCTTCCCCTCCACGGCGCCCGGGCCGCGCAAGGTGATTTCGAAGGCGCAATGGCCGCCTTCTACGGTCCCTACGCGGACGCCGCTGATCCGTGGATGTTGGGTGAGCTGCGCGAGCACAGCCGCCAGGTCGCCGCTCTGATCGTTCGGGCAATTGCCTTCGCTGGCCATGTGTTCGGCGATGGCGGTCTTCAGCGGGACCGCCGCGATCATGACTTCGGCGACCTTCGCGCGTTGCACGTAATCCTGGTACGCCGGAATGGCGATCGCGGCGAGGATGCCCACCATCGGTATGGCCAGCGCGGCGCACACCAGCAAGGCGATCATGCAGCCGGACATGCCCTTCTTCGGCGGGGCCGCCGCGCGCGTGGGTTGCACCGGCGCCGCAGGGCCGGTGGGCAGCGGCGGCGGCGGCGTGGCGTCGGGCGTGATCGAGTCGATGTCGAGTTCGATCGCGAGCCGCTCCAACGGCAGCCATTGCACCATCCCCTCGCTCCAGACCAGGCTGTCGAGGCGGAGCCGGCGCTGGCGGTAGTGCTCGCGCAGTTCTTCGGAGGAAATCGGGCCGACGCGATTGCCGGCGTCGTCGGCGTAGTGCCACTGGGTCATCGAAACTCTCCGGACATCAGCCGCCGCTGCGGCAGTCGCGTGGACGCAGGTTGTCGGGCATGTCGCCGCCGCGACATTCCCAGGCGAAGCCATCGCCTTCGGCATGGCCCTCGTAGCGCAATGCCTTGCCGTCGATCGGCTTGCCGTCGGCGTTGAATGCGACCTCGAACGCGCAACCGTTGCCGGTGCGCTCGAAGCTCACGTTCATGGCGAATTGCTGCCGGACCTTGCTCTGCAGCTGCGTCACGCCCGGATCGCCATCGACGGGACAGCGGCCGCTGCGCAGCGCGTAGTCGGCGACGACCTGCTTGAGGCCGTTCGCGATTCCCTGGACCTTGCCGATGCTCGTCGCGCGCTGCGCGTAGTCCTTGTAGGACGACAGCATGATCGAGCCCAGGATCATTGCCCCCGGGATCACGATGACCGCGATGGCGATCAATGCGATCGCTCCGCCGGAGAGCGTCTTCTTCTCGCGTAGCGGCGCGCGCGTGTACTTGCCGCGCGGTGCGGTCCGTATCGGTTGCGGCGCGATCGGCGCAGGCGCGTTCGAAGGCATGGGTGGCGGTGCAGACGTATCCTGCTGCATGCCGAGGATGCCGATCTCCACCTCGAGTCGCTCCAGCGGCTGCCATTCGCGCAGGCCGTGGTGCCATACCAGCGTGTCGCGCTGGATGCGGCGCTCTTGATAGAGCTCGCGCAGATCATTGGCCGATAGCGGCCCGACGCGCCCCTCGCCGGGAGCGTGGTAATACCAGTCGATCATTGCCTTCCCCTGAAACTCTTCCCTGAAAACCGGTGCTTGCCTTATCCGACGCTCCCTCCCCGGCGCGTCGGCGGCAAAGTGTGACTAATGTACCGGTTCGGGTTCGTCCGCGAACATCTGGGTTTCCATCCAGGCATAGGCGGCTTCGCTGCCCGGCTGGTTGAACAGCACCATCAGCACGACCCACTTGAGGTCGTCGAGGTCGAGTTCGTCCTGGTCCAGCGCCATCGCGCGGTCCAGCACCAGCTCGCGCTGGTCGGCGTCGAGGATGCCGTGCTGCTCGAGGAACAGCAGGAACCCGCGGCATTCCACGTCGAGCTTGTCCAGCTCGGGGCCGAAGTAGATGCGGGTGGGGCCGTTGGCGCGCGGCGTGGCGGTACTCGGGCGCTGCGACGCCAGAGCGTCCAGCCACTCGAAGGCCTTGTTGATCTCGGCGGGACTGAAGCCGGCCTGGCCGAGCTCCTCGAAGAGCGGGCCGCTGCGGAGCGAATCGTGGTCGCGGACGAGGTCGGCGTCCTCGGTGAAGTAGTGCTCGAACAGGTACAGCAGGACGTCCAGGATGCTCTCTTTCATTTCCCTCGGCCTGCGCCGCTGACGGCGCGATGGGCGGGTTGGGGCTTAGTCGGGGTGCCGCAAGAACCGTGCCTCACACGTGAATCAACCCGCGGATCGACGACTCCGGTGGTACCGGCCGTGTTGCGTGGTGACCCGGCCGTCAAGCTCCATGATCAGGAGCATGGATGACAGTTCGGCGGGCGTCAATCCAGTCCGAACGACCAGTTGATCCATATCTGTGGGGTCATGGCCGAGCGCCTTCCACAACGTCTGGTAGTTGGCGTCCTGGCCTTCCAGACCGTTTGCTGACTGGGTCGAACCCTCGCCATGACCGGTTTCGGCAAGGTGCGGCGACGCAGAGATGGGGTCCCGCAACCGCAGTCGCAAGTCGCCGGCCAGTTCGGCCGCGGCCGATGCCAGCGCCGCGGTGACCTCCGCAGGGGTCTCGACCAGCGCCGCGCCGTCGCGGATCAGGCGATGGCAGCCGCGGGCGTACGGGTTGTGGATCGAGCCGGGCAGGGCGAAGACTTCGCGCCCCGCCTCGGCCGCCAGGCGGGCCGTGATCAGCGCGCCGGAGCGCTGCGCGGCTTCGACCACCAGCGTGCCCAGGGCCAGTCCGGCGAGGATGCGGTTACGGCTAGGGAAATGCTCGGCGCGCGCGCCGGTGCCCGGCAGGTGCTCGCTCACGATCGCGCCGCTCCGCACGATGCGCGCGTGCAGACCGGTGTGCGAACGCGGATAAGGCACGTCCGGACCGGTGCCGAGCACGGCGACGGTGGCGCCGCTGGCGTCCAATGCGGCTTCGTGCGCCGCCGCATCGATGCCTGAGGCGAGCCCGCTGACGATGCAGAACCCGGCGGCCACCAGCGTGCGCGCGAACAAGGCGGCGTTATCGCGGCCGCCCGGCGTGGCGGCGCGGCTGCCGACGATGGCGATCGACGCCCGCCACAGCAGCGTGGGGTCGCCGGCGACAAACAGCGCCAGCGGCGCGTTCGGGCTGCGCCGAAGCAAGGGCGGATAGTCGGGATCGGTGCATGCGAGCAGGTGATGGCCAGGCTGTGCGAGCCATACGTGTGCGGCCCGCAGTCGGAGCGCGTCGGGCGCGAGCAGAGCATCGATCTGGGCGTCCAGCAGGCCGCTGGCGCGCCACGCGGAAACGCCAGCGGCCAGTGCGGCCGACGGAGGCCCGAGCCGCTCCAGCAGCGCCCTGCGCACGCCGGTCGGTCCGCCGGCGGCCGCCAGGCGCAACAAGGCCTCGGTATCGTCCATCTGCATGCCGACCAGGCTATGCGTCGGGCCATGTGCATACAGCCGGGCGCCTTCTGTTCCTGGCGTAGGAAAACGCCGCGAACCGAAAGCGAGAGCGCAGAAACGACAACGGCGCCTTGCGGCGCCGTTGATCGTGCGGGACGTCGGTTAGTTCGACGCGTCCGGGTGCTTGAGCTCGTAGCCCACGCGGGTCGGACGAATGCTGTCCATCACCAGGGCGTAGCTGACCTTGTCGAAGGTGCGGAACACCATCATGTGGCCGGCGAATTCGTCCGGCAGGCGCACCTTGTTGCCGTTGCCGACGCTGTCCGGGCTGCGGTCGACGCCGACCGCCACGCGGTCGACGGCGTTGGAACCGACGCGCCAGCTGGAGAACACGGTGCCGTTGTCGATGCCATCACGCGCACCCACCGACAGCGCCACGACGTCGCGCGGACCGCCGGTGCTGATCATGTCGGCCACGGCGAGCACCTTGGCCTTGCCGTAGGCGAATTCCTGCTTCGGCGGATGCGGGAAGAACTGCAGGTCGTAGGGCTGCGGCTCGACCGGAATCAAGCGATCGCCTTCGCGCACTTCGCGGCCGGTCTGGTCGACCACCAGCGTGGTGGCCTCGTACTGGCCCCCTTCCACGCGGGTGACCGTCGCGGTGGTGAGTTGCATCAGCTCATAGCCCAGGAACTCGCCCTTGCTGGCCGGAATCAGGTGATTCCACAGCTGTTCGGTGAACTTGGTCGTGCGGCCGCGGAAATCGAGGTCTTCCGGCTTGGTCGTGGTGACGTCGCAGCAGCGCTTGGGGTTGATCGCGTTGTAGCGGACGGTCGGACGCACGATCGCGTAGCGCTGGCCCGGCTGGGCGCCGGCCAGATTGCGCACGTAGACGACCTGGTCGAGCGAGGCGCGCAGGCGGTCTTCTTCCAGGCCGACCACGTAGGGCAGGTCTTCGAATTCGTCGACGACGCGCAGGTCCTTGAGGAACCGTTCGACGTCCTTCAGCGGCACGCCGGTCAGCGGGGCCTCTTCACGCGGACCGGGCGTCACCGCCACACGGTCCAGGTAGGCCAGCGAGATGACGTCGCCCGGATAGATGAGGTGAGGATTCTTGATCTGCGGGTTGGCCTGCCAGATCTCCGGCCACAGCCACGGACGCTTGAGGAACTTGCCGGCGATATCCCACAGGGTGTCGCCGCGGCGGACCGTGTAGGTATCCGGATGATCACCGCGCATTTCCTGCGCGACGGCCACAGTGGCGATGGTCAGGAGCGCAGCGGTCAAGACCGTGCGAATTGGTTTAAGCATGGCGGCCATGTATCTGATTCCCCTTGCCAGTTTTCCCCGCAGGCCCGGGCACTATAGCCCAGAAGATGCGCGCCTTTGCAAGCTTTTCCGGGGCTTGCCGGCGTTACAATCGCACCTGTGCTTGACGATGTGACCGTGGCCCCCATTTTCCCGGGAAGCCATCTGCTGGACCGCACAGCGCTTCAGTGACCGGTTGCATGTTTCCCCCACCACGCCGATCGCGCCAGCGCCGACCGGCTGCCCCTTCGCTGGAGGGGCCCCAGAGATTCCGACCATGGCCCTGCTCCCCATCCTTGAATTCCCCGATCCCCGCCTGCGTACCAAGGCGGTTCCGGTCGAGCCGTCGCAGATCGCCGACCCGGCGTTCCAGCAGCTGCTCGACGACATGTTCGAGACCATGTACGACGCGCCGGGCATCGGTCTGGCCGCGAGCCAGGTGGACGTCCACAAGACCTTCATGGTCATAGACGTGAGCGAAGACAAAACCCGGCCGCTGGTGTTCATCAACCCCGAAATCACCGCGCGCGACGGCGACCAGGTCTACCAGGAAGGCTGCCTGTCGGTGCCCGGCATCTTTGCCGACGTGACCCGTTCCAACCAGATCACCGTGCAGGCCATCGACCGCAACGGCCAGGCGTTTTCGATGGACGCCGACGGCCTGCTCGCGGTGTGCGTCCAGCACGAAATGGATCACCTGATCGGCAAGCTGTTCGTCGACTATCTCTCGCCGCTCAAGCGCGAGATGGTGCGCAAGAAGCTGGCGAAGGCGCGCCGCCAGGCCGCGGCCTGACGGCATAGCCCATCCATGCGCATTGTTTTCGCCGGCACGCCGGATTTCGCCGTGCCCAGCCTGCGCGCCGCCGCGCAGCGCAATGAAGTGGTCGCGGTCTACACGCAGCCCGATCGTCCCGCCGGCCGCGGCCGCGAACTGACCCCCTCGCCGGTCAAGCGCGAGGCGTTGCTGCGCGGGATCGAGGTGGTGCAGCCGGAGAACTTCAAGTCCGCGCTGTCCAAGGACGCGTTGCGCGCGCTGCAGCCGGACCTGATGATCGTCGTCGCCTACGGACTGATCCTGCCGCAGTCGGTGCTCGACATTCCGACCTATGGTTGCTGGAACGTGCATGCCTCGCTGCTGCCGCGCTGGCGCGGCGCCGCGCCGATCCAACGTGCGATCGAAGCCGGCGACAGCGCGTCGGGCATCTGCCTGATGCAGATGGAGAAGGGCCTGGATACCGGGCCGGTGCTGCTGTCGCAGTCGCTCGACATCGGCGCGAGCGAGACCGGCGGACAGTTGCACGACCGCCTGGCCGCTTTGGGCGCGCAAGTGTTGTCCGATGGCCTGGGGCTGCTGCGCGCGGGCGTGCGCCCGATTCCGCAGACGCAGCCTGAAGTCGGCGTCACTTACGCGCACAAGCTCGACAAGGCCGAGGCAAAACTCGACTGGTCGCAGCCGGCCATCGTGCTGGCCAACAAAGTGCGCGCGTTCAATCCCTGGCCGATGGCGGAAGCGATGGTGGCGGGCGAACGCCTGCGCCTGCACGGCGCGATCGCATTGGACGAAGTGCACGGCGCTGCGCCAGGGACGCTGCTGCGCGCCGGCCGTGATGGCCTGGACGTCGCCTGCGGCGAAGGCGCGCTGCGCATCCGCGTCCTGCAGCGCGAAGGCGGCAAGGCGATCACCGCGGCGGATTACCTCAACGGCCGCCCCGACCTGAGGAGCGCGTGAGTACCGGCAGCGCCCCGCGCGTGGTCGCCGCGCGCGTGCTCGATGCCGTGCTGCATCGCGGCCGCTCCCTCAAGGCGGAGCTTGCGGCGCAGCTGCCGACACTGGATGACCCGCGCGATCGCGCGCTGGTCGAAGCGATCTGCTTCGCCGTCCTGCGTCAGCCCGCCCGTTTCGAAGCGGCGGTGAAAACGTGGGTGCCGCGGCCGCTGGGCAGGCGCGATGACGAATTGCGCGCATTGCTCTATGCGGGCTTCGCGCAGCTGGATCCTTTGGCATTACCGCCGCACGCGGCCGTCGCCGCGACGGTCGAAGCCGCGCGTGCAATGGGTCGTGCGCATCAGGCCGGCATGGCCAATGCGCTGTTGCGGCGTGCCCAGCGCGAAGGCCTCCCGCCCGGCGATCCCGCCGCGCATTGGCCGCAATGGCTGCGCACGTGCCTGCAGCAGGATTGGCCGCAGGACCACACGCGCATCCTCGAAGCCAGCGCGCAGACGCCGCCGATGTGGCTGCGCGTCAACCGCCTGCAGCAGTCGCGCGAGGTGTATCGCGAGCGTCTGCTCGAAGCCGGCATCGCTTCGCATCCAGACGCGGCGGCACCGGATGCCTTGCGCGTGGACGGCAGCGTCGCGGTCGCGCAACTGCCGGGCTTCGCCGAAGGTGCGGTTTCCGTGCAGGACATCTCCGCGCAGTTCGTCGCCGACGCCCTGGCCTTGCCTTCCGGGGCGCGCGTGCTGGATGCGTGTGCGGCGCCGGGCGGCAAGTCCGCGCATCTGCTCGAGCGCGATCCGGCCTTGAAGCTGGTTGCGCTGGACGTCGACGACAAGCGACTCGATCGCGTCCGCAGCACGCTGGCGCGATTGGGGCTCCCGGCGGCGCAGTTGCGCAGCGCCGACGCCAGTCGCCTGGAAACCTGGTGGGACGGCACTCCCCTCGATGCGGTGCTGATCGACGCGCCCTGCTCGGCGACGGGCATCGTGCGGCGGCAGCCGGACGTGCTGCTGCACCGTCGCGAGTCCGACGTGACTCCGTTGCTGGCCACCCAGGCGCACCTGCTCGACGCGCTGTGGTCGACGCTCGCGCCCGGCGGCGTGCTGCTGTACGCGACCTGCTCGGTGTTGAAGGCGGAGAACGAAGGCCAGGTCGATGCCTTCCTCGCCCGCACCGCCGACGCACGCGTGGACGCGCTCGACGAGCGCTTCGGCCGCCCCAGCGGCGCCGGTCGCCAGCGCCTGCCGGGCGAGCAGGACGGCGACGGTTTCTTCTACGCCCGTTTGCGCAAACTGCCGTAACGCCCCATCGACGCTACACCGATGGGCTCGCTTCGACCTGCGTCCGACACGCCGCGGCTATCATTCCTCGCATGCTGAAGACCACCCGCTCCCGCGAAACCTGGTTGTTCTGGATCCTTGCCCTGCTGGTGCTCGGCGCCGGCCTGGGACTGCGCGACCCCTGGCCCGCCGACGAGCCGCGTTTCACGCTCGTTGCCAAACATATGGTCGAAAGCGGCGACTGGCTGTTCCCGCACCGCGGCACCGAGCTGTATTCGGACAAACCGCCGTTCTTCATGTGGCTGCAGGCCGCCGCGTATACCGTGTTCGGCAACTGGCGCGTCGCCTTTCTTCTGCCTTCGCTGCTGGCGGCGCTGGGCACGCTGTGGTGCGTGGTCGATCTGGGCAAGCGCCTGTGGACGCGACGCATCGGCCTGTATGCGGGCTATGCCTTGCTGTTCACGCTGCACTTCGTCTATCAGGCGAAGAAGGCGCAGATCGATCCGACCGTGGTCTTCTGGATCACCCTCGCCAACTACGGCCTGTTGCGGCATCTGCTGCGCGGCGGCGACTGGCGTATGTGGATGCTGGGCTGGTTCGCCGCGGGTATGGGCACGATCACCAAGGGCGTGGGCGCGCTGGCGTTGCTGATGCTGGCGCCCGCAGCCTTCGCGGTAGTGCGGCAATGGCCGGGCGTGGTGTTTCCGCTGCGTCGCTGGCAGGTGTTGCTGGGGCCGTTGGCATTCGTGTTCGCCCTGGCGCTGTGGCTGGTGCCGATGGTGACCAGCGCCCTGCACCATCCTGATCCGGCTTACCGCGCCTACCTCGACGACATCCTGTTCCACCAGACCGCCGGCCGCTACGCGAAGTCGTGGGATCACCAACAGCCGGCCTGGTACCACCTCGGCGTGATGCTATCGATGTGGCTGCCGCTGATGTTCGCGCTGCCATGGGCCTTGCCCGCATGGAAGCGGCGCCTGCAGCGTCGCGATCCGCGCTATCTGCTGCCGCTGGCGTGGTGGCTGCTGATCATCTTGTTTTTCTCGATTCCACACGGCAAGCGCGACGTCTACATCCTGCCGGCACTGCCGATGGCATGTCTGGCGTTCGCGCCGCTGTTGCCGGGCATCCTGCGCAAGGTCTGGCCGCGCCGCATTGCGCTCGGCTTCGCCAGCATGTTTGCGTTGGCGATGACGATAGCGGGCTTGTGGATGCTGTTCGGGCATCCGAGTTTCGAAGACAAGCTGATCGGCGATCGCGGCCTCACGATGAATTCCGCGCCGTTCGCGTGGTCGTTGATCGCGATGGGCGTCGGCGGCTGGGCGAGCCTGCTGTGGTTCGGCTGGCGTCGGCCGGTGGCGGCGATGCTGTCGACGTTGAGCGTAGTCTGGGTGCTGTACGGCCTGCTGCTCTATCCGTTGTTGAACGATTCCAGCTCCGCACGCGGACTGATGAACGACATCGACCGTCGCCTGCCTGCGCAGTCGCAACTCGGCCTCGTCGCGTGGAAAGAGCAAAACCTGCTGATGGCGCCGCGCAACGTGACGACGTTCGGCTTCAAGATGCCCTGGGGCGAACAGTTGCGCCATGGCATCGCGTGGCAGGCGCAAGCGCCGGGCCAGCGCTGGCTGCTGGTGCAGGAGCCGGCGCTGTCGCAATGCATCGATCGCAGCAAGGCGGAGTTCGCCGGCCGTTCCAACCGGCGCAAGTGGTGGCTGGTGCCGGCGACCGCGGTCGTTCCCGGCTGCGTGCCGGGTGGCAAGGAACTGGAGCTGGGAACCGACGAGGGCTAGAAGGGCGGACGACGTAGGAGCTAAGGCTTCTGCCCGTTCTGCAGCAGCCACAGCATGATGGTCTTCTGCCGTACGTAGTTGGCGCGCACGTAGGCATAGACCAGTCCGTGCCAGCCGTCGAGGAAGCCGCCGCGCAGCAGGTAGCCGCGCCAGAATCGCCACGCCGGCGACACGATCAGCTTGCCCAGCGTCGCGCGCTTGCCGCGGGCGAAATCGTGCTCGGCCATCATTCGCGCGTAGCGTTGCGTCTTCTGCAGCTGCTGTTCGAGCGAACGGTAGGGATAGTGGATCAGGTCGCCGCGCAGGGTGCGTACTTCGCCGTCGACGCTGGCCGCTTCGTGCACCTCGCGGGTGCCGCGCCAGCCGCCGCGACGGCGGTCGAACAGGCGCAGGACGCGGTCCGGATAGGCGTTACCGTGGCGCAGGAACTTGCCGAAGTACTCGCTCAGGCGGGCGAAGCGGAAGCCCGCCGCTCCGCCGAAACCGCGGGCCCGCTCGGCCTCGATCGACGCGCGCAACGCGGCATCGACGCGTTCGTCGGCGTCCAGGCACAGGACCCAATCATGCGCTGCCTGTTCGATGGCGAACTGCTTCTGGCTGCGGAAGCCATCGAACGGCCGCAGCAGCACGCGCGCGCCCAGGCCGCGTGCGATCTCCACGGTCGCGTCGGTCGAATGCGAGTCGACCACCACGACTTCGTCGCAGAACGACAGCGAGGCGATGCAGTCGGCGATGCGGTCGGCCTCGTTGAACGTGATAATGCAGGCTGAGAGCGGGCGGACCGACGTCGCGGCCGACGGAGAGGGTGGGGAAGCGTTGATGGCGGATTACCTGTTGTTCGCGACCGAGCGCTATGCGCTGCCCATCCTGCAACCGCTGGCGCATGCGCTGCAAGCCGCGGGCCACGACGTGCATGCCTGGTTCGTGGACGGCGCTGCCGGCGCCGCGCTGCCGGCGCCGGTGCGCATGGTCGGACTACGCGAGGCGGTGGCCTTGCAGCCGCGCGCCGTTTTCAGCGCGGCCAACTGGGTGCCGACGTTCGTGGCCGGTGCCAAGGTCCAACTGTTCCACGGCTTCAATGTCGAGAAGCGCTCCGACGAGCGCGGCCACTTCCGCGTGCGCGGCCTGTTCGATCTGTACTGCACGCAAGGGCCTGCGACTACGGCGCCGTTCCAGGCGCTGGCCGCGCAGGAGCGGCATTTCGCCGTGGTGGAAACCGGCTGGCCCAAGCTCGATCCGCTGTTTCGCGACGACGACGGCAGTGCGGCGGCTTTGCGGGCTCCGGCCGGAGCGCGGCCGGTGGTGATGTTCGCCTCCACCTTCACCGAGCGCCTGAGCGCGGCGCCGCATCTGCTGTACGCCATCGCCGCGGAAGTCGCGCGTGGCGACCGCTATTGGCTGCTGACGTTGCATCCCAAGTGTCCGCCGGCGCTGTTCGAGCGCTATCGCGCCCTGAGCGGACCGAATGCGGCCTTCGTTGAGACCGAGCAACTGGTTGCCGCCGAGCGTGCCGCGGACGTGTTGGTCGCGGATACCACGTCGGTGGTGTCGGAGTTCGTCGTGCAGCGCAAGCCAGTGGTGACCTTCCGCAATCGCGCGCCCAAGCCGCACATGCTGGATTTCACCGATGCCGCGCAGCTGCCGGCGATGCTGGCGCGCGCGTTCGCACCCGATGCGGCGCTGCAGGCCGCGCTGGACGCCTACGCCGATGCGATCCATCCGTATCGCGACGGGCGTTCGTCCGAACGCGTGATCGCCGCGACCGAAGCCTTGTTGCGTGGCGAGCTGGGCACGCTGTCGCGCAAGCCGTTCGGATCGATCTGGCGCCGGCTGCAGATCCGACGCGATCTCGGTTACTGGGGCCGCTGACTCACCAGCGCAGCGGGCGTTTCGCGAGGGTCCGCGACAATTGCTCGTAGAGTGCGATCGCCTCGGCGTCGGGCAGGAAGCGGATTCGCAAGGGCGGTGTCATCGCGCTGGCGCCGGCCGTATCCAGCCACAGCGTGGCCGTGCCGCAGCGGCGATCAAGCGGATTGCGCGTGAGCTGCAGCGCCTGCAACTTGTCGAGTTCGGCGAAGCGCCAGTGGCGGCTCCACCAGCCTTCGCGCACGGCGATCACGTCGCGGTTCTGTGCATAGCCCGCGTTGCGCATGTGCCGGCGCGCGACGTAGGCGCTCCACGGCAGCCAGAGCAGGAGAAGCAGCGCCCACGGCGTCGCAAGCCAGCTCGCCAACGCCGCGACCGCGACGATGAAGGGCACCCCCGGCCAGGCCAGGCGCCACCACGAGCGGGCGGGCAACGCGCGCCACTCCAGGTGCGACCACCCTGCGCGCGGCAGCAGATGTTCTATCAACGCGTCGCAGGTCGCCGGAGTTGCGACCGGGGCCAACTCGCGCAGCGCGCGCTGCTGGTTCTGCTGTTCGGCCACGGCCGTATCGATCTCCAGGCTGCGGCGCTTGAGCAGGCGATGCATGACGGTTTCGCGCAGCGTCCAGGCCTGGATGCGCCGGCGCGAGGCGCTGGTGCGCCAGCGTCCGACCAGGCCGCGTTCGACGGTGAGGCGGCGTCCGGTTTCGCTCAGGCTGAAGCCGTAGTACTGCAACAGGGCAAGCACCACCGAGAATAGGCGCAGCAAGGCGATCACCAGCAGCACCAGGCTGATGCCGGCGGTCGCGAAGAACAGCGGTCCGTGCGTGCCGTTGTGCGAAGCCCAGCCCAGCGCCCACTTGCCCCAGTACTCCATGAAATTGGGGATGATGCGCGGATTGAACTGCGACAGGCCGCCCACGGCCGCACCCGCGACGATCAGGCCGCGATTGGAAATGAGGCCGAGCCGCACCACTTCGCCGGGCGTCAGCGCCAGCAGCGTGGTGGTTTGCGTCGCGGTGCCGGCGACGGATTCGCTGGTTGCGCCGCGACGACGCACCAAGGCCTCCAGCGCCAAGGCATCGGCCAGTTTGAGCACACGCATTTCCGCTTCCGGTTTCTGCCCGCCGGCCGATTCCAGGCGCGCTTCGGCCACGCCGAACAGGCGATGCAGCACCGACTGCTGCAGGCCGACGTTGTGGATGCGCGCGAAGGGAATCACCCGCACGCTGCGCTCCAGCATGCCGCTGCGCACCACCAACGCGTCGCCGGTGAAGCCGTAGCGGTAGGTGAAGTAGCGCCACGCCGAGGTCACGGCGAGCAGGCCGACGCCGATCAGCGGCCACAGCTCGTTGCGATCGCCGCCGAAGAAGAACGCCGCGACCAACGGCAAGATGAACTGCTTGAGCTGCTGCAGCAGCACGAACAGCCAGGACATCGGATGCAGGCGATGATCGGCCTGCGCGGCTTCGCTCGCGGAGGGCATGCTTTCGGAAGGCTCGTGCGCCGCGGTCATGCAGGCCGGCTCAGGCGCCGTCGTCTTCGATGTCGATCTGCCGGGCCAGCACATCGCGCAGCCGCTCGGCGTCATCGGCATCCAGATGCGGCAGAGTGACGGCGCTGTGGCGCGTCCCCGCGGTGTGCACGATCAGCGTGGCGAGGTTGCGCTGGCGCTGCAGCGGGCCGCGCTTGAGATCCAGGTGCTGCACCCGCGTCGCCGGCACGCGGGTTTCGCGCTGGAACATGCGGCCGCGGCGAATGGCGAGGCCGTCTTCGTCCAGGCGCCAGGCGACGTGGCGGAACTGGCGCAGGCCCACCCACACACCGCCCAGGCCAAGCACGAGCGCACCGCAGAGCGCGCCGATCAGCCCCGGCAATTCAAAGATCTGCCACAGCACGAACCCCGCGAACAGCATCGGAAACGCAAACCACGCGCGCGAAAGCGCGAACAGCCAGCGCGCGCGTGCCGGCAGCGGCTGCCAGCCCGTTTCGGTCAAGGAAGTCGTCGGCGCCGTTGCGGCTTCGTGCATGTCAGCGGATCCCCCGGTACGGATTGTCTTCGCCACTGCCCGGCGGGCGCAACGTGTAGCGCTTGTAGGTCCACTGGTACTGCGAAGGATCGCGTCGCGCGATGCGTTCGAGTCCCTCGTTGAGTGCGGCGACCGCCACGATCGGATCGGCATCGGCGGCCGCTGCGGCTGCGGGTTCGATGTGCAGGGCGAAGGCCGGGCGCCCGTCGCGGCCGCCATCGATGCGCTCGCAATAGGCGAACACGACCGCGGCGCCGGTGCGGTGCGCCAGCCGTCCCAGCAAGGTCATCGTCAACGCCGGCACGCCGAAGAAGGGGGCGAATTCGCCATCGCCCTGCTTGGGTTGCTGATCGGGAAGGATGCCGACCACGCCGCCATCCTTGAGGATCTTGAACAACTGGCGCACACCGGGGCCTTCCGCCCGCACCTGGGTGACGCGCTGCGCGTTGGCGTCGTCGGCGCGCACGCGGCGCAGGAAGGCGTCGCCGATCGGCGACTCCGGCGGCGCGTACAGGATCGCCAGCGGCGTATGCGCGGCGAGCCACTGGTTCAACAGTTCCCAGTTGCCGTAGTGCGGCGCAGCCACTATTACGCCGCGGCCGGCGCGGATGGCGTCGTCGAACAACTCGACGCCGTGTTGCTCGCGAATCAGCGCGAGACCTTCCGCATGCGGGCGCGTCCACAGGCGCAGCGTCTCCAGCGCCTGGCGCGCGGTGGTGCGGACGATGCGCTGGTGCAGCTCTTCGCGCTGCGCGGGCAGCATGCCGGGGTCGATGAGTTCGAGGTTGCGGCGGGCGACGCGGGCTTCGCGCGTTTCCCGCCGCAGCATCTGCGCAGCGATGACGTCGCCCAGGCGCAGCAGCCACGGCCAAGGCAGCCGGGTGAGCAGGGAAGCGATGACGTAGAGGAGACGTGCGAGAAGGTCGGCCATTGGGGCGCGAGTGTAGCGTCCGCGCACGACCGGCCATGCGATTCGCGCCGCGCGGCGGCGTTGCTCTTACGATGCGCACTCCCGGCTACTTGTCCGACCGCATGCTCGCCCTCATCCAACGCGTCACCGAAGCCCGCGTCACCGTCGACAACGAAACCGTTGGCGCGATCGGCCCCGGCCTGCTCGCCCTGGTCGGGGTCGAGCCGGGCGATGGCGAGCCCCAGGTCGCGCGCATGGCCGAGCGCCTGCTCGGCTACCGCGTCTTCGCCGATGCGCAGGGCAAGATGAACCTCGGCCTGGCCGACACCGGCGGCGGCCTGCTCCTGGTCAGCCAGTTCACCCTGGCGGCGGACACCCGCAGCGGCATGCGCCCCGGCTTCTCCACCGCGGCGGCGCCGGATCTGGCTGAACCCGTGTTCAACCGGTTGCTTGCAACGTGCCGGCAAAAGCATGCGGCGGGGGTGGAAACGGGGCGGTTCGGCGCCCATATGGTGATCAGCCTGATCAACGACGGGCCGGTGACTTTCCTGCTACGGGCTTGAGCCCCGGGCGGGCTAAAAGCGTCATAGGCCAGCGCTCCTACGCGCTGCGGCGCGTTGATCAGTCACATAGCCCCAAGCATCCCGCGGCGCGGTATAATGCTGGGTTCCCTAAGCACTACCCGGTGTCCAGCCCATGGCCAACGAACGTCCAGCGCCCCAGTCCGACATCAAGCAGCTGATCAGCAAGGGCCTGGAGCAGGGCTACCTGACCTACGCCGAAGTCAACGACCACCTGCCCGACGACCTCGTCGACGCGGAGCAGATCGAAGACATCATCGGCATGATCAACGGCATGGGCATCGAGGTGCATGAAGTTGCGCCCGATGCCGAGACGCTGTTGCTCGCCGGCGAAGCCAGCCCCGGCGGTCGCGAAGTCGACGAAACCGCTGCCGAAGAAGCCGCCGCCGCGCTGACCGCGCTCGACGGCGAAGGCGGCCGCACCACCGACCCGGTGCGCATGTACATGCGCGAGATGGGCACGGTGGAGCTGCTGACCCGCGAAGGCGAAATCGCCATCGCCAAGCGCATCGAAGAAGGCCTGAACCAGATGCAGGCTGCGCTGGCTTCGTTCCCGGGCACGATCCAGACGATCCTGACCGACTACGAAACCCACAAGACCGGCAAGAAGCGCCTCGCCGAAATCGTCGTCGGCTTCCTCGACGCCGAACCCGAACCCGAGCCGGTGCCGGTTGCCGTCGCCGAAGTCGCCGCAGAGGAAGACGAAGACGATGACGTCGAAGTCGCCGGTGACGACGAAGCTGCCGACGAAGGCCCGACCGGTCCGGATCCGGTCGAAGTCGCCGCGCGCATGGAGAAGATCGCCGACGCCTGGGGCCGCTTCGAGAAGGGCTACGCCAAGCATGGCCCGAGCCACAAGACCGTGGTCAAGGCGCGCGAGGAGATGGCCGAGGTGTTCGTCACCCTCAAGCTGCCGCTGGGCCTGACCGACACGCTGGTGAAGAACCTGCGCGACGTGCAGAACCACATCAAGGAACACGAGCGCCGCATCCTCGACCTGTCCACGCGCGTCGCCAAGATGCCGCGCAAGGATTTCATCCGCGCGTGGGAAGGCAACCAGACCAACCTGGGCTGGGTCGACGACGTGCTCAAGCGCAAGCAGAAGTGGTCGTCCGGCCTGCGCGACGTCAAGGAACAGATCATCGCCGAGCAGGAAGCGACGATTTCCATCGAGCAGGCGAACTTCCTCACCCTGTCCGACATGAAGGACATCAGCCGTGCGATGGCCTACGGCGAAGCCAAGGCGCGCAAGGCCAAGAAGGAAATGGTCGAGGCCAACCTGCGCCTGGTGATCTCGATCGCCAAGAAGTACACCAACCGCGGCCTGCAGTTCCTCGACCTGATCCAGGAAGGCAACATCGGCCTGATGAAGGCGGTCGACAAGTTCGAATACCGTCGCGGCTACAAGTTCTCGACCTATGCGACCTGGTGGATCCGCCAGGCGATCACCCGCTCGATCGCCGACCAGGCGCGCACCATCCGCATCCCGGTGCACATGATCGAGACGATCAACAAGCTCAACCGCATTTCCCGCCAGATGCTCCAGCAGTACGGCCGCGAGGCCACGCCGGAGGAGCTGGCCAAGGAAATGGACATGCCGGAAGACAAGATCCGCAAGGTCATGAAGATCGCGAAGGAACCGATCTCCATGGAAACGCCGATCGGCGACGACGAGGATTCGCACTTGGGCGACTTCATCGAGGACACCAACGTGGAGTCCCCGGTGGATGCGACGACCAACATCAACCTCTCGGAAACCGTGCGCGATGTGCTCGCCGGCCTGACCCCGCGCGAAGCCAAGGTGCTGCGCATGCGCTTCGGCATCGACATGAATACCGACCACACGCTGGAAGAAGTCGGCAAGCAGTTCGACGTCACCCGCGAGCGCATTCGTCAGATCGAAGCCAAGGCGCTGCGCAAGCTGCGTCACCCGAGCCGGTCGGAACAGCTGCGTTCGTTCCTCGATATCGACTGATCGCGCTGGTTGTGCATTGGCGTTCGAAAAGGCCCGTCCCATGGCGGGCCTTTTCATTTTGAGGCCCCGCCGATCCCCCTAGGCTATCTACGCCGAGAACTTCCCTGCTGCTCGCCATGAGTGCAGGCGGTGCCGCGCTGCCGCTATCATTCGTCTGCCGCGGGCCTATAGCTCAATGGTTAGAGCAGAGGACTCATAATCCTTTGGTTCCAGGTTCGAGTCCTGGTGGGCCCACCATCGCGGCGGCGTCGATCTTCCTGATCGCAAGTGCGGATGTCCGCTTTCGACGTAACGGACCGCTCGATTCGCCATGGCGAATGCGCGATTCATCTCATGCTGATGACGACTTTGCCCTTGGAGCGTCCCTGGGCAAGGTATGCAAGCGCTTCCTTTGCTTGCTCGAACGGAAACACCTTGTCGATCACTGGCCGGATGCGCTCCGCCTTGAGGAGTTCGCCTATGTCGGCGAGTTGATCGCCATCGGGACGCACGAAGAGAAATGAGTAGGCGACGTCCCGTCTTCTCGCAAGGCGCATGATCTTGCGGCTCATCAGTCCGAACACGAACGCCAGGAAGAAGTTCAGCCGTCGAGCGCGAGCGAACGCCGCGTCCAGCGGCCCGATGAGAGAGACAATCACGCTCCCAGGCTTGAGGATGCCGATAGATTTCTCAATCGCGTCACCCCTCACGGTGCCAAGCACCGCGTCGTAGCCGCGCAGCACTGTTTCGAATTCTTCCTTTTTATAGTCGACCACCTCATCTGCGCCAAGGCTGCGCACCAGTTCGACGTTGCCCGTGCTGGTGGTAGTTCCCACCTTGGCACCGAGGTGCTTTGCCAGCTGAATCGCAAACGTGCCGATACCGCCGGACCCTGCAGGGATGAACACCTTCTGGCCAGCCTTGAGATTGGCGCGCTCCTTCAGCGCCTGCCACGAGGTGAGCCCGACCATCGGGATCGAAGCCGCCTGCACGAAATCCAGGTTGGACGGCTTGAGCGCGGCAGCGCTCTCCGGCACCACCGCGAACTCGGCGATCGAACCCGTACCAAGGTCGAAGATGCTGGCGAAGACGGCGTCGCCTGGCTTGAAACGAGTTACGCGGCTGCCGACCTCGGTCACCACGCCGGCCAGATCGCTGCCCAGCGTGGCCGGCAGTCGGAACCGCAGGACGGGTTTGAATGTCCCCGTCGGAATCATGTTGTCGATCGGATTCACGCCCGCAGCGTGGACTTGAACCAGCAACTCGTCGGGTTTCAGCACAGGGCGGGGAACGTCGGCGAACCCGATCTCGGGTGACTTGCCGTAGCGCTTGAATGTGAGTGCTTTCATGTTGCTCTCCTATTTCTCTGAATGGACAACTGGCACTCTTTCAAGAGCCGGCGTACGCCGGCAACGTATCGAGCCGAAGATCCTTTCGAATGCCAGCGTCCACCAATCGAGTCGGCGCAAATCTGCGAAGCAATCGCAGGCGATTCGCGAGCCCGCCGGCCGTGTACCGGAGTTTTGGCTGGACGGCGATGGCCGCTTGCAGTACGACGTCGGCCACGACGGCCGGCTCATCAGCAGTTGCCATTACCTGCTTGAGCACTTTGTCCAGGAGCGCGCGAACGTCGCGATACTCATCGAGCTTCGAATCGGGAGCCAGAAAGTTCGTCTCGAATTGCGTCTTCGTGTAGGCCGGCTCGATCACCGAGACCCGGATGCCTCTTGTGCGCAACTCGTGATCGAGCGACTCCGAATAGCCTTCAACCGCATGCTTGGTTGCGGCATAGAGCGCCCCGTAAGGCATTGGAAGGAAACCAAGCACCGAGCCGATGTTGATGATGCGACCGCTTCCCTGGCGCCGCATATGCGGCGCGACCGCACGGGTCATGCGAATTAGCCCGAAGAAGTTGGTTTCAAAGATGGCTTTGGCCTGCTCGATCGAACTTTCTTCCGCTCCGGCTGGCGCAACGCCGAATCCGGCGTTGTTCACGAGCAAGTCGATGCGACCCTCCCGCCGAATGAGCTCTGTCACCGCTGCTTCGACCGATTCATCGCTGGTCACGTCAAGCGGCAACATTGCGAAAGACTGCGAGCCCGGCTGGGCACCGCGTCTGCTGGTGCCGTACACCTTGTAGCCCGCCGTTGCGAGCCGCTGCGCGGTGGCCTCGCCGATGCCGGATGAAGCCCCTGTTACCAGCGCGACGGATCCTTTGATTTTCATGGGTATGCCTTTCAGTTGGAGCGAAGAGTCATGCGGTATATATGACGATCATCATATTTTCGGGTAAGGCGAAAGACCCCGAATCCGGGGGGACGTCCTAGGTGGGAGCGAGATGTTTCAGCGCCGCTTCGCGTAGCCCCTCGGAAAGCTTGGGGTCGTCGACAGCGCGCGCGAGGATCAGTGCGCCAACCATCGTCGAAATGGCGACAAGGGCCTGCTCGTGTGCCGCCGGCTGTCCCCAGTCGCGCGACTGACGAGCAACGAGGTCGATCATCTCCTTGATGCGGCGCGTGGCGGCGCGTCTTACCTCTGGCGCCTGGCGCGGCATCTCGGAACCGAGCGCGGCGGTCGCACATCCGGTCTCGATCGCTTCCAGATGCTCCTGGGAGAGATAGGCGCGCATCATGGCGGAGAGCACCTGGTCCGGCGGGGTGCTAGCCGCTATGCGCTCCATCATCGCCACGGCTTCACCACCCGCACGATCGGCAGCTTCGGCCAGCATCGCCTCCCGAGATGGGAAGTGGGCGTAGAAGCCCCCGTGCGTCAGACCAGCTTCTTTCATGATGTCGGCAACGCCGGTGCCGTTGTAGCCGCTACGCCGGATGGCGCGCGCCGCCGCATCGACGATGCGATCGTGCGTCACTTCCTTGGATCGGGTGCCTGCCTTCTTCATATGACGATCATCATATTTGGTCGAGTCGCCGGGGACAAGTGGCTACCCATCCCCCGATCGGGGGTGTGCCGGGACGCCGATAACTGCGGTTATTTAGTGCTTTAACGAACCTCCGCCCGCGGATACGCCGTCTTGCGACGCGTCGGCGAGGTCTTTAGCCGCTTCGGGATGCTGCCTCGCGACCACGCTGGTCGCGGTCAGGTCGGCGGTGACGTTGCCGACGGTCGCGAACACATCCGGGATCGTGTCGAGCGCAAGCAATACGCCCAGCGGTTCCACCGGCAGGCCCATTGCCTGGACTACCGGCATGTTGGTGGCCATGAAGCTCACCTGGCCCGGCAACCCGACCGAGCCCATGCTGATCACCACCGCCAGCGCAGCGCCGGCGACCAGCTGCGCAGTGGTCAGGTCCACGCCATGCGCCCAGGCGATGAAGGCGGCCACGCCGATGTACTGCATCGGGCTGGTGATGCGGAACAGCGACACCGCCATCGGCAGCACCAACGACGTCACCGGCAGCGGATAGCCCAGTCGCGCGCCGGCACTTTCGATCATCGCCGGCATCGAAGCGAGCGAGGACTGCGTGCTGGCCGCAATCGCCTGCGCCGGCAAAATTGCGGCGGCGAACCGGCGCACGCGTTCGCGGCCGGCCAAGGCGGCGATGGGATACATCAGCGCCGTCACGCTGGCATACAACACGATCTGCAGGCCGATGTACGTACCGAATACACCGAGCATGCCGCCGCCAACGCGCGCGCACACCGCCAGCACCAGCGCGAACACGCCCAGCGGCGCAGCCCACAGCACCCAACGCACGATCACGATCATCACGTCGACGATCGCCTGCACGATTTCGAGCAGGCGCTGGCGGCGTGCAGGCTCGATGCGTGCGACCGCAAACCCGAAGAACAGTGCGAACACTACGAGCGGCAGCATCGCGCTCTGCGCCGCGGCGGCCAGCGCGTTGCTCGGGATGATCGCAGTGAACCATTCGCCCAGCGACGACGGGACGCTAAGGCCCGACGCGGCTGCATCCGCCGAGCGCAGCGATTCCGCGAGCCCTTCCGGTCGTGGCAGCAGCGATAGCAGCAGCGGCGCGGCAATTGCAGCCAGTGCCGCGCCGACCGAGAGCAGTACCAGGAAGCAGACGATCGCGTGGCGCGCGGTGCGTCCGGACGCGGCGGCGTCGCGCGCCGTATTCACTCCCAGGATGACCAGCGCCGCAACCAGCGGCACCACCGTCATCTGCAACGCGTTGAGCCATAGCCGGCCGACCGGCTGCACCGCCTCTGCCACCTGCGAGGCGACGCCCGGATCCCACCATGCGAGCGCCAGGCCGACAACGGCGCCGAGAAGAAGTCCGAGCAATACGCGGGCAGTGGTCGACACAAGCAGTCCTGGAATCAGTACGGAAACAAGCGCCCGCAACGGGCGGGTGGTTAGTGCTCAGGCAATGCGGGCAAGTCCCACTGCTTGCGCAAACGCCGGTACTCGGCGTCGGGCAACAGCACGAACACAGGCTTGGCTTGTGGGTCGAGCCAGCCAAGCATCTGCTCCATGACTGCGTCCGCCATCGCAGTGCAGCCCGACGTCGGCTCGCCGGGCATCTTCCACAAATGCGCGAAGATGCAGCTGCCCGCACCCGGCTGCGCGTTGGGATTGTGCTCGATGACGAAGCCGAGCCGATAGCGGGCATCGCCGTTGGCATGCAGGTCGCGGCGCATCGGTTCGGTCGAACCGGCCACGGCCTGCTCGCCCACGTCCCGCGCATCGACGATGCGGTTGTAGAGCGGCGACGCCGGAATGTCGATGCAGTAATCGCCAGCGTCCATGGCGCTATACGGCCACGCACCCATCGCGTCACCCGCGTATCCGAACGCCGTGCCCAAGGTGAACACGCCCGCCGGCGCACGGCCGTCGCCCTCGCGCTTCTGCGGTCCGCTGGCCTGGGCGGGATGCAGGCCGATACCCCAGGCGGTGCCGGCACGCCCAACCATCACCGGTGCGGCGCTGCCGACTTCACGCCAGCGCGCACCTGACGGCTTCTCGAAACGGCGCAGTTCGCCGCGGTCGACATTCCAGTCGGCTGTGGTTACCACGATCAGCTGCCGCGCGTTCGACCAGGGCAGCGCGCTGCGTGGCGCACTTGCGCATGCGGCAAGCGACAGCGCGAATACGGCAAGCGCGAAGCGATGCGGGCGGCGGTGAAAGGTCATCATGCCGTAATCGGCTCCAGTCCCTGAATCCGGCGGATGCCCAGGCCCGGCGCGTCGGTAACCGAAATTTCCGACTCGTTGAAGTTCACCCCGCCCTCCACCGGGTTGTAGGCGCACAGCGACGGCCCGTCGAGATCTACCTTGGTGATCGCGTCCGACTTCGCCACCGCCAGGTGCACGGCCGCGGCGACGCTGATGCTGGATTCGAGCATGCAGCCGATCATGCACTCCACGCCGTACAGAGCGGCGATGTCGGCGATGCGGATCGCGTTGGACAGGCCGCCGGTCTTCATCAGTTTGATATTGACGATGTCGGCCGCGCGCATGCGGATGAGGTCGATGACTTCAGCCGGGCCGAACACGCTTTCGTCGGCCATGATCGGGGTGTGGACGTGCGAGGTGACGTAGCGCATGCCATCCAGGTCCCGCGCCTTCACCGGTTGTTCGACCAGCTCCAGGCGCACGCCCGCCTCCTCGAGCATGGTGATGGCGTAGACGGCCTGCTTCGCGGTCCAGCCCTGGTTGGCATCTAGGCGAAGCAGGGCGCGGCCTTCGACCGCGGCGTAGATCGCCTTGACCCGCTCGATGTCGACGCCGATGTGCTTGCCGACCTTGATCTTCAGCGATTCGAAGCCGCGGTCCACCGCGCTTATCGAATCGGCCACCATCTTGTCGATGTCGTCGACGCTGATGGTGATGTCGGTGGTGATCACCGGGTCGCCGCCGCCCAGCATCTTGTAGAGGGGCGCACCGTGGAGCTGGCCGAACAGGTCGTACACCGCGATCTCCACCGCGGCCTTGGCGCTGGTGTTCTTTTCCAGCGCGCCCTGGATCAGCTGGGTGATGCGGTTGAGGTTGGCGACGTCCTGGCCGATCACCCGCGGCGCGATGAACTTGCGGATCGCTTCGAGGATCGACCCGTGCGTATCGCCGGTGATCACGGCCGTGGCCGGCGCTTCGCCATAGCCGACATGGCCGGTGTCGGTATGCAGTTCGACGACGATGTCCTCGACCGCGGCGACCGTACGCAATGCGGTCTTGAAGGGAGTCTTCAGCGGGACTTTCAGCAGGCCGAAGCGGATGTCGGTGATTTTCATGCAGCCTTGCGCGGGGAGTGGAGGCCGATAACAGCTGTCAGGGGCGGATGCGCTGGATGTCGGTGATGCGGTCGACGTAGGTCTGTTTGCTGTTGAACAGCAAAGGCGTCAGCGGCGAAACGGTGACGCCGTTGGTCTTGGCACGGCGCTCGGTACCGTCGGCGTCGCGCCAGGTGAGTCCCGTGGTGTCGTGGATCACGTAGGGCTCGCCGTCGACCTGCCCGATCACCATCATCACGTGACCCGGGATGTAGATCAGATCGCCGACCTGCAGCTCGCGCACGAGCGTCATGCGCTTGGTGCGATTGTCCTTTCCGCTCAGCGCGATGCGGTTCATCAGCGCGGGACTGGCGGCCTGGTCGCCGGTATTGCGCGGCAGCTCCACGCCCATGCTGCGATACACCTCGGACACGAAGCCGCTGCAGTCGCGCGCATCGTAGCCGTGGCCCCAGCCGTAGCGCTCGCCCAGGAAGCGGAAGCCCTGGCGAATGATATTGGCCTGGGTGAGCGGGAGGTAATCGTTGCCGGTGGCTTCCCGGCGCGGCAGCAGCGCGGGTGTCAGACGCAAGCTGCCGTCATCGCTGCGCACCGGCAGTTCGATCACGTGCGCGGTATAGCCGTGCTGGCCGTTGACCGGCTCCGATTTCGGCCAGTTGGCAAGCACGGGAACGCGAGCGCCCATGTCGATCTGCAGTTCGGACACGGCCGGCGCTTCCGGGGTGAACACGGTCTGCACCTTGCCGCCGGTGACGATGCGATACGGCGTCTTGCGTCCGTAGGCCAGCACCACATCCTTCGCGCCGATAGCGACGAAGCGCTTCTCGATCCAGGCCGCATAGCGCGGACTGACCACGAACCACCAGGCGCCGTCGCGGCTTTCGTGCGCGATCGCGACCGGGTCGCCAGGAAACAGCGCGCTTTCCTGGAAGCGGTCGATGTCGCGGTCGTCCGGCGAGCGGAATACGCGCTGCGCGGTTGGAAAAGTGCGTAGTGCGGCGCGGTGCACCACTAAGCCGTAGCGGGTGTCGCGCGTGGCGGGCACATTGGCGAGATTCGCGTTGTCGACGGCCGCGGCGATCGTCGACGCTGGTACGGGCTGCCCTTGCTCGTCGAACAGCGGCTTGCTCGGCGGCGTCGACAGCGGCGCAAGCCACTGCAGCACCGCTTCTCGCGTCAACGCGGCGGGTAGCGCGTCGAGGTCGTGCATGCTCTTGTCGAGCGCATGCAGGCGTGCGTTCTGCGCCGCGATCGCCTGTGTATCGAGCACGACGCGATCGGCATCAGGCAGGCGGTCGATCCAGTACTGCGGCTCCAACTGCGCCGCTTCCACGCCGATCACGCCGGTGTCTGCGGGCACCTTCCAGTCGCGTGCCTGCAGCGGCAGCGCGGCGAGCAGCAGGGCAACGGCGAAGCAGGCGCGAAGACGCATGATCAGATTCCGGGAGAGGGCGACAGCGAGGACAGCAAGCCGGCCATCGACAGGCCTACGCCCGTGCCCAGCACGAGGCCCAGCGTCGCCAGCAACACCGCCGCCGGCACCAGCGCCCGCGAATACGTGGCGGCCAGCACCGGCGCGGTCGCGACGCCGCCGATCTGCGCGAGCGACGCGATACCGCACAGATGCAGATCGAAGCGGAACAGCCGTGCCATCGCGGCGAGCAGCACGACGTGCAACAGCAGCACGCAGAAGCCAGCCGCGACGAACAAGGGCGCGGTCGCCAGGCCCGCGAAATTGCTCTGCGAGGCGAGCACCGCCACCAGCAACGCCAGCATGGCGCTGGCCAGGGGCGCAGGCACCGGCGAGTGCGCCGCCGTCGTTCGCGCCAGCACCAGTCCGGCGATCGTCGCGATAAGCACCGTCCATGCCGTCGCTGTCAGCATGCCGCTCACCGGCAGCCGCGCCGCGAGCACGCTCGACACATTGCCGACCGCAAGTGCGACGCCCAGCCACAGCAGCACGTTGCCCGCGCCCGCGGTGCCGGTGGGATGCGCTTCCGTTACCGGCAAAGGAGGGCGCGTGTCGGCGCGAGTCCAGCGATCGAACGCCGGCGCGAAGCGCGCCGCCGAGAACAGCACCACCACCCATACCGAATAGCACAGCGCGTCGGCCAGCAGCACCGACGGCAGCAGGTTGTCGGGCAGGCCGATCGACTGCTTGACCGCGACGAGATTGGCAGAACCGCCCGTCCATGTCGCGCTCAACGCCGACAGCATCATCCAGCCTTGCGCCGGCAAGGCATGGCGGAACAGCAGGTACACGATCGCGATCGCAGCCAGGATGCTCGCCATCGCACAGGCGAACACCGCGAGCATGCGCGGCCCGAGCTTGAGAATCGCGCGCAGGTCGCAACCTATCATCAGCAGGAACAGCAGCGCCGGCAGCAACTGCGCGGTCAGCGTGCGCTGCGCAGCGGTTATGTCATCGCTCGCCTGCCAGGTCCCGGACACGGCGAGCGCAGTGACGAACAGGTAAGTCAGGACGATCGGCGGCAGCACCGAGAACAGCCGCCACCCATAGCGCCGCTCCAGCGTTGGGAACAGGCCAGCCGCAAGCAGCAGCACCGCGACGTAGGGCCAAACCGTGTCGATCATCCGCTTGCTGGTTCCCCGGGACGTGCCGTCCGACCTTCGGAATGGAAGCTTTTTAGTTTCAGATAGTCAATCCGCACCAAGCCAGGGCAGGAGCATGACCTGTTGCTGATCGCCGGTGCCGGCGCCTAAGGTGCGTCCATGAGTTCGAACTACAACGCGCGGCCCGGCATGAAGATCCTCTGCACCTTGCTGCTAGGTTTGTTGCTTACGCCGGCCGCGATGGCGGCCGGGCCATCGGCGGAGCCGGCGTTCGACGCGGCGGTTGACGACATCATGGCGCGCTACCGGGTGCCGAGCCTGGCTGTGGGCGTCGTCGAGAACGGTCGGATCGTCTACACGCGCACGGCGGGCGAGCTCGTCGCGGGCGAGGGACATAAGGTCGATTCGCAGACGCTGTTCAAGATCGCCTCCAACACCAAGGCGATGACCACGGCCTTGCTTGCGCGGCTGGTCGATGCAGGCAAGCTGCAGTGGAACGACCCGGTGGTCAAATACCTGCCGCAGTTCCGCATGTACGACCCGTGGGTGACGAAGAACATGCAGGTTCGCGACCTGCTGATCCACAACAGCGGTCTGCGTGCCGGCGCCGGTGACCTGATGTTGTGGCCGGAGCCGAATACGTTCACGCGCACCGACATCATTCGCGGCCTGTCGTATCTGAAGCCCCAGTACAGCTTCCGCTCGCGCTACGACTACGACAACCTGCTGTACATCGTCGCCGGCGAAGTAGCGGCCGCCGCGGGCGGTGCGCCTTACGAAACCCTGGTCCGCCGCGAAGTATTCGAGCCATTGGGCATGAAGCGCTGCCAGGTGGGGGAGTGGCGCCCGGACCAAGTCGGCAACGTTGCGCAACCGCACATGCGCCAGGACGGACGCAACGTGCCCGTGCGAAGCGACGGCGACGTGGTCCGTGCCAGCACCATGGAGGCGGCGGGCGGTATTCGCTGCAGCCTGGACGACATGCTGGTCTGGATGCGGGCGTGGTTGTCGCCGCAAGGCGCGGCGAAGGATTGGCTCTCGCCGGCGCAGCGTGCGGCAGTGTGGACGCCGCAAATGGCGATGCCCTTGTCCAAGCGCATGCGCGAGTGGGATGGCAGTCACTTCTCGGCCTACGGCTACGGTTGGCGGCTGGCCGATGTCGACGGCCGTTTCAAGGTCGCGCACACCGGCACGTTGATGGGGATGTACTCGGCGGTGACGATGCTGCCCGACCAGAACGTGGGCTTCGTGATCCTGATCAGCGGCGATGGCGACGAGGCGCGCGCGGTGCTGACGGAGGTGCTGATCAAGCACTACACCCGGCGCGATCCGGCGCTGACGGTTGCGCACTACGCCGGTCTGATTGCAGCGGAAGAGGCGGGACGGCCGGTGGGCGAAAAGGCGCCCGATACCTCCAATCGGCGCAAGGCCACTGCTGCGGAATTACGGACGCGCCTAGGCGTCTATCGCGATCCCTGGTTCGGCGAAATCTCGCTGTGCCCCGCGGGCGAGGGCGTGCGCCTGCGCGCCGCGCGCTCCCCGCTGCTGGACGGCGTCGTGCAGCGCGTGGGCGAACGCTGGCTGGTCGACTGGGACGACGTCAGCGTCGATGTCGAAGCCTGGCTGCAGTTCGGCGGCGGCAAGGCGCAACCGGACCTGCGCATGAGCAAGGTCGATCCGCAGGCCGACTTCAGCTACGACTACGAGGATCTGGCGTTCACCCGCCTGCGCGCGTGTCCGTAATTCGATGGCGCGGTCGACGAACGACCGCGCCATCCCGGTAGTGCACAGCCTTGGATGCGCGGCTGTGGCTGATCAATACACCTCGAACTCGTAGATTCGCGCCGCCGCATTGCCATCCTGGGCTGGCGTGGTGATGTTCAGCCGTACATAGCGCGCGGTGCGGGCGGTGATCGCGTGCGTGCTCGTGCTGGCGGTGTTGCCGCTGACCGTCGTCACCGTGGTCCAGGACGAGCCGTTGCTGGATACCTGGATGTTGAAGTCGCGGCTGTTCCAGGCCGCCGACTCGCCACCGGCGCCGGCATGCTTGATCACGAAGCGCTTCACGGTCTGCGACGAACCCAGGTCCACGCGCAGCCATTTGGACGTGGCGAGCGAGCAGAACTTATCGGTAGTGCCGCCGGATACGCTGCCGTTGACCGCCTTGGCCGGGCCCTCGTTCGCATTGCACGCGGTGGAACCCGTTGCCGCCTTGTTGAGTGCGAGATTGATCTCGCCCACGGATACGGTGTCGGTGCGGGTCGCGACGCGGCCGTCGTTGTCGGTCACAGTCAACGTCACCGTATAGCCGCCGTTCGCCGCATAGGTGTGGATCGGGCTGGTCGCCGTGGAGGTACTGCCGTCGCCGAAGTTCCAGCTGCGCGACACGATGGTGCCGTCGGGATCCGTCGAAGCATCGGTGAAGGTGACGGTGGTGCCGTTGACGGAATAACTGAAGTTGGCGACCGGAATCTTGCCGACGTCGACGGCGTTGTTGATGGCCGCGGCGTATTGCGCGGCCGTGCCTTGCGCCGAGCACGCCTGGATATCGTCATAGAGCCAGATGAAACCGCCGGCGATGCCTACCGACGTCACCCAGTTGGTCATCTTGCTCTGTACGGTGGCGGGGCTGTCGCCCGAGCTGCAGCCCGTGCCGTGCTTGGACCACAGGCCGGGATCGACGGTCATGCCCATCGCGGTCGACCACTGGCCCGGATCGTTGAACGCGCCGCCGTCGTAGACCTGCAGATAGATGCCGTCGACCTTGCCGGCCAGGTTGTTCTTCAGGTTCTGCCAGAACGTCTGCTGGGTGTAGGGCGTGAACGTGATCGAGTAGCCCAGATTCCACAGCATGTTGCCGAACTGCGTGGCGGAATTGAGGTCGTAGGCGCTTTCGTCGTCGAAGTTCGCCGCATCGGCGCCGGTGGCGGCCTTCAGCGCCTGGAAGTTGCGGTAGAGGATGCTGGTGGAGCCAGTGCCCTGCGCCGCGATTAGGTCGCGGACGTGTTCGAAGTCGGCCACGCCGCCGGAGCCGATCGAGATTTCGATGCGCTTCACCGAGGTCGGCGCCTGCTTCAGCGTAGCCAGCCGCGTGGACCAAGCCGCGTCGCCGACGTAGGCGCCGTTGGAGGCGACGAGCTTGTCGTTGAGATACAGATTGCCGGTGTTGGCTTCGACGTGAATGCTCCACAGCATCACGGTCGTGAAGCCGGATGCGCGCAGGTCGTCCATCACCGCCTGGCCGCCGCTATAGAACGGGCCACCGCCAAAGATCGCCGAGTCGGCCGATGCACTCGGCGGCCCCAGACAGGCACCGAGCAGGAAAACCGACAGCAGGGCATTTCTGCGAATTCGACTGAACACAATGAACTCCTTTCGTCAGTGGCCGATGGCGCGGTCGGTGCCGTCGAACGAGCGCACTCCGCGCCAGTCGCCGCGGACTGCGGCGGACGCGGACTATTCGACCGAGTCCGTTTGCCGGTCAAATTTTGGATCGATATAAATTATTTAAAACGATCCAATTGGTCTTTCGGCCTAGCCAACTCTCGGAAGAATCAAGGAGTTGCCGCTCAACAGCGGGCTCGGCTCGAGCACGGCCAGGTCAGGACGAGGGCCCGGCTATCGCCGCAGTGCAGCAAGGTTTTTGCGCCAGGCACGCCAATCGAGCCTCTAGATTTTCTTTGCAAGTCAAAAAGTTACATTGAATTTTCGTAGCTGCGCCGTTTCGCTCCGACCGCATCGCCTGGAACCGAAATGCCCGAGAATCCCCACTTCTGTTGCGCAGCAGCATGCGATCGGCTCGAGGTCGTGCTACAAACTCGGCAAAGTCGTTTTAGATCGATCAAATTTTCAGGTCGAGGCAATTGCCGCAGCCAGGCAGTTCGGCAGCACATCAGTGACGCAATTGGATCGATTACGCCGTCAGTGCAACGCAACAGTCGATTGAGGGGAGACATGGGTATGAAACACGTGCGTCATACGCCGACGATGCTGGCGGTCGCGCTGGCGGCTTCGCTGTACGGCCCCGCCGTCATGGCGCAGGAAGCCGCAGCCTCGACGGCGTCGGAACAAACCGATGCGAAGAAGCGCGATGCCACCTCGCTGGAGGAGGTCACCGTCACTGGCTATCGCTACTCGATCGAGAAGAGCCTCGATCAGAAGCGCAACGCCAACGCGATCGTCGACGTCATTACGGCGGAAGACGTCAGCAAGTTCCCCGACAAGAACGTCGCCGACGCACTGCAGCGCGTGCCGGGTGTCGTCATCGATCGCAGCGGCGGCGAGGGCAAGCACGTCAGCGTCCGCGGCCTGTCTTCGGACCTGACCCTGACCGAGTTGAACGGCAACTACATCGCCTCGTCCGAGAGCAATAGCGAGGCCTCGCGTTCCTTCAACTACACGCTGCTGCCGTCGAACATGCTGGGCAGCGCGGAACTGTTCAAGTCGCCGGAAGCGCGCCTCGACGAAGGCGGCATCGGCGGCACCGTGATCCTGCACAGCCGCCGTCCGCTGGAGATGGAATCCAACTCGGGCTACGTCTCGCTGGAAGGCACCTACTCCGACACCAGCAAGACCACCGATCCGCAGCTGTCGGCCCAGTACGCCTGGCACAGCAAAGACGAGCGTTTCGGCTTCCTGGTGGGTGCGACCAAGCAGAAGCGCACCGCCCGCCGCATGGAAGTCGACACCGAGAACTGGAACTGGTACTCGGATGGCACCACGCCGCAGACCGATGTCAATGGCCACGCCTACTCCAACGGTGGTCTCAACACCTGGTGGGGCGGCGACCATGGCATCAACACCCAGACCGGGCAGAACACTCCCCAGCAGAACTACAACAATTTCGCCCTGCCGACCTCCGTCAATTTCGGCGTGCGTGACGAAGAGCGCGAGCGCACGGGCCTGCAACTGACCTACCAGTTCAAGCCTAGCGACGACCTGACCCTGACCGCGAACTACTTCCGCTTCGACCTGAAGGGCAACTACACCTTCAACCAGCTGAAGGTTCCCGAGTGGAACCTCGCCCGCGTTTCGGCCGACTGGGCCGGCGAATATCCCACTGAGTGGCAGACCGGCAAGCTGCTCAACCAGTTTTTCTTCGACCCCAGCGGCACGATCGTCACCGGCGCCCAATACGAGAAGCTGCCCGGCAAGACGTATATCTGCGACGCGCCCGGATTCGGCTCGGACGATTGCACCGTGCCGACGCCGCAGCTTACCGGCGGCTACAGCCGCGAGAAGACCAAGGCGGAAGTCGCCGACATCGAGATGGACTGGAATGTCAGCGAGCTGTTCCGCCTGCACGCGGCTGGCGGCCGGACCTGGTCCAGTGGCGGTCCGTCGATGAATTTCCGCATGTCGGCCAAGCCGCGCCGGTTTATCAACGGCGCCTGGCAAGCCGGCAACACCTACAGTGGATGGGACCTGACCGGCACGCCGACCTTGACGGTGTCGCCGAACCTGCAGGACGTGCTGAAGTCCGGCGTGGCCGAGATCGACCTGGGTTCGACCGACTCGTCCTGGATGGAAACCAGCGTCACGCAGGATCACTTCCAGATCGACGCTACCAAGTTGTTCGAAAGCGGCTGGCTGGATTCGCTGCAGTTCGGCGTCAAGTTCCGTGACGGTAGGGTGCACCGCAACACCGGCAACACCTACTGGGTTTGCCAGGGTGCGGATCCAGCGGACTACAGCCAGCGTTACCAGACGGGTTGCGATCCCACCGCCGGCACCGCCCAGCCGGGCTTCTTCCTGTCCAATCCGATCGACAACATCGCGGGCGGCTTCAACGCCAACGTGTTCCCCGGCATCGACTTCCCGGCCTACATCGATTACCTGAACAACCGTTACGGTGGTGCGCAGCGCCGTCGGGAGCCCGACTTCATCTACAACGTCGGCGAAGAAATCAATGCCGGCTATTTCCAGGCCAACTTCCGCACCGAACGCCTGCGCGGCAACGTCGGCGTGAGGCTGGTGAATACCAAGCAGCATGCCGAAGCGACCGACTCTGTCGAGAAGTTCCAGCGCCTGCTGGAGCGGGACGCGAACGGCGTCCTGATTCCGTGCGACGCCAGCAACCCGCCGCCCGGCAGGAGCTGCCAGGGTGGTTACGTGTGGCTGGACGAACGCGAAAAGTCGTTCAACTTGGTTTCGTTGGACAAGACCTATAACGACGTGCTGCCCAGCTTCAACATCGCTTGGGACGTGACAGACGACATCGTGCTGCGCGGCGCCGCGTCCAAGGTCATCGCGCGGCCGGTCTTTACCGACATCGCCCGCCCGGGCGGCCTTCAGTTCATCAGCGATCAGTACGCGGCGGACCGCGCCGCGATCGGCGGCGGTGGTCAGGCAGGTTGGTCCGGCAGCGGCGCCAATCGCGATCTGGATCCGTTCGAGGCCACCCAGTACGACATCGGCGTGGAGTGGTACTTCCATCCCGGCTCGGTCGCCGGCATCGACCTGTTCCGCAAGAACGTCAAGAACTTCATCGTGGATGCGGTCTTCGACCAGCAGTTGGAAGTCGATGGCCAGACGGTGACGGTCCAGGACTTCTCGACCCAGGTCAATGGCCGCGACGGCGTCTCCCAGGGCGTCGAAGTGTACGCGCAGCACACCTTCGACTTCGGCCTGGGCTTGCAGGCGAACTACACCTACAACGACACCAACCTGGCCAAGGTGGTCCTGGCTGACGGCACGGAACTCGGCAAGACGCCGTTGCCGGGCAGTGCGAAGAACCAGGCCAACTTCACGGTCTTCTACGAAACCGACAAGTTCCTGGCGCGTGCGTCGTACAACCGCCGCGGTGAAATCGTGGGCGCCCTGACCAACGGCCTCAGCGTCTACACCGAGCCGTACACGCAGATCGACCTCAACTTCGGCTACAACCTCCTGGAGAACCTGAGCGTCAACGCCTCGGTGCTGAACGTGACCAAGGAGGAGGAGCGCTCCCACCTGGGCAACGACACCGATGCGCGCTTCTACTCCGGCAACTACGCGGGCCGCATCCTGTACCTGGGTCTGACGTACAAGTTCTGATCGTACATTCGGGTCACGGATGTCAGACCTCTCTCCTCGCGCGGTTCCCTCCCCCGGCGCGAGGCTTCCACCGGCAGCTGCCGCTCCTCGGCCGCTGCCGTTTTTCTTGGTGAATAGGTATCTTGCAGTGATGAGCACCGACAACCGAATCAAGAGCGTCGTTGTCGTGGGCGGCGGCAGCGCCGGCTGGATGGCCGCAGCGATGCTGGCTACCTACCTGGGCAAGGGCGCGTCCATCCGCCTGATCGAATCCGAGGAAATCGGCATCGTCGGCGTCGGCGAGGCAAGCGTCCCGTACATGAAGGACTTCAATGCCGACATGCTGGGCATCAAGGAGGCCGACTTCGTCGCCAACACCCAGGGCACCTTCAAGCTGGGCATCCAGTTCAAGGACTGGGGCCGCATCGGCGACACGTATATCCACGGCTTCGGCACGATTGGGCAGGGCATCGGGCCGCTGCCGTTCCATCAGTTCTGGCTGAAGCTGTTCCTGTCGGGACGCGCATCGGACATCGGCGCCTATTCGCTGCAAACGACGGCCGCGCCGCGCAACAAGTTCATGGTCAGCCCGAGCAATGCACCGGCCGGCTCGCTGCTGTCGAACATCGCCTACGCCTATCACTTCGACGCGGGCCTGTATGCGCGCTACCTGCGCAATCTGTCTGAGCGCCGCGGCGTGAAGCGCACCGAAGGCAAGATCGCCGAAGTGATCCAGCGTCCGGACGATGGCTTCATTGAAGCGGTCGTGATGGAAAGCGGCGAGCGTATCGAGGGCGAATTGTTCATCGATTGCTCCGGCTTCCGCGGCCTGCTGATCGAGCAGACGCTGAAGACCGGGTACGTCGATTGGACGCAATGGCTGCCCTGCGATCGCGCGATGGCCGTGCCGTGCGAAAGCGCCGGTCCGCTGACGCCGTACACGCGTTCGACCGCGCTGAAGGCGGGCTGGCAATGGCGCATCCCGCTGCAGCACCGCGTCGGCAACGGCTACGTGTATTCCAGCAAGCACATCAGCGACGACGAGGCCGCCGCGACCCTGCTTGGGAATCTCGACGGCAAGCCGCTCGCCGATCCGCGTCCGCTGCGGTTCACGACGGGCCGCCGCAACAAGTTCTGGAACAAGAATGTGATCGCGTTCGGCTTGGCCAGCGGCTTCATGGAGCCGCTGGAATCCACCAGCATCTATCTCGTCCAGTCGGGCCTGCAGCGGTTGCTGGGGCTGTTCCCCGATCGCAACTTCGATCCCTTGCTGGCCGAGCGCTTCAATCGCGACAGCACGTTCGAATACGAACGGACCCGCGACTTCCTGATCCTGCACTACCACGCGACCCGGCGCGACGACACGCCGTTCTGGAACTACTGCCGCACGATGTCGATCCCGGACACGCTGCGCGACGCCATCGACCTGTTCCGCAATGGCGGCCGCTACTTCCGCAACGGCGAGGATTTCTTCGCGTTGCCGAGTTGGGTGCAGGTAATGCTAGGCCAGGGCATCGTGCCGCGCAGCTACCATCCGATCGTCGACGAAATGCCCGAAAGCGAGCTGGTGCAATTCGTCGACCGGGTACGTCAGGTCGTCGCCAATTGCGTCGATGCGATGCCATCGCATCAGGAATTCATCGACGGGCACTGCAAGGCGCCGGCCCTCGTCATTCCCGCGTAGGCGGGAATCCAGCGACTTTGTTGTTGCTTTCATTGGCTGCAAGAAGCCAAGACACTGGATTCCCGCCTACGCGGGAATGACAAGCGAAAGCGGCCTCAGCCGCCGCGCAGCACCCGCAACACATCGTGGCAAGCGCCCATGGTGTGGTAGTCCGTCTTACCCGCCGGGCTCTTCTCGTCGCTGTACTTGCGGTTCTCGCGATCGAGAATGCGGAACCACGCGCCGTGGCGATGATCGACCATGTGCGTCCACGCGTAATCCCACAAGCGGTCGTACCACTGCCAATAGCGTGCTTCGCCGGTAGCTGCCGCCAGGCGCGCGGCGGTCGCGAGCGACTCGGCCTGCACCCAGAAATACTTGTCGTCGTCGCAGACGAAATACTCGCCGCCTGGCAGCGACGGGCCGGGAATGTCCTTGCGCAGCGACTCCGGCGCGAAGCCGTACACCAGTCCGCCGAATTCGTTGTCCCAGGACGCGGCGACGGCGCGATCGAACAGCTCGCGCGCACGCGGCACCAGCCAGTCGGCCGGCGTTCCGGTCGCGCGCAGGTGGCCGTCGAGGATCAGCAGCAGCTTCGCCCACTCGGTCTGATGGCCGGGCTGGAAACCCCACGGCCGGAACAGGTGCTTCGGATCGTCGCGGTGGTAATCAGTGTCGACCCGCCACTGCGTGTCGTAGTGCTCCCACACCAATCCGTCGCATTGCGCGGCCTGGCGGCGGGTCATGTGATCGGCGAGGGTCAGCGCACGTTGCAGGTAGCGTGGTTCGCTACTGGCCTCATACGCGGCGAGCATCGCCTCGCACATATGCATGTTGGCGTTCTGCCCGCGATAGCCGGAGAACTGCCAGTCGCGCGTGGCCTCGTCGCGGTAGAGACCGAATTCCGGCTCCCAGTAGCGCGACTCCAGCAGGTTCCAGTGCTCGGCCATCCACGGCCGGGCTTCGTCGATGCCGGCGCTGACCGCGATCGAGTAGGCGAGCAGCACGAACGCCGCCCCGTAGCAATGCTGCATGTCGTCTTCCGGCTGCCCGTCGCGGAGCGTCCAGAAATAGCCGCCTGACACCGGATCGCGATGCTTGTCGCGCAGGTAGCGCAGGCCGTGGCGCACCGCTTCGAGGTATTCGGCGTGCAGCTTCGGATCTTCCTTGCCGAACTCGTTGGCAGCGGTCGCGTAGTTGAAGATGAAGCGCGTGCTGCTGACCAGATGCCGGTGACTGGCGTCGTAGACGCTGCCGTCGTCGCGGAAATAGTGGAAGAAGCCGCCCGCCGGATCGATGCAGCGCGGATGGTAGAACGCCATCGTCGTACGGATGTGGTCGCGCAGGAAATCCTGACTGCGGAAGTCGGGTGTAGGGGTCATGTCAGTCTCGGTCTGAGCTGTGAGAGAAGAAGTGACTTCATCGCGCGGCGAGCGTCCTGTACCTTGGCGGACACCGCCGCGTGCGACGCAACGCGCCGTCGGCACTCACCGCATCGGGAGAACACGCCATGACGAGTCGTCGCCGTTTCCTGCAATCGAGCCTGCTGTCCGCGACGGCTTTGGCGCTGCCGGCGGGCGCGGCGAAGAAAGCCGCGCCGCTCGCACGTGTCGTCTCCACCTGGGACTTCGGCGTCGGCGCGAACCAGGCCGCGTGGCAAAAACTCGCCGAAGGCGGCAGTGCGCTCGATGCCGTCGAAGCTGGCGCGCGCTGGGCCGAAGGCACGTTGTGCAATACCACCGTGGGCCACTGCGGCTATCCAGATCGCGACGGCGTGCAGACTCTGGATGCCAGCATCATGGACGGCGACGGCCGGTGCGGTTCGGTCGCGGCGCTGGAGGACATCCTGCATCCGGTCTCGGTCGCGCGCGCGGTGATGGAGAAGACGTCGCACGTCATGCTCGTCGGCGAAGGTGCGCAGCAATTCGCGGTGCAGCAGGGCTACGAGAAGCGCTCGCTGCTCACGCCCGAAGCGAAGCAGGCCTGGCAGGAGTGGCTGAAGACGGCCAAGTACCAGCCGCAGATCAATGCCGAGCGCGCGAAGCTGCCCGGCAACAAAGAGAACCACGACACCTTGGGCATCCTCGCCCTCGATGCAAGCGGTCACCTTGCCGGCGCCTGCACCACCAGCGGCATGGCGTGGAAGCTGCACGGCCGCGTCGGCGACAGCCCGATCGTCGGCGCAGGCCTGTACGTGGACAACGAAGTCGGCGCGGCGACCGCATCCGGCGTGGGCGAAGAAATGATTCGCAACGCGGCCAGCTTCCTCGTCGTCGAACTGATGCGGCAGGGCCGCTCGCCGATGGACGCCTGCCGCGAGGCCATCGAACGCGTGGTGCGCAAGCGTCCGGAAGCCAGCAAGACCCTGCAGGTCTGCTTCCTCGCCATGAATCGCGACGGCGAGGTGGGTGCCTTCGCGTTGCACAAGGGTTTCGTCTACGCGGTCTGCGACGCGGCGAAACAGGATGCCCTGCTCGACTCGCGCTCGGTGTACGCGGGCAGCTGAGTCCACGATCGCCTCATCCGTCCTGCAAGGCCGAGACGAGGCAGCGCACGGCGTCGGCGTCGGTGCGGATTTCGCCCGCACTCATGCCCAGCGCGGGATCGGCGGCATGCAGCATCGCTGAAGGCCGGGCGAACTTCGCAGAGGCGTGAAATTCGCGCGCGCCGGTCAGTTCGCGCAGCCGCGCGATATTGCCCGCGGTGATCCCGGCGCCGGGCATCACGACGATGCGGTCGCCCGCGCGTACCACCATCTCGCGCAGCAGCTCCGAACCCTCCAGCGCGCTGGATCGCGCCCCGGAGCTGAGCAAACGCTCGCAGCCCAGGGCGATCGCGTCCTCGAGCGCCCGCAGCGGATCGCGGCTGACATCGATCGCTCGATGGAACGTGACGCCGATGCCTTGCGCGGCGGCGATCAGTTCGGCGCAGCGCACGACGTCGATGTCGCCATGGACATCGAGCGCACCCAGCACCACGCCATCGCAACCCAGCGCGGCGCAGGCTTCGATGTCGCGGCGCATGGTTTCGAATTCCTCGTCGCTGTAGAGGAAGTCGCCCGCGCGGGGCCGCACCAGTACGTACAGCGGAATACGCAGGCACTCGCGCGCCTGCGCGATCTGCGCATGCGAAGGCGTGAGGCCTCCGAGTTCCAGCGCCGTGCACAGTTCGACACGCTGCGCACCCCCCGCCTGCGCCGCGAGCGCCGAAGCCACGGAGTTCGCGGCCACTTCGAGCAGGGCGGGCAGGGGCTGGGTCATGGCACCGGCGCGTGCATGCGGCTCAGATTGCGATGGTTTTCAACAGCGCGTCGACCTCGTCGCGCGTGGGCAGCGCGGCGAAGGCGCCGTGCCGCGTGACCGCCAGCGCGCCGCAGGCCGCGGCGAAGCGCAGGCTCGCCGCAAGGGCGTCGCGGTCGGCGATGAAGCTGTCCAGGCGCGCGCCATCGATATCGCGCTGCTGCAGTTGGAACAGGAGGCCGCCGATGAAGCCGTCGCCGGCAGCGGTGGTGTCGACGGCGCGCACCGGGAAGGTGTCCAACGTTCCGCCCGCACCCTGCCGCGCATGCCATCGCAACGGTGCGGCGCCGTCGGTGACGACGACCAGGCGCGCGGTCTGCAGCAAGCGTGCGATCACGGCGTCAGCCCCGCCTTGCTCATGCGCGGCGAGGTATTCCAGTTCGTTGCCGGCGAGCTTCACCAGGTCCGCGGCGGCGAGCGCCTGCCACAGGCGCGGCAACGGGTCCACGTTCGCCGACCACAAGGCCGGACGCAGATTGAGGTCGATGCTCACGATCGCGCCGTGCGCGCGGGCGCGCGCCATGCCTTCCAGCGTGGTCGCGGCGATTTCGGCTTCGGTCAGACTGTTGCTGCACACGTGGAAGACGCTCGCGCGGCGCAGCGCCTCGGGGTCGAAATCGTCGGCACGGAACAGCAGGTCGGCCGCGGGCGGGCGATAGAAACTGAAGCTGCGTTCGCCATGCGCATCCAGCGAGACGAAGGCCAGCGCGGTCTTCGCCTCGCTGGTGCGATGCACGTGGTGCGTGCCGACGCCGGCTTCTTCCAGGCTGTGCAGCAGGAAGTCGCCGAACATGTCGGTACCGAGCATGCCGACGAACTCGGCGCGGCCGCCCAGTTTCGCAACGGCGACCGCCGCGTTCGCCGGCGCGCCGCCGGCGTGTTGCACGAAGGCGCGCGGCTGACCGGGCGCGCTCTCGGTGGCGAGAAAATCGATCAGCGCTTCGCCGAAACAGATGATGTGGCCCATTGCCTGCGTCTTGTCGTTGTGTAGTGCCGCGTGTCGCTGCGGTGCTCAGGCCGCCGCGACGCGGCGCGAGCCCTTCCAGCCGTACCAGGCGATATAGGCGTAGCACAGCGCCGGCAGCACGAAGGCCAGGCGCAGGCCGGTGGTTTCGTTGCCCGTGGCCGCCTGGATCGTATCGACCAGGTGGCCCTGCAGGAACGGAATCACCGCGCCGCCGAAGATCGCCATCACTAGCAGGCTCGACGCCTTCGGCACCAGCGGGCCGAGTCGGTCGATCACCAGGGTGAAGATGGTCGGGAACATGATCGAGTTGAACAGCCCGATCACTATCACGCTGTACATCGCGGCCGGACCCGCCAGCACGTTGGTCGCGACGATCAGGGCGATGTTGACGATCGCGTAGAGCCGCAGCATTTGCCGTGGATCGAACTTGAGCAGCAAGCCGGCGCCGATGAAACGGCCGATCATCGCCGCGCCCCAATACATCGACACGAAGCGGCCGACCTTGTCCGGGGCGATGTTGCCGATATCCGGGCGCATCGCGTAATTGGCCAGGAAGCTGCCGGTCGCGACTTCCGCGCCCACGTACAGGAAGATCGCCAGCACGCCCCAGCGCACGTGCGGGTGCTTCAGCACCTCGCGGAAGGTGTGGTGCTGGGGATCCGCCTTCTCCGTGGCTTCCGCATGCGGTGGCAGACGGAACAGCGCAACCGCGATCGCGAGCACCACCAACGCGGAAGCGACGCCCAGGTACAGCGGCTGCACGGTGTGCACACGCTCGGCCGCGGGCAGCGCGGCGAGTTCCTGTGCGCTCAGATGTGTGGCACCGAGGATCAGCGCACCGCCGACCCAGGGGCCGATGGTATGGCCCACCGAGTTGATCGCTTGCGCGAGATTGAGTCGGCTGGGCGCGCGTTCGGGCGCACCCAGCAGTGCGACGTACGGGTTCGCCGAGCACTGCAGCAACACGATGCCGCTGGCGAGAATGAACAACGCCACCAGGAACATCATGTAAACGCCGGCCTGCGCTGCAGGCAGGATCAACAACGCACCGCCGCCGGCGACGAGCAGGCCGATCACGATGCCGGCCTTGTAGCCCACGCGCGCGACCACCGCGCCCGCCGGCAAGGCCATCACCAGATACGCGCCGAAGAAGCAGAACTGCACCAGCATCGCCTGCCAGTACTTGAGTTCGAACACCGACTTGAGGTGCGGAATCAGCACGTCGTTCAACTCGGTGATGAAGCCCCACATGAAAAAGATCGCGGTCACCGCCGCGAAGGCGAGCGACGCTTTGTTGCCGTTCGGTCTTGTCGTCATTCGATGTCCAACCGTGTGATCGTCGGAGGTGGAGCTGCCGGTGGGGGCGGCGCGCTCAGGAAGTGGGTGGGCAGGTGCTGCCGCGTTCGACCAGCTCCACCGGCGCGATCACGTGCACGTGATCGCCGGCGGGTTCGCGCACGCGTTGCAGGGCGAGCATCGCGGCTTGACGGCCGCGCTCGCGCGGCTCGGCGCTCATCGTGGTCAATGGCGGCGTGCTGGCGCCGGCTTCGGGAATGTCGTCGAAGCCGGTGATGGCGAAATCGTGGCCGGGATGGCGGCCGCGGCGCGCAAGTCCCAGCGCCAGGCCCAAGGCCACTGCATCGTTGTAGCAAACCGCCGCGGTGGGCGCGGGATCGCGTACGAACAGCGCGCCGGTCTGGGCTGCGGCTTCCAGTCGCGTCGGCGAGCATTCGATCGTCCACTGCGGTTCGGGCTTGAGGCCCGCTTCCGTCATCGCATCGAGGTAGCCCAGGCGGCGTTCGCGGCACGAGCTCGAATCCTGGTGCCCGCCGAAGAACGCGATGCGCTTGTGGCCAAGCTGCAATAGATGCTCGGTGGCGCGGCGTGCACCGGCGCGGTTGTCCAGGCCGAGGAAGTCATAGGCGAAGTCCGTCGGAGCGTCGCCGGTCAGCTGACGGTTGAACACCAGCAGCGGCGTCGAAGGGCCGATCGCCTGCGCGATGCGGGCGGAGTCGCTCACTTCCGCGGGCGAGAGGATGATCGCGGCCGGGTGGTATTCGACCAGCGAGGAGAGCACCGCCTGCTGGCGTTCTGCGGATTCACCGCTGCTGCCCAGGAGTGTGACGAAGCCCGCGGCGGCGAGCGCTTCGTCGACGCCCGCGGCGAATTCCGCGAAGAACGGGTTGGACAGATCGTTGACGACCAGTGCGATCGTGGACGAGGTCCGCGTGCGCAGACCGGCGGCTGCGCGGTTGTAGACATAACCCTGCCGGCGCATCTCGTCCTTGACCCGCTGGCGGGTATCCGCGTGCACCAGCGGACTATTGCGCAGGACCAGGGAGACGGTGGCTCGGGAGACACCGCAGGCCTCTGCGATATCGTTCAAAGTCACCTTGCGGTTGTTAGCCAATGGACGTCCCCCTGGAGCGCATTTTTGGATCGTTCTAGACGGAGCCATCCTGACCGTTCTGGATGCGGCCCGCAAGGGCAAAAAACGGCCTCGCTGAGGCTTGGGGCCTGTTTTTTCGGCTTCCGCACTGCAACATGCGAAGGAATGCGGCCGCCGGAGCCGGCCCAGCCTCTTGTAACTTCGCCCGCCCTTGCATTCGTCAAATTAGATCGCTCTAATTCGGGACGCCGGTCGCATTGGCGGCTCGGCGGTGTCGCGTAACGTGAATCGCCGGACGTCAGGCCGGCCCATCGGCCGGCGCATTTCCGGCTCTGCACGGGGGTAGCGAGTGTTGCGAGTCCGTCGTCATCTGCGCTGGTTGGGCTGCCTGTGCGGCATCGCCTACTTCTCCGCCCTCGCTGGCCCATCGGCCGTCGATCCGGTCGCCGAGGTCAACACCTTCATCGGCACGCAGGACGAGGGCAACACGTTCCCTGGCGCGTCCGCGCCGTTCGGCCTGATCCAGGTCAGTCCGATCACCGACCACTACGCGGGCTATCGCTACACCGACGCGAAGATCCGCGGCTTCGGTCATTCCTTCATTTCCGGCGCGGGCTGCTGGGAGCAGGGCGGCCAGGTCGCCGTGTTGCCGGTGACCGGCACGATCGGCCCTGGCGGTGACTTCGATACCAAGGGCAAGCCGGAAGAAGTCTTCGACTACAAGCGCTACGCCGCGACCTATTCGCATGCGGGCGAAGTCGGCCAAGCCAGTTATTACAAAGTGCGCCTCAGCACGGGCGCAGGCATCGACGCCGAGGCCACCGCGCTCACGCGCGCCGCCGCCGAGCGCTACACCTTCGCCGGTCAGGCGAAGGAGGGGCATGTGCTGGTCAACCTCGGCCAGGCCAACGAACGCCACGAAGTCATCGGCAGCGTCGTCAACGTCGTCGGCGACCATGCGGTCGAAGGCAAGCTGGTGACCAAGAGCTTCTGCGGGGGACGCCAGTACACGACCTGGTTCCGCATCGAATTCGACCGTCCGTTCAAGACCTTCGGCACCTGGGACGTGGAGCGCGCCGTGCCCGGCTCGCGCCAGAGCGCTGGCGCGCAGTGGCAGGTCGCCAACGGCGCATGGCTCAGCTTCGACCTGGGCAAGTCGCGCAGCGTCACCGCGATCAGCGCGATTTCGCACGTCGACATCGAAGGCGCGCGCAGCAACCTGCGCGCGGAAGGCATGCGCGGCGGCAAGCTGCTCGGCTTCGACGCGATGCGCCGGCAGGCGCAGGATGCGTGGCGGAAGGAACTGACCGGCGTACGCGTGCAGGGCGGCACGCGCGACGAACGCACGGTGTTCTACACCGCGCTGTACCACGCACTGCTGCAGCCCCTGACCGGTAGCGACGCCGACGGTCGCTATCGCGGCTACGACGAGCAGATCCATGTGGCCGATGGCTGGACCTACTACGAGTACTTCTCGCTGTGGGATACCTATCGCACGCAGAACCAATGGCTCGCGCTGACCCATCCGCAACGCGCGCGCGACATCGCCACCACGCTGCTGAAGATCCAGGAGCAGAACGGTTGGCTGCCGCGCTGGGGCTACGCCAACTTCGACACCAACATCATGACCGGCGATCCGGTCACGCCCTACCTCGTCGACCTTTGGCGCTTCGGCGCGCTGAAGGGCAACGAGCAGCAGGCCTGGTCCGCGCTGTGGCAGAACGCCACGCAATTGCCGCCGGCGGCATCGCGCAGTCAGGGCCGTGCGGGCAATGCCAGCTATGTCGCCAACGGCTTCGTGCCGTACGACCGTGCCTTCCCCTCCAAGGGCATGGACGTGGATCCGCATCACGGCGGATCGGCGACGCTCGAATACGCGTTGGGCGACTGCGCGCTATCGGTGATGGCCGGTGCGATGGGCAAGAAGAGCGAAGCCGCGACGCTGCGCGCGCGCGGCAGCAACTGGCGCCGCGTGTGGGATGAGAAGACGACGGATGCCGAACTGGGCTTCACCGGCTTCCCGCGTCCACGCACGGAAGACGGCAATTACTACGCGCCACCGGGCGGCGATTACAGCCCGCGTTCCAATCATGGCTTCCACGAAGGCACCGCGTGGCAGTACCAGTGGCTCACGCAGCAGGACGTGCCCGGCGTAATGGCGGCGATGGGCGGGCGCGAGCAGATGGCGAAGCGCCTCGACACCTTCTTCGCTTACGACGCGCTCGTCGCCGATCCGGCCGGCGCGGCGCGCAAGCAATGGGTGGTCGGTCCTTACAGCTACTACAACCAGTACCGCTACAACCCCAACAACGAACCCGATCTGCACTCGCCGTGGATGTACACGTTGATCGGCCAGCCGTGGAAGACCACCACCGTGCTGCGCGCCGCGCAGTCGTTGTTCACCAACGCCCCTAATGGCGTCACCGGCAACGACGACCTCGGCACGATGTCGGCGTGGTATCTGTTCAGTGCGGTCGGCCTGTATCCGGCGGTGCCGGGCAGCGGCGAATTCCTGCTGCACGCGCCCCGTTTCGAGCGCGTCGAGATCGACTTGGGCAATGGCCGCACGCTCGCCATCGAGGCGTCCGCCGCGAAAGCCGGCGCGCCGCAGTACGTCGCAGGCGTGAAGCTCGACGGCAAGGCGCACGAACGCGTGTGGCTCGACTGGGAACAGTTGCAGGCCGGCCCGACGCTCGACTTCGCCTTGTCCCCACAGGCGAACAGCACCGGCTGGGGCACCGCTGTCTCGGCGCTGCCGGTCTCGCACTGCGCTTCGGCGACGCCGTGATGCGCGCCGATTCGCCAACGGTCCCACGGGCGTCGGGAGCCACCGGATCGGAGCCGATACCGCTCCGGTGGCTTCCCGGCTCCCTCTAGTGCGGAGCACACCAGCGGATGCGTCGACATATGAAACGATGGCTGGCCCTGTGCCTGTGGCTGATGTCCCCCGCGGCGATGGCGCAATCGCTGGTAGCGCAACCGCTGGCGTCGGCATGGGAATTCCGTCTTTCGCCCGATGATGCGCAAGCTGCCGCGCATGCCGGTGCTACGACGTGGCATGCCGCGCGTGTGCCAGGCAACGTCCACACCGATCTGTTCGCCAATGGCCTGATTCCCGATCCGTATGTCGGCGCGCCCGAGGCAGGCCTGCAATGGATCGGCCTGGCGCAGTGGGAGTACCGAACGACCTTCACGGTCGATCGCGCCACACGTCGCCGCGCGCATGCCGAACTCGTGTTCGAAGGCCTTGACACCTTCGCCGACGTCTACCTCAACGACGAAAAGCTACTCTCGGCCGACAACTACTTCCGCACCTGGCGCATGCCGGTCGCGGGCAAGCTCAAGTCGGGCGCCAACGCGCTGCGCGTCGTCTTCCACTCGCCGATCCGCCGCCTACTGCCGCAGGTGCAGGCGATGCCGAACAAGATCGCCGGCAACTATCCCTCGCCCTACGGCGACGAGCCCAAGGACGCGATGACGGGAAACTTCGCGCGCAAGCCGGGTTATCACTACGGTTGGGACTGGGGTCCGCGCTACGTCACCGCCGGCATCTGGCGCGAAGCGCGACTGGAGAGTTGGGAGGCCCTGCGCATCGCCGACCTGCAAGTGAAGCAGCAGTCGTTGACCGACGAGGTCGCCAAGCTGGACGCCGTCGTCGCCATCGACAGTGCCGTTGCGAAGCCGGTGACGCTGGAAGTCGACATCGTAGATCCCGATGGCCGCCGCATCGACACCGTGCACCAGTCCGCGCAACTTGCGAAGGGCGACAACACGCTCGCCGTGCCGCTGCACATCGAACACCCACGCCGCTGGTGGCCGGCAGGCTATGGCGAGCAGGCGCGTTACACCTTCGCCGCGCGGGTACTCGATGGCCGCACGGAGTTCGGCGCGATGCAGCGCCGCACCGGCCTGCGCACCGTCGAGCTGCGCCGCGAAAAAGATCAGTGGGGCCAAAGCTTCGCTTTCGTCATCAATGGCGTGCCGGTGTTCGCCAAGGGCGCCAACGTCATTCCGTTCGACGCTTTCCCCGCGCGCGCCACGGTCGAACAGCAGCGCCGCGTGCTGCAATCCGCGCGCGACGCCAACATGAACATGCTGCGCGCCTGGGGCGGCGGCTACTACGAATCCGACGCCTTCTACGATCTCGCCGACGAACTCGGCCTGATGATCTGGCAGGACTTCATGTTCGGCGGCGGCATGCCGCCGGCCTACGACCCCGCGTTTCGCGCCAATGTCGTGGCCGAGGCGCGCGACAACGTACGCCGGCTGCGCAACCACCCCAGCATCGTCCTGTGGTGCGGCAACAACGAAGAAGAAACGGCATGGAAGGATTGGGGCCACGGCAAGGCATTGGCCGAGGCCGATCCGGCATTCGCCAAGCAGGTATGGGAAGGCTACGTCGCCCTGTTCGGCCACGACCTGCGCAAGGTCGTCGCCGAGGAAGGCGGTGGCGTGCCGTATTGGTCGAGCTCGCCGAGCAACGATCTGGCCGAAAAGGCCAATGACTCGAACAACGGCGACAAGCATTACTGGGAAGTCTGGGGCAACCCGGCCAAGCCCGCCGAGGCCTATCTCGACGAGACGCCGCGCTTCATGTCCGAGTACGGCCTGCAGGCGTGGCCGTCGCTGCGCACCGTACGCAGCTTCGCGGCGCCGGAAGAGCAGGGCATCGACACGCCGGTCATTCGTGCGCACCAGAAGTTCCTTGCCGGCGACGGCAACACGCGCTTGATGCTCTACGTCGAGCGCGAATACGGCATGCCGCGCGACTTCGCCGACTTCGTCTATCTCAGCCAGCTGGTACAGGCCGAAGGCATCGAGCTGGCCGCACTGCACCACCGCGCCTCGCGGCCGCGGACGATGGGCTCGCTGTATTGGCAGCTCAACGACGTGTGGCCGGGCGCGTCGTGGTCGGGGATCGACTACTTCGGTCGATGGAAGCCGCTGCATTTCCACGCGCGCCGCTTCTTCGCGCCGATGGCCGTCGCCGCGCTGCGCAAGGACGGCCGCACCGACGTCACCCTGGTGTCCGATCGCACGGCCGCGACACTGGGCGAACTGCGCACCCGCGTGCTCGACTTCGACGGCAAGGTGTATCGCGACGAACGCACGTCCGTGGGGCTAGCCCCGCTGTCCGCGATGCAGGTCGCCGCATATGCCGATGCGCAATTGCTCGGCAAGGCCGACGCGAAGCGAACGGCGGCGGTATTCGAACTCAGCATCGACGGCCGTGTCGTCTCCAGACGCATCGTCTACTTTGCCGTGGCGAAGGAACTGACGCTGCCTGATCCGGGCCTGCGTGCGCAGATCGTCGCCGATGGCGATGGCTACAGTCTCGATCTGCACGCGGACAAGCTCGCGCGCGGCGTCTGGATCGACTTCGGCGACCTCGATGCTGAGCTTTCCGACAACGCGCTGTCGCTGCTGCCGGGCGAGACGATACATCTCACGCTCCGCTCGAAGGCTTCGCTGCAAGAACTGCAGCACGCACTAACCCTACGTTCGCTCGCCGACGCCACCACCCGCGCCACCCCATCGCACTGAGAAAGGGAATCGCCGTATGAATCGTCTTCGCACCTCTTCCTTGTTCTTCGCCCTGACGCTCGCGACAGCGGGCTGCGCGCCGACGCAATCCCCCAAGACCGAAGCCGCCGCGCCCGTTGCAGCCCCCGCGGCTGCGGCGCCCGGTGCCATGACCGAGGCCGAAGCGCAGGCAATGGCCAACCGCGTGCGCGAGGAAGCCCTCCATGCCTGGCAGGGTTACTGGGCGTATGCGAAGGGCCACGACGCCCTCAAGCCCTTGAGTGCGAAGCCACACGACTGGTACGGCGAATCGCTGCTGATGACGCCGGTGGACGCCCTGGACACGCTGGTGATCATGGGCCTGAAGGATGAGGCGAACCAGGCGCGCGAGCTGATCGCCACGCAGCTGTCCTTCGACAAGGATCTCTACGTCCAGAACTTCGAGATCACCATCCGCCTGCTCGGCGGCCTGCTCTCGGGTTACCAGCTCACCGGCGACGAACGCCTACTCAAGCTCGCCGACGACCTGGGCACCCGCCTGCTGCCGGTGTTCGACTCGAAGACGGGCATGCCTTACACACACGTCAACCTGCGGACGGGCAAGGTCCGCGGCAACGTCAGCAACCCCGCCGAAACAGGGACCTTGCTGCTGGAGTTCGGCATGCTGTCGAAGCTCACCGGCAAGCCGGTGTATTTCGACAAGGCCAAGCGCGCGCTGGTCGAAACCTACAAGCGCAGCTCGAAGCTGGGCGTGGTCGGTGCCGCGATCGACGTGGACACCGGCGAGTGGAAGGACACCACCGCGCACATCGGCGGCGGCATCGATTCGTACTACGAGTACCTATACAAGTGCTGGCGCCTGTTCGGCGATGCCGAGTGCAAGGCGATGTGGGATACGAGTATCGCCGGCATCAACAAGGTGCTGGCCGATGAAGTTCGCGGCGAGCTCTGGTACGGACACGCCGACATGAACACCGGTGCGCGCAAGGAGACCGAGTACGGCGCCCTCGACGCCTTCATGCCCGCGCTGCTGATGGTGTCGGGCGACGAACAGCGCGCCCGCCGACTGCAGGACTCCGGCCTGAAGATGTGGCGTTTGAACGGTATCGAACCGGAGTCGCTCGACTACCGCACCATGCAGATCAAATGGCCGAGCTACGCGCTGCGCCCGGAAATCGTGGAATCGGCCTACTACCTGCACCACTACACGCACGACCCGAAGTACCGCGCCATGGGCAAGGAATTCTTCGATGACTTCGTGCGCAATTGCCGCACCGAGCACGGCTACGCCGCGCTGAAGGACGTGCGTACCAAGGAGAAGGAAGACTCGATGGAGAGCTTCGTCTTCGCCGAGACCTTCAAGTACTACTACCTGCTGTTCGCTCCGGAAACCGCGCTGGACTTCGACAAGGTGACGTTCAACACGGAGGCGCATCCGCTGCGGATGCCGTAGGCCGGGAATTTCTTCTCCCCGCTAGCGGGGAGAAGATGCCCGAAGGGCAGATGAGGGGCGCTTTTGCTTTTGCCGTTGCGTGACGTGGACGTCCCCTCACCCTGCGCCGCTGTGCGGCGCTGTCCCTCTCCCCGCAAGCGGGGCGAGGGGGACTACTCGACTGGTGCAAACCGGCGCACCGACCGGCCATCAACGACCACGTCCTCGCAGAACATGGCATAGGGGCGAACCCACAGCCCGCCCTCTCCATAGAGCGCCCGATAAACAACGACGGGTTCGAGCGTCTCGCTGTGCCGCGCCACAGCCGCGACTTCATAGTCGTTGCCCTTGTAGTGCCGATAACGGCCGGGAGCCAGCGAAGGAAGGGGAGGAAGCGTGGACATGGGATCGCGTCGAGTGGACTGGCCCCATTATGCAGCGGTCACGAGGCCGCCAATGCGCGCCGCTCCGCCAGCGCCACGGCATCGGCACCCGCCGGGAAATGCATTCGCGCGGAAGCATCGTTCGCCGCGCGCCACACCGTTTCCGCCACATCCGATTCCCGCGTCACCGTGCCACCTTGGGTGAACGCCGCGAAGACGCTCTGCGCGAAGGTCGCATAGGTTTCAGGAATCAGCCGCTGCATGCGCTCCTGGCCGTTGGCGGTGAATCGAGTCGTCGGACCGTAGCCGGGTTCGACCAGCTTCACCCGCACGTCGAACGCCTTCAGCTCGTGCTCCAGCGAAGCGGTGAATCCCTCGATCGCCGTCTTACTCGCGGTATAGGCCGCCACCAGCGGCATGGGCGCCAGCGTCGCGCTCGAGGTGACATTGACGATCGTCCCCGCGCGGCGTGCGCGGAAGTGCGGAATCACCGCCTGGCACATGGCCATGACACCGAACGTGTTGGTCTCGAAGATATCCCGCACGGTCGCCATCGGCGTGGCTTCGAATGCGCCGAACAGGCCGATGCCGGCGTTGTTGACCAGCACGTCGATGGGGCCGGCGGCTTCGATCGCGTGCGCGATGCTTTCCGGCCGGGTGACGTCCAGTGGCAGGACGCGTAGGGATTGCGAGGTGGGAAAGAGATCGTCGCGCGAGGTCCGCATCGTGGCGACGACCTTCCAGCCTTGCGCGAGGAAGTAACGCGCGGTTTCGAGGCCGTAGCCCGAGGAACATCCGGTGATCAGTACCGTCTTCATTGCGTGCTCCGAGTGGTGAGGGTCGGAGAGAACGATAGGTCTGGCGTCTCGGATGATCTATGGCGTAGAGTCCGTAGTTGTTTAGCGATCGTCCGGATGTGAGCGACCCCCTTTCTGAAGTCGTCCAGCTGCTGCGCCCGCGCGCCGTCTTCGCCAACCTCATCAGTGGCAAGGGGAGTTGGGCCGTCCGCTATTCGCCGTTCGGCCAACCCAGCTTTTGCATCGTGCTGGAAGGCAGCTGCCTGCTGGCGGTCGATGGGCACGCGCCCATCACCATCCGCGCCGGCGACTTCGTCCTGTTGCCGACGACGCCGGCGTTCACCATCTCCAGCTTCGCGCCGGCGCCGCCGGTCCATCGCGATCCCAACGACGTCGCCGGCGGCAGCAGCGAACTGCGCTATGGCGACCCGAAAGGCGCGCCCGACATGCGATCGCTGGGCGGTTCGTTCCTGTTCGAATGCGCGGATCCTGCGTTGCTGGTTTCCTTGTTGCCCCAAGTCGTGCATGTGCCGGATTCGGCGCGTCTGTCGCAGCTCGTGCAGATGGTAGGCGAAGAATCCGCGGGTCAGCAGCCAGGCAGCGAGTTCATGCTGTCGCGCCTGGTGGACATGCTGCTGGTCGAAGCGATGCGTTCGACGACGGCCGGCAGCGCTCCGCCAGGATTGCTGCGCGGTTTGGGCGACGAGCGATTGGCCTTCGCGCTGAAGCAGATGCACGCGGATATCGCGCGTGCGTGGACGGTTGCGGAGCTGGCGAATGCGGCGGCGCTTTCACGCTCGTCGTTCTTCGAACGCTTTACGCGCACGGTGGGCGTGGCGCCGATGGAGTATCTGCTTGCGTGGCGCATGGAACTCGCCAAGGAATTGCTGCGGCGGGGCGAGTTGTCGGTTTCGGAAATAGCGCAACGCGTGGGTTACGGGTCCACGAGCACCTTCAGTGCCGCTTTCCATCGACATGTAGGGCGAGTGCCCAGCCGGTATGCGCGTATAGATTGAGCCGCGTATCGTGCTGCCCGCAAGGCCTGTGGCGCTAGCGGCAGCAGCATTCCGATCGTCATGCCCAGCACGATCGCCGTCGAGGCCGGCACATTCGGTGACGCCACCAAGCGCGCGGCCAACGCCATTCCCAGCCACATCCCGCATTCCATCGCGCAGACGCAAACCCCGCGCCGCACGATGCGCAGCGCGCGCCCGGCACTGGCGGCGCGCGCTTCGGCGTAGAGCACGGCGCCCGCGGCCATGCACCACATGGAGGCATGCGTTGCCGGCATCAGCCGCCAGGCGCGTGCGATGAACGCCGCGGGATCCACGCCCGGCGCGGTGCACATCGCGAGCAAGGCTTCGGGCGCCACCACGCTGGTGTCGACGGCGAGGCCGGCGAGCATCGCGGCAAAGCAAGGCAGCCATAGCGTCGACACGCGGTCGTTCATTCCTCCACCAGTGCGATGTCGCCGATGACCGGTTGCGCGTTCGCCGCCGGCTGGCCCGCCGGCGCGAAGGTCACGGTGGGCCTTCCCTGCAACATGCCGGCGGCGCGCAGGCGTTCGGCGATGTCGGTGATGTCGAACGAGTGCGTCTTGCCTTCGATATTCGGGTTGCCCGGATGCGGTGTCGCGCCGAAGAAGTGCAGGGGCCCGACGAAATGGCGCTCGGCGGCCTCGCCACGCGTGCCGGGCGGCAGTTGCAGGTAGATGTAGTAGACGACGCCGGGCAGATGGTTTGCCCTGAAGTTGCGCAGCACCAGATACAGCCGCTTCGGCTGTCCCGTGTCGTCGGCCGCTTCGTGTGGTGGCCGTGCGACGGTGCGCAGGTTGACCTGGATGGTCTGGCTGCCCAGTGCGATGCCTTGCGGCGCACCCGCGCGATGGGTGACGCGCGCGGCGCGGGCGCGATCGGGTTCTTCTTCGACGGCTTCGGCCGGACCGACAGCGGAAGGCAGCGCGTCGAGGCGGTCGTAGGCGTAACCCAACGTTGCGATGGACGACACCATGCCGGCGGTGATCGAGACTTCGCGGCCGTTCTCGTCGGCGAAGGTGTAGCTCGAGTTCAACCAGGCCGGGTCGCGCGGGTTGCTGCGGCCCGCGTTGTTCCAACTGGCCCACATGCGATCGATGTTGCAGTGGTGCAGCCAGAAGATCGGGTCGGAAGCCGCCATGGAAATCGGCCCCATGGGTCCGCCGGTGCCGTTGTGCACCAGGCCGTGCGGGTTGTAATCCAGCTCGGAGTTGAAGCCAACCCGTACGCCGCGCGGGCTGAAGGACGCCATCTCGTAGGCTCGGAGGGAACTCAGCGCGGCTATCTGCTGGCCGCCGTTGATCGTGCGACCCGGGCGGAACAGTACGCGGTTGGAGGGATCGCGGAACCGTGCCGGCAGGGCGCTGGGATGCCCGAGGTAGTCCCAATACGGCAGGGTGAAACTGTCGTCCTGCAGCACGCGCCGGCAGATGCGCTCGAACAACAGTACATAGCCGCGATGCCAGGGCAGGAAGTCCCGCTCCTGCGCGGAATTGAAATGCGCCCGGCACGTACTCCACACGCGCGAGGCGAGCGTGCGCGCTGGCGATGCCGTGCCGTGGAAGGTGTCTTGCAAGGCTTGCGCACGGCCACCGGGGTGCGGCACAGCGTGCGTGTACCACTGGAAGTTCCAGCTCAACGGATTGGTATCGGGCAGCGTCATCATGCGGCGCACTGCTTCTTCGTAGCGCAGCAGCATCGCCTGGCCCTGCGGCGTGGCGACGTCGTAACGCGTCATCACGCTGGGGCGCGGTGGCGGAGTGGGCGGCTGCGGCCCCGGCCCCGGCTGCGGCGGTTGCGGTTGCGGGCGCGGCGTTGGACGCGGCGTTTCGGCGTAGCAGACTTCAACGCGGCGATTGGCGCCGGAGTCGCCGGCGATCTGTTGCGATTCGCCTTCCGATCGCGTCTGGATGCGGACGGTATTGGCGCTGCCGTGGTGCACGCGTTCCATTGCGGCGCGTAGTTCGGCGGCGACGGCGTCGGCGCGGCGCTGGCCGAGCATGAGGTTGTAGGAAGCGGTGCCTTCCGGGCTTGCGTAACCGGTGACCGAGACGCTCGCGACGCTGTCGTCGAGGATGCGTTGCGCGAGCGTTTGGATGGAACGGCGATGTTCCATCGTCAACGCGGCACTGTCGTAGCCGAAGCGATCGATATTGCGGCAGATGCCGGTGTCCTCCTTGCCGTAGGCCGAAGGCGGCGGCGACGGATACGGCGGTTGCGGATAGCCGGTCGGTGGTGGCGACGGATACGCGGGTCCCGGGTACGAAGGCGGATATGACGGTGGTTGATTCGACGGCGGCCCGTACGGCGGCGGTGCGTACGAGGGCGGCGGCGGGTAGGAAGGCGGCGGCGAGTAGGAAGGCGGTGTAGTCGGCCGATACGGAGGTGGTGTCCGCGACGGTTGCTCGTAAACCGGCGTGCGCGGCCGGTAGGGCGGCGGCGTGTGCGAATACGATGGATGCGATGGATACGAGGGCGGCGTGTGCGAATACGATGGATGCGATGGATACGAGGGCGGCGTATACGGCGGCGGCGGGCGATATCCCGGCGGCGGCTCATGCCCTTCCGCACGCAGCGCGCCCAAGGTCTGCGGGCCGACGATGCCGTCGGTCTGCAAGCCGCGCGCGGCCTGGAAGCGACGGATCGCATCGCGTGTCGCCGGCCCGTATAAGCCATCGACCACCAGCGCTGCGCCGATGCACTGGTTGAGCACGCGCTGTAGCCAACTGACGTTGGGATCGGGCGCGGTTTCCACCGACTCGCCTTCGAGCCACGCGGCGCCCGGCGCACGCGAGCGCACTACCAGGGTATCGGGCAGCACCGTCCAGTCCGGCAGGCAGACGCGGCGCGCGAAGCGCGACCAGCCGCGCTGCGGACGCGCGCCCGCTTCGACGACATGCACATAGAACCCGGGCCACGGGCTCTCCATGCGCAGTCCGTGCGCATGCGCATCCGGCTCGCTGTAGAGCGCGGGATGCGCGATGAAAGCGCCATGCGCGAAACCGCTGTCGCCGCGCCGCAGTACCAGGTCGCCCGATTGCAATGCGGTTGCGAGCCGCCGCCCCGGGCGGCCGATCACTTCGAAGTAGCGATCCATGCGCAGCCGTTGCGAAGCGCGCGTCCTGCCAGTGAGATCGTCGAACAGCGAGCGCACGGTGCAACGCGGTGGCCACTCGCGACCGACGGCGGCGAGTGTCTGCGATACGAATTCGGTGGCGTCGTCGATGCCGGCCTCGACCAGAGCCTCGGCGGCTTCGACCGGATGGGGCAGGGTTTGCTCGATCGCGGTCTCCAGCTCGCTGCTCTCCTGTTCGGTCTCGTGCTCGTGGTGGTGATGGGCGTGCGTCCGCGATGCCCCCGTGAGCGGCGACGGCACTACCTGGATCAGCGGCACGTCGGCCGGCGATGCGGTTTCCAGCGGCGAGGGCACGACCTGGATCAGCGGCGCCTCGGCCGCGTGCGATTCGAATTGCGATTCGCTTTCCATGAGCAGAGCCTCGGCATCGGGCAGGAAGACTTCCGCCTCGCCCACCGACTCGGTATGGGTGTGGCAACACGCGCACGTCGCGCAATCGTGGTCGCGGCAATGGGTGCAATCCTTGCAAGGGTCACCGCAGCAGTCGGGCTTCATGGCGTGGTCCTCGGTCGTGGACTCCGGCATCGGGGGAGGCGCGGGAGGCGGCGCCGGTGGCGGGCCGGGCGAAGGCAGGGCGAGTTCGCGCGCGCGTCGCACGGCGCCGGCGATATCGAGCACGCCGAAGCCGATCCGGTCGCGATCGTGCGGATCCACTGCCAGCCGCGGAGCGAGCGAATCGAACAGCGCACGGCGCAATTGCACGATCGGCAAACGACCGCCGGCATCGAACATCAGGGCGATCGTTCCCGCCACGTGCGGCGCGGCCATGCTGGTGCCGCTCATGCGGGTGAGCAGCGGCGCGGTGCCGGTACGCGGGTGCGAACGCGCGGCGAGCACGCGCACCCCCGGCGCCAACAGCACTGGACGCACGCGACCGTCGCGCGTGGGTCCGGAACTGGAGAACGGCGCGAGCTGCGGCTCGCGCGCGTGCGCGTCGTAGGCGCCGACGCAGAAGGTCAGGAGACCGTTGGTGATACTGCCCGTCGTGGCGCGATGGTTGGCGTTGTCCGGGAGGAACAAGGCCTGGCACGCCGCACATCCCGGGTCGCGTTCGACCCATGCGTGATAGCGGCCGTCCGACACGTCTTCGCCGCGCAACACGACGCGCCACGTGCCCGGCGGCGCGGAGGTATACAGGAACAGATGGATATGGTGGTCGTCGTTGTTCGGATCGCGCGCGGTATACAGCGTGCCGATGCGCTTGCCGTCGATCTCCAGCGATGCCTTGTCGCCTTGCCTGATATCCGCGAGGGTGCGCCCATTCGGCGCGATCACGGCGACGCTGAAGATGTCGCGCCCCGGATACCACACCTCCAGTTCGTTGGGTGTGGTGTCGCCGACGAAGACCTCGAAGCCGAGCTGGTCGGATTCGCCATTCATCAGTTGCCCGGCGCTGTGCACGTTGCGCGAGAAGTAGTTGCCGGCGCTCTGCACCACCGCCGTGCCGGGACGCGCGCGGACCAGCCAGTCGATCGCCTGTTCGACCAGCGTTGTGCCGTCGTGCGGACCGGCATGGCGGCCGATGCTCATGTTGACGACGAGCGGACGGTCGCCGGCTTGAGCCACCAGGAAATGCAGCGCCTCCAGCAAGTTGCTCGAATCGCCGAGCGGGCCGGCTTTCTCCCATCCCGCGCTGCCGAGGTGGACGAAGACGAGATCCGCGTCGGGTGCGATGCCCAGAGGGCCGCCGCTGCGGCCGTTGCCCGCGGCGATGCTCAGCACGTGCGTGCCGTGCGCACCCGCGCCGGTATCGGAGGCCGCGGGATGATAGCCAGCGGTCGCGTACGGATCGTCGGTGCGCAGCGCGGCGGTCAACAGATCGCGACCGAGCACGCGGCCGTAGCCGTACGGATTGCCATCGGGTGGGTCCGCGCGTTGGTCCCACAACGCCTGGATGCGCGACGTTCCGTTTTCCAGAATGAACTCGGGGTGCGCCAGGTCGGCACCCCAATCGATCACACCTATGACTACACCGCGTCCGCGTTGCGCCAAGCCGTCCGGCCGACGCGCATCGGTGTCTTCGACTTCGGTGGCTTCGGCGTCGCGCGGGTCGATCACCGGTCCGTACTCCAACGCCAGCCAACTCGGCGCCTTTAGGCTCGCGATCGACGGGTGCCCGTAGATCTGCCAGATCGCGGCGCGCTCGACGCGTGCCGTGGCGATCGGTCCGAAGCGCGCGACGATACGCACGCCCGGCGGCACCTCACTGGGTTCGCGCAGCCGCAGGACGATCGCCACTTCGTCGGTGGCTTCGCCAGCGGCGAGCAGTTCCTGGAGGGCGGGATCCATCGCGAGACACCGAGGCCGCGGCGCGTGCGCTAAGCCTTGTCGGCCGCAGTCCCGATCTCCTCGAAGACACTGGCGATCGCGCGCGCGATGCCGGGGTCGACGGCGGCTTCGAGATCCAAGGCCTGTACGCGATCGATGATGGCCTGCAGTGAACCGATCAACTGGGCCCGGATGTCCTCGAACGATGCTTGGCGATTGTCGGCCTTCAACTCGCGGATCTGCGCGAGGATGTATTTGTCGATCTCATCCATGTCGTGCTCCTTTGCGGGCGGTGGACGCGTGTCGGAGGGCGCGGCCTGAACGGACGCGCGATTGATGGCGTACTGGCGGGCGAGCACGAAGCCGAGCGGCCAGCCGACGCTCGCCAAGGTCACGCCGGTGGTCATGCGGTCGGAAGTCGAGGTCGCACCGACGCTGCGTGCCAGTTCGCTGCCCAGGAGTACACCTATGGGGAATGACAGGGTGTTCATGGAACGCCTCCTGGTAGGCCTACTTCTTACCCTGCATTGCCATCATCATCGCGATCAGCATGATTCCGGAGCTGTCGCCACCGAACATGCCGCCGCTTTGGCCGGACTGCGTGCCGCTGCCACCGAAGCTGCCGCTGAACAAGAACATCGGCATCATCCTGCTGAACATGTCGCCGGTATCGATCACGACGCGGTCGCCGCGTTGCAGCGTGCCGCCGGCGGTCGACTGCAACTCGCGCGAGGTCTGCGTGGTCAGCAGCGGCATCAGCATCGACATGTTGCGCAGGTCGTTTAGGCCGCCCTGCAGGCGTCCGACGTCGGCCTTCAATTTCGCGTGGTCGGCGGCGACGCCGTTGAAGCGGCCTTCGACCGTCTTGATCGCGTTGGAATTGACGGCGATGCGTTCGTCGAGCCGATTGGCGGTAGCGGTGAGTTCGGCTTTGGTCGCATAGCCCTGCGCGGGCGTTTGCGGCGTTGCGTTGCCGCGCCGCGCGGTGCGCACGTTGGAGCGGCGCGCTTCCTGCCACTCGGCGCTTTCGGCCTCGGGCGCGAATTCGGTGCTGTCGAGCAGCTCGCCCAGTTCGTACGGATAGACAGCCATGACGGTTCTCCTTTATTGCGGGTCGGAAGGCGTCGGGATCCGCGACGCAGCGGTGTCGAAATGGCGGGGTTTGCCCAGGCCGCGGCAAGCGCGGCAATTCGGGTCTTCGCCCCAGCACAGGCCGCAGGCGCCGGCGGCGGCGGCGAGGTCGGACAGGCGCGCCTGCGCGGCCTCGAGATCGGTGGCGAGGCGACGCGCGACTTCGGCGAGACGGTTGGCGCGAGCGCGCGTACGATCGAGCGTGGCGCGCAGCGTATCGAGTTCGTCGTCGCGCGGATCGACGCCCGGATCGCCATCGTCTTCCGGCGGTTTGCGTTGCGCCGCGATCAACTGCGTCATCCATGCGAGCTCCGGATGTTGGCGCATGAATTCGCCCAGGACGTCATCGAACTGCGGCATGGTCGGCAACTCGGCTTGCATTGGTAGGGATGCCTCGTCGTTCTCAAGCATGGAAGCCCTCCTGGGACCATTCGTTCGCCATCAGCCAGGCGTCGAAGGCCGCGTCCTGGTCGGTGTATTCGCCCTCGGATTCCCATGTGTCGCTGGTCATGTCGCGCCATGGCGAGGGGGTGTTCGCGTACAGCTCGAGCAGTGCGAACGCGCGTTGTTCGGCGTCGGCCACGTCGATGGCGAGTTCGCCTTCGGAGCCGTAATAGAAATCGGGGTAGCGAGCGGTTTCCTGTTCGGCTTCGTGCGAGGCGTGGCCGGCGAGCATGCCGATCGCGCTCAGGATCGACTGCACCGGCACGGTTTGTTGCCCGACCGGCACCTGTCCGCGACCGAACCGGCCCATCGCCGCCGAAGCCAGCGCTTGCAGCGTTTCCGGCCGAGACAGCAGGCCAAGCAGCGCATTCGCGCTGGCGCCCTGCGGCATCGGTGGCCCGCCCGCGGGCGATGCGCCAGGTGCGGCGCGCGCGGCGGGCGCGCGCCCCGCGCCACCGAGCAAACCGCCTGCGATGTTGCCGAGCGCGCCGCCGCCACCGGTCAGCCCACCGGCAAGCTGGGTGACGCCGCCGATCGCGCCGCCGATGTTGCGCAGCGTCGGATCGCGTTGCTGCGACAGGATGCTGCCCGCGCCGCCCGCGACCGCGCCGGCGAGCATGCCCCACGGTCCCAACGCGGATCCCGCGGTGGCGCCCTGCACCACGCCGGGCAACGCGCGCTGCAGTTGCGGCGCGGCTTGCTGCGCGAAACGGCCGGCGCCTTGCGCGACGTTCTGGAAACCGTGGCCGATGTCGTTCCAGAACGACTCGGCCATGTCGGCGGTCACGCCGGGGCCGTAGACCTCGGCGACGATCGCATCCATCGACGCATCGGGCATTTCGATGAATTCGGGCGCGAGGCTTTCGCGCAGGCGTGGGTAGTAGGTTTGGACATGGCACATGTCACGGCGTCCTGTGCAGCGCATGGTGCGTTGCGCGGACGATGGCGCATGCGTGTCACCGCAGGCTCACCTGCGCATCTCCGGGCCATCACGCTTGCGACACGGTGCCGACACGCGTGCGTCACCCGTGCATCGCCAACGCGTCACTGCACAATCACCAGGGGATCACCGGGGGATCACCGGGGGATCACCGCAACGTGGGGCGCAGGGTTTCGGGCTTCGGGGTGTGGCCGAGCAGGCACCGATACAGTGCCTGTGTCTCCGGCATCGGTTCGATGCCGAGCTCCCGCCCGATGATGCGTTCGCACTGCCGGTACTGCGCGATCGCGCCCGCGCGGTCGCCGGTGCTCGCTGCAGCGGTCATCAGGAAGCGGTGCACGTCTTCGCGCAGGGGTTCGGTGCGGCACAGCGCGCGGCCCCACGTCGTGGCGGCGCGCCACTGCGAGGCCGCGCCGTGCGCCAGCATCAGTTGCGCGAGCGCGTCGCAATAGAGATCGTGCAGGCGCTGCCGCTCGAACGCGGCCCAATCACTGTCGATACCCGTGAGGTAATCGCCGCGATACAGGCGCACGGCGTGGCGCAGGCGACGCAGGTCCGCGGGGCCGAGAAGTTCCGGTGGCAACATGCGGCGCGGTTCGATGCGAGCCTCGAACACCTGGGCATCGACCCACACCTGCGTCGCCCGCCCGATGCCGATGGTGTCGCGATCGACGACATCCACGTGCACGCCCGCCGCCGCGAAGCCTTTGCGCAAGCGCCACAGCGCGGTGGCGAGGCAGTGCCGCGCGCGTTGTCCATCGCGCGTACTCCACAAGGCTTCGGCGAGCTCCCCCCGCGAGACGTGGCGCCGCTGGTGAACGAGCATGTAGCCGAGCACCGGGCGGCAGGAAGCGGGGATCGCGATCTCCCGGCCACCGTCGCCGGCCACCGACAGACCACCGAACGTGCGGACGCGAAGCGAAGGCATTGCGGCGCGCTCAGGGTAACGGCGCGCGACTAGGCGGGGTCCATCCATGCACACCGGCCATCGCGGTTCTCCTGTCAGGAGGTAGCGGCTGCTATCGCCGAAGTATTTTCGCCAACGCGGCAAGCTCCCCGCCGCGGACAGACGTTAGTGCAAACCGGGTGGTGAACAGCGGTGTCAGACGCGAATCCGGGACCGGCATCGCGGACGCCGCCAGCAACCAGCTGCTCGCAGGTGACCGATGGACACGTGTTGTCGATACTTTAGGTGCTGCTGGCACCTATGGTGCCTCCAGTTGGACTTGGAGTGCCTTTTACGCCATGGTTCGCAACGAACTGCATTGCGGCGACGAAGGCGGCGCCTTCGCTCAGAACGAATCGCCAGGCACCCGCACCGCGCCTTCCATCAGCACGCGCGCGCTGCGGCTCATGATCGCTTTGGTGACGGTCCACTGGCCGTCGACGAGCTTGGCCTGTGCGCCGACGCGCAGGGTGCCGGAGGGGTGGCCGAAACGCACGGCCTCACGCTCGCCGCCGCCCGCGGCAAGGTTCACCAACGTTCCAGGAATCGAAGCGGCGGTGGCGATCGCCACCGCTGCGGTACCCATCATCGCGTGATGCAGCTTGCCCATCGACAGTGCGCGCACGTGCAGATCGATGTCGCCGGCGGCGATGCGCTTTCCGCTGGAGGCGGTGTAGTCCTGCGCTGGCGCGACAAAGGCGACCTTGGGTGTGTGCTGGCGCGTCGCCGCTTGTTCGACATCGGCGATCAGACCCATGCGCACCGCGCCGTGCGCGCGGATGGTTTCGAAGCGGGCCAGCGCGGCCTTGTCGTCGTTGATCGCGCTCTGCAACTCGGTACCGGTGTAGCCCAGGTCGGCGGCGTTGAGGAAGATAGTCGGAATGCCGGCATTGATCAGCGTCGCCTTGAAGGTGCCGACGCCGGGCACTTCGAGGTCATCGACGAGGTTGCCGGTGGGAAACATCGCACCACCGCCTTCGCCTTCGTCCGACGGGTCGAGGAATTCGAGAGCGATTTCCGCCGCCGGGAAGGTGACGCCGTCGAGCTCGAAGTCGCCGGTTTCCTGCACCTGGCCGTCGGTGATGGGGACGTGCGCGACGATGGTCTTGCCGATGTTCGCCTGCCAGATGCGCACGATGGCGATGCCGTTGTGCGGCACCTTCGCCGGATCGATCAGGCCGTTGGCGATCGCGAACGGCCCGACCGCGGAGGACAGGTTGCCGCAGTTGCCGCTCCAGTCGACGAACGCGGTGTCGATCGAGATCTGGCCGTAGAGATAGTCGACGTCGTGATCGGGAACCGGTGACTTGGAGATGATCACGCACTTGCTGGTGCTGGACGTCGCGCCGCCCATGCCGTCGGTGTGCTTGGCGTAGGGATCGGGTGAGCCGATCACACGCATCAGCAGCGCATCGCGCACCTTGCCTGGCACCTGCGCCGCGGCGGGCAGGTCTTCAAGGCGGAAGAAGACGCCCTTGCTGGTGCCCCCGCGCATGTAGGTGGCGGGGATGCGGATCTGGGGTGCGTGGGTCATGAGAAATGACGAAATCAGAGGTTGTCGGGAATGTTGGGTTCGACCAGCTGCGCGAGCAGCGTCAGCGATTCCTGCCAGCCCAGGTAGCAGAACTCGACCGGAATCGCGTCGGGAATGCCCTGCTGGACGACGTGCAGCTCGGTGCCAGTCATCACTGGCTTTAGCGACACCGTCACTTCCATTTGGCCCGGCAAGTTCGGGTCGTCGAAGCGGTCGTTGTAGCGCAGCTTCTCGTTCGGCACGAGTTCGAGGTAGGTGCCGCCGAAGGAATGGCTGCTGCCGGTGCCGAAGTTGGTGAACGACATGCGGTAGCTGCCGCCGACGCGCGCATCCATCGAATGCACCTTGCCGGTGAAGCCGTGCGGCGGCAGCCACTTCGCCATCGCGTCCGGATCGAGGAAGGCGCGATAGATGCGGTCGGCAGGCGCTTTGATGACGCGGTGCAGAGTGACGGTTCCGGGCATGTCGTTGCTCCTTGCGGTTAGAGATAGGACGATCGAATCACGCCGCCTGCGCCGACTCCAGGAAATCATTGGCGAAGCGCTGCAGCACGCCACCGGCGTCGTAGATCGACACTTCCTCGGCGGTATCCAGGCGGCACAGCACCTGCACTTCAACGCGCTCGCCGTTGCGGCGATGGATCACCAGCGTCAGCGTCGCGCGCGGCCGGCGTTCGCCGAGCACGTCGAAGGTTTCGGTGCCGTCGATGCCGAGCGTGTTGCGATCGGTGCCGGGCAGGAATTCCAGCGGCAGCACGCCCATGCCGATAAGATTCGTGCGGTGGATACGCTCGAAGCCTTCGGCCACGATCGCTTCCACGCCTGCCAGGCGCACGCCCTTCGCCGCCCAGTCGCGCGAGGAGCCCTGGCCGTAATCGGCGCCGGCGATGATGATCAGCGGTTGGCTGCGTTCCATGTAGGTTTCGATCGCCTCCCACATGCGCGTGACCTGACCCTCCGGTTCTACGCGCGCCAGCGAACCCTGCTTCACGCCGCCGTCGGCATTTCGCACCATCTCATTGAGCAGCTTGGGATTGGCGAAGGTCGCACGCTGCGCGGTGAGGTGATCGCCGCGGTGCGTGGCGTAGGAATTGAAGTCCTCTTCCGGCAGGCCCATCTTCGCCAGGTATTCGCCGGCGGCGCTGTCGAGCAGGATCGCGTTCGACGGCGAGAGGTGATCAGTGGTGATGTTGTCGCCGAGCACCGCGAGCGGACGCATGCCCGCGAGTGAGCGTTCGCCGGCGAGCGCGCCTTCCCAGTACGGCGGACGGCGGATGTAGGTGGACATCGGCCGCCAGTCGTACAGCGGGCTGATCTTCTGGCCGTGCTCGACGCTGAACTTGAACATCGGGTCGTACACGCGGCGGAAGTGCTCCGGCTTCACCGACTGCGCGACGATGGCATCGATCTCCTCGTCGCTGGGCCAGATGTCCTTGAGCGTGATTGCGTTGCCGTTCGCATCGAAGCCGAGTGCGTCCTTCTCGATATCGAAGCGCACGGTGCCGGCGATGGCGTAGGCCACCACCAGCGGCGGCGAAGCGAGGAAGGCCTGCTTCGCATACGGATGGATGCGGCCATCGAAGTTGCGATTGCCCGACAGCACGGCGGTGGCGTACAGGTCGCGCTCGATCACTTCCTTCTGGATCTGCGGATCCAGCGCGCCGCTCATGCCGTTGCAGGTGGTGCAGGCGAAGGCGACGATGCCGAAGCCGAGCTGTTCCAGTTCCGGCAGCAGCTTGGCTTCCTCCAGATACAACTGCACAGCCTTGGAGCCGGGCGCGAGCGAGGTCTTCACCCACGGCTTGCGGGTCAGGCCGCGCGCATTCGCATTGCGCGCGATCAGGCCGGCGGCGATCACGTTGCGCGGGTTGCTGGTGTTGGTGCAGCTGGTGATCGCGGCGATGATGACCGCGCCGTCGGGCATCAGGCCCGCGGCTTCCTGCGTGCGCGCGGCGTCGAGATTGCCGGCGATGCCGCGCTCCGCCAACGCCGAGGTCGGCAGCCGCTTGTGCGGATTGGACGGGCCGGCCATGTTGCGCACGACCGTCGACAGATCGAAGGTCAGCGTGCGCTCGTACTGCGCGTGCTTGAGCGCATCGGCCCACAGGCCGGTGTGCTTCGCATACAGCTCCACCAGTCGGACCTGTTCGTCGTCGCGGCCGGTGAGGCGCAGGTAGTCGATGGTCTTGTCGTCGATGAAGAACATCGCCGCGGTGGCGCCGTATTCGGGCGCCATGTTGGAAATCGTCGCGCGATCGCCCAGCGTCAATGCAGCCGCGCCTTCGCCGCGGAATTCCAGGTACGCGCCGACGACCTTGGCCTGGCGCAGGAATTCGGTCAGGGCGAGGACGACGTCGGTGGCGGTGATGCCCGGTTGCGGCTTGCCGGTCAGCTCGACGCCGATGATGTCGGGCAGGCGCATCCACGAGGCGCGGCCGAGCATCACGCTCTCGGCTTCCAGGCCGCCGACGCCGATCGCGATCACGCCCAGCGCATCCACGTGCGGCGTGTGGCTGTCGGTGCCGACGCAGGTGTCGGGATAAGCGACGCCATGATCGTTATGGATCACCGGCGACATCTTCTCCAGATTGATCTGGTGCATGATCCCGTTGCCCGGCGGGATCACGTCGACGTTCTTGAACGCCTTCTTCGTCCACTCGATGAAGTGGAAGCGGTCCTCGTTGCGGCGGTCCTCGATCGCGCGGTTCTTGGCGAACGCGTCCTTGTCGAAGCCGGGCGCTTCCACCGCGAGCGAGTGATCGACGATCAGCTGCGTCGGCACCACCGGATTGATCTGCGCCGGGTCGCCGCCGCGTTCGGCGATGGCGTCGCGCAGGCCGGCCAGGTCGACCAGGGCGGTCTGGCCCAGGATGTCGTGACACACCACGCGCGCGGGGAACCAGGGGAAGTCGAGATCGCGGCGGCGTTCGATCAGCTGCGTCAGGTAGGCATCAAGCATCGCCGGTTCGGCGCGTCGCACCAGATTCTCCGCATGCACGCGCGAGGTATAGGGCAGCGTGTCCCAGGCGCCGGGAGACAGGGCTTCGATCGCGGCGCGCGCGTCGAAATAATCGAGCTGGGTGCCGGGGAGCGGCTTGCGGTACTGGCTGTTCATGATGGGCCTGAGGCGTAGCGGGCAGCGCGGCAGGGGCGCTGCGGGCTGGGGAAAGGCTCAATTATCCCGCAATCAGGCGAAGGGATCAGCCCGATGTGCTGGTCCCAACCACCCGCTATCCATCGTCAGCACGCGATCGGCAAGGAATTCGACCTCGGCGCGCGCATGGGTGACATACAGCATCGGGATGCGGGTTTCGTCCTTCACGCGCTTGAGGAAGGGCAGGATCTGCTGCTTCAGGCGCTCGTCCAGCGACGACAGCGGCTCATCGAGCAGTAGCAGGCGCGGGGAAAAGAGCAGGGCGCGGCCCAGCGCCACGCGTTGGCGTTCGCCGCCGGACAGCAGCGCCGGACGCCGCGCCAGCAGATGCCCGATTTCCAGCAGTTGCAGCACCGTGTCGAGGTCGAACAGGCGCCGCGCGGGCGCCAGGCGCTCGTATCCGTACAGCAGGTTCTCGCGCACGCTCAGGTGCGGGAACAACTGGCCGTCCTGGAACACCAGGCCGAAGTGCCGCTGCCACGCCGGCACGAAGACGCGCTGCGCACGGTCTACCAGGACTTCATCGCCGATCCGCAACGTGCCCGATTGCGGCTTCAACAGGCCCGCGAGCAACAACAGCAACGTGCTCTTGCCCGAACCGGACGGCCCGCAGATGCCGGTCACGCCGCCTTCGAGGCGCGCCTGCGCTTGCAGGCGAAAGCTGCCGCGCGCATAGGCCAGATCAAAGTTCAGCATGCGCGCCCCGGTGGTCGCTGAAGCCCAGGCGGCGTTCGGCGCGTGCGCTGATCCAGTGGCTCACCAGCAAGGCCGCGATCGCCAGCGCGATCGACAACAGCGCCAGACGCAGCGCGCCGGCTTCGCCGTTGGGAACGTGGGTCAGCGAATAGATCGCCAGCGGCAAGGTGCGCGTTTCGCCGGGAATGTTGCCGACGAAGGCCATGGTCGCGCCGAATTCGCCCAGGCTGCGCGAGAAGCACAGCACGCAGCCGGCAATCAGTCCGGGCGCCGCCAGCGGCAGCGAGATCGTCGCGAACACGCGCCACGGCCGCGCGCCGAGCGTCGCCGCCGCGTATTCGAGCCGCGCATCGATGAGGCGGAAAGCCAGCCGGATCGGCTGCACCATCAACGGGAATGCCATCACCGCGGAAGCCAGCACCGCGCCCTTCCAGTTGAAGGCGACGACGATGCCGAACGTGCTTTCGAGCCAGTGCCCGAGCGGCCCCTGCGTGCCCAGCAGCAAGAGCAGCAAATAGCCCGGCACCACCGGCGGCAACACCATCGGCAACTGCACCAGCGCGTCGACGAGGAAACGGCCGGGAAAGCGGCGGCGTTCGAGCCACCAGGCCAGGGCGATGGCGGGCGGCAGGCAGACGACGGCGGCGCACAGCGCAACCCTGGCGGAGAGCCAGAGCGCCTGCGTTTCCTCCGCCGACAGCCAGGCCGTCATATCAAGGCTTCAGCACCGTGAAGCCGTGGCGACTGAAGATCGCCGCGGCCTGCGAGGTGCGCAGAAAGCGCAGGAAGGCGAGCGTCTCGGGTCGTGCATTCTTCACTGCGGCGAAGGGGTAAACGATCGGTGCATGCGTCTGCGCTGGAAACGCCGCCACGGTGACGACCGCGCCGCTCATGCGCGCGTCGGTCGCATAGACAATGCCGGCGCCGCATTCGCCGCGTTCGACGAAGGCCAGGGCCGTGCGCACGTCGTCCGTGCCGACGATGCGGCCCTGCAACGGCTGCCACCAACCCAGTTTTTCCAGCGCTTCCTTCGCATAGATGCCGACCGGCACGACACCGGGTTCGCCGGTGCACAACCGGCCCCGGAACGCATTGGCGATGGCGAAGCCCGGCTGCATGCGCGCCTGGAATGGCTTGTCCTTCGGCGCGATCAGCACCAGCGTGTTGCCGAGCAGGTTGGTGCGCGAAGCGGTGTCGATGCGGCCGCGCTGATCCAGGTAGTCCATCCACTTCAAGTCGGCCGATGCGAACACATCGGCCGGCGCGCCCGCTTCGACCTGCTTGGCGAGCGTCGACGACGCGCCGAAGGCGAGGCTGGGTTGCGGATGGCCGGCGCGGCGCCAGTGCGCGGCGACCTCGTTGAGCGCATCGGTCAGGCTGGCGGCGGCGAAGACGCGGACAGGCGCTTCAGCGGATCCGGCAGCGTGCAGCGGGCCGCAGAGCAGCAGCGCGCTCAGAAGCAGAAAACGGAGGATGCGCATGGGGGAAGCGCCATCGGGAGGTCCGGGGATTCTGCCGCAGTGCAGGGCCCGGGGCTATGACAAGCCCGCGCCGCGCGAAACGAGGCCCCGCTGCCGGGGGGCATTGGGGCCTCGCAGAGCCTTACTTGCTCGGGTGCTTCGCGAAGAGACCTGCAGGCACCTTGCGGCCGTTGGACTCATAGATGCCCTTGATCGACTTGTACGACTCGAGCTCCGAGATGTAACCGTCGTGGTTCGTATCCTTCGTGTCGAACAGGGCGTTCTGGCCCGGCGCGACGACGAGGAACTCGGCGAGCGAAACGCGCGCGTCGTTGTCGGTGTCGATGGCATTGAACTTCGCGTCGCCACACTTGCCTTCGCCGCACTTGCCTTCCGGCGCGACCTTGGCAGTGGCCACCGCGTAGCCCTGGGCTAGCGGCTGCATGGCGAACGAGGAACCGGCGAAGACCAGGCCGGTGAGGGCGACGCCGAGCGCGGCGACGGTGGAGTTGCGGGTATTGCGTGACATGGATGTAGCTCCGGTGGGGAAGGGTCGGGAAGGCGCGACATGCGCATTTCCTCGAGGCGGCATTCCGCCGGTGTGGGGTATCGCGCTTGTGTCTAGCCGTGGCGTTTTTGTCTGCAAGTGTGGCGGCAGAGGCGCCGGATACAGACCGATACAAAGACTCGATTTTGGCAGCGACCCATTCTTCCACCGCGTGGAAGACTGTGCTTCGCCATGCGGTCTTTTTGCACTCCATCGACGCGAGTAGCTTCGAATCGCAGGCCGCTCGCCGAACGAGCGTACTTGCCGCCACTCCCCGAGGAAGCCTCATGAACATCGACAACACGCACATCGACAGCACGCACATCGACAACAGGCAGCTGCGCGTCCCTGCAATCCGGATCATCGGGGGCGCGCAATGAATGCCCTCCTGGCCAATGCCATCGATGCCCATGGCGGGCTGACTCGCTGGAAGCGGCATGACGCCCTTTCCGCCACGATCGTTACTGGCGGCGGATTCTGGCCCCTTAAGGGACTGCTCCAGGATCCGACGCCCCGGACGGTCCGGGTATCCCTCCATGAGGAGCGTGCTTCGGTCGCCCCCTTTGGAAGGCCGGAGTGGCGAACCGCCTTCACGGCCGATCGCATTGCCATCGAAACCGTCGACGGCGAGCTGGTCCGGGAACGCCTGGACCCGAGAGGCGCATTCGAAGGGCACAGCATGACCACGCCATGGGATCCGCTTCACCGCGCCTACTTCAGTGGATACGCGATGTGGACCTATCTGTCCGCGCCCTTCTCTCTGGCCATGCCGGGTTTCGAGGCCGAAGAGATCGACCCTTGGAAAGAGGGCGACGAAACATGGCGCGGCCTGCGCATGAGCTTTCCAGACCACATCGCCAGCCACAGTAAGCAGCAGGACTTCTACTTCGGTCCCGACTTCCTGCTGCGCAGGCATGACTACCAGGTCGACGTCGCCGGTGGCTTCGGCGCGACGCAATACGTCCACGATATCGTCGACGTGGATGGACTGAAATTTCCGAGCCGGCGCCGAGTCTATCTACGCGGTCCCGATCTGCATCCGGTGCGCGATCTGCTGATGGTCTCGATCGATCTGAGTCGCTTCCGCCTGGAGTGACTCGACGGGCTTACGTTTCCATGCCGTAGAAGAACTGCTCGTGTACGATCTTGCCGTCGCGGACGCGATACACACAGATTTCGGAGATCTGTGAGCGGCCCATACCCTTGAAGGTCGCATCCAGGGTCATCGCGACGCTGAACCAGTCGCCCGCGATCACCGGATCGCTGCAGCCGGCGCTGTGGACCGCCTCGACGCCCTCTGCGAACTTGCGGCTCTTCTCGAAGATGGCCGGCAGGCCCTTGGCATTGCCGAGCGACCCCGGCGGTGCCCACGGCGGTTCGACGCTGATGGCGTCTTGTGCATACAGTTCGCGCTGCGCCTGTTCGTACTGTCCGGTGCGGCACAACTCGACCAAGCGGTGGGCTACGGATTCGATGTCCATTGCAATGTCCATGGCGGGTCAATCGAAAAAGGCTGCATGAGGCGTTGCTATCGGGATGGCAGGATTCGCTCATCTGTCCATCACGTCGGATTAACGCGGAATCAAACCTCCGGCCGCTGTGGGCCGGCCGCGATTGCATCCACTCGCTCGTCGATCCAGGCGCGGATATCCGCCGACAGATCCAGGCCGGCCGAATACATATCCGGTTCGCGCATCAATACTTTGTGCGCGCCGCGTTGCTCGGCGGCAGGCAGCTCGGTGAGCCAGGCGACTTCGCCGGCAACCAAGGTCGCCACCGGCAGGCCGTCGCGCCAAAGCACACGTGCGCCGAGCTGGCGCGGCACCTTGGCGCCCGCAACGACCGTGCCGACGAGATTGAGCGGATCGAGCGCGGACAGAGCGAGCCATTCGCCATCGAGCGCGCGTTTGCGCACCTGGCGCAGCGCAGCGATCGCTTCGGGGAGACAGAACTGCTCGCCGGACAGGCCGGCGATGAAGCGGCCGCCGCGGATTTCGCCACGCGCTTCGAGACGATGGTAGACGCGCAGCAGCTCGCGCCAGGGCGGTAGCCAGGGCGCCTCGCGTTCGAGTACGCGCCAGCTCACTACGCCGTAGCGGCGCAGCAGGGTGCGGGCGATGTGCTCGATGCCTTCGGGGTCGGACCTGCTCTCGGTCTTGCCGTTCTTGCTCCCCTCGTTTGCAGGGCGAACCGCGCGCCGCGTCAGCGTCCAGCGCCCGGCATCCTCGATGCCGAGCAGTGCGGTGCGGCGGCCCCGACGGCCGAACGCCGCGGGCCGCTTCGACTGCGGGACCAGCAGTGCGCGCAGGCCCGCGTAGCTGTCGCAAGTGACGCGGCCGCGCGCGACCAGTTCGGCCAGCGCGTCTTCCAGTTCCGTATGCAGCAGATGCGCGCCGGTGACGAGTTCGTCGAAGAAGGAAGCGCCGTGATCGCGCAGGTAGTCGGCCACGCGCTGCGCGCGCGAGGACAGCGCCGGACCCTCGTCCAGCGAACTGGCGGTGAGCGGCGTCCAAAAGGCGAGGTGGCGGCGGGGCACCAGCACCACCGGCGTCGCGCGCACGGGTGCCGTACGACCGTTGCCGTTGGCTTCGGACGTCGCACCGCGCAGGCGCGTCCAGGCGACGCGGCCGGCCGTGCACAAGTCGTCCAGCCAGGAGATCGAATAATCGCTGACGCGTGCCGGCAGCAGTTCGCCTTCCCAGGCCGCGGCCGGGGCCTCGAAGCCTTCCAGTTGCGCCAACACACCGGCCAAGGCTTCGGGCCCGCTGACCCGCGCCGACTTCGACACGCGCTGCCAATCGAACAGGAAACGCATGAAGTCGCGAGGCTCGACCGGCTCGATTTCGCGGCGCAACTTGCCGATGGTGTAGCGGTGGATGCGCGCGAGTAGGTGGCGTTCGCACCATTCCTCTTCGATCGCGTGCGGCGAGAAGCGGCCGCGCATCACATAGCCTTCGGTTTCCAGCTTGAGCAAGGCGAAGTCGATATCGGATTGCGCGACGGCGAGTGCGGCGGCCAGCGCGGCCGCAGGCGTCGGGCCCAAGCCGGTCAGGCGCGAGCGCAGCAACTCGACCAGGGCGTCTTCGCGTGCCCAGGTCTGTTCGGCGAATTCGGCGGGAGCTTCGATCGCGGGTTCGCGCGTGGCGCCGGGGTGTATCGCATCGGCTTGCGGCAATCGTTCGGCGGCGAACCAGAGCTTGTCTTCCTTGGAAGGACTCAAGCGTGTCGCACGATGCTCGTTCGCCAATTTGCGCAGCCACTCCGTCCAACCGTTGGCCTCCGCCTCGTCGTCGGTGACGCAACCCAGGCCCATCAGCGCATCGTGCATCTCGTCGGTGTTGCGCACCTGCGGCCAGGCTTGCTCGCGTACTTCCTCGATCGCACCTGGATCGAGGCGGCCCAGATCGTCCGCGCTGTCGGCATCGGCGTAGCGGCGCGCCATCACCGCCTGGGTGCGGCGTTCTTCCAGCGGTGCGTCGTCAAGGAAGGCGTACGGCCGTGCATTCAAGGCCTCGGCGGCGAACGGCGACGGCGCGGTGAGGTCGCGCGCCACCACTTTCACTTCGCCGCTTTCCATCCGCCGCAGCAAGTGCAGCCAGCCCTCGGTATCCATCGCCTCGTGCAGGCAGTCGTCGAGCGTCTGCGCGACCAGCGGATGGTCGGGGATCTCGCGCTCGCCGACGATATTTTCCAGGCAGGCGACCTGGTCGGGGAAGACGGTCGCCAGCAGGTCTTCCGATTTCATCCGCTGCAGTTGCGGCGCGACCTTCTTGCCGCCGACGAAGCGCGGCAGTGCGAGCGCTGTGGTCGCGTTCCAGCGCCAGCGCACGCCGAACAAGGGGGCATCGAGCAATGCCTGGATCAGGATGTGCTCGGCCGACGAGGAGTGCAGGTAGTTGGCGACTTCGATCAGCGGGAAGCTGTGGCTGGTCGACAGCGACAGCACGATCGCGTCTTCGGTCGCCGCGGCCTGCAGTTCGAAGTTGAACTTGCGGCAGAAGCGCTTGCGCAGGGCCAGGCCCCAAGCGCGGTTGAGGCGGCTGCCGTAGGGCGAATGGATGATGAGCTGGGTGCCGCCGGATTCGTCGAAGAAGCGCTCCAGCGCGATGGTGTCCTGGGTCGGCAGCGCGCCGTAGGCGGCGTACTGGCGGCCGAGGTAATCGGCGAGTTGCAGCGCGGCTTCCGGAGTGAGGCCGACTTCGTCCACCAGCCAGCGTGCGGCCTTCGCCGTCGCGCCCGGGCCGGTGACCACGTCGGCGACTTGCGCGGCTTCGTTGTCAGGATTGGCGAAGTTGAAGCGCGCGGCCATTTCCGCGCGCAGCCGCGACACGCCCTGCGACAGCTCGGCGGTGCGGCCCGGCGCTTCGCCCAGCCAGAACGGAATGCTCGGGGGCATGCCTTGCGCGTCTTCCACGCGCACGCGGCCCGGCTCGACGCGGAGGATGCGGTAGCTGGCGTTGCCGAGCTGGAAGATGTCGCCGGCGATACTCTCGATGGCGAAATCTTCGTTGATCGTGCCGATGTTCTGCGACTGCGGCTCGAGGATGACGTTGTAGTCGGCGGTATCGGGAATCGTGCCGCCGGACATCACCGCGGTCATGCGTCCGCCAGCGCGGCCGCGCAGGCGCTTGTGCACGGCATCGCGGTGCAGGTAGCCGGCGCGCGTGCCGCGGCGGGTGGTGAAGCCGTCCGACAGCATTCTCACCACCGCATCGAAGTCCTTGCGCTGCAGCTGTGCGTACGGCCAGGCGCGGCGGAACCAGTCGTACAGCGCGTCTTCTTCCCACTCTCGCGCGGCCACTTCGGCGACGATCTGCTGCGCCAATACATCCAGCGGCGCGGGCGGCATGATCAGCGCATCGAGTTCGCCGCGGCGCACGCAGTCGAGCAGCGCCGCGCACTCGGCCAGGTCATCGCGCGAGGACGGAAACAGCCGTCCCTTGGGCACGCCGCCGACATGGTGGCCGGAGCGACCCACGCGCTGCAGGAACGCGGCGATCGCGCGCGGCGAGCCGAGCTGGCAAACCAGATCGACGTCGCCGATGTCGATGCCCAGTTCCAGCGATGCGGTAGCGACCAGCACCTTCAGCTGGCCGCTCTTGAGGCGTTGCTCGGCGTCCAGGCGCAATTCCTTGGCGAGGCTGCCGTGATGCGCGGCGACGTGCTCCTTGCCCAGGCGCTCGCCGAGGTGGCGCGCGGCGCGCTCGGCCATGCGCCGGGTGTTGACGAAGACCAGCGTGGTCGAATGCTGCTCGACCAGTTCGGCGATGCGGCCGTAGACCTGCTCCCATTGGTCGTTCGACATCACCGCCTGCAGGGGCGTGGGCGGCACTTCGAGGGCGAGGTCGCGCTGCTTGGTGTAGCCGATGTCGACGATCTCGCAATCGGGCGTGCCGTCGGCATCAACGTAGCCACCGCCGACGAGGAAGCGGGCGACTTCATCGATGGGCTTCTGCGTGGCGGAGAGGCCGATGCGGGTCAGGCGGCGGCCGCAGAGCGCTTCCAGCCGTTCCAGCGACAGCGCGAGATGGCTGCCGCGCTTGCTCGCGGCGACGGCGTGGATTTCGTCGACGATGACGGTGCGCGTGGTCGCCAGCATCGTGCGGCCGGATTCGGAACCCAACAGCACGTACAGCGATTCGGGCGTGGTGACGAGGATGTGCGGCGGCTTCTTGCGCAACTGCGCGCGCTCGCCCTGCGGCGTGTCGCCGGTGCGCACGGCGGTGCGAATCTCTACGTCGGGCAGGCCTTGCCGCGCGAGTTCCTCGCGAATGCCTTCCAGCGGCGCTTCCAGGTTGAGGTGGATGTCGTTGGACAGCGCCTTCAGCGGCGAGACGTAGACGACGTGGGTTTCGTTCGACAGACCCTGGGCCAGGCCTTCGCGCACCAGGGCGTCGATGGCGGAAAGGAAGGCGGTGAGCGTCTTGCCCGAGCCCGTCGGCGCGGCCACGAGTGTGTTGCGACCGGACCGGATCGCCGGCCACGCAAGCGCCTGCGCCTCGGTGGGACCAGGGAAGGCGTGCTCGAACCACGCGGCGACCGCGGGGTGGAAGCCGGCCAGGGGGGAGGTGGGAGGCGACACGGCGTCATTATCCCGCCGCGGAGCCGGCGGGGCCTGAACAGTGCGAGCGAAATTAAGGCGTATCTGGCCTTGCATCGCGGCAGCTTGGGGCGGGGCGGTCTCAGCTGGTGAGACTGCCATTTGAACCTCCCTGACTTAAGTGCAGCCGGCTTCTGTGGGACGCGCTACCCGACGCGATGGGGGTGCTCCGCCCCTCCGGACGGCATCCCTGCCTTTAGTCGGGGCCGCGGACCATCCTGGTCCGCTCTCCGCACCCCCATCGCGCCGGGCAGCGCTTATCGCGAGCGTGCGGAGCGCCGCTTCGGCAAAAGCTTTGCTTCGCTTTCAACGCGTCCGAGATGTGTGGGAGGGCAGGCGGTGCCAGTGGGTAGGCGCGACCGTCGGCGGCATGGATGCCGCCGACCGAGCCTCCATGGACGGATTCACGGCATGTCGCGCCTGCCCACTGGCGCCGACTGCCCGCGCCGAGATCGCTACCGCCGACAGCACGTCCCCTCACCCTGCTTCGCTGCGCGAAGCTGTCCATCTCCCCGCAAGCGGGGCGAGGAGGTTTAGATATGTGGCCACGGTTTTCGACAAGGCAGCCACTCATTGCTCACAATGCCGAACATGAACGATTCCGCCACCCTGCTCGAAACCGTCGAACACGAAACCGGCCCCGAACCGCAATGGAGCGTGCTGTGGCTGCACGGCCTGGGCGCCGACGGCCACGACTTCGCCCCCATCGTGCCCGAGCTCGTGCGCAAGGACTGGCCCGCGTTGCGCTTCGTCTTCCCGCATGCACCGGTTCGCCCTGTCACGATCAACAACGGCGTGCGCATGCGCGCCTGGTACGACATCCGCGACATGAACCTGGCCAACCGCGCCGACGAAACCGGCGTGGACGAATCCGTGACCCAAACCGAAGCACTGATCGCACGCGAAGCCGCACGCGGCATCCCCGCCTCGCGCCTGTTGCTGGCCGGCTTTTCCCAAGGCGGCGCGATCGCATTGGCGACCGCGTTGCGACGCACCCAGCCAGTGGCGGGCGTGATCGCACTGTCGACCTACCTTCCTATGCCCGAGCGCCTCGCGCGCGAAACCACGCCGGAGGCAACCTCGCAGCCGCTATTCATGGCGCACGGCCAGTTCGATCCGGTGGTGCCCTATGCCGGCGGCGATTTCAGCGCACGCAAGCTGCGCGAACTCGGTTTCGCCGTCGACTGGCATGCCTACCCGATGGCGCATCAGGTCTGCGCGGAGGAAATCCGCGACCTGGGCACCTGGATGGCACAGCGCTTCCAGGCAGCAGGCACCGGCGTCTAGCCCACCATGGCGGCCCGCGACCCGCGCGAACCATGGCTGCCGGACCTGTGCCGGCTGCCGCGTCTCGCAGTGATGCTGGGCATGGCCGAACTCGTGGTCGTAGTGCTGGCGCTGGCACCGGGCGGCGCGCATTGGGATCTGGAACGCTTCATTACCGGCAGCGGCTTCTCCCTGTGGCTCGCGCTGACCGCCGCGGTACTGCTGTGCGTGTCGCGGCAGTGGATCTCGAAACTATCGCAACCAGTCGGCACGGCCGTGGCGCTGTTCGGTAGCGGCACCGTCGCGGCGCTGGGCGCGTCCATCGCCTACGTGATCGATGCTAGCCTGGGTTACGGCCTGGTGCCGAACCACGTGTCGATGCCGCGCTTCCTGTGGGGATCGGCGGCGACGACCACGCTGATCGTCGCCGTGGTACTGCGTTACCTGTACGTCAACGACGGCTGGGCGGCGCAAGTCCGCGCCAGCGCGCGCGCCGAAGCCGACGCCCTGCAGGCGCGAATCAAGCCGCACTTCCTCTTCAACAGCATGAACACCATCGCCGGCCTGGTTCGCAGCGACCCGGTGGTAGCCGAGCGCGCGGTGCTCGACCTGTCCGACCTCTTCCGCGCCGCGCTGGGTGCCGGCGACTCCGACTCGGCCCTGCGCGAAGAAATCGAACTGTGCGAGCGCTATCTCGCCATCGAACAGTTGCGCCTGGGCCATCGCCTGCGCATCGCCTGGCGCATGGCCGAGCCGCTGCCCTGGCGCATGCCGATGCCGCGCCTGGTATTGCAGCCGTTGCTGGAGAACGCGGTACTGCACGGCATTTCACGCCTGCCGGGAGGCGGCGAGATCGAAGTGGAGCTGGCGCAGATCGGCGACGAGCTCGCGGTCTGCATTCGCAATCCGGCCCCGCCGCCGCGCGAAGGCGACATCCTGCCCACGCTGGACGCCAGCAACGAACCGCCACGCAACGGCAATCGCCATGCACAGTTCAGCATCGCCCAGCGCCTGCGCTACGCCTACGGCCCACGGGCCCGGATGACCGCCGGGTGGGACGAGGGCTACTATCAGGTCGACCTCAGGTTGCCGGTCCCCACCGCCGACCTGGCGGAGACCGACAAAGGTACGGGAAGCAAGAGGAGCGCATGAAAGTAGTCATCGCCGACGACGAGCCCCTTGCGCGCGAGCGGCTGCGAGGGCTGCTGGCCGAGATCAAGGGCGTCGAGATCGTTGCCGACGCCGCCGATGGCCACGAAGCCCTGCACGCCTGCGCCACCCATCATCCCGACCTGGTGCTGCTGGATATCGCCATGCCGGGTATCGACGGCCTGGAAGCCGCGCGCCACCTCGCTGCATTCGAACCGCGTCCCGCCGTCGTGTTCTGCACGGCGTACGACGCGCATGCCCTGTCGGCGTTCGAGGCGGAAGCCATCGACTATCTGGTCAAGCCGGTGCGGGCCGAACGCCTGGCCGCCGCGATCGACCGCGTGCGCACCTTCGCCGCGGGCCGCGTGCAGTCGTCCACGTCTTCCAGCAGCACGCCGACGCAGCGACGCACCCATCTATGCGCACGGTTGCGCGGCAGCCTGCGCCTGATCCCGCTCGAAGACGTGCACTACCTCCATGCCGAGGAGAAATACGTCATCGTCCACCACGCGCGCGGCGAGGACCTGATCGAGGAATCGCTGAAATCGCTGGAAGAGGAATTCGGCGAACGCTTCGTGCGCATCCACCGCAACTGCCTGGTGGCCCGCCATGAGATCGTCGAGCTCAAGCGCAGCCCTGATGGCCATGTGCAGGCAATCCTGCGCCACGGCAAGAACCCGCTGGAAGTCAGCCGCCGTTGCGTGGCCGGATTGCGCGACACGCTCAAGCACCTGTAGAACAAGCACCTTGTTGAACCGGCGAGCGCAGTACGCGTTCGACTCGTAGCCGGGCGGCACCGCCGCCGTCATCAGGACCAGGAACAAATGGAATTGCTCACCCTGCAACACTTCGCCGGCTGCGTGAACGAAACCTTTTCCGCATCGCTGAGCGATATGGACGTGCCCTTCGTGCTGGTGGAAGCGCGGCCCCTGGAGACCCGCCTGCCTAATCCGGTGCGGCCGCCGTTCTCGCTGCTGTTCCGCAACACCTCCGCCTTCCTGTTCCCGCAGCAGACGTACGTGATGCGCCATCCGCGCGTCGGCGAGGTGGGCATTTTCCTGGTGCCGATCGCGCAGGAGAAGGGCGGGTTCCTGTATCAGGCCGTCTTCAACTGAGATCGGATTGCCGGGCGTTCCCGGCTGTCTTCTTCGGGGAGACGCGCTACCCGCCGGGATGGGGGTGGCTGCGACCCTCCGGACGGCAGTCCTGCCTTTAGTCGGGCCGCGGACCATCCATGGTCCGCTCTCCGCCACCCCCATCCCGGCGGGCAGCGCTAAGCGCGAGCTTTCAGGTCACCGCTTCGAAGAAGAGCAGTGCCCTTGCTGGCGCTTCTCGCTTCTCGCTTTTGGTTTTTGCCAATGCGCCGAGATGTGTGAGGGGCAGGCGGTGCCGGTGGGTAGGCGCGACTGTCAGCGGCATGGATGCCGCTGACCAAGCCTCCATGGATGGATTCACGGCGTGTCGCGACTACCCACCGGTGCCGCCTGCCCGCCCGTGATGGCATGGATGCCGCTGACAAGCCTCCATGGACGGCTTCACGGCGTGTCACGACTACCCGCCGGCGCCGCCCTCCTGCCGGCACAACTTCGGGCTGTTGCTTGCGCCGTACACGGGATTCCATTGCATGCGGTGATGTATGCCCTGCGTCTCCACCACTACGAAACCCAAACGCTGATATAGCCGCTTCGCCGCATGGTTGGTGGTCAGCACGTGCAGGCGCAGTTCGCAACGCTCGCGCCAGGCCTCTTGCTGCGAGGCCTCGATGAGCGCCCGCCCGATACCCTGGTTACGCGACTGCGGCCACAAACTGATATCGACCACCAAATGATGCTGCGGCCCCCGCTGCAGGTAATAACGCCCCAGCGGCCCCTGCGTGCCTTCAATCACAAGGAAATCGCAGTTGTCGTAATGGCTCAGGTAATGCCGATGCTGCAGACCGAACTGATCGGCCAGAAACGCCTGCTTCAACGTATCCGGCCAAGGCACCTGCGCCATTTCCTCAGCGCGTGTCGTCGCGTAAAGGCGATGCAGCCAGACCAGATCGGCCGATGTCGCGTGCCGCAGCCACAACCCGCGCTCCCGTAGAGACGCGGGTGTGTCGACGTGACGATCCGCTGCCGGAAAGTCCGGCAGACCAGGCGGCAGCGGAATCGTCGCCCCCATCACGGCTAGCCGAACGACGGGAAGATGCCCTGCAGCGCGATGCAGAAGTTCACGCCCAGATACGGCTGCTGATTCGCATGCGGCAGACCGCCGCCCTGCGGGCCGATCATGTTGGGCGCCAACTGCGTGTTCTCCGGCGAAGCGATGAACGTCTTCGACGAAGTGCTGGCCGCGAGAAAGGACAGCCCACCGTTGGCCACTGGCGTACCCGTGCCGCTACCACTCGCCGTTTGCGAATAAGCATTGACGTTGTGGCTGTGCGCGGGCATCTCGCCCTGCGTCAGCGTCACCGAGTCGACGCCGAAGGACTCGCCGATAGTGCGCGGCGACAATCCAGACCCGTTGCCCTGCTCGCAGCCGCCGCGTCCGACGAAGTTGGGCAACTGGAAATTCGTCGTCCCGTTGCCGCCGTACTGCGTGCCCAGCAACGAAAACAGCGCCGTGTTCTGCTGAATCGGCAACAGCGCGCCATTGCAGAAAGCCCAATTGCGTGGGTTGAAGTTGAATCCGAACAGCTGGATCTCGCCAATGAAAGGTTCGGTCATGATCTGGATCCTCGATGAGGTCGTTGCACCCCGGCAGCCGCCGGCATGCGCAATGAAGGTGCCTGAGCGTCAGCTCTGCGGCGGATAGATGCCGGCGGTCGCGATGCAGTACTGCACAGTGAGGGTCGGCATGCAGTTCTCGTGCGGCAGCGAGTTGCCGCTGTTGGCCAGCATGTTGGACTCCATCGCCGCCGCCGTGTTGCCGACGATCGTGTTGACGTAGAACGTGTCGCCGCTGACGGTGCCGGGCAGCAGCGCGGGGCCCGGCGTGGTCGCGGTCGAAGCCGCGGTGGTCACCTGCAGCGAGTGCGAGTGCGCAGGAATCTGGTTGGTCGTGAGCGTGACGTTCTCGCTGCCCGCGACCTGGCCGATGAAGTAGGGACTCAGCCCCTGGCCCTGACCCTGATGGATCGGCAGCCGCCCGCGCAGATCCGGTACTGCGAAGGTGCTCACGCCGTCGCCGCCGTAGATCGTGCCCAGCAAAGAGAACAGCGCGTCGTTCTGCGAAATCGACAGCAGACTGCCGTCGCAGGCTTGCCAGCCCACCGGCGTGCGGCCAAAGCCGAACATGCGGATTTCGCCGAGGAAAGGATCACTCATGATGTTGCTCCTGAAGTCCGTGATGCAGGAGTCGGATGCGATGGCGCGAAATGCGCGAACGACGACTCCCTGTCGTTTGGATGGATGGCTTGCGTCAGTTGCGCGACGGGAAGATGCCGTTCAGCGCGATGCAGAAGTTGATGACTTCGTAGGGCTGCAGGTTGGAATGCGGCTGGGTGCCGCCCGTGTTGGCGACCGTTGCCGGATTCATCGCCACGGTGGCGCCGGTAGAGGCCGCATAGATCGCGACGGCCGGACTGTTGTTGATGCTGGTCGCATACACGCGCCCGACCGGGATGCGGTTGTCGCCGGCAGTGGTGGACGCGTTCACCGAATGCACGTGCGCGGGCAGGTTGGTTGTCAGCAGCGTGACATTCTCGCTACCGCCCACCTCGCCGATCTGCACCGGCGTCGGTTGCCATCCCGAGTCCACCGAATTGCCGTAGCCGATCGGCGTGCGGCTGCGCAGATCGGGTAGCGCGAAGTTGGTCGTGCCGTTACCGCCGTACTGCGTGCCCAACAGCGAAAACAGGGCCTGGTTCTGTTGTATCGGCAGCAATTGTCCGTTGCACTGCGCAAAATACTTTGGAGCGAAGTTGAAGCCGGTCATCATGATCTGACCGAGGAAATAGTCACTCATTGCCTTTCCCCCGTATGTGGACGCGACGCCTCATGCGTCGCGGGGCCTACTCTGACCGCCCGCTGTGACCGCCACAAGGGCCGTGACCCGGCGGGCACTTCCGTCGCGCCCCGGACCCTGCTTCAATGCGGCCGAAGGAAGGGGATGGACCGGCCTCCTTGGCCGGTTTCAGCGCGACAGTACGTGAGTATTGCGGGTGCCACTGCACCTGTTGCGCCATGATGGACCGCTAGGGGAGCAAGGGATATGCCGGATTCCATTCGGAATTGCGTGTCGGGCCGCCGCCATGGCCTGCTGAAGAATTTCGCGTTCGCGCTGCTGTGCCTGGGGGCGATGTGGTCATCGGCCGCATCGGCCGCGACATCGACCTACTGCCCGGCACCGTTGACGGCGACAGTAGCCAACGGCGGCTCGGTGTCGATCGACGCCAGCACCTGCGACGGCCCCTTTGACGGCGGCCTCAGCGGCACCAGCCCGCTCACCACCGCGCACGGCACGGCGACGATCGGCGCCAACAGCGGCGGCGTGCAACTCGTCACCTACGTGCACAACGGCGATTCGGCGACGAGCGATACCTTTACTTTCCTCGACAACGATAACAACGACGTCGTCTTCAACATCACCATCAGCGCCCCGACGTCGGCGATCGTGGTGTCGCCGGCGACGCTGCCGGCGATGACGGCAGGCGCGGCGTTCTCGCAGACGCTCTCTTCCACCGGCGGCACCGCGCCGTATACGTACACGGTGTCCGGCGGCACGCTGGTGCCCGGCCTGAGTCTGTCGTCGACCGGCGTGATCTCCGGGACACCCACGCAGCGCGGCGCGTATTCCTTCAGCGTGCGCTCGTTGGATTCGCTCGGCGCCTCAACCGACAAGGGCTACACCGGCACGGTGCAGAACCCGTCGCTGTCGATCAGCCCGACGTCGGCATCGGCGTTCCAGGGCGTCGCCTTCTCGCAGACGTTGACGCCGAGCGGCGGTGTCGCGCCGCACACGTTCCTGCTCGAAAGCGGTTCGCTACCGGCCGGCATCACGCTGTCCGGTAGCGGCGTGCTCAGCGGCACCACCAGCGTGTCGCCCGCCAGCTTCCCGATCGTCGTTCGCGTGACCGATGCGAGCACCGGGCCGGGCAGCTATTTCGAACTGGAAAACTTCACCCTCAACGTCGTTGCACCGCCGCCGGTCACGGTCAGCCCGACCACGTTGCCCAACGCAACCGTCGGCGCGGCCTACAGCCAGACGCTCACCGCGAGCGGCGGCACCACGCCACCGTTTACCTTCGCCGTTACAGCGGGTGCATTGCCGGCGGGTTTGAGTCTTTCCAGCACCGGCGCACTCACGGGCACGCCGACGGCGGGCGGCAGCTTCAACTTCACGATCACCGCGACCGATAGCGCGGCCCACAGCGGCAGCCGCGCCTACGCGCTGACGGTCAACGCGCCCACGGTCAGCGTGTCGCCGACGACGCTGCCGAGCGCGACCGCAGGTTCCGCCTATAGCCAGACCATCACCGCGAGCGGCGGCACGGCGACTTACACGTTTGCCATCACGGCTGGCGCGCTCCCGGCGGGCTTGACCCTGAGCAGCGGTGGCGCGCTTTCCGGCACACCGACGGCGGGCGGTACGTTCAACTTCACCGTGACCGCGACGGACAGCAGCACCGGCACGGGGCCGTACACCGGCAGCCGCGCCTATTCGCTGACGGTCAACGCGCCCACGATCAGCGTGTCGCCGACCACGTTGCCCGGTGCCACCGAGGCTTCGGCCTATAGCCAGACGATCACGGCCAGTGGCGGGACATCGCCGCACTCTTTCGCGATCACCGCAGGGGCGTTACCCGCGGGCTTGGTCCTGAGCAGTGCAGGCACGTTGTCGGGCACGCCTACCGCGAACGGCACGTTCAACTTCACCGTGACCGCAACCGACAGCAGCACCGGCACCGGGCCGTACACCGGCAGCCGCGCCTACTCGCTCGTCGTCGCACCGCAGGCGCCGCCGACCGCGAATCCCGTGTCTGCAACGGTGGCCTTCAACAGCGGCGCCAATCCGATCACGCTCAACATCACCGGCAGTGTGCCGACGTCGGTAGCGGTGGCCACGGCCGCCAGCAACGGCACGGCGATCGCCTCCGGCACCAGCATCACGTATCAGCCGAATACCGGTTTCGTCGGGTCCGACAGCTTCACCTATACCGCTACCAATTCCGGCGGTACCTCGGCGCCGGCGACCGTCACCATCACGGTGACCGGTCCGCCGGTACCGGTCGCGAATGCGGTGTCGGCGACGGTGGCTTTCAACAGCGGCGCCAATCCGATCACGCTCAACATCACCGGTGGCGTACCCACGTCGGTGGCGATCGGCACCGCGCCCGCCAACGGCACCGCGATCGCCAGCGGCACCAGCATCACCTACCAGCCCAACGTGGGCTATTCCGGTTCGGACAGCTTCACCTACACCGCCAGCAATCTCGGCGGAACCTCGGCGCCGGCCACGGTCAGCATCACCGTAAGCGCGCCGACGATCGTGGTGTCGCCGTCGACGTTGCCCAATGGAGTTGCCGGCGCCGCCTACAGCCAGACCTTGAGCGGGAGCGGCGGAACCTCGCCGTATACCTTCAGCTTGGTGTCCGGTGCGCTGCCGGTGGGCATGAGCCTGAGCAGTGCCGGCGTGTTCTCGGGCACGCCGATCACTGCGGGCACATTCAACTTCACCGTGCGCGCGACCGATGCGAACGGCTTCACCGGCGATCAGGCCTATTCGGTGGTGATCGCCGCTCCGACGATCACGGTGGCGCCGGCATCGTTGCCGAATGGCACGGCGGGCGTTGCCTACAGCCAGACCTTTACCGGCAGCGGCGGTGCGGCGCCTTACAGTTTCAGTCTGGTCTCCGGTTCGTTACCCGTAGGCATGAGCTTCAGCAGCGCGGGGGTGTTCTCCGGTACGCCGATCACTGCGGGCACATTCAACTTCACCGTGCGCGCGACCGATGCGAACGGCTTCACCGGCGATCAGGCCTATTCGGTGGTGATCGCCGCTCCGACGATCACGGTGTCGCCGGCATCGTTGCCGAATGGCACCGCGGGCGTCGCCTACAGCCAGACCTTCACCGGCGGTGGCGGTGCGGCGCCTTACAGCTTCAGTCTGGTCTCCGGTTCGTTGCCCGTAGGCATGAGCTTCAGCAGCGCGGGGGTGTTCTCCGGTACGCCGATCACGGCGGGCACATTCAACTTCACGGTGCGCGCGACCGATGCGAATGGCTTCACCGGCGATCAGGCCTATTCGGTGGTGATCGCCGCACCGACGATCACCCTCTCGCCGTCGACCTTGCCCAATGGCGTGCGTGGTATCGCCTATGCGCAGACGTTGACCGCATCCGGCGGTACATCGCCCTACAGCTACGCGCTGGTGTCAGGCAGTCTGCCGGTCGGCATCGGCCTGTCCTCCAGCGGTGCATTCAGCGGTACGCCGACGACGGCCGGCAGTTACACCTTCAGCGTTAGCGCCACCGATACGCTCGGCTTCAGCGGCACGCAGGGCTACACCGTGACCATTGCGGAATCCGTGCCCGTCGCGGTCAATGATGCGGCCACGACGCTGGGCGCGACTCCCGCCACCGTGGCGGTGACGACGAACGACACCGGCGTCATTACCTCGATCGCCGTCGCCACTGCACCCGCGCACGGAACCGCCACGGTCAGCGGCTTGAACATCGTCTACACCGCCAGCGCCGGCTATTCCGGGAACGATACGTTCACCTATCAGGCGATCGGCCCCGGCGGCACCTCGGCGCCGGCAACGGTGACGATCACCATCAACCCGATGCCCGTCGCGGCGGCACAGACGACAAGCGTCATGGGCGGGTTGTCGGTAACGGTGGATCTCACTCAGGGCGCCAGTGGCGGTCCCTTCACGGCGGCCACCGTGGTGTCGCTGACGCCGGCGACGTCCGGCACGGCCACCATCGCGCCGGTCGGCGGCAGCTATCGCCTGACCTATACGCCGGTGACGGGCTTCTCCGGGCAGGCGGTCGTGCAGTTCACGCTGAGCAACGCGTTCGCGACTTCGGCGCCGGCCACCGTCACGATAGACGTGGCACCGCGACCGGATCCGTCGCGCGATGCCGAAGTGCGCGGCCTGATCGATGCGCAGGTGGAAGCCACGCGTCGCTTCGCCAGTGCGCAGATCGGCAACTTCCAGCAGCGGTTGGAGAACCTCCACGGTAGCGGTCGCGATGGCGCCGGCTTCAGCAACGGACTGGGCTTCGCCGCGAGCCGTCGCTGCCTCGATGCGATCGGGCGCAAGCCGGGCGATGTCTGCAATCTGGTGGCATCGAACGACGCTGTCGCGATGCCAACGGCTGACGAAGATGAGCGCGGCAGCGTCGGCGGGCGCCTCGGCACCTGGATCGGCGGCGTCATCCGCTCCGGCAACCAGGACGGCCGCGGTGGCGGCGAGGGCGCCGACTTCGAAAGCGATGGCGTCAGCGCGGGCCTCGACTATCGCTTCAGCCCGGCCTTCACGTTCGGTGGCGGCATCGGTTACGGCCGCGACGACAGCGACATCGGCGACAACGGCAGCCGCGCCGAGGGCGACGCCACCACGCTGGCGCTGTACGCGAGCTACGCCCCGGGCGAGACCTTCTTCGTGGATGGGCTGGCCGGCTATCAGCGTCTGTCGTACGACCTGCGGCGTTTCGTCGGCGCGACCGGCGGCTACGTCGAAGGCTCGCGTGACGGTTCGCAGTGGTTCGCGTCGATCTCGGCCGGTGCGCAATTCCAGCGCGGCGACATGCAGCTGACTCCCTATGCACGTGTGGACGTGGCGCGCGCCACGCTCGACGGTTATGCGGAGCACGGCGATCCGATCTACAGCCTGGTGTATGGCGACCAGGACGTGGACACCACGACCGGCAATCTCGGCCTGCGCTGGCAGTTCCACCATGACACGAACTGGGGCGCGTTCGTGCCGCAGTTCCGCGTGGAGTACCAGCACGACTTCAAGACGGATAGCGCGGTGACCCTGCAGTACGTCGATCTGCCGACCGGCCCGCTGTACCGCGCCGATGTCGACGGCTTCGACCGCAACCGCGTGATGGTCGGCTTCGGAGCGATGTTCTACCTGCAGCGCGACTTCTCGATCCGCGTCGAGTACCGCGGCGTTTTCGGCAAGGGCGACGACGCGGACAACGCCGTGATGCTCAACTTCGAGAAGGGTTACTGAGCAGCGGATCGCACCCGTTGAGGTGACGAAACCGGAGGCCTGGGCCTCCGGTTTTCGTTTGCGGGCGGGGCTTTCGGCACTTTTTGCAGCTCCCGAGGTGGCCCCGGGCGATAATGGCGCCATGACCCGCCTTCTCCGCATCGCTACCCGCAAGAGCCCGCTCGCCCTATGGCAGAGCGAACATGTCGCCGCCGCCCTGCGCGGCGCCCACCCCGGCCTCGACGTCGTGCTGGTGCCGATGAGCACGCGCGGCGATGAAGTGCTGGACCGTTCGCTCGCGGCGATCGGCGGCAAGGGCCTGTTCCTGAAGGAGCTGGAGCTGGCGATGCTGCGCGGGGAAGCCGACTGCGCCGTGCATTCGCTCAAGGACGTGCCGATGGAGCTGGAACCGGGCTTCGCCCTGCCGGCGATCCTGCAGCGCGCCGATCACGCCGACGCCTTCGTCAGCAATCGCTACGACGACATCGCGGCCTTGCCGCAGGGTGCCGTGGTCGGCACGTCCTCGCTGCGCCGCCAGGCCCAATTGCGCGCGCAGCGCCCGGACCTGCAGTTGCGCGACCTGCGCGGCAACGTGAACACGCGCCTGGCGAAGCTGGACGCGGGCGATTACGACGCCATCGTGTTGGCCTGCGCGGGTCTGGAACGTCTTGGTTTCGACGCACGCATTCGCTCGCGGATGGATGCACCGGCGTGGCTGCCGGCACCGGCGCAAGGCGCCATCGCGATCGAGTGCCGCGAAGACGACGCGGCCACCCGCGCGCTGTGCGCGGCGCTCGATCACGCCTCCACACGCACCTGCGTCGAAGCCGAGCGGGCGATGAACCGCGCACTGCACGGCAGCTGCCACGTGCCGGTCGCCGGCTACGCCTGGCTCGAGGGCGAACACCTTCATCTGCACGGCCTGGTCGGATCGGCGCATGACGGCCGCGCCGTGCGCGCAAACGCCTTGGGCCGCGGCGACGCGCCCGAATGCCTCGGCCTGGAGGTCGCGGAAGCGCTGCTGACGCAGGGTGCGAGAGATCTGATCGCGGAAAGCAGCCCCTGAGGGCGCGACGTCAGAAGTAGCGGCGGATACCCAGCCAAGCCTCGGCGGTATCGGCGCCGCTGGCGCCCAGCGAGTCGTAACGGATGACGTAATCGGATTCGAGCTGCCACTCGTCGTCGAGCGCCACGTCCAGCCCGAACATCTGCTTGACGAAACGTTCGCCGCCGCCGGCTTCGAACTGCACGCGCTGGCTCACCTGCGCACGCTCGCCGAAGCGATGGCCGAGGTTGATGCCGCCGCGGAAGATCGGGCCGGGAGTCGACACGCCGTCGTCGTAAGCCGGCGCAAGCCGATAACCGCCGCCGACTTCGACGCTGAGCCGGGTATCGCCGTCGCGCACGAGTTGCACGCCGTAGCGCGTGCCGATGCGCGCATCGTTGGAATACGAAGAGCGGGATTCGCGCGGACGTGCCGGCGCGCTCAAGCCCTGCGCCTGGCGCATGCCCGGCAGACGCGGCGACGGCCGCGACGCGACCGGCAGCGGCTGCAACTCCCGACGCCATTCCTCGTCGCCGCAACGCAGCTGCAGGCAGCCGGGGCGGAACCAGATCGGATCGATGCGGTACAGGTCCGCCGGGAAAAGCTCCGTCGGCGCCACGCTGGCGAGCGCATCGGTCTGGGTGGGGTCTGCCTGTAGCGTGCTCGTTTGAGGCGCGCTAGTCGCGACGGCGTCAGCATTGGACGCGTGCACGGTCGCGGCTTGCCGCACGGGAAGCGTGAGCAAGGGAACGAGCAGAGCGGCGAACCAGGGAGCAGGCATCGCAGTGGCGGTGGCGCTGGGAACGTCCGGCCGATTATGCCCAGTCCCTCGCCGGATCCGTAATGCCGAATCGGTCTTATGCCGCAGGCACCATGTCGAACGCGATCGTCACCCGGGGCTCTGCGTCTTCGAAGGGCACGGTCCCGTGCCACAGGTAGGAAGGGAACAACACGAGCCGGCCGGGTTCGGGGCGCACGATGCTCCGCGGTTCCAGGGACAGCCCCAGGTCCACGGGTGGCTGGCCGAACTGGATATGTCCCGCACACGAGACATCGGTCTGCGAGCGCACCGAAGGCGGCAGCGCCACATAGAACGCCGAGCTGATCCAGCCCGAGTGGATGTGATTGACGTGATGCCCGGCGCTGCGCAGCTTCACCGACCAGGAGCCGCTGAAGCGGCTGCGCCCGCGGTTTCGCTGCAGGAAGGGATGGCTCGCATCTTCGGGCAGTGTCGCCAGCCAACGCTGGACCGCCGCCTGCAAGGCCTGCCCGGTGGCCTCGATGATCGGGTCGCGTCTGCCGAACAACTGCCCAGGCGTTTGCGAGCCGCCGCGCAGGCTTTCGGGGATCGGCTCACGCACCGCGCGATGCAAGCTGTCCAGCATGGCGTTCAAGTCGCGAAGGAACGCTTCCAAAGTGCCGAATCCATCCGGCGGCGCGAGCTCGATCGGCTGTATCAGCCGCTCGTAATCGCACAACCACAGTTCGCGCTCGTCGCCGAGCAGCCGCCACGCCGTCGAAAGATAGGCCAGCGCCTGCTGATTCCAGGGCGAGGATCGCAGCACTTCGCCGGCTCGATCCCGCGCCGCTTCCCAATCGCCGGCGATAAGAAGTTGGCGTGCCCAGGCATTGAGAAAGGCATCGCCGCGCTCGCCTGCGGCATAGAGCTGCGAATACAGCACGCCCGCGCGCTCGATCTGTCCGGCCCGACTCAGCGCATCGGCGTGAACGCGGACGAGTTGCGGCGAATCGACCCGGCGCCGCAGCGCTTCGATGCGTTCGACCGCCTCGTCCGCTCTGCGCGACTCGAGCAGGAAGCCGAAGTAGGCCAGTTGCAGCGCGACGTCGTCCGGATTCGCTTCGGCCGCTGCAGCGAAGCGGGGGGCAGGGTCTTCCGCTGCGTGCAGCGTCGGCCCGTATTCCCACAGCAATCCCGCCAGCGTGCGCTGCGCTGGGGCGAAAGTCGGGTGTTCCGCCACCAAGTCGCGCGCCTGTGTCAGCGCTTCTTCGATACGTCCCGTATCGGTGAGTGCACCAATCACGGCGTCGCGTAGTCCGGGATCGGAATAGCCAAGGACTTGCGCACGCCGGTAACAGTCCAGCGACTCTTCGGCTCTGCCCAGCAGCCGCAACACCGCGCCGAGATTGATCCAGGCGGTGGCCGCGGCGGGATCGAGTGCGACCGCCTGGCGAAATGCCCGCTCCGCGGACTCGAGATCGCCGGCGGCGCGCTTCGCATTGCCGAGGTAATGCCAGGCGCGTGCGGAAGGTTGCAGCGCGATGGCCTTCTCGAATGCGGTCGCCGCTGCTTCGTTGTTTCCCAGCGACAGCTCGGCGGCACCCAGGTCGATCCAGGCCTGAAGGAAGCGAGGACTCGCTGCTGTCGCGCGACGCCAGAGCGGCGCGGCTTCTTCAACACGCCCGGTGCTGCGCAACAGCGTCGCCAGATTGGCCAGGGCATTGGGATGGGAAGGCGAAAGCTGGAGCGCCTGTCGGAACTCGGCCTCTGCGGCGCCCGCATCGCCGGACTGCGCCAGGCACAGGGCCAGCAACTGCCGCGCCTCCGCATCCATCGGCGCCTGCAACACGATCTGGCGAGCCAGCGGCAGCGCCTGCGCGATCGCACCACGGCGCAGCAGGTCGGCTAGGGCATTGAGCTGTTGCGCTTGCTGCAAGGCGATCACCGGCACGACGAGCGAAAGGCGGGATAGACGTCAGTAATACAGCGTCACCAGGTGCCGCGCTTCGGCGAAGAACAGCCAGCGCTCGACGAATGCGCCCACGATGGCGGCGAAAGCGGCCGCGAGCAGCCACGGCCCTGCGTCCAGATGCACGAACAGCCATACCGGGATCAGCAGCAGGACCGGCACCACCGCGAACAGCACGATCGCGATCTGCCGCAGGCGGCGCGAATGCGTGCGCGCGACGACGAAGCCCATTTCGCGGGTGAGGTAGTTCGACTCGGTGTGCGGGCGCTCGAATACGCTCACCTGCCGTCCGGGCAGGCCGACGGCATCGCCGCGCGTCATCGCCAGCGGCGTGGTGTCGATGTCATGCCAGTAACGCGACTTCACGACCGCCAGGATCACCGCAGTGAACACGCCCGCTATCGCCACGCCATTGCCGACCGATCCCGACAGGCTCACGATCGCCGCACACAGCAGGCCGCCGGTCAATAGCGCGAACAACAGGTAGACCGGAACGACGGCGCGGTGGCGCCACGCGGGAATGGGTGGCAGCGAGGCGTAGATCATCGCGGTGCAGACCACGGTCGCCATCGCTGCTGCGATCAGCGACACCGCACTCGCGGTAAGGACGAGGTCGAATTGCGCGGGAACGCGGTCGTCGCCATGCGAGGCGAACACGGTCGCGACGAGCACGGCCAGCAACACCAGGGCGGGAACGTAAGTAATCAGCGCCATCACGCCTTCGCGCGACAGCCACGAAGTGCGCCACTGCGAAAATGCCCGCCACGCGCGCAGCGGCTTGCCCAAGTGGGCCATCGAACTGAACAGTCCGATCGTCGCCAGGATCAGCCCCAGCAGGACACAGACGAACAACGTCTGCGCGCCGCTCCAGCGGAATAGCGCTGCTACGGCGCTCCACGCCAGCAGCCCATAGCCGGCGCCGGACAACGTGGTGAAGAAGATGACGGAAAACGCGGGGTTCATGCGGTCCTCTCAGCGACTCAGCACGCGATCGAGCCAGCGCAACACCGGCGGCAGCGCGGCCGTGTCCAGCGCTTCGGAGGTCACTGCAGGGGTGGTCGTCGCTTCGCCGTTGCCCGCGCGGCGCGGCCGCGGCGGCAGGTAGCGGTTGACTGGCGCGTAGCCGAGCTCGGGCATCAACGGCACGCCGCCACGCTCGGCGACCAGCTTCGACACTTTCGACTCGGGATCGCCCAGATCGCCGAAGTGGCGCGCGCGGGTCGGACAAACCTGCACACAGGCCGGTTCGCGCTCGGCTTCGGGCAGGTTCTCGTTGTAGATGCGGTCGATGCACAGCGTGCATTTCTTCATCACGCCTTCGACGTGCGAATACTCGCGCGCGCCGTACGGGCAGGCCCACGAGCACAGCTTGCAGCCGATGCACTTGTCCTCGTCGACCAGGACGATGCCGTCCTCGGCGCGCTTGTAGCTGGCGCCGGTCGGGCACACGGTGACGCAGGCCGGCGTTTCGCAATGCAGGCACGAGCGCGGGAAGTGCAGGGTCATTGCCGGTTGTGCGGACAGCTGCTGCGCCAGCGGGACATTCGAGCTGCAGGCGGTGGCTGAGGTGCTCTGCGCGAAGTTCAACGCCTGATGCGCGCCGGGATCGTGCGCCGGCGTGGCGAAGTCGGTCGCGGCGAGTTCGTAGCTGTGCACGCGGTTGAACCACACGCCGCTGGGATCCTTGCCGTACGGCTGCTCGTCGGTGAGCGGCGCGGCGAAGCCGCCGGCGTTCCACTCCTTGCAGCCGACCGCGCAGGCATGGCAGCCCACGCAGGTGTCGAGGTCGATCACCAGGCCCAGTTTCTTCTTCGAAGGCGGCGGCAGTGCAGTCACTTCTTCGAGCTTCCCTTGTTCGAGCCGCCTTTGACCAGCCACAGGCCGATCACGAATATGCCCAGAGCCAGCAGCACGGTGGGCATCAGTCCGATCAGTACATCGCGCATCGATGCCGACCCGCCCGGCAGCCCGCCGATCGGATCGATCACGCCGTAACCCAACAGCGCGATCAAGGCGAAGCCCAGCGCCACGCACAGGTAGCCGGCGAATTTGCGAGTAGTCATGCTTTCCCCTCGCGCTTCGCGCGGAAACCGGCGCCGTAGCGCAACGGACGGTTGTCGGCTTCGCCCAGGTTCAACGGCGCGAACTGCGGCGCACTCTGCTGCGCGGGTGCGTCGGCCTTGGCGATACGTACGCGCAGGTCGAACCACGCCGCCTGCCCGGTGACCGGATCGGCATTGAAGTAATCGCCGCGCGGGGTGATGTCGCTGATCAGGTGGTTGAGCAGGAAGCCCTTCTCGCCCTCCGGCGCATCCTTGCCCAGGCGCCAAGCGCCCTTGCGCTTGCCGATCGCGTTCCACGTCCAAACCGTCTCGGGCTGCACGTTGCCGGCGAACTTGGCCTGCACGGTGATCGTGCCGTGATGCGACGTTACGGTGATCCAGTCTTCGTCCTGCAATCCGTACTTCGCGCCGGTGTCCGGATGCAGGTAGAGGTAGTTGCGCGTGGCGATCTGCCGCAGCCACGCATTCTGCGAGCCCCAGGCGTGGTACATGAACATCGGACGCTGGGTGATGGCACTGAGCGGGAATTTGCGGTCGACGTCGGCGATCTGCTCGCCCTCGAAGGGCTCGTACCAGATCGGCAACGGATCGAAGTACGTCGCCACGCGTTCGCGATGCTGCGCCGGCGGCTGCTGCGCGCCGAAGCCGAGCGCGGCCAGGCGGAACTTCTGCAGCGTCTCCGAATACAGCTGCAGCGTGATCGGCGCCGTTCCCGCGAGGAAGCCCATGCGTTGCGCCCACTGCAGATAGCTGCGATTGGCCATCTTGAAATAGCGCGCGTCCTCGGGAATTTCGCTGCGCCAGAAGCCGCCGTTCTCGATATAGCGCTGCAACTGCTCCGGATTGGGTTCGCCCTTGGCTTCGAGCGACCCGTCGGGACCGCGCCAGCCCGCGAGCAGGCCCACGCCCGGCGCGCGTTCGTGGCGCTGGATGTAGTCGGCGTAGTCGCGGTACTTCGGCGAGCCGTCCTCGTTGCACAGGCCCGGCAGGCCCAGGCGCGCGCCCAGGTCGATCAGCACGCTCTGGAATCCGCGCACGTCACGGCCCTCCCGTTGCGTCGCCGAGTCGAGCACCGGATGCCGGATCGCATCGATCGCCGCATCGGCGTCGGAGATCGGCCGGTCCAGCAGCGAGATCGCATCGAAGCGTTCGAGGTAGGTCGTGTCCGGCAGCACCAGATCGGCGTACGCGACCATTTCGCTCGCATACGCGTCGGCATAAATGATGCGCGGAATCTTGTAATCGCCGCCGGCGTCCTTGTCGGTGAGCATCGCGATGGTCTCGCGCGTGTTCATCGACGAATTCCAGCTCATGTTCGCCATGAACATCATCAGCGTATCGATCTTGTACGGATCGCCCGCCCAGGCGTTGCGGATCACGCTGTGCATCATGCCGTGCGCGGACAGCGGATACGCCCACGAGTACGCATGGTCGATGCGGCGCGGGTTGCCGTCCGCATCGACGACGAGGTCTTCCGGCGTATGCACGAAACCCAGCGGCGCTGCATCGAGCACGCCATTGGGTTGGCGCGCCTTGCCCGGACGGTTCGGCGGTGCGATCGGCTTCGGGAAGGGCGGCTGATAGCGGAACGAACCGGGCGTATCCACCGCGCCCAGCAGCAGTTGCAGCAGATGCAGGGCGCGGCAGGTGTGGAAGCCGTTGCTGTGCGCGCTAATGCCGCGCATCGCGTGCATGGCGACCGGGCGGCCGATCATCTCCTCGTGCTCGCGGCCGTAGGCGTCGGTCCATTTCACCGGCAGGCGGATCGCGTTGTCGAACGCGGCTTCCGCCAGCTCGCGGGCGATGCGGCGGATGGTGTCGGCGGGCACGCCGCAGCGTCCGCTCACCGCATCCGGTGAGTACTGCGGATCGAGATAACGTTCGACGACGAGATGGAATACCGGCACCGCGCGTCGGCCGTCGGGTAATGCGACTTCGCCGACCACGGCGGGCGACACCTCGATGGAATTCGCGTCGGCGGGCGCACCGCTGCGCTTGTCGAAGCACAGCGGGCGGCCTTCGGCATCGCGCGCGAACAGGCCGTCGTCGGCCCCGTGCGGATTCTGGACGACCAGCCAATGCGCGTTGGTGTAGCGCACCAGATAGTCCAGATCGATGCGATCGGCCTTCAGCAGCTCGTGGATCAGGGCGAAGGCGAGCAGTCCATCGGTGCCGGGCCGGATACCGATCCATTCGTCGGCGATGGCGCCGTAGCCGGTGCGCACCGGATTCACGGCGACGATCTTGGCGCCGTGGCCCTTGAGCTTGCCCAGGCCGAGCTTGATCGGATTGGAGTCGTGGTCTTCGGCCACGCCCCACATCATCAGGTACTTCGCGTGCTCCCAGTCGGGCTCGCCGAATTCCCAGAACGAGCCGCCCAGCGTGTACAGCCCGCCCGCGGCCATGTTGACGGAGCAGAAGCCGCCGTGCGCGGCGTAGTTGATCGTGCCGAATTGCTGCGCCCACCAGCCGGTCAGGGCCTGGGACTGGTCGCGGCCGGTGAAGAAGGCCAGTTCGTCGGGGTTGCGTTCGCGGATCGGCGCCAGCCACGAGGTCGCGATTTCCAGCGCCTCATCCCACTCGATTTCGCGGAATTCGCCGCGGCCGCGTTCGCCCACGCGAAGCATCGGCTTGTCCAGCCGCGCCGGGGAGTAGTGCTGCATGATCCCCGCGGAGCCCTTGGCGCACAGCACGCCCTTGTTGACCGGGTGCTCGGGGTTGCCCTGGATGTAGCGGACCTTGCCGTCCTGCAGCCACACCTTGATGCCACAGCGGCAGGCGCACATGTAGCAGGTGGTGGTTTTGACTTCGTCTCCCGGCGAGGGCGAGTAGTCGATCACGGGTTCGGCGGGCGCGCGCATGGTGCCATTGTAATCAGCTCTTGCTCGTCATCCCGGCGTAAGCCGGGATCCACTTTGACGTTGCTTTTGCTTTGCGCAGCGGTGCGGTGGCGTGTGGCTGTACGGGGGGGCAGGCGGCGCCGGTGGGCAGTCGCGACACGCCGTGAATCCGTCCATGGAGGCTTGGTCAGCGGCATCCATGCCGCTGACAGTCGCGCCTGCCCACCGGCACCGCCTGCCCTCCCACACATCTCGGGCGCTTTGATAAGAGCAAAGGCAACTCGCTGCGCTCGCTCCCCCTCATCTGCCCTTCGGGCATCTTCTCCCCGCAGGCGGGGAGAAGAAGAGCATTGACGCCGAAGTGGCGATCACAGCGCTCGCGGTAAGCGCTGCCCGATGCGATGGGGGTGCGGAGAGCGGACCAGGATGGTCCGCGGCCCCGACTAAAGGCAGGGATGCCGTCCGGAGGGGCGGAGCACCCCCGTCCCGTCGGGTAGCGCGTCCTTCCGAAGCCGATGCTTTTTGCTACAAACCGGGCAGCGCTTCCATCCGAAGCCGAAGCTTTACGATCAGACGAGCAGACTTCCGACCGTTCTACTCCATTCGTTTGCCATACTGCGTGCCCCGATGGTCTACGCCATCGCCCCACGTATCCACGCAGCCCGCCGATCATGGAACGCATCGAACGCATCCACGCCCTGCATCGCATCCTCAGCGCCGCACGCTACCCGGTGACGGTGCAGCGCCTGCAGGAGGACCTGGAGTGCTCGCGCGCTACGGTCTACCGCGACCTCGCCTACCTGCGCGATTACCTGATGGCGCCGGTGATCGGCAACGGCGAAGCGGGCTTCCGCTACGACCACAACGAGGCGCAGCGTTTCGAACTGCCGGGGCTGTGGCTGAGCTCCGAAGAACTGCACGCCTTGCTCGCCGCGCAACAACTGCTGGTCCGCAGCGGCGGCGGCGTCCTGTCCAACGCCCTGGCGCCGCTGCAGCAGCGCATCGAGAAGCTGCTGGACGAACACGCCGGCGGCCGCCGCCTGCCGGTGGAACGCGTGCGCGTCGTGCCGCACCGCACCCGCAAGCTCGACGAAACCTCCTTCCGCGTCGTCGCCACCGCAGTGCTGGACCGCAAGCGGCTGAACTTCGAATATCGCGCCCGCTCCACCGACGAGCGCACCCGGCGCACGGTGTCGCCGCAGCGCCTGACCCATTACCGCGACAACTGGTACCTGGATGCCTGGGACCACGACCGCGACGCGCTGCGCAGCTTCTCGGTCGACCGCATCAGCGCGGCCAAGCTGCAGGAAGACGCCACGCGCGACGTGCCCGACGAGGAACTCGACCGGCATCTCGCCTCGAGCTACGGCATCTTCTCGGGCACGCCGAAGGGTTGGGCGACGATCCTGTTCAGCGCCAAGGCTGCGCGCTGGGTCGCCGACGAGCACTGGCATTCGCAGCAGCAGGGCCGCTATCTGCCCGACGGCCGCTACGAACTCAAGCTGCCCTACAGCGCCGGCCGCGAGCTGCTGATGGACGTGATGCATTACGGCAGCGACGCCGAAGTGGTCGAGCCCGCCTCGCTGCGCGAGCAGGCGCGGTCGCTGCTGGCGCTGGCGCTGAGCAATTACGAGCGCTGATCGCGTCTGCGCGCTGACGCGGCAGGCACCGCGTCAGTCGCCAGCTGCGTCGGAAATCCGCAGCACGACGTTGCCGATCACGCGACCGGTCTCCACGACTTCATGCGCCTGCGCGATCTCCTCCAGCGGCAGGCGCAGTGCGATGGTGTGCTGCAAGGCGCCCGTCGCCAGCCAGGCGTGCAACCGGCGGACGGCATGCTCGCGGTCCGCCGGCGACAGGTTGTAGACGATGAAAAAGGACAGCCGCGCGTTCTTCACGATCGCCGGCACGAATGGCACGCTGATGTCGGACGCGCCGCTGCCGTAGACCACGATGCGGCCCTCGGGCGCGAGCATGGCGAAGTCCGCCGCCGCATTCGCCGCGAAGTCGACTTCGACGATGGTGTCCACGCCGCGGCCTTCGGTCTCTTCGAGCACGCGCGCGACGACATCCTCGCGGCGGTAGTCGATCACCACATCCGCGCCCGCGGCGCGTGCGTGCGCCGCTTTCTCCGCCGAACTGACCGTGGCGATCACCCGGCGCGCACCGGCGAGCCGCGCCATCTGCACCGCGTAATGGCCGACCGCGCCTGCGCCGCCGGCGACCAGGATGGTGCGACCGGCGACGCCGCCGTCGACCTGGATGGCGTGGCAGGCGGTCAATGCCGGAATGCCCAGGCAGGCGCCGACCTTGAGCGGCACGCCGTCAGGCAGCGAGACCGCCTGCGCCGCGGGCAACACGATCCACTCGGCGGCGGTTCCATCGGCGCGACCCCAGGCGGCGTTCCAGAGCCAGACGCGCTGGCCGATGCGTTCGTGGGCGACGCCTTCGCCGACGGCGTCGATGACGCCCGCGCCATCGCTATGCGGCACGATTTCGGCGAACGGCAACGTGCGCGTACGCGTGCCGGCGCGGCTCTTCACATCCGACGGATTGACGCCCGACCAGGCCACGCGCACCCGCACTTCCCCGGCCGCGGGTTCGGGCCGCGGCCTGTCGACGATCCGCAGGACCTCGGTGGCGGGTCCGGTCTGTGAATAGAGGGCAGCACGCATTCCGGTCTTCATAAGGCGGGGTTCTCGTAAAGCGGGTCGGGGGAGGGGGCGCCATGATCGGGCCGGACCGCGGCTTCAGCGGGGGGATCGTCGCAACGGTGTCGAGACCCGCATGGAACAACGCCAGGGGCCGTGGCGTGCGGCCTTCCCAGGCACGTCGCAGCCTCTGAGATGAGTCCGCGGCAGCGTAGGCCCACACCTCTTCGAGCCAGCGCCATGACCGAGTCTCGCCCGCATCGTCCCCTCGACATCGATTCCCGCATCGACGCCGTGCTGCGCTACGCACTGGCGATCGGCACCGCCCTGGTCCTGCTGCTGCCCGGCGCGCGTGGTTTCAGTGACACCGTGGGTTGGTTGCCGCTGTGGTTGCTGGTGATGCCGGCGATGGCCTTGTGGGCGCTGCGGGGCTTCCCGCTGCCCCGACGGAGCGAGGGCGAGCAGGTGTCCATGCGCCGCCGCCGGATCGGACCGCAGGCGCGGCGGCGTTCGCGGCCGTCTTCACTGCCCATTTCGCTGATTTCACGGCCTGTGCGGACTCAGGCGTATCGCGGCGCAGCATGACCTCGGGCACGGCGTGGGCGCTCGGGGGCTGTGCTAGCGTGCGGGCCTTTCCACCATCCGCCGCATGCCCATGCTTCCACTGCGCAAGGCCCGCAAGGCCGTAAAAAACGCGGCATTCTCCGCGCTGCTGACGGCCTCCGTGGCCGCGACCCTGGGCGCCGCCCACGCCGAGGACGCCCCGAAGATGAAAGACCCTGCCGATCCGTTCGCCTGGCTGGAAGAGGTCGAAGGCAGCCACTCCCTTGAATGGGTGCGGGCGCAGAACGCGAAGTCCGAAGGCGCACTCGCCGCCGACCCGCAGTTCAAGCAGCTCGAGGGCGACATCCGCGCGATCCTCGATTCGAACGCGAAGATTCCCGGCGTCGAGAAAATCGGCGCCTACTACTACAACTTCTGGAAGGACGCGCAGCACCAGCGCGGCCTGTGGCGCCGCACCACGCTGGAGGAATACCGCAAGCCCGAGCCGCAGTGGGAAACCGTGCTCGACCTCGACGCGTTGAACACCGCCGAGAACGCGCAATGGGTCTGGCACGGCGCACAGTGCCTGAAGCCCCAGCAGCCTGGTGCCGCCTACGAGCGCTGCCTGATCGCGCTGTCGCGCGGCGGCTCCGACGCGGACGTGACCCGCGAATTCGACCTGACCAGCAAGACCTGGGTGAAGGATGGCTTCTATCGTCCGGAAGCCAAGGGCGGACTGGGCTGGATCGATCGCGACCGCGTGTATGTCTATACCGACTTCGGTAAGGGTTCGATGACGCCTTCGGGCTATCCGCGCATCGTCAAGGAATGGAAGCGCGGCACGCCGTTGGATAGCGCGGCCACCGTGTACGAAGGCCAGGCCGACGACATGTACATCGCCGCCTTCCACGACGATACGCGCGGCTTCGAGCGCGACTTCGTCAGCCGCACGCTGGCGTTCTACAACGATGAGCTGTACGTGCGGGAAGGCGGCAAGCTGGTAAAGGTCGATGCGCCCAACTCCGCCAACAAGTCGGTGCACGAGCAGTGGCTGCTGCTCGAACTGCGCGATCCCTACGAGGCCGGCGGCAAGACTTATCCGTCCGGCAGCCTGATCGCGGCTAAGTTCGACGACTTCATGGCCGGCAAGCGCGAGTTCACCACGCTGTTCGCGCCGACCGAGCGCACCTCGCTGTCCAGCTACGCGTGGACCAAGCACCATCTGGTCATCAACGTGCTGGAAGACGTCAAGAACCGCATCAGCGTGCTGACGCCCGCCGCGGGCGAGTGGAAGCGCGAAGCCTTCGTCGGCGCGCCCGCGCTGGGCACCGTCACCGTAGGCGCGGTCGACGCGGATGAAGGCGATGCGGTGTGGATGACCACCACCGACTACCTCACCCCGACCACGCTAGCCATCGCCGAAGTGGGTCAGACGCCGGAAGTGCTGAAGACCAACCCGGTCTTCTTCGACGCCAGCAAGAACGTCGTCGAACAGCACTTCGCCACCAGCAAGGACGGCACCAAGGTTCCGTACTTCCTGGTCAAGCCGAAGCAGCTCAAGGCCGACGGCTCCGCGCCGACGCTGTTGTACGGCTACGGCGGCTTCGAGATTTCTCTGACTCCGGGTTACTCGGGCAGCGTCGGCAAGGGTTGGCTGGAGAAGGGCGGCGTGTACGTCGTCGCCAACATCCGCGGCGGCGGCGAGTACGGCCCGCGCTGGCATCAGGCGGCGCTCAAGGCCAATCGCCACAAGGCCTACGAGGACTTCGCCGCGGTCGCGCAGGATCTGATCGCGAACAAGATCACCTCCGCCAAGCACCTGGGCGTGCAGGGCGGCAGCAACGGCGGCCTGCTCACCGGCAATATGCTCACGCAGTATCCGCAGCTGTTCGGTGCGGTCGTCGTGCAGGTGCCGCTGCTCGACATGAAGCGCTACAGCCACCTGCTCGCAGGTGCGTCGTGGATGGCCGAATACGGCGATCCCGATACGGCGGACTGGGAGTTCATCAAGACCTTTTCGCCGTACCACCTGTTCGATGCCAAGCGTGCGTACCCCCCGGTCATTTTCATGACCTCGACCCGCGACGATCGCGTGCATCCCGGCCACGCCCGCAAGATGGCGGCGAAGATGCTCGAAGCCGGCAAGGACGTGACTTACTACGAAAACATCGAAGGCGGCCACGGCGGCTCGGCCAACAACGCGCAAGCGGCGCACATGAGCGCGCTGGCCTACACGTTCCTGTGGGAAAAGCTGAAGTAACCCTGCCTACTCGGGCCTAACAGCCCGAAGAGGTATCCTCGGACGGGCGCTACGGCGCCCGTCTGCCGTTGCGGCCCTCCGCCGCCATTGCGCATCGCCCAACCGGACCCCATCCATGAAGTCCACCTTCCTGCTGGCCACGCTGTTCACGAGCACGCTACTGATGACTACCCAGCCCGCATTCGCCGCCGATCTGCCGACGCCGCCCGACGCGGCCAAGAAGCCGCACGCGGTGAAGGCGCCGCACGGCGCCACCCGCAACGACGACTACTACTGGCTGCGCGACGACACGCGCAAGAATCCGCAGATGCTGGCGTATCTCACCGCCGAGAACGCCTACGCCGACACGGTGATGAAGCCGCTGCGGCCGCTGCAGGAAAAGCTCTACGAAGAGATCGTCGCGCGCATCAAGCAGGACGATGCCTCGGTGCCGTTCCGCGATCGCGGCTGGTGGTACTACTCCCGCTTCGAGAAGGACAAGGACTACCCGGTGCACGCGCGCCGCAAGGACGGCGCGGGCGTGGACGCGACCTCGATCCAGCAGGCCAACACCGGCGCCGACTTCGCCACCGAGCAGGTGCTGCTCGACGTCAATGCCATGGCCGCGGGCAAGGAATACTTCAGTGTCGGCGACTACGAAGTCACCCAGGACAACCGCATCCTCGCCTGGGCCGAGGACGATGTGGGCCGCCGCCAGTACACGATCCGCTTCAAGAATCTCGACACCGGCGAGATCTACGCCGATGCGGTGAAGGGCGTCTCGCCGAACCTGGTCTGGGCCGACGACAACAAGACCCTCTTCTACGTCGAGAACGATCCGGAAACCCTGCTCACCGTGCGGGTGAAGAAGCACGTGCTGGGCACGCCGGCCTCGGCGGACGTGCTGATCTACGAAGAGCATGACGACAGCTTCTACATGGGCGTGTCGCGCACCCGCGACGACAAGTTCATCTGCATCGGGGTGAGCAGCACGGTGTCCGACGAACTGCGTTGCGCCTCGGCAGCCGATCCCAAGGAGTTCGTCGTGCTCGCCCCGCGCGAGCGCGACGTCGAATACGACGCCGACCACCACGGTGGCCGCTGGGTGATCCGCACCAACGCACCGGGTGCCGACGGCAAGCCGGCGAAGAACTTCAAGATCGTCACCGCGCCCACCGCATCGACCTCGCGCAAGGAGTGGAAGGACTGGATCCCGGCGCGCGACGACGTCTACATCGACGGCTTCGAGCTGTTCGACGGCTTCACCGCGATCGCGGAACGCTCCGAAGGCCTGGAGCGCGTGCGCGTGCTCGCCAACGACGGCAAGTCCGAGCACGTCAAGGCGGACGAACCGGCGTATTCGATGGGCCTGTCGACGAATCCCGAGCCCGAGTCCGAGTGGCTGCGCTATAGCTACACCTCGATGACCACGCCGAACACGACGTATGAACTCAATACGCTTACCGGCGAGCGCCGCCTGCTCAAGCGCGATCCGGTGCCCGGCTACGACCCGAGCCAGTACGCCACCGAGCGCCTGTGGGCGACGGCGCGCGACGGCACGAAGATTCCGGTGTCGGTGGTCTACAAGAAGGGCTTCAAGAAGGACGGCACCGCGGCGCTGTTGCAGTACGGCTACGGCAGCTACGGCGCGTCGATGGATCCGGGCTTCAACAATGCGGTGATCAGCCTGCTGGATCGCGGCATGGTCTACGCCATCGCGCACATTCGCGGCGGCGAGGAAATGGGTCGCGCCTGGTACGACGACGGCAAGCTGTTCAAGAAGAAGAACACCTTCACCGACTTCATCGACGTCACCGATTTCCTGGTCAAGGAAGGCTACGCGGCGAAGGATCGCGTGGCCGCGCACGGCGGTAGCGCCGGCGGCCTGCTGATGGGCGCGATCAGCAACATGGCGCCCGATCGCTATCGGGTGATCCTGACCGAGGTGCCCTTCGTCGACGTGGTCACCACGATGCTCGATCCGACCATTCCGCTCACCACCAACGAATACGACGAGTGGGGCAATCCGGAAAAGAAGGATTCCTACGACTACATGCTGTCGTACTCGCCCTACGACAACCTCAGCGCGCAGGCCTACCCGGCGATGTTCGTCGGTACCGGTCTGTGGGATTCGCAGGTGCAGTATTACGAGCCGGCCAAGTACGTGGCCAAGCTGCGCGACCTGAACACCTCGGGCCGTACGGTGATCTTCCGGACCAACATGGATGCGGGCCACGGCGGCAAGTCGGGCCGCTTCCGCCGCCATCGCGAACGCGCGGAGATGTACGCCTTCATGCTGGGCGAGCTCGGGCTGGCGAAGACGCCGTGACCGAGGAAGTCGGGCCGCGCTTGCCGCGGCCCGCATCGCGCCATCGCCGCGCTACACTGACGCCATGAACGCAACCCGCCTCGTCACCATCGCATTCGCCATGGCCCTGCTGTCCGGCTGCGGCAACAAGGGCCCGCTGGTGTTGCCGACGCCGCCCGCGGAAAACGCCGTGCCTGCGCCCGAGAGCGCGCCGGCTGAAGCGACTCCGGTCGAAGCGGCTCCTACCGAGCCCGCGCCGCCGGCCGAGCCCACGACGGACAGCCAGACGCCGCCCGCCGAAGAGCCCGTTCCGCCTCCCGCTCCCGGCGGCCATGGCTGAAACCGCCTCATCGCCCGCCGCGACCACGCCGCGTGATCGACGCGTGCTGCGCTTCAGCAAAATGCACGGGGCGGGCAACGACTTCGTAGTGATCGACCTGCGCAAGGACGGCGGTGCGCTCGATGCCGACTTGTGCCGCGCGCTGGGCGACCGCCACAAGGGCGTCGGCTGCGACCAGATCCTCACCATCGAGGCGCCGCGCAGCGAGCAGGCGGTGGCGAGCTACCGCATCTGGAACTCCGACGGTTCGCTCGCGCGGCAGTGCGGCAACGGCGCGCGTTGCGTCGCCGCCTGGCTGCTGCGCGACGGCACCGCACGAGGCGACCACTTCGACGTTGACAGCCCCGTCGATACGCATCATGTCGAGCGGCTGCCCGATGGCTGCTTCCGTATCGCCATGGGCGTGCCGCGCTTCGCGCCCGCCGACGTGCCGCTGCATGGATTCGACGCGGCGCGCGACGAATACGTACTCGAATACAACGACGCTCTGTTCACCTTCGGCGCCGTGTCGATGGGCAACCCGCATGCGGTGCTCGAAGTGGACGACGTGGACGCCGCGCCCGTGGACGCGGTCGGTCCGCTGCTGCAATCGCTGCCGGCGTTTCCCGACAGCGTGAACGTCGGTTTCGCCCAGGTGGCGGCGCGCGACCGCGTGCGTCTGCGCGTCTACGAGCGCGGCGCCGGCGAGACCCTGGCCTGCGGCAGTGGCGCCTGCGCGGCCGCCGTGGTGCTGATGAGGTGGGGCCAGATCGATCGCGACGTGACGATCGCCCTGCCGGGCGGCGAGCTGCAGATCGCCTGGCCGCGCGATGATGCGCCGGTCACCATGGCGGGCCCGGCCGCATTCGTATTCGAAGGGACATTCTTGATAGGAGCGGGGTTGGCATGAGCGATGTGCAGGAAAAGCTCGGCGCGCACGAAGTCGCCGCATGGTTGCGCCGGCATCCGCAATTCCTCAAGCAGTTCCCCGATCTGGCGGTGAGCCTGGTCGTGCCGCGCGACGAAGGCCCGGCCGCCTCGCTGGCGAGCTATCAGCTGGAAGTGCTGCGCGACAAGAACCGCGAATTCGCGCGCCGTCTGCAGGACCTGTTCGGCAACGCGCAGGAGAACGAACGCCTGGCCGTGCGCACGCACCAGCTGACCCTGGCGCTGATGAAGCAGGGCAACGCCGCCGACACGCTGCGCGCGATGGCGGCGACGCTGGCGGAGGATTTCAGCGGCGACCTGGTACGGATCGTGACGTTCGCACCGATGGCCGGTCTGGAGGACGCCGATTGGCTGCAGCACATTCCGGCCGACGATGCGCGCCTGCATCCGTTCCGCGATTTCATCGCCGGCAACGAGCCGCTGTGCGGACGCCTGCAACCGGAGAAGCATGCGCTGCTGTACGGCGTACGCGCCGAAGAGGTGCAGTCCAGCGCGCTGCTGCCGATTCCGGGCGTGGGCCTGGTCGCGGTGGGCAGCCGCGACCCCAATCGCTTCTTCCCCGGCATGGGCACGCTGTTCCTGCGCATGATGTGCGAGGCGCTGGGCGTGGCGTTGCAGCGGTATGCCCCTGCGGTCTAACCGCATCTTTGACGGGCCGATGCCCTCCGCAATCGACGATTTCCTCGCCTACCTCGCCGTCGAACGGCAGGTATCCGCGCACACGCTCGACGCGTACCGGCGCGATCTCTCCGCGTTGTCGCAGTGGGCCGCGGATAAAGGCCACGGCGACATCGCAACCCTGTACGCCGAACAGCTGCGCGCCTTCTCCGCCGACGAACACCGGCGTCAGCAATCGCCCAAGAGCATCCAGCGCCGTCTGTCGGCCTGCCGCAGCTTCTATGCCTGGCTGCTCAAGCACGGCCGCATCGACGCCAATCCCGCGGCGGCGGTGCGCGCACCCAAGGCGCCACGCAAACTGCCGCAGGTGCTCGATCCCGACGAGGCCAAGGCGCTGGTCGAAGTGCCCACCGATGCGCCGTTGGGCTTGCGCGACCGTGCATTGCTGGAGCTGTTCTACTCTTCGGGCCTGCGCTTGAGCGAACTGTGCGCGCTGCGCTGGCGCGATCTCGATCTGGGCGAAGGCCTGGTGACGGTGCTCGGCAAGGGCCGCAAGCAGCGCAGCGTTCCGCTGGGATCGCATGCGCGCAACGCCTTGCAGGAATGGCGTGCGTCGGTCGCTCCACGGCCGGCCGAGGACGCGCCGGTATTTCCCGGCCGCAACGGCCCGATCACGCCGCGTGCGATCCAATTGCGCGTCCGCCAGCTCGCGCAGCAACAGGGTTTGTTCAAGCGGGTGCATCCGCACCTGCTGCGGCACTCCTTTGCCAGCCATATCCTGGAATCCTCCGGCGATCTGCGCGGTGTGCAGGAATTGCTCGGCCATGCCGACATCGCCACCACGCAGATCTATACGCACCTGGACTACCAGCACCTCGCCAAGGTGTACGACGCGGCGCATCCGCGGGCTAAGCGGAAGAAGTAGCAAAAGCCGCCCCTCATCCGCCCCTTCGGGGCACCTTCTCCCCGCGATGCGGGGAGAAGGGGTTTCTCTATTCCCTCGCCCGCTTGCGGGGAGAAGAGAGCTGCAATTCCCTCGCCCCGCTTGCGGGGAGAGGGACAGCGTTGCGTAGCAACGCAGGGTGAGGGGACGTAACGGCAAGCAGGATGAAGCCCACCCCCGCCATGACTTCCGTCCGCCTTGAACCCCCTCACCGCGGCCCCCAACTCCCTGGAACCCCACGGAGAACCCCATGGACCCCAGCCGCAATCCCGACGTCTTCCACGCTACGACTATCGTGTCCGTGCGCCGCGACGGCCACGTCGCCGTCGCCGGCGACGGCCAGGTCACGCTCGGCCACACGGTGATGAAATCGAACGCGCGCAAGGTGCGCCGCCTCGGCCGCGACGGTCAGGTGCTGGCCGGCTTCGCCGGCGCCGCCGCCGATGCGTTCACCCTGTTCGAACTGTTCGAAGCCAAGCTCGAGAAATACGGCCAGCTCACACGTGCCGCGGTAGAGCTGGCGAAGGAATGGCGCACCGAGCGCCGCCTGGGCAAGCTCGAAGCCCTGCTGATCGTCGCCGACAAGGAAACCTCGCTGATCGTCGGTGGCACCGGCGACGTGATCGAACCCGAAGACGGCATCGTCGCGATCGGCTCCGGCGGACCGTACGCCTTGTCGGCCGCGCGTGCGCTCGCCGCACACACCACCATGGATGCGAAATCGATCGCGGCCGAGGCGCTCAACATCGCCGGCGATATCTGCATCTATACGAATCGGAACATCGTGGTGGAAGAGCTGTAAGCGACGACGCCCACGCCAGCAATCCTTCGTTCTCACTCCCTCATCATCGCCTTCCCCCCGCCATGCCCCAAAAACTCGACTCCAACCAAGCCACGATGACCCCCCGCGAAATCGTGCAGGAACTCGACAAGCACATCGTCGGTCAGCAGGCCGCCAAGCGCGCCGTCGCCATCGCGCTGCGCAACCGCTGGCGCCGCATGCAACTGGCGCCGGAACTGCGCGACGAGGTGATGCCCAAGAACATCCTGATGATCGGCCCCACCGGCGTGGGCAAGACCGAGATCGCGCGCCGCCTGGCCACGCTGGCCAACGCGCCGTTCGTGAAGGTCGAAGCCACGCGCTTCACCGAAGTGGGTTACGTCGGCAAGGACGTCGAACAGATCGTGCGCGACCTCGCCGACACCGCGGTGAAGATGTATCGCGAACAGGCCAAGCAGCGCGTGCGCACCCAGGCCGAGGAGCGCGCGGAGGATCGTGTTCTCGAAGCGTTGCTGCCGCGCCGCGCGGTGACGCTGTTCGGCTTCCAGGGCGATCCCGAAGGCGTGCAGAACGACGCGCCGCCCAAGGAATCCGAGACCGACGACAAAACCCGCAGCAAGCTGCGCAAGCAACTGCGATCGGGCGAACTGGACGATCGCGAAATCGAGATCGACTTCGCCGTCAACGTCGGCGTCGACATCATGGCGCCGCCGGGCATGGAGGAAATGGGGCAGCAGCTGCGGCAGATGTTTTCCCAGGTCGCCGGCGGCAAGACCCACAAGCGCAAGCTCATGGTCAAGGCCGCGCGCAATCTGCTGATCGATGAAGAAGCGGCCCGCCTGGTCAACGAAGAAGAAGTGCGCGAAGCCGCCATCGAGGCGTGCGAGCAGCACGGCATCGTCTTCATCGACGAGATCGACAAGGTCGCCAAGCGCAGCGAAGCGGGCATGGTCGGCGGCGACGTCAGCCGCGAGGGTGTGCAACGCGACCTGCTGCCGCTGGTGGAAGGTTCGATCGTGAGCACCAAGTACGGCTCGGTGAAGACCGACCACATCCTGTTCATCGCCTCCGGCGCGTTCCATCTGGCCAAGCCGTCGGATCTGATTCCGGAACTGCAGGGCCGCTTCCCCATCCGCGTCGAGCTGGGCGCGCTGAGCAAGCAGGACTTCGTGCGCATCCTCACCGAGCCGAAGGCGGCATTGACCACGCAGTACATCGAGCTGCTGCGCACGGAAGGCGTGTCGCTGTCGTTCTCGCCCGAAGCCGTCGATCGCCTTGCCGAGATCGCCGCGCAGGTCAACGAGCGCCAGGAAAACATCGGCGCGCGCCGCCTGCACACCGTGCTGGAGAGGCTGCTGGATGCGTTGAGCTTCGAGGCGCCCGATCGTGGCGGCTCGGAGCAGGTCATCGATCGCGCCTACGTCGATGCGCACCTGGACGAGCTGGTGAAGGATCCGGACCTGAGCCGTTACATCCTGTAGCGCTGCATCTTCTCCCGCAGGGCGGGAAGAAGATGCCCACGCGCTATGCGTGCGTCAGCCATTCGCGCGCCAGCGGCATGCCTTCCTCGCGTACGCCCGGCAGTTGCAGCGATACGCCGGGCACCGCGACGCTCAGCACGACCTCGGTCTCTACGCCGAATACGTCCACGGCGCGCACGCACACGCGTCGCTGCGCGTTCTTGTAGGGCGCATCGAAGCGCGCGATCCCGGTGACGCGGCCGGCACCGCCGCGGTATTCCTGCCAGACGGAGCGGAACAGCGTGCCGTCGTAATCGGGATCCACCGACCAGTACTCGATCAGCGCAAGCGGATCGGCGGCCATCACGCTTGCCAGCTTGGGGCGATCGCCCGCAACGAGATCGACCGTCTCCGGAGAGAGCACCGCAAAGTGGTCGAGGACGACGTCGATGATTTCCGTATCGCGGCTGTCGCCGATGCTGTCCCGATACGATGCGCGCTCGCGTCGTACGGGTTCTACGCGCAGAGAGCGCAGACTGCGGAAGCGGCCTTTTCGTCCCTGCCGGCTGCCGTCGTGTTCGCCGGCCTTGTCGAGCGCGCCCGGCTGGACCGCGAGTACATCGAGATCGTCGCGCCCCAGTGCAAGCAAGGTGTCGCCCAGCGAGGGCTCGAAATTCCAGCCCAGCACGACGACGTGTTTCCAGCCGTCCTGAAATTGTGCAATGGCCCTGTCCAGCGAGGCTCGTCCGGTCACGCGATCGGGCGGTTCGACCCGCACCAGGGTTCGTTCGGCATCGCACACGCTTGCACCCAGGTTGCCCATCGGATCGTCGGCCGACGGCAGCGGCACGGCGCCGTAGGTCGACAGCACCTTCTCCACCAGATCGCCGGTGGCGAAGTCGTGGATCGACGGAGGGTGCGACGTTCCGATACGCGGGTCGATGGTCTGGTACAGGAACGGCTTGGCCTTCGCGCCGATCAGACGCTTGCGCGCGATCGTGGACGCCAGCGCGCCCGCGTCGGCGGCGATCCAGCGGCGCCCCAGTCTTTCGGCGGCCACGGCGATGGTGCCCGCACCGGCGTAGAAATCGGCGACGAGCCCCCCGTCCGGGCAGGCGTATTCGACGATCCGCTCCAGCAGGCGCTCGGGCTTCTGCTGGCCGTAGCCGGTGATTTCGGCGTCGGCCTTGCGACCGCTGCTGCTTTCGGTCCTGACATCGTGCAGGTGCGCGTCCGCGCCGTGCCTGCGGTGGCGGGCATTGGCGTAGTGGGCGATGCAGGCGTGCACCGGGGCGGTCTGGGGGCCGTGAGACCAGATAACGTCCTGGACGAAGTTCTCCTTGCCGAAGATCTCGTCGAGCACGATCCGCAGGTAATGGCTCACCGGGCCGCCGACATGGCACAGGATCGAACCGGACTCCGTCAGCAGTTCGCGCATCAGCACCAGGCGCGGCACGATCGCCTGCAGATACGACGCGACGCCGTCCGGCCACATGTCGGAATAGGCGAACGGCGAAATCACCGTCTGCCGCTTCCCAGGCGCGACGGGCAGGGCGACCCGGACGCGATAGTCGGCCTGCGACGCCGCCGGCGGATCGACATAGATCAGGTCGATCCGCCCGCGCAGGCTGGGCGTATCCTCATCACCGGCCAGCAGCGCCGCCATCGCCGGCAGGTTGTCGCCGCGGATCAGGCGATTGCTCCACTGTTCCGGTGGCGGGGCCTTCAGGCGCGGGCGCGCGATGCCTCCGACGGTGGCGGCCTGGGCGATCGGCAATACGCATTCGAGCGTGTGCAGGCGCGTGCCCGGATGGTCGTCCGACGCGGCCAGCAGGACGCGCTCAGCCTTTTGCCGCCCGTTGGCGAGGATCTTCGACAGCTGTTCTAACAGGGGCATGGGCTGGCTTCCTTTCCACCAAATATGCCAAGTAAAACTTTGAATCGATTCTAGGTCAAACTTCCGACGTGCTTGGGGCGTGCACATAACGTCCTGACACATGAAGGACGAGAAAGCGGAATTTGCCGTGCGGTTACGTGCGGCCTTGAAGGACGCGGGTATCGAGCCCCGCGCCGCCGTGTTGGAGCGGCGTTTCAATTCCCGCTATGAAGGTACGCCGGTGTCGACGCAGGCGACTTCACAATGGCTGAATGGCAAGGTGATCCCGCGGCAGGACAAGATGCGGGTGCTGGCCGCGATCGTGGGCATGGATCCACACGTGTTGCAGTACGGCGGCCGCCGCGTCGCCGAGGCGAAGACGGCCTGGGCCGCCGCCATGTCGTCGCAGGACCGCGCGATGGTCGACGCCTTCCTGCATCTGCCGCCCGCGCAGCGCAAGCTGGTGCGCGATCTGGTGACGGCATTGGCGAGTGCGGCCGCCGCTAAGGATTGAATGGCCGTCATCTCCGCGAAGGCGGGGATGCAGCGACTTAGTTTCGCTCTTGCTCGTCCAGCGACTTTGTTTCGCTCTTGCTCTTGCTCGTCATCTCCGCGAAGGCGGGGATCCAACGACTTTGGCTTTTGTTTCTGCTGGTTTAAGAGCGGCCGGCTTCGGTAGGACGCGCTACCCGATGGGACGGGGGTGCTCCGCCCCTCCGGACGGCATCCCTGCCTTTAGTCGGGGCCGCGGACCATCCTGGTCCGCTCTCCGCACCCCCATCCCATCGGGCAGCGCTTACCGCGAGCGTTGTGATCGCCGCTTCGGCATCAATGCTCTTCTTCTCCCCGCGCGCGGGGAGAAGATGCCCGAAGGGCAGATGAGGGGGAGCGAGCGCAGCGAGTTGCTTTCGCTTTTTTGCCAACGCGCCCGAGATGAGTGGGAGGGCAGGCGGTGCCTACCGGCGCCGCCTGCCCCGCCGGTGAAGCAGTTCGCTTTGCTCCTCGCAAAGCGAAACCAGCGTCAAAATGACAGGCTCACTTGCCTTCAGCTTTCGCCTGCTTGCGCGGATCATCCGCCGGATTCACGTAATTGATCTCGAACGGCCCATTGCCATAGATCTGCAGGACCACACCGTCGCGAGTGCTTGCTTCATGCCGCATCGGCGTTGGCAGCAGCACGTAGTCGCCCGCCGTGAAGGCGGCGGTGTGCGCATCCGCGCCATCGCCCATCGACAGGCTCATCTCGCCTTCGAGCACCGTCACGTACTCGTCGGTGGGATGCCAGTGACGCGGCACGCGATAACCGGCCGGGGCCTTGAGCCGCATCACGAACGTGCCCGGCTTGCCCGGGTCGCCCGACAGCACGGAGGCCTGCGCACCGCGCGGCAGCATCGGTGGCGCATCGCCCCACTGGATCGATGCGGCATGCACCATCGCATGCGTGGAAGTCGGGGGCGCCTTTGACGACGATTTAGGTTCCGCGGCCAGCAGACAACCAGGCAGCAGGCACAGGCTGAGAACGAAGGACGGTTTCATCGAAGCATCTCCGCTGAGGCGGTCCGCCGCGGGATGGATTGGAGCGTGCCGAACGGACCGGGACGAAAGCCGCCGGCCTCCCTCGGCCGGGCCTGTGCATTGTTTCCCTGGCTTGTTAATTCGGCGCGATTTAATTCGACCCGACTGCGCGGGCGCGATGCGCCGGACCCGGGTCAGCCCAGGCGCTGCCTGCCGATCCAACGTTCGCCCGGTGCCAGCACCACCGGTTGCAGCACCTGCCCGGCCTCGACGCAGACGAATCGACGGTAATCGTCGGGCGCCAGGTCGCCGATGCCGGCGGCCAGCGTTGCGCCGGGATTCCACACCACCGTGTCGGTGAAGCCTTCCTGGGCAATGGACAAGGCATGCGCACCATCGCGCAATTCCAGCCGGCGGGATTGGGTAATGGCTTGCGCCGACGCGGCGTAGATGCGGTCGACTTCGCCATTGAAGCGGACCTCGCCACGTTGTTGCGCAACGGCACCGCCATCGGCGTTGTCTTCGTAGCGGCAACCGTCCAGGCCAAGCACGCTCGCGGCGGCGATATCGTCGACGGCCAGGTACGTGTGCAGCGCCGCGGTGAAAGCGAACGCCTCAGCGCCCTCGTTCTCGATCGCGAGCGTGAGCGTCAGCGTCAGCGCGGTCGCGTCCAGCCCGATCTGCAGGCGCACGACGAAGGCGTGCGGCCACACGGCCGTCGCGGCGCTGGACCGCAGTTCGAAAGTCGCGTGTTCGCCCAGGTCGAGAAACCGCCACGGCAGCGTGCGTGCGAACCCATGCTTCGGCAACGCGCCGCGCGCGGCGAACTGCGGGAAGATCACCGGCACGCCACCGCGAATGGCCTGGCTCGTCCCGTATTGCGCACGCGCGCTCAGGAACAAGCGCTCGCGGCCATCGGCAGGTACCCAGGAGAGCACGTGGCCGCCGTGCAAAGCGACCAACGCGGTGGCATCGCCGCTGCGCAGGCGGATGCAGGGCGTGCCGTGGAACTCGGCGGCTTCCGCATGCAGTGGCATGGCGCGCATCAGTCTTCGCCGATGTCCTCGTTCCAGACGTCCGGATTCGCGGCGATCCAGTCGCCGAGCATGTGGACGCATTCGGCGTCATCGAGATCGATTACTTGCACGCCGCTCTCGCGCAGCCAGTCGATGCCGCCGCGGAAGTTCACCGATTCGCCGACCACCACGGTGCCGATGTTGAACTGCCGCACCAGGCCGCTGCAGTACCAGCACGGCGCCAGCGTGGTGACCATGATCGTGTCGTGATAGCGGCGCTGGCGTCCGGCCTTGCGGAAGGCATCGGTCTCGCCGTGCACCGAGGGATCGCCCTCCTGCACGCGGCGGTTGTGGCCGCAGCCGAGCAGCACGCCGTCGTTGCGGTACAGCGCCGCGCCGATCGGGATGCCGCCTTCGGCCAGCCCCTGGCGGGCCTCGGCGACGGCGGTGGCGAGCAGGGCGCGGTAGTCGGGCGTTTCGATCATCGGGCGTCTCCGGGTGGGACGCCATGATGCCCTGTATCCGTTGCCGGCAACTTGCTCGCGCCGCTTACTTTCCGCTCCCCGTTTCCCGCGTATCCACATCGACCACGACCGACATCCCCGGCCGCAGCCGTGCCGCCGCTTCCTGCCCCGGATCGATCGCGATCCGCACCGGAATGCGCTGGGCGATCTTCACGAAATTGCCGGTGGCGTTGTCGGCGGGCAGCACGGCGAATTCGGAACCGGCCGCCGGCGAGATGTCCTGCACGCGACCGCGCAGGCGGATGTCGCCGAGTGCATCGACACTGAATTTCGCCGGTTGGCCGACGCGCACCCGCGGCATCTGGGTTTCCTTGAAGTTGGCGATCACCCACAGCGATTGCGGCACCAGGGCCATCAGTTGCGTGCCATTGGTGACGTAGGCGCCATCGCGTACCTGTACCTGGCCGAGCTGACCGTCGCGCGGGGCGAGGATGCGGGTGTGTTCGAGGTTGATCCGGGCCAGCTCGACCGCGGCTTCTGCGCCGGCGACCGCGGCCTGCAATGCGTTCTGGTTCACCGCCACCGTACGTACGTTCTGCTGCGCGGCATCGAGCGCCGCCTTCGATTGATTGAGGCCGGCTACCGCCTGCGCGTTGGCGGCGTATGCGGTATCCAGATCCTGCGCCGACAACAGCTTGTCGCGCGCGAGTTGGTCGGTGCGGTGCAGGGTGGCCGCAGTCCGCACGTGCAAGGCATCGTTGCTGGCGATGCTCGCGCGCACTTGCGCCACGCTGGCTTGCGCACTGCGCAGCTGCTGCGTCCAGTTCGACAGGCTGGCGCGCGCGGCCTGCAATTGCGCATTGGCCTGATCGAGTTGCTGGCGATAGGTGCGATCGTCGATCTGCACGAGTAGCTGGCCCTTGCGCACCTGTTGGAAATCGCGCGCCGGCACCCGCACGACGTAGCCGCTCACCTGCGGACTGATCAGCGTGACCTGGCCACGCACGTAGGCGTTCTCGGTGCTCTGGATGGCGCTGCGGAAAGGCGGCAGACGCCAGGCGTAGAGCACGATCAGCACTCCGGCCAGGCCGACCGCGGCGAATGCCAGCAGCTGCCACAGCGGGCGTGGCGGTGACGCCGGTGCGGTGCTCGGCGGCGCGGGCGCCGGCGCAGCGGGAGCGGCGGGTGGCGTGGGTACGGTAGTCGTGTTCATGGGACCGATGCCGGCGTCGACGGGGAGGGAAGCGGCGCCTGCCCGGCTTTCATGCGCAGGCGGATGCCGATGTAGATCAGCCACGCCATCGTCAGCAGCGCGATGGCGGCGATAGCGAGGTAGGTGTCGTTGTAGGCCAGCACGTTGGCTTCCCGTGTCGCCGCCGCACCGAGCGCGCGCGCGCCCAGTGCGCCGCGCAGCGCCGGGTCGGCGACCGTCGCGCCGTAGCCGGCCGTGCCGGCCTGGATGCGTGAGGCCACTTGCGGATCGAGCAGGGTCAGATGCTCGACGAGTTGGCTGGAGTGGTACTTCTCGCGCACGGTCTGGAACGTGCCGAGGAAAGCCGAACCGCACAGGTTGCCGAGGTTCTGCGTCATGTTGAACAAGACGAAGAAGCTGACCAGATACTGCGGCTGCGGAATCACCGCACCGATGCCGTTGATCAGGGCCTGGCCGATGAACATCGTGCTGCCGAACCCGATCAGGAACTGGCTGGCCATCATCTGTTCGGGCCGGGTCAGGCTGTCCGAGCGCGCATCCATCAGCGCACCCACGACCACGCAGGCCAGCGCGACCAGCGCCGGAGTTCGCGACACTCTGGGTTGGACGGTCAATGCGGAGACCGCGATCCCCAGCAGGCAGCCCGCGAGCACTACCGCGAACAAGGTGTGCATCTGGTCGTTGGTCAACCCCATCGCCTGCAGGAAACCGACCGCACCCACGCTCTGCTCGGACAGCGCCATGCGGATCAAAATGATCGCCAAGCCCAGCCGCGCCATCAGCCCCTTGCTCAGCCAGCGGGTGTGGATGAGGGGTTGGGCGCGGAAGTGCTCTATCGCCAGGCCGGTCACGATGAGCACGATGGCGCCTGCCAGGGCCCAGCCGAGCCACGGCGTGTCCAGCCACCATGCGATACGCCCGAAGGACAGCACCGCGCACAGCAGACTGAAACCGGTGGACAGCAGCGCGATGGTGATCAGGTCGACCCGGCAGAACACCTTCATGCGATCGCTCGGCGGCAGCTTCACCAGCAGCACCGCCGACAGCGACAGCAGCGACAGGCCCAGCTCCAGCAGATACAGGCCGCGCCACTGGCCGAACTCCAGCAGCTCGGTGGAGATCACCCGCGCCACTGGCGTGCCGATCTGGCTTAGGCCGATCGCGATGGCCAGTCCGCGCAGGCGCGCCGACGCGGGAAAGGCCTGGAGCAGATAGAACACACTGAGCGTAGTGAGGGCCGCGCCGACGAACCCATTGGCGGCGCGGACCGCGATCGCCGACGACAGTTCGTGCACGAACAGGTGGGCGAAGGCCAGCACCACGAACAGCACCAGGCCGATTTCGGTGAACAGGCGCAGACCGAACTGCTGGCGGAACCGGATCAGGATCAGATTGGCCGACATGTTGGTCATCACGTAGACCGCGGGCAGCCAGGCGATCTCCGCGGCGGTGACGCCCAAAGACCCTTGCAACTGGGACTGGTTGGCTGAGACGAGCGCGCTACCCAGGCTGCCGGTCACCGCGACCAGTGCGCCGATCGCCCCGTACAGGACCCGCATGCGTACAGAATGATCCGGAGTCGCTGGCGACCCCGGAAACAAAGGCCGCTCGTGCGGCAGCCACTGGCGCGGCGTGTAGTCCGTCATGGCCCCGGCGCTCTCCGCTACGGCCTTTACAACGCGCCCGTGCGCGTCGATGGGACAGCTGGCTCCTCGCAACTTACTCCTGGACTGCGGCCGAATGCGATAATCCCTGCATGAGCGAACACGACACCCCCAACGGCACCACCCACTTCGGCTTCCGCGACGTGCCCGTCGCCGAAAAGCAGAAGCTGGTCGGCGAAGTCTTCTCCTCGGTCGCAGGCAACTACGACCTGATGAACGACCTGATGTCGCTGGGCATCCATCGGGTGTGGAAGCGCTACTTCGTCGGCACCTGCCAGGTGAAGCGCGGCGACCGCGTGCTCGATCTGGCCGGCGGCACGGGCGACATCGCCCTGCTGCTGCGCGAGCGCGTCGGCGCGACCGGCAGCATCGTGCTGGGCGACATCAACGGCGAGATGCTCAAGGTCGGCCGCGACCGTTTGACTGACCGCGGCGTGGTTTCGGGCATCGAGTTCGTCGAATGCAATGCGGAGAAGCTGCCGTTCCCCGACGCCAGCTTCGACCTGGTCACGATCGCCTTCGGCCTGCGCAACGTCACCGACAAGGACGCGGCGCTGCGCGAGATGTATCGCGTGCTCAAGGTCGGCGGGCAGGCGCGAGTGCTGGAGTTCTCGGAGGTGAAGGCGGAGTGGTTCAAGCCGATCTACGACTTCCACTCGTTCAACATCCTGCCGAAGCTGGGCCAGTTGTTCGCCCGGGATGCGGACAGCTACCGCTATCTCGCCGAATCGATCCGCAAACACCCGCCGCAGGACGAACTGAAGGCGATGATGGAAGCGGCCGGCTTCGCGCGCTGCACGTACAGGAACCTGAGCGCCGGCATCGTCGCTATTCATACCGGTTATAAAGCCTGAACGAAAACGGCGGCGCGTCACCCAATCGGGGGACTTGGCATCACTCAGCTTTGTGATGCCTGCCGATATGCTCGGGCTATAGCGCTGACGAGGCGCGTCGAGCAAGGCAGTCGTTCCATGGCGGGCCTGGGTGTGTATCGCGTTCTGTCGCGGGTGTTTCCGCACTCGTTCCGGGCGAAGCTCATGGCGGTGGTAGTGGGCTGCACGATGTTGCCGCTCGGCGTATTCCTGGGCTGGCTGCTGATGCACAACGGCCCGACTCAGAACGAGCTCATCACCGGCATTTCGCTGACGGTGATGGTGACGTTGCTCGGCGTGCTCGCCGCGTTGTTCCTGCTGTATCACCTGCTCACGCCGCTGCGCATGATGGCCGATGTCGTGCAGGCGTATCAGCACGAGCACCGTTTGCCGGAACTGCCGGAAGACGGCCGCGACGAGGTCGGTTTGTTGATGCGTGGCATCAACTGCGGCCTGCGCGAAATCGACGACGGCATCCGCGAACTCGAACGCCATGCGTTGGAGGACCCGCTGACGCACGCGCTGAGCCGGCGCGGCAGCGACCGCAGCCTGCACGAGTGCGTCGAACGGGCCGAGCAGGGCCGCCCGCTCATTCTCTATGTGGTGGACGTGGACAACCTCAAGCCGGTCAACGACGAATACGGCCACGCCGCGGGCGACCGCATGCTGATCGATCTGGTGCAGAGCGGGCTGCGCTGGTTGCACGACGACGACTGGATCGGTCGCTGGGGCGGCGACGAATTCCTGCTCTGCATCCACGATACGCAGAAGGCCGCGAACGAGCGCGTACGCCAGTGGCTGCGGGAACTCGCCGCGCCGCGCGCCGATGGCATCACCATCAGCGTGAGCATCGGCTGCGCGCAATACCGCCCCGGTATCGACGCCATGCAGCTGTACCACGAGGCCGACGCGGCCATGTACGCAGCCAAGGCGCAGGGCGGCGCGATGCTCGTCTGCGACGACGGCGATCACGTGCAGTCGGAACCCAAATGCGTCGCCGGCGGTTGACGAAGGCACGCGCTTTGCTCGTCATCCCCGCGTAGGCGGGGATCTAGCGACTTGGCTTTTGTTTCTGCTGGTTTTGCAGAGCGGCCGGCTTCGGTAGGACGCGCTACCCGACGGGACGGGGGTGCTCCGCCCCTCCGGACGGCATCCCTGCCTTTAGTCGGGGCCGCGGACCATC
>NZ_BAAGSX010000009.1:0-22034 GCF_054782215.1 Lysobacter terrae
GGGAGCCGACTATCTTACAGCCAATTTCGATTCCGTCAACACCGTGTCGAGATCTTTTTTTGGCTCCCCGCCTCTCCGGTCAGGCCCTTCAGGCCGTCCCGATCAGCGGGGCGCGCATTGTGCACACACCCTTCTCGATTGGGAAGGGGGATTTAGGAAAATTTTTTCTCCGCTTGACGTCCCGGTCAGGCAAGCGGGATGTTTCGCGCGTCCAAACAACGCGGAAAACCGATGCATTCGATCAGGGCGGCACTGCTTTTCTCGGGCCTGGTGTTAAGTGGCTGCGCCACCGGGGGCGATTCATGGGTGGAGCTCGGCGGCCAGCGCTACCAGGTCGAAATAGCGGATGACGATGCCGAACGTGCCCGCGGCCTGATGTTCCGCGACGAACTCGCCAAGGACAGCGGCATGTTGTTCATCCATGACGCGGAAGAGCCTCAGGCGTACTGGATGAAAAACACCCGCATCCCGCTGGACATCCTCTATTTCGACAATGCGCTGCAACTGGTGTCGCAGCAGCGCGATGTTCCGCCCTGCGCCTTGGGCGACGGCTGCCCGCCCTATCCCAGCAATGCGCCGGCCCGCTACGTGCTGGAACTCAATGCCGGCGAAGCGGCGCGTCTCAAGCTGGAAAATGGCGCCAAACTCAAAGTCAGCCGGGACATCCCGCACTCCTGACCCGAAGCTGATGACATGAAAAAGGCCGCGAAGGCGGCCTTTTCTGTCTGCTCGGGGCGGCTCAGACTTCCATCATCTCGAAGTCGTCCTTGGTCACGCCGCAATCCGGGCAGGTCCAGGTGTCCGGGATATCCTCCCAGCGCGTCCCGGGAGCGATGCCCTCTTCGGGCAGCCCCTTGGCCTCGTCGTAGATGAATCCGCAGACGACGCACATCCAGGTGCGGTAAACGGTGGTCGTGGCGGCCTCGGTCATGGATAAATATCGGCTGTAATTGGCGGAGCGGGGCAAGCATTTTGTCACGCCCGGACCGAGGATGCTGCAGGCATGAACCCGCGCTGGCCGCGACGCGGCCTTTACGCCATCACCCCCGACGAACCCGATACCGATCGGCTGCTGGCGCGTGTGCGTCCAGTGCTGCAGGCGGGCGCGAGCTGGCTGCAATACCGCAACAAACCCGCCAGCGAGGATCTGCGCGCCGAGCAGGCGATGGCCTTGTTACCGCTATGCCGAAACGCCGGAGTGCCGCTGATCATCAACGACGACTGGGCGCTGGCGGCGGCCATTGGCGCGGCCGGCGCGCACCTGGGTGAAGACGACGGTGAAATCGCGCTCGCCCGGCACGAGCTGGGCCCGGACTGCATCCTCGGCGCCTCCTGCTACGACGACGCCCGCCTGGCGCGGCAGGCGATATTCGCCGGCGCCAGTTACATCGCCTTCGGCGCCTTTTTTCCGTCGCCGACCAAGCCGAACGCGCGCCGCGCGATGCCTGAATTGCTGACGGAAACCGCCGTGCTCGGCGTTCCCCGGGTGGCTATCGGCGGCATCACCCCGGACAATGCGCGACCGCTGATCGTCGCCGGCGCCGATCTGGTGGCCGTGATCAGCGGCGTTTTCGATGCGCCCGATCCCGCCGCGGCGACGCGCGCCTACCTTTCCTGTTTCGAAGAATCCCCATGAAGAACGACCAGTCGCACGCCCTGTTCACCCGCGCCAAAGAGCTCATCCCCGGTGGCGTCAATTCCCCGGTCCGCGCGTTCAAGTCGGTGGGTGGCGAGCCGTTCTTCGCGCAGCGTGCGGAAGGCGCCTATCTGTTCGACGTCGACGGCAATCGCTACGTGGATTACGTCGGCTCGTGGGGCCCGATGATCGCCGGCCATGCACACCCGCAAGTGCTCGCTGCCGTCGAAGGCACCATGCGTGACGGCCTCAGCTTCGGCGTGCCCAACGCACTGGAAGTCACGATGGCCGAAGCGATCACGCAGATCGTGCCCAGCTGCGAAATGGTGCGCATGGTGAATTCAGGCACCGAAGCCACGCTGTCCGCGATCCGCGTGGCGCGCGGCGCGACGGGACGTACGCGCATCGTCAAGTTCGAAGGCTGCTACCACGGCCACGGCGACAGCTTCCTGGTGAAGGCCGGCAGTGGCGTGATGACGCTGGGCCTGCCCAATTCGCCCGGCGTTCCGGCCGCGCTGGCCGATCTCACGCTGACCCTGCCGTACAACGATTTCGACGCCGCAACCAAGTTGTTTGAAGAAACCGGCAGCGACATCGCCGGCCTGATCATCGAACCCATCGTCGGCAACGCCAACTGCATCCTGCCGCGCTCGGGTTATCTGCAGCATCTGCGCGACCTGTGCACGAAGCACGGCACGGTACTGATCTTCGATGAGGTCATGACGGGCTTCCGCGTCGCACTCGGCGGCGCACAGCAGCTGTACGGAATCACGCCGGACCTCAGCACCTTCGGCAAGATCATCGGCGGCGGCATGCCGGTGGGCGCCTACGGCGGCCGCCGCGATCTGATGGCGCAGGTCGCGCCGAGCGGACCGATCTATCAGGCCGGCACGCTCAGCGGCAATCCGGTAGCGATGGCGGCGGGCCTGGCGACGCTGGCACTGATCCGCACCGCCGGCTTCCACGAGGCGCTGGAACGCAGCACGCATGCGCTGTGCGACGGCCTCGAAGCCGCGGCACGCGAAGCGGACGTCGCCTTCACCACGACGCGCGCGCCGGGCATGTTCGGCCTGTATTTCCGTGAGGGGCCGGTGGAAAGCTTCGAGGATGCGAAGGCATCGGACACCGCGCGCTTCAACCGCTTCTTCCACGCCATGCTCGAACGCGGCGTCTATCTGGCGCCGTCCGCCTTCGAAGCCGGCTTCTTGTCGAGCGCGCATGGAGACGCCGAGATCGCGCTCACGCTGGCGGCCGCGCGCGAATCGTTCGCGCTGATCCGCGACTGATTCACGCGGCTGACCAAATAGCGAAAAAGCCCGGGAAATCCCGGGCTTTTTCGTATTACGCCGCGACGAACCCGGCGATGGCGGCACGCAATCGTGCCAGTCCCTCCGCCACGTCCTCATCGCCGATATTGAGAGCGGGCACGAAGCGCAGCACGTCCGGACCTGCCTGCAACGTCAGCAGGCCATGGTCGACGCAACGGTCGAGGATCTCTCCGGCCTTGCCGGCATAGCCTTCGCGCAATTGCGCACCGATCATGAGCCCGCGCCCGCGGATCTCCGAAAACACCTGGAATTCCGCATCGATCGCCGCCACGCCGTCGCGCAGCGCCTGTGCCTGCTTGGCGACGTTGGCGAGCAGCGACGGCGAAGCCAGCTCGCGCAGCGCCGCACGCGCGACGGCGGACGCCAGCGGATTGCCGCCGAAGGTCGTGCCGTGCGCACCGAACTGCATCGCCTCGGCGGCCTTCTCGCCCACCAGCATCGCGCCGATCGGGAAGCCGCTGCCGAGCGCCTTCGCCAGCGTGACGACATCGGGGACGACGTCATACGCATGAGCCGCGAACAGATGTCCGCTGCGGCCCATGCCGCACTGGATCTCGTCGAGCACCAGCAGTGCGCCGTGGCGATCGCACAGCGCGCGCAGCCCATGCAGGAATTCGGGCGTCGCGGGCGTGACACCGCCCTCGCCCTGCACCGGCTCGACCAGCACCGCGCAGACGTCGCCGGCCGCCATTGCCGCTTCCGCGCCGGCCAGATCGTTGAAGTCGCCGTAGCGGAAGCCAGGCGGCAGCGGCTCGTAGCCCTCGTGATACTTCGGTTGCGCGGTCGCGGTCACCGCCGCGAGCGTGCGGCCATGGAAGCTGCCGCGGAAGCTCAGGATCACGCGCCGATCCGGCGTGCGGCCCTGCGCCGTCGCCCACTTGCGCACCAGCTTGATCGCACCCTCGTTCGCTTCCGCGCCGGAGTTGCAGAAGAACACGCGGCTGGCGAAGCGCGATGCCTGGACCAGCTCCTCCGCCAGCCGCAGCGGCGGTTCGCTGACGAATACGTTGCTGGTGTGCCACAGCTTGCCGGCCTGCTCCGTCAACGCCGCGAGCAGGGCCGGATGCGCATGGCCCAGTGCGTTGACGGCGATGCCGGCGCCGAAGTCGACGTATTCGCGCCCGTCGCGATCCCAGAGGCGTGCGCCCTTGCCGTGATCGAGCACGATCCGGCGCGGACGATAGATAGGCAGGTAGTAGCGCTCGGATAGTGCGAAGAGTTCGGCAGACGTGCTCATGGCTTTGCGGACGGCGGAAAGCCGTTATTTTGCCGGGTTTTTCGCCGCGCTGCGCCGCCGCGTCACCAGGCGCCGGTATTGGCCATCGATACCCACGGTTCCTGCGGCGGCAGGTGGCCCTGCTGCAGCAGTTCGATCGAAATCAGGTCCGGCGAGCGCACGAAGGCCATGTGCCCGTCGCGCGGCGGCCGATTGATCGTGTAGCCCATCGATTGCAGGCGCGCGCAGGTGGCGTAGATGTCGTCGACGCGGAACGCGAGGTGGCCGAAATTGCGGGCCGAGCCGTAGTCCTCGCCCGGCGAACCGTCCTCGGGTGGCCAGTTGTAGGTCAGCTCGATCTCGGCCTCCGGTGTCTCCGGCGCGGCCAGGAAAACCAGGGTGTAGCGGCCCTGCGGGTAGTCGTTGCGCCGCGTCTGCACCAGACCGAGCCCTTCGCAGAAGAAGCGCAGCGAGGCGTCGATGTCGCGGATGCGGATCATGGTGTGGAGGTACTTCACGGGCACGCCTCCGGGCTTGGTCAGTCGAGGAAGAGATCGGGATACAGCGGCTGCGACGGATCCACCGCATACGCGGAAAGATCGGTGATGCCGGCTTCGGCCAGCACTTCGTCGTCGATGAGGAAGCGGCCACTGCAGCTCGCCGCGGGCCGCGTCAGGACGGCGTGCGCGGCGTCCGCGATGATCGCCGGCGAGCGGCCATTGCCGGCACTCACGCCCGGAATCATGTTCAGGGCGTCGGTGGCGATGAGCGTACGCGGCCACAGTCCGTTCACGGCGACGCCTTGCGGGCCGAATTCGCCAGCCAGCCCGATCGTCACGAAGCTCATGCCCATCTTCGCCAGGGTGTAGCCGGTGTGCGGCGCCCACCACTTCGGATCGAGCGACGGCGGCGGGCACAGCGTAAGGATGTGCGGGTTCGCCGCCTGCAACAGATGCGGCAGGCATACCTGCGCGCACAGGAACGTGCCGCGCGCGTTGACCTGCTGCATCAGGTCGAAACGCTTCATCGGCGTGTCCAGCGTGCCGCGCAGCCAGATCGCGCTGGCATTGTTGACCAGGATGTCGATGCCGCCGAAGGCCTCGACGGTCGCGGCCACGGCGGCGCGCACTTCGTCCTCTTCGCGGATGTCGCACTGGAGCGCGAGTCCGCGGCCGCCCGCGGCATTCACCGCTTCGGCCGCGGTGTGAATGGTGCCCGGCAGCTTGGGATTGGGCACCGCCGATTTCGCCGCGATCGCCACGTTGGCTCCGTCGCGCGCGGCGCGCAGGGCGATGGCCAGGCCGATACCGCGCGAGGCGCCGGTGATGAAGAGGGTCTTGCCTGCGAGTGTGGTCATGGCTTGGGCCCTTGTCCTTCGTTGTCTTCCCACTTGAGCAGCTTGCGGGTGATGAAGCGATACACCGGCTTGCCGGTCGCGAACCAGGCCTCGCGCAGCCACGAATGCCGCTTGAGCACGCGTTTCTCCACCGGTGTCAGCGCCTGCGGGCAATACGTGCGCTTGTGCTTGAGCAGGTGGCGCAGGTCTTCGCGCGCCAGCAGGCGCATCCAGCGCGAACGCGGATGCCCGCGCGTGGCGAGCTGGAAATCGATGAGCGCGGGCGAGCCGTCGGCGAGCACCAGCCAGTTCGCTTCCTTCGCCAGATCGTTGTGGGCGAGGCCGCGGCGATGCAATTGCTGCAGCAGCCGGCGCGCCTTGCGGAAATAGGCGACGTCGCCGCGCGGCGGGCGCTGGTACATCGCCGCGCCGTCGAGATAGCTGCGATCGAGGCGGCGCCCGTCCCAGCGCAACAGCTGCGGCATCGCGGGCAATCCGTCGACGCGCTGCAGCGCCCGCGCCTCGCGGCGCGCGAGCCACCAGGCCGGCAGGCGCAGCCACAGCGGCACGTGCGCCAGGTCGCGGCGCACGAACAGGCCATGCTCGTCGCGCATGAGGGCGATGCGGCCGAAGCTGTCGGCCTTGAGGGCGGCGACTTCGCGGGATGCGGGGGACATGGCGGCAGTGTAAGGAATCGTGCGCACCGCGGTCATGCGACAGGTGACGAATGCACGGTATCGACTGCCATAATCGGCCGATGGAACCGACCTGGATCGAAGCCGCCAGCGCGTGGATCAGCGCACATCCCTTCGCAGCCGGCGCGGTGACCTTCCTGATCGCGTTCTGCGATGCCTTGGTCATCCTCGGCTTCTTCGTGCCGGCGTTGCCGCTGTTGTTCGCGGTCGGCGCGCTGGTGGGGCTGGGGCACGTCAATGGTCCGTACGCGCTGATCTGCGCGACGCTGGGGGCGTTCTGCGGCGACGGACTCAGTTTCTGGATCGGGCGACGCTGGGGATCGCAATTGCGCCAGCGCTGGCCGTTCTCGCGCTATCCGCAATGGCTGGATCGCGGCGAGTCGCTGTTCCGGCGTAAGGGCGTGCAGAGCATCTTCATCGCGCGCTTCATCGGCGCGGTGCGGCCGTTCGTGCCGGCGATCGCCGGCATGCTGCACATGCCGGTGCGCCGCTATGCGCTGCCCAGTTTCGCCGCCTGCTTCCTGTGGTCGGCGCTGTTCCTTGCGCCGGGCTGGGTGCTGGGCGCTTCGTATGACGCCGTGGCGGCGGTCGCCGACCGGCTCGCGCTGGTGCTGGGCGGGTTGCTCGCGGCGATCGCCCTGGTCTGGGCGTGCGTCCTATACACGTGGCGCTGGTTCGCGGGGCACGCGGACAACCTGCTCGCACGCGCGCTGAAGTGGACGCGCCAGCATCCGCGCCTGGGCCGCTATGCCGCCGCCTTGATGGACCCCAACCGGCCCGAATCGCCTTCGCTGCTGGTGCTCGCCGTGAGCCTGCTGGCGATCAGCTGGGCCTGGTTCACCCTGCTCGCGTCCTTGCTCGCCAGCGGCGGACCGCTGGCGCTCGATCACACGATCCACGCCTTCATGTGGGATCTGCGCAATCCGCTGGCAGACCGCCTGATGGCGGGCCTGGCCAGCCTGGGCGATGCGCAGGTGCTCGGGCCGGCCGCGCTGGTCGCGCTGGCCTACCTGCTGTGGCGCAAGCGCTGGATGGCGGCGGCGCACTGGATCGCCGCGATTGTGTTCGGCCTGGTCTTCACCAGCCTGCTGGAAGCGGTGATCGACATGCCGCGTCCGCCGACGGCGCCGGAGGGATTCGGCTTCCCTTCGGTGGCGGTGACGATGACGACGATCGTGTTCGGCTTCTTCGCCGTGCTGATCGCGCGCGAACTCCCCGGCCGCCAGCGCGTGTGGCCGTATCTGCTCGCGGGCGTAGTGACGACGGTGATCGCGTTCGCGCGCCTGTATCTGGGCGCGCACTGGCCCAGCGATCTGGTCGGCGGAACGCTGTTCGGCATCCTGTGGCTGCTGGTGCTGGGCTTGGCGTACCGGCGCCATGTGGCGCGCTCGTTCTGGATGCGGCCGCTGGCGTGGGCGTTCTACACCGCCTTCGCCGCCGCGGCGCTGTGGCATGCGCCGCGTCACGCCGATCGCCTGCTGGCGAAGTTCGCCGCCGCCGCACCGACGACGACACTGGCCGCGGATACCTGGTGGCAACGCGACTGGGCCACTCTGCCTGCACAGCGCAACGAACGCGACGTGCGGCGACGTTGGTCGCTCGACGTGCAGGTCGCCGGCTCGCTGCAGTCCATCGAACAAGCGCTGGTCGCGCAGGGCTGGCACGTGCAGCCGCAGGCGGACTGGGTGGCGACGCTGGGCCTGCTCGACGAGGACAAGCCCGCGCGCGAACACGTCGTGCTGCCGGCGACACTCGACGCACGTCCGGAAGCCTTGCTCCTGCTGCACGCCGGCCGCAGCGCCGACGAGCAGATCGCATTGCGCCTGTGGCCGGCGCCGGCAACGCTCACGGACGGCACGCCACTGTGGATGGGCACGGCGCAGACGCTGCACTACCGCAAGCCGCTACGCGCAGCGTCGCTGTGGCTGCCCGTGGCCGATGGGGGTTATGCGCACGCACAAGTGCGTCAGGCGCTGCAGGGTTTCCAGCCGGTGGAAGCGCCGCATCCGCAGGGTGGCGGACTCGTGATGCGGTTACGCGCGCGCTGAGCGAAGCTCGGTCGAGCGATTCAGACCAGTTCCAGCAGGCGATCCAGCCGCGCGTGCGGATCGTCCATCTGCAGCAATTCCTGACGCTGCGAATCGTGCAGCGGCAACAGTTCCGCCAGTCGCCAACCGACCCAGGCCGCGTCGTCGAGCAGTGCGCGTTCCGCCTTCGCATACTCGCCGCCGATCTTCTCGATGATGGTGTCGAGCAGCACCGGAAGCAGACCGTGCTCGGGCTGCACCGGCTGGCTGGCATCGGCATCGCACCAGCGCACGTCGGCCACCTGCAGTCCGTTGTCGCGGACGCGCGCACGCTCGACGTGAAAGCGGCGCGCGCCACGCACGCGCAAGGTCAGCAGGCCGTCGTCGTCCTGGCCAAAATCTTCGATCAGCGCTTCGGTGCCGAACGCCGCCGCCGTCGCCGGCGCCCCCACTTCCTGCCCTTTGATGATCAGACACACGCCGAAGCCGCGGCCCTGCCGGCCGCAATCGCGCACCAGATCGAGGTAACGCGCCTCGAATACGCGCAGCCCCAGCGCCGCCCCCGGCAACAGCACGGTCTGCAGCGGAAACAGCGCGAGGGATTCGGTCGGCATGCCCGCAGTTTACGCGAGGGGATGCCAAGTCCTGGTCGCGCGGACCCCCGTCTACTTCTGCAGAGCGGCCAGGAAACGCCGCGGCGCCCCGTCGAAACCGCCGTTGGACATGAAGACGACGTGGTCGCCGCTGCGCACACGTTCGCGCAGGGCGGCGATCAGGTGATCCGCGTCGGGCACGGCGACGCCTTCGCCGCGCAGGCCGGCGACGACCTTGCCGGCGTCCCACGCCAGTTCGGGTCGATGCAGGAACACGACGGCATCGGCGATATCCAGCGACGGCGCCAACGCATCGGCGTGTGCGCCCAGGCGCATCGAATTGCTGCGCGGCTCCATGGCGACCACGATGCGCGCATTGCCCACCTTGGCGCGCAGGCCGGCCAGCGTGGTCGCAATCGCGGTGGGATGGTGGGCGAAGTCGTCGTAGATGGTGATGCCGCCGGCTTCGCCGATCACTTCGAGGCGGCGCTTGACGCTGCGGAATTCCGCCAGCGACGACAGCACGCTCTTCGCGTCGACGCCGACCGCATTCGCCGCGGCGAGCGCGGCCAGCGCGTTCATGACGTTGTGGCGGCCGAGCAGCGGCCAGTGCACCTCACCGAGTTCCTCGCCGTCGTGGATCACCACGAAAGCGCTGCCGTCTTCGTTGATCATCCGCGCGGTCCAGTGGAACCCGGCGCGTGCCGCAGCGCCTTCGTCCGCGCGGTCGCCGTGGGTTTGCGGCTGCGAGGACCGCGGAATCAGGCTCGCGTCCAGGCCGAAAGTTTCGACCGGCGTCCAGCAGCCCATCGCCAACACTTCGGCCAGGTACTTGTCCTCGCCGTTGACGATCAGCCGGCCGCGGCGCGGCACCGTGCGCACGAGGTGATGGAACTGGCGCTGGATCGCGGCCACGTCCGGGAAGATGTCGGCGTGGTCGTATTCCAGGTTGTTGAGGATCGCGACCAGCGGCCGGTAGTGCACGAACTTGCTGCGCTTGTCGAAGAAGGCGGTGTCGTATTCGTCGGCCTCGACCACGAATTCGCGGCCCTGCCCGTGTCGTGCGGAGACTCCGAAATCCTCGGCCACGCCGCCGATGAGGAAGCCGGGCGCGCGGCCGGCCGCTTCGAGCAGATAGGTGAGGATCGTCGTGGTCGTGGTCTTGCCGTGCGTACCGGCGACGGCCAGGGTGTCGCGACCGGGCAGCACGTTCTCCGCGAGCCATTGCGCGCCGGAGTTGTACTTGCGGCTGTCGTCCAGCACCTGTTCGACCGCCGGGTTGCCGCGCGAGAGCGCATTGCCGACCACGATCTCTGCGCAATCGGCGGAGATGTTGTCCGCGAGGTAGCCCTGGCGCAGGGTGATGCCGAGCTGTTCCAGCTGCGTGGACATCGGCGGGTAGATGTTCTGGTCGCTGCCTTCGACCTCGTGGCCGAGTTCGCGCGCCAGTGCAGCTACGCCGCCCATGAAGGTACCGGCGATGCCCAAAATATGAAGCTTCAAGATAAGGAACCTCGTGACAATCGCGGTATAGCCATTCGAAGCGTGTCCCGCACGGCACCCACTCCTCCTCGCCCCGCTACGCGGGGGGAGGGTACGGGGTGAGGGGAAGGAGCGCCGAAGGCGCGACTGCTTTTGCGGTTAGTCGCGAACGTCAACGGCAAAAGCGCCCCTCATCTGCCCTTCGGGCATCTTCTCCCCGCTGCGCGGGGAGAAGAAATTCATCCGATCTCATGCGCCGGCACGATCGCCTCGACGATCCTGGCGAACACATCATCCAGCGCGCCCACCCCGTCGACCACGGTCAACTGGCCCTGCTGGCGGTAATAATCGATCACCGGCGCGGTCTGGTCGTTGTAGACCTGCAGGCGCTTGCGCACCGATTCGGGGCTGTCGTCTTCGCGGCCTTCGGCCTTGGCGCGGCCGGCGATGCGTTCGACCAGCAGGTCGGTCGGCACTTCAAGCTGCACGGCGTAATCCATCGGCTGGCCGATGCGGGTCAGCAGCTTGCCCATCGCGTCGGCCTGGGCCAGGTTGCGCGGGTAGCCGTCGAGGATGAAGCCGTTGGCGGTGTCCGGACGCGAGAAGCGGTCTTCCAGCATGCCCAGCAGGATCGCGTCGCTGACCAGCTCGCCGCGCGCCATCACTTCCTTGGCTTCCAGACCAAGCTTGCTGCCCGCAGCCACTTCGGCACGCAGCAGATCGCCGGTGGAAATGTGCGGCACCTGCAGGTGGTCCTTGAGCCTCGCGGCCTGAGTGCCCTTGCCGGAACCGGGGGCGCCGAGCAATACCAATCGCATCTACATCACTCCTGAAACGAGAAACGGGGGACGCTCACGAGGGCGGCGCTACACTGCGGGCGGCCAGGCCGTCGGGCGGCAAATTCGGGACGGCCAGCTTACCCCATTAGCCCTGGAGCATTGATTCCCATGCCCTCTGGAACCCTGCTGTATGCGCAGTCCGGCGGGGTTACCGCCGTCATCAACGCCACTGCCTCGGCGGTGATCCAGACCGCCCGCGCCCGCAAGGTCAAAGTCCTGGCGGCGCGCAACGGGATTCTCGGTGTCCTACGTGAAGAGCTGATCGACACATCGAAGGAGCCGATCACGGCGATCCGCGCTCTGGCGCATACCCCCGGCGGGGCCTTCGGCTCCTGCCGGGTCAAGCTCAAGTCGCTGGAGCAGGACCGGGCCCGGTACGAACGCCTACTGGAGGTCTTCAAGGCGCACGACGTGCGCTGGTTCCTCTACAACGGCGGCAACGACTCGGCCGATACCGCGCTCAAGGTCTCGCAGCTGGCGGCGGAGTTCGGCTATCCCCTTACCTGCGTGGGCGTCCCCAAGACGGTCGACAACGACCTCGCGGTGACCGACTGCTGCCCCGGCTTTGGTTCCGCCGCCAAGTACACCGCGGTATCGGTGCGCGAATGCGCGCTGGACGTGGCCGCGATGGCCGACACCTCGACCAAGGTGTTCGTCTATGAAGCGATGGGCCGCCACGCCGGCTGGCTGGCCGCGGCGGCAGGACTGGCGGGGAACGGCCCGGACGAAGCGCCGCACCTGATCCTGTTCCCCGAGCGTGCGTACGACGAAGCGGAATTCCTTGCCAAGGTGAAGGCCGTCGTCGAACGCGTGGGCTATTGCGTGGTCGTGGCGAGCGAAGGCATCCAGACCGCGGAAGGCAAGTTCGTCGCCGATGCGGGCGGTGGCAAGGATTCGTTCGGCCACACGCAGCTGGGTGGCGTCGCCTCCTTCCTCGCCGGACGCGTCAAGGACGCCCTGGGCTACAAGGTTCACTGGACCCTGCCCGATTACTTACAGCGTTCCGCGCGGCACCTCGCTTCGAAAACGGACCTGGACCAGGCCCTGGCCGTCGGCAAGGCAGCGGTGGAGCTGGCGCTCAAGGGCAGCAACGCGGTGATGCCAGTGATCGCGCGCATGTCCGACGCACCGTACCGCTGGAAGATCGAAACTGCGTCGCTCGACCGCATCGCCAATCATGAAAAGAAGATGCCGGCCAACTTCATCCGCAAGGACGGCTATGGCATCACCGATGCCGCGCGCCGCTACCTGGAGCCACTGATCCGCGGCGAAGCGCCGCCGCCGTATGGACGCGATGGCATCCCCAAATACGTCACCCTGAAGAATGTCCCGGTAAGCCGGAAGCTTCCGGGCTTCGCCGGCTGACACCCCGACAGCGGCCCCTGCGGTCGCGCATCACCACAGGGGCCGAGCATGCGGCCCTTGCGCTTGGATCATTTGCCGCAGGCCTTGCCCTCGATCGCCATCTGCGCGGTATACAACGGCAAGGCTGCGCCGCGTTGCCGCTTCGCATCTTGCAAGTAGATTCGAGAGCGTCCTTGCGCATCCCGCTCCGGCGGCGCGACATCGCCCGGCTTGCGCCATACGTGCACGACGGCTACCTGCGACGGACACGCGGCATTGGGTATGCGGATCTCGTCGTTGAACTTCCAGCCCTTCGCTTCCGAAGGTTGCGCCTTCGCGAAATCGACCAGCCGGGCGCGCGGCTGACATTGCGGCGACGTTCTCACCGCAGTGAAGCGATACGGCTGCGCCACATCGCCGGTAAACACACCTTCGAAGCGGGCGCAGGCTTCGGGCAGGCCGCGCACGGTGTGCACCGCGCCGATGGCCTGCGGCGTAGCCGCGCCACGGACGATCTCAGGCTTGTGTGCAGGGGTAGTACCGGCCGCAAGTGCGGGCAAGGTGGCCAAGGCCAGAAAGATCGGCAGGACGCGCATTCCCGACTCCCGGATGAGGGCACCGGCGCAGGCTGGCATGTCCGCCCTGAACGCGTTTTGACGCCGATCGCCCGGCCCGCGAGCACGTGACCCGGATCACGCGCTGCATCCGTGTTTCCGCGGGAAATGTGCCATAGTCGGGCCGTTGCCCCGCGGCGTGATGCCTGACCGCATGCGGAGCCACGCTACAACCTGCGGTATTTCCCAGAAATTCCTAATGTCCACTCGGGGGAGAGTTCATGCTGGAGCAGTACGGTTTGCCCTTGGCGCTGGTTTGCGCCGTCATCGCGATTCTTTACGGAATCGTTTCCGCGCGCTGGATCAGCGCACAACCCGCCGGCAACGAACGCATGCAGGAGATCGCCGGCGCGATCCAGGAAGGCGCGCGTGCCTACCTCAACCGCCAGTACTCGACGATCGCGATCGCCGGTGCCGTGCTGTTCGTGGTGATCGGCTTCTTCCTCAACTGGTACACGGCGATCGGCTTCCTGATCGGCGCGGTGCTGTCCGGTGCGGCCGGCTACATCGGCATGAACGTCTCGGTGCGCGCCAACGTGCGCACCGCCGAAGCCGCGCGTAGCGGCATCGGCAAGGCGATGGACGTCGCGTTCCGCGGCGGCGCGATCACCGGCATGCTCGTCGTGGGCCTGGGCCTGCTCGGTGTCGCCGGCTACTACACGGTTCTCACCCATCACCTCGGCGTCGAGGGCGAAGACGCACTGCACGCGCTCGTCGGCCTGGCGTTCGGATCCTCGCTGATCTCGATCTTCGCCCGCCTGGGCGGCGGCATCTTCACCAAGGGTGCGGATGTCGGCGCCGACCTGGTCGGCAAGGTCGAAGCGGGCATTCCGGAAGACGATCCTCGCAACCCCGCGGTGATCGCGGACAACGTCGGCGACAACGTCGGCGACTGCGCGGGCATGGCGGCTGACCTGTTCGAGACCTACGCGGTCACGGTCATCGCGACGATGCTGCTGGGTGGGCTGATGAGCGCCGAAGCCGGCCACAACTCGGTGCTGTACCCGCTGGTGCTCGGCGGCGTGTCGATCATTGCATCGATCATCGGCACGTTCTTCGTCAAGGTGAAGCAGGGCGGCTCGATCATGGGCGCGCTGTACAAAGGCGTGATCGTGTCGGCGGTGCTGGCCGCGATCGCCTTCTATCCGATCACCACGCAGCTGATGGCCGATTCCAGCTACGGCGCGATGAACCTGTATTGGTGCGCGCTGATCGGCCTGGTCCTGACCGGGGCGATCGTGTGGATCACCGAGTACTACACCGGCACGCAGTTCAAGCCGGTGCGGCACATCGCGCAGGCGTCCACCACCGGCCACGGCACCAACATCATCGCCGGCCTGGGCGTGTCGATGAAATCGACCGCGCTGCCGGTGGTGGTGATCTGCGCCGCGATCTGGGGCGCATTTGCACTCGGCGGCCTGTACGGCATCGCGATCGCCGCGACGGCGATGCTGTCGATGGCGGGAATGATCGTTGCGCTCGACGCCTACGGTCCGATCACCGACAACGCCGGCGGCATCGCCGAAATGGCGGAGCTTCCGCCGGAAGTGCGCAACATCACCGACCCGCTCGACGCCGTGGGCAATACCACCAAGGCGGTGACCAAGGGCTACGCGATCGGTTCGGCCGCGCTGGCTGCGCTCGTCCTGTTCGCCGACTACACGCACAACCTGCAGGCAACGCATCCGGGCGAGACGTTCGCGTTCGACCTGAGCGACCACATGGTGATCATCGGCCTGCTGATCGGCGGCCTGATCCCCTACCTGTTCGGTGCGATGGCGATGGAAGCCGTGGGCCGTGCCGCGGGTGCGGTGGTGGAGGAAGTACGCCGCCAGTTCCGCGAGATCCCGGGGATCATGCAAGGCACGGGCAAGCCGCAGTACGACAAGGCCGTGGACATGCTGACCAAGTCGGCGATCAAGGAAATGATCGTGCCCTCGCTGCTGCCGGTCGCGGTGCCGGTCGTAGTCGGTCTGCTGCTGGGACCGAAGGCGCTGGGCGGCGTGCTGATCGGCACGATCGTTACCGGCCTATTCGTCGCGATCTCGATGACCACTGGCGGCGGTGCGTGGGACAACGCCAAGAAGTACATCGAGGACGGCAACTTCGGTGGCAAGGGTTCCGAGGCGCACAAGGCGGCGGTCACGGGCGATACGGTCGGCGATCCTTACAAGGACACGGCGGGGCCTGCGGTTAATCCGCTCATCAAGATCATCAACATCGTCGCACTCCTGTTGGTGCCCTTGCTGTAATCGAAGCGATTACTGCATGGCACCAACTCCCCCTCTCCCCGCAACGCGGGGAGAGGGCACGGGGTGAGGGGAACGGCGGCCGTTGGCCGCCGTTGCTTTTTGGAAGGTCGAAAGCCGCCCCTCATCCGGCGCTGCGCGCCACCTTCTCCCCGCGAGCGGGGAGAAGGGAAAAGCCGCCCCTCATCCTCCCTTCCCTCCGCGAGCTATCGCCCGCTTCGACCTTCTCCCCTCAGACGGGGAGAAGGAAATCCCGCTTCCTTAACAGGCCTAGGCGCTAACTAGCACTGTAGAGGTCCGTCCCGGATCCTCTGCGGAGAGGGCCATGAGCCGACACGGACGCGCAGTGTTGCTGGCCTGCAGCCTGCTGCTGGCACCGATGCTCGCGGCCTCGTTGGTGCGGTCGGCGGCAACGCCGTCCGCCGAGGTGCTGTTGCTCGACATCAAAGGCGGCATCGGCCCCGCGACCCGCGACTACGTGCAGCGCGGCCTGGCGCAGGCGCAGCGCGATCACGCCGCGGCGGTGATCCTGCGCATCGATACGCCTGGAGGCCTGGAAGCCGCCACCCGCGACATCAACCAGGCCATCCTCGCTTCGCAGGTACCCGTCATCGGCTGGGTAGCGCCGGAAGGCGCGCGCGCCGCCAGCGCGGGCACCTACATTCTCTATGCCTGCCATGTCGCGGCGATGGCGCCGGCTACCTCGCTGGGTGCGGCGACTCCGATCGCGATCGGTGCGCTGCCGACGCCCGAGCCTCCATCGCAACCCAACGCGCCCACAGACGACAAGAACGCAGCGAAGCCCAACGAAGCAAACGCGCCCGCCAGCACCATGGAACGCAAGGCGCGCAACGATTCGATCGCCTACCTGCGCACGCTCGCCGAATTGCGCGGTCGCGACACCGCATTCGCGGAAGCGGCGGTGCGCGATGCGGCGACCCTCACCGCGAACCAAGCCGTTGCGCAGCACGTCATCGATTTCATCGCCCGCGACACGGCGGCGTTGCTTGCCGGCGCCCAAGGCCGCACCGTGCGCTTGCCCGGTGGCGAGACGAGCTTGCAGGTGGCGAAGGCCACGGTGAAGGCATTCGCGCCGGACTGGCGCAACCGCATCCTCGCCGTCATCACCGATCCCACGGTCGCCTATCTGTTGCTGCTGGTGGGTGTGTATGGATTGGTCTTCGAAGGCCTCAATCCCGGCGTGCTGTTCCCCGGCGTGATCGGCGGCGTCTGTCTGTTGCTCGCGCTGTATGCACTGCAGGTACTGCCGGTGAACTACGCCGGCGTGGCGCTGATCATCCTGGGGATCGCGTTGATGGCCGCGGAATTCGCGCTGCCCAGCTTCGGTTCGCTCGGGATCGGTGGCGTCGTGGCGCTGGTCGCGGGCTCGCTGATGCTGTTCGACACCGAGGCCCCGGGCTTCGGCGTATCCGGCCGCCTGATCGCCGGCATCGCGGCCACCAGCGCCGCGGCGTTCATGGGCCTGGTCTGGCTGGCGATGCGCGCGCGCCGGCAACCGGTGGTCAGCGGCATCGAAGAGATGCTGGGGCAGATCGCCGTCGCCGCCGAGGACTTCCGCGATGGCCGCGGCCAGGTACGAATTCGCGGCGAACTGTGGCAAGCGCAGTGCGCCGCGCCGGTACGTCGCGGCCAACCGTTGCACGTGCGGGCGCTGAACGGACTGGTGCTGCAGGTCGCGCCGGTCGAATCCTGAGTTCCGCTCTTCTGGAGGCCAGTCATGAACTTCCTGTTTTCGATGCCGCTGGTGTTGTTCGTCCTGCTGTTGATCTTCACGGCGGTGAAGATCCTGCGCGAGTACGAACGCGCCGTGGTCTTTCAGCTCGGCCGCTTCTGGAAGGTGAAAGGACCAGGCTTGTTCATCCTGATTCCGGTGGTGCAGCAGATGGTGCGCGTCGATCTGCGCACGATCGTGATGGACGTGCCTTCGCAGGATCTGATCTCGCACGACAACGTGTCGGTCAAGGTCAATGCGGTGGTCTACTTCCGCGTGGTCGATCCGCAGAAGGCGATCATCAACGTCGAGCACTTCTACGAGGCCACCAGCCAGCTCGCGCAGACCACGCTGCGCTCGGTGCTGGGCCAGCACGACCTCGACGAGATGCTGGCCGAGCGCGACAAGCTCAATCACGACATCCGCACCATCCTCGACGCGCAGACCGACGCGTGGGGCATCAAGGTCGCCAACGTCGAGATCAAGCATGTCGACATCAACGAGGTCATGGTGCGTGCGATCGCCCGCCAGGCCGAGGCCGAGCGCGTGCGCCGGGCTAAGGTGATCCACGCCGAGGGCGAGCTGCAGGCCGCGGAGAAGCTGGTCGAGGCGGCGCGCCTGCTCGGCGGCGATCCGCGGGCGATCCAGTTGCGCTACCTGCAGACCCTGACCGAGATCGCCGGCGAGAAGAGCTCCACCATCGTCTTCCCGCTGCCGATCGACGTTCTACCGGTGCTGGCGGGGCGCGACCGGGCGCCCTGACGCCGGGACTGGGGATTCAAGGCGCGAAAGGACCCGCCGGTGCGTCCTGCGGGTAAAATGCGCGCCCTTCTTCATCCCCCCTCCCCTTCCCCACCCCCACCGCGGCCACCAGGCCCGGTCAGCACGTCGGAGTACTCCCCCATGGGTCTGGACCTCGTCCCCACCGGCAAGAACCCGCCGGACGAAATCAACGTCATCATCGAAATCCCCAAGGACGCCGAGCCGGTCAAGTACGAGGTCGACAAGGCCTCCGGCGCGATCTTCGTCGATCGCATCCTGTCCACGCCGATGCGCTATCCGTGCAACTACGGCTACGTTCCGCACACGCTGTGCGGCGACGGCGATCCGGCCGACGTGCTGGTGATCCTGCCGCTGCCGCTGGTGCCGGGCTCGGTGATCCGCTGCGTGCCGGTCGGTGTGCTGAAGATGACCGACGAAGCCGGCAGCGACGAAAAGCTGATCGCCGTGCCGGTGCCGAAGGTCTTCGCCGGCTACGCGCACGTCACCGACATCGAACAGGTCTCCCAGCATTGGCTGGAGCGCATCGGCCACTTCTTCGAGCACTACAAGGATCTTGAGAAGGGCAAGTGGGTGAAGCTCGACGGCTTCGGCAACGCCGCGGAAGCCAAGGCCATCCTGCTTGACGCGATGAAGCGCTTCGAAGACAGCGCGGACAAGCCGAACTTCTGACGAACCGCTGCCGGCTCCCGGCAGACTCGAAAACGGCGGCCACGTGCCGCCGTTTTCGTTTGTGCGCCAAGCCACGACGTTCGCTCTCCGCCGGTGGCGCGGTCTGCGGATGTGGTCGTTCCGATCGGTAGGTGTTGATCCGCGGATCAGGCGTTGTCGCCGATCTCCCGTTGCCGCTGCGTATCGGGCTTCTCCGCCACCGCGGCGCGCACCGCCATGCGGCCGACGATCGCATTCATCGCCGCGAACCAGCTCAACTCGTTCTTCAGTCGCATCTGCTCGGAAAGCGGCCGCACTTCGGCCACGTATTGCGCCACCAGACGGCGGAACTTCTCGTGCCCTTCGGGGCGCTCGCCGTATTGGAACCACAGGCCCTGCCATTCGCGGATGAAATGCTGCGTGATCGCGGACACGCGCTGCACGTTCGCGTGCGGCTCGACATCGGTGAAGAACCGACTGAAATGACTACTGAGCTCCCAGGGGCTCATCACCACCGGGACGTTGACGCTCTCGCAGGCAAACTCCGCGACCCGTCCGGGTATCGGCGCGAGATGGCGCGGCGTCCACTTTTCCTCCGGCATGTTGTGCAGGCGCGAATGAGCGACCAGCTTCCAGAAGTCCGCGCCACCCACGGTGTCGATGACCAGGTGGATACGCGACCGCGTCGCATCGTTGACGACGCTGTGCTGGCGCCAGGTGTCGAAGATCCAGCATTCGCCGGCCGCCATGTTGATGACCTCGCCGCCGCATTCGAAGCGCACCGTCGGCTGGGTCACGATCGGCACGTGCACGCGCATGCGTTCGGCCCAGTAATAGCCCTGGTCGGCGTGGCGCGTGACTTCCGCCTGTCCGGCCAGGCGCATCAGGCGACTGCGGCCGACGGTCGCGCCGATGCTGGCGAAGACCTGGCTCAGATAAGGGCAACGCTGCAGGTATTCGGTCGGGCGCATGACGCCGGCGAACGATTCGTTGTCCGGATCACCGTCGACGGCCACCAGCGGCAGCATCGAATTGCCGGGAAATCCCTGCGGGTGCGGACGCCAGCTCGATTCCTCGATCGCCTCGACTTCCGCCGCCAGGGCAGCGGCGTCGAACAGCAGCGGCAGTTGGATGAAGGGAGCCGGCAACTTCATGCGTACACCTCGGGAATGGCGGGCGTAATCCTAACGCGTCCCCGGCTCGGTCCAAAAAACTACGGCCCCGCAAGGGGCCGTAGTGGTGTTGCTCAGCGGATCCGGGAGGATCAGAAGCGCTGCTGGTACTTCACGTAGATCGTGCGGCCGATGTCGAAACCACCGTAGTACGGGAAGTTGCTGCTCGGCTGGGTGAACAGCGTCGGGCCGATGTGGTTGAACGCATTGTTCGCACCCACGGCGACCGTGGCTTCCCACGGCAGCTTGGCGGCGACCTGGATGTCGTGGAACGTGTTGGAACCCAGGCGGTTGATCGCGTCCGGCACGCCGTTGGCGATGCGGTCCGGATCGCTGCACGGACGGTTCGGCACGCAGCTCTCGTAGATGCCCGAGTAGTAGCGGGCGGTCCAGTTCGCGCTCCAGATGTCCTTGCTCCAGTTCACGCCGAAGTTCGAGCGCAGACGGAACACGCCACCGGTACCGACTTCGCCGACCATGATGTCGTTGCCTTCATCGTCCTGCGACAGGGTGTCGTACTTGCTGGTGTACGAGTTGTCCCAGTTGATCGTGAACTTGCCGAACGAGGTCTCGGGCAGCTTGTAGCCGACGTTGAGGTCCCAGCCTTCCGTTTCCAGCGCGCCCAGGTTGGCCAGGCCGAAGAACATGTTGGTGATGTGGCCGTCGGCGGCGCGGGTGATACCGGCGCAGCGGCTGGCGTTGCCGAGCACGTAGCAGTCGCTCAGGATGCGGTCGACCGAGTCGGAGATGATGGCGTTGGTGAGCTCGTAGTTGTACCAGTCGAGTTCGATATCCAGGCCTTCAACCCACTTCGGGCTCCACACGATGCCGGCGGTCTTGGTCTTCGCCGTTTCCGGAGTCAGGTTCGGATTCGAACCGCTCAGGAACTGGTCCGGCGTCTGGCACGGATACGCCGTGCAGGGCACCAGGCCCTGGCCGAGCTGCACGTAGCCGACCGGCACGCCGCCCGCGGTGCAGGCCGCGTTGCCGTTGACGCTGTTGTTGGCGCCCAGGCCGCACGGGTCGGTGAACGACTCGAAGCTGCCGCCGATGCCGCCGTACAGGTCACTGATCGACGGCGCGCGGAAGCCCTCGGCGTAGGTGCCGCGGACCAGCAGGCCGTCCATCGGACGCCAGCGCAGCGAGAACTTGCTGTTGGTGGTGTCGCCGAAGTTCGAGTAATCCGAGTAGCGGCTGGCCACGTTGAAGCTCAGTTCCTTGGCGAACGGCATGTCGGCCAGGACCGGGATCTCGAGTTCCGCGTAGAACTCATCCAGCGAGTACGCACCCTGCGTGGTGGTCGCCGGCAGGCCGGTGCTCAGGCCGGTCTGCGCGAAAGCATCCGGGACGAAGCGGCCGTCTTCCGAACGGTGCTCGTAACCGACCGCCAGGCCGAGGTCGCCGGCCGGCAGCGCGAACAGCGTGCCCGACAGGTTGGCGCTGTAGGTCTTCGAGTTGGTGCGACCGGTATCGGTGTACTGCGGGAACAGGTACGCGATCAGATCCGGGTTGCCCGACAACGAACCGGCCTGCGTGTCGCCGTACGGCGCCAGCGGATTCCACGGCACGCACTCGCCGTTGCCGAAGTTGGTGCCGTAGGTGATCGGAGAGGCAGCGCTGCCGCACTCGACGCGACCGGTGGCCGGGTTGAACCACGACGCACCAAGCGCCTTCTCGGCGGCCAGCAGGCTGGCGTCACCGCGCGCGTTCTTGATGTTCTCGTTGCGGTTGATGTTGGCGCTGACGTCCCAGTCCCAGTAGTTCTCGCCGATCTGGAAGCTGCCTTCGAAGCCGGCGGCGACGCGGAAGGTCTCCAGCTTGCTTTCGGTGCGACGCGGCATTTCCCACAGGCGGCGACGGAACGACAGATCGGTGCCCGGGGTCGGGGTGAAGTAGCTATCGCCCGACAGCGGCAGGCCGAACGAGGCCGACTGGAACGGATAACCGGCGATCTGCTGGTCGGTGGTGCGCTTGTTGTACTGCAGGTCGGCCTTGAAGCGGATGTCGTCGGTGATGTCGAACGTACCGTTCACGAACACCGACTGGCGCTCGATACCGGTCTGCACGTACATCTCTTCATTCGAGTTGGCGTACTGCGCCGGGGTGATGCGCGTGTAGTTGGCGCGATTGCGCGGATCGGTACCCGGGGTCAGCGTCCACCACACGGCCGCCGAAGACGGGCTGCAGGGTTCGCAGAACGAGCCGTTCTGGCTCACCGGGCTCCAGCCCGAGAACGGGTACTGGTCGGAGTAGCCCTTGCCGACGTTGCCATAGGCGGAGAACGGACGATCCTTCGCGAACACCGGCTCTTCCTTCGCGTATTCGAAGGACACGGTGAGG
>NZ_BAAGSX010000010.1:0-89391 GCF_054782215.1 Lysobacter terrae
GGCGAAGCGTTGGCCGTCCTCGTGGCTAATCCCGGTCAGCGCGGTGGCCAGGTTCGTCCCGGCGGTGTACGCGGACTCGCCATAGGCATACGTGCGGGGCGTCGTGATACCGGGATAGGTGACCGAGGACAGCCGGCCACTGCCGTCATACCCATACTGGTATATAGCACCGCCGGCGTCGGTGATCTTGCTAATACGTCGGTTGTTGTCGTACTCGAATACCAGTGCGCGCCCATCCTGCGCCTCCACCCGGGTGAGGCGCAGATCGTTGTCGTTGTTCTCGGTGAGGCCGTTGTTGTAGGTCAGCACGATGGAGGTGCCATCGCTGCGACCGATGCGCACCATCCGGCCGAGGCTGTCGTACTCCTCGACTTCGCGACTGTCCTTAGGCGCGTAAGTCCAGCCGCCGCTGGTTTGCGTCAGCGTTCCGGTTATGTCGGCATCGGCGCTCCACGCGCTGTTTTGGTAGCGGAACTCGATGGCCTTGCCATCGGGCCGGGAGAGGACGGCCGCCGGGTTGGGTGAGGCGGTGGGCGAATACACCAGCTTGTGGCTATAGGTGTGCGACCACAGCGGTCCCAGGCCGCCTACAGCCACGGACTGGCTGTTGTAGTAGCGACTGAAGCTCAAGCCCGCGGCGATGTCGTGCTCGACCTGGAACTTGTTGCCGGTGGCGACGTTGATCGGGTTGCCGCAGTTGTTACCCGACTTCTTGTCGATGGGACATATGCCCTGCCCGAGATTCTTCGCAGGGACAAAATCCACGCAGGCCTTGATGCCCTCGTCCCAGGTGGCGCTTCCAGCGCAGCCATAGAAGTCGTACGCAAGCGGAACGATGTAACCCGCGCCGCGGGTACCGCTGGCCGCCCACTGCAGATACCAGACGTAGCTGCCTCGGCCCCATGGCGAGAGCGTCACCGTACATGCAGACGATGCCGAATTGATGGGATTGCCACTGGCAGCGAGCGTAGCCAGTTGCGCTTGGTAATCCGCATTGCACTCGGCGTACGCCTGCTGCCGATCGCACGGAGAGACCCAGCCATTAGCCGTCGTCTGGCGGCAGAAAGGCGGCTGGGACGCCTGCGCGGGCTGTGTGCCGTCCACAAACAACAGCGCGATACCCAACAAACCCAGAAGCAGCGGCACTAAACCGCGTGCACGTCGATCCGTCTGCCCGAACTGCGCGGCCTGATTGCACATTGCAAACCCCTTCCCTTTGGCCCATTGCGGACCGAGCTCCTCGACCGGAGCATCCTGCGGAGGGACGCGCGAAACTTGACGGGGCGCGAAGGCAACACGAGGTTGCGTGATGCGCAACACGCGCAGACTAGGACGTTGGCGCGAGCTGCGCCTTTCGGTGGGCTATGAGCCACACTGCAAAACAATCCTCGCGATCAGTCCCCAGACGAAACGCGAGCGAGTTCCCCGAGCATTTCCCACGACTTCAGGCCGCGCGGCCCCAGATGAAACGCGAGCACTTCGCGCATGGGGCGACGCAGGCTCGCGACATCCTCGTCGCCAGGCGGCGTATCGTCGGCGAGCGCCAGCAAGGCTCGCCCCGTGGCGGCGTTGCGCCGATCGCCATGACCGCGATCGGCGAGCAAGCGACGCGGTCCCGCCTCCGGATCCAGGCGATAACGCGCCGCCGCATCGATCAGCATGCCGTCGCTATCAGCGCTCCAGTCGAAGCCGAACCCGATCGCTTCGAGCAGATCGCGTTCGTAGCGGCGCAAAGTCCAGGCCAGCGGCTCGCCGCGACCGAGTCGTTCGCGTGCGGCGGCGTAGGCATCGAACAATTCCGGCTGCGGATCGCCGCGCGGCGCCAGCCGTAATGTGAGTTCGTTGAGGTAGAAGCCGGCGAGCATGGCGTCGCCGAGCAGGCGCGGCGCCGCATCGACCGCTTCAGCGCCGGCCAGCGTCGCCAGTTCGCCGCGTTGCACGGCATCGAAGCGGATGGATTGCAGCGGCTGCAGCGCCGCACGCAGCAGATGCCGCTTGGGACCGTGCACGCCACGCGCCACCAGGCCCATGCGGCCGTGGTTGGCTGTCAGCACTTCAACGAGCAGGCTGTTTTCGCGCCAGGGCCGCGTGTGCAGAACGAAAGCGGGCTCGGCGGACAACCGCATCGCGTCGGTTCGCGCTCAGTCAGTCGTGATAGCCGAATGCGCGCAGCGCCGCTTCGTCGTCCGACCAGCCTTCGCGCACCCGCACCCAGGTTTCCAGGAAGACCTTGGCGCCGAACAGGCGCTCCATCTGCAACCGCGACTTCGCCCCGATCTCGCGCAGACGCTCGCCGCCTTTGCCGATCACGATCTTCTTCTGTCCGTCGCGTTCGACCCAGATGACCGCGCCGATGCGCAGCAGCACGCCCTTGGGCGAAGGTTCTTCGACGAAACGCTCGATCTCCACGGTGGTGGCGTACGGCAGTTCTTCGCCGAGCTGACGCATCAATTGTTCGCGTACGAGCTCCCCGGCAAGGAAGCGCTGGCTCTTGTCGGTGATCTCGTCCTCGCCGTACAGCGGCGGCTGTTCCGGGAGTTGCGCGAGCACGGTCTTCAGCAGCGCGTCCAATCCGCTGCGCTTGAGCGCGGAAATCGGATGCACGCCGGCGAAGTCGCGGCCCTCGCTCACTTTGCCCAGATACGGCAGCAACTTGGTCTTGTCGGTGACGCGATCGACCTGGTTCACCACCAGGATCACGGGCAGGCCCGCGTCCTTCAGTGCGTCGTAGGCCAGCGTGTCCTCGTCATCCCATTGGCCGGCGCGGACCACCAGTAGCGCCGCGTCGACGCCTTCCAGGGCGCCGCGGGCGGCCCGGTTCATGAGCCGGTTCATCGCGCGCTTCTGCTCGCGATGGATGCCGGGCGTGTCCACCAGCAGCAACTGCCCTTCCGGGAACGTCGCGATTCCCAGCAGGCGGTGGCGCGTGGTCTGCGGACGCGGCGAGACGATGCTGACCTTGGCGCCGACCAGAGCGTTGACCAGTGTGGATTTGCCGACGTTGGGACGGCCGATGACGGCGACGTGGCCGGCGCGATGTGAGGGTTGGGTCATGCGGTGAATTGTCCGCCCCGCGCTGCCCGAGGGCAAACCAGGCAGCGGATGAAGTAGGGAATCAGGCGGCGCCGAGCGACTGCAGGGCGGCTTCGGCGGCGATCTGCTCGGCAGCGCGACGCGATCCGCCCGCGCCTTCGGTCGTCAACGCCGGACTTTGCAGGGTGCAGGTCACGTGGAAGGTCTTGGCGTGTTCTTCGCCGCTTTCGGAAATCAGCGCATACACCGGCAAGGGCTTCTGCTTGCCCTGTAGCCATTCCTGCAGCCGCGTCTTGGCGTCCTTGCCCACCTTGTGCGGTGGCGGCAGGGCGGCCATGGCCGATTCGAACCATGGCAAGACGGCCGCGCGGCAGGCATCGAAATCGGCGTCGAGGTAGATCGCGGCCACCACCGCTTCGAGGGCGTCGGCGAGGATGGAGTCGCGGCGGTGCCCGCCGGATTTCATCTCGCCCGGACCGAGGATCAATTTGGCGCCCAGGTCGAGCTGGCGAGCGATGACCGCCAGGGCGGACTCGCGCACGAGTTCAGCGCGCGCACGGGTCAGTGCGCCTTCGTCGGCGTTGGGCCAGTGCTGGAACAGCGCCTCGGCGACGATCAGGTTGACCAGGGCATCGCCGAGAAACTCGAGGCGCTCGTTATTGAGAGCGCCTGCACTTCTGTGGGTCAGGGCCTGCGTGAGCAGATCCTGCTTGTCGAAGCTGTGCTTGATGCCTGGGCTCAATCGACCGTGTTCCGGCGCAGGTCCTTCTCGGCGTGGAAATTTCCGACCACATCGAGATTGGCGATCAAAGGCCGCTGCACGCTGTAGTCGACCACGACCATCCAGCCGGCCTCCTTGCGCGTGATCTTCACGTTCTGGTCCTTCACGTTCTCGGCGTAGCTGACGTAGAGGCGGCGGAAGAACAGATCGCGGATCTTGGCGGGATCCATGCCACCGACACCCGGCTCTTCGGCCAGACCATTCAACGCCTGCTTGACTGCGTAGTATTCCGAATACATCGGAATCACCTTCATACCCATGTAGGCAAATACGCCCACAACCGCCAGGACGAGGATGAACCCGATCAGGGTCATGCCTTTCTGCGTACGCTTCATCCGATGTCTCCCCAATTATCGAAACCGCTACGTCAATGGATGCTGGTGCCAATTCGCCGGTATTCGAGGCCGCCGTCCCAGCTCATCCAGATCAGGAAGGCCTTACCCCGCAGCTGACTTTCCGGCAGGACGCCCCAGTATCGGCTGTCGTCGCTGTTCTTGCGATTGTCGCCCATCACGAAATAGTGCCCCTGCGGAACTTCCCACTCGCCTTCCCCTGGATTGATGAACGGCGAGGCGGCCGATTCCAGGACGGAGTGCGACCGGCCCGGCAGATTCTCACGCAATTCGAGGAAGCCCGTCATCTCGGCCCCTTTGCCGGTGCCCTGGTAGGTACCGATCTCCTGGTAGCTCACCGGAACGCCGTTGATGCTCACCTGGTTGTCGTGATACCCGACGCGGTCCCCAGGCAGGCCGACCACGCGCTTGATGAAGTCCACGCCCTTGCTCGGGTCGTCCGGGGTGTGGCCGGGGAAGTGGAAGACGACCACGTCGCCGCGCTGCGGCTCGCCGATGTCGAGGAACTTCTTGTTGCTGATCGGCAGGCGCAACCCGTAGGCGAACTTGTTGACGAGGATGAAGTCGCCGGTCAACAGCGTCGGCATCATCGAGTTGGACGGGATGCGGAAGGGTTCCGCGACGAAGCTGCGCAGGATCAGCACCACCGCCAGGACCGGGAAGAAGGCCTTGGAGTAGTCGACGACGACCGGCTCTTCCCCTTCGTCCAGCAAGCCCGCGGAAGCCGCGCGGCGCTTGGCCAGGAACAGCTTGTCCAGCAGCCAGACCACGCCCGTGAACAGGGTCAGGACGACGAGGATGATCTCAAACCACTTCATGCTTGCTCCTTCGGAGCCGGGTTGGAATTCGGTGGAGTCGGGAAGGGGTAGCGGACGAGCCTAGCGAAGCCGCGGCGGTAGCGACAAGCCGGTAACGGCCGGCGCGCTTGGCCGCCGCAGGACGCCCGGGCCCGCATCACTTGCTGTCGACCTGCAGCACCGCCAGGAACGCTTCCTGCGGGATCTCGACGCGGCCGACCTGCTTCATCCGCTTCTTGCCCTCTTTCTGCTTCTCGAGGAGTTTCTTCTTGCGGGTGATGTCGCCGCCGTAGCACTTGGCCAGCACGTTCTTGCGCATCGCCTTGACCGTGCTGCGCGCGATGATCTGCGAGCCGATCGCGGCCTGGATCGCTACGTCAAACATCTGGCGCGGGATCAGGTCCTTCATCTTCTCGCACAGTTCGCGGCCGCGGCGATCGGCATGGCTGCGGTGGACGATGATGCTCAGTGCGTCGACCTTGTCGCCGTTGATGAGCGTGTCCACGCGAACGAACGGGCCGGCCTCGAAACGCACGAAGTGGTAATCCAGCGACGCGTAGCCGCGCGACACCGACTTGAGCTTGTCGAAGAAGTCGAGCACCACTTCCGCCATCGGCAGCTCGTAGCTGATCTGCACCTGGCTGGCCATGTACTGGATACCCATCTGCACGCCGCGCTTCTCTTCGCACAGCTTGATCACGTTGCCGATGTAGTCCGGCGGGGTGAGGATGTTGGCGCGGATGATCGGCTCGCGGACCTCTTCGACCATGTTCACCGGCGGCAGCTTCGCCGGGTTGTCCATCGGGATGATGGTGCCGTCGGTCTTGAGGACTTCGTATACGACCGTCGGCGCGGTGGAGATCAGATTGAGGTTGTATTCCCGCTCCAGGCGCTCCTGCACGATTTCCATGTGCAGCATGCCGAGGAAGCCGCAACGGAAACCGAAGCCCATCGCCTCCGAGCTTTCCGGCTCGAAGCGCAGCGCGGCGTCGTTGAGGCGCAGCTTTTCCAGTGATTCGCGCAGCGCCGGATAATCCTCGGCATCGACCGGGAACAGGCCGGCGAACACGCGCGGCTGCATTTCCTGGAAGCCCGGCAGCGGCTTGGGCGCCGGATCGCTGGCAAGCGTCAGCGTGTCGCCGACCGGTGCGCCGTGCACGTCCTTGACGCTGGCGGTGATCCAGCCCACTTCGCCCGCGCCGAGCTTGGTCAGCACCTTGCGCTTGGGCGTGAACACGCCGACCTGGTCGACCTGGTGCGTCTTGCCGGTCGACATCACCAGGATCTTGCTGCCCGGGACGATCTCGCCCTGCATCACGCGCACCAGCGACACCACGCCGAGGTAGTTGTCGAACCAGGAGTCGATGATCAGCGCCTGCAGCTTGTCGGTATCGCGCGGCTTAGGCGGCGGGATGCGATGGACGATCGCTTCCAGCACCAGCTCGACGTTGAGGCCGGTCTTCGCGCTGATCGCCACGGCGTCTTCGGCGTCGATGCCGATCACCGCTTCGATCTCGGCCTTCGCGCGCTCGATGTCGGCGGTCGGCAGGTCGATCTTGTTCAGGACCGGCACGACCTCCAGGCCCTGCTCGACCGCGGTGTAGCAGTTGGCGACCGACTGCGCTTCGACGCCCTGCGCCGCATCGACCACCAGCAGCGCGCCCTCGCAGGCCGCGAGCGAACGGCTGACTTCGTAGCTGAAGTCGACGTGGCCCGGCGTGTCGATGAAGTTGAGCTGGTAGACCTGCCCGTCCTTCGCCTTGTACGGCAGCGATACGGACTGGGCCTTGATGGTGATGCCGCGTTCGCGCTCGATCGGATTCGAATCGAGCACCTGGGCTTCCATTTCGCGGGCTTCCAGCCCCCCGCAGAGTTGAATGATGCGATCGGCCAGCGTCGACTTGCCGTGGTCGACGTGGGCGATGATGGAGAAATTGCGGATGTGCTGCATGCGGGCGGCTTCGTGCCGTCTCGAAAAAGTTAACGCGCGATTATCGCATACGCGACTGCGCCCGCCTCGGAGGGCGGGCGCGGTCTATCCATGCGCGTTTCCGGCCGATGCCGCATCAGCCCGCCGCATCGCCCTCGCCCGCCGTCACCGCGATGAACTGGGTGGCATTGCCGCGGCGGACCAGGAGCATGACGGTCTGGCCGTCCTTGACGCCCGTCAGGGCCCGATCCAGGGCGGCCGCGGTGCCCACGCTGGTCCGGCCCACCGACAGGATCACGTCGCCGGGTTGCAGCCCGGCCTCGGCCGCGGCGTCGCCGACGCGGGACAGGCGGACGCCTTCGTTGGACTGCAGGCCCAGCTGCTGCCGCTCGCTCGCATTGAGATCGCGGCCGACCAGGCCCAGCGGATTGCCCTTGCCCGCGGCCGCCGGCTCAGCGCCCTCTTCGTCCGGGCCGGACTGGTCCGCCGCGCCGCCGGCGAGTTCTTCGTTGAGCGCGTCGAGCTTGACCTCGATCTCGCGCGGCTTGCCATCGCGCAGGATGCCTACGCGGACCTTGGAACCGGGCGCCATGCCGCCGATCAAGGGCGGCAGATCGCTGGAGACGCTGATCTGGCGGCCGTTGACCGAACGGATCACGTCCGCCCGCTCCAGGCCCGCCTTCGCGGCGGCGCTACCCGGCACCACCACCGAAACCAGCGCGCCGCTGGCATCGGGCAAGCCGAGGCCACGCGCCTCGTCGGCCGAAATCGCCTGTACCTGCACGCCGAGCTGACCACGGCTGACCTTGCCGGTCTTCTTGATCTGATCGGCTGCGCCCATGGCGACGTCGATCGGGATGGCGAAGCTCACCCCCATGTAGCCGCCCGAATTGCTGAAGATCTGCGAATTGATGCCGACGACTTCGCCGGCCGTGTTGAGCAGCGGACCGCCGGAGTTGCCGCGGTTGATCGCGACGTCGGTCTGGATGAAGGGCACGTAGCGCTGGTCGGCGTACGGATTGGCTCGGCCCACGGCGCTGACGATGCCGGCCGTCACCGACTGGTCCAGGCCGAAGGGCGAGCCGATCGCCACGACCCACTGCCCCGGCTTGAGATGCGCCGAATCGCCGATACGCAGCGCCGGAAGTCCCTTGCCTTCGATCTTCAGCAGGGCGACGTCGGACTGCTGGTCGCTGCCGACGACCTTGGCCTTGAACTCGCGGCGGTCGGACAGCTTGACCGTCACCGTGTCCGCGCCTTCGACGACGTGATGGTTGGTCAGCACATAGCCGTCATTGGAAATCAGGAAGCCGGTGCCCATCGAAACGCCGCGCGGCCCTTGCTGCGGCACCTGCGGCCCGTTCGGTCCTTCGAACATGCCCGGCGGAAGCATGCGACGGAAGAACTCGGGAATCTGCTCGTCGTCCGGAGCGCCCTGGCCGCGGGCGACGCGGCGCGAGCCGACTTCGGCGCTCACGTTCACCACGGCGGGCGCCACCTGCTGCACGAGGTTGGTGAAGTCCGGCAGGCCGGTCACGATCGGCGTAGCCGGAACGGTCTGCGCGGTCGTCGCCGCGGGCACGGCGGCGCCCGAGGCGGGAGGTTGTGCGGTGCAGGCGGCCGGCAATGTGGCGGCGACGACGCCGAGCACGGCCAGGGAACGAAGCGATCGGTTCATGAGGGGCATGGTCCGTTGGCAGGTGCGGGAAAAGCAGCGCAGCACTCGGCTGCGCGGAAACTGGGGGCGATGAAACTGCGCGCGGTGGCGAAGCTCAGCGCTGCGGCTCGGCCGGCTCGGTCCGGTTCGGCGGGTTCTGCGACAGGCGCGGCTCGAATGGATACAGCGACGGCGCGGCCGTCGATTCCTGCCCCAAGCTCACCGTGAAAGCGCCGGCGGCCGGGCTCTCAGACAACACCGAGCGCGGCCATGGCCGCGTGACGATCGTGTCCGCCGGGGGATGGAAAGGCTGCGACGAAGTGCCCGGCGTGGCCGCCGCGACGGCTTCGATACGCGAGGCCTCCGATCGCGCCTGCGCCGATGCCTCGCGCGAACCCGGCGTCGCTACACGCACATTGCTTCGCACCGGACGACGCATGGCGTGGGCTGGCTCATCGCTCGTTTCTGCGGTCGCCAAGGCGGGGCCGGCCACGGACGCCTGGGCGATGGGATCCGCTGCAGGTGCTACGCCGATTGCGGCACCCTGCACGGTCGGGGAGACGACAGGCTGGGCACCGGAGGACTGGGCGACTACGGCAGGCTCGCTCGACCGGGACGTACTCGATTCGAAGGGACGCACGACCAGGACCGCCGCCACCGCCACCGATGCGGCAAGCGCGGCACCACCGAGCCAGCGCCGCGAAACGGCACGCACGGGCGCGGCCGTCGCCTGCGCGGGCGCCGGAGCCGCCTGGACTCCCCGCCGCTCCTCGAGCAGGGCGCGCATGACGCCTGCCGCGAAATCGTTGGGGGCCACCGCGATCGCCTCGCCGCGCAGCGTGTCGCCGAGCAACTGCCAGCGGCCGCAGGTCTCGCGCCAGCCCAGGTCGTGATCGAGGCGCTTGAGCGCGAAGCGCGCGGCATCGCTCGGCAGTTCGCCGTCGAACAACGCACTGAGCGCTTCACGGTCGTCGCGCGGATGCAGGGCGCGGTGGTTGGAATTGGAATTCGAGCCGGTGGTCATCGGTGCGCACGCTCCCGAAGGTTCGCGTCATGGTCCAGCAAAGGCCGCAATTCGTTGTCGATGGCTTCGCGCGCACGGAAGATGCGCGAACGCACGGTACCGATCGGACAATCCATCCTGGCGGCGATCTCCTCGTAACTCAGGCCTTCGACTTCGCGCAGGTTGATGGCCGTGCGCAATTCCTCGGGCAAGGCTTCGACAGCGCGCATCACCGTAAGTTCGATTTCCTGGCGTAACAGTTCATGCTCGGGCGTCGCGGTTTCGCGCAGGCGCGTGCCGGCGTCGTACTGCTCGGCATCGCCCGCATCGATGTCGTCGGTGGGCGGCCTGCGGTTCTGGGCGACAAGATGGTTTTTCGCGGTGTTCACGGCGATCCTGTGCAGCCACGTATAGAACTGCGAATCGCCCCGGAAGTTCGGCAGCGCGCGGTACGCACGGATGAAGGTCTCCTGCGCCACGTCCTGGCATTCGCTCCAGTCGGCGATGTAGCGTCCAATCAGCGCCACGATGCGGTGCTGGTACTTGCGCACCAGCGCATCGAACGCGGCGCCGTCGCCACGCTGCACGCGCCGGACCAGCTCCTGGTCCAGGTCGGTTTCCGGGGTCGTCAATTCGGTCACTGTTTTGTTGGCCGTCACTGAGCCGGCACTCCTGTCAGCTCGGCGGGGCCGAACCGTACGACCGCCCTCACGGGCGAAAGTTCATTCATGGCGATATTGATGGGGGCTCGGACCATACGCTGCAAGCGCCAGGCGTCATGGTCGGACCATACGGTTTGACGGCGTCGAAACAAGCTCTGGATGATAGAGCGCATCCACCGGCCGTACGCTGTCGTAGGTACAGCAGGCCGCCCCACGGTGCATCGCACCGCCCCTCAGATTCAGCAAAGGATGGTCCCGCATGATCGCCGGCCTCGACGGTCTTCGCTTGCAGCACTGGAAACTGGAACAGCGCGACGACGGCGTGTTCGTGTTGTCGTTCGATCGTGCCGGCAGTTCGGTCAACACCTTCGCCCAGGAGGTGCTGATCGAACTGGACACCCTGTTGGAACGCCTCGCCCTCGACCCGCCCAAGGGCCTGGTGATCCGCTCGGCCAAGACCAGCGGCTTCATCGCCGGCGCCGACATCAAGGAATTCGCCGAGTTCGATGTGATGGGCAACGTCAACGACGCCATCTTCCGCGGCCAGCAGGTGTTCCAGCGCATCGCCGAGCTGCCCTTCCCCACCGTCGCCGCGATCCACGGCTTCTGCATGGGCGGCGGTACGGAGCTCTCGCTCGCCTGCCGCTACCGCATCGCCAGCAGCGACGCGTCGACGCGCATCGGTCTGCCCGAGGTGAAGCTGGGCATCTTCCCGGGCTGGGGCGGCAGCGTGCGCCTGCCGCGCCTGGTCGGCGCGCCGGCCGCCTTCGACATGATGCTGACTGGGCGTTCGCTGTCGGCCTCGGCGGCGCGGGCGATGGGCCTGGTCGACAAGGTCGTCGATCCGGCTTCGCTGCTGGAAGAAGCCGCCAAGCTCGCGCTGCGCGGCCTGCAGCGCCCCTTCAAGCAGCGCTTCACGGCGTGGGCCACCAACACCTGGCCGGTGCGGCAGATCCTCGCGCCGATGCTGGTCAAGCAGGTCGCGCGCAAGGCGCGCAAGGAACACTACCCGGCGCCCTACGCGCTGATCTCCACCTGGCAGCGTGCCGGCGGCGGCGTGCAGTCCTTGCTGGCGGCCGAGCGCAAGTCGGTGGTCAAGCTGGCGTCGACACCGACCGCGCGCAATCTGATCCGCGTGTTCTTCCTGCAGGAACGCTTGAAGTCGACCGGCGGCAAAGATCACGGCATCAAGCACGTGCACGTGGTCGGCGCGGGCGTGATGGGCGGCGATATCGCCGCGTGGTCGGCGTATCGCGGCTTCGAGGTGACCTTGAGCGATCGCGAGCAGCGTTTCATCGATGCCGCGCTGACCCGCTCCGCCGAGCTGTTCAACAAGAAGGTCAAGGATGAAGCCAAGCGCGCCGCCGTGGCCGCGCGCCTGAAGGGCGACCTGGCGGGCGACGGCGCGACCCAGGCCGACCTGGTGATCGAAGCGATCATCGAGAAGCCCGAAGCCAAGCGCGATCTCTACGCCGCGGTCGAGCCGCGCATGAAACCCGACGCGTTGCTGACGACCAATACTTCGTCGATTCCGCTCACCGAACTGCGCGAACACATCGCGCGTCCTGCGCAGTTCGCCGGCCTGCACTACTTCAATCCGGTGGCCTTGATGCCGCTGGTGGAAATCATCCATCACGACCGCATGGCGCCGGCAACCGCGCAACGCCTGGCGGCGTTCTGCAAGGCGATCGACAAGCTGCCGGTGCCGGTCGCCGGTACGCCCGGGTTCCTGGTCAATCGCGTGCTGTTCCCGTACATGCTCGAAGCGGCAACGGCGTTCGCGGAAGGCATTCCGGGCGCGGCGATCGACAAGGCCGCGGTGAAATTCGGCATGCCGATGGGACCGATCGAGTTGATCGACACCGTCGGCCTCGACGTCGCTGCGGGCGTGGGCGCGGAGCTCGCTCCGTTTCTGGGACTACCCATTCCGGCTTCGCTGTCGGCACCGCCGGAAGCCGGCAAGCGCGGCAAGAAGGACGGACAGGGCCTCTACAAATGGGTCGACGGCAAGCCGCACAAGCCGGAACTGCCGAAGGACTACAAGGCACCAGACGATCTGGAAGATCGCTTGATCCTGCCTTTGCTCAACGAAGCCGTGGCCTGCCTGCACGACGGTGTCGTCACCGATGCCGATCTGCTCGACGCCGGCGTGATCTTCGGCACCGGCTTCGCGCCGTTCCGCGGCGGTCCGATCCAGTACATCCGCGAAACCGGCGCGCAAGCGCTGCTGCAGCGGCTACAGGCACTGCAGGCGCGGCACGGCGACCGCTTCGCGCCGCGTCCGGGTTGGAATTCGCTATAAGTTCGCGCTGTAGGTCCGCGTCAATCGCGTGCGGCACGAGAGTGCCGCACGCTCACGCTTGCAGTGGCGCCGCGCTGGCGGCTACATCGTGTGCGTCGGACGCTCCGCCGTGAGCGTGCCCGCCAACAGCGCTTCGATCTTGCCCTTCACGGTTTCGCCTTCGGCCGTCTCGGGAAACTGCACGCCGATGCCGGCGGGCCGGTTGCCCTGCGCGCCGGGTGGCGTGACCCAGACGACCTTGCCCGCCACGGGCAGGCGCTCGCTCGATTCCGGCAGCGTCAGCAGCAGGAAGACCTCGTCGCCGAGGAAATAACGCTTGGTGGTGGTGACGAAGATGCCGCCGGACTTCAGGAAGGGCATGTAAGCGCTGTAAAGCGCTGCCTTGTCCTTGACCGCGTGCGACAGGATGCCCTGCCTCGCGCCACCTGCTCCTGTCATACCACTCATGCCCTGCTTCCTCCCGCACCCCGTGCGGCCGTCCCACGGCCGTTCCAGGCCAGTAACAATTCGACCACGGCCAGATCGGCGCGCACCGTCGTCCGCAACAAATCGCGGACCTGGTTGGCCCGATCGAACCACTCAGCCAGCCTGCGCGCTTGGGCCGGATCGGTCAAGCGCCCGGCTTCGGCCAATGCGAAATCCGCGGCATGGCGCAGGCGCAATTCAAGATCTTCGTCGCCGGACCAGCGCTGCGCGACCTCGGCGACGCCGGCCTCTCCGCGCCCCAGCTTGGCCAGATCCGTGGCGATTTCACGCCGCAGCGCCATGCCGTTGCCCTTGAGCCATTCATGGGCGAGGCCGGGATGGCCGCGTGCGGCCTCCAATGCTTCGCGCGCTGCGGATTCGGCGTGACCGTGCTGGCGCAGCCACGCCAGCGCCTCCTCCGGCGAGGGCAGGCGGAATTCAAGCTTCTGGCAGCGGCTGCGGATGGTCGCCGACAGCCGCGACGGATGCGCGCTCACCAGCCACAAATAGCGCCCCGGCACCGGCTCTTCGAGCGTCTTGAGCAAGGCGTTGCTGGCGGCGTGGTTGATCGCCTCGGCGGGATCGAGAATCACGATTTGCGCGCCGCCGTACTGCGGCGTCAGCGACAGGCGCTCGGACACCTCGCGGATCTGCTCGATCACGATCTCGGTCCGCAGCCGCGTGCCTTCCTTGTTCGGGATGAACGAGATGAACTGGTAATCCGGATGCGTCCCGGCGCCGAGCAGATGGCAGCCGCGGCAGCGCCCGCAAGGTTCGCCATCCGCCTGCCGCTGCTCGCACAACAGGCGCTGCGCCAGCCGCTGTGCCACCTCGCGCTTGCCCAGTTGCGCCGGGCCGGCGAGCAGCAAGGCGTGGCCCAGGCGACCGGCATCGAGTGCCTGGGCCGCCTGCGCATAGATGCGCTGCTGCCACGGGGCGAAGCGGACGGTTTCGTTCGCGCTCATGCGTCCACCAGCGCGCGCAGATGATCGACCGCCTGGCGGGCGACCGCTTCGACCGATTGCGTGGCGTCGACCACGCGGATGCGGTGCGGCTCGCTTTGCGCGCGGGCGAGGAAGCCGTCGCGGACCTGCTCGAAGAAATCGTCCCGCTCGCGTTCGATCCGATCCGGGCCGTTGCCGCCCGGTGCCAGATCGCGGCCACGGGTGCGCTCGCGCCCGTGCGCGACGCCGATATCCAACAGCAGCGTCAGCGCCGGCGCGATGCCGACCACGCGCCGTTCCAGTTCGGCGATGAATTCCGCATCGAGCCCGCGGCCCGCGCCCTGATAGGCATAGCTGGAATCGGTGAAGCGATCGCTGATCACCCAGGCCCCGCGTTGCAGCGCGGGCAGGATGACTTCGCCCACGTGTTGCGCGCGTGCGGCGAACATCAACAGCAACTCGGTCTCCGCGGACGGCGGTTCGTGATGCGGATCCAGCAGCAGGCTGCGGATCTGCTCGGCCAAGGGGGTGCCGCCCGGCTCGCGCGTGGAGACGACTTCGAAGCCGCGCGACAGCAGGAATTCGCGCAATGCCGAGAGCACCGTGGACTTGCCGGCGCCCTCGCCGCCTTCCAGGGTGATGAAGCGGGCTTGCACCTCAAGCGTCATTGCTTCTCCGTGCCGGCCGCGGGGGCGCCTTGCTGAGCGCGGTAGTTCTTCAGATAGCGACCCACGTTCGCGTCGTGCTCCGCCAGCGTGCGCGCGAACAGGTGACGGCCACTGCCGTCGCCGACCGCGACGAAGTACAGCGCATCGCCGGCCGCAGGACGTGCGACGGCTTGCAGCGCATCGATGCCCGGCATGGCGATCGGCGTCGGCGGCAGGCCGGCGCGCGTGTAGGTGTTGTAAGGCGTGTCGGTCAGCAGGTCGGTCTTGCGGATGTTGCCGTTGTAGCTCGAGCCCATGCCGTAGATGACGGTGGGATCGGTCTGCAGGCGCATGCCGATCTTCAGGCGCCGCGCGAACAGACCGGCGATCTGCGGACGTTCGGACGCGATGCCAGTTTCCTTCTCGACGATCGAAGCCAGGGTCAGCATTTCATCCGGCGATTGCAACACGCTGTCGCCCTGCCGTTGCTTCCACGCATCGGCGAGCGCCGTGTCCATGGCGTCGTGGGCGCGCTGCAAAACGTCGAGGTCACTATCGCCTGCGGTGTACAGGTAAGTCTCCGGCAGGAAGCGGCCCTCCGGATGCTGGCCCGCATGGCCCAGTGCCTTCATCAGCGCGGCATCGTCCATCTGCGCGGTGGTCTGCTGCAGCGGGATGGCGCGCTTCAATGCGGCGCGCAGCTCGCGGATGTTCCAGCCTTCGACGATGGTGAAGCGGCGCTGGATCACCTTGCCGTCGCGCATCGCGATCAGCAGTTCGCGCGGCGTCGTCTTGGGATCCAGCGGGTATTCGCCCACCTGCAGCTTGCCCGCCGCGTGCAACTGCCGCGCGAGGACGCGCCATTCCAACGACTCGCCGGTCTCGATGCCGGCTTCGCGCATCTTGCGCAGCACCACGGGCAAGGAGTCGCCCGATTTGACGACGACCGACGAGCCCGCGGTGATACCCGGCAGCGGCCGATAAGCGAAGCCCGAGTAACGCTGCCAGCCCCAGTACGCGGCGCCGGCAACGACCAGAAGCAGCAGGAGAAGAAATCCGCCGAAGCGGCGCTTGGGTTTGCGACTCACGTCGTCTCCGGAGGTCACGGAAGGAAGGCGGGATGGGCCGCGCCCAACCGCTCACGGATACCCGCGACGTGCGGATCCGGCGGCCAGCGCCGCTCGCCCAGGCGGGCCACGGGGAGGATACCCCGCACCGCATTGCACAGGAAAACCGCGTCCGCGGTTTCGACGTCGGTCACATCGAGGCGGCGCTCTTCGGCCCGCAACTCGGCCATCAGCCAGCCACGGCAGATCCCGGCGACGCCGCAGCGATCCACCGGGGGCGTGATCCAGCGCCCCCCGCGGCGGACGAACAGGTTGGCAGCGGTAGCGCAGACCACGTCGCCGTCGCTGCTGCACATCAGTCCCTCGAACGCGTCGCGGTCGGAGGCCTCCGGCGCATCCCATTCGGCACGGGCCAGCACCTGCTCGAGACGATTGCAATGCTTGACGCCGGCGAGCGCGGGCTGCACCGCGAGCCGCGTCCGGCACCAGCGCACGGCGATGCCTTCGCCCGGTATCGAAGGCGGCAACGGATGCCGCGACAGGATCCAGGTCGGTACGTGTTCCGCTGGCAGCGCATAGCCGCGTCCGCCGCGGCCGCGGGTGACGATCAGCTTCAGCACCGCATCGTCGCCGGCAAGCAGCTCGATCGCTTGCGTGTGCGCGCGTTCCAGGTCGAGCGCCAGATCGGGCGTGACTATGCCCAGTCGTTGCAGGCCTGCACGCAGCCGCTCGCAGTGGGCCGTCCACCATGGCACGTCGCCATGCACTGCGCGCATCGTTTCGAATACACCGTCGCCGTAGGCGAGTCCGCGATCGTCGGCGCTTACCGCATCGACTGCGTTCTCCACCGCCATCCCGCCCGCGAAGATGCGGACGCTCACCCGCCTACTCCCAACGCCCGCAGCAGACCCCTCGCCTTGGCGCGGGTCTCCTCGAGTTCCCGCTGCGGATCGGAGTCGGCAACGATGCCGGCTCCGGTGCGGAAGCGCACCGTCGCGCCTTCCACCTCGGCGCTGCGGATGAGAATGTTGAGGTCGAGGTCGCCATCGCGGTTGAGCCAGCCCATCGCGCCGGTATACGCGCCACGGCCCGCGCCTTCGAGTTCCGCGATGATCTGCATGCAGCGCACCTTGGGGCAGCCGGTGATGGTGCCGCCGGGAAACACCGCGCGGATCACCTCGCCCGGCGTCACTTCAGGGCGCAGGCGCCCGCGCACATTGCTGACGATGTGGTGCACGTGCGCGTAGCTTTCCACCGTCATCAGTTCATCGACTTCGACGCTGCCGGCGGTGCATACGCGCCCCAGGTCGTTGCGTTCCAGGTCGATGAGCATCACGTGCTCGGCGCGTTCCTTGGGGTGGCCGACGAGTTCGCGGACGCGCTCGGCATCGTCGTCGCCGGGAAAGCGCGCGCGGGTTCCGGCGATCGGCCGCGTCTCGACGAGATCGCCGCGCACCGACACCAGGCGTTCCGGCGAAGAACTCACCACCGCCCACTCCGGCTGTGCGAAGACACCGGCGAACGGCGCGGGATTGTTTTCGCGCAGGCGCTGGAACAGCCGCGCCGGATCCAGCGGCTGCGCGAAATGCGCGCGCCATCCGCGCGAAAGATTGGCCTGGAAGACGTCGCCGGCCGCGAGATAGTCGAGCACCCTGCGCACGCCATCGGTATAACGCGACGGCTCGTCTTCTTCGACGCTCTGCGGTGCTTGCCATGCCGGCAACGCCGTTAGCGTGCTCGCGGCTTCGACATCGCGCGCCACGGTATCGAGCAGAGCTTCGAACGCAGGCTCGGCGACGACGACGCATTCGCCGGTCGCATGGTCGCGCAACACGGCGGCGGGACAGCGCAGCGCCATGGCGACCGGCAAATCGCCCGCCGCATCCGGCAAGTGCAGCACGGGCTCGACCTGCGCAGCCAGTTCGTAACCCAGCAGCAGCGCCCACCCTCCGCGGAACGGCCAACGCGGTTCGTCGCGGACGGTACGCAGCGACGCCCACTGCGCGTCCAGCGCCGAGAGAAAATCGCCCGCGGCTTCGCGCCCCTGCGCATCGCGCGTCACACCGTCGCGATCCAGACGCAGGCTCTCGCCGTCGGTCGCCAGCAGCAGGTCCCAACGACCTTGTGCGGTGCCATGCGCGGTGGATTCGAGCAGCAAGGGATAGCGCGCCGGGGCAAGCCGCTGCAGGGCCAGCAGGTCGACGGGGCGGGACAAGGATCGGGTCAACAACATCCGGCTATTAGATCGCGTTTGTCGCCCGCCGCGCGCGGCCGCGGCACGAAAAAAGATCCCCGCCGTAGCGGGGATCGTCAAAAGCCGACAGACAACCGGCAGCTCAAAGGCGCTTGAACACCAGCGACCCGTTGGTACCGCCGAAGCCGAAACCATTCGACACCGCGACGTCGACCCGGGCCTGGCGCGCCGTATGCGGCACGTAATCCAGGTCGCAGCCTTCGCCCGGATTATCGAGGTTGATCGTCGGCGGAATGATGCCGGTGTGCAGCGCCATCACGGTAAAGATGGCCTCGACACCACCAGCGGCACCGAGCAGGTGGCCGGTCATCGACTTGGTCGAGGACACCATCGTCTTGTATGCGTAGTCGCCCATCGCACGCTTGATCGACAGCGTTTCGGCCAGATCGCCGAGCGGCGTCGAGGTGCCGTGCGCATTGACGTAACCGATCTGCTCGGCCGTCACCCCGGCGTCCTTCATCGCCGCGACCATGCAGCGCGCCGGACCTTCGCCGTTTTCGCTGGGAGCGGTCATGTGGAAGGCGTCGGACGACGCGCCGAAGCCGGCCAGCTCGCAATAGATGCGCGCGCCGCGGGCCTTGGCGTGTTCGTACTCTTCCAGGATCAGGATGCCGGCGCCGTCGCCGAGCACGAAGCCGTCGCGTTCGGCGTCCCACGGGCGCGAGGCCTTGGCCGGGTCGTCGTTGCGCGTGGACATCGCCTTCATCGAGCAGAAGCCGCCGACCGAGGTCGGCGAGGAGCCGCGCTCGGCGCCGCCCGCGATCATCACGTCGGCGTCGCCGTACTGGATCATGCGCATCGCCATGCCGATCGAATGGTTGGACGTGGCACAGGCCGACACGGCGGAGAAGTTGGGGCCCTTGGCGCCGGTGAGCAGCGACACCTGGCCGGGCAGCATGTTGATGATGGTGCTGGGGACGTAGAACGGCGAGATCTTGCGCGGGCCGCCCTCGTGATACTTGATGGTCTGCTCTTCGATACCGAGCAGGCCGCCGATGCCGGAGCCGATCAGCGCACCGGTGCGCTCGGCATTGGAGTCGTCGATCTTGTAGCCGGCATCCTCCAGCGCCATCAGCGAAGCGGCGACGCCGTAATGGATGAACTCGTCCATCTTCCTGGCGTCCTTCGGATTCACCCATTTGGTGATGTCGAAGTCCTTCACCAGGCCGGCGATGCGCGTGGTGAACGCCGCCGGATCGAAGTGGGTGATCGGGCCGATGCCGGAACGGCCATTGACGATGCCGTCCCAGGTCGTCGCCAGGTCGTTGCCCAGCGGCGAAACGGTGCCCATACCGGTGATAACTACGCGCCTATTCGACATGAAACACTCCGAACGCTGCGCCGGCACGGGTCCGGCAGACAAATCTGTTACTTAAAAGCACGGGGCCGCAAAGGCGACAACGTGCTGTTCAAAAACACATTAAAAACACAGGGCCGCGAACGCGGCCCCGGTCTGGTTTTCGCGGCGAGCCGCTATCGGCAATCGATGCGGGTTCGCCGCTGGGGCCCGCAATCGGGCCCCGCGACTCATCAGGCCTTGACGTGCGCCTTGACGTAGTCGATGGCCTGCTGCACCGAGGTGATCTTCTCGGCTTCCTCGTCCGGGATTTCGCACTCGAACTCTTCTTCGAGGGCCATCACCAGCTCGACGGTGTCGAGCGAGTCCGCGCCGAGGTCGTCGACGAACGAAGCGTTGTTGGTGACTTCCTCTTCCTTCACGCCGAGTTGTTCGACGACGATCTTCTTGACGCGCTCTTCGATGCTGCTCATTGGGTCTCACTCCTCCCGGGATCGGGAATTCGATGGAATAGTCTAAAGGAATCACGGGCGTTCGCGAAGGTCGCAAAAACCCTTTCGCTTCAACCGGTTACGGATACATGGGCAACCGGGTGAAGCCGATTTCAAGGCATGTACATACCGCCGTTGACGTGCAGCGTCTCGCCGGTGATGTAGGTCGCGGCGGGCCCCGCGAGGAAGGCGACGGCGCGGGCGATGTCGGCCGGTTCACCCAGGCGGCCCAGCGCGATCTGGCCCATCAGCGCCTGCTTGGCGTCTTCCGGCAGATCCTTGGTCATGTCGGTGGCGATGTAGCCGGGCGCGACCACGTTGACCGTCACGCCGCGCGAACCGATTTCCTTCGCCAGCGACTTGCTGAAGGCGATGACGCCGGCCTTCGCCGCCGCGTAATTGGTCTGGCCGGCGTTGCCGGTGACGCCGACGACCGAGGCGATGTTGATTATGCGGCCCTTGCGCGCCTTCATCATCGCGCGCATGACCGCCTTCGAGGTGCGGTAGACGCTGGTGAGGTTGGTGTCGAGGATGGCCTGCCAGTCCTCGTCCTTCATCCGCATCAGCAGGTTGTCGCGGGTGATGCCGGCGTTGTTGACCAGGATCGAGACCGCACCGATGTCCTTGGCGATGCCTTCGATCAGCGTGTCGATCGAATCGGCCTCGCTGACGTTCAGCACGCGGCCGTGGCCGCCGTGCGCAGCGAGACGATCGGCGATCGCCTTGGCACCCGCCTCCGACGTAGCGGTGCCGATGACGGTCGCGCCCTGCGCGGCGAGTTCGTCGGCGATCGCGGCGCCGATGCCACGGCTGGCGCCGGTCACCAAAGCGATTTCGCCGGACAACGGGAGATTGCTCATGCCTTCCACTCCGAGAGGGCGGATTCGAATTCCGCAGTGGTGCCGATCGCGCGTGCGTCGATCGACTTGTCGATGCGCTTGATGAGGCCGGCCAGCACCTTGCCGGGACCGCATTCGGCGATGCGGGTCACGCCGTGCGCGGTGAGCGCCTGCACGCAGCCCGTCCAGTGCACCGGCAGGTACAGCTGGCGCACCAGTGCGCCGCGGATCGATTCGATGCCCTGATGCACTTCGGCATCGACGTTCTGCACCACCGGCAGCTTCGGTTCGTGCCAGCGCACATCGTTCATCGCTTCGGCGAGGCGGTTGGCCGCTTCGCGCATCAGCGGGGTGTGCGAAGGCACGCTCACCGCGAGCTTCACGGTCTTGCGCACGCCGCGCTCGCCGAGCATCGCCAGTGCCGTGTCGACTGCGGCCGCGTGGCCACCAATCACGATCTGGCCGGGCGAATTGAAGTTGGCCGGCACCACGATCTGATCGCCCGAAGCGGCCTTGCACACTTCCAGCACCAGGGCGTCTTCGGCGCCGAGCACGGCCGCCATCGCACCGGTGCCGGCAGGCGCCGCGTCTTGCATCAGCTGACCGCGCAGTCGCACCAGGCGGGCGCCGTCGTGCAACGAGAGCGCACCGGTCGCGACCAGCGCGGTGTACTCGCCCAGGCTATGGCCGGCGAGCACCGACGGCTGTGCGCCGCCCTGCTGCTGCCATGCGCGCCACGCCGCCACGCCGGCGGCGAGCAACGCGGGCTGAGTGAATTCGGTACGGTTGAGCTGTTCTTCGGGTCCGTCCTGGGACAGCGCCCACAGGTCGACACCGGCGCCTTCGCTGGCCTCGGTGAAGGCCTCGCGCACCACGGCGTGCTGGCCGGCGAGGTCGCCGAGCATGCCCAGCGACTGCGATCCCTGGCCGGGAAACACGAAAGCAAGTTGCGCAGCAGGCTCCGTCACGGCGTTCCCTTCAAAAAAGAGGCGGCATGATACGGGCGAACCCGGCCATTCGTCTGTACCAATGCGTATGCAGCAGCAGGGGTCGCGGCAGTCTACCCGCGACCGGCGTCAATAGCGCAGCAGCGCCGAGCCCCAGGTGAAACCGCCACCGAAGGCTTCCAGCAGCACCAGCTGGCCGCGCTGGACCTTGCCCGAACGCACGGCCGCGTCCAGCGCGAGCGGTACCGAGCCCGACGAGGTATTGCCGTGCATGTCGACGGTGACGACCACGCGCTCCATCGGCATGTCCAGGCGCTTGGCCGTGGCCTCGATGATGCGCAGGTTGGCCTGGTGCGGGATCAGCCAGTCGATGTCGTGGCGATCCAGGCCGTTGGCTTCCAGCGTTTCCTCGACCACGGAATCAAGCGCCTTCACCGCGTGCTTGAACACGTCGTTGCCGCTCATGTGGATGCGCACGCCGGCGTTCTCTTCACCGGGCTTGAAGCCGACGGAAACGCCGACCGGGTTCCACAGCAGTTCTTTCTTGCCGCCGTCGGCATGCATGTGCGTGCTGAGAATGCCGGTTTCCGTATCGGCCTTGAGCACGACCGCGCCCGCGCCGTCGCCGAACAGCACGCAGGTGGTGCGATCGCTCCAGTCGACCATGCGGGTCAGCGTTTCGGAACCGATCACCAGCGCGGTTTTCGCCGCGCCGGAACGAATGAACTTGTCGGCGACGGTCAGCGCGTAGACGAAGCCCGAGCACGCCGCGTTGACATCGAACGCCGGACAGCCGTCGGCGCCGAGGCGATGCTGGATCAGGCACGCGGTGGAGGGAAAGATCAGGTCCGGCGTGGTCGTGCCCACGACGATGAGATCGAGGTCCTTCGCGTCCACGCCGGCCGCTTCGAGCGCGCGCACGGCGGCGTTGTAACCCAGGTCGCTGGTGGTCTGCCCTTCCGCCGCGATGTGGCGCTGGCGAATGCCCGTACGGGCGGCGATCCATTCGTCACTGGTGTCGACGATTTTCGACAGGTCCTCGTTGGTGAGCACCTTCTCCGGCAGATAGCTGCCGGTACCTGCGATACGCGCGAACACTTGCTGGGTCATGCCTGTCTCTTTCGTGTAGCGGCGACCGCAGCGAGGCTGCGCACGTCGGCCGGCGAAACGGACGTCCGGGCCCCCGGACGGCAAAGGCTGAATGCTACTCGCTTGAGCGGCCTTTGGCGCGCCGCACAAATGGCACGCGCGCACAGTCCGGCACGGTCGCTCGGGTGGCCGCGAGCGCGCGCAATCAGCACAAACGCGAACGGGCGCCCACGCGCCCGTTTCGCCGCCGGCGTTGTACGGCCGCGCAGCGGCTGTTCCAACGGCGGCAATTATTCCGGCGCGCAAGCGCCGGAATAATCACTCTTCGTCAGCGACCTTCGACTTGACGTCGATGACCTTCTTGCCGCGGTAGTAACCGTCAGCGGTGACGTGGTGGCGCAGATGGGTCTCGCCGGTGGTCGGATCGGTGGCCAGCTGCTTCGCCGACAGCGCGTCGTGCGCACGGCGCATGCCGCGCTTGGACGGGGTGACGCGGGACTTCTGAACTGCCATGGTCTTGCTCCAGAAATAATTTACAAATTAAAGCGGGTTACTTGTTCGGTTTCGACTTCAATGCCGACAGCGCGGCAAACGGATTTGCGCGCTCTTGTTCTTCCTGCGTGGCGGGCCAGTCGCGCTCCACCGCCTCGCTGCCGGGATTCACCGGCACCACCGGCACGGCGAGGATGAGTTCATCCTCGACCAGCTCGGCCGTCCGCAACTCGCCGTGTTCCGGAACGAGCAGCGGTTCGTAACCCGGCGGCAGCGCAGCCTCGTCCGCTTCGTCGCGAATGAGACCGAGCCGCTGCACGATCTTCACCGGCAGGAGGAACCGCTGCAGGCTGCGCTGGCATTCCAGCGGCAGCTCGGCTTCGATTCGCAGCTCGACATAAGGCACCTGCAGCGAATCGCGATCGAATTCGAGCGCGAATCGGACGTCGCCTTGGGTATCGAGCAGGCTGCCCTCCAGCCGTGTCAGCGCCGACAGCGGCAGGCGTCCTTCGACTCCGCGCCGCGCCGCCACCATTCGCCAGGCATCCAGTACCTCGGGAACCCGTTCGGATGGCGAGCCAGCTGACATAAGACGCGGAATGGTAGGGCCCGGCACCTACCCTGTCAAACCGCAAGTCCTTGTGAGGATGGGGAATTGCCTCCCGATTTGTGTAAACGGGGGTCGCCGGTTCAGACTGCAGGCCCCTTTTTTTCGCCTTTGCACCGTGACCCTGCCCGTACTGAGCTGGCCCGTATTGCTCTGGATCGTGGTCGCGGCCGGTGCCGTGATCGTCCTGGTCGCCGTGCAGCGGCAACTCGCCCCGCGCCGCCGCGCCCGCGCCGTCCGGGAACTGCTGGACGCCGCCGACGCCCTGGAAGCCCGCCTGCGCACCGCCCGGGCCGAAATCGCGGCCGTGGCCGGCGAACAGGGTCCGGACCCGGTCGGCGAGGCCATGCGCGAAATGCTGCGCCAGCGGATTTGGCTGCGCGACTACGGGCGTGAAGCGAGCCTGGCCCAGCTGGCCGAGGTCCGCAGCTCGATCGATGCCGCCCGCGGCCGCATCGATGCCCAGCTCACCCGGATCGCCCGCGCCCGCGCGCCGCAGATCTGACCGTGCAGCGCCTGATCCTGGCCTCGACTTCGACCTACCGGCGGGAACTGCTGGCCCGCCTGCGCTTGCCCTTCGATGTCGCCCGCCCCGAAGTGGACGAAAGCCCGCGCCCCGGCGAGTCGCCCGCCGCACTCGCCGAACGCCTGGCGATCGCCAAGGCCGGTGTGATCGCCAGTCGCGAACCGCGCGCGACGGTGATCGGCTCGGACCAGGTGGCCGAGCTCGACGGTTCTGCGCTGGGCAAGCCCGGCAGTCGCGATGGCGCCGTGGCCCAGCTCGGCGCGATGTCCGGCCGCGAAATCCGATTCCGCACTGCGGTCTGTGTGCAGCGCGACAGCGAGCCGCCGCGCATTGCGATGGATACGACGACGGTGCGTTTCCGCACCCTGTCGCTGGCGGAAATCGAACGCTACGTCGATGCCGAGCAACCGTTCGACTGCGCCGGCAGTTTCAAGTCTGAAGGATTGGGCATTGCGCTGTTCGACGCGATCGAATCGAGCGATCCGACCGCGCTGGTAGGCCTACCCCTGATCGCCACGGCCCGCTTGCTGCGTGAGGCGGGCTTCGTCCTGCCCTGACGGCGCCCGCTCAGCGAATCCGGATCGGCTGCTCCGACCAGTCTTCGACGCTTCCATCGCGCCCGTACAACCGCAAACCCAACCAATGGCGGCCGGCATCCAGTTCGGTCGCGCCCAGATCCACTTGGGCGCGGAAGCCGACATTCGGATGCTGCGGGTCGTTGCTGCCCCGCCAGAAGTTCTGCAACCCTTCGTAGCGAAGTCCGTATTCGGCTTGAGCGACCGTGCGGCCATCCAGCAGCACCTCGACGCGCGACAAGCCGACGCCGTCCTTGAACGCCCAGCCGCGTAGTTCGAACTTGCGTCCCACCGCTGCGCCGCCGACCGGAGCATCGATCCACGCCATCGCCGGCGTCGTGCATGGCCCGTCACGCCGCGAATCGAGCGCGAACAGAGCGAAACGCTGCCGGCCGTGATCGACATTCAACACTTGCGGAGGCGGCAACGGGCCGACCATCTCGCATAGCGCGTGGTAGCGCTGCAGGAGTTCCTTGTAAGGGACTTCGCTGATGCCGACGACCAGCAGCGTCGGCGTCCGCAACCAATCCCGGCCACCGGCGTGCTGCAAGCCCCACAGCTGCAACTGCGGTGCGCGGCCGTGCTTGTGATTGATCGGGTGATCGAGCACCGGAATGTCCGGCTTGCCCAAGGCGAAACCGAGCTCCGACCCGACCTTGAAACTGTCGGCCAGCAATACCGTGCCGCGCGGCATCGCCTTGAGGCGATCGCGCGTGGCGTCGGCCAGCGTCCCCCACCCGGCGAAGTTGTAGGGATACCCCTTCTCCGCGGCGCTCAGCGCGCGCACCTGCGGCACCGACACGGCGGCGTAGAAGCCAAGCATCATCGCCAGCCCCACGCCCGCCAGGATCCACGTCGCGCGGCGCAGCCCGCGGGACCAGCGCATCAGCACGGCGGGCACCAGAGGCAATAGAGCCAGGTAGCCCGGCAAGGGCCAGTGGAAACTCACCCGCTCGGTATCGGCGAAGAAGCCCAGGGCGAAGAACCCGAGCACCACCAGCCCGCCGAGATAGGCGAAGTAGCGCGCGCTCGGCAACGCAGCATCGCGCCCGCGCCAGCCAGCGACGAACAGCGCCCAGAAGAGCAACGGCGTCGCCAGCAACGCCTGGATGGCGACGAACAAGATACCGTCGGCATGGAAGGCCCACGGATGCCGGTCGACCAATTGGAAACGCAAGCCCGCATCGGCGTTGTCCAGATTCCACAGCAGCAACGGGATCCAGGCCAAAGCGCCCAAGCCGATCGCCACCCACACGCGCACGTCGCGCAAGACGCGGCGCCCATCGGCCAACAACAGCAAGGCCACCAAGCCAACGCCGATCACCGCGATGAAGCGGTAATGGCTCAAGGCACCGAGCACCAGGCCCAGTGCCAGTTCCAGTGCAGAGGCCGCATCGACTCTGCGCAACAAGCGCGCGCCCGCATCGACACATAGCAAGGTCGCCAACGCCATCACCGCGTCGGGCACGGCCAGCAGGCCCAGCGTGCCCGACAAGGGCAGCAGCAATGCGAGGCCGCCCGCCTGCCAACCCGCACGCTCGCCGAACTCGCGAGCGGTGATGCGCGCGACCAGCCAGGGCACGAGTGCGGCGATCGCCAGGAACGGAGCGCGCAGCGCGAAGGCGTGTTCGCCGCCGAGCATCACCCCGAGGCGCGTCAGCCACGCGGTCATTCCCGGCAGGTCCGAATAGGCCGCCGCCAGGTGGTGTCCTTCCTGCCAATAGAAGGCCTCGTCCACGAACAAGGGCAGCCGCGCGGCAATGATCAGCTTGGCCAACAGGACCGCGGACCACAGCAGCCAGAAGCGCAGTCGCGCCGGGCCAGGCTCCGGCCCGGCGTGCATGGTTTCATCGCGCATTGAAGAAGAACAACCCCGCTACACTGCCTGCATTGGTGAGGAGACTTTCAGATGGCGGCATCCCCGACCGCGGCGAACATGCTACCCGATGCCCTGCGTACGACCCTCGACCGCGCCCAGTCACAAGTCAACGCGCTGGTGCTGGGCAAGGCCCATGAAGTGCGCCTCGCCTTCGTCGCCCTGCTCGCCGGCGGCCATCTGCTGATCGAGGATCTGCCCGGCCTGGGCAAGACCACGCTAGCCCGCGCGATGGCGACGACATTGGGGCTGGATTTCCAGCGCGTGCAGTTCACCTCCGATCTGTTGCCCGCCGACGTGGTCGGCGTGTCGGTATTCGACCCGCCCACGCGCGGCTTCCAGTTCCATCCCGGCCCGGTATTTGCGCAGGTCTTGCTGGCCGACGAAATCAATCGCGCGCCGCCGCGCACGCAAAGCGCACTGCTCGAAGCGATGGCCGAACACCAGGTCACCATCGACGGCACCACGCACACGCTGCCCGACCCGTTCTTCGTCATCGCCACGCAGAACCCGGTGGATCTGGCCGGCACCTATCCCCTGCCCGACTCGCAGCTGGATCGTTTCCTGTTGCGCCTGGCCCTGGGCTATCCGGGCGAAGCCGCCGAGCGCGATCTGCTGGCCGGCGTCGATCGGCGCGATTTGATCGCACAGACCCTGCCCTTGCTAGGCGCGACGGACGTGCTGGCCGCGCGACGGGCGGTGCAGCAAGTCCATGCCAGCGAAGCGCTCATCGCCTACGTGCAGGCGCTGCTCGCGCGCAGCCGCAAGCATCCGGGCATTCGCGTCGGGCTGTCGCCGCGCGCCGGACTCGCGCTGCTGCGCGCGGCGCGCGCCTATGCCTTGCTGCTGGGCCGCTCGCACGTGCTGCCCGAAGATGTGCAGGCCTTGTTCGGCGCGGTCGCGGCGCATCGGCTCGTCTCCGACGCCCAGGCCGGCAGCGATGGCTCGCTGGCCAAGGCGATCCTGCACTCGGTGCCTGTCGACTGACGCCACGCCGATGACCGGCATCACCGCAGCAAACGACGCACTGCCGAAGACGCACTGGCGCCGGCTTCGCCGCCTGGCGATGAGCCTGACGCGGCCGCGCACCCCGGAAACATTGCCGGTCACGATCGATCGCCGCCGCGTCTACGTGCTTCCCACCCGCTTCGGCCTGTTCTACGCGGCATTGCTGGTGGGCATGGCCGCCGGCGCCCTCAACTACAACAACAATCCCGCGCTATTGCTGTGCCTGCTGCTGGGCGGTGCGGCCCTGGCCAGCCTCATCGCGGCGCAGATGCAATTGACCGGGATGAGCGTCACCGCCATCGACGCCGAACCCGTTCCCGCCGGCCAGCCGATCCTGCTGCGCGTGCACGTGCAGGCGGAGCCTTCGCGCGTGCGCCGCGGTCTGCGCGTCGATCACGACGATGCGGACGAGTCTTCGTTGCTCAATCTCGACCAGGGACGCGGCGAAGCCGAAATCGCACTCGCCACGTATCAGCGCGGCTGGCTGGACGTGCCGAAACTGCGCGTGTACACGACCCGGCCGCTGGGCCTGGCGCGCGCCTGGACATATGTGTGGAGCGGCAATCCCGTACTGGTCTACGCGACTGCGGAAGTCGGCGGCCCGCCATTGCCCGGCGGTGCCGGCGAACAGGCGCAGACGCGCCTGCATCCGGCCGGCGACGACGTCCATCACCTGCGCGGATACCGGCCCGGCGATGCGCGGCGCGCGATCGCGTGGAAGCCGTCGGCGCGGCGCGACACCTTGCTGGTGCGCGAATACGAACAACCCTTGGGCATGGAAGTCGTGCTCGACTGGGCGCAGCTGTCCGGTCTTTCGTATGAGGCGCGCGTGTCGCGACTGGCGCGCTGGATCGACGAGGCGGAACGCGATGGCCGCCGCTATCGCCTGGCCCTGCCCGGTCAGCCCGGTATCGGACCCGATCGCGGCGCCGCACACCGGCATGCCTGCCAACGCGCCCTCGCCTTGCTGCCACTGTCCTTGCGATGAACGCCACGGTCACCGCCATCTCGCCGCTGGACCGCACCAGCCGTCATTGGGTGCTGCTGGCGGCTTTGGCGTGCATCGTGCCGCTGCTGATCCAACTGCCAGGTTCGTTGGCCTGGCCCATTGCCGTCGCGGGATTCATCACGGTGCTGCTGTCCTGGCGCAAGCCACCGCCGGCGGTGTTGCGCATCGTGCTCACCTTGCTGGTCGTCGCGGCCGTCCTGGGGGCGTCCGGCGTGCGCCTGGGACGGGACACGGGCTGCGCGCTGCTCGCCGCGATGCTCGCGATCAAGCCCTCGGAAACCGCGCGGCTGCGCGATGCGCGCAGCCTGATCGGCTTCGGCCTGTTCGCGCCGTTCGCGACGTTCCTGCTGGATCAGGGGCCGCTCTCGCTGCTGCTGGGCTTGCTCGCCGCGCTCGGTGCGCTGGTCGCGCTGCAACGCCTCGCCGATCTGGAATCGGGCGACGTGCACTTCGCGATTCCGTTCCGCACGCGTCTGCGCAGCGTGGTGCACCTGCTGTTGATCGGCCTGCCGCTGGCGCTGGCGACCTTCTGGCTGTTTCCCCGCTTGGCGGCCCCGATGTGGGGCGTGCCCGATCGCGCGATGGCGCGGCCCGGTCTGTCCGACTCGATGCGTCCCAGCGACTGGCTCGACATGATGACCGACGACACGCCGGCGATGCGCGTGCGCTTCTTCGGCGCGGCGCCACGGGTGGAACAGATGTATTGGCGCAACCTCACCCTGTGGCGCTTCGATGGCGAAGAATGGTCGCAACCGCAATGGCTGCGTGGCCTGCCGGCACCGGAAGGTGCGCCGGCGCCGCTGCAGTGGGATTACGAACTGGAAATCGAAGCCACCGAACAACGGCAGGTGATCGCGCTCGATCTGCCGCTGGCCGCGCCGCCCGGCACGAAACTGATCGGCGACGGCTCGTTGCGCGCGGATCACACGCTGAGCGCACTGACCCGCTGGCGCTTGCGCTCGGCCGCACCGCTGCGCCAGGAGCCCAAGCTCAAGGTCACGCTGCGGCAGCAGGCGCTGCAGCTTCCCGACGGATTCAATCCGCGCACCCTGGCCCTGGCGCAGCAGTGGCGCCGCGAAGCCGGCAACGATGACGCCGCCATCGTGCGTCGCGCGCTGGATTTCATCCATCGGGATTTCGCGTACACGCTGGATACGCCGCCGTGGGGCCGCAATGCCATCGACCAGTTCCTGTTCGAAACTAAGGCCGGCTTCTGCCAGCACTTCAGTTCGTCCTTCGTCGTGCTGATGCGCGGCGCCGGGATTCCCGCACGCGTCGTCACCGGCTATGCGGGCGGTTATCGCAACCCGCTGGGCGACTATTGGATCGTGCGGCGTTCCGACGCCCACGCCTGGTCGGAAGTGTGGCTGCAAGGTCGCGGCTGGGTACGCGTGGACCCGACCGCCGCGGTGGCGCCCGAGCGCATCTACGACACCCTCGAAGACCGCGCCCCCGGTGCCGCAGGGCTGTTCGGCGACTACGGCACGTCCCTATGGAACATGGGCGACTGGGTGCGCCGGAACTGGAACGACCTCGTGCTCGGCTTCGACGCCAACCGGCAGGCGCGGCTCTTCCGACCGCTGGGGCTCGATCAGATCAGCGGCCCGCAACTGACGTTGCTGTTCGCCCTCGCGGCCTGCCTCGCCCTGTTGTGGATGGCCTGGCTCAGCGCCCGCGGCCAGCGCGAACCCGATCCGCTCCTGCGCGCCTGGCACCGGCTGGGCGTCCGCTATCGGCGGTTCGGGCTCGAGCGCGAACCGCACGAAGCCGCCACCGACTGGATCACGCGCATATCCCGCACGCGCCCCGAGCTGCTCGGGAGCGAACTGATCGAACTCAGCCACCGTTTCGCCAATTGGCGCTACGCTCCGTCTCAGCCCGGGACCCGCAGCGCCCGCGCCGCCAAAGACCTGGTACGGGCGCTGCGCAACCATCGGCCGCACCCTAGATTGACGGACTAGATAGCCGGATCGCTCAACGGAGTAAGCAAATGAAGGCTCGCATCGTTATCCCTGCACTCGCCGCCGCGCTGCTCGCCGCCTGCGCTTCGCAGCCAAAGCCGCTGCAGGGCAGCTTTACCGAGATCACCCCGCAGCAGGCCGCCGCCGCCGAATCCACCGGCACCACCGTGCGTTGGGGCGGCCGCATCGTCGAAGTGGAACCGCAGACCAATCGCACCTGCTTCCAGATGATCTCGACCCGCCTGTCCGCCTACGGCCGCCCCTACTGGGCGACCGACGATGTCGGCGGACGCTTCATCGCCTGCAAGACCGGCTTCTACGATCCGGCCTTGTTCGAGAAGAACCGCGAAGTGACCTTCACCGGCCGCATCGACGGCTACGAGAACCGCCGCATCGGCGGCTACGACTACCGTTTCCCGCGCGTCGAAGCCGAGGTCATCTACCTGTGGCCGGTGCGCGAGCGCGTCGACGTGGTGACCCGTCCGGCGCCGTGGCCGTGGTGGGGTTGGTGGTAATCGGATCCAAGCAAAACGCCCGGGCAAACCGGGCGTTTCGCTATTCGAAGGGCGACGCCATTACGGCGTCACTTCGGCGTACCGAAACGCCCCAGCGGTGCGCCGGCCAGAAGATGCAGATGCACCTGGAAGACGGTCTGCCCGCCGTTGTCGTTGCAGTTCATCACTACGCGATAGCCGTCCTCGGCGAAACCCTGCTGCTTGGCGTAGTTCGCCGCGGCGATGTGCAGGCGGCCGATGATCTCCGCCTGCGCAGGCTGCACGTCGTTGAGCGTGGCGATGTCGACCTTCGGCACGAACAGCACGTGTACCGGCGCCTGCGGCGCGATGTCCTGGAAGGCGAAAATGTGCTCGTCTTCGTAAACGATGGTGGCCGGGATTTCGCGGCGCATGATCTTGTGGAAGATGGTGTCTGACATGGGCGCTCCCTAAGCCATTTCACTGGACGTCATTAAGTCATTTCGCTGCGGCTGCCGAACGCATGCGACAGCGTGCCGCGATCGACGTATTCCAGTTCTCCCCCCAGCGGCACGCCGTGCGCGAGGCGGCTGGGCTTGACCTGATGCTGGCGCGCGAGCTGCGCGAGATAGTGCGCGGTCGCCTCGCCTTCCACGGTGGGGTTGGTGGCGATGATCAGCTCCTGCACTTCGCCTTCGGCCAGGCGCGCGGCCAGCCGGTCCAGGCCCAGCTCGCGTGGACCGATGCCGTCCAGCGGCGACAACCGCCCTTGCAGGATGAAGTACAGCCCGCGATAGCCCGTCGCCTGCTCGATCGCGAACCGGTCAGCCGGCGATTCCACCGCGCAGAGCATGTAGGCGTCGCGCGAGGCGCTGGCGCAGGTCGCGCACACCTCGGTCTCGCTGAAGTCGCGGCAGCGCGCGCAGTGGCCGATCTTCTCCACGGCGGTGGCCAACGTTTCCGCCAGCCGACGGCCGCCGTCGCGATCGCGTTCGAGCACGTGATAGGCCATGCGCTGCGCCGACTTCGGGCCGACGCCCGGCAGTACCCGCAACGCTTCGATAAGTTGTTCGAGCAGTGCGCTCACGCCGTCGGATGCGTCAGAACGGCAGCTTCATTCCCGGCGGCAGCGGCATGCCGGCGGTGGCGGCCGACATCTTCGCCTGCGACTCGGCGTCGATCTTGTTGGACGCGTCGTTGAACGCGGCGGCGATCAGGTCCTCGACCATTTCCTGGTCGGACAGGACGCTGGGATCGATGCGCACCTTGCGGCACTCCTTGCGTCCGGTCAGGGTGACCGTGACCATGCCGCCGCCGGCCGAACCGGTCGCTTCGATCTTGGCGATTTCTTCCTGGGCGCGCTGCAGGTTTTCCTGCATGCGCTGCGCCTGCTGCATCATTTGGGCGATGTTGCCACGCATAGTCGTGTTCTCTTCAAGGCTGCGCCGCCCGCTAGGCGGCAGGGTGAAAGGATCAGTTTTCGTCGAAGGGGCGGATCGAATCCGGCACCAGTTTCGCGCCGTGCTGCGTCATCAACCGCTGCACGTCGGGGTCGTTCATGAACGCCGTTTCGGCCGCGCCTTGGCGTTCGTCGCGCGCCCGCTCGTTGCGATCGCGCAGCGATTCGCCCCGCCCATGCGGAGCGTCGGCGGGAGCATTCTCGAAACGGATCTGCGGCGCATCGCCCAGGGCGGGCGCCAGGGCGCTGGCCATCATCGCGATCAGCGCACTGGATTTGAGGTGCTCGTCGGAGGCCGGCAAGGCCAATCGCAGCACCGTTCCGTCGTAGCCGATGAACACCGAATGCTCGGCGAGCAGGCGGGCCGGACCGCGCAAGGCACTGCTGGCGACGAGGTCATGCCAGCCGTCGGCATCGGCGATGGCGACATTGCGATGCGCCGTTGGCTCGGCGATCCGCGATGCGCTCACCGCCGCCACCGGCTCGACGGGCGCAGCGACAAATGTTTCTACAGCGGCACGCACGGGTTCGCGAGGTTCCGACGCGGGCGCAGGCGCACGTGCCGGTTCGCGCGGCACCGCGTCTAGCAGCAGCGCATCCCGCGCCGTATCCGCCGCCGAACGTTGCGTGGTTGCAGCGGCCACCGGCGAGCGCGCGGGCGCCGCCTCGTTGCGCGCGGGGGCCGAGGTCGCCGGCGCGCGAACGCCCTCGCCCTCGGCGGGGCGGAACGCCAGCATCCGCAGCAGGCTCATTTCGAAGCCCGCGCGTGGACTCGGCGCCAGCGGCAGGTCGCGCCGGCCATTGAGCGCCATCTGGTACCACAGCTGCACGACTTCGGGCCGCAGCGCGGTCGCGAGCGCGTCGATATCCACGCCCTCGCCTTCCACCGGCGCTTCGGGTACCAGCTGACGCACCTGCACCCGGTGCAGCGCATCGGCCAGCGCGCCGAGCACACCCGTCCAATCGGGCGAGAACTCCGCGAGCACCGCCACTTCCGCCAGCATGGCCGCACCGTCGCCGCGCGCCAGCGCGTCGAGCAGTGCACCCACCCGCGTGCGATCGACCGTGCCGAGCATGGTCGCGACCCCGGCGTCCTCCAGCTTGCCGCCGGTGTAGGCGATGGCCTGATCCAGCAGCGACAGGCCGTCGCGCAGGCTGCCGTCCGCTGCACGGGCGAGTTGGCGAATCGCGCCGGGCTCGGCCGGGATGCCTTCGGCCTCGAGGATGCGGGTGATCTGTCCGCCGATCTGCTGTTCGTCCAGGCGCTTCAGGTTGAACTGCAGGCAGCGCGACAGCACGGTGACCAGCAGCTTTTCCGGATCGGTGGTCGCGAACAGGAACTTCACGTGCTCCGGCGGCTCTTCCAGCGTCTTCAGCAGCGCGTTGAACGCCGCCTTCGACAGCATGTGCACTTCGTCGATCAGGTAGACCTTGTAGCGGCCGCGCGACGGCAGGTACTGCGCGTTCTCGATGAGCTCGCGGACGTTGTCGACGCCGGTGTTGCTGGCGGCGTCGATTTCCAGCAGGTCGATGTAGCGGCCGGCGTCGATGGCCCGGCAGGTCTCGCATTCGCCGCACGGCTCGGCGGAGGTGCCGCGCTCACAGTTCAGCGACTTGGCGAAGATGCGCGCGATCGTGGTCTTGCCCACGCCGCGGGTACCGGTGAACAGGAAGGCGTGGTGCACGCGCCCGGAATCCAGCGCGTTGGTAAGCGCACGGACCACGTGCTCCTGCCCGACCAGTTCGGCGAAACGCTTGGGACGCCACTTGCGGGCGAGGACGAGGTAGGACATGCCACCATTCTGCCGCGCCGCGCCGCGCCGCGACAGACTATGGCTATAAAGAACTCCAACGCGCCGCAGCGCGGGGGGAAGCCAGGCGGCCGGCAAGACCGCTCATGTGCGCCCATCAGGATGGCATTTGTTGTGATACCTGCCCGCCACGGTTAGAATTTGCGCCCCTGAAGACGGCCGGACGCCGCATTCAGGCCTGCGGTACCAGGTGCGGAGAGGTGTCCGAGTGGTTGAAGGAGCACGCCTGGAAAGTGTGTAAGCGTCTAAACCGCGCTTCGGGGGTTCGAATCCCCCTCTCTCCGCCAGCCGCAAAGCAAGCCGAAAAAAGCGGTCGCGCGCAATGCGCGGCTGTAGCAATACCAGCAAGTCTCTATGGTGGCCCCGTCGGCCCCTCGCGACGCTAGGTCGAAAATCCCGCCAGGGCCGGAAGGCAGCAACGGTATCGATCGACGCGGGTGCCGAGGTTAGCCGGCGGGGTCATCGCCCGTTTGGGGCTACGCCCAGAACGCCCAAAGTTTGCGCAGCAAACTTTGGGCCCCAGGCTATGTGCTTCCAATCCCCGCGGCTTCGCCGCGCCCCCTTACTAAGGGGGCTCTCCTCCAGGGAGAAGCTTGCCTTTCGATGCCTTGGAAACCGCCGTTCGTCCTGTGGTTTGAAGGGGTTTGCAGTTCCGGGCGATTTCTCTTGCCATTCGTGTGAAGACGCCCCACAGTCGCGCGGGATCGGCTGGTCATGGGGGACCGGCTTACGCAAGGAGCGCCACATGGGACTGTTTGGCAACTGGTTCAAAGGAAAACCGCAACCGCACGACACGCGACCCGCTGCAAGCACGCTGGACTATCTCAAGCCGCCGGAGCGATCCATCCGCTATGACTCCGGCCTGGTCGCAAGCCTCACTCACGATCACGCAGAACTGGTGGCCATGTACGGCCAGCTCGGTCAGGACGTGCGCAACGGCGATTACCAGCGCATTCCGAATGCACTGCTGGCGTTCAAGACCCGCCTGGAAGCGCATCTGCTGATCGAGAACGTGCGCTTCTACGTGTACCTGGAGCAGGCCATGGCCGGCGACAGCGACAACATGGCGATCATTCGCGACTTCCGCCGCGAGATGAACGGCATCGCCCGCGGCGTCGTCGAGTTCGTGCGGCGCTATCAGCAGACGCGCGTCAACTCGGCCAATGCAAACGACTTCATGCGCGAGTACGACGAAGTCGGCAAGCTGCTGGTCATGCGCATCGAGCGCGAGGAAGGAAATCTGTATCCGCTGTACGCGCCGTAAGCACGGCGCCTTAGGGGCGTAACAAGGGGAACGACGGGGCGGACGCATGTCCGCCTCGTTTTTTTCGGGCTTGCGCGAGTGTTTACGAACGCGTGCCCTGTTCGGGATGCAGCCAGCCCGCATCGCCTTCGGCGTAGCGTTCGTGCTTCCAGATCGGAACGCGCGACTTGACCTCGTCGATGATGTAGCGGCACGCGGCAAAGGCGGCATCGCGATGAGCGGCGCTCACGCCGACCCACACCGCCAGTTCGCCGATGGCGAGATCGCCGACGCGGTGGACGCAGCGCGCGTCGATCACCGCGAATTTTTCCATGGCTTCGACCAGGATCTTCTCGCCTTCGCTCTGCGCAAGGCTGGCGTAGGCCTCGTAGCGCAGCCCCAGCACCGATCGCTCGGCGTTGTGGTTGCGGACCCAACCTTCGAAGCTGGCGTAACCGCCGACACGGTCGTCCAGCAGTTCTGCGCGGAGCGTTGCGGTGTCGAAAGGGGTGTCGGCTAGGGTGAAGCGATCCATCGTGTCCCTCATCCACCGCTAACCGGCGGAATGAAAGCGACCTCGCTGCCATGACGAAGCGCGTCGTCCCAGTGAGCAAAGTCGCCATCCACCGCAACGCGAAGCTGTCGTGCCGGGAATGGCAGTTGGTGCCGCGCCTGCACTTCTTCGTACAAGCCACGCAGATCGGCCGCAGCGGTTTCGATGGCTTCGCTCGCTCGGCCCGAGGCATCGCGCAATGCGGCGAAGTACAGCACGGTCACCTGGGTTCCCATCACAACGCTCCGAAATCGTGCCGGCCGCCACGCTTGCCCAGCAGTTTCGCCGGCCCGATGACGATGCGATGCGACAAGGCCTTGCACATGTCGTAGACGGTCAACGCGGCGACGGTCGCGCCGGTCAGCGCTTCCATTTCCACGCCGGTGCGATGCGTCGTCTTCACCGTGCATGCGATGCGCAGCTCGCGCTCGCCGATCCACTCGATGCCGATGCGGCAGCCGTCGATCGGCAGCGGATGGCAGAACGGAATCAGCTCGTGCGTGCGCTTGACCGCCATCGTGCCGGCGATAATCGCGGTCTCGACGATGCCGCCCTTCGCGCTCTTGAGGCCGTTCGCGCGCAGTTGCGTGGCCACGTCCGCGGGAAAGCGCACGCGGCATTCCGCGGCCGCTTCCCGCGAGGTGACGGATTTTGCGGAGACATCGACCATCGCCGGGCGGCCGGCCGGATCGATGTGCGTCAAGGTTTTGCGGGGGACTTTTTTCACAGGAGAATTCTGCGCCCAAGTACGCAGCGGCGAAAGCCGCGGCGCGACTCAGCCGCCGACCAGGTACATCTCGACGTGCTTGCGCGATCCCCGGCCGCTGCTGCGCAGTTCGCTGTAACGGTCCGAGCGTCGCAGCCAGCGCTCTGCCAGGTGCCGGGCCAGTTCCGCTTCGCCCGCCGCCAGCATGGGCCGCAGCGCATGACCTTCGGCTGCGAACAGGCAGGTGTAGAGGTGACCATCGGCGGAGACGCGCGCGCGATGGCAATCGCCGCAGAACGGCTCGCTCACCGAGCTGACGAAGCCCACTTCGCCCTGCCCGTCGACGAAGCCGTAGCGCGATGCGACCTCGCCGCGGTACTGCGCTTCCAGCGGCTGCAGCGCCCATTGCGCGTGGATGCGATCGCGCAACTCGGCCGAGGGCACGACCCGTTCGCGCCGCCAGCCGTTGCAGGTGCCCACGTCCATGTATTCGATGAAGCGCATGACGTGGCCGTGGCGCCGCGCGAATTCCACCAGCGGCAGCACTTCGCCCTCGTTCACTCCGCGCTGCACCACGCAGTTGAGCTTGATCGGCCCAAAGCCGGCGGCCCTGGCGGCCTCGATGCCGGCGAGCACCTGCGCGACGTCGCCGCGTCCGCCCGAGAGCGCATGGAACAACGCGGGATCGAGCGCATCCAGGCTGACGGTGATGCGATGCAGGCCCGCTTCGCGCAGCGCGACCGCCTGCGCGGCCAGCAGGGAACCATTCGTGGTCAGCGCGATATCGGTCAGGCCCTCGATGCGCGACAGACGCGCGATGAGTTCCGCCAGCCGCTTGCGCAGCAGCGGTTCGCCGCCGGTCAGCCGCAGCTTGGTCACGCCCGCGCGCACGAAGCCGCGCACCAGCGTTTCGATCTCGTCGAAGCTCAAGCGCTGCGCCGCGTCGAATCCGTAATCGTCGGGAACCTGATCCGCGGGCATGCAATAGGGGCAGCGGAAGTTGCAGGCCTCGATCACCGACAGGCGCAGGTCGCGCAGCGGCCTTCCCAGACGGTCGCGAACGTCTGCGGACATGGCCTGCGCCGCTTCGACCGCGTTCATGGCTGCGCCCGCGGGGCCGTCGGTTCGGCCAGCGCGATGACCTGGCCGGCCTGCGCGATGCGATGACCGCGCGCGACCAGGGCCTCGCCGTCTTCGCGGCTGGCGTAGTGGTACAGCACGCATCGCGCGAGCAACTCGGCCGGATATTCGCGTTCCAGATCGTCGATGCCGCTGTGCGAGGGATTGCCGTGCAGCGCGCAGTCGTGGGCGACCAGTTCGCCGTCGTCGGCGAACTTCGCCAACTGCTCGGGAATGGGGCGCGTGTCGCCGGTCCACACCACGCTGCCCTGCAGGCGCAGTCCGAACGCGGTCTCCGGCCAGTGGTGCCGCGTGGGAAACACTTCCAGCCGGATGCCGTCGTGCCAGAACGCGGCGCCGACCGGAATCAGTTGGAAGGCATCCCAGAAATTCGCCCCGCCCTCGGCCAGCGGATTCGGATAGTCGCCCACGCGCTGGTGCAGCAGCGGCACCAGCGCGGCCGGGACGTAGAGCCGGATCTTGCCGCGCCGTTGCGGATCGAAATAGCTGGCCACGAACAAGCGCTCGAAGCCGGCCACGTGATCCAGATGCGTATGCGTGATGAACAGCGAAGCCGGTGCTTCGCCGTAATGCGCCAGGTAATGGGTCAGGCCTTCGTTGCCGCAGTCGATCGTGAGCCACGGCGCGCCGTCGCGCTCGATCGTGGCCATCGCCGATCCCAATTGAACCGCGGACGCGTTGCCGACGCCCTGCAGTCGCAGACTCCAGCCCATCAGGTGCCTCGTGCCCAGACGCGGTCGTAGGCCGCGCGCAAACGAGCGAAATCCCGCTCCACGTCCTCGATGGGGCGTGCGCCGCGCAGTTTCAACAGCGAGCGTTTCAGGCGCCCGAGGTTGCCCTCGCGCCAGCCGGTGGCGGGAATGCGCTGCTCGCCGCGATCCAGGTCGATCACCCAGCCGCGCCCGGTCGGATCGAACAGCAGGTTGTGCGCATTGAGATCGGCGTGGTCCAGGCCTGCGCGATGGATGCGCGCGATCAGGCGGCCGGCTTCTTCCCAGGGGGCACCATCGCCCGCGACGGCCGCGCGATCGGCCAGTGTGCGCACGTCGTCGATGCGCTCGATCAGGATCGCGGCGCCGTAGAAGGAGCCCTCGCGGCGGTAGTAGGCCGCGATGGGCCTGGGCACCGGCACGCCCTTGGCGGCCATTTCGCGGGTCAGGCGGAATTCGGCGAAGCTGCGTGTGAGGTTGGCGCTGCGCCACCAGTAGCGGTCGCGGCTGAAATGGGCGGCGAAACCGCCGCGCAGATAACGGCGCAGCACGCAGGCGCCGAACGGCGCATCGACGAACCAGGCACCGCCGCGCCCGCCGCTGGCGACCGGTCGTCCGTGCTCGCCCCAGAAGGCGGGCGAAAACCATTCCGGCTTGGCTTGTCGCACCCGCGTGTTGTCGAACAGAATCGCGCCGTAGCCGCGCTCGTCGCGGAACGGCGTTAGTCCTTCGGCAGCGTCATAGCCGGTCATCCAGCGAGTCTAGCAAGACCTATGCCGCCATCACCTCTGTCGATCTGCCTTTTGCGCTTGTCCGCATTAGGCGATGTGACCCACGTCCTGCCGCTGGTGCATACCCTGCAAGCGGCCTGGCCGCAACTGCCTATCACCTGGGTCATCGGCAAGGGCGAGCATCGCCTGCTCGACGGACTGCCCGGCGTCGACTTCATCGAATACGACAAGAAAAGCGGCTTCGCCGGCATGCGTGCGCTACGCGCGCAGTTGCTCGAGCGCCGTAACGGCAGCCGCTTCGATGCGCTGCTGCAGATGCAGGTGGCGGCGCGCGCCAACGTGCTGTCGGCCTTCGTACCCGCGGTGCGCCGTATCGGCTACGACCGCTCCCGGTCGAAGGATCTGCACGGCCTCTTCATCAACGAGCGCATCCCCGACCAGCCGGGCATCCATGTCCTGGACGCAATCGGCAGCTTCTGCGAGCCCCTGGGCCTAAAGCAGACGCAGGTGCGCTGGGACCTGCCGGTGCCCGAGGCGGCGCGCGAATGGGCCTACGCGCAGTGGATCGAGGACGGCCGGCCGACGCTGATGATTTCGCCCTGCTCCAGCCACGTCGTGCGCAACTGGCATGCGGACCGTTACGCCGCGGTCGCCGACCACGCCGCATCGCGCGGCTGGCGGGTGGTGCTGTGCGGTGGCCGCAGTCAGCTGGAGCGCGACACCACCGATGCCATTGTCGCGGCCATGAAAACACAGGCGCTCGACCTGGTGGGCAAGGACACGCTCAAGCAGCTGCCCGCGCTGCTCGATCGCGCGGACCTGGTGATGACGCCGGACTCGGGGCCGATGCACATTGCCAACGCGATGGGCACGAAGGTCCTGGGTCTGCACGCGGCCAGCAATCCCGAGCGCAGCGGCCCTTATTCGGACCGCCGCTATTGCGTGGACCGCTACGACGACGCGGCGCGCAAATACCTGGGCAAGCCGGCGGCGGAACTGAAATGGGGCACCAAGATCGAGCGCGAAGGCGTCATGGATTTGGTGACGGTGGACGACGCGATCGCCGCGTTCGAACGTTACGTTTCTGACCACTCGGAATAGCTTCCGGGCGGGCAGGCGGTGCCCGCGGGCAGGCGCGACACGCCGTGAATCTGTCCCATCGCTCACCGAAGACACGCGCCGCGGCGCGTTCGGACCCTCGCAACTGCTTTTCACGGGGGCGCGGCTTGGTCAGCGGCATCCATGCCGCTGACAGTCGCGCCTGCCCACGGGCACCGCCTGCCATCCACACATCTGGGATGCATTGGCAAAAAGCAAAGACAAAGCAGACGTAAACCCGCTTCTCATAGAAGCGGCGATCCATACGCTCGCGTTTAGCGCTGCCCGGCGCGATGGGGGTGCGGAGAGCGGACCAGGATGGTCCGCGGCCCCGACTAAAGGCAGGGATGCCGTCCGGAGGGGCGGAGCACCCCCATCGCGTCGGGTAGCGCGTCCATCCGAAGACGACTATTGCGGCGCTTACCGCGGGGCGCCGGCTATCGCAGTGCTTACGGCGCGGCGCCGGTCCTGTAGTCCTGATAGGACTTCTCTTCGACGTAAGCAGAGCCCAGCGCGAGATTGATGTCCTTCTTGATGCGCGCGCGCTCGTCGTTCTCGAAGTAGACGCTGCGGGCGAGACGAATGAATTCCGCGTCGAAGGCCTGGGCCTTTTCCTTGATGCGGATGTCGTCCTCGATGACCCACAGGCGTTCGTTGACCGCCTTCAGAGCCGCACGCAGCTCGACGATGTCCTTGCCCGCCGCCGGATGCGCCATCCAGGTCTTTTCCAGGGCCGACAGCTCATTGCGGACGTTGGCCAGCTTGGCCTCGTCGCTCATGCGTTCGGACTTGATCTGCAGGATGGCGATCTTGTCGAGAAGTTCGCCGAAGGACACCGGAACCAGGATTTCGGACATGGGCTGCGCCGTTTAGGGGCTGGAGCACGCGATGGCGGGCGCCGGCCGGGGGAAGGCCGGCCTGAGCCGGTCAATGCGGGGCGCACAGTTTAGCCGCCCCACGCGGAAACTTGCTCCGAATGGGCGCGCCACGTATCATTCGCGGCCCACTTCTGGAGAGGTGGCAGAGCGGTTGAATGTACCTGACTCGAAATCAGGCGTGCGTTTATAGCGCACCGAGGGTTCGAATCCCTCCCTCTCCGCCAGTTACAAGCGAACGCCCCGTCAGGGGCGTTTTGCTTTTCAGCGACTGAAGCGGTCACGACGCTTGCTAGACGGCCGGTCGGGCACGATTATCCCGTTCACCCTTCCGAAAGCCCTCCTCGCCGTGGTAGTTCCCCAATGATCGAATTCGGACACCTGACGCACGTTGGACTGCGCCGGGAACTCAACGAAGACACGTATTACGGGGACAGCGAACTGGGCTTGTACCTGGTCGCTGACGGGATGGGCGGGCATGAATACGGCGAAGTCGCCAGCGCCCTGGCCCGCGAAACCATCGTCCGCGAGATCCGCGACGGCACGCCGCTTGCCGTGGCGATCCGCATCGCCGACGAGGAAATCATCCGCATCTCCCGCCGCCGCAACGATGCGCTGCCGATGGGGACCACGGTCGTGGCGGCCCGCGTCAACGGCAGCCGCTTCGAGGTCGCCTGGGTCGGCGACAGCCGCGTCTATCTGTGGCGCGACAACCAGCTGGTGCAGCTGTCGCAGGACCACAGCTACGTGCAGGAACTGATCGCCAACGGCGCGATCACGCACGAACAGGCGCGCAGCCATCCACATCGCAACGTGGTCACCCAGGCGCTGGGCGTCACCGATCCGCGCAACCTCAACGTCGAGACCATGACGGGCGAACTGCGCCCGGGCATGCAACTGCTGCTATGCAGCGACGGACTCACCGAGGAAGTGGACGACCGCAGCATCGCCACCGTGCTCTCGCACAGCGACTGCAGCGCGCAGGAATGCGTGGATGAGCTGGTCGCCGCGGCGCTCGACGGCGGCGGTTCGGACAATGTCACCGTAGTGCTGGTGCGGAATCACTGATCGGGCCAACCGATCGCACGCACTTTCGCGGCGAGCTCAACACCAGGGTCAGGCCGGCAACGCTTCCATCTGCGGTGCGGCTACGTCGGCTTCCAGCCAAACGTCCCACAGCGCTTTGCCCGCCTTCTTCCGCAATTGCGCGAGTCGGGCTTCGTGCGCTTCGAACTCCTCTGCCGCCACGGCCACGCGCGGGCGCGGCGCCGCCAGATCGACCTCGAAGCGGATCGCGGCCGCGGACGAAGCCTCGGCGGCACTCTCGAAGCCGATTTCGCTCTGGCCCGAAGTCAGCCCGATGTACACCTCGGCAAGCAGTTGCGCGTCGAGCAAGGCGCCGTGCAGTTGGCGGTGGGTGTTGTCGACGTCGAAGCGCTTGCACAGTGCATCCAGCGAGTTGCGCTGGCCGGGAAAGCGCTGTCGCGCGAGCAGCAAGGTGTCTTCGACGGTGCAGCGGTCGCTGAGCTTGCCGTAATGCGGGCCGAGCCGGCCCAGCTCGTAGTCCAGGAAGCCGACGTCGAACGCCGCGTTATGGATCACCAGCTCGGCGCCTTCGATGAAGGCGAGAAATTCGTCGGCGACCGCGGCGAATACGGGCTTGTCGGCAAGGAATTCCAGCGTCAGCCCGGTGACTTCCTGGGCGCCGGCTTCGAACTCGCGTTCCGGATTCAGGTAGCAGTGGAAGGTGCGTCCGCTCGGGCGGCGCTCCACCATTTCGACGCATCCGATTTCCACCACGCGGTTGCCGCTGGCCCAGCTCAGGCCGGTGGTTTCGGTGTCGAGGATGATCTGGCGCATGCGGAATCCGTAGCAGAGCGGTGAGAGCTTAAGGCCTTTGGGCGCGCGACACACCCTCAACTGCGTCGATCACGGCAGCGCAGCGACCTGCTTGAAGCGCACCGCCTCGTTGCGCGCGAGCGTGTCGACGCGCTCGTTGTCGGGATCGCCCGAGTGCCCTTTCACCCAACGCCAGTCGACGCGATGGCGTCCTGCCGCCGCGTGCAGGCGTTCCCACAGCTCGCGATTCTTCACCGGATCGCCGCCCGCGGTTTTCCAACCGCGCCGCACCCAGCCCGGCATCCATTCGGTGATGCCCTGGCGGACGTACTGCGAATCGGTGAACAGCACCACGTCGCAGCCTTCGCTGAGCGCCTCGAGCCCCGAAATGGCGGCCATCAATTCCATGCGGTTGTTGGTCGTGGCGGCTTCACCGCCGACCAGTTCGCGTTCGTGGCGGCCGTAGCGCAGCAGCGCGGCCCAGCCGCCGGGTCCTGGATTGCCGAGGCAGGCGCCATCGGTGTGGACCTCGACCGCCTTTCGATTCGTTTGTGTCATTTACCCATTATCGCCTGTCGCTTGAGTTGTTCGGAACGCAGCGACTCGAAGCGCCAGGACACACAGGTTGGATGCTGGCGAGAGTGCGCCGCGCCCTGCAATCTGAAACTCGGAACGCGCGCCGGTGGCAGCAGCGCATGCACGCGCTTGTTCACGCTGAGCGCGATGCCGGCGCGCAACCAGTCGTTCATGCCGACGCCGATATCGCCCTGGTCCATGCGCCAACGCGGTCCCAGCCACTGCAGATGGACCGAATCCAGCGCGAACCCGGCCCGTCGCAGCGACGCCTGCCACTTGCCGGTGACATGCGCGCGCAAGCCGGTCCGTGCCCAGCGCGCACGATAGGGACTCCAAGCGTTGAGCGCCGCCAGCCAGAGCGTGCCGCCGGGGACGAGGATGCGTTCGCATTCGCCCAGCAGCGCATCCGCGTCGACGTCATCGTCCAGGGCATGCTGGAGCAGCACTGCGCCGAAACTCTCGTTGGCCAGCGGCAAGGGCAAGGCGCAACGCAAGGCGCCGCCGAAACGCAATCCCGCTTCGCCGACTTCGCGACGCATCAGCACGCCGCGTCCGCCGCTCACCTCCGGCGGCGCAGTGCCGGGAAGACCGATCCAACACCACGGCAGCGCGGGAATGCCCGCAAGCACGCGGGCCATGGCCGCCGCTTCCACCGTCAGCAAGCCCTGCCCGGCCGCGCTGGCGAACCAGCCCAGGGGGCCATCGCCGGGATGGCGGATGGATTGACGGCTGGCCAGGACGGGGGACATGGTCAGGGATTGTGCGGGATTGCCGTCCCGGATGGAGCGTGAAAAACCATGCAACTGCGCCCCCTGCCCGCCTTCGCCGACAACTACATCTGGACCCTGGCCGACGACGACGGCCGGGCGCTGATCGTCGACCCGGGCGAGGCCCCGCCGGTCCTGGCGGCCGCGCGCGACGGCCTGCGACCGGTGGGCATCCTGCTGACGCACCACCATGCGGACCACATCGGCGGCGTGGGGCCGCTGCTGGAGGCCTGGCCGGAACTCGAGGTCATCGCCCCGGTAGACGAACGCATTCCGCACGCGACGCGCCGGGTTGCCGAGGGCGACCGCGTCGAGATCGCCCAATGGCGCTTCCAGGTCCTGGAAATCCCGGGCCACACCCTCACCCACGTGGCCTTCCACGGCCACGGCCTGGTCTTCTGCGGCGACACCTTGTTCAGCCTGGGCTGCGGCCGGTTGTTCGAGGGCACCCCGGCGCAGATGCGGCATTCGCTCACAAAACTGACAGCGCTGCCGCCGGAAACGCGGGTCTGCTGCGGACACGAGTACACGGTTAACAACAGCCGCTTTGCCAGCGTGGTAGAACCCGGCAACCTGGCGCTGCGGCGTCGCTCCGATGAGGCCCGGACCATGCGCGACCGTGGACTGCCGACCTTGCCCAGCACCCTGGCCGACGAACTGGCCGCCAATCCCTTCCTCCGCGTGGACGCGCCCGAAGTCTGTCAGTCCCTGCGCGCGCGTCTGGGCCGCGAACCGGCCGACAGCGTGGAGGCCTTCGCCGAGCTTCGGCGCTGGAAGGACGGGTTCGCGTCATGACCGCCCGCCTCGTGGGACCCGTGCTGGCCCTGCTGCTGGCGGCGCCGCTGTGCGCGTCGGCCGCCGAAGCCAGCGTGGAGGCGAAGACCGAGGCGCTGGCCCCCGCCGGCACGCGCAACGGTCGCGAGATCTACCGCAACTTCCGCGAGGGCCTGGCGGATCCGACCTGCCAGGCCGACGCCAGCGCACGCTGGACGGCGCATTTCGCCCACGCCCCGCGGCAGCTCGCGCGCAACGACGATGTCCTGCCCTTGTTCGGCTACGTGGTCGATGCGGTGCGCGCGGCGGACCTGCCGACCGAATTCGCGCTGATCCCCTTCGTCGAAAGCGGCTACAAGCCCGGCGCGCGCAGCGCCCAGGGGCCTGCCGGTCTGTGGCAGATGATCGCGATCACCGCACGCAACCATAAGGTGCCGATGCGCGCCGGTTACGACGGCCGGCTCTCGCCGATCGATTCCACCACCGCGGCGGTGCGCTATCTCAAGACGCTCTATGGCATGTTCGCCGGCGACTGGCGCCTGGCGGTGATGGCGTACAACGCCGGCGAATATCGCGTCCTGGGCGCGCTCAAGCGCACTGGACAGACGGCGCGCAATGCACGGCCGGAAGCGCTGACCGGCCTGTCGCCGATCACCCACGCCTACGTGCGCAAGTTGCACGCGCTGTCCTGTCTGCTGGAGCAGGCCGACGACCGCGAAGAATGGCTGCGCGATCTTGACCGCCCCGTGCCCGTGCTGACCGCGGTGACCGTCTCCGATAACGTGGACATCGCCACGTGGGCGCGTCGCAACGGGCAGGACCCGGCGCAGCTGCAGCGGCTCAATCCGGCCTTCGCCAGCGGCCGCATCGCGCGCAAGGACGGCAAGCCTGCGCGCCTGCTCGCCAACGCATCGACGACGGCAAGCGACCCGGCTGCTTCCGATCCGAGCGACATGACATCGGCGACGACAAACCAGATCGCACCCTCGACGGCCACCCCTGCAACGGAGCCCGCACCGGAAGCCAGCGTCGGCAGCGTGGGCATGGTCACGGCACCGGAACCGAAAGCGTCCCCTGCCCGCCGCCACACCGTCGTACGCGGCGACAGCCCGTCGAAGATCGCCAAGCGCTACGGCGTCCGCGTCGCCGAGCTGATGAACCGCAACGGCCTGGCTGCCAATGCCGTGTTGAAGCCGGGCAAGATCCTGCTCATCGATACGGAACTGCCGCTCGGCGAGCTGCCGCAAACCTCGGCGGGCCCGCCCTGACGGCAGGCCCGCCGGACCACGCCCGCCTCTCCGCTACACTAGAGCCTTTGCTCGGCCGCGCGTTGCGGCCTATAGAAGAGGAAGAGCCATGGGTTTCCTGCAAGGCAAGCGCGCACTCATCACCGGCATCGCCAGCGAACGCTCCATCGCCAGCGGCATCGCCGAGGCCATGCACCGCGAAGGCGCGCAGCTCGCGTTCACCTACCAGACCGAAAAACTCAAGTCGCGCGTCGAGAAGGCCGCCGAAGAGTTCGGCAGCAACATCGTCATTCCGCTCGACGTCTCCAGCGATGAGCAGATCGCGCAGTGCTTCGAAGAGCTGGGCAAGCATTGGACCGACGGCTTCGACATCCTCGTCCACGCCATCGCCTACGCGCCGCGCGAAGCGATCGCCGGCCAGTTCCTCGACGGTCTGACCCGCGAGAACTTCGCCATCGCCCACGACATTTCCGCCTACTCGCTCGCTGCGATCGCCAAGGCGGCGCGTCCGCAGATGCAGGGTCGCAATGGTTCCATTCTCACCTTGAGCTACCTGGGCGCCGAACGTGCGCTGGCCGGCTACAACGTGATGGGCGTGGCGAAGGCCAGCCTCGAGGCTACGGTGCGCTACCTCGCCTACAACCTCGGCCCCGAAGGCACGCGCGTCAACGCCATTTCCGCCGGCCCGATCAAGACGCTGGCCGCCGCAGGTATTGCCGGCTTCCGCAAGATCCTGGGCCACGTGGAAGAGAACGCCCCGCTCCGCCGCACGGTCACCATCGAACAAGTCGGCAATGTCGCTGCGTTCCTGTGCTCGGATCTCGCCTCCGGCGTGACCGGCGAAGTCACCTACGTCGACTCGGGCTACAACATCCTCGGCATGACCGGCCTCGACGTCGAGTGATCGCGCGTTACGGAGCGTGAACACGAAGCATGCCCCATGAGGTGCATGCTTCCGCCGTGAACACCAGCGCGAAAGTCGGTATCTGCACGCTGGCCATCGCCTGCCTGGCGATGGCCGCTTGCAGAGATGCCGCGCACCAGCGCGAGGTCGTCATCACGCAGGCGACGTTCGGCGTCTATCGCACGCAGGAAGCCGGCCAGGTCGCACTGCAACCCACCGACATCGTTCCGCACATGGCGGGCCAGCAATACGGCTGGCTGATACGCCTGAAGACCGATCGTTCCCGCGTCCGCTGGCGCGAGGAACTGCACCTGCCCGATGCGCCCGCGACCTGGGGCAGCGAACGCATAGGCAGACGCAGCTTATCGGCGGACAAGCGCACGCTGGTCACCGAGCGCGAAGTCGAAACGCGCAGCGGTTACATCTTCAACGCCTGGCAGGTCGAGCCGGGCGACCCGGTCGGCCGTTACACCCTGCAGGTCACGGTCGAGAACGGGCCATCCGCGCGCTTCGCTTTCACGGTGAAGTAGCCGCGGCCCGATATCGCTTCACTCACGCGGCAATGCGCTCATGGCGGCAGCAGCGTGCCCTGATCGCCGATCGACAACCACTTGCTGCCGTCGTGGGTGTAGGTGACGCTCGTCAGCGCATGCTGGCGGAAGCCGATGCGCGGGATCGCGTAGACGGTGTCGTAGAGGATGAAGGCCGAGTGGCAGCCATCGACCACGCGATAGAGTTCGGTCCAGCTCCACACTGCCTCGCGATTGGCGAAGTGCGAGGCCAATGCCTGCTCGATCGCATCGATACCGATGCGCTTGGCGCCGCTGGCGAATACCGTCACCGCCCGCGCGTCGTGGCCCGCCAGCCAGGTTTCCCTGTCGAAGTCGCGGAACGACTCCATGTCCACGCGCTGGGCGAGTTCGAACTGCCGCGCGCAACCGGCCGCGTCCTGCGCAAATGCGGAGGTGCAGGTGAGTGCGATCGGTGCGAGCAGCAGGGCGGGCAGCAGCCGGGGGCCGAGAAGCGATTTCGCCTTCATGGACATTTCCTCCGTCGGGACGATTCCCGACGCCACGCTATCGCTGGCGTCGCTTGGATCGAATGCCAATCCCGCGCCGGTCCGAAGTAACCACTGCACGCGCGTGCGCCAAACTTGCGAAAAAGAAAAAGCCCGGCTTGCGCCGGGCTCTTCGTTCGACTGACCCAACGGCTGCAGGTCAGAGATTCTGTTCGACGACCTTGATCTTCATGCCGCGACGCAGCGAGGTCACCAGTTCCTTGAGCTCGGCGTCAGCGGCCACATTGGCCAGCTGATCGCGCATGCGATCGCGCTGCGCCTGCGGCATCGCGGCGATATCGCCCGGCGTGACCTTGTCCACCGTGAACAGCACGGTCGTACCGCCTGCCGATGCCTTGCCCGGCGTGGGCTTGCCGGCCGCAGGTGCAGCGGCGGCGAAGATCGCCTCCGACACGGCCGGATCCGGTACCGGCATGCCACGCTGCACGTTCGGAATCACGTTCGGCGGCGGCAGATTCTTCGACATGGCCACCTGCGCCAGCGTTTCGCCGGCGCGCAGACGCGCCAGCAACGCATCGCCTTCCTTTTCCGCCGCCTTGCGCGTGCGATCGGCCTGCACGGCGGCGATGACCTGGTCGCGCACCGAGGCGAGCGGCATCGCACGCTCCGGCGTATGCGCCGTCACGCGCAGCAGCACGCTGTGGTTCGGACCGATCTCGATGGGATCGCTGACGGTGCCGTCCTGGATACGCGTCTCGTCGAAGGCCTGACGCTTCACCGCCGGCGTAGCCAGGATGCCTTCGTTGGCATTGCGCGCCACCGGTCCCAGCGTGCGTACCGGCAGGTTGAGTTCGCGCGCCGAGGCTTCCAGCGAAGCCGGGTTCTTCAGGACGAGGTCGACGAGCTTGCCGCTCAGGTCGTTGAACGCACGCTCGCGCGCACCTTCGCTCTCTTCACGCAACAGCCTCTCGCGCACGAGGGCGAAGTCCTGCTGCTGTGCGCTCTTCACTTCGCGCAGTTGGATGATGTGCCAGCCGGAGTCGCTCTTGACCGGTTCGCTGACGTCGCCGGGCTTCAGCGCGAACAACGCTTTTTCGAAGTCGGCCGGCATGCCGCCGTCCTTCATGATCCAGCCGAGATCGCCGCCGACGCTCTTGGAGCCCGAGTCGTCGCTGTTGGCGCGCGCAAGCGCCGCGAAATCGGCACCTGGCGCCTTGGCCTGGGCGTAGATCTGGCGCGCCTTCGCTTCGGCGGCCTTCTGCGCCGCCGCGTCGGCCTTGGCGTCGACCTGGATCAGGATGTGCGAGGTCAGGCGCTGTTCCTGCTCGACGAACTGCTTCTTTTCCTCATCGTAGCGCTTGCGCAGCGCTTCTTCGTCCGGCGCCGGCACCTGCAGGTCGGCCCCGTTGATCTCGACGTATTCCAGCGAGACGGTTTCCGGCGCGCGGTAAGCGGCGGCGTGGGCGTCGTACCAGCTCTTGATTTCGGCATCGCTGACCGGCGCGGTGTCGGCCGCGGGCGGCGGCACCATGAGCACGCTGGCATCGCGCGTTTCGTACATCAGCTTGAGCAGCCGGTCGGTTTCCGCCGGCGTGTAGAAGCTGCTGTCGCCGATCGCGACGTTGATCAGCGAACCTTCGAGCCCTTCGCGCATCAGCGCTTCGAACTGCTTTTCGGTCTGCGGCGGGAACTGCGACGACAGCGCCAGGCGATAGCGCTCGTAGTTGAACTTGCCATCGACCTGGAACGCAGGAATCGACATGACTTCCTTGCGCACCATCGTGTCGCTGACGCTGACACCGGCGCTGCTCGCTGCGAGCTTCTGCACACGCTGGTTCACCAGCTGGTCGAGAATGCGCAGTTTGTTCTCCGCGCTTTCGAACCCCTTCGCATCGAAGGCCTCGCCCTGCTGCGCGCGCTGCTGCTGGCGGGTGCGTTCGAATGCGGTGCGGAATTCTTCGCGCGAGACTTCCTCATGCTCCCAGAAGGCCGAGACGGGCCACCAGGACGGCGCCGACGGCCACCAGGACGGCGGCGCGTCGATGCGCGCGGCATAGTCCTCCGCGTGCTCGACTTGGTACTGGCTGATGCCGAAGGGCACCAGGAGCAATGCAAGGAAGCCGAGGATCACCGTGGCGATCCAGCCGGAGGTCTTTTCGCGTATGGCTTGCAGCATGGGGAGACAGGTTATCTGGCGTAGCCGCGCAGTGTAGGGCGGGTTTCGACCCGCCGTCGAGCGGAGGGGCGGACGAGGGGTTCGGCTCGGCTCGCGCAGGCGAGCGCGCAAAAAAGAAACGCCCGCATCGCTGCGGGCGTTTCGAAAAAGTGGCGGAGTGGACGGGACTCGAACCCGCGACCTCCGGCGTGACAGGCCAGCATTCTAACCGACTGAACTACCACTCCGCGCTGAGCCGAAAATAATACAGACCGGAATCGCCCTGTGCAACACCTAATCTGAAATTTTCAAACACTGGTGGGTGCTGAGGGTTTCGAACCCCCGACCCTCTCCTTGTAAGGGAGACGCTCTACCGCTGAGCTAAGCACCCGGGGGCGCGAATGATAGCGCAGGCGCAGCCCCGCTGCTTTCATCGTGGCTGGCGCCATCGCGAGCGGCGGCGCTTATGCGCGCGTGCAGCGCAAAACAAAAAGCCCGGCATGGCCGGGCTTTTTGGACTTCGTTGCGAAGAGCGGATCAGTTCACCGCGTCCTTCAGCGCCTTGCCGGCCTTGAACGACGGATTCTTCGACTTCTTGATCTTGATCGTTTCGCCGGTCTTCGGGTTGCGGCCTTCGCGTGCGGCGCGCTCGCGCACCTGGAACGTACCGAAACCCACGAGGGTGACCGCGTCACCCTTCTTCAGCGCCTTGGTGATGACGCTGATCGCAGCATCGACCGCCTTCGCTGCATCGGCCTTGGAAAGTTCAGCAGCGTCGGCGACGGCGCTAACAAATTCGCCCTTGTTCATTCGTATGGACTCCATGTGCGGCAGAACGCCGCGGGTATGCAGATAACCGAAAAGCGTCCGACCTGGCCGGCAGCTTCCCGATCTAGTGGACCGCAGGATGCGCTGGTCAGCGGCAACGCGGCTGGCGCCGTTATACCAGTGGGATTGCGCGGGCCGCAACCCTGAAAGCCAGCAATGACGCGGCTTTCAGAGCATTGGACGCTTTCCGGCAGCGAATGCGACGAGCGACGTCAGTGCTTGACGTCGACCTGGGACGTCGCCGATTGCACGCCATCGGGTACCGGCAGTTCGCCGGGAGGAATCGCCGGCGTCGGCGTCACCGGACGCTCCAGCGCGACGTCGAGGACTTCGTCGATCCACTTGGCGGTGACGATCTTCATGCCCTCACTGACGGCCTTGGGCAGGTCCGCGAGATCCTTCTTGTTTTCGTCGGGAATGATCACGGTGCGAATGCCGCCACGCAGTGCAGCCAGCAGCTTTTCCTTCAGGCCGCCGATCGCGAGCACCTTGCCTCGCAAGGTGATTTCGCCAGTCATCGCCACGTCGGCCTTGACCGGATTCTTGGTCAACATCGACACCAGCGCGGTCGCCATGGCGATACCCGCACTCGGGCCATCCTTCGGTGTCGCGCCTTCCGGAACGTGCACGTGGATGTCGTGCTTCTGCAGGAAATCCAGATCGATGCCGAGACGATCGGTGCGCGCGCGCACCACGGACAGCGCCGCGGAAGCCGACTCCTTCATCACGTCGCCGAGCTGGCCGGTCAGCAGCAGTTGGCCCTTGCCCGGCACCAGCGTGGATTCGACCTGGAGCAGATCGCCGCCCACTTCGGTCCACGCCAGACCCGTGACCAGGCCGATTTCGCTCTGTTCCTCCACGCGGCCGAAGTCGTAGCGGCGCACACCCAGGTACTTGTCGAGATTCTTCGAGTTGACGGTGATCGGCTTGGGCTTGCCGCCCTTCTTCGCCTTGACGGGGCCGGCCAGCGCGATTTCCTTCACCACCTTGCGGCAGATCTTGGAGATTTCGCGCTCGAGATTGCGCACGCCGGATTCGCGCGTGTAATAGCGCACGATGTCCTGCACCACGTCTTCGGAGACCTTGATCTCTTCCGGCTTCAGGCCATTCGCCTTGATCTGCTTGGGCAGCAGGTAGCGCATGGCGATGTTGAGCTTCTCTTCCTCGGTGTAACCCGGGATGCGGATCACTTCCATGCGGTCCAGCAACGGACCGGGGATATTGAGCGAATTGGAGGTCGCGACGAACATCACCTCGGAAAGATCGAGATCGACTTCCAGGTAGTGATCGTTGAAGGCGTTGTTCTGCTCGGGATCGAGCACTTCCAACAGCGCCGACGACGGATCGCCACGGAAATCCATCGACATCTTGTCGATCTCGTCGAGTACGAACAGCGGGTTCTTGCTGCCGACCTTGTTGAGGTTCTGCACGATACGGCCCGGCATCGAACCGACGTACGTACGGCGGTGACCACGAATTTCCGCCTCGTCGCGAACGCCGCCGAGCGACATGCGCACGAATTTGCGATTGGTCGCCTTGGCGATGGACTGACCGAGCGAGGTCTTGCCCACGCCCGGCGGACCGACGAGGCAGAGGATCGCGCCGCGCATCTTCGCCACACGCGATTGCACGGCCAGGTATTCGAGGATGCGGTCCTTGACCTTCTCCAGGCCGAAATGATCGGCGTCCAGCACATCCTGCGCCGCCTTGAGATCCTTGCGGATCTTGGTGCGCTTCTTCCACGGCACGCCGAGCACCCATTCCAGGTAGTTGCGCACGACCGCGGCCTCGGCCGACATCGGCGACATCTGCTTGAGCTTGTTGAGTTCGTTGCGGGCCTTGGTCTCGACCGGCTTGGGCATGCCGGCCTCGGCGATCTTGCGGGTCAGCTCGTCGATGTCGTTGGGCGCGTCGTCGATCTCGCCGAGCTCCTTCTGGATCGCCTTCATCTGCTCGTTGAGGTAGTACTCGCGCTGGCTCTTTTCCATCTGCGACTTCACCCGGCCGCGAATGCGCTTTTCCAACTGCTGCACATCGATCTCGCCGTCGACGAGGCCGACCAGCTGTTCGAGTCGCGCGCCGATGGCATGCGTTTCCAGCAGCTTCTGCTTGTCGCTGAGGCGCACGCCCAGATGCGCTGCGATGGTGTCGGCGAGACGACCGGGCTCGTCGATGCCGGAGAGCGTCTGCATCAGCTCCGGCGGCAACTTGCGGTTGGTCTTCACGTACTGCTCGAACAGGCCCATTAGCGAGCGCGTGATCGCGTCCAGCTCGCGCTCGTCGCGGTCGAGGATCGGATCGACGACCTCGGCGCGGCCCGCCAGTGCGCCGTTGCTTTCGCCGACCTGGTCGACCGTGACGCGCGAGACGCCTTCCACCAGCACCTTGATGGTGCCGTCGGGCAGCTTCAGCAGCTGCAGGACCTGGGCGAGCGTGCCGGTTTCGTAGAGATCCTTGCCGGTCGGGTCGTCGGTCTCGGCGGAACGCTGCGCCACCAGCAGGATGCGCTTGTCGGATTCCATCGCCAGGTCGAGCGCGCGGATCGATTTGTCGCGCCCGACAAAGAGCGGAATCACCATGTGCGGAAACACGACGACATCCCGCAACGGCAGCACCGGCAGGTTCATCGTTTCGCGGTCGGAAGAGACAGTCATGGCAACTCCAGGGGATCAGGCGGGTACGTGGCACGCCGGCCATTCAGGGCAATGGGACGCGCTTCCGGACGGTTATGGGGCTGTACGCCGCAGGATGCAAGCGATGGTGTTCACTGATTGTATTTTTGGCCGAAAAGCCATAACAAATCAGGCACTTGCCGACAGGTTATCCCCGCAATCGGGGAGAGGCTAATCGCGTGCCGGCAGGCGCCCGAACGCCCGATCGGCGGCGGGTTCAGGCAGGCCAGTGCCAAAAACGACGAAGGCGGCCGAAGCCGCCTTGCCGGTTACTCGGCCGACGCCAGCTTGGGCGCCGCCGGTGGGGTCTGATAGATCAGATATGGGTCGGACTTGTGCTCGACCACGGACTCGTCCACGACCACCTTGCTGACGTTCTCCAGCGACGGCAGGTCGTACATGGTGTCGAGCAGAACGCTCTCGACGATGGTGCGCAGGCCGCGGGCGCCGGTCTTGCGCTTGAGCGCCTTCTTGGCGATGGCATTGAGCGCATCCGGGCGGAACTCCAGTTCCACGCCTTCCATGTCGAACAGCTTCTTGAACTGCTTGGTGATGGCGTTCTTGGGCTCGGTGAGGATGGTCATCAGCGCCGCCTCGTCCAGCTCTTCCAGGGTCGCGACCACCGGCAGGCGGCCGACGAATTCCGGAATCAGGCCGAACTTGATCAGATCTTCCGGCTCGACGTCCGCCAGCACCTTGCTGGCGTCGGTCTTGCGCGTGGTGCTCTTCACCTTGGCGCCGAAGCCAATCCCGCCCGCTTCGGTCGAACGCTGCTGGATGATCTTGTCCAGGCCGGCGAACGCGCCGCCGACGATGAACAGGATATTGCGCGTGTCGACCTGGAGGAATTCCTGCTGCGGGTGCTTGCGGCCGCCCTGCGGCGGGACCGAGGCGATGGTGCCTTCGATCAGCTTCAGCAGGGCCTGCTGCACGCCCTCGCCCGACACGTCGCGGGTGATCGACGGGTTGTCGCTCTTGCGCGAGATCTTGTCGATCTCGTCGATATAGACGATGCCCTGCTGCGCCTTCTCGACGTCGTAGTCGCACTTCTGCAGCAGCTTCTGGATGATGTTCTCCACGTCCTCGCCGACATAGCCGGCTTCGGTAAGCGTGGTGGCATCGGCCATCGTGAAGGGCACGTTGAGCAGGCGCGCCAGCGTTTCGGCCAGCAGGGTCTTGCCCGAACCGGTCGGGCCGACCAGCAGGATGTTCGACTTCGCCAGTTCGACGTCGTCGTTCTTCTGCCGGCTCTCGATGCGCTTGTAATGGTTGTACACGGCCACCGCGAGCGTCTTCTTCGCGCGCTGCTGGCCGATCACGTACTGATCGAGAACCTCGAGGATCTCGCGCGGCTTGGGCAGGTGGCTGCGGGCCGACTGCGCCTTCTCCTCGAGCTCCTCACGGATGATGTCGTTGCACAGCTCTACGCACTCGTCGCAGATGAAGACGCTGGGGCCTGCGATCAGCTTGCGTACTTCGTGCTGGCTTTTGCCGCAGAACGAGCAATAGAGAATCTTGTTGCTGTCGCCGCGGCCTTGTCGTTCGTCGCTCATGCCCCTGCCTTGCGTGCTGCTGTGTGCCGATTGACCGGCAGCCCGAGAATACCACAGCGTTCCGGGCTGCCTGCAGCCCGGATTTCATGCTGTTTTGTGTGCGAAATCAATAATTTCGAAAACCGGCCGGCGGCTCGTTCAGCCCGCCTGGATGGACTCTTCCGGACGCCGCTCCAGGACCTGGTCGACCAGCCCGTACTCGCGGGCGGCCTCGGCACTCTTGAAGTTGTCGCGCTCGGTGTCCCGGGCGATCGTTTCCAGGGCCTGGCCGGTGTGCTTGGACAGCACCTCGTTCAGCCTCTGGCGAAGGGTCAGGATCTCGCGGGCGTGGATGTCGATGTCCGTGGCCTGGCCCTGGAAGCCGCCCAGGGGCTGGTGGATCATCACTCGGGAGTTCGGCAGCGCGTAGCGCTTGCCCTTGGCACCGGCCGCCAGCAGCAGGGCGCCCATGGAGGCTGCCTGGCCGACGCAGATCGTGCTCACGTCGGGCTTGATGTACTGCATGGTGTCGTAGATCGCCATGCCGGCGGTGACGACGCCGCCCGGCGAGTTGATGTAGAGGCTGATGTCCTTCTCGGGGTTTTCGGCCTCGAGGAACAGCATCTGCGCCACGATGACGTTGGCGACGTGATCGTCGATGCCGCCGACGAGGAAAATCACCCGCTCCTTCAGCAGGCGCGAATAGATGTCGTATGCGCGCTCGCCGCGGCTGGTCTGTTCGACCACCATCGGAACGAGGTTCAGGGCTCGGGGCTGGTTGTCCATCGGGTCAGGCACCTGGTATGTGATGTCCGCAAGTTGGGGCCAATGATGCGCCAGCGCAAGTGGCCGCGGCACTTCTGTTTGGCGTCCTGCTAGATACGTCCCTGCAAGGCACGTTCCAGCAAGCTGCGCTTCAGACGATGCGTTCCACGCGATGGCTGCGCAGCCGCCGCAAACGAATCGGGCGCGGCTGGCGCCGCGCCCGAAAAATCGCCGTCCGGGCGCTCGGCGCCCGCGACGTAGTCCGCCTTACTGGCGAATCGCTTCGCTGAAGGACAGCGCTTGCTCGGTGTGCTGGGCGCGCTCGGCGACCCAATCGATCACCTGCTCTTCCATCACCCGCGCCTGCAGGCCGGACATCAGCTGGGCATCGTTGCGGTACAGCTCGATGACCTGCTGCGGCTCTTCGTAGGTCGAGGCGATCAGCTTGAGGGTCTCGGTGACGCGACGCGGATCCAGGCGCAGATCGTTGCGGCGGGCGATTTCGCCGACGATCAGGCCGACCAGGACGCGCTTGCGCGCCGGCTCCATGAAGCCCAGGTGGGCGTCCGCCGGGACGTCCGGAACCTGCTGGCCCTGGCGACGGATCTGCTCGACGGCCTGGTACGCCATGTTGCGGGCTTCGGCCTCGACCAGACGCGGCGGCATCTCGACATGGGTGTAGGCCGCGATGACCTGCTCGCCGACTTCGCGGCGCAGGCGGTTCATCAGCGCGCCCTTCAGCTCACGCTCGAGGTTGCTGCGGATGTCGGCGCGGAACTGGTCCGCATCGCCGCTCTTGATGCCGAAGCTCTTGATGAAGGCGGCGTCGACTTCCGGCAGCACCGGCTCGGACACCTTGGTTGCCTTCAGCTGCACCTTCACCGTGCGTCCGGCGAACTGCGGCACGCGCCAGTCGGCGGGGAATTCGACGTCGACGCTCTTTTCCTCGCCCGCCTTCATGCCGGCCAGCGCCGACTCGATCGCGGCGAACATGTTGCCCGAGCCGAGCACGGTCGCGCCGCGTTCCACGCCTTCGGCCGGCACGCGCTCATCGCCCGCCAGCGACCAGGTCTCGATTTCCACGGCGTCGCCGTCCTGGGCGGCGCGCTCAACGGCCTGCCAGGTGCGGCGCTGCAGGCGCAGATTCGCGATCATCGCGTCGATGTCGTCGTCCTGCACTTCGGCGGTGTGACGCACCACGTTGAGCTTGGCGACGTCGATGTCGCCGAAGTCCGGCACGACTTCGAAAGTAGCGGTGTAGGCGAGTTCGTCGCCGTCCTTGGGCTCGATGCGCGGGTTGCCCGCGATCTGCAGCGCGTGTTCACGCACGGCATTGCCGAAGCCTTCGCGCAGCAGCGCATCGAGGGCTTCGGCACGCACCTGCTGGCCGAAACGCTGCTCGATGACCTTCGCCGGCACCTTGCCGGGGCGGAAGCCCTTGATCTTGGCGCCGCGCGCGATTTCGCGCAGGCGGCCGTCCACCACGCTCTCGAGGCGGTCGGCCGGGAGGGTGAAGGTGACGCGGCGTTCCAGGTTGCCCAGGGTTTCGACCGAAGCTTGCATTGCTGACGACTCCTGCAGCCGCGCGGTCGCTCCCGCGGGCGGTGTTTTTGGCTGGTTGGCGGGTGGATTTGGTGCCGACGGAACGGCACGAAACCGGGCCCCGGCGGAACTTGCTAGTTTCGCTGATTACGGGGCTGGGTGCCAGTTGTGGCGCGCCGCGACCGACGTGCCGCAGCACCCAGAGACCGGAGCGCGCCGCAGCGCGTGGGAAAAACAAGGCGCCGGCGATTTACCGGCCCCTCAACCGCCAGCTCTCAGACCCGACTGACAAACCAAACGCCGGCAATTCACCGTCATCACTCGCGACGGCTCGATCACCCTACCTGACCGCCTCTTGCTAAGGCGGCGTGGTGCGAAAGGAGGGACTCGAACCCTCACGGGGTTACCCGCTGGAACCTAAATCCAGTGCGTCTACCAATTCCGCCACTTTCGCATGGGCGAATTCTAGCCGGGAGTTGCCGCCAGGCAAAAAAACAAAAACGCCCGGTTTTACCCGGGCGTTTCGTGTTTGGTGGGCCGTCAAGGATTCGAACCTTGGACCTATTGATTAAGAGTCAACTGCTCTACCAACTGAGCTAACGGCCCCGAACAACGGGAGCGAAATTGTAAGCAAACCGTTTGTGTTTAGCAAACCTGTTTGGCAAACCAACTTCGCAAACTGGGGTGGCTGAGGGGACTCGAACCCCCGACATCTGGAATCACAATCCAGTACTCTAACCAACTGAGCTACAGCCACCGTAAAGCTATTTTTCACTGCAATTTGGCGCGCCCGGCGGGACTCGAACCCACAACCACCGGCTTAGAAGGCCGGTGCTCTATCCGGTTGAGCTACGGGCGCGAGATTCGCATCTTAGCTGACCCGTACTAACTAACAGAGCGGATGGTCGGGGCAGAGGGATTCGAACCCACGACATCCAGCTCCCAAAGCTGGCGCTCTACCAGGCTGAGCTATACCCCGAAGCCGGTACTTCCGTGCGCACCAACGCCGCGAAAGGCCGGACATTTTGGTGGCATGTGTCGGCAGTGTCAATGACGAAACGGCACCTCGATCCGTTCATTGCCGGCCGGGACGCGGAATTTCTCAACTTTCCGCGCCCGCCATTTCCGGCGACACCACCGCGGCCGATCGCCGCGATGGCCACAGCATGAAGCCGATCGCCACTGCACCCAGCAACCATGCGTAGTGCACGTTGCCCGCCAACGCCAGCGGCGATACAGAGCCGAGCGAAGCCGCCAGCAGGATCTGCGCGCCGTACGGCAGGATGCCCTGGGTGACGCACGCATAAATGTCCAGAACGCTGGCGGCACGCGCCGGCGGCACACCGTGCTCCACCGCGATATCGCGCGCGAGCCCGCCGCTGATGAGGATGGCGACCGTGTTGTTGGCGGTGAACGCATCCGTGGTCGCCGACAGCGCCGCAATGCTGATCTCGCCGGCACGGCGGCTCTTGTGCCCACGCGCGAAGCGGTCGATCACCTTGGCCAGCCATGCCAGACCGCCCGTGGCCTTCATCAGCGCACCGAGGCCGCCCACCAACAGCGACAACAGGGTGATTTCGACCATGCTTTCGAAGCCATCCCAGATATGCGCGGCGTACGCCGGCAATCCGAAGTCATCCGTGAGCGCCGCTCCGATCACGCCCGCCAACACCAGGCCGATGCCGAGCACCAGGATCACGTCCAGGCCCAGCAACGCCAGCGCCAGCACGACCACGTAAGGCAATACCAGCCACGGCGACGCGGGCTCCAGCGTCTGCACCGGCGCGGTTTCGCCGATGAAGCCCAGTACCACCAGCGTGGCCAGCGCCGCGGGCAAGGCGAGCTTCAAGTTCTCGCGAAATTTGTCGCGCATGGAGCATCCCTGCGTGCGGCTGGCGACGATCGCCGTGTCCGAAATCACCGACAGGTTGTCGCCGAACGTGGCGCCGCCGATCACCGCGCCCAGTACCAGCGCACGATCCAGTCCCGACGCATCGGACACGCCGAGCGCAATCGGCGCGACCGCAGCGATCGTTCCCATCGACGTGCCCAGCGAGAGCGAAATGAAGCCGGCGACCACGAACAACGCCGGCAGCAGCAGCGCGGGATGCACATGGCCGATACCGAGCGACACGATCGCATCGACCGCCCCGATCGCCTTGGACACTTCGACGAATCCACCCGCCAGCAGGAAGATGAGGCACATCAGCACCACGTTCTGGTCGCCCATTCCTTGCAGCAGGGTTTCCAGCGGCTTCAAGCCGCGACGCCAGGCGATGAACGCCGCCAGCGCCAAGGCCGGGAGAATCGCGACCGGGGCACGCAGCTGATAGAAGCCCATCGCTTCGCCATGCACGGTGAAGTACACGCCTGCTCCAAAGAACAGGGCCAGGAACAGCAGCAAGGGCGTCAGCGCCAGTGCGCTGGCGACGGGCCGCTGCGCGGGGGCCTTATCCATCTTTCTATCCGGATGAAATGATTGATGGCGAATTTTGCAGTGCAGCATCGCCCCTGTCGAGCCTGGAAATGCGGAACAGCGCAGTGACGGCCATGGAACGGCCTCAACTGCGCGATCAGGGACTCCGGAAAACAAAACGGGGCGCCTCGCGGCGCCCCGTTCAGCTCAAAGGATTGCGTTCGCTCAGATCCGGCTGGCAATCGCCTTGGCGAAACTCATGGTCGTGCCCTCGCCGCCCAGGTCCGGGGTCAGGGAGTCCTTGGCCTCCAAGGTAGCGATGATGGCGGCGCGCAGGCGCTCGGCCTTCTCGCACTGGCCCAGGTGGTCGAGCATCTGCGCCGCGCCCAGCAGCAACGCGCAGGGATTGGCGATGCCCTTGCCGGCGATGTCCGGCGCGGAACCGTGCACGGCTTCGAAGATCGCCGCGTCGGTGCCGATATTGGCGCCCGGAGCCAGTCCCAGGCCGCCCACCAGACCGGCGCACAGGTCGGAAATGATGTCGCCGAACAGGTTGGTGGTGACGATGATGTCGAACTGCTCCGGCTTCATCACCAGCTGCATGCAGGTGTTGTCGACGATCATCTCGTTGCACTGGATGTCCGGGTATTCCGCGGCGACCGCGCGTGCGGTCTTGAGGAACAGGCCCGAGGTCGACTTCAGGATGTTGGCCTTGTGCACCACCGTGACCTTCTTGCGGCCAGTCTTGCGCGCCAGCTCGAAGGCGTAGCGGACGATGCGCTCGGAACCGCGGCGCGTCACCTTCTGGGTCAGCACGGCGGTCTCGCCGTCTTCCGACAGCGCCTGGCCTTCGCCGATGTACGCGCCTTCGGTGTTTTCGCGGACCGTGATCAGGTCGACGCCGGTCGGGAAGCGCGACTTGGTGTTCGGGAACGACTTGGCCGGACGCACGTTGGCGTACAGATCGAAGCGCTTGCGCAGCTCGACGTTGATCGAAGAAAAGCCCTCGCCCACCGGCGTAGTCAACGGCGACTTCAACGCAATGCGGTTCTTGCGGATCGAGTCCATCGTCGCGGCGGGCAGCAGCTCGCCGTGCTTTTCCAGCGCGACCAAACCGGCATCGGCGAACTCGTACTGCAGGCCCAGATTCATCGAATCCAGCACTTGCAGGGTGGCATCCATGATTTCCGGGCCGATGCCGTCGCCGCGGATGACAGTGATCGTTGTCATTTGATTTGAAAGTTCCAGACAGGCCGACGCCACGCTCGGGGCGTGGCGCCGTAAAGGGGCTTTAGAACTTGCAATTATGGCAGATGCGGCGTCCCGCCGTACGCCTGCGAACCTTCAACCGTGGTCGTGGGCGGCGGGCGCATCGGCACTGCCGCCCTCCAACTGATCCAGGAAATCGACCGCGCGGCGAAGGTGCGGAATGACGATCGAGCCGCCGACCACCAGGCCGACCGAGAAAGCCTCGAACATCTCGTCGCGGTTGACTCCCGCTTCCTTGCATTGGGCGACGTGATAGCTGATGCAGTCGTCGCAGCGCAGGACCAGCGAAGCGACCAGGCCGAGCAGCTCCTTGGTCTTCACGTCCAGCGCGCCGGCCTGATAGGTCTGCGTGTCGAGCGCGAAGAAGCGGCGTACGACCTGGTTGGGCTCGGCCAGGATCCGCTCGTTCATTCTTTTGCGGAAGGCGGAGAATTCCGCGACGCGGTCCTTTTCGCCAGCGCCCTTGTCGCCACCGCCGCTCATGCCGCACCCGCCAGCAGCGGCTCGAAACCGCCCGCGCGATGCAGGGCCATCATGTCGTCGTAGCCGCCGACATGGGTCTCGCCGACGAAGATCTGCGGCACGCTGGTCCGGCGGGTGATCGCCACCATCTTCTCGCGCTCGACCGGATCGGTGTCGACACGGACCTCCGACCACGTCAGGCCCTTGCTCTTGAGGAAATTCTTGGCAGCCACGCAGTAGGGGCACACCGCCGTGGTGTAGATGAGAATACGAGGGGTGTCGCTCAAGACCGTCTCCAGGAAACTTGCGGAAAATTTGCTGGTCGAAATATGGGACCCGGGCCCCTTGTTTTCCATCCTAGCGACGGAACAGTGACTTGCGGTGATGTCCCGTCACAGATGCGTAGCCCGGCCGTGCGCCGTACTTATTAACTTGTTCTATTAACTTGTGATTCACACCGGCCGCCCGGCGGACACGCATCCTCCCCAGACCAGCTAAACCCAGACCAGCTAAACCCAGCCCGGCTTACCCAAGGAATTCCGCTTGCGTCGTATCACCCTGCTCTCCGCCGCGCTTGTCTTTGGCCTGGCCACGCTGTGCGCCGACGCCCAGGAGGCACGGCTGCCCGACATCGGCTCCTCGGCCGGCGAACTGCTCACGCCGCACCGGCAGCAGGAATACGGCAGCATGATGCTGGCGCAGCTGCGCCACTACGACTACACGCTGGAAGATCCGCTGATCGCCAGCTGGCTGGACACGCTCGGCACGCGGCTCGCGGCCAATAGCGACAAGCCGCAGCACCCCTTCACCTTCTTCATGCTGCGCGAGCGTCAGATCAATGCGTTCGCGACCCTGGGCGGCTATGTCGGCGTGAACTCCGGACTGGTGCTCGCGGCAGATCGCGAGGACGAAGTCGCCGCCGTGCTCTCGCACGAGATCGCGCACGTCACCCAGCAGCACGTGCTGCGCGGTGTCGAGCGCGCGCAACGCGACAGCATTCCGATTCTGCTGGCCATGCTCGGCGCGGTGGTCGCGGCGCAGGCGGCCGGCGGCAATTCCTCGGACGATGCGATCCAGGCCGCCGTCGTTTCCGCGCAGGGCCTGATGCAGCAGCGCCAGATCGATTACACGCGCTCGAACGAAGCCGAAGCCGACCGCATCGGCATCCAGACCCTGTCGCGCAGTCACTACGACACGGCGGCGATGGCGGAGTTCTTCGGCACGCTCAACTCGCGCTCGCGCGCGAACCGCGCGGGTTACTACGGTGAGACACCCAGCTATCTGATGACGCATCCGGTCACCACGACCCGCATCAGCGAAGCCAAGGACCTGGCAGCGAAGATGGCGCGCGCGCCCGCCCGCTTCAGCGCCGATATTCAAACCGACAATCCGCTGCTGCCAGGTGGACTCAAGATGGGAACTACCGCGTTGAGCGGAGGTACCGGACAGTTCGAGTTCGCGCGCGAACGGCTGCGCGTACTCAGCGCGGAATCGCCCAGCGACGCCATTCGCGAATACGAACAACTGGGCAAATCCAAACCGCTCACCGAAGCGCAGCGTTACGGCCTGGCCGTGGCGAAGCTTCGCGCCAACCAGGGCGCAGCGGCCGCGACAGCCTTGTCCGAATTGCTGGCCAAGCACCCCGGCGACCTGTGGCTGAGCCTGGCGCTGGGCGAAGCCGAGGCCCGCGCCGGAAAGGCGGACGCCGCCGACGCGCGCTTCGAAGCCATCCTCCAGACCATGCCGCAAAACCGCCCGGCGGCGCTCACTTACGCCCGTGTTCTCTCGGAGCGGAATACCACCGCCTCCGGCAAGCGTGCGCAGGCCGTTCTGCGTCCGCTACTTGGGCGTTCAGGAGACGATCCCGAGTTCCAGCAGGCGTTCGCCCGGGCCAGCGAGATCGCCGGCGATCCAGTCCGCGCCGGCGAGGCCTACGCCGAAGCCGCCTACCTCAACGGCCGCGCCGAAGCCGCCCTGGTCCAGCTCAACACGCTCAAGCGCCGCCCCGACCTCGACTATTACGCCCGGGCCCGCATCGACGCCCGTATCGCCGCGATCACCCCGACGGTCCTGGAACTGAAACGCCAGGGCATCGAGGACGAAGATCTGAAACGTCGCTAGCCGCCGCCAACCGCGGCAAAACCTGACTCATCTACGGCACACCGTACGGTGTCACCGAGTCGTCACAAAACGGTAGTGTACTGGTGCGGCTTCAGGCTCTCAGCCCTTCCCCCGACCGGTGACCCGTGCAGAAGCGCATTCTCATCGTTGAAGACGAACCCGCCATCCGCGACATGGTCTCCTTCGCCCTGCGCAAGGGTGAATACGACCCCGTCCACGCCGGCGACGCCCGCGAGGCGCAAGCCGCCATCGCCGATCGCGTCCCCGACCTGATCCTGCTCGACTGGATGCTGCCCGGCACCAGCGGCCTCGAACTCGCCCGCCGCTGGCGCAAGGAACAGCTCACCCGCGAAGTCCCAATCATCATGCTCACCGCCCGTGGCGAGGAGAATGATCGCGTCGGCGGCCTCGAGGCGGGCGTCGATGACTACGTAGTCAAGCCCTTCTCCGCCCGCGAACTGCTGGCCCGGATCCGCGCCGTGCTGCGCCGTTCGCGCGAGGACGACGAAGACGGCAGCGTCGGCGTCGGCCCGCTACGCATCGACGGCGCCGCGCACCGCGTCTTCGCCCATACCGACGGCCACGAGCAGCCGGTCCAGATCGGTCCTACCGAATACCGCCTGCTGCATTTCTTCATGACCCATCCCGAGCGCGTCTACTCGCGCACGCAGCTGCTCGACCATGTGTGGGGCGGCAGCGTGTACGTGGAGGAGCGCACCGTCGACGTGCACATCCGCCGCCTGCGCAAGACCCTCGAGCCGCATCAGCTCGACGGTATGGTGCAGACGGTACGCGGCGCCGGCTATCGCTTTTCCGCCGCGGTGGAGGCCTGAAACGGGCGGACGCGGAACACCGCACGCCGTCGGAATGAGCGGCAAAATGCGATGAGCGCGCCACATTGCGCACGCATCCTTCCCTGACAATCGCTGCTTCTTCGAACGGATTCCCTTCTGCCATGCCGCCCCGCGCCCGCTCCGCCTGGTTCCGCACCCTGGGTCAGCTCGCCCTGGTCCTGGCCGCGGCGGCGCTGGTGGGCCTGCTGGTCGGCCGCCCCTGGCAAGTCATCACCTTTGGCGCGCTGGGCGTGGTGGCCTGGCACTACTGGCGCCTGCGCAAGCTGCTGATGCGGCTGACCGCGCGCCAGCGCTACACCCCGCCACTGGGCGAAGGCACCTGGAACGAACTCGATCGCCTGCTCCATCGCGGCCAGCAGGAGATGCGCGGCCGCAAACGCCGCCTGATCGAAATGCTGCGGGCGTACCGCGCCGCCGCGGCGGCCTTGCCCGACGCGATCGTCGTGGTCGAACGCAACAGCCAGCGCATCCAGTGGTTCAACGAATCCGCGCGCGGCCTGCTGCATCTTGGCTACCCGCAAGACATCGGCGCGCCGCTCGCTAGCCGGCTGCAGCCACTGCAGCTGTCGCATTGGCTCGCCTCAGGCCGCAACGCCGATCCACTGGAAGTGACTTCGCCCTGGAACTCGACGGTCACGCTCAGCCTGCGCCTGATTCCCTACTCCGAGAACCTCTGGCTGCTGGTCGCGCGCGACGTCACTCGACTGCTGCAGCTGGAACAGATGCGCCGCGACTTCGTCGCCAACGTCTCGCATGAGCTGCGTACGCCGTTGACCGTCGTCCACGGCTACCTCGACATGCTCGATCCGACCGAGCATCCCGATTGGGCGCCCATGGTCGCCGAGATGCAACGCCAGTCGCAGCGCATGACCCAGCTGGTCGAGGACCTGCTCACGCTCTCGCGCCTGGAATCGGCCGACGAGCTGGCGCATGAGGAAACCATCGCCATGCCGGCCATGCTCAACACGCTGCGTCGCGAGGCCATGGCGCTGAGCCAGAACCGCCACGAGATCAGCGTCGAAGACAGCGCCGGCGTCGACCTGTTCGGTTCCAACAAGGAACTGCACAGCGCGTTCTCCAACCTCGTGAGCAATGCGATCCGCTACACCCCAGCCGGCGGCCACATCACCATCCGCTTGCGCAACGACAAACCCGAACGTCTCGCCAGCGGCGCGCTCGCCAAGGATGCGGGCGTGGTGCTGGAAGTGGCCGACACCGGCTACGGCATTCCGGCCGCGCACCTGCCGCGCATCACCGAGCGCTTCTACCGCGTCTCGACCAGCCGGTCGCGCGAGAGCGGCGGCACCGGCCTGGGCTTGTCGATCGTCAAGCACGTGCTCAACCTGCATCAGGCGCGCCTGGACATCACCAGCGAAGTCGGACGCGGCAGTACGTTCTCCTGCCACTTCGGCGCCGAGCGCGTGCGCCCGCGCGAACCCTTGGACATTGCATTGCCATGAAGCCTGCCGCCGAAGTCACCGCCAGCGCCGCCAACGCCGGCATGTACGATCCCGGCAACGAAGCCGACCGCCTGCGCGATCCGGCGCTGTACTTCAACCGCGAACTGTCGCAGCTGGATTTCAACTTCCGTGTGCTGGCGCAGGCGCAGGATGCGTCGATTCCGCTGCTCGAGCGGCTGCGTTACCTGTGCATTTCCTGCACCAACCTCGATGAGTTCTTCGAGATCCGCGCCGGCACCCTGCGCCACGCGCAGGACCTGGGCCTGGCGCCCGGTGCCGATGGCCTGGCGCCGGTCGCGGTGCTCGCGCGCATCCACGACCGCGCCGCCGAACTGGTGAAAGACCAGTACGAATGCTGGAACAACGTGCTGCGTCCCGCGCTCGCCGACAACGGCGTGCGCGTCCTGCACCGCGACGGCTGGACCGAGCAACAGACCGAGTGGCTGCGCACGTATTTCCGCGAAGAGATCATGCCGGTGCTGTCGCCGCTCGGCCTGGACCCGGCGCATCCGTTCCCGAAGATCCTCAACAAGTCGCTGAACATCGTCGTCGTGCTCAAAGGCCGCGACGCCTTCGGCCGCGCCGGCAATCTCGCCATCGTGCGCGCGCCGCGTTCGCTGCCGCGGATCATCCAGTTGCCGGAAGAGGTCTCGGGCGGTCCGCACGACTTCGTGTTCCTGTCGGCGGTGCTGTCGGCGTTCGTCGACGAACTCTTCCCAGGCATGAAGGTCGAGGGTGCGTACCAGTTCCGCGTGACCCGCAATTCCGAACTGGTGGTCGACGAGGAAGAAGTCGACAACATCGCCCTGGCCCTGCGCGACGAACTCGCCGGCCGCGGCTATCTGCGCGCGGTGCGCCTGGAGATCGCCGAGCAGTGCCCGAAGCCGATCGTGCGCACGCTGCTGGAAAACTTCGATCTGCCGGAAAACGCGGTCTATCGCATCAACGGTCCGGTCAACCTCAACCGTGTCATCCAGGTCTACGACCTGGTGCAGCGGACCGATCTGAAATTCCCGCCCTTCCAGCCGCGTGTGCTGCCCGGACTGGAAGGCATGTTCGACATGATCGGCGCGCGCGACGTGCTGCTGCACCATCCGTTCGAATCGTTCGCACCCGTGCTCGAACTGATCAAGCAGGCGGCCGAGGACCCGAACGTCCTGGCGATCAAGCAGACGCTATACCGCACCGGCAAGGACTCGCCGATCGTCGATCACCTCGTGCAGGCCGCGCGCAACGGCAAGGACGTCACCGTGGTGGTCGAGCTGCGCGCGCGCTTCGACGAGGAAGCCAATCTCGGCCTCGCCGATCGCTTGCAGGACGCCGGCGTGCAGGTGGTGTACGGCGTCGTCGGCTACAAGACGCACGCGAAGATGCTGCTGATCGTGCGCCGCGAGGGCCGCAAGCTGCGCCGCTACGTGCACCTGGGCACCGGCAATTACCACAGTGGCACGGCCCGCGTGTATACCGACTTCGGACTGCTCACGTCGGATCCGGACATCGGCGCCGACGTGCACCAGATCTTCCAGCAGATCTCCGGCCTGGCGCCCGTGATCAAGCTCAAGCGCCTGCTGCAGTCGCCGTTCACCCTGCATGCCGGCGTGCTCAAGCGCATCGACCGCGAAACCAGGCACGCCAAGGCCGGCAAGCCCGCGCGCATCGTCGCCAAGATGAATGCTCTCAACGAGCCGCAGGTGGTGCGCGCGCTTTACCAGGCATCTCAAGCCGGAGTGCAGATCGACCTGATCGTGCGCGGCGCCTGCACGCTGCGGCCGGGCGTACCTGGCGTTTCAGACAACATCCGCGTGCGTTCCATCGTCGGCCGCTTCCTCGAACACCACCGCGTGTACTGGTTCGCCAACGACGGCGCGCCCGATCTGTTCTGCTCCAGCGCCGACTGGCTCGAACGCAATCTTCTGCGCCGCGTCGAGACCGCCTTCCCTCTCGTCGACCCGGATCTGTCCAAGCGGGTATTCGACGAAGCACTCGCGAACTACCTCGTCGACAACGTCAGCGCCTGGGAGCTGCATGCCGAAGGCGGTTACGAGCGCGTGCATCCGCAAGGCGACGTCCCTCCGCACTCGGCGCAGGGCGCATTGCTGGCGAAGATCTGCAGCTAGATCAGTCAGCCCATTGCTTTGATCGTGCCGGGGGCCGGATCATGTACGCATGAATGACCTCTACCCGAGCTCCCGCCTTCCCCTCGAAGACGGCGACATGCTCGCGGCTGTCGACCTTGGCTCCAACAGTTTCCACATGGTCGTGGCCCGCTACCTGCTCGGGCAGTTGCGCATCGTCGACCGCCTGCGCGAGACCGTGCGCCTGGCCGAAGGCCTGGACGGCAAGGGCGGCCTCGACGCCACCGTGCGTCAGCGCGCCATCGACTGCCTGGCCCGGTTCGGTCAGCGCGTGCAGGACATTCCCCCGCAGCGCGTCCGTGCGATCGCGACCAATACCGTACGTAGCCTCGCCCAGCCGCAATCCTTCCTGGTTCCTGCCGAAGCCGCGCTCGGGCACGCCATCGAAGTCGTGTCGGGCCGCGAAGAGGCGCGCCTGGTGTATCTGGGCGTCGCCCACGCGCAGCCGGCGAAGCCGGGCGAACTGCGCCTGGTCGTCGACATCGGCGGCGGTTCCACCGAATGCATCATCGGCACCGGCTTCGAGGCGATCGAACGCGAAAGCCTGCAGTTGGGTTGCGTCGCGACCACGCGGCGCTTCTTCCCCAGCGGCAAGCTGTCGAAAAAGAAATGGCGCGACGGGTTGACCGAGGCGACCGCCGAATTCCAGCAATTCACCGGCACCTACCGCGCGTTGGGCTGGCACGAAGTGATCGGCTCCTCGGGCACCAACAAGGCGATCGGCGAGATCTGCGCGGCGATGAAGCTCACCAAGGGCGCGGTCACCGCCGAAGCCCTGCCGCAGGTGCGCGATCGCCTCCTGCAGGCGGATCACATCGACGACATCGACCTGCCCGGCCTGTCCTCCGACCGACGCCCCGTCATTGCCGGCGGCGTACTGGTGCTGGAAGCCGCGTTCGCCGCGCTCAACCTGCAGCGCATGCAGGTCAGCAAGGCGGCGATGCGCGAAGGCATCCTCTACGACATGGTCGGCCGCGGCGGTGCGCACGATCCGCGCGATGCTTCGGTCGATGCACTGATGGTGCGCTACGCCATCGACAAGAAGCAGGCCACGCGCGTCGAGGCCACGCTGATGCGCCTGTTCGAACAGGTCGCGAAGAGCTGGACGCTGGACGAAGACGATCGGCTCATGCTCGCCCGCGCCGCGCGCCTGCACGAGCTCGGCCTCGTCATCGCGCACAGCCAGTACCACGTGCACGGTTCGTACGTGGTGGAGAACTCGGATATCGCGGGCTTCTCGCAACAGCAGCAGCGTTTCCTGGCCGCGCTGATCCGCACGCATCGCCGCAACATTCCCAAGGGCGCCTTCGACGCGGTGCCCGACCGCCTGCTCAACGTGGCCCGCCGCAGCGCGGCGCTGCTGCGCCTGGCCGTGCTGCTGCATCGCTCGCACGAGAACGGCGAAATCCCACGCCTCGATCTCAAGGCGGAAGGCAATCAGCTGACGCTCACCGTCTCCAAACGCTGGCTCGAGGCCCGCCCGCTGGTGAAGGCGGACCTGTCCGGCGAGCCGGACGACATCGCCGGACTGGGCATCCAGCTGCAGATCGTGGCGCTTTGACGGCACCTCTCACTCGGTAGGCGGCGCGGCGGCATCCGGGGCCTCGACGACATAGCCCTTGGCTTGCAGGGCCGGCACAGATCCGTCGCTCTCGAGCAGCTCCGCCATCGGCAACATCGCGAAACTCACCGGGTTGTTGGCGATCGCGGCTTCCGCAGCCGACAGCCAGGCCCGGCGGGCTTGGCCTTCGGCGTCGACGATCCCGCGCTTCTGCGCCGCGGATACCTGCATCAGCGCGTTCTGGCAGGCCTGGTACTGATCACCGAGCGGCAGGGCGCGTAGCGCGTCGATATCGCCCACGGCCCAGGCGTTCGCCCGCTGCGCCATGCGCGCCACGTCGGTTTCCAGATTCGCCAGCATCTTGTCGAAGCAGACCTGATCGCTGAGCGACCCGGAACGGAATTCCTTCAGCGCCGCCTTCGGATCGGAGATCGTCACCTTCACCTTCGGTTCGGTGAGCTTGATGTGGTTCGCCTTGACCGAGCGCTCCACCACGGGCCAGACGATGCCGCCGGCCAAGCCCGCGTCCTTGATCGCCGCCTGATACAGCTCGCCTGCGGCGAAGATCGGCCGCATCTTCTCGACGCCTCCATCGCGGCCTAGGTAGCGCTGCTTGAGCACCAGCCAACGCGCATACGATTCCGGCGGCACCACCTCTTGCAGCTTCTTGTCGTCCGGATTCTTGCGTACGCCGATCAGCGAAGGCAGCAGCGCCAGCTTGCCGAAGAAGCCGACATCGGTGTCGACCTGATAGCTCGGACCGGTGACGACTTCATGTGCTTGCGACAACACCTGCTCGACGTCGCGCGAAACCCATTCCATGCCCTTGGGCAGCGGCGACACCGTGCCCAGCACATACATCACGTGCCCGTTGCGCGACACCTTCCACATGCCCGGACCGGGCAACTTGCCCGACACCACGACCGGTGCTTCGTCGCGGATCGGCGGTGTGGCTTGCGGAGCTGCCTCCAGTGTTGCCGCGGAGGCCGTTGTGCACGCCAGGAACAAGACTCCGAGAACTATCGAACGCATCCGTTGCACTCCGCAGGCCTCGTCGAGGCAATGAGTTACTGACATTACCCGCGCCGCACGAGTTCAACGTCGGGAAGCAACCTCGCGTTGCACAGCCCGAAACGACAATGCCCGGCTTTTGGCCGGGCATTGTCGTTCATCGAATTGGTCGGGGTAGCCGGATTCGAACCGACGACCCTCTGCCCCCCAGGCAGATGCGCTACCAGGCTGCGCTATACCCCGAAAAGTCTTGCTGTTGCCGCGTTTGAGCGGGCGGCAAGTATAAACAAAAGGGCTTATCGACGCAGCAGCTGCAGGACTTCTTCCAGCTCCATCCGCACCTGCTTGATGATCTGCGAGCTCAGCGCCGACTCCTGCTTGGCACCCTCGCCTTCCAGGCGCAGCCGCGCGCCGCCGATGGTGTAGCCCTGTTCGTACAGCAGCCCACGGATCTGGCGGACCATCAGCACTTCGTGGCGCTGGTAGTAGCGGCGGTTGCCGCGGCGCTTCACCGGGCTGAGCATCGGGAATTCGGTTTCCCAGTAGCGCAGCACGTGCGGCTTCACATCGCACAGTTCACTGACTTCGCCGATGGTGAAGTAGCGCTTGGCCGGGATCGGCGGAAGCTCGCGGTTGCTGCCGGGGTCAAGCATTCTCGGCTCCGCTGTAGGCCTCGACGCGTTCCTTCAGCTTCTGGCCGGTGCGGAAGGTCACCACGGTGCGGGCGGAGATCGGAATCTCCTCGCCCGTCTTGGGATTGCGGCCCGGCCGCTGGTTCTTGCGGCGCAGGTCGAAGTTGCCGAAGCCGGATAGCTTCACCTGGCGGCCATGCTCCAAGGCTTCGCGCAACGCGTCGAAGAACGCGTCGACGAATTCCTTGGCCTCACGCTTGTTCAGTCCGACTTCGTCGAACAGGCGTTCGGCCATTTCTGCCTTGGTCAGTGCCATCGGTGCAAAACCCCCAACTGCGTCAGCCGCGTATCGCCGCGCCGTGTTCATGCTGCAGGGCGGCGATCACGGCCGCCACCGCCGCTTCCACGTCGGCTTCGGTCAGGGTGCGGGATTCTTCCTGCAGAATCAAGCCCATAGCCAGACTCTTGAATCCCGTTTCCACGCCCTTTCCGGCGTATCGGTCGAACAACACCAAGTCCCGCAGCATCGGGCCCGCAGCCTGGCGCACGGTGGCCGAAACGGCCGCCCAGGGGGTGCCTTCGGCGACGACGAACGCAAGGTCGCGGCGGACGGACGGATAGCGCGACTGCGCCCCGGCCTTCGACACGGCACGCGCCAGCAGACCCTCGAGGTCGAGTTCGAACGCGATTACGTCCGCGTCCAGGTCCAGCGCCCGCTGCAGGCGCGGGTGCAGCTGGCCGATCCAGCCGAGCTTGACCCCGTCGCGGTACACGTCGGCGGAACGGCCCGGGTGAGCCCAAGTCGGCTGCGACGTCCGGTATTCCAGATGCGCGCCTGCGGCAGCGGCCAGGCTTTCGAGGTCGCCCTTCAAATCGTGGAAACCGACCGGCTGCGACTTGCCCGACCACTGCTCGCCCTGCGCATGGCCGCACGCGGCGGCCGCGATGCGCTGGGTTTCCAGCGGCGCGGCGTCGCCATTGGCGGCGAAGACGTTGCCGAGCTCGAACAGCCGCACGCGCGACTGCTGGCGCGCGGCGTTGCGTGCGAGCGCGGAGACCAGGCCCGGCAGCAGCGCGGTGCGCATCACGCCCAGCTCGGCGCTGAGCGGATTGGCGAGCGGTACGGCGCGGTCGGTCGCGCCCCACGTCGCCAGCAGGTCCGCGTCCACAAACGCGTAGTTCACCGCTTCCAGATAGTCGCGCGCGGCCAGCTGGCGGCGTGCGGTCGCTTCGTCGATGCGGGTTTCCGACGGCGCAACCAGGCGCGAGGCGCCTGCCGGGAGCGTGGTCGGAATGACGTTGTAGCCGTGGATGCGGGCGATTTCCTCGATCAGGTCTTCCTCGATGGCGAGGTCGAAGCGGCGCGTGGGCGCCGTCACGCGCCAGCCATCGTCGATCGCTTCCACGCCGAGTCCCAGCGCGCGCAGGATCCGCTCGACCTCGGCATCGGCGACGCGCAGGCCGAGGACGCGCGCGAGGCGTTCGCGGCGCAGGCCGACGATTTGCGGCTTGGGCATGTCGGCTTCGCGCATGACGTCGATCATCGGGCCCGGCACGCCGCCAGCGATGTCGACGATCAGCTTCGTCGCGTATTCGACCGCGATGCGCGGCAGCTCCGGATCGACGCCACGCTCGAAACGATGCCCGGCGTCGGTGTGCATGCCGAGCCTGCGGCTACGTCCGATGATCGCCGAGGGAATCCAATGCGCAGCTTCAAGGAAGACATTGCGCGTCGCGTCGGTCACGCGCGTGTCGTAGCCCCCCATGATCCCGCCCAGCGCGGCGGCGCGTGCGGCCTTGCCGCCGCGACTGTCGGAGACGACGAGGAAATCGTCGTCGAGCGCCACGGTGCGGCCGTCTAGCAGCTTGAGTTCCTCGCCGTTGCGCGCGTGACGCACGACGACCGGACCTTCCAGCGTGTCCTTGTCGAACGCGTGCATCGGCTGGCCCAGCTCCAGCATCACGTACTGCGTCACGTCGACGAGGAAGCTGATCGGGCGCACCCCGCTGCGGCGCAGGCGCTCGGCCATCCACGACGGCGTGGCGACGGCAGGATCGATGCCTTCGATCACGCGGCCGGCGAAGCGCGGCACCTTGGCGCCCGCGTCGAGTTCAACGGCCATGATGCTGTCGCTGCGCGCCGGCACCTCGGCGGTTTCCAGCGGCCGCACTTCACTGCCCAGTGCGGCGGCGGCGTCGAAGGCGATGCCGCGCACGCTGAAGCAGTCGGCGCGGTTCGGCGTGAGCTTGAGTTCGATGGTGGCGTCGGGCAGGCCGAGGTAATCGGCGAGCTGCGTACCTACCGTTGCGTCGCTCGGAAGTTCCAGCAGGCCGGAGGCGTCCGGATCAACGCCTAGTTCCTTCGCCGAGCACAGCATGCCGAAGGACTCCACGCCGCGCAGTTTCGCCGCCTTGATCGCTAGGCCGCCGGGCAGGTTCGCACCGACGGTGGCGAGCGGCGCCTTCAGGCCAGCACGCGCGTTGGGCGCGCCGCACACGATCTGCACGATGCCGTTGCCGGTGTCGACCTGGCAGACCTGCAGGCGATCGGCTTCCGGATGCTTTTCCGCACTGACGATCTGGGCGACAACGACGCCGGCGAGCGATTCGCCCAGCACGGTCATGTCTTCGACTTCCAGGCCGATCGCGGTCAGCGTCGCGGCGAGCTCGTCGCGCGTCGCGGTGGTCGGCACATGCTGGCGCAGCCAGTTTTCGCTGAATTTCATGTTGGAACGGTCTCGACGATCCGTGATTTATGCAAACTGCTTGAGGAACCGCACATCGTTCTCGAAGAAGCTGCGCAAGTCGTCGACGCCATAGCGCAGCATCGCGAAGCGCTCCACGCCCAGGCCGAAGGCGTAGCCGGTGTACTTCTCCGGATCGATGCCGACGTTGCGCAGCACGTTCGGATGGACCATGCCGCAGCCCAGCACTTCCAGCCAGCGAGTGGAACCGTCCGGCTGCTGCCAGGCGATGTCGACTTCGGCCGAAGGCTCGGTGAAGGGGAAGTAGCTCGGACGGAAGCGCATCTCGAAATCGCGCTCGAAGAACGCGCGCACGAATTCGGCCAGCGTGCCCTTGAGATCGGCGAAGCTGGCGTGCTCGTCGACGAGCAGACCTTCGCACTGGTGGAACATCGGCGTGTGGGTCTGATCGCTATCGCTGCGGTAGACCTTGCCCAGCGCGATCATGCGCAGCGGCGGTTTGTTCTCCAGCATGTAGCGCACCTGCACGCCGGAGGTATGCGTGCGCAGCAGGCGGCCGTCGCCGAAGTAGAAGGTGTCGTGCATTGCCCGCGCCGGATGGTGCGGCGGGAAGTTGAGCGCTTCGAAGTTGTGCCAGTCGTCTTCGATCTCCGGCCCGTTGCTCAGCTCGTAGCCGAGGCGGCCGAAGATGTCGGCGATGCGTTCCATCGTGCGGCTGACCGGATGCAGGCCGCCGCGCGCGGCATCGAGGCCGGGCAGCGTGACGTCGATGGTTTCAGCGGCCAGGCGCGTGTCGAGCGCGGCGTCTTCGAGCTTGGTCTTGCGCTCGCCCAGGGCGGCGGTGACGACGTCGCGCGCCTGATTGATGGCTTCGCCGGCGCTCTTGCGCTGATCGGCCGGCAAGGCCCCCAACTGCTTGAGCTGGGCGGTGACGCTGCCGTGCTTGCCCAGCAATGCGACGCGCAGCGCCTCGATCGCATCGGGCGTTTCCGCCGTGGCGATGTCGCTCAGTGCTTGCTGGGTCAGTGATTCGATTCCGGTCATTTGATGCCGAACCTTGGGATGTTCAGTGCTTCCAGGAAAGCGAAAGCTCGTGGTTTGTCATTGCTAGCCGCGGGCGCGGCCTCAGCATCATGAGTACTTTGGTGCTGAGGCGGGCCGCCCAAAACGAAACATGGGGAAGGACTTGCGCCCTTCCCCATGCGTGTATTGCGTTGTACGTCCGGCGCTCCGCGCTGCGGAGTCCGGCCGATCAACTTACGCTGCGAGTGCGCTCTTCGCCTTCTCTGCCAGCGCCGCAAAACCCTTCGCGTCGTGCACGGCGATGTCCGCCAGCACCTTGCGGTCGAGGGTGATGCCGGCCTTCAGCAGGCCGTTGATAAATCGGCTGTAGCTCATGCCGTTGATGCGGGCCGCCGCGTTGATGCGGGTGATCCACAACGAACGGAAATTGCGCTTCTTCTGCTTGCGACCGATGTAGGCGTACTGCAGGGCCTTCGTCACCGCCTGCTTGGCGACGCGGAAGACCTTGCGACGGGCGTTGTAGTAGCCCTTGGCCTGCTTCAGGATTTTCTTGTGGCGGGCTCGTGCCGTCACACCACGCTTAACTCGTGCCATTTTCTAGCCCTCCTCAGAGATACGGAAGCATGCGGTCCAGACGGCCCGCGTCCTCGGCACGAACATGGTTCGTCTGCCGCAGGTTGCGCTTCCGCTTGGTCGCCTTCTTGGTGAGGATGTGGCTCTTGTTGGCGTGGCCGCACTTGTACTTGCCGGAAGCAGTCTTCCGGAAGCGCTTGGCCGCCGCCCGATTGGTCTTGATCTTGGGCATTGGGGTGTCCTTGCGAAATCTATGACTGGCCTGGGCGCCTCGACCTGGGTTGAACCCGAGGTTCTGGTCTTTCCGTCCTGCCCTAAACCGGTTTGTAAGTCGTTGATCCTGAAAGGATCAAGACAGGTTCCTGTGATACTGCGAACTGCAAACCCGGCGAACCGGGCCGCGCATTATGCAGGGAGATGGATTTCCTTGCAATTCCGGGGGTTAGGAAAAGCGAAGGGCGCCTGTCGGCGCCCTCCCCTCACCCTTTGCCCTCTCCCCGCAGGCGGGGAGAGGGGAACGGTTGGAATCAGCCGCTACGCGGCTGATCTCACTTCTTCTTGGGGGCGATCATCATGACCATCTGCCGGCCTTCCAGGCGCGGGCGCGATTCGATCACGATCTCGTCGCCCAGGTCCGCCTCGATGCGCTCGGCCATCGCGCGACCCAGTTCCTGGTGGCTCATCTCGCGGCCACGGAAGCGGATGTTGATCTTGACCTTGTCGCCTTCTTCGAGGAAGCGGCGGATGTTGCGCATCTTGATCTGGTAGTCGCCTTCATCGGTGACCGGCCGGAACTTGAGTTCCTTGATCTCGACCTGCTTCTGCTTCTTCTTGGCCTCGTTCGCCTTCTTCTGCATCTCGAACTTGAACTTGCCGAAATCCATGATCTTGCAGACCGGCGGATCGGCGTTCGGCTGGATTTCCACGAGATCGAGGCCTTCTTCCTCGGCCATGCGCAGGGCTTCGTCGCGCGTGAGCACGCCGATCATCTCGCCATCGCTACCGATCACGCGTACGCGCGGTACGCGGATTTCCTGGTTCTTTCGATTGGGCTTTTCGGGGGTACTGATGTTGCGATCTCCAAGAAGAAGCGTGCCGGCCGCATCAGTGCGGCCGGGGTTCAAACACTACTGTGCGCTCTCACTGCGCAAACGCGAGGCGAAATCGGCGACGGACATGGTGCCGAGATCTTCCCCTCCTCGCGTACGCACAGCGACCATGCCGTTTTCCTTCTCGCGGTCTCCAACCACCAGCAGGTACGGCACGCGCTGCAGCGTGTGCTCGCGAATCTTATAGCCGATCTTCTCGTTGCGCAAATCGGATTGGACCCGGAAGCCTTGATTCGTAAGGGATTTCCGGACTTCCTCGACCCAGTCGGCCTGGGCGTCGGTGATATTGGCGACGACCGCCTGGACCGGCGCCAGCCAGGACGGGAAGTGCCCGGCGTGGTGTTCGATCAGGATGCCGATGAAGCGCTCCATCGAGCCGACGATGGCCCGGTGCAGCATGACCGGGTGCCGCTTCTGGCTGTGCTCGTCCACGTACTCGGCGCCCAGGCGGCCGGGCATCATGAAATCGACCTGCATGGTGCCCAGCTGCCAGGTCCGGCCGATGGCGTCCTTGAGGTGGTATTCGATCTTGGGGCCGTAGAAGGCGCCCTCGCCCGGCAGCTCCTCCCACTCCACGCCGGCGGCGCGCAGGGCCGAGCGCAAGGCATTCTCGGCCTTGTCCCAGGTGGCGTCGTCGCCCAGGCGGGGTTCCGGGCGCAGGGCGATCTTCAGTTGCACGTCGCTGAAACCGAAGTCGGAATAGACCTTCATCGCCTGCTGGTGGAAGGCGGTCACTTCGGCCTCGATCTGATCCTCGGTGCAGAAGATATGGCCGTCGTCCTGGGTAAAGCCGCGCACGCGCAGGATGCCGTGCAGCGCGCCGGACGGCTCGTTGCGATGGCAGGCGCCGAACTCGCCGTAGCGGATCGGCAGGTCGCGGTAGCTGTGCAGGCCCTGCTTGAAGACCTGGACGTGGCCCGGGCAATTCATCGGCTTGAGCGCGTAGGTGCGCTTCTCCGACTCGGTGAAGAACATGTTGTCCTTGTAGTTGTCCCAGTGGCCCGAGGACTTCCACAGCGACACGTCGAGGATCTGCGGGCAGCGCACCTCGCCATAGCCGGTCTCGCGATACACGCGGCGCATGTGCTGCTCGACCACCTGCCACACCGACCAGCCCTTGGGATGCCAGAAGATCAGGCCCGGGGCTTCTTCCTGCAGATGGAACAGGTCCTGCTGCTTGGCGATCTTGCGGTGGTCGCGCTTCTCGGCTTCTTCCAGCTGATGCAGGTAGGCCTTGAGGTCCTTGTCGTTCAACCAGGCGGTGCCGTAGATGCGGCTGAGCATCTGGTTGTTGGAATCGCCGCGCCAGTAGGCGCCGGCCACCTTCATCAGCTTGAAGGCGCGCAGTTTGTCCGTGCCGGGCACATGCGGGCCGCGACACAGGTCGGTGAACTCGCCTTGCGAGTACAGCGACAGATCTTCGTTGGCCGGGATGGATTCGATGATCTCGGCCTTGTAGGCCTCGCCCATGCCCTTGAAGAAAGCGACCGCGTCGTCGCGCGACTTCACGCTGCGCGACACCGGCAGCGCTTCCTTCACGATCTTCTGCATCTCAGCCTCGATCGCCGGAAGATCGTCCGGGGTGAAGGGGCGTTCGTAGGCGAAGTCGTAATAGAAGCCGTTGTCGATCACCGGGCCGATGGTGACCTGCGCGCCCGGAAACAGGCGCTGCACGGCCTGGGCGAGCAGATGCGCGGTGGAATGGCGCAGCACTTCCAGGGCATCCGGATGCTTTTCGGTGACGATCTCGAGCGAGGCGTCCTGGCCGATGCGGTAGCTGGTGTCGACCAGCTTGCCGTCGACCTTGCCGGCGAGCGCGGCCTTGGCCAGGCCGGCGCCGATGGAGGCGGCGACGTCTCCGACCGTTACGGGGTTATCGAATTCACGGCGGCTGCCGTCGGGGAGCGTAATAGCGATCATCTGTAAGCGAGGTTCGAAATTCGGGATGAGGATTCAAGGGAGAAGGACGGCGTCCCGTCCGGCGAATCCTGGAGGCGGCGCATGAATGCGGCGCAGGAACGAAAACGGCGCCACGAGGGCGCCGTTGCGACGGGACCTCGGGGCGATTCAGCGATGGGCGGTGGTAGTGCTCATGTCGCACGCTCGGCCGGCGGATTGCCGCGGGCCACCTGATCCTGTCGTAACGGGCGCGGCGGTTGCCGCACGGATGCAATGGTTGGGGACGGCGCGGGGCAAGTCAACTCGGGCCTCGTGCTTCCATCCCAGGCTGGAGTCATTACGGGCGGGCAGGCGGCGCCGGCGGGTCTGCGTGACACGCCGTGAATCCGTCCATGGAGGCTTGGTCGGCGGCATCCGTGCCGCCGACAGTCACGCAGACCCACCGGCACCGCCTGCCCCTCACACATCGTGGTGGTTCGGGCAAAAAGCTAAAAGACAGAGCGCTTTAGAAGCGGTGAGCTTCACGCTCGCGATTAGCGCTGCCCGCCGGGATGGGGGTGGCGGAGAGCGGACCATGGATGGTCCGCGGCCCGACTAAAGGCAGGACTGCCATCCGGAGGGTCGGAGCCACCCCCATCCCGGCGGGTAGCGCGCCCTACCGAAGCCGTAAGCCGACGGAAGCAACGGCAAAAGCGCCCCTCATCTGCCCTTCGGGCATCTTCTCCCCGCTGTGCGGGGAGAAGAAAGATCTCCCTCTCCCAGCTTGCGGGGAGAGGGACAGCGTTGCGGAGCAACGCAGAGTGAGGGGAGGTCAGCGCCCCGCTACCTTCTTCCGCTCCGGCATGCGCTCCGGCCAACCGCCCGCCAACGCCTTGTACAGCGCTACCGCGCTGTTGACGCTACGGGTGCGTCCATCGGCGAACGCGTCCTGCGCCTGCAACTGCGTGCGTTCGGCATCCAGCACTTCGAACAGATCCACCGCGCCGGCCTCGAACCGAATGCGCGCGAGCTGCGCCGCCTTGGCACTGTCGATCGCCGCCTGTTCCAGATGCTGGTCCTCGACGCGCGCGCGGGCATGCCGCACCAGCGCGTTTTCGGTGTCTTCCAGCGCGGTCAGCACCGTCTTCTCGTACTGCGCGAGCTCGCCTTCGGCATCCGCATCGGCGGCCTTGATGCGCGCGCGCACGCGGCCGATGTCGAGGAACGACCAGTCGATGCCCAGCGCAACCAGCCGCGTCTCGCTGTCGCGTTCGAACAGCGCATTGCTGTCGATCGCCTGCGAACCGATCAGACCGCCCAGAGTGAAGCGCGGGAACAGGTCGGCCGTGGCGACGCCGATCCGCGCCGTGGCGGTGTGCAGCCGTTGCTCGGCCGCGGCCACGTCGGGACGATTGCGCAGCAGATCGCCGGGCGCCGCGGGATCGATGCGCGCCGGCAGCGGCGGCAGCGGTTGCTGCGGCGTGAGTTCGGCGATCAGCGCGTCCGGCGTGCGGCCGGTCAGCACCGCGATGCGATGCATGGTCACGGCGACCTGCGCTTCCAGCGCCGGCACGCGCGAACGCGTGGCTTCCAACTGCGCGCGTGCACGCGAGGTGTCGAACTCGGTACCGCGGCCTGCGTTGAAGCGGGCATCGACCAGCTTCAGCGTTTCCGCCTGGTTGTCGGCGTTCTCGCGCGCCACGCGCAGACGCTCCTGCAAACCACGCAGGTCGACGTAACTGCTCACGACCTCGCCCACGATCGCGACCTGCGTCGCCTGCAGGTCGGCCGCCGAGGCCTGCGCACCCGCACGCTGCGCTTCCACGCTGCGGCGGACGCGGCCCCACAGATCGAGCTCCCATGAAACGGAAGCCTGCGCGCTGTAGCTCTCCGCATCGCGGTCGGCACGCGAAACGCCCGGCGCCTGGTCCGCGCTGGCACGACCGTCCGACGCTTCCGCATGCGCGGTGACCGTCGGGAAGTAGTCGAACTTGGCGCCGCGCAGCAGTGCATTGGCGCGGTCGTAGTTGGCCAGCGCAATGCGCAGATCATGATTGGCGGTCAGCGTCTCTTCGACCAGCCGGGTCAACAACGGATCATTGAAGCCGCGCCAGAACTCGCTGTCGGTGGTGAGCGGGACGCTTTCACCGGCAGGCGCAGTGGCGGCGTCGGTCTCGACCGACGCCTGCGCGAATTGCGCCGGCACCGGCATGTCCGGACGAACGAAGTCCGGCCCGACCGCGCAGGCCGCCAGCAACGCCGAAGCGATGCCCAGCGTCAGCGCACGAAAGGGAGTGGAAGCGATCACCATGGCAGCGTGTCCTCGAAGTAGACGAAACCACCGCTCTGCCCCGCATCGTCGAGCAGCGCCATGCGCACGCTGGTCTTGGCGCCGTCGGCGACTTCGAGTTCACCGCCGGCGTTCATGTCGGTCTTCACCGAGCCGGGGTGCACCGCGTTCACCTTGATCTGGGTATCGCGCAATTCGTAAGCCAGCTGCACGGTCCAGGCATTCACCGCACTCTTGGACACGTTGTAGGCCGGCACCTTGAAGTTGTAGATCGGCGACGCCGGATCCGCATTCGCCGCAACCGAACCGAGGATGCTGGACACGTTGACGATGCGCGCGGCCGGCGCCTTGTACAGCAGGGGCAGGAAGGCCTGGGTGGTGGCGACCACGCCGAACACGTTGGTGTCGAAGGTCTCGCGCCAGATCTCCAGCGACTGCTCCGACGGCTTGCGCTGCATGTCGTCGCGGAACACGCCGGCGTTGTTGACCAGGATGTCGAGCTTGCCGTGCTTTTGCGCGATTTCCTGCGCGGCGGCGGCGATGCTGTCGGTCTTGGTGACGTCCAGCGCGATGGCTTCGACCGGCAGGCCTTCGGCCTGCAGCTTGAGCGAGGCTTCGACGGCCTTGCTGCGGTCGCGGCCGGCGAGCAGGACATGCACGCCCTGGCTGGCGAGCTGGCGTGCGGTTTCGAAACCGATGCCGCGGGTGGCGCCGGTGACGAGGGCGATCTTGTTTGCGTTCTGAGCGGACATGGGGGATTCCTGTGTGGCGGGCTTGCCCGCCGTCGTATGTGGGGAAGTGAGCGCAGAGCGGACTGGCGTCCGTTCTGCGCTCGCCTACTTCAGAGCAGGGACGAAGCGGTCACCGAATGCGCCGCGAGCGACGTCGGCTGGTCATGGCGCACCAGCGGCTTGCCGGCCAGCTTGCGCAGCGCCACGTAGAACACCGGCGTCAGGAACAGGCCGAACAGAGTGACACCGAGCATGCCGGCGAACACCGTGATACCCGTGACCGAACGGACTTCCGCACCCGCACCATGCGAGAACACCAGCGGCACGGTGCCGGCGATGAACGCGATCGAGGTCATCACGATCGGGCGCAGGCGCAGGCGGCAGGATTCCAGCGCCGCCTCGATGATGCCCTTGCCCTGCAGTTCCAGTTCGCGGGCGAACTCGACGATCAGGATCGCGTTCTTGCACGCCAGGCCCATCAGCACGACCAGGCCGACCTGGACGAAGACGTTGTTGTCGCCACCGGTGAGCTTCACGCCCAGCAGCGCGGACAGCAGGGTCATCGGCACGATCAGGATGACCGCCAGCGGCAGCGTCCAGCTTTCGTACAGCGCGGCGAGCACCAGGAACGCCAGCATGATGGCAAGCGGGAACACGACCAGCGATGCATTGCCCTGCGTTGCCTGCTGGTAACTCAGATCACTCCAGTCGAAACCCATGCCGTTTGGCAGCACCTTCCCGGCGATATCGGTGACCTTCTCCATCGCCTCGCCCGACGACATCAGGCGCGGGTCGTAACCGCCGAGCAGGTCGGCCGCCGGATAACCGTTGAAGCGCAGCACCGGGTCGGGACCGTAGGTCTGCTTGATGTTGACCATCGAACCGATCGGCACCATCTCGCCATTGACGTTGCGCGTGCGCAGCTTGGTGATGTCCTCGACACGACCGCGGAACTGGCCGTCGGCCTGGGCGATGACCTGCCAGGTGCGACCGAACATGTTGAAGTCGTTGACGTAGGCCGAGCCCAGATAGGTCTGCAGCGTGTCGAACAGCTCCGTCAGCGGAACGCCCTGCGCCTTCGCCTTCACGCGATCGACCTCCGCATCGAGCTGCGGCACGTTGGCCTGGTAGCTCGAGATCGGAAAGCCCATGCCCGGCGTCTGCGCGGCGGTGCCCTGCACGGCCTGTACCGCACTCTGCAGCGCACCGTAGCCGAGGTTGGCGCGATCTTCGACGAACAGCGAGTAACCCTGGCCGTTGCCCAGGCCGAGAATCGGCGGCGGCATCAGCGAGAAGGCGAAACCTTCCTGGATACCGGCAAGCTTGGCGTTGAGCTCGTCATTGATCTCCTTCGCGGACTTGTGACGCTGGTTGAACGGCTTGAGCGGGAAGAACACCACGCCGCTGTTCGGCGTATTGGTGAACTGCAGCGGATTCAGGCCCGGGAACGCGACCTCGTGGTCGACGCCCTCGATGCTCATCGCCGCTGCGGCGACTTTCTTCAAAGCCGCGTCGGTACGTTCAATCGACGCGCCTTCCGGCAGACGCACGCCGGCGATCAGGTACAGCTTGTCCTGGGTCGGAATGAAGCCGGCAGGCACCCACTGGAACACCCCGGCGGCTGCGATCAGGAGCACGGCGTACACGCCGAACACGCGACCACGGTGACCCAGGATGCGGCTCACGCCGCCGCCGTACTGCGACGACTTGCGGTTGAAGAAGCGGTTGAACGGACGGAACACCCAGCCGAACGCACGTTCGATGAGGCGCGACAGCCCATCCTTCGGCGCATCGTGGCTGCGCAGCAGCTTGGCCGCGAGCGCCGGCGACAGCGTCAACGAATTGACCGCGGAGATCACCGTGGAGATGGCGATGGTCACCGCGAACTGCTTGTAGAACTGGCCGGTGACGCCGGAGAGGAAGGCCATCGGCACGAACACCGCACACAGCACCAGCGCGATCGCGATGATCGGACCGGAGACTTCCTTCATTGCCAGGTGCGCGGCTTCGAGCGGCGTGGCGCCGTGTTCGATGTGGCGCTCGACGTTTTCCACCACCACGATCGCGTCATCGACCACGATGCCGATCGCCAGCACGAGGCCGAACAGGGTCAGCGTATTGATCGAAAAGCCGAGCAGATAGAGCGCAGCGAAGGTACCGACGATCGAGACCGGAACCGCGATCAGCGGAATGATCGAGGCTCGCCAGGTTTGCAGGAAGAGGATGACGACCAGTACCACCAGCAGCGTGGCTTCCAGCAGCGTGCTGACCACGGCCTTGATCGAGTCGCGCACGAAGATCGTGGTGTCGTAGACCGTGCGGTATTCCACGCCCGGCGGGAAGGTCTTCTTCAGTTCTTCCATCTTCGCCACGACCGAGTCGCGGATCTGCAGCGCGTTCGCGCCGGGCGACTGGAACACGCCCATCGCCGCGGCATTCTGGCCGTCGAGGCGCGCACGCAGGGTGTAGTCGCCCGCGGCGAGCTCGACGCGCGCTACGTCGCCCAAGCGCACGACCTGCCCGTCCGCACCGCTCTTCAGCACGACGTCCTTGAATTCCTCGACCGAACGCAGGCGACCCTGCGCATTGATCGGGGTCAGGAAATCGCTGCCGTTGGGCATCGGTTCGGCGCCGAGCTGGCCGGCGGAGACCTGGATGTTCTGCTCGCGCACGGCGCGCAGCACGTCGCCGGCGGTCATGCCCTGCGCGGCTATACGATCGGGGTCGAGCCAGATGCGCATGGCGTAGTCGCCACCACCGAACTGCTGCGCGTCGCCGACACCCGGGATCTTGGCGATTTCGTCCTTGACGTGCAGGCGCATGAAGTTGCGCAGGTACAGCGTGTCGTACTTGCCATTGGTCGAAACCAGATGCACGACCATCAGGAACACGGGCGACTGCTTCTGCGTCGTCACGCCCTGGCGGCGCACGTCTTCGGGCAGTCGGGCCAGCGCCTGGGCGACGCGGTTCTGCACGCGGACCGCGGCGTCATCGGCATCGGTGCCCGGCTTGAACGTCACCGTCAGCTGCAGCACGCCGTCGGAACCGGCGACCGACTTCATGTACATCAGGTGCTCGACGCCGTTGATCGCTTCTTCAAGCGGCGTGGCGACGGTTTCGGCGATCACCTTCGGGTTGGCGCCCGGATACACGGTACGCACCACCACCGACGGCGGTACGACTTCCGGGTATTCGCTGATGGGCAGCAGCGGGATGGCAATCAGGCCCGCGGCGAAGATGATGATCGACAGCACGGCAGCGAAGATCGGCCTGTCGATGAAAAATTTGGAGAAGTCCATTGGGGGCCTCGGGTCTTGCCTGCGCAAGCGAAAGGAAAGGCCTGCCCGATCCTCCCCGCGGGGGGGAGGAGAGAACGGGGAGGATCGGCGGCCTGCAAACTTCCGGATCAGCCAAGCAGACTGATCCGGTTGAAGCGGTTACTTAAGCGCGTTACTTGGAACCGGCGGCGCTCGCCACCTGCTCCGCCGGCGCGGCGCCCATGACGATCGTTTTCGGCGACACCGGCATGCCGGGGAAGAAGACCTTCTGCACGCCATGCACGATCACCTTGTCCGCCGGGGTGAGGCCCGACTCGACCACGCGCAGTCCATCGATGCTGCGGCCGAGCACTACGTCCTTGCGCATCGCCGCGTTCTTCGGGCCGAGCACGTAGACGTACTTGCGGTCCTGGTCGGTGAGCACGGCCTTGTCGTCGATCAGCAGCGCCTTGAACTCGCCGCTGCCCTGCAACTGCACGCGGGCGAACAGACCCGGGGTGAACAGGCGGTCCGGGTTCTTCAGCACCGCACGGGCGCGGATCGTGCCGGTGCGCGAGTCGACCTGGTTGTCGACGAAGTCGACCGTGCCTTCGTGCGGGTAGCCGGTTTCGCTGGCCAGACCCACGCGGACCGGGTTCTTCGAGTCGGCGCGTTCGCCCTTGCGAGCGAGTTCGTTGTAGCGCAGGAAGCTCTGCTCGTCGCTTTCGAAATACACGTACACCGGATCCTGCGATACAACCGTGGTCAGCAGCGTCGCGTCGGCCTGGGCGAGGTTGCCCTCGGTGACCAGTGCGCGACCGGCGCGGCCTTCGATCGGCGAGCGCACTTCGGTGAACTGCAGGTCCAGCTGCGCGCTAGTGACGGCCGCTTCGGCGGCGCGCACGGCGGCATTGGTGCCGGACGTGTTGGCCTTGCGCTGTTCGAACTCTTCGCGCGAGATCGCCTTGGCTTCGATCAGGGTCTGCGCGCGAGCGTCTTGCGCCTGGGCCAGACGCGCTTCGGCGCGAGCGCGTTCGAGCTCGGCACGGGCACGATCGAGCGAGGCCTGGTACGGACGCTGGTCGATCACGAACAGCAGTTCGCCCTTATGGACTTCCTGCCCCTCCTGATAGGCCACGCGCTGCACGTAGCCGCTTACGCGCGGGCGCAGTTCGACGGTTTCCACGGCCGCGACGCGACCGGTGAATTCGTCCCACTGGTGGACCGGCTTGGAGAGGACATTGGCGACGCTGACTTCCGGCGGCGGCGGCATGCCGGCGTTCGGCGCGGCCTCGCTGCTGCATCCGGCCAGGACGAGAAGAAGAGTGATGCCGACCGCAACGGCCAGCCACGGCAGCCCGGCTTGGGGCTGGAACAGTCCTGAGCGAGAAAGTTTCCTGCGGCTCATTTCGTACGCTCCTGATTCTTTTTCTTGAGGGGGGAGGATGTTGGAGAGGAGATGTCTTCGAGCAGCTTGCGCGCGTCCTGCAGACAGCGTGCTGGCAGCAGGGAGTCGTCGCTATCCATTTCTTGCGGCGGGTCGTGTGGCGAAAACTGCGGAGACATCGACGATGCGGCCTGGTCCGGCTCCAGGGTCAAGCCCCTGTCCTGCACAGACGCGCTTTCGATAAGTGACGAATGGAGGAACGGCGCATCGACATCGTCGTCCGCGCTCGTGGCACGGCCGCCTTCGACAGCATCGACGTCGCAATCGCGGTAATCGACAACCGCCTCGTTGCAGGTGGCGTCGTTGCGATGCTTGAGCAGAGCCAGCGCCTTGCGGCCGATGTGGCCCACGCAGGGCCACTGCTGGCAGGCGTATTTCTCGTTGCTGTCCGTGCGCACCGGGGATTCGACTTCCAGCAACTGCAGGCGCACGGCATGCGCCTGCGCCTCGTTGTGCAGGACGCGCGCGAGCATGCGCAGCGCGGCGGCGGCTATCGAACGGTGGCCATAACCCGCCCAGGGATTGCGACTGCCGGGGCCGCCGACGACGACGTAGCCGCAGTTGCGGCCCGATTCACCCAGCCACGGCAGCAGATGGCGCGCGGCGACCAGATGCGGCAGCACCGCGTCGTCGAAGCTGCGGCGCAGCTGATCGGACGATTGATCGAGCAGGCGACCGCGTTCGTCGCCCATGCCCAGCGCGGCGACCACGCCGATAAAGGAATGGCTGATCCGCCGCAGCTCGGCCACCAGGTCCGAAGCCGCGGCGTCGTCGGCCACGGAGCCCACCAGGGTCTTGAGCTTGGCGGTCGGATGGCGTTGCCGGAGCTGTTCCAGCGCCGTGGCATCCCGCGCGACGGCGACCACCGGCCAGCCGGCTTCGATCGCGGCCTTGACCGTTGCGGCACCGATCGTGCCGGTGGCGCCGAGAATCAGGACGGCGGGCTTCACCGTCCCACTCCCGGGACATTTTCTCCCACATCCGGGACGATGGCCGCTTTCCGGACCCGCTGCTGCAGCCAGCTGATCACGGGCAGGAGGACCAGGGCCAAGGGCAGCGCCACGACCACCGAAAGCACGCCAGCCATCATCAGCGCCTCTGCGGCACCCGCATAAATGGCCTGTTTCAGTGCGATCACCGCCAAGCCCGTCACACCGGCGAAGGCCGCCAGCATGGTCAGGACGTAGGTGAATCGGGCGCGGGGGGAGGACAACATGACGGCGGTACCTTGGGAACTGGTGCGCAGATTAGTCCCATGGATGGCACTTGATTAGCCGTCGATTAAGGGAATAATTGTCCCGAAATCGGTCCAATTGGACCGCCCCTACCCGGAGTCGCCCCCAATGACCCGCGATCTCAACGACACCCTGGTCTTCGTCAAGGTGGTCGAGCACGGCAGCTTCATCTCCGCAGCGCGTTCGCTGCGCCTTCCCAAGACCACCGTCAGCCGCAAGGTGCAGGAGCTGGAAACGCGCCTGGGCGCGCAACTGCTGCATCGGACCACGCGCAAGCTGGGCCTTACCGAAGCCGGCAATGTGTACTTCGAACACTGCCAGCGCATCGCGCGCGAACTGGACGAGGCCGAAAGCGCCGTCGGCCAGTTACAGAGCGGACCGCGCGGCTGGTTGCGCTTCACCGCGCCCTACTCGCTGGGCATCGACAGGATCGCGCCGCTGCTGGGTGAATTCCGCGCTCGTCATCCCGAGGTGCGCGTGGAGATGCTGCTGAGCAACGAACCGCTCGATCTCATCGACAAGGAAATCGACGTCGCCTTGCGCGTCGGCAATCTGCCCGATTCCAATCTGGTGGCACGGCGCCTCGCCGTATTCCGCACCCAGATCTTCGCCAGCCCGCAGTACATCGAGCGCCATGGCGAGCCGCTGCACCCGGACGATCTCGTCCACCACTCGACGCTGGCGATGCACAAGGCGCGCCGGAACGGCAGCGGCTTCGCCTGGTCGCTGAGCGATGGCGAACGCACCACCGATTACCGCATCGACCCGGTCTTCGTCGCCAACGACTACGGCGCGATCAAGGGCGCCCTGCTCTGCGGCGAAGGCCTGATGCTGGCTGCCGACGTGATGATGAAGCCGCTGGCCGAACACGGCTTCGTGCAGCGCGTGCTCGCCGGCTGGACCGGCCCGGAGTACGAATTCAATGCGGTGTTCCCGCGCGGCATGGTGCAGTCGCCGAAGGTGCGTGCGTTCGTCGACTTCCTGGTCGAACGGCTGAACTTCGACGCGAACTACATGGAAGAACTCTGCCCGATCTTCAAGCGCCAGCAGGAGCAGGCGATGGCGACCGCGAAGAGCAGGGCCAAGCCGAAGCGTGCCGCGGTCGCCGCGGTGCCCCTGGAGACCGACGACCAGTTGGCGGAGCAGGAAGCGGAAGCGGCAGTCTGAGCGAAGCAGGCACGCGATCCGTTCC
>NZ_BAAGSX010000010.1:89419-332902 GCF_054782215.1 Lysobacter terrae
GGATCGCGCCGTTTGCATTGGATCTGGTGGGCGGTACAGGGTTCGAACCTGTGACCCCTACCATGTCAAGGTAGTGCTCTACCGCTGAGCTAACCGCCCGCTGCAGCCAAACCCCGCTGCGAGGGGCGCGCAGTGTAGCCCGGCAGCGGCATCGCGGGCAAGGCTTTTTGCCCGCCTGCCGGCTCGGAATCCGACCCCGCAGCCGTACCTAGGCCGCGAACCCCGCCTCGCGCAGGCGGCGCAGTTGGTCGCGCACGGCGGCCGCTTCCTCGAATTCGAGGTCGCGCGCGTGCTTGTACATCTTTTGCTCCATCGCCTTGACCCGCGCGGCGAACTGGGCGGGGCTGAGCGCCGCATATTCGGCGGCCTCCTCGGCCACCTTGCGCGCCCGGCCCTTGGCCTTGAGCGCATCCGGATCGACGCGCGCTCCTTCCATGATGTCGACGATGGGCTTGGCGACCGAGCGCGGCGTGATGCCGTGAATGGTGTTGTATTCGACCTGCTTGTGGCGGCGGCGGTCGGTTTCCTCGATCGCGGCCTTCATCGATTTGGTCATCGTGTCCGCATACAGGATCGCCTTGCCGCGCACGTTGCGCGCGGCGCGGCCGATGGTCTGGATCAGCGAACCGGCCGAACGCAGAAAGCCCTCCTTGTCGGCGTCGAGAATCGCGACCAGCGATACCTCGGGCATGTCCAGGCCCTCGCGCAGCAGGTTGATGCCCACCAGCACGTCGAATACGCCCTTGCGCAGGTCGCGGATGATTTCCACGCGCTCCACGGTTTCGATGTCCGAGTGCAGGTAGCGCACGCGCACGCCGTGTTCGCCGAGATATTCGGTCAGGTTCTCCGCCATGCGCTTGGTCAACGTGGTGATCAGCACGCGGTCGCCCATCGCGACACGCTCATGGATTTCGCCCAGCACGTCGTCGACCTGGGTCGCGACCGGGCGGACCTCGACTTGCGGATCGATCAGGCCGGTGGGACGCACGACCAGCTCGGTCACCTGCCCTTCGCTATGCCGCAGCTCATACGGGCCCGGCGTCGCCGACACGAAGATCGTACGCGGGGAACGCAATTCCCATTCCTCGAATTTCAGCGGCCGGTTGTCCAGCGCGGACGGCATGCGGAAACCGAATTCCACCAGCGTTTCCTTGCGCGAACGGTCGCCCTTGTACATCGCGCTGATCTGCGGAACAGTCACGTGCGACTCGTCGACCACCAGCAGCGCGTCGGGCGGCAGGTAATCGAACAGGCACGGCGGCGGCTCGCCCGGCATGTGCCCGGTGAGATGCCGGCTGTAGTTTTCGATGCCGTTGCAGTAGCCGACTTCCGCCAGCATCTCCAGGTCGAACTGCGTGCGCTGCGCGAGACGCTGCGCTTCGACCAGCTTGTTCTGGGCATAAAGCTGTTCCAGGCGCTCGCGCAGCTCTTCCTTGATCGCAGTGACCGCGTCCAGCACGGTGCGGCGCGAGGTCACGTAATGCGAACCGGGATAGATCGTATAGCGCGGCAGCTTGCGCAGGGTCTCGCCGGTGAGCGGGTCGAACATGGTGAGGTTTTCGATCTCGCCGTCGAACAGCTCGATGCGCAGCGCCTCGGCATCGCTTTCGGCCGGATGCACGTCGATGACTTCGCCGCGAACGCGGTAGGTCGCGCGGCGCAACTCGGTGTCGTTGCGCGTGTACTGCATTTCGGTGAGGCGGCGGATCAGCTCGCGCTGTTCGATGCGTTCGCCGCGCACCATGTGCAGCACCATCTTGAAGTATTCGTTGGGGTCGCCCAATCCGTAGATCGCCGACACCGTGCAGACGATCAGCGCGTCGCGCCGTTCCAGCAGCGCCTTGGTCGCCGACAGGCGCATCTGCTCGATGTGCTCGTTCACCGAGCTGTCCTTCTCGATATAGGTATCGGAGGACGGCACGTAGGCTTCCGGCTGGTAGTAGTCGTAGTAGCTGACGAAGTACTCGACCGCGTTGTGCGGGAAGAACGATTTGAACTCGCCGTAGAGCTGCGCGGCCAGCGTCTTGTTGTGCGCCATCACGATCGTCGGCTTCTGCACCTGCTGCACGACGTTGGCGACGGTGAAGGTCTTGCCGGAACCGGTGACGCCCAGCAGGGTCTGGTGGGCCAGGCCGTTCTCGAACCCGGCCACCAGTTTTTCGATCGCCTGCGGCTGGTCGCCGTTCGGCTGGTACGGCGAGACCAGTTGGAAGCCTACGGGATGGATCAATTCGTTCATGGGGCCTGCGGGGGAGACGAGGCAATCGCTGAGTGTAGCCAGTCCCGGTTATGCGGGCGGGTGCGGCGTTTTCCTACCCGACAGTGCGGGCCCGGCCGACGGGCAGCCATGAACGGCTCAGCGAGCATGCCGGCGTACGCGACCGGAGATCCTGAATGCGCCCGCCCCCGAAAGGATTCACCCTGATCGAAGCCCTGATCGTCTTGTGTGTCGTGGCGATTCTGCTAGCGATCGCCGTGCCCGCGTGGTCGAACGCGCTGGCCGCGGCCCACTCCGGGGCTGTGCGCGCCGATTTGGCTGCCAGCCTGCTGGCCGCGATCCGCCACTCGTCGTTGGCGGGCAGCGAGGTGGTTATCTGCCCGGTCGCGGCAACGGCACAATGCAGTGGCGCGGCGAACTGGGACCAGGGCTGGATGGCTTTCGCCGACCTCAACGGCAACCGGATCGCGGACGCCAACGAGACCCGGCTCGGCACGCATGAGGCGCTCCCGCACGGGGTCCATCTGCGCTCGACACAGGGACGAAAGAAGATCGTTTTCCAGCCCAACGGCGGGAATGCGGGCTCGAACATCACCTTGACGTTGTGCGACGCGCGAGGCGTCAATTCGGCGACCACCCTGGTGCTTTCCAACACGGGAAATCTTCGGGGCGGCAAACCCACCTCGGCAGCGGCCTCGAACTGCGTTTACGGCAATTGAAGCAGCCGAACGGGCTTGACCCCTGCCCGGCCCACACCTACCATACGCGTCCCGCCCGAATAGCTCAGCCGGTTAGAGCACTTGACTGTTAATCAGGGGGTCGTTGGTTCGAGTCCAACTTCGGGCGCCAAATTTGTTTGAAAAAGGCCTGCAGCGATGCAGGCCTTTTTTGTTGCCCGTCGAGCGGAAACTGCTGACGCGCCGTCGCCCGAAAACAAGAAGCCCGCCTTTCGGCGGGCTTCTTAGCATCATGGGCAATCGACCGGTGTGACGGTGTAGTTGTTGTCTTGGCCCGTATTGTTGCCTGTGTACTTACAGGTATACGACTCCGTCGAGGAATCGAGCTGCAGCGTCAGCGTCAGCGCGGCACCGTTGGCGATCGACCCGTAGTTGACCGTCGTCGCTTCCGCAATCAGCCCCGCATCACTCGGCGAGCTGCTCACCGCACCGCCGCCCGAAGCGCTCAGGATGCTGTAGTTGCGGCACATGTTGATGGTCTTGCCCTGCCCGTTGAACGTATGCGAGAACGTCGTGTTCGTCGCCGTGTCCGTGCAGGTCAAGGTCGCCTGCTTTATCGAGTCCTGGGTGTTGTAGTGGCCGACCGACAGCAGCTGCGAGCCGGTCAGCAGCGTCGTCGTACAGGTGTACGGATTCGGCCTGGACCCGCCATTGGTAGCGTAGTTGCACGTCGTGTTGGGCGCACTGATCGTCGGATACGACGACGTCGTGTCGCCGAACGTATAGCCGGTGAACGTGACGCTATAGCTGCCGCCGTTATTGCCGCTACTGCCGCCCTGGATGCGGAACTGCTGGTTATCCGTCCAGGTGGAAGCGTCGTCCGTATCGATTTCGCCCGTCTGCGTGGTCAGACCGGTATTGGAACGGCGCATCGTCGCGATCGCGTCGATGGTCTGGTTGTTGGTCGGACTGCTGCCAGGAGTGACCTTGCCGCGGATCGGCGTCGTATCTGTCGAGGTCTTGAATTCGCCGTTCGTCACGACGATCTGCGAACCGCTCTGTGGTGTCCAGTTCGCGAGTTCGCTCAGGTTGATCGACGTGAACGGAAGCACGCGCAGCACGCATTCGCGCAGGTCGGTGCTGGTCGGCGCGCCGCCGCCGGAGGCGGTGCAGTTGTTCTTCGCGTCGTTGATCGCCTGGACGGCTTCGTCCTCCAGGTAATCCACGTACAGGCCGCGATCGTGCAGCCACTTCATGCCGCTGCTGGAATTGATATCGATGGTCGCCGGGTTATTGAGCGAATGCGTCGATTCCAGCGTCGTCACCGTCGCCGGCGAGGTCAGGGGCAGGATGTTGTTGTAATTGCCCGCAGCGGCGACCACCTTGGTGTTGAGGTAGTCCAGAACGAAGTTCTGATAGTTGGTCGTCGCCGTTGCCGTGGGCAGATAGGCGCCCGTAGAACCATCGTTCTTCGTCTCCAACAGGTTCATGTAGTCGTTGTACATGTCCGCGGCGACGCGGAAGAAACCGTCGACGCGAATGAGGCGACAGGCTTCCGTATAGGTTCCGGTGAGCCGCGGCCCGGCGATGGAACCGGTGGACGAATCCAGCAAGTAATGGCCGCTCACGTGCGAGGAGTTACGCGGGTCGAACTTGGCGCCGGCGACACCCGACGGATCGTGGTGGTCGCGGCAGCACGCCGTGCACAGGCCGCTCTGCGACGAGTTGTTGTTCAGGCTCGCTTCGCCCGCTAGCGGCGCGTAGCTGGCATCTGCAGGAGAGACGTAGCGCGTACCGTCCCAATAGGTCGGACGCTTGGCTATCGCAGTGCTGCTGCGGGTACCGTAGTCACAGGTGCAGCCCACGACCGCTGTCTCCACGCGCGAGGTCGCCAAGGCCGTGGCCCCGTTGGCGCCCGTGTAAGTCAGCACGTCGAAGCGGGTTTCGATCAGGCGCTGGTTGTTGCTGTTGCCTGCGGTGATCGGCTTCGGGTTGGTCGCTGCAGTATCGGTGTTGTCGCCGATCGCGATCGGGATGACGCCGCCTTCGGTCGTCGGGTCGTGGATCATCACCTGCGGGCCGCGAACGGCGCCGCTATTGGTCATGCGCGCGAGTTTGGCGCTGTCGGCAGGCGAAAGCGCGGCGATGGCGTCTTCCAGACTGACCGTCTGGCCATGGCCTTCCGCATCCGTCCAGCCGACATTGACCTGGATGCGCTTGAACTCGTTATTGGCGACGTAGGTTGCAGCGGTCGCACCGGTGTTGGTTACCGAGGCGAAGCTGCCGCCTGCGGTCGGATACGCGTAGCGCGTGACCGTCCAGGAGCGCGTAAAAGTGACGCCGCCGATCGTTTGCGCGGTGTCAGTGCCACCGGTGATCGCCTGGTAGTCGGAGGTCGTCTTGTAGCCGCGGTAGTACTCGAGCTTCTCCTGCGCCAGGCTCAGCCCCACTGACTGGGCCTTGGCTTCTGCGGAGGCCTTGAACAGCGCGCCTTGCAGCGCCGCCAGCGCCAGCAGGCCGAAACTGAGCACGATGACCGCGATCAGCACTTCGATGAGGCTGAAGCCTGCGGCGCGTCGGGATGAGGTATGAGTAGTCATTGCATCTTCCTCAGAACGCGGTCTTGGCATCGAGCCAGGAGCCAGGGACGCGCCCGAACTTGGCGCTCTTCGGCAACTTGTGGGTATCGCTGGAAACAGAGGAGTCGTCGTAGATGACGGTCAGGCTGCCGTTGAAGTCGACACTGCCTTCGACCACGACCGCGCCGAACACCTTCGCGTTGCCATTGCCGCGCATCGAAGCGGACTGGTCGTCGCTGTGAAGGAACAACATGCCGTAGAACAACAGCTGGGAACCGATGTGCAGTTCCGTCGATCCCTGGTTGATGACCACGATCGCAGGACTTTCCGGGGTTCCCACCTGGGTCGGCAGGCTGGTGCACGCGCCGGTGACGTAGATGATGCCGCTGGACGAAGAACTCAGGCCGGAACAATCGGCCATGATCTCGGGATCGAATTCCTCGCGCATCACGTAGTCGAAGCAGTTCTGGGTACCCGTGTCGCCGCAATTGACCAGTGTGGTACCGGTGGCGTCGTGATCCGCGACTACGTTGGTCACCGGATTGAAGGTGTATTCGAACAGCGAGTCGTCGGTGTTGTCGCCGACCTTGTCCAGCCCGGCGCCCGGGAAAAACGTGATGTCAGGGAGCGTGCCGAGGTTGCTGTCCACGTCGAGAATGTCTTCGCGCTCGCGCTTCACCGAGCCGGCGTGGCCAGACAGATAGGTCGTGGCCGTATCCGAGGAGGCATCGCAGCCGCAGGCGTTATTGCTGGTGGCGCACGTGGTCTTCAGATCGGCCTCAGGCGTGGACTTGAGGTAGTCACCGACATAGCAGGTCGAAACGCTGCCGACGCCGCCACCCGAAGTGGCCTCGATGTCCACGTCATGGGGCGACCAGATCGAACCTGGCAACCCGTAGCCGCCGGCGTTCGGCGCGGCCACGATCTGGCCGTTACCCAGGCCCTGCACGTAGCCGCTGGCGATGAGCGGAACCGCGGCGGTCGGCACGAAGGAGCTGTAGGTTGCCCAGGCTTCCTTGGCTTCGGCCTGCCCGGATTCGTTGGTCAGCTGCGCGTCGGAGATTAGGTAGAGCGCGACGCGGTTGCCAGACGTAGGCTCCAGTGCGCACTGGACATTGGAAGGATCGCTGGTGTCCAGGCGGCACAGCAACGCGCGGACATTGGTAGTCGTCGCGAAGGCCGCCGTCCCGCCCATGCCCGCTTCCGCCTCGGCGACATCGGGAATGATGCTGCGGTAAGGCAGTGCCTGATTGCCGTCGACGGCACCAGTGTCCGTCCAGAAGTACAGCTTCGCGCGGCGAGCCGGAAAACGCTCCGAGAGGCAAGGATGGCCCGTCGGGAAGTCGGCGTCCGCGGTACCCACATCCGAGCACTTGACCCAGCGGCGGTTCGCCCCGGTCGCGAGCCAGCCGGTACCCGTATTCGAGATCAGCAGATTGCGGTTGGCCTTCAGGTACTCGCCCGCCAGATTGAGCGCGTATTCGGAGGCGGACTGCGCCATGCGGGCGCGGTTCTCATTCGTCGTCGTGCGCTGCTCGAAGAAACCGACGTTGCTGGAGAACACGACCATCAGCGAGATGATCACCAGCAGGATCAGCGAGATCGCCAATGTCGTGACGCCGGATTGGCGGCGGCGCGCTGCGAGACCTGCGGGAAAATGGTTGCGATGAGCGATCATGATTTCGGGCCTCTTACGGCGTTGGCGCAAGTGCACAGTCGTTGGCGTCGGCACGCAGACAGTCGGACCTGACTTTCACGTTCGATTGAACGGAGCGGCTGATGGTGCTATCGGACACCAGCACGCCGGTCAGGTTCAGGCGATATTCGCGGATGCGCAACGGCATGAAACCGGTGGATGCCGCGATTTCCTGAATACCGTGGCTGACGCCGGCGGCTGCCGTGTCGTCGATCGTGAAAGTCTGGACGTCGAGGACGCGCGGATCACTCAACGGGCACCAGCCGGAGGCCGTGTTGCAGGTCGGCGGATAGGCGGAATAATCCGGCTGTGCGCCATCGCAGGAAGGATTGACGGTGGCGGTACTTTCTGCGACTTCGATCACGCCGATGTTTCTTCCGCCGATCGTGGCGATCGCCCGGCGTATGGCGCGGATTTCCGAATTCGCCTGGTCGATGGCGCCGGGAGTACCCGGTTCGCGGTCATAGGCGTACTTGATGCAATTGGCGCCGGCAGTCTTTTCCAGATAGATCGGCGCGAATGGAGATACGTCGGTGGAGGAGTTGCTCGCTACATAGTCCATCGCGTTTTCGTCGTAGCCGGCACGCCTCAGCTCGTCGACCAGGTGATCGTTGACGTTACGCAATTCCTGCGTGAGCTTGGTGGAACGGGTGAACTCGGAGTTCGCCCGCACGCTGGAGACCGTGAACGCCAGCACCGCGCCGACGACAATCATCCCGGCCACCAGGGACACCATCAGCTCCACTAGGGAGAAACCGGTTTGTCGTGGAATCCTGATCATGGCGCGCATGTCCGGGTGGAATATTCCGTAAGAGTCATCGGCGAATCGGTAGGCTGGCAGAGATAGGCACGCGCCCAACGATCGACATAGAACCTCAAGCGGTAGTTGTTGCCGCCTGGCGACTGCACGGTCAGACCGCCGTCGTCATCGTCGTCGCTGAGATAGCCGCGCTTGGGATCAATGACCCCCAGTCCTACAGTGTCGCTGTCGGTAGGCCCAAGCGTCGGATTGCCGACCGGCGTGACGTGCCGCCAATCCGATTGCGCACTCGGGTACTGACTTACGTTGCAAGCACCGCCAGTGAAACAGTCGCAGGCCGAAGTACCGGTAGCGGCACCGATGCACATGTCCGTTCCGGACGTGCGAACTGTGACCGCGATCACCTGATTGCGCTTGAGCGCTTCGAGCCGCGCATTGGCCCAGAAGGAAACCAGCTGGTCACCCGCCCCCCGCACCGCCACCCGCTCGCGAAAATCGACGAACGCCGGCACGGCCAATGCGGTGAGGATCGCCAGGACGGCGATCGCAACCATCAGTTCGATCAGGGTAAAGCCGCGAATTTTCTTTCCCCAAGTCCCGTATTGCATGGGAGCCCCCTCGGCAGCAGAGCCTAAGATCGCCCACCGTTTCCGAGGCAGCAAGCAGCTACGGATGAACGGCCAGCATCTCCGGACAAAGGGCGGCAGCTGGAACGTCGAAAATGGAGCGTGATGTTAGGATGGCCCAGTCGACACATGGGGGGTGCCAGATGCGCAGCCGCAGGGGTTTCACGCTTATCGAACTGGTTGTGGTGATCGCCATTGTCGGGATCCTGGCAACGATCGCCATTCCCACGTTCATGGACCAGATCCGCAAGAGCCGCCGCTCCGACGCCATGCAGGCGCTCAGCGAGCTGCAGCTCAAGCAGGAACGTTGGCGCGCCAGCCACACCACTTACACCAGCACGCTGTCCGACATCGGCGGCGAGTCCCCGCTGCCGAGTGGTTACTACACCGTTGCGGCCAGCACGCCCGCGGATGCGAGCGGCTGCACCTGCAGCTCGTCGACCTGCTATGCGTTCACCGCAACGGCTACGGGTAGCCAGGCCAGCGACAGTAAATGCGCAACGATGGTGCTGAGCGTTCAGTGCGGCAAGGTCACGAAGACGTCGACGCCTTCGGGTAATACCTGCTGGTAACCGACAACAGGTAGCCGTAGGACGATCTTGCAATAGAGAAATCGAGAACCGCTGGCCTGAATCAGGCCAGCACCCGATAACAAGGTTTGTACTCCCCGGCGATCTTCATACGCCGCTGCTCGACGAACGCCCGCAACAGGGCATCCAGCGAATGCATGATGTCGGCGTCGCCATGGATCTCGAAGGGGCCATGCTCTTCGATGCGACGCATGCCGTCTTCCTTCACATTACCGGCGACGATGCCGGAAAACGCGCGGCGCAGGTCCGCCGCCAGTTCGTGCGGCTTGCGGCCGTGGTGCAGATCGAGCGCGGCCATCGCCTCGTGCGTCGGGACGAAGGGGCGCTGGAACGCTTCGGGAATCTCCACGGACCAGTTGAAGAAGAATGAGTCCTTCTGCGCGATGCGGTGTTCGCGAACCTTGCGGATGCCAGCGGTCATGCGCCTGGCGACCTCGGCGCTGTCGCCGGTGATGATCTGGTAGCGGCGCGTCGCTTCGTCTCCCAAGGTCAGGCGGATGAAGCGATCGATCTGTTCGAAATACGGCGCCGACGTGGTCGGTCCGGTAAAGATCAGTGGGAACGGCAGACCCGCGTTTTCCTCGCGCAGCAGGATGCCCAGCAGATAGAGGATCTCTTCGGCCGTGCCAACGCCGCCCGGGAACACGATGATGCCGTGACCGAGCCGCACGAAGGCTTCGAGGCGCTTCTCGATGTCCGGCATGATCACCAGGTGATTCACGATCGGATTCGGCGATTCGGCGGCGATGATGCCGGGCTCGGTGATGCCGATGTAGCGCGTGTTGCGCTTGCGCTGCTTGGCATGCGCGATGGTGGCGCCCTTCATCGGCCCCTTCATGGCACCCGGTCCGCAGCCCGTGCAGATGTCCAGGCCACGCAGCCCCAGCTCGTAACCCACCTGCTTGGTGTAGACGTACTCTTCGCGCGAGATGGAGTGGCCGCCCCAGCACACGACCAGGTTCGGGTCGGCGGGCCGGAGCAGGCGCGCGTTGCGTAGCACGCCGAACACGGAGTCGGTGATGCCTTCGCTGCTGGCGAGGTCGCGGCCGCCCTCTTCGCCGAGTTCGATGGCGATGTAAGCCAGATCGCGCACGGCCGCGAACAGCAGGTCGGCGACACCGTGAATGATTTCGCCATCGACGAACGCCATGGCCGGTGCGTTGCGCAGGTCGATGCGCACGCCGCGATCCTGCTGCTGCACTTCGATGTCGAAGTGCGGATAGAGCTCGCGCGCCGCGCGCGGATCGTCCGAAGCGCTGCCGCTGGTCAGCACGGCCAGCGCGCAACGGCGCAGCAGATCGTGCATGCCGCCGGCGGAGGCATCGCGCAGGCGCGCCACTTCGGTGCGCGAGAGCACGTCGAGTCCGCCGCGCGGATAGATGTGGGTGTTCACCGTCGGCAGACGGGTGTCGATGGATTCGAGGTTTGCGTTCATTTTTCCGACTCTTGCGTTTCTTCGTCTTAACCGGGCGACTCTAGCGCAGCGGCGCCCACAAAAAAACGGCCGGGTTTCCCCGGCCGTTTTTGCACTGCTTTGGTTCCGACAAACTGATCAGAACTCGTACTTGAAGCCCACCTGCGCCGACCACTGCGAGATGCCGTTGGTCTGGCTGTCGGCATTGGTCGGGATGCCCTGCGCGATGGTCTGGCCGAATTCCGGCGTGCCGGCAGGCGAATTGCCGCGGTAGCTGTAAACGTACTTGCCGCCGTTGATACCGACCAGGGTGGCAACCGAGTTGTTGGCGTTGAAGCCGTAGTCGATGACGTGGCCCCAGTCCTTGTTGATCAGGTTGCCGACGTTCTGGATGTCCACCCAGACCTTCGACTTGTGACCCTTGAAGAAGCCCGGCAGCTCCTGGCTGATGCGCAGGTCGAAGGTGTTGACCCAGGAAGCACGGAAGCCGTTTTCAGGGGCGAACTGGCCGCGGTAACGCTGCAGCTCGGGGTGGGCGTCCATGAAGCGCCAGAAGTCCGCTTCCATCTGCGCATTCGGCGTGAACACGCCGGTGGCGCTGATGGTGCCGAACTTCACGTCGCCCGGGCCGGCCGGCACGTAGAACAGGTCGTTGAAGGTACGGTTGTCGCCGTTGGCATCGCCGCTGAAGATGTAGCTGTACGGACGGCCGCTGCGGCCTTCGTAGAACAGGCCGACCTGGGTGTGGTAGTCACCGAAGAACGCGTGCTTCCAATCCAGGGAGCCGCTGAAGCGGTCCTTGATCTCGTAGCGCGCCGTGCTGCTGGTCGGCTCGTTGATGTTGAAGCCCAGCTGCGACCCGAAGCCCGAACCGGCGGTCGAGCTGGTCAGCGCGGCCACTTCTTCGGCATTGGTGTAGGTGTAGCCCAGGGTCCACGACCAGTCGCTGCCGGCGAACGGCTTGTTCAACGAGACCGTGAGCTGCTGGCCCTTGCCCTTGTTGGTGTTCTCGATCAGGAACACGTCGCCGAAGTAGGTGTTGCGGCCGAAGCGCGCGCCGTTGGCCGGAATGCCGCCGGTGGCGGTGGTGTTACCGAACGGACGCGGGCTGTTGGGATTCCAGTACAGCGTACGGCCGTACGGATCGGTGTAGCCCGGACCCACGTTGAGGGTGCGGTAGAACAGGCCGTTCTTGACGTCCGTCAGCAGCACTTCGGCCGAAGCGACGATGCCGTACCACGGCAGTTCGTGATCCATCGCCAGGTTGGCCTTCCACACCGACGGCAGCTCGAAGTCGTCCGCGATCGCATTGACGTTGCGGACACCTGTGCCGCCCGCCGGAATCGACGGAGCCAGGCCATTCGCGGTGAACTGGACGCCGTTGTCGCAACGGCCGTCGGCGTTCGCGTCCACGCAGACCAGGTTCTGGTACGAGATGTAGTTCATGCCCGTGCTGCTGTAGGCATTGCCGACCCACACCTGCGGCGCATCGCCCTGGAACAGGCCGACGCCACCGCGCAGCTGCGTGGGACGCTCGCTGTCGAAGGTGTAGTTGAAGCCGAAGCGCGGCTGGATGATGAACTTGTCGCTATAGGTGTGCGAGTTGTCGATACCGAAGCCACCGGTGTAACCCGCGCCGCAAGCCGCATTGGCCGTGCCCGGGGCCGCCGCGAAGCAGGCGTTGAACGGCGGAGCCGGAGTGGCTTCCGGACGATCGCCGCGCACGCCGAGGGTCAGCGTCAGCTTGGAGTTCACGTACCAGGTGTCCTGCAGGAACAGGCCGAGGTTCTTGCTGGTGTAGCGCGCCGCGATCGCGTTGGGATCGGTCGGATTGGTCTGCAGGTCGTAGTCGAAGTAACGGCCGTTGAGCAGGTTGGCGAAATTCGGCGTACCGGTCGGGCCGACCGGATTGTTCGGCACGTAGAAGCTGTAGTTGCCCCACGCGTCCTGCAGGAAGAAGTTGTAGATGTCGTTGTCGCTGTACTCGCCGCCGAACTTGACGTCGTGGTCGCCCAGCGTCCAGGTGCCCGACGCGAAGTAGTTCCAGGTCTTGGTCTTCAGCGCATTGCCCATCGAGCTACGCTCGGTGCCGATGCGGATGAAGTCGAGGCCGGAGGTGCTGTTGTTGTTCGTGCCGACCGGATTGTCGTTGCCGTTGCCGACGATGCCGTCGTCGAAGAAGATCTGGATAGTCGGCGCGTGGGTCGGGTTGACGCGGATCGCGGAATAGTCGCGGTACGAGACCTTGAACTCGGTCGAGAAGTTGTCGGACCAGTCGCTGAACAGCTGGCCGACGTAGCTCTCCACGGTCTTCTCGTGGTTGAACCAGTTGGAGCTCAGCGACAGGCCGCTGGCGCTGGAAGCTTCCGGACGCACGCGGGTCTGCTCCAGCTTGCTGTAGCGCAGGCTGGCGCGGTGGTTGTCGTTGATGTTCCAGTCGACCTTCAGTGCCTTCTCTTCAAGCTCGGTGTCGCCGCCGGTCAGGCCGCCGGCATCGAAGCCCCACACGTCGCGGGCGATGCGCTGCACTTCGGCCACGTCCGCGGCGTTGAAGTCGGCGCCCGCCACCAGCGGGTTCGTACCGGTGCTGCTGCCGGCCGGACCGATCTCGGTCTGCTTGAACTTTTCGTAGTTGGCGAAGAAGAACAGCTTGTCCTTCAGCAGCGGACCACCGAAGGTCGCGCCGTAGGTTTCTTCCTTCTTGTATTCGTCGAACGGCCGATCGGTGACGTCCAGCGTGCTGCCCGCGACGCGGGTCGGGTAATCGCCGAACCAGTCGCCATCGCGGTAGGTGCCGTAGATCGAGCCGTGGAACTCGTTGGTGCCCGACTTGGTAACGGCGTTGACGTTGGCGCCAGCGGCGCCGGCGACTGTCACGTCGTAGCTCGACAGGTCGATGTCGATGGCTTCGATGGCTTCCATCGAGACCGGCTGGCGCAGGGTCGGCATGTTGTTGCCTTCCAGGCCGAAGGTGTCGCTGGCCGACACGCCGTCGATGGTGATCTTGTTGAAGCGCGGATTCTGGCCGCCGGCGGTGATGCTGCCCGAGGCGCGATCGGTGAAGGCCACGCGCGGGTCGAGGCGCATGAAGTCCTGGATGTTGCCGTTCATCGACGGCAGCGCCTGGATCTCCTGCTGCGTAACGCTGGTGCCCGAACCCATCTTGTTGGCGCTGAACACGCTGGCGCCGCTGATGGCGACGGCCTGCACGGCTTCGAGCGTGGTGACATCGCCGGTCAGTTGCGCGTTCACCGTGGCGACCTGGTTCAGCGGCAGGTACACGCCGTCTTCAGTGTCGGTGCCGGAGCCCGACTTGGTCACGGTGATGGTGTACGGGCCGCCGACACGCAGACCGCGCGCGTTGTAGCGACCGCTCGCGTCGGTGACGGCGCGGCTGATGGTGCCCGATTCGTTGTGCGTGATGGTGACTTCTGCGCCGACGACAGGTGCGCCGCTTGCGTCGGTGACCATGCCGCCAACACCGGCGGAGGTGCTTTGCGCGAACGCAGGTGCAGTTGCGAGAACGGCGAGCAGGCCAAGCGTGAGCTTCGACATGCGGACGCGGTTGGATTGAGTCATTGTTCGGATGCCTCGAAGTGAAAAAACGGAAGACAAGCGGCGACAGGCCCGCGTCCTGCCGGCCCTTATGGCGAAAACTTCTTTTGGAACCCCCTGGACCCAGCCGCTTGGCTGGGTTAACGCCAGTTTAACCCATACTATGGCGTTTAGATTTCACTTTCTTGACCGGCGCCACAGTCTGGCGGGGGGCGGGGGGTATGGAACCGGTCAGGCCCCCGGGACCGGGATGCGCAGATAAGTCCCCAGGCCGTCCAGGAACATCTGGACCGAAATGGCCACCAGCAGCATGCCCATGAGGCGCTCGACCGCGATCAGCACGCGCGTGCCCAGCCATTTGTAGAGATAGGTGGCGCTGAAGAGGATCGCGGCGGTCGTACCCCAGGCCAGCAGCAGCGCGAGGCTCCAGTCCGCCAGGCGGCCCGGGTCGTTGCTACCCATCAGCATGACCGCCGCCATGCCGGACGGCCCCGCCACCAGGGGAATGGCCATCGGCACGATGAAGGGCTCGCCATCAGGCAGTTCCCCCATCAGCCCCTCGGGCGGCGGGAAGATCATCCGGATGCCGATCAGGAACAGGACGATGCCGCCGGCGATCGATACCGACTCCTGACGCAGGTGCATCAGCTCCAGGGCGTACTTGCCGCCCCACAGGAACATCATCAGCACGCCCAGGGCGATGGTGAGCTCGCGTGCCAATACGATGCGCTGACGTCGCGCCGGCAATCCCCGCAACAGGCTGAGGAACACCGGAATGTTGCCCAGCGGGTCGAGGATCAGGAATAGCAGTAGCGCGGCGGAAGCGATCGTCATCGGCGCAGTAGGTTACGCGGCGGCGGGAGCCCAGATCTGGCCGCGGTGCGGGGCGCCCGCAGCGGACAGCAGGGTAACGCAGTGCGGCGCATACGCCTCGGGGTCGCGGGCGATGCGATCGTTCTCCTCGACATAGGCCTTGGCGCGTAGCGGCGTGCGCATCGGACCAGGCTGCAAGCCGGAAATGCGGATCTTCGAGGTGGCCAGCTCGGACTGCAGCATGCCCACCATGCCGGCGAGCGCGTGCTGGGCCAGGCCGTAGCCACCCCAGAACGCCTGACCGACCCGCGCCAGGTCGTCGAGCACGAACACCACCGCTGCATCGTCCGCCTTGGCGAGCAGCGGGAGACAGGCCTGCGTGAGCCACCAGCGTGCGGTGAGGTCGACGTGGATTGCGCGCGCGAACGCTGCTGGGTCGGTCTGAAGCAAGGGTGTGAGCCCCGGGAAGTTCGCCGCGCAGTGCAGCACGCCATCGAGGCGGCCGAGCTCGGAGCCGATGCGCTCCGCCATCTCGGCGTAGTCGTCGGCGGAGGCGCCTTCAAGGTCCAGCGGATACAGCAGCGGCTCGGCACCCGCCGCGGCCACGGCGTCGTATACGCGGTTCAACCTCGGCACCTTGCGGCCAAGCAGTACCACGGTCGCCCCCGCACGCGCGCACGCGACGCTCGCCGCGGAGCCCAGGCCGCCGTGTGCGCCCGTGATCAATACGACGCGGCCTTGCAGTACCGGCTCCGCCGCCGGCGCGGAAGCGGCGCTCACTGCTGCTGGGCTTCGCTGATCATCCGGGCGAGTTCGCCGGATTCGAACAGTTCGAGGGTGATGTCGCAGCCGCCGATCAGCTCGCCGTTGACGAACAGCTGCGGGAAGGTCGGCCAGTTCGAGTAGCGCGGCAGATTGGCGCGGACCTCAGGGTCTTCCAGCACGTTGATGGTGTGCAGCTGCGAGGCGCCCGCGGCCTTCAGCGCCTGCACCGTGCGGCTGGAAAAGCCGCACATGGGGAACTGCGCGGTGCCCTTCATGAAAAGGACGATCGGATGGCCTTCGACTTCGGCCTGGATCCGCTCAATGACAGACATGGACTGCTCCTGCTTGGCGCTGCATGGACGTCACTGGAATGGCGCGTCCCCGGCAAGTGAGGACCGGGCAGCTGAACGTGGGGATACAATGCGTATTGTAAAAGCTTTCTCGCTGCCCCCGATGCGATCACCGGATCGTTGCGGACGGCGCCCCCAGCTTCCACTCGCCAGCAAGGAGCCAGCCATGGCCATCGAACTGCCCCCGCTTCCGTACGAACGCTCCGCGCTCGAGCCGCACATTTCGGCCGAGACCCTCGAATATCACTACGGCAAGCACCACCAGACCTACGTGACCAACCTCAACAACATGATCGCGGGCACCGAGTTCGCGGACATGCCGTTGGAGGACATCATCCGCAAGTCGCAGGGCGGCATGTTCAACAACGCGGCCCAGGTGTGGAATCACACGTTCTATTGGAACTGCCTCAAGCCCAATGGCGGCGGCGAGCCGACCGGCAAGCTGGCCGAACTGATCAACAAGGCCTTCGGCGACTTCGCCAAGTTCAAGGAAGAGTTCACCAAAGTCTCGGTCGGCACCTTCGGCTCCGGCTGGGGCTGGCTGGTGCAGCGCCCGGACGGCTCGCTGGCCCTGGTCAGCACCTCCAACGCCGGCACGCCGCTGACCGGCGAAGACAAGGCGCTGCTGACCTGCGACGTGTGGGAGCACGCCTACTACATCGACTACCGCAACGCGCGCCCGAAGTACGTCGAGGCCTTCTGGAACCTCGTCAACTGGGACTTCGTCGCGTCGAACCTGCGCTGACCCGCGCGGTTCTCGGCAAAGAGACGAAAGCGGCCGGGGCGACCCGGCCGCTTTTCTTTTGCCCGGGACTTTGCCGAAACTGACCTTTGGCACCTCGCGACGCCCGATGGAGCGCATAAGCTGCCGCCCAATCCCGAACGGACCTTGCCATGGCCACCGCCGCGCTCCCTGCCCTGCTCCCGTATGCGATGACCGCCGGCATCGGCCTGATGTACTACCGCCGCATCCGCCGCCAGTTCGGACGGCAGCCGTGGCAACCCCGGCGCACGATCGCGCGCATCGTATTGCTCTCGCTGGTGTTGGGTTCGCTGGTATTGGCCGGCATCTTCGTGCCGGGCGCCGCTTGGGCCGTCTCGGCCGGATTCGCAGCGGGTCTGCTGCTGGGCCTGTACGGCGTGTCGCTGACCCAGGTCGACCTGATCGAGGGTCAGCGCACTTACCTGCCCAACCCGTGGATCGGCGGCGCGCTGTCGCTGCTCCTGGTCGGGCGGCTGGCCTGGCGCTTCATGCATGGCGGGTTCGTGCAGGCGCAGCCGGGCACGGGAGCCAGCCCGCTGACGCTGGCTTTCGCGGCGACGCTCATCGGCTACTACCTCACCTACGCGATCGTGCTGACCGTGCGCATGCGACGGCTTACGGCTTGATTCGGCGGCATTGAAAGCAGAACGGCCGGAGATTCCGGCCGTTTCTCATTGGGTGATCGAACCGCTTCAGCGCAGCGAGGCGATCACGGGCGCGACCTGCGCCTGCCTGCCCAGAGCAGCGCCGACACGCTTCAGCGTTGCGGCGAGATCCTGGGCCGCATCGGCGCGCAGCGTCGCGTGGCCTACCTTGCGTCCGGACCGCGGCTCTTTGCCGTAGTCGTGCCAGTGACCACCGGCTTCGCCCAGCACCGCCTTCGCATCAGGCATCGCCCCGATCCAGTTGAGCATGCACGCCATGCCGACCATGCGCGTATCGCCCAAGGGCAGGCCCAGCACGGCGCGCAGATGGTTCTGGAACTGCGAGGTTTCGCTGCCTTCGATCGTCCAGTGCCCGGAATTGTGCACGCGCGGCGCGAGCTCGTTCGCCAGCAGCTCGCCGCCGCGGCTGAACAGTTCCAGCGCGAACACGCCGACGTAGTCGAGCGATTCGGCCAGCTTCTTCGCATACGCGTACGCCGTTTGCGCGGTCGCGTCATCGGCCTTGGCCGGAGCCAGGCTGGCCGATAGCACGCCGTCGACGTGCCAGTTCTCGGTCAGCGGCCACGTGCGGAATTCGCCGTCGCGTCCGCGCACGGCCACGACGCTCAGTTCGCGCTCGAATGCGATGAATCCTTCGAGGATGAGCCCGACGGTCGATGCCTGCGCACCCAGCGCGTCCCAGGCGCCCTGCGCATCGCCGGGCGACTTGATACGGAACTGGCCTTTGCCGTCATAGCCCAGCCGCCGCGTCTTGAGAATGCACGGTGTGCCCAATTGCGCGATCGCGGCGTCGAGTTCTTCGCGCGTGGCGATCGCCGCGAACTCAGGCACGGGAATGCCGAGCTCGCGGAACAGCGTCTTCTCGGCCAGCCGGTCCTGCGCCACGGCCAGGGCGCGCGGTTGCGGAAAAACCGGAACGCGTTCGGCCAACCATTGCGCGGATTCGGCCGGAACGTTCTCGAAGTCGAACGTCGCAACGTCCACCTTGGAAGCGAATTCGCCCAGCGCTTTCTCGTCGCGCCAGTCGCCGACGATCAGCGGCGCGAACTGGCCGGCGCACGCGTCGGCCACGGTATCCATCACCAGGAAGCGCAGCCCCAGCGGCGCGCCCGACAGAGCCATCATGCGGGCGAGCTGGCCGCCGCCGAGAATTCCAACCGTCGTCATGGCGAGGCCCTACTTGCGCGGATCGTCGTTGGCGATCACGTCTTCGGTCTGCTTGGCGCGGAAGGCGTCGAGCGCGCTGCCGATGGCGGGAAACTCACCGGCGAGCATCGCCGCAGCGAACAAACCCGCATTCGCCGCGCCGGCATTGCCGATCGCGAATGTCGCCACCGGAATACCCGCGGGCATCTGCACGATGGACAGCAGCGAATCCATGCCGTTGAGCGCCTTGCTCTGCACCGGTACGCCGAGCACCGGGACCGCCGTCTTCGAAGCGAGCATGCCCGGCAGGTGCGCGGCGCCGCCAGCGCCCGCGATGATCGCGCGCAGGCCGCGTTGCGCGGCAGATTCGGCGTAAGAGAACAGAACGTCGGGCGTGCGATGAGCGGACACGACGCGGATTTCGTGCGGAACACCGAGGGCTTCGAGCCGCGCCGCAGCGTGCTGCATGGTCTCCCAATCGGAGCGCGAGCCCATGACGATGCCTACCAGCGGGCTTTGTTCGGTTGCTGCCATGACGGTTCCAGGCGTCAAAAAGGTATTCTACCGGCCTTCAGCCGCACCTACATCGTCATGGACCGCAAACTGCTGGACCTGCTCGTCTGCCCCACCACCCGCCAGCCGCTGGGCCTGCTCGACAGCCGCGGGTTGCAGGCGATCAATGCGGCCATCGCGGCCGGTGGCGTCGCCCGCGGCGACGGCAGCCTACAGAGCGAGGCCTTGCGCGAGGCCCTGGTGACCCGGGACCGCAAGACCGTCTACCGCGTCGACGACGGCATCCCGGTGCTGCTGGCCGAAGAGTCCCTGGCGACGGTACAGGTCGAAGGCTTCCCTGCCGCATGAGCACTGCGTCGAGCCGCGACTTCGCGCCACCGCCGGCCGAAGCCATCGAGGCCGACGTCGCGCGGGCGCTCGCCGAAGACATCGGCAGCGGCGACGTCACCGCGGCCTTGCTGCCGGATACGGCCGACAGCGCTTACCTGCTGTGCAAGGAAGACAGCATCGTCTGCGGCCGGCCGTGGTTCGACGCCTGCCATCGTGCGCTCGATCCGGACGTGCAGATCGCATGGCGCGTGGAAGAAGGCGAGCGCGTGCGCAAGGGCACGGTGCTGGCCACCTTGCAGGGGCGCGCCCGCGCGCTCGTCAGCGCCGAGCGCGCTTCGCTCAATTTCCTGCAGACCCTGTCGGCGACTGCGACGGTGACCGCACGTTACGTGGAAGCGGTGCAGGGTACCGGCGCACGCATCCTCGACACGCGCAAGACCATTCCCGGTCTGCGGCTGGCGCAGAAATACGCGGTGCGGGTCGGCGGCGGCGTCAACCATCGCATGGGCCTGTACGACGCGGTGATGTTGAAGGAAAACCACGTCCGCGCGGCCGGCTCGATCACCGCGGCGATCCGTGCTGCGCGTGCGACCTATCCCGCGCTCCCGCTGATCGTCGAAGTCGAAACGCTCGAACAATTGCAGGAGGCGCTGCGCGTAGGCTGCGACCGCATCCTCGTCGATGACTTCGATGCCGCCACGCGCCGGGAAGCGGTGCGCATCGCGCGTGCGGAACCGTTCAACGGCCGCATTCCCCTGGAAGTCTCGGGCGGAGTGGACATGACGACGCTGCGCGCGATCGCGGAGGACGGCGTCGACTGCATTTCGATCGGCGGCCTCACCAAGCACGTCCAGGCCATCGACCTGTCGTTGAAGCTGGGTCCGCCGCCGGGCGGCTGAGCCGTCTTCGGGCATGAAAAAGGCAGGCCATCGGCCTGCCTTTTATTTAGCCGCTGTCGTCCACGGCCCGCGCCGTTACATCAGTTGCTCAATACGATCGTGATGACGGCCGCCGCGACCGCGACGATCAGGCCGATCCACAGCCACTTGCCCCCGCTGCGCGAAGTGTTTTGCGGAGCCTTGGTCGCTGCGATGTGCACGGGCTCCTGGCCGGCAGCGCCGGACAGGCGGAAGCGCAGCTTGTCGAAGCCGATTTCGTCGCCCTTGCGGGCCCTTTCCTTGATCACCCGACGATCGTTGATGAAGGTGCCGTTGGTCGCAGACAAGTCTTCGATGACCACACCGTCTTCGCCCGGCACCAACCGCGCATGGACGCGCGACAGGCCCAGATCATTGATATGGATATCGCACTCCGGCGAGCGGCCGATGGTGACCGGCCCCTGCAGCGGATAGCTGCGGCCGAACGCGCCGCCGGTGAGGCCGCGCAGCACGTACATGGGCACGATCTGGCGCACCGCGGTCACGCCGGGATCGTCGTTGGCGGCATGCGGGTACCCGACTGCGGCGCTGTTCGCGCTGCGGGGCGCCACGGCATCGACGGCGGCAAGCCGCGCCAGCACGTGATCGAAGGTCACGCTGTCGCCGGGACGCAGTGCGATCAGTCCGTCAACATGGCGACCGTTGACGCTGACGGTGGTACCCGCGGGCACTTCCAGCATCACGCCGCTCGCGCTGACGTGCAGCTGGCAGTGCTGCGGCAGCACGCCCGGCGTGTCCAGCACGATATTCGAACCCGGATCGGAACCGACCTTGTTGACACCCGGCCCCAGCAGGACCTGCGGGTGCTCCCCACCTGGAAAAACCAGTTTCATCGGCACGTCGCCCCTCCCCAGCGGACGTAGACTTGTGGCGCGCATTCAGCGCCACTACTTTGGAACGATGCTGACTCTAATCATCCTGATGATCGTGTCTGCGATGGCGTTCGCGTTCTGGAACGACAGCCGCGCGGCCGCTGAACGAGCAGAAATCCTGGGCCGTGACGCCTGTCGCATCGCGGGCGTGCAGTGGCTCGACCAAAGCGTGCACGCGATCGGCCTGCGCCTGTGCCGCATGGAAAGCGGTTGGCTGGGTTTCGAGCGCACGTTCCGCTTCGACTATTCGCATGACGGTGAAGACCGGCATATCGGGCGGCTGGTGTTGCGGGGGGACCGGCTGGTGTCCTTCAGTGGTCCCGCCCATAGGGAGGTCGGTTCGACCCTTTACATGAATGCCGCGCGGGCGGCTGATGACGACAAACAGCCCTGATTGCTTCCGTCACTTCACGATACGCAGGTGCCCACTGCGACGCGGCGTAGGCGTCGGCGGCTCGTCGCCGTCGTCCGGCGCACCGTCGTCCGGCACTACGGTCAAGGGCGCGTGCGGCGCGGCTTCGTCTTCGGATTCGATTTCGATCTCGGCCTCTTCCTCCGAGGCGGCCAGCGATTCTTCGGGCAGCGCCATGCCCTGCCCCGTCTCGCGCGCATAGATCGCCAGCACGGCCGAGACCGGCACGGAGACCGCATGGCTCACGCCGCCGAAGCGGGCGCTGAAGCGGATCACTTCGTTGGTCATCTGCAGCCCGGCGACAGCGCGCTCGGCCACGTTGAGGACGATGCGGCCGTCCTTGACCGCGTGCGCCGGGACCTGGACGTGCGGTCGCGTCGCATCGACCAGCAGGTGCGGTGTCATGCCGTTGTCGGCAATCCACTCGTACAACGCCCGCAGCAAATACGGGCGATGGCTGGTCATGGTGGTGCTGTCTTCGCTCATGGTGTCAGTGTAGCGCCGTGCGCGCACGCCCTGCATGCCAAAGGGCCCGGAAATCCGGGCCCTTCGTCTTTGTTGTCGGCCCGAATTTCCGGGCCCTTTCGCTACCGCCGCCTCAGGCGGGAATGTCGCGGAGCTTGCGCTCGACGTCCGTCAGGCTGCGGGTGAAACCGGGGTTGCGGAAGATGCGGTTGCCGTAGTCTTCGATGACCTTGCCGTCCTTCGGCAACGGCACGCCCAGCGACGGCAGGCGCCAGATGATCGGCGCCATGGCGCAGTCCGCCAGGCTCATCTCGGGATTGAGGAAGAACTTGCTGGCCTTGAACAGCGGCACCGAGGCGGTGAGCAGCTCCTTCAGCCGCTTGCGGCCGGCTTCGGCCTGCACCTTGTTACCGAGCTGGATCGCCTGGACCTGCGGGACCCAGTCGTGTTCCAGGCGCAGCATGGCCAGACGCAGGCGCGCGCGCGACAGCGGATCCACCGGCATCAGCGGCGGATGCGGATAGCGCTCGTCGAGGTATTCGCTGACCACGCTGGCCGCATAGAGCACGAGATCGCGCTCGACCAGGGTGGGCACCGAGTGGTACGGATTGAGATCGACCAGATCTTCCGGCGGACTCTGCGGATCGACTGGAATGAGGTCGTAGGTGACGCCCTTGGCCGCCAGCACCAGCCGCACGCGGTGACACAGCACGCAGTCGGTGGACGAGAACAAGGTCAGGGCATTACGCATACGTGGACTAGCCGCCATCATCGATTGCTCCTGCATCCGGTTCGACCGGCACCTCGCCGTGCTTGGCCTCGGCCGGTCATGGCGCCGCCCGCCCCCTGCGGTCGGTCGCTCAGGTTCCCGAGACTAGCGTTACTGCCAAAAAAAGTCGCCCCCCGGGGGCCACAGTAAAACGCCCGGCGTTGCGGCCGGGCCACGCCCGGCGCACGGCCGGGCGCCACAAACGAAACGCCCGGCACTAGGCCGGGCGTCAGGTCGAACGTCAGTGGTGGTGCACGTCCTTCCAGTACTCGTGCTTCAGCAGATACGCCAGCAGAGTAAAGAAGGCCAGGAACAGCACGACCCACACGCCCAGCTTCTCGCGCTTCAGCGCCGCCGGCTCACCGGCGTATTCGAGGAAGGTGGTGATGTCGCGGACCGACTGGTCGAACTGCTCCGGCGTCTGCGTGCCCGGCGTGGCGATCTTCAGGGCATGCACCGGACGGTCGCCGGTGACCTTGTCGGCCTCGCCGTATTCGGCGTGCTGCAAGCCCTGCATCTGCCACAAGGGGTTGGGCATCGAGGCGTTCGGGAACAGCTTGTTGTTCCAGCCCAGCGGGCGCGACTCGTCGAGGTAGAACGACTTCAGATACGTATAGATCCAGTCGCTGCCGCGCACGCGCGCGATCAGGCTCAGATCCGGCGGCATCTTGCCGAACCACTTCTTGGCGTCGTCCTCGTTGAGGCTGACCTGGACCTGCTCGCCGAACTTGGCGCCGGTGAAGTTGAGGTTCTGCATCACCTCTTCTTCCGACAGGCCCAGGTCCTCGCCCATGCGCGAGTAGCGCAGGTACTTGAGCGAATGGCAGCCGGAGCAGTAGTTCATGTACAGCGCGGCGCCGCGCTGCAGCGATGCGCGATCGCCCAGGTCGGTGCCCGAGTGCAGCAGGTTGCCGCCCTCGTTGGCGAAGGCGGAAGCCGAAACCAGCAGGCCCGCGGCGAAACCGGCCAGGGCGCGGACGAAATTCTTCTTAGTCATGCATCGTCACCCGTTCCGGCACCGGCTTGGTTTTGTCGATCTTGGTCCAGATCGGCATGGTGATGAAGAAAGCGAAATACAGGAAGGTCAGCACGCGGCCGATGATGGTTTCGACCGGATCGGTACCCGGGCCGGCGCCGATCTTGCCCAGCCACACGAAGCACACGGCGAGCAGCGCGAGCATGGCCTTGGTGATCCAGCCGCGGTAACGCACCGACTTGACCTTGGCGCGGTCCAGCCACGGCACCAGGAACAGGATCGAGATCGCACCGAACATCACCAGCACGCCGGACAGCTTGTGCGGGATGACGCGCAGCATCGCGTAGTACGGCGTGTAGTACCACACCGGCTTGATGTGCTCCGGGGTCACCAGGCGGTTGGCCTCGGTGAAGTTGTCGTGCTCGAGGAACCAGCCATTGAACGCCGGGGCGAAGAAGATGATGAACGCCGCGATGATCAGGAAGAAGCCGACGCCGAACAGATCCTTCACCGTGTAGTACGGGTGGAAGGGAATGCCGTCGGCCGGCTTGGTCGCATCCCAGCGGTTGCCCTTGGGACCGTACTTGATCTCGACGCCGTCCGGGTTGTTCGAACCCACTTCATGCAGCGCGCCCAGGTGCAGCACGACCAGCAGCAGCAGCACCAGCGGCAGCGCGATGACGTGCAGGGCGAAGAAGCGGTTGAGCGTGGCATCGGACGGCAGGTAGTCGCCCATGATCCACTCGGTCAGGCCGTTGCCGATGACCGGAATGGCGCCGAACAGCGAGATGATCACCTTCGCGCCCCAGAACGACATCTGGCCCCACGGCAGCACGTAGCCCATGAAGGCTTCGGCCATCAGCACGAGGTAGATGAGCATGCCGAGGATCCACACCAGCTCGCGCGGCTTCTTGTACGAGCCGTACATCAGGCCGCGGAACATGTGGATGTAGACGACGATGAAGAACAGCGAGGCACCGGTCGAATGCATGTACCGGATCAGCCAGCCCCACTCGACGTCGCGCATGATGTACTCGACCGAGGCGAAGGCTTCCGTCGCGCTCGGCTTGAAGTGCATCGTGAGGAAGATGCCGGTCACGATCTGGTTGACCAGCGCCAGCAGCGCGAGCGAACCGAAGTAGTACCAGATGTTGAAGTTCTTCGGCGCGTAGTACTCGGTCATGTGCTTGCGGTACACCGGCATCATCGCCGGCGCGCGCTCGTTGACCCAGTTCCATACGCCATGGGCGGTACGGGTGAAAATGCTAGCCATGGCTTACGCGGCTCCCTTCGGGTCGACACCGATGATGATGGTGGTGTCGTTTTCGTAGTAGTGCGGCGGAACCTTGAGATTGGTCGGCGCCGGCACGCCCTGGAACACGCGGCCTGCCATGTCGAAACGCGACTTGTGGCAGGGGCAGAAGTAACCGCCCTTCCACTCCGGATCGAACGGCTCCGGGCGGATTTCCGCCTTCAGTTCCGGCGAGCAGCCCAGGTGGGTGCACAGGCCGACGAGCACGGAGATCTCCGGCTTCAGCGAGCGCAACTCCGGGTTGGCCTTCTTGATGTATTCGGGCTGCTGATCCGCGTTATCCGACTTCGGATCGCGCAGGCGGCCGTCGAGCGTCGGCAGCGCGGCCAGGATCGCCTTGGAGCGCTTGACGATCCAGATCGGCTGACCGCGCCACTCGAGGATCAGGCGCTGCCCTTCCTCCAGGCCGGTGATATCAGCGGTCACCGGAGCGCCGGCGAGCTTGGCTCGGGCACTCGGATTCCACGACTTGATGAACGGTACCGCCGCAAATCCCGCCCCGACTGCGCCGACCACGGCAGTAGTCGCGGTCAGGAAACGGCGGCGGCCCTGGTTGACGGGGCTGTCCCCTTGGTTGGCCATCCGGCACTCCGCAAAGCTTGAAAAACGAAGTTCACGCGATCGCCGCCACTGGCGGCGGCTCGCGGCTAAAAAGACGGCGAAGTGTAACGGAAGGGTGAATCGCACGACAATCCGGCGAAACCGGAGCGAACTGCGATGAGCTACTCAGGACCGGCCGTGAAACGGCCGCTCCGACGGGCCACGGCTCAGCGCGAACCCGCGCCAGCCCCGGCGGAAGCGACGGTGCTGCCCACGGCGCGGTAGCGGTCGGCCAGCTGGGCGACCCGCTGCACGTAGCGCTGGGTCTCCGCGTAGGGCGGCACGCCCTTGTACTTGGCGACCGCGCCCTCGCCCGCGTTGTAGCCGGCGGCCGCGAGCTTGAGATCGCCGTTGAACCGCTTCAGCAGCCAGCCCAGGTACTGCACGCCGCCGCGGATGTTCTGCCCCGGATCGAAGGCGTTGCTCACGCCGAAGCGGCGTGCCGTCGCCGGCATCAGCTGCATCAGCCCCTGTGCGCCGACCCGCGACAGCGCGCCGGGGTTGTAGGACGACTCGGCATGGATGATCGCGCGGACGATCGCCTCCTCCACGCCGTACTGCGCGGACGCGCTGGAAATCTCCGAGCTGTACGCCGACGTGTTGAGCCGGATCTTGCCGAAGTTCACGCCCGGCAAGGCGCCGCAGGCGTAGCAGTTTTCGATCTGGAAGATCGGGAACTCGACCCGGGTCATCTTGACGTTGGCGACGCCGTTCGGCCGGCGATTGCTGTAATTGCGCACGCCGTTGGCATCGATGTACGAGTAGGTCACCGTCGAGCCCATGCGCAGGAAGCGGGCTTTCATGCCCGTTTCCGAACCCAGCGGCTTCGCGCCGGCGGTGGCGAGCGTGGCAGGCGAACCGGTTACGTCCATCGACGGCGTCGCGCTGCCGACATTCGCAGCCGGAGCGGCGGCGGTCGGCGCGGGGGCGGCCGGCACAGCACGGGACTTGTCGGCGTGGTAGCTGATCACCGTGCATTTGGCGCCGGGCACGCGCTTGCTGGCGTAAGCACGGGTGCCATCGGGGGTATCGCAGCGGTAAAGCGAGCCCGCCCACGCCGGCGTCGAAGCCAGCGCGCACGCAGCGACCAGAATTCCCCATGCCCCCTTCATAGCGGCGGACTATCCCTCCAATCCAAATGCTTTACAAGTCTTTGATTTGTATGAACGCGACCCCGATCGCAGTTAGGCCAGGCCCGCATCGAGCCGGGCCCGCGGCCGCCCGCTACAATGCGCGCCCCGGCGCGGACTAACCGCCGCCCTCCCGGACTACCGAACGCCATGACCGACCCGACCCTCGCCGCAGAGGCGATCTCCCCCGCCTCCCTCGTCCCGACCGCGCCCAAGGGCAAGACGGGCAAGCTCTTCATCGAGACCCACGGGTGCCAGATGAACGAGTACGACTCGGCCAAGATGGCCGACGTCCTCGCCGCCAGCGATGGGCTCGAACTGACCACGAACGTTGAAGAAGCCGACGTCATCCTGATCAACACCTGCTCGATCCGCGAGAAGGCGCAGGAGAAGGTCTTCAGCCAGCTCGGCCGCTGGAAGCAACTCAAGCAGGGCGGCAAGTCCGTCGTGATCGGCGTCGGCGGCTGCGTGGCCTCGCAGGAAGGCGAAGCGATCATCAAGCGCGCGCCCTTCGTCGATCTCGTGTTCGGACCGCAGACCCTGCATCGCCTGCCCGAGCTGATCCAGGCCAAGCGCGAAACCGGCCAGCCGCAGGTCGACATCAGCTTCCCCGAGATCGAAAAGTTCGACCGCCTGCCCGAGCCGCGCGCGGAAGGACCGTCCGCCTTCGTCTCGATCATGGAAGGCTGCAGCAAGTACTGCTCGTTCTGCGTGGTGCCCTATACCCGCGGCGAGGAAATCAGCCGCCCGTTCGAGGACGTGCTGGTCGAAGTCGCCGACCTCGCCGCGCAGGGCGTGCGCGAAGTCACCCTGCTCGGCCAGAACGTTAATGCCTATCGCGGCCCGATCATGGGCGACGACGGCCAGCCGACCGGTGAGATCGCCGACCTCGGCCTGCTGATCCGCGCCGTCGCCGAAATCGACGGCATCGGCCGCATCCGTTTCACCACCTCGCACCCGCTGGAGTTCTCCGACTCGCTGGTCGAGGCCTATCGCGACGTGCCCAAGCTCGCCAGCTTCCTGCACCTGCCGGTGCAGGCGGGCAGCGACCGTGTGCTCGCGGCGATGAAGCGCGGCTACACCGCGCTGGAGTTCAAGCAGAAGATCCGCAAGCTGCGCGCAGTGCGGCCGGACATTTCGATCTCCTCCGACTTCATCGTCGGCTTCCCGGGCGAAAGCGATGCCGACTTCGAGAAGACCATGAAGCTCATCGAGGACGTAGGCTTCGACCAATCCTTCTCCTTCATCTATTCGCGCCGCCCCGGCACGCCGGCCGCGGACCTGGAAGACACGGTCGGCAGCGAAGAGAAGCACGCGCGCCTGTCGCGCCTGCAGGCCACCATCAACGCCAAGGCGCGCGAGATCAGCGACACCATGGTCGGCAGCGTGCAGAAGGTACTGGTCGAAGGCCCGTCGAAGAAGAATCCAAACGAGCTCACCGGCAAGACCGAGAACATGCGTTCGGTGAACTTCCCCGGCCACCCGCGCCTGGTCGGTCAGTTCGTCGACGTGGTGATCACCGAAGCGATGTCGAATTCGCTGCGCGGGCGCGTGGCGATGGCGGACGTGGCGTAACTTTCGCTCGAGGCCTGCGGCTCAATCCAACCGCTTGCGGAACCGATTGATCGCCAGCGTCATCATCACGGTGGTGAACGCGATCAGCGCGAGCACATCGGGCCACAGCTCGAACAGGCTCGCGCCGCGCAGCATGACCCCGCGGATGAGGCGGAGGAAATGCGTCAGCGGCAGGACCTCCGCGATCCACTGGATCACCTTCGGCATTCCGGCGAAAGGGAACATGAACCCCGACAGCAGGATCGACGGCAGGAACACGAAGAATGTCATCTGCATCGCCTGGAACTGCGAGGCCGCCTTGGTGGAGATCATCAGGCCGAGCGTGAGGTTGGCGAAGATCAGCAGCACGGCAGCCAGGTAGACGTCGATCAGACTGCCGCGCACCGGCACGTCGAACAGCCACAGCCCCAGCAGGAGCACCACCGTGGTCTGTATCAGGCCGATGACGGCGTACGGCAGCACCTTGCCCACCATCAGTTCGCTGCGGCTGAGCGGCGTGGCGATCAGCAGCTCCATATTGCCGCGCTCGCGCTCGCGCACGATGGCGACGCCGGTGAACAGCACCATGGTCATGGTGAGGATCACGCCGATCAGCCCCGGCACGATGTTCACCGCCGAGCGGCGCTGTGGGTTGTAGAACGACACGACGTTGATCGGCTGCACCTTGGTCACGCTGTAAGCGGTGCTTTCCAGAGGCATCTGCGCCAGCTGGATCGCGGCGCTCTGCACGGTCGTGTCGCTGCCGTCGACCAGCACCTGCACGGCTTCGCGGCCTTCGGCGCGGCGGCGCTCGAAATCGTGCGGGATCACGACGCCCAGGCTGATCTCGCCCCGCCGCAGCATGTCCATCAGCGCGGACGGCGTCGTCGCCTCGGCGGTCGGTGCGATAACGCCGGTGGCGACCATATCCATGATCAGCGCGCGCGACGCGCTGGTGCCGGCCTGGTCGGCGATGCCCGTGGACAACCCACGCAGGTTGAGGTTGATGGCATAGCCGAACAGGACCAGCTGCATCACCGGAATCCCGATGATCATGGCCAGCGTGATCCGGTCGCGGCGCATCTGCCGCAGTTCCTTGAGCACGATCGCGAAGAGACGGCGCCAGTTCATGCGGCACGCTCCGTGGCTTGTTCGCGGCCCCGGGTGGCTGCGACGAAGACGTCTTCGAGGTTGGGTTCCGCGGCCTCGACCGTCGCCTGCAAGCCGGCGCTGCTCAGCGCGCGATCGAGCCGCGCGGCGACGTCGCCGTCGCTCTGCGTCAGTACGCGCAAAGTGTTGCCGACCTGGGCGACACTGAGTACGCCGGGCTGTTCGAGCAGCACGCTGCGCGAGCGCCGCGGCTGCTGCGCATGCACGGCGAGCGTGCGCCCGCGCAGTTCGTCGGCCAGCCCTTGCGGCGTGCCGTCGGCCACCAATACGCCACGATCGAGAATGGCGAGACGATGACAGCGCTCGGCTTCGTCCATGTAGTGCGTGGACACCAGCAGCGTCGTACCGCCGTCGGCCAGTTCGAAGAGTTTCTCCCAGAAGTCGCGGCGCGATTCCGGGTCCACCGCGCTGGTGGGTTCGTCGAGAAACAGCAGCTCCGGGTTGTGGATCACCGCACCGGCCAATGCCAGCCGTTGCTTCTGCCCGCCGCTCATGGTGCCGGCGAGTTGCTTCTGCCGGTCCTCGAAGTGATAGCGCACCAGCAGCTCGTCGATGCGGCGGTTGGCCTCGGCCTTCGGAATGGCCTGCACCGCGGCGAGGAATTCGAGGTTTTCGCGCACGCTCAGATCTTCGAACAGCGAGAACTTCTGCGTCATGTAGCCGATGCGCCGCCGCAGTTCTTCCGATTGCGCGGGGATGCGCAGCCCCAACACTTCGATCTCGCCCTCGGTCGGGGCGAGCAGGCCGCACAGCATGCGGATCGTCGTGGTCTTGCCCGAGCCGTTCGGCCCGAGGAAGCCGTAGACGTGCGCCTTGGGCACGCTCAGGTTCACGTGATCGACGGCGACCAGTTGGCCGAAGCGCTTGGTCACGCCGCGCGCTTCTATCGCGAGGGCTTCGCGGGCGGGAGCGGGAGCGCTGTTGGTGTTCATCGCTCGAACTCGACGCGCACGGGCAGCCCGGCGGGCAGCTCGCCGGCCGCCGGATCCAACTGCACTTCTGCGAGGTAACTCAGCCGCGCGGCGTCCTCGCCGATCAGCGCGTAGTACGGGGTGAAACTGGGGTCGTTGCGGATCATCCGCACCTTGCCGGGGATCGCCTGCTCGCGGCCTTCGACGAAGATCCGCGCACCCTGCCCCACCTTCACGTTCGCGCGAATCGGTTCCGGCACGTACACGCGTGCATAAGGCGACCCTCCAACCAGCATGACCGCGAGCGGCGCGCCGACCGGCGCCTGATCGCCGAGCCGGTACGGCAGGCTGTCGACGCGGCCTGCGCGCGGCGCGACGACATTGAGTTTCTCCAGCGTCACCTGCTGCGCGCTGGCCTGGGCTTCGGCGGCGCGCACCGCGGCTTCGCCCTGGGCGATCTGCTCGCGGCGCGTGCCGTGCTCGAGTTCCAGCAAAGCCGCGCGCGCGGCGCGCGCCTGCGCATCGGAACTGTTGGCGGCGGCGCGGGCGCGATCGACTTCGGACGCCGCGATCAATTTGCGCGCGCCCAGTGGCTGCACGCGCGCGTAGTAGGCGCGGGCGTCGCGCGCCTGCGCTTGCGCCGCCGCCAGTTCCGCGCGGGCCTGCATGAGGGTTTCGCTGCGCGCGCCCGCTTCCATTTCCTGCAGGGCTTCGCGCCGACGCTGCGCTTCCTGCCGTGCGGCGACGGTGGCCGACTCGGTGCGCGCCGCTTCCAGCTTCAGCAGCGACTGGCCGGCACTGACCTGCTGGCCTTCGCGCACGTTGATCTCGACGATGCGCTCGGCCGCGGGCGCCGGCAGCGAGATGCGGTCGTATTCCAGGGTCCCCAGGGCCTGTGGGGCATCCGTTCCGCACGCAGCGAGCGAGGCGAGCATCATCGCGGCGAGGAGGGTTCGTTGGCGGATCATGACGACTCCTTGAGCGTGGAAGCGGGCAAGGCCAGCCCGCGATCGAGCAATGCGATGGCGTGGTCGCGCAGTGCGGCGGCGTCGATGTCGCGGGCATCGAAGATGCGCTGCCAGATCGGCGCGCCGGCCGCGGGGAACAGGGTCAAACCGACCAGCGAGATGACCAGCAGACGCGGGTCCAGGTCCGGGTTGATCTGCCCTTGCGCCTGCGCGGCTGCGAAGCGTTGGGACAGCAGCACGGGCATCGGCGCCATGTGGTTGAACACCACCTCGCGCAATGCGCCGCCTTCGCACAGCACTTCGCGAACCCACAGCGCGGGCAGCCACGGATGCCGCGAGATCGTCTCGGCCATGCCGCGAACGAAGCCGGCGACCAGCGCCGCGATGTCGCCGTCGCCCGCAGTGATGGCTTCGCGCACTACCGCGAAGGCGGGCATCAGCCGCTCTTGCACGAGGGCGGCGACGAGCTGGTCCTTGTCGCCGAAGTAGTAGTGCAGCAAGGCGGGAGTCACCTGGGCTTCGGTCGCGATGGCGCGCAGCGAGGTCGCGGCGACGCCCTGGTGGACGGCGCAGGTGATCGCGGCATCCAGCAGGCGGGAGCGCAGGTCCGGACCGTCCGCGGCCGGCCGGCCGGGGGTGCGCTTGCGGCTGCCCCGCGGGGGGGCGGATTCGGCCTTGCCCATGGATTTCTGCGGTTTTTGGCGGTCGTTGCTCATGCAGCTTAAATTAATTCAATGATCAATTATTTTTCAAGCGCGCTCCGACGAGCGGTCGACGAATGCGGGGAGCCGGGCCGGTTCGCGAGGTCCCCAGCGAGCTAAAGGCTACCGGCGGCGTCGCTCGCGGACGGCTGTTAGAGGCGATCGAAGAAGCAGCTGCGCGCGCACTCGGCGATGCCCGTCATACACAAGACAATCACGCAGAAAAGGATGATGTGGGGGCCATCCGGCCCGCTCTATCCGACTCGTTCCGTGCACACCATCGCACCACCGCACGACATCCTGCCGAGCCCATCGGCTTTGCAAACGGCCGGCGCAGGCGCAAGCTTTCGCTTCTACCGAGGCGCACCGTCACGAAGACAGCCCTGATGCCTGCCCGCACCATTTCCGAATTCGCCCTCGACCCCGCCGAGGCCGAGCGCCTGGCCAACCTCAGCGGCCCCTTCGACAGCCATCTGCGCATGATCGAGCTGCGCCTGGGCGTGGAAATCGCCAACCGCGGCAACGTCTTTCGCGTGGACGGCCCGGAAGCGTCAGTGCACAAGACGGAGAAGCTGCTGCGCGAACTGTGGAACGAAGCGGCCAACAACACCCTGACCGAACCCGACATCCATCTGCACCTCACCGAGTGCGAAGCGGACGAGACCGTCGCCAACGACATCGAACCGCAGGAAGTGGTGATCCGCGTCAAGCGCGGCACCTTGCGCGCGCGCGGCGCCAATCAGGCCCGATACCTGCACGCCATCGCGATGCACGACATCAACTTCGGCATCGGCCCGGCCGGCACCGGCAAGACCTTCCTCGCCGTGGCCATGGCGGTGGAAGCGCTCAACGAGGCGCGGGTGCAGCGGCTGATCCTGGTGCGGCCGGCGGTGGAAGCCGGCGAGAAGCTGGGTTTCCTGCCCGGCGACCTCACTCAGAAGGTGGACCCTTACCTGCGCCCGCTCTACGACGCGTTGTACGAGATGCTGGGCGTGGAAAAAGTGGTCAAGCTGCTCGAGAAGAACGTCATCGAGATCGCGCCGCTCGCGTACATGCGCGGACGCACGCTTAACGACGCCTATGTGATTCTCGACGAAGCGCAAAACACCACGATCGAGCAGATGAAGATGTTCCTGACCCGCATCGGCTTCGGCAGCACGGCCGTGGTGACCGGCGACATGACCCAGATCGACCTGCCCAAGCACCAGAAGTCGGGGCTCAAGGACGCGCTGGAGGTGCTGCGTAACGTCAACGGGATCAGCTTTACTTTCTTCGAATCGCGCGACGTGGTCCGCCACCCGCTGGTCGCGCGTATCGTCAACGCCTACGACGCGCGCGACTCAGCGGACGCGCAAACCGGGCCGGCTTCCTGAGCCAACGGTTCCTTCCACCCTCTATCAAGGACTATCCGCATGACCGTCGGCCCGGTTCGTCTCGATGTCAGCGTCAGCTACGCGGTTCCACGCCCCGGTGTGCCGTCGGCGGTGAGCTTCCGCAAATGGGTGGCCGCCGCCCTGGAAAACCGCATTCGCGAGGCCGACCTGGCCATCCGCATCGTCGGCACCAAGGAAGCGCGCGCGCTCAACCGCCACTTCCGCGGCAAGGACTATGCGACCAATGTGCTGAGCTTTCCCGCGGAACTGCCGGACGGCCTGCCCAAGGGCGTGAAGCTGCCGCTGCTCGGCGATCTGGTCATCTGCGCGCCGGTGGTGGCGCGCGAGGCCAAGGAGCAGAAGAAGCGGCTGGTCGAGCACTACGCGCACCTGACCGTGCACGGCGCCCTGCATCTGCTCGGCTGGGATCACGAGAACGAAGCCGACGCGATCTGCATGGAGCAGTTGGAGCGCGAGATTCTGGCGGGCATGGGGATCGAGGATCCTTACGTCATCGCCTGAGGCGAGCATCGATAAGCACGCTGGGTGCGAGCGAGCCACGCCGTCTTCGGCGAGACGCGCTGCCCGCCCGGATACCCGACGATCAAGAGTAAAACGCGCTAGGCGTGCGCAGTCGCACCGTTATGCCGGCGCCGCCCGCTCTCGTGGCGCGCGCGCGTCCGTGCCGCCTTCTTAGCGGCTTCGGAGCGGCCCTCCGCTCCCTTCGTGCGCGCGGCCTTCTTCGCCGCCGTGGAGCGTTCGCTCGCGGTGCGCTTACGCGCCGCCGACTTCGCCTGCCGCGACAGTGCCGTCGTACTCGCCGCCGCCCGCCCCTCGCGCTTGAGCGCCTTCTTCGTCGCCCGCGAGCGAGTCGCCGACGTCGCCTTGCGCTTGCTCGCACTGGCCGTCGTCCGCTTGGACGCCGCCTTCTTCGTGGTCTTGCGTGCTGCCGTCTTAGCGGCGCCCTTCTTGGCTACCTTACGGGTCGCGGTCTTGCGCGCTTTCTTCGCGCCGGCCTCGGTGTCGTGCTGCGCCTTGCGCCGGGTTTCCTCGGAGGCCTGCCCCTTCTTCGGCGGCGGCAGGTCCACGCCTGCACGCCGCGCCTTCGACAGGCCGATGGCGATCGCCTGCTTGGCCGAGCGCGCGCCATGCTTGCCTTCGCGGATGTGCTCGATCTCTTCGTGGACGAACTCGCCGGCCTGGGTGCTGGGCGCCTTGCCCTCGCGCTTGTCCTGGCGGGCGCGCCTGAGGGTGCTTTTCTCGGGCATCTCGCGGTCCTCCGCCTGAGTCCGGCCCGATTATCGGCAGGCGCCCGCCATGCGCCTGTGAACCTTCCGGCCGCCGAAACCGCCACATCCGGGCTTCCGCGCTAGACTTTCCCGGTCCGCCCACCCCCCGGGCGTTGCCGAAACCCCATGTCCGAGGACGACAGTAGTACCCCGCAGGAGCACCAAGAGCGTCGCCGCGGCTGGTTGGAACGCATCAGCACGATGCTCTCCGGCGAGCCCAGCACCCGCGAAGACCTGGTCGAGCTGCTGCGCGATGCCCAGGCCGACGGCCTGATTGCCGCCGATACGCTGCGGATGATGGAAGGCGCGATCGCCGTTTCCGACCTGACCGTCGGCGACGTGATGATCCCGCGCGCCCAGATGGTCGCCCTGCCCGCCGATGAGCCCTTGCTGGCACTGATGAAGCGCGTGGTCGAGTCCGGCCATTCGCGCTTCCCGGTCCACGGCGAGGAGAAGGACGAGATCCTCGGCATCCTGCTGGCCAAGGACCTGCTGCGCGGCGTAGTCGCCGACAACGGCCCCGGCAGCATCCACGCCCTGCTGCGACCGGCCGTGCTGATCCCCGAATCCAAGCGCCTCAACGTGCTGCTGCGCGAGTTCCGCCAGTCGCGCAATCACATGGCGATCGTCATCGACGAGCACGGCGGCGTCGCCGGCCTGGTCACGATCGAAGACGTGCTCGAACAGATCGTCGGCGACATCGACGACGAGCATGACGAGGCCGAAGACCCGCAGGCGCTGATGCGTGCCCAGGCCGACGGCCTGTTCGTGGTCGATGCGCTGACGCCGATCTCCGACTTCAACGAACGCTTCGATGCCGACTTCGACGACGACGAGTACGACACCATCGGCGGCCTGGTGACCGCGGCTATCGGCCATCTGCCGGAAGCTGGCGAGGAGTTGTCGCTGGGACGCTTCGTATTCCGCGTCGCCTCGGCGGACGTGCGCCGCATCCATGCCTTCCACGTGGACGTGCTCAACGATGCGTGACACCACCATCCCCTTCCCGCCCGGACGCGGAAGGGTGAGTCGTACGATCCAGCGGATGCTTGGACTGATGCTGTGCCTGCTAGCGCTGCTGCCGCTGGTGGCCTTCGCACAAGCGCAGACTGCACCCGTCACGCCGCGCATCGGCATCATGGTGATGCAGCCCGGCGAAATTTTCTGGGAGCGATTCGGGCACGACTCGGTGCTGGTCGTCGATCCGGCGACCGGCGAAGGGATCTCGTACAACTTCGGCTTCTTCGACCCGAGCGAGCCGGACTTCGTGTCGCGCTTCGTCCGCGGCGACATGCGTTACCGCCTCGCCGCCGTGCCGTATGCGGACGACCTGGGGTTGTATCGCGAGGAAGGCCGCGGTGTCGGCGTGCTGTGGCTCGACCTGGATGCGTCGCAGGCGAACGAGGTCGCGGCGGCACTGGCCGAGAACGCGCGCCCCGAGAACGCGCACTACCGCTACGACTACTTCAAGGACAATTGCTCCACGCGCGTACGCGATGCCGTCGATCGGGCGTTGCAGGGCGGCCTGCGCCGTCAGGTCGAGGGCCGCTCGCAGGGCCTGAGCTGGCGCGACGAGGCGCTGCGCCTCGCGTCGCCCGCGCCCTGGATGTGGCTGGGCTTCGACATCGGCCTGGGACCGGCCGCGGACGAGCCGATGACGCTGTGGCAGCAGGCCTTCGTGCCGCGGCGCCTGGCGGACATCCTGACCGAAGCCAAGGACAACGCCGGCCGGCCGCTGGTCACGGGACGCACCGAGATCCTGCCGCATCGCATCGCACCGGAGCCGGTGGCGCACGCGCTGCGCTGGTGGATCTGGGGTCTGTGGGGGATCGCAATAGGCATCGCCATTACCTGGCTCGGCAGGCGCAGCCCGCGTGCGGTCGGCGCGATCGCGCTGCCGCTGTGGTTGTTGTCGGGTGCGATCGGTGCGCTGTTGCTGTTCCTGTGGTTCGGCACTGCGCATGTCATGGCTTGGGCGAACCACAATCTGTTCCTGCTCAACCCGCTCGCCTGGCTGGCGCTGCCGGGGGCGTGGCGGATGTTGCGCGGACGCGCGCCCGGTCGCTGGGCGGTGCGGTTCACGGTCGTGATCGCTTTGTGTGCGGTTGCCGGATTGCTGGTGCGCTGGGTCAGCGCGCAGCCGCAGGCCAACATGCACTGGATCGCGCTGCTGCTGCCGGTGCATGTGGCGATGGCCTGGGCGTTCGCCCGACGCAACCGCAGCTGACGGCACGATCCGTTGCGGTCGCGTTACGCCAGGCCGGTTGCGCGGGATCGCCGCCAGGGCGCACGATGCCGCGCATGAAGGATCCGAATCTGCCGCAATGTGTCGTCAACTGCGTGGTCTATGGCCACGACGGGCAGCGACGCGATATCAGCCTCGATGCGATCAGCGACGTGCTGGCCCATGACGATGGCAGTTTCGTCTGGGTGGGTTTGTACGAACCGGATGAAGGCATTCTCGACAAGCTGCAGGAGGAGTTCTGCCTGCACGATCTCGCCATCGAGGATGCGCACAACGCGCACCAGCGGCCCAAGATCGAGACCTACGGCAAGTCGCTGTTCATCGCGCTCCACACCGCGCAGAAGGTCGACACCCACATTCGCTTCGGCGAAACCCACGTCTTCATCGGGCCGCGCTATCTGGTGACGGTGCGCCATGGCGCGTCGAGCAGTTACGCACCGGCCCGCGCGCGAATGGAGCGCGAACCGGAGATGCTCGCGCATGGACCGAGCGCCGGGCTGTACGCGATCCTGGACATGATCGCCGACAATTACCTGCCCATCGTCGACGAATTCAGCCAGGAGCTCAACGAACTGGAGCAGGACATCTTCGCCGGCGATTTCCGCAAGGACACGGTGCACAAGCTGTACGACCTCAAGCGCGAGTTGACGCGTCTGCGCATGGCGGTCGCGCCGCTGCAGGACATCCTCGGGCAGCTGGCGCGTGTGCGCAGTGGGCTGATCGACGAGGAGATCCAGTTGTACTTCCGCGACGTGCACGATCACACCGTGCGCCTCAACGAGAGCACCGACACTTTGCGCGAGATGCTCACTGCGGCAATGACGGTGAATCTCTCGCTGGTCACGGTGCAGCAGGGCGAAACGGTGAAGCGGCTGGGTGCGTGGGCTGCGCTGTTGGCGGCGCCGACGCTGATCGCGAGCTGGTATGGCATGAACTTCACGCACATGCCTGAGCTAGCTGGGCGGTACAGCTACTGGATCCTCATCGGTGTTGTGATCGTGACCTGCGGCGTGTTGTACGCGATGTTCAAGCGGGCTAAGTGGCTCTGAATTAGCTCGTCGGCCAACGTTCCTAGAAGCACGTGTCTTGTCGTGTGCCGGACGGGCAGTCGGCGCCGGTGGGTAGTCACGACACGCCGTGAATCCATCCATGGAGGCTTGGTCAGCGGCATCCATGCCGCTGACAGTCGCGCCTACCCACCAGCACCGCCTGCCCTCCACACATCTCGGACGCGCGTTGGCAAAAAAGCGAAAGCAACTCGCTACGCTCGCTCCCCTCATCTGCCCTTCGGGCATCTTCTCCCCGCGCGCGGGGAGAAGAAGGGCATTGACGCCGAAGCGGCGATCACAACGCTCGCGGTAAGCGCTGCCCGATGGGATGGGGGTGCGGAGAGCGGACCAGGATGGTCCGCGGCCCCGACTAAAGGCAGGGATGCCGTCCGGAGGGGCGGAGCACCCCCATCGCATCGGGTAGCGCGTCCCAACGAAACCGACGCTTTACGCACCCCATCGGGCAGCGCGTCCCAACGAAACCGACGCTTTACGCACCCCATCGGGCAGCGTGTCCCACCGAAGCCGACGCTTTACGCACCCCATCGGGCAGCGCGTCCCACCGAAGCCGACACCCGATTGACCTAAACCGGCGCCCGCGAGACGCTTCGGGCTTCGCCGGAGGGACGTCAATGCATCGCTTTTCCTGGATCGTGTGGCTAGCGCTGACCGTGGTCGCGGTCGCGAGCCTGGGTACGCTGGCCCTGCACCGGGGCGAGACCATCAGTGCGATGTGGTTGGTCGCCGCAGCGATTTCCGTGTTCGCTATCGCCTACCGCTTCTACGGACGCTACATCGCCCGCTCGGCGCTGGGGATCGACCCGACGCGCGCCACCCCGGCCTGGCGGCGCAACGACGGACTCGATTACGTCCCGACCGATCGCAGCGTCCTCTTCGGCCACCACTTCGCCGCGATCGCGGGCGCGGGGCCGCTGGTGGGGCCGGTGCTCGCGGCGCAGATGGGTTATCTGCCCGGCACGCTGTGGATTCTTGCCGGCGTCGTTTTCGCAGGTGCGGTGCAGGACATGCTCGTCCTGTTCTTCTCGACGCGACGCGACGGCCGCTCGCTGGGCGAAATGATCCGCGCCGAGATGGGCAGCGCCGCCGGCCTCACCGCGATGGTCGGCATCCTCTTCATCATGGTCATCCTGCTGGCAGTGCTGGCGCTGGTCGTGGTGAAGGCTCTCGCGCAGAGTCCGTGGGGCACGTTCACCGTGGCGATGACCATTCCCATCGCCGTGTTGATGGGCCTGTACCTGCGCTTCTTCCGGCCGGGCCGAATCCTCGAAGTGTCGATCGTCGGCCTGGCGCTGCTGCTGCTCACGATCTGGGTTGGCGGCAAGGTCGCGGCCGATCCGCAGTGGTCGTCGCTGTTCCGTCTGCAGGCGACCACGCTCGCATGGCTGCTGATCGGCTACGGCTTCGTCGCGTCGGTGCTGCCGGTGTGGCTGCTGCTGGCGCCGCGCGATTACCTGAGCACCTTCCTCAAGATCGGCACGGTGCTGCTGCTAGCCATCGCGATCTTCGTCGCGATGCCGGACCTGCAGATGCCGGCGGTCTCGCGCTTCATCGACGGCACCGGACCGGTGTTCGCCGGAAAACTATTCCCCTTCCTCTTCATCACCATCGCCTGCGGCGCCGTCTCCGGATTCCACGCGTTGATCAGCTCCGGTACGACGCCGAAGATGCTCGCCAGCGAAGCCCACCTCCAGCCGATCGGTTACGGCGGCATGCTGATGGAAGCCTTCGTCGCGGTGATGGCGCTGGTCGCTGCGTGCGTGCTGCAGCCGGGCGTCTACTTCGCGATGAACGCCCCCGCGTCGCTGATCGGATCGACGGTCGATTCGGCGGCCGCGGCCATTTCCAACTGGGGCTTCGTGATCACGCCCGACGTGCTGGCCGCGACCGCGAAGGACATCGGCGAGGAAACCCTGCTGTCGCGTACCGGCGGCGCGCCCTCGCTCGCGGTGGGCATGGCGCAGATCCTGCACGGCATCGCCGGCGGCGGCGGGATGATGGCGTTCTGGTACCACTACGCGATCCTGTTCGAGGCGTTGTTCATCCTCACCACTCTGGATGCGGGAACGCGCGTGGCCCGCTTCATGATCCAGGATCTGCTCGGCATGGCGCATCCGACCCTGGCGCAGACCGAAAACTGGTTCGCCAACGTGCTATGCACCGCTCTCGCGGTGGCGGGCTGGGGTTGGTTTCTCTATCAGGGCGTCGTCGACCCGCTCGGCGGCATCAACACCTTGTGGCCGCTGTTCGGCATCGCCAACCAGATGCTGGCCGGTATCGCGCTGGTCTTCTGCTGCGTGGTGATGGTGAAGATGAAGCGCGAGAAGTATTTGTGGATCCCGCTGCTGCCGACGGCGTGGCTGCTGCTGTGCACGCTCACCGCCAGCGCGCAGAAGATCTTCCACGACGATCCGAAGATCGGCTTCCTGGCCAGCGCGCGCAAGTTCAGCGATGCGATCGCGCGCGGCGAAGTCGTGGCCCCGGCGAAATCGATCGAGGAGATGCAGCGGCTGGTGTTCAACTACCACGTCGACACGGTGCTGTGCGCCTTGTTCATCGTGGTGGTGCTGTCGACGGTGTTTTTCGGTACCCGCGCCGCCCTGGCGGCGCGACGCGCGCATATGCCGACGACCCGCGAAAGCGAATACGTGGCGATCGACAGCGTCGCGACGAGGCCGGCGTCGTGAGCGCCGGCATGACATCGCTGCTGCGCGACATTTGGGCCAATGCCGCGCAGGCGGCGCGGCTGGCGATCGGCATTCCAGATTACGACGCGTATGTCGCCCATATGCGCGAGCGACATCCGCAGCACGCGCCGATGGATCGCGAAACCTTTTTCCGCGAGCGCATGTCCGCCCGCTATGGCAAGGGGCGTTCGCGCTGCTGCTGAGGGCCGCTGAGATGCTGCGAGGCTAGCGGACGTTGTCCCAGCCGTTGCGCTTGCGGCGGTCCTTGCCGCTGCGGCGGTCGTTCTTGTCCAGCTCGAAGCGAATCATCTCGCGCCGGTCATGGCCTTGCCGCCGTTCGCCGCTCTTGCGGCGTTCCGGCCCCCGGTACGGCTCCGGCGGTTTGCGGAAATCGTCCGTCATCGTGGTCCCCTGCGATGGTCCCCGGCGCGAGCATACGCCCAAAGACCTGGCCGGAATCAAGGGGGTCAGACCGAACCTATCCGCCTGGTCCGGAGGTCCAAAGAAAAAGGGCGGAGTCGTCGACCCCGCCCTTTCCTGACCGCTTCAGGTTCTTATTGCCCGATGTGCTGCTTCAGCCAGGCATTGACCGTGTCGTGCCACTGCACGGAGTTCTGCGGCTTGAGCACCCAATGGTTTTCGTCGGGGAAGTAGAGGAACTTCGATTCGACACCCTTGCGCTGCAAGGCGCTGAACAACGCGATGCCCTGCTCCGCCGGAATGCGGAAGTCCTGCTGCCCATGGATCACCAACATCGGCACGCGGAACTGGTCGACGTGATTGGCCGGATTGAACTTCTGGTAGCCCTGCGGATTCTGGAACGGCGTGCCGCCGTTTTCCCATTCGCTGAACCACAGCTCTTCGGTCGCATAACCCATGGCCTGGTTCTCGAACACGCCGTCATGGCTCACCAGGCACTTCCACGGCGCGTTCCAGTTGCCGGCGATCCAGTTGACCATGAAGCCGCCGTAGCTGGCACCCAGCGCGCAGGCCTTGTCGCCGTCGAGGAAGGCGAACTGCTTCTGTGCCGCGGCCCAGCCCTTCTGCAGGTCTTCCAGCGGGCGATCGCCCCAGTGCTGGCTGATCGCGTCGGTGAACTTCTGGCCGTAACCGGTGGAACCGTGGAAGTCGATCATCACGACCGCATAGCCCTGGCCGGCGTAGGTCTGCGGGTTCCAGCGGTAGCTCCAGCCGTTGCCGAAGCTGCCCTGCGGGCCACCATGGATCAGGAACGCGACCGGATACTTCTTGCCCTCCTGGTAATTCCACGGCTTGACCACGTAGCCGTGCACGACTTCGTTGTTCCAGCCGGCGAACTTGAATTGCTCGAAGTCGCCGAAGCGCACGTCGGGGAGCATTTCACCCGCGCTCGGGGTGATCGCGCGCTGCGGCGCCTTTCCGTCGGGGCTGGTAACGAACACCTGGTCGCCGCTCTTGAGCGAGCCGCGCGTGAAAGCGAGCGTCGGCCCGGCCAACGCGAACGCCGACACCGAGCCCTGCGGCCCGGACACGTTGGTCACTTCACCGTTCGCGATCGAGACCGAGAACAACGGATCCTGGCCGAGTTCCTGCGCCGTGGTGTAGATGTGCTTGCCGTCGGCCGAGAGCGTGATGCCATTGGCCGAAGCATCCCAGCGCGACGCGATCTCGCGCGCCTTGCCGGAAGCCAGATCCATCACCATCAGCGCGAAGCGGTCGGCTTCGAAACCGGGACGCTTCATCGCGCGGTAGTAGAGCGTCTTGCCGTCGGCACTGAACACCGGCGTCGTGTCCCAGGCCGGGTTCGCCGCGGTGAGGTTCTTCGCCGCGCCGCTGCCGTCGGCGTTGACCAGGTACAGATCGAAGTTGGTCGACCACGGCTCTTCGTGGTCGGCCTTGCGCGCGCTGAGCACGAGCTGTTTGCCGTCGGGCGACCACTGGTATTCGCTCTCATCGCCGAAAGGCTTGGAGGGCACATCGCCGATTACGTCGGCGCCGATCAGCGTCGCGGTCTTCGGCATCGTCTTGTCAGCGCCCATGTCGGCGACGAAGACGCGATTCAGGCGGCCGTCGTTCCAGGTATCCCAGTGGCGAATGAACATGCGGTCGAAGAGCACGCCGGTGTTCTTCTGTTTGCCGCGCTCGTCCATCCGCTTCGGGCTGCAGGTCAGATCGTTGCCGCAATCGACGAAGGCGTCGGTGCTGAAGGCGAGGCGCTTGCCGTCCGGCGAGAACTTGTAGCTGCCGAGGTCGCCGGGAAAATCAGTGAGGCGAACCGGATCGCCGCCGCGCAGCGGAATCGAGTACAGCTGCATCGAGCCCGACTTCGCGCTGAGGAAATACACGCTGGCGCCGTCGCGGGAGAAGCTGGGCGAATTGACGTTCCAGCCTTCGGGCGTCAGGCGCTTGGGCGGCGCGGCATCGCGCGCGAACAGGTCCTCGATCCACAGCGAAGTCGCCGACTTGTTGGCGGCGAAATCGACGACGCGCTTGGCGAATACCAGCTGGCGGCCATTGGGTGAGAGCGAGGGCGCAGACACGCGATCCAGCGTGGCGAGGTCGCGCACCTCGAAGCCGCGCGGGGCGGCGGCCGCATCGAACGAAGGCAGGGCCGCCGCGAGGAGTAGCGGCAGGACAGCGTGGCGCAGGGTCATCGGGACTCCGGACGAACTAACGAAGGTCCCGATGGTAGGCGCCGGGCCCTGTCTGCCGCAAAGGCCGGCAGTCACAGGGCCGGAGCCGCAAAGTCAGCGGATGCTTTTGCTCGTCATCCCCGCGAAGGCGGGGCTTGTCTGCTTTAGAAGCTGCCGGCTTCGGCGGGACGCGCTACCCGCCGGGATGGGGGTGGCTGCGACCCTCCGGACGGCAGTCCTGCCTTTAGTCGGGCCGCGGACCATCCATGGTCCGCTCTCCGCCACCCCCATCCCGGCGGGCAGCGCTAAGCGCGAGCGTGACGGTCGCCGCTTCGGCCCATGCGCGTCTTCTTCTCCCCGCGTGCGGGGAGAAGATGCCCGAAGGGCAGATGAGGGGAGGCGAGCGCAGCTCGCTGCCTGCTTCTTCGTAGATGCGCCAGCGATGTGTGGGAGGGCAGGCGGTGCCGGTGCGCTCTGCGTGACTGTCGGCGGCATGGATGCAGCCGACAAGCCTCCATGGACGGATTCACGGCGTGTCACGCAGAGCGCACCGGCGCCGCCTGCCCCGCGGGGATGCATGCACGACGCTTACGCGTTCAGGGATTGCGGCGCGCCATCCCCTCGACCCAGCGGTACAGGGCGAATACCGCGGCGACGAAGGCAATGCCGCCGATCCACTTGGCCGGCCCGGCGAAGTCGTCGCCGACAATGGCCAGCGGGAAGACGTTGAAGGCAACGATGGCGGCGATCGCCACGCCCACCAGGCCCTCGCCGACGATCAAGCCAGAGGCGAGCAGGACGCCGAGCTGCTTGGCCGACTCCGGATTGGCGCTGCGCTCCGCGCGCTTGTCGTAGATCCAGCCGACGATCGAACCGACCACCACCATCAGCGTCGCCGACGTCGGCAGATAGATGCCCAGGCCGACGGCCAGCGGCGACAGGTGCGCGCCCTTGGTCGTACGGCGCAGCACCTCGTCGAGAACGATCAAAACGACGCCGATGCCGGCGCCGATCAAGATCAGGCTCCAATCGATGTTCCTCTCGATCACGCCCTGCGCGAGCGCCGAGATCAGGCCCGCCTGCGGCGCGGCCAACGCGACCTTGGGATCGACGCCCGGCGCACCCGTGAAGCCATAGGCCTTGTTCACGATGTCCAGGATCACCGGAATGATCGCCGCACCGGCGATCACACCGATGACCAGCGCCCACTGCTGCTTCGACGGCGTCGCATCGACCAGCTGGCCGGTCTTGAGATCCTGCAGATTGTTGTTGGCGATCGCAGCGACCGTGAACACCACCGCAGTGACCAGCAGAGCAAAGGCGACCAAGCCCTTCTCATGGCCCGGCTCGAGCAGCGGCTTGATGCCGAACACGAGCAGCAGCGCGGCGCCGATGACGACCAGGATGCCGATGCCGGAGAGCGGGCTGTTGGAGGAGCCGATCAGGCCCGCCATGTAACCGCACACCGTGGAAACCAGGAAGCTCATCACCACGATGTAGATCAGGCCGCCGATCACCAGCGACGACATGTGCGCGCCCAGCCCCGTTTCGTTGCCGAAGTGCACCAGCAGGAAGGCCAGCGGAATGAAGCACGCCACCATCACCATGCCGACGACACCGATCGGGATGTCGTGCTCCGTGCGCGGCAGCGACGCCATGTTGCCCGCCGCACGCACCTTCGCCGCGGCCATGGCCGAAGCGAGCCCACTGATCACCGGCTTCACCAGCTTGCTCAGCGTCCAGACCGCGGCAACGCCGATCGTGCCGGCACCCACGAAGCGCACCTGCTGGCTCCAGGTCTGCTGGGCGAAATCGGCCGCGGCGCCGCTTGCCGCGCCGCCCGCCGCCATCAATTCGGAGAAGTGCGGAACACCCCAGCCCCAACCGATCACCGCGCCCAGCAACATCGCGATGCCGACCCAAAGGCCGACGAGATGGCCGACCGCGAACAGCGCCATCGATAACGCGAAATCGAAACCGGTGACGCCGCCGCGATCGCCGACACGGAAATAACTGGCCACGTCGCTGGCGAACACGCGCGTAGCCACGACCACCGCGAACACGCCGGCGACGATCGCGCCCCAGATCACCGCGAGCAGGCCCGCACGGCTTTCCTCGGCGCCGTGCGCCGTGCCTTCCGCGCCCGGGCTGCCGACCTTCAGCACCTCGGCACAAGCCACGCCTTCCGGATACGGCAGCTCGGAATTGGTCACCAGCGCGCGGCGCAAGGGGATCGAATACATCACGCCGAGGATGCCGCCGAGCGCGCAGATCGCGAACGACACCCAATAGGGGAAGCCCGTCCACCAACCGATGATGATCAGGCCCGGCAGCACGAAGATCACCGACGACAGCGTGCCCGCGGCCGAGGCCACGGTCTGCACGATGTTGTTCTCCTGCACCGTCGAATTGCGGAAGTTGCGCAGCAAGGCCATCGAGATGACGGCGGCCGGGATCGAGGTGGCGAAGGTCAGGCCGGCCTTCAGGCCGAAGAACACGTTCGCCGCGGTGAAGGCCACGGTGATGAGCACGCCGAGGATCAGGCCTCGAAGAGTCAGCTCGGTGCGCGGCGTTGCCAGGGAGTCGGGTTGGCTCACGGGTGGAAGGTCCCCAAGGATGGTCGGGCGAGTATCGCAGAGCGCCCCCGAGAATGGCGGTTACGGGGACTCCGAACGCGCCGCAGCGCGTGTCTGCGGTAACCGATGTGACAGTGACGCCTGCCCACTGGCGCCGCATGCCCGCGGATCGCTCTGGCGCGTGGCTATACTCGCGCCGATCTGCGCTGGAGGCGCGTCCAGCATCGGGGGTTTCGCTTGTCAGTCCTTTCCACCGCCGTCGCCGGCCGCCCGGCCGCTGCCGCCTCGGACGACTTCCTGGGCCACCCCAAGGGCGTCTACGTCTGCTTCTTCACCGAGATGTGGGAGCGCTTTTCCTTCTACGGGATGAAGGCCTTGCTGCTGCTGTATTTGCTGCAGCACCACAAATTCGGCGACCGCGCCGGCCTCGACGTGTTGGGCGCCTACGGTGGGCTGGTGTATTGCGTGCCGGTGATCGGCGGGCTGCTCGCCGACCGCTTCCTGGGCATGCGCAAGGCGGTGATCTTCGGCGGGCTGCTGCTGGTGGCCGGTCATGCCGGCATGGCGTTTTTCGAAGGTCATCCGGCCACCCTGGTCAATGGCGTGGTTGTGCGCGACGAAGCCGCGCTGCCCTTCTTTTATCTCTCGCTGGCGCTAATCATCATGGGCGTGGGCTTTCTCAAGCCCAACGTGTCGACGATAGTCGGGCAGTTGTACGAAGAGAACGACCCGCGCCGCGACTCCGGCTTCTCGCTCTTCGTTGCCGGCATCAATCTCGGCGCGCTCTTCGCATCGATCGTATGCGGCTATCTCGGACAGACGCTGGGCTGGCGCTACGGTTTCGGCGCAGCCGGCATCGGCATGCTGCTGGGCCTGATGCAGTTCATCTGGGGCCGCAAGTACCTGCGCTACGTCGGCGAACCGCCGGCGCCGCTGCCCCGCTCGCATGAATGGACCATCTATGCGGCCGGCGTCCTGGGCCTGCTGCCGGTGGCGTGGCTGATGCAAGCGGTGACGACGATCCAGCTCGGCGCAGACGTCGTGCGCTGGACCTACTGGATCGTGGTGATGGCGCTGGCCGGCATCCTTTGGTCGATGTGGCATTCCTGGCGCAGGAACGATGCGGTGGCGAATGCGTCGCTGCGTAGTCATGCACCGTCGCTGGCGGCCTTCGCCTTGCTCGGCCTGGCGGTGATCTGGCTGTCCAACCGCTACGGCGTGCTGGCCTTCTTCATCGAGGAATCCACGCTCGCGCTGATCCTGATGTCGGTGGTGTTCCTGGCCGTCGGCTTCTGGTACGTCGGCTTCGTGACCCGCGGCTGCACGAAGGTTGAAGCGCAGCGCATGGGCGCGATGATGGTGCTGATCTTCGCCGCGCTGGTGTTCTACACCTTGTACGAACAAACGTACGGATCGTGGGTGACCTTCACCGACCGCCTGCTGACCAAGGACGTGGCGCCCTCGCTGGTGCAGGCGCAGCCCACGATGCAGTGGAGCGCCAGTGGCTGGCGCAACCTGCAGCTGTTCCTGGCCTCCGCGCCGTGGTCCACGTATTCGATGCTGCTCGGGCCGGTGTCGTTCGTGATCGCCGCTTCGGTATCGGATCGCAATCCCGCCTCATCGCTGCCCCGGTTGCTTTTCGGCACCACGGTGATCGCCATGCTGGTGGCGCTGCTGCGCGATGCGGTGGTGCTGCCGCAGACTGCGGGTTCGCTCACCTACCTGGGCGCACTGTTCATCGTGCTGCTGGCGCCGCTATTCGCGGTGATCTGGGCCTGGCTCGACAAGCGCGGCTTGGATCCGTCGAAACCGACCAAATCCGCGCTGGGTCTGTTCTTCGGCGGCCTGAGCTTCCTGCCGCTGGTATGGGCCGCGCAACAAGCCGGTGCCACCGGGGAAATGGCCAGCGTGTGGTGGCTGGTGCTGGCCTATCTGCTGCTGGAAGTGGGCGAAATGTGCCTGTATCCGGTCGGACTCGCGGCGGTGACGCAGTTGTCGGTGCCGCGCGTGATGAGCCTGATGATGGGAACCTGGTTCCTGGCTACCGCGTTCTCGGAAACGCTGGCGGCACTGTTCGGAAAGCTCGCGGCGATCGATGTGCCGGAAGGGGAAACCATGAACATGGTCGAAGCAGCTTCCAAGTATGCAGACCTCTTCACCTTCCTGATGTGGCTGGGCATCGGCTGCGCGGTGGTCGCTCTGCTCGCCTCGCCGCTGCTGCGGCGGATGATGCACGACATTCGCTGATCCGAACGCTGAGCGCTTCGCGAAGACTTCCGTCGCTGAGCATCCCGCAAAGAAAAACGGCGCCTTTCGGCGCCGTTTCTTTGAGCGTGTGCGGAATCAGCTGCCGCCGGCGACTTTCTTCGCGCCGATATGGCGGTCGAAGAAGTTGAGCATCTCCGTGTACAGCTTCAGATTGTTCTCTTCCTTGTAGAACCCGTGCATCTCGCCGGACTGGATGATCATGCCCTCCGGCTTGTTGCCTGCCTCGACCAACGCCTTGTACATGCGCTCGGTGTTCTCCGGCGGACAGCGCGGATCGCGGGCGCCCGCAGCCAGATAGATCGGAATCTTCACCTGGTCGGCGTGATTCACCGGCATCACGCGGTCGCGTTCGGCCTTGGTGTCGCCCAGTGCGCGCTTGAGGTAGCGAATTCCGCTCTCGCGCTTGCTCGTGTCGCTGAGGGTCATCTGCACATCGGCGTCGTAGGCGCCGACGTAACCGAACGCGCACTTGAACAGCCCCTGGTCGCGCGTCGGCGCCATCAGCGAGGCGTAGCCGCCGAAGCTGCCGCCGTAGATGCACACGCGGTCCTTGTCGGCATATCCCTGTGCGATCGTCCACTTCGTGGCATCGATGATGTCGTTCATGATGCCGTCGGCCCATTGGCCGTAGGCCATGTCCTGGAACGCCTTGCCGAAGCCGCCCGAGCCGCGATAGTTGACCTGCATGACCAGATAGCCGCGACTGGCGAACATCTGGGTTTCCCAATTGAATCCCCAGTCGTCGCGCGGTCCCATCGGACCGCCATGGACGTTGACGATCAACGGCAGGTTCTTACCGTCCGAGCCGTTGGGAATGGTCAGGTAGCCATGGATCTTCAGGCCATCGCGGGTGGTGACAGCGAAGGGCTTGACGGTGGCCATCTGCTTGGCATCGAGCCATTGGCGGCCCTGCATCAAGAAGCGCGCCTTGCCGGTATCGCGATCGTACAGATACAGCTCACCCGGGTTGCGGTCGCTGCGCACGGACACGACGATCTTCTTGCCATCGCGGGTCGCGCTCGAGAAATCCACCATCTGGCCGGGGAACGCCGACGCCAGCGATGCGTAGATTTCGGCGTCTGGATGGTTCTCCTCGATGAGCTTGACGTGCGGCGCACCGGCCTCCGTCACCACGCCGAGGATCGTATCGCCGTCCGTGGACATGATGTAACCGGCGGGCTCCGAAACGGGATCGCTGAAGAGCTCCTTGAACTGCCCTGTAGCAGTGTCGATGACGCCGAGGGCTTCCGGTGCCTTGCCATCGCTCTGCGTGGCGTAGACGCGGCCGTCGCCCGACGTGCCGATGACCGATAGGCGCTTGCCGGAAACCTTGGAGCTGTTCACCAACGTCCACTTGCCGTCGTCGCCGCGGCGGTAGAGCTCGTTCTGCGAATCGAACTTGCCCTCCGCATCTTCGTCGTCCAAGCAGATCGCAAAACGCGGAGCCTTCGCGGCATCCAGCGCGATCTCGCAATTCTCGCGCGGCGCGCGCGCCAACGATTTCCTGCGACCGCTGAGCGTATCGAACAGCACGATCTCAGTGCCGGCGCCTTCGCTCGAATGCGGGTAGTTCACCGACATGATCACGTTGGCGTCGTCGTCGCGCAGCGTGTCCAGCAGCGAGAAGCTTTCGTTGCCGACCTGCTTGCTCTTCTGGGTCGCATCACGCTGGCCGTAGAACACCAGCGGGCGCGGCTGGCTGCCGTCGGCGTTGACGCCGTACCACTCGCCGGTGCCGAACGGCCTGGCGAAGCGGCCGAACTTCTTGACCGAATTGAACACCAGCCGTTGCGGACTGACCCAGTAGAAGTTGCCGACGCTCTTTTCTTCAGGCAGCGCGTTGACCTTGACCACGCTCAGGTCTTTGGTTCGCAGCACGGTCAGCACGTCCTGCTCGCCGCGATCGACGGTCATCGCCAGATACTCGCCGTCCGGCGAAATCTTCACGCCGCTGTAGGTCGGATGCTTGACGAAGTCCTGGATGGTGGGCGTTGCCGCCGTCCCCACGGCGGGCAACATCAGGGCCAGCATGGCCCCGTACAACTTACTCATTGGCTCAATCCCCTGGTGATGTGTTTGATTTGGCCCAGGCCGAAGCGTAACGCACCGTCGCTCGGGGATCACGGCTTGCCGCAATAGAAACGGCACCCTACGGTGCCGTTTCCTCAAACATGACTACCTTTACTTACCGGTCGTACTCGCCGCTGCGGTGGTGGCCGCCGTGGCTCCGCCCAGATGCTTGCCGAGGAATGTCAGCAGGCGCGCGTAGAACTCACGACGGTGCGCTTCGACATAGAAACCGTGCCCCTCGTCGTCGTAATAGAGGGTCTCCACCGGCGTGCCCGTCTTGCGCAGGGCCGCCTCCATCATTTTCGAATGCTCGATGGGCGCGATCTTGTCCTCGCCACCGGCCGCAAGGAAAACCGGAATCTTGATGCGATCGGCGAGACGGTTCGGGGAAACGGCGCCTAGGTCTTCGCGCTTGCCGACCCAATCCTTGGACCAATTGCCCAGGCGGGCACTGTCGCGATTGGTATCGGTTTGCATCTTGGGCAAGTCGTACACACCGACATACCCTACCGCGCACCTGTACAGCGTCGGCTCCTTGGCCGCACCCATGAGTGCGGCGTAAGCCCCGTAGCTTGCGCCATACATACAAATGCGGTTGCGATCGGCAATGCCCTGCTCGATGGCCCATCGCGTGGCGTCGGTCAGGTCGTCCTGCATCGTGCCGCCCCATTGCTGGGCGCCGGCCTGCTCGAATGATCGCCCATAACCGCTGGATCCTCGATAGTTGAGCTGCAAGACTGCATAGCCCGCCTGGGCCAGCATCTGTCCCTCCGGGTCGAAGCCCCATACGTCACGAATGCCGTACGGACCGCCATGCGGAAGCACGATCAAGGGCAAACCCTTGCCGCTGCTGCCCTTGGGAAGGGTCAGATAGCCATGCAGGTCCAGTCCATCCCTCGCTTTCAGCTGGATGGGCTGCATCATGTGCTGCTGTTCTGGATCGAACCAGTCGCTCCGCGCAAGGATGTGCGATGCCTTCTTAGCGACAGTATCGAATAGGTAGAAGTCGCCAGGATTGCGATCGTTGTAAGTCTGAACCAGGGCGATGCGACCGTCAGCCGTCCGCGACGTGATGACCACTGCCTCACCCGCGAAGGCGGCTTCCAGACTGTGATACAGGCGCGCGTCTGCGGACTGCTCGTCGATGAAGCCGGTGCGCAACTTACCGTCATTGAAGAAGAAGCCTACAGGCGTACGCGTGCCGTTCTGGTAGATCACGCCAGAAGGATCTGTATCGTCGTCGCGCAACACCACCTTGCGCTCCCGCGTAGCAAGGGTCAGGGCCACGATCGCGTCAGGCCCATCTGCCTGTTCGCTCCGCAGGTACGCGATCATATTGTCGGCGGAGAAACCCACCGGATAATCGAAGCGCCCATTGGTCTCGACGCTGAGCAGCTCCCATTGCGCCCCGTCACCTGCACGATAGTAGAGTTTTCGCACGTTGTCGCTGGCGAAGCCCCAAGCGAACCGCACGACGCCCTGGTTGTCAGTGCCGAATGAAGCATTGCGTACCGGGGCCGACGTGACCTTGTTGCGACGGCCGGAATAAATATCAAGCAGCTCCGCGCTCGAGTACGGATCGGACGACCCATAGGGTTGTATGGATACGAGCACCGACTTGCCATCGGTAGGTGGAGCATCGATCGCGAATGCGTAGATGGAATCGTTCCCCTTCTTCGGCTTGACGAGCGTGCCCGGCCCGCCATCGTCGACCTGATAACCGACCAGCAACTCGGCCTTTCCGCCATTGGCGTTGATCGCATACAGCTCGCCCGTCCATTGCGGTTCCGCCAACATGCCGAACTTTTCGGCTGTGCCAAGTATCAAGCGGTCCGGCTTCGCCCAATCGAAATAGGCGACATGCGTGTTCTTGGGGAGAACGAACTTGGTGGAGAGCTTATTTGTGCCGCGCTCGAATACGACCAGGATGGTTCGGTCATCGAGCGGCACTGAGGCCGCGTAGTACTCGCCGCCTGGTGAGATCTTGATATCCCCGAACTTGTCCTTGCGCGCGTACGCATCGACATCCACGCCCGCTGCTTTGGCATCCGTCGTCAGCACACCCACCAAAAGAGCGAAGCTCAGCATCAGTTGCTTCATGCTTGTTTTCCCGGCCCGGGAAGGTGCTGCCTTGTGCTTCATGTGTCCTCCCTTCAAGTCCTTATGGATCGACGTGGCGACTTTATATTCCCGGGCATGCGGCGCCCGCCAGCAGTCGGCAACAAGGAATTGCCAACGCTGCAACGGGCGGTGATACCGGGTCGAGCTACCCCTAAGTAATGCTCGACAGCGCTGGTCGCCATGTCTGGCGCGAGATTAGCATCCTGCCGCAGAAACGGAACGCGCGCTCAAGCAGAATGCGCCAACGTCACCTTCAGGGCCTCGTCCCAAGCGGGAAGCGACAGGCCATACTCGGCACAGAGCAAGGACGTATCCAGCACAGAATAGGCCGGGCGGCGCGCGCGCGTCGGATATTCGGCGGTGGTGATCGGAACGACGCGCGGAGCGCGACTGATCAGGGCCGCGGCGCTGGCTTCGGCGAATATCGCCTCGGCAAAACCGTGCCAGCTCGTTTCTCCGCCGCAGACCAGATGGCGGATGCCCGATTCGACGATGCCTTGTTGCAGTACGCGCGCCGTGACGTCCGCGATCAGCCATGCGGGCGTGGGGCTGCCGCGCTGGTCCGCCACGACCCGCAATTCGTCGCGTTCGCCGCCGATCCGGAGCATGGTGCGGAGGAAATTGTTGCCGCGCGTCGCATAGACCCAGGCCGTCCGCAGGATCAGGTGCGCTGCGCCGCTGGCCTGGATGCCCTGCTCGCCGGCGAGCTTGCTGGCACCGTAAACGCCCAGTGGTGCCGTCGGCTGGTCCTCGCGATAGGGTTCATGGCCGCTGCCGTCGAAGACGTAGTCGGTGGAGTAATGGACCAGTTGCGCACCACTTGCGGCGCACAGTCGCGCCAGTTCTGTGGGTGCTTCAGAGTTGGCTCGAAAGGCTAGCTCGGGTTCGTCTTCCGCGCGATCGACAGCGGTGTGCGCCGTCGCATTCACCACGACGTCGGGGGCTACGCGATCGAAGAGTGCCGCGAACGTCGCCGGCTGATAGATGTCCAATGCTTCGCAGCGGCCGCCATCCGGCAGTTCGCCGCTGCGAGTGGTGACGATCAACTCGCCCAGCGGCGCCAGGCTGCGTTGCAGTTCGTATCCGACTTGGCCATTGCCGCCAAGCAGCAGAATTTTCATGCACTCAGACCCGATAGACCGGCAAACGCTCCGGGGCGACGTCGGCCAGCAACGGGGCGCGGGCGTCCTTCTCCGACAGCTGAGGATCGGAGACCGGCCAGTCGATCGCCAGCGACGGATCATCCCAGCGGACGCTGGCATCGGCCTTGGCATCGTAGGTGGCGGTGCACAGATAAGTGAACATGGCGCGTTCGCTCAGCACCACGAAGCCGTGGGCGAAGCCTTCCGGAATCCAGAAATGCCGCTTGTTCTCCGCACTGAGCACGACCGCCGTCCACTTCCCGAATGTCGGCGAACCGCGGCGGATGTCGACCGCGACATCCCACACTTCGCCCTCGACGACGGACACGTACTTGCCCTGCGGATTCGGCCACTGATAGTGCAGGCCACGCAGAACGCCGCGACTGGAAGACGACACGTTGCCCTGGACGAACTTCAGTTCCAGGCCGTGCGCGGCCAGCTTGTCGCTGTTGAACGACTCGAAGAAGAAACCGCGCGTATCGCCGAACACCTGCGGCTCGATGACGACGCAACCGGGAAGATCCGTCTCGATGATCTTCATTCGACGTGTCCGTGTTCCAGCAGGCTCAGCAGGTATTGGCCGTATCCGTTCTTGGCCAGCGGCCGCGCCAGGTCGGCGAGCTGCGCTGCGTCGATCCAACGGTTGAAGTAGGCGATTTCTTCCGGGCAGCAGACGCGCAGACCCTGACGCTTTTCGATGGTTTCCACGTACATGGACGCCTCGACGAGGGACTCGTGCGTGCCGGTGTCGAGCCACGCGAACCCGCGCCCCATCCGCTCCAGCTGCAGCGAGCCGTCGTCGAGGTAGCAGCGGTTCAGATCGGTGATTTCCAGCTCGCCGCGTGCGGATGGCTTCAAGCCTGAAGCGAAGTCGCTGGCGCGGCCGTCGTAGAAATACAGGCCGGTGACCGCGTAGTTGGACTTGGGCTTGGCCGGCTTCTCTTCGAGATCCACGACCTTGCCGCTGGCATCGAACTCCGCGACGCCGTAGCGTTCCGGATCCTTGACCCAGTAGCCGAAGACCGTGGCGCCATGATCGCGGCCCGCCGCGTTGCGCAGCAGTTCGGTCAGGCCGTGGCCGTAGAAGATGTTGTCGCCCAGTACCAGGCAACTGGGATCGCCGTTCACGAAATCGCGGCCGATCAGGTAGGCCTGTGCCAGTCCTTCCGGCTTGGGCTGCGCGGCATATTCGATCCTCATGCCCCACTGCGAACCGTCGCCCAGCAGGTTCTTGAACAGCATCTGCTCGTGCGGGGTATTGATGATGAGCACTTCGCGGATGCCCGCCAGCATCAGCACGCTGAGCGGGTAATAGATCATGGGCTTGTCGAACACCGGCAACAGCTGCTTGCTGATCGCCTGCGTGATCGGATACAGCCGCGTGCCGGAACCGCCGGCGAGAATGATGCCTTTGCGCTGGGTCATGAAATCACTTCGTTGGATTGTGCACGTCGTGTACGAGCGGCATTACGCCGCAGCGCCGATGCGTTCGAGGCGGTAGCTGCCATCGAGAACGCGCTGCACCCAGGGCTGGTTGCCGAGGTACCAGTGAACCGTGCGGGCAATGCCCTCTTCGAAGGTGACCGTGGGCGCCCAACCGAGCTCGCTCTTCAGCTTGGACGCATCGATCGCGTAACGGCGATCGTGCCCCGGGCGGTCCTTTACGTAAGTGATGAGCGACTCGCGCGCACGACCGTCCGCCAGCGGCTGGTGCTGATCGAGCAGTGCACAGATCGTCTTCACCACGACGATGTTGGGGCGTTCGGCATCACCGCCGACGTTGTAGGTTTCGCCGATACGGCCCGTCTCGAGCACTCGGCGAATCGCGGCGCAATGATCGCCGACGAATAGCCAGTCGCGCACGTTCATTCCGTCGCCGTAGACGGGCAAGGCCTCGCCCACCAGCGCCTTGGCGATGATCAGCGGGATGAGCTTTTCCGGAAACTGGTACGGCCCGTAATTGTTGGAGCAGTTGGTCGTCAGGACCGGCAGGCCGTAGGTGTGATGGAACGCCCGCACCAGGTGGTCCGAGGCCGCCTTGGAGGCCGAATAAGGCGAGTTCGGCGCATACGGCGTGGTTTCGGTGAATTTGCCGGTTTCGCCCAGCGTGCCGTAGACCTCGTCGGTGGACACGTGCAGGAAGCGGAAGGCATCGCGCGCGTCGGCATCGATCGACTTCCAGTAGTCGCGCGTCTTTTCCAGCAGATTCAGCGTTCCCACGACATTCGTCTGCACGAACGCGGCAGGCCCATCGATCGAACGATCGACGTGGCTCTCGGCGGCGAAGTTGATCACGGCGTCGGGTCGATGTTCGCGCAGCAGCCGCTCGATCAGCGATGCGTCACCGATGTCGCCCTGGACGAAGACGTGATCCGGATGGCCGTCGAGCGAGGCCAGCGTGTCGCGGTTGCCCGCATAGGTGAGCAGGTCCAGATTGACCACGCGCACGCCACTGTTGACGGCCTCCAGAACGAAATTGCCACCAATGAATCCGGCACCGCCGGTTACTAGCCAAGTTGCCACGCCAAAACGTCCTTCTATTTGCAGATCATCCAACTATCGTGGCCGCGAGGCCGCGGCAACGAAATTGCAAGGGTGTTACCAGTGAAATCGGAATGCTTGATCCGAGCGACAGCGCTCAGAACGGAATATCGTCGTCCGCGAAGTCGGCACCAAAATCGCTGGCCTTGGCCGGTGCCTGCTCGCGACGCGGCGCACCGCCCTGCGGCTGGGAGGGACGCGAAGGACGGGATTCGCCGCCGCCGGACTCACGGCGCGGGGCGCCGCCCTCGGCGCGGCCACCGAGCATCTGCATTTCGTCGGCAATGATGTCGGTGCTGTAGCGCTCGACGCCGTCCTGGCCGGTGTACTTGTCGTAACGGATCGAGCCTTCCACGTAGACCTGGCTGCCCTTACGCAGGTATTCGCCGGCGATCTCGCCGAGCTTGCCGAAGAAGGTCACGCGATGCCACTCGGTGCGTTCCTGGGTGTTGCCGTCGCGGTCCTTGCGGACGCTGGTGGTGGCCAGGCTGGCCTTGGTGACGGCCATGCCGCCCTGGGTGTACTTGGTTTCGGGGTCGTTGCCCAGGTTGCCCACCAGGATGACCTTGTTGATGCCACGTGCCATGGAGTTCGCGTTCCTGTGATTCGTAATAAATAAATGTCAACCGGCGGACGGGGACGGCAACCGCGGCCGTCAGCCGGTGCCGGCCCCTAGGCGGAGCAGAGATCCACTAGCCAGCGCTCCTGGCTATATTACCAAGTTGGTAACTTGACCCGGTCCGGGCGGCGGGCCAAGAGGCAGTTTCTGAGCTTTTGGTAGGACTTGCCCGCTTTTTCGGGGAATCCTTGGGGGTAATGGCCGCCACGGGCGTTTTGGAGCCCCCGCGGGCCGCTGCGGCGGGGGCAGCTCGAGGCGGGAGGGTCTCCCGGCCCCGCCTGGCAATGGACGAACTCGGCTTTCAGGCCGACATCATTTCGACCATGTCGCACATCATCTGCTGCTTCTTGGCGCTCAGCCGTCGCAACAGCGCGAGCATCCGGGTCTCGGTGTCGGTCTGCGCGAATTCCTTGAGGTCGCCGACCGGCTCGACCGGCTGATCCTCGAGCTGGCAGGGGCCGCGCCCGGTCGCCAGCCATTCAAATTGAACGCCGGTGGCGACCGCGATGCGGGATAGATGCCCCGTACTGGGCATGATATTCGCTCGACTTTCCCACTGCGCCACGGCGCTGCGGGTCACGCCGACCTGCAGCGCCAACTCGCTTTGCGACAGATGAGCCAGTGCACGTGCTCGGCGTATCCGGTTGGCCATCGTGAACACCGTCACCTCCTTATTGATTCAGTCAGGGCAGCAGACGCAACCGCTGCGCCTCGAATACGGCAGCCGTCCGCGAGCCGACACCCAGCTTGCGGTACAGCGACTTGATGTAGCCCTCGACCGTCAGCCGCGACAGCGCGATCAGTTGGGCGATGTCGCGATTGCTGAATCCACGAGCCAGCAACCGAAGCACCTGCAGTTCGCGCGCCGATAGCCGCACGTCTTCGCACTTGGCACCGGGACCCGCCGGCTTCTGCAGCAACGACAAGATCGAGCGCACGACACTGGGGTCGACCGGCGTGCCGCCGCGCTGAATACTTCTGATCGCCAGGATTAGCTCAACGTCCTCGCGCTGCTTCAGGACGTAGCCACTGGCTCCAGCATGCAGAGTGGCCATGGCGATATCGCCGCGATCGTGCGAGGCGATCGCCAGGACCGGCATCTGCTGGTGATTCCGGCGCATGCGCGCGACCAGCTCCAGGCCATCGGCAACATCGACATCGATCACGGCCATTGCATAAGCCAGACAATTCATGGCCTCGCAGGCCTCGGAGAAATTGGACACTGCCGTCATATGCGCGTCCTCTTCTGCCGAGCCGACAATTCGCAACAGGCGCTCACTCGTTGTCGTGTCGCCGGTCACCACCAGTGTCGGCGAGAGCCGATACCGCCACGGCGGCTCCCCATACCGAGCGCCAAACAACTCCCTCACCACCGGCCAGCGCTGGGAACCTTCCGGCAAGACGCTGTCAGAAGCGGAGCCATCACAACGCTGCAGGAGAGAAACAACTCTTGTCGGCATACCCGCGCCATCGGTTTTCGCACGATCGCAGGGTAGGTCGTCCCAAATTTCGGAGGTATTGGCAAAAGTCTTAGCTTTGCGATCATTGCGGCGTGCAGCAATCACCTGCTGCAAGCTCAGGTTGGCAGCCAAACAGGACATCAGCGCCCTGCCGAAGCATCCGCGCCTGACGGGCGCACGGAACGAGGAACCAAGGTCACTTTGACGCGCGCTGCGCGGTCGCGCCCGCGGAAATCGCTTGCCGAAATCGTTTGCGCGCCGATGTCTACGTCCGCCAATTCCGGCACGTTGGCGGCGATGCGCTCGGCAAGCCATTGCGCGCGCCGCAAACGCAGCTCCCTGTTGAGCCAAGGCGAGCCAGGCTCATCCGTGTAGCCATAGGTGTGCACGACAACGCCGATACCCTGAGCGCCGGCAAGTTGCGCCAGGGTCTTGATCTCCGATTCCAGCGACCCTTCGGAATCCACCGGGCTTTGGCTGCCTTCGCCGAATTCGAGGCGATGTTCCTCTATACGCCGAATCTGCTTTTCCAGTTGCGCGCGACCCGGGTATGTCAACGCGCCGGCGTTCAAACGCACCCCGCCCGGGATCGGCTGCACCGACGTCTTCACCGCGTACCACTTGATAAATGGAAGCGCCCCGGTCAACCGAACCTCTCCGGAGGCGTCCGCATCGATCTGAATGTCGTCCGGCAGTGTCAGCGCCTTGCGTACCCGATTCGCCACCGCTAGCGGGCCGGAGGAAATATGGGAATACAACTGCCAATGCATGGTGAGCTCGGGATGCGCGAGCACGATTCGCTGCTGCGGTTGCTCAGCGGTCGGGTCGAAGAGCGCTCGTATGGAAAGCTCGTGGAATCCGCTGCTCTTCACGTCCAGAACGACGACGCCGGGCACCTCAGCGAGTTCTGCTTCCACCTGCCGGGCCTCGCGCCAGCCCAGGTACTTGACCGACCCGATGATCAGCACTGCGCCCAGCACGATCGACAGCATCACCCACAAGGCACGGGACGGCTTCTGCGACAGAGCATCGGATGCCAGCCGATTCAGATCAGCCAACAGGTCATGGGTGAGGATGGTTCCGCGTGCCTCTCGCTCCCCGTCCGCCAGCTGCGCACCGTGCTGTGCATGAAGCGATTCGATCAGCTCATCCAGCCGCGTTTTCAGTGCCTCGGGCGGAACCCCCTGCACAAAGGCCACGACCAGCGCCACCGGTCCTGGGCTGACGAGGAGGCGATACTCGCCCACGGAAGCGCTATCCAGTCCGCCCGTCGCTGCCTCCACCGCCATGGAGTCGTGCACGAACTGCTCGATGGCCGTCAACATGCCCGCCACAGCGTCCACGTCGATGGCCGTTTGCGTTTCCGCGGACACGTGATCGATCAGCAGGCCGCTGTGGGCGCAGATCAAGAACAGATGGTCGACGTGATATCGAAGGCGATGGCGCAGGGCGATTTGGGCGTAAGGCACGCCGGTACGCCAGGCCTGCACGCGCCAACTCAGCGCCTTCAGCGTGAAGGCATCCTGCAGTGCTCGGTCCAGATCCTGAGCCAGACCGCGCAGGGACTCCTGCAAGGCCCGACGAATCGAAGGACCGATGATCGGAAAGACCGCGTCCACGACCGCTTGCGGTCGTTTGCGTACTGCGCGCTCCAGGGAGTCCGCCGTGGATTCCGCCAAGGCGTTGGTGAGACGGCCATGTCCACCGTCTGCATTCTCGCGCTCAAGCCCGTCGGCCAGCGCCGACGGCAGGTCCGACACCGTGTGGGCCAGCCGGCCGAGCTGTGCCTCGAGACTCTCTAGCCGTTGACGTTCGCTACCCCACAGCAGGTCGCGAACGCGATCGAACTCTCCGCTCATGGCTCAAGCCTTAGTCGGCGCCCGGTAGCTCCAGCGGTCCGCGAAGCCGCAAAGAGAGCTCTCCCATTAGGTCGGCCAGATCGTCACGGCCCACCTTTTCCTGGCGCAGCCTGTCGCGATCGTCGCTCGTCGAAGCGCGAATATCTTGCAGCGACGCCGCCAGTTCGGTTTGCCATTGGATGAGGGCGTCGCGCGATTGGAGTTCGAACCGGGCGAGGTCAGCGGCTACTTGCACGACACCGGCGTTGATCTCATCCCTTTGCGTGCGCATCGCCTGACCCATCCGCGCATCGAGGTCATCGATTGCTGCCGTTCTCGCACTGGACTCCTGTCTGCCCTGCGTCGACAGGCGCTCGGAGAGACCATCGAGCCGGGATTCCAGGCCAGCCACCCGTCGGTCGAACTCGCGCTCCAGCCGGGCAAGCTCTTGGGAGAGCCGGTCGCCTAGTTCCTGGAAGCGACGATCGTAGTCACGCGCCAATCCACCGAACAGCAGGTCGCGCACCTGCTCCATCTTGCGATCGCCGGCGACGATCGGCGCCGTTTCGACTGGGGTTTCGCTCGCTTTTGCTACCTGCTTTCTGGCGTTCATTGCGTTGTTCCAAATCCTGGTTGCGCTGCAATCGCTTTCAATCTCGTAATCTCCAGTTCCATGTGGACGATGGAATCGAGCAATGCGGTTCGCCCTCGTGCCATGGATTGGGCCATCACAGGATCAATGACAGGCGCGGCCTTGACTTGGAGGATGGCGCCCAGCTGCCGCGCTGCCTCGCGCTCCCCCACCAGATAGCAGGCCATCGCCATCTCATAAGCCACTTCCCGTACCTGCTCCACGTTTCCGTCTCGCAGAGCGGCGTCCAAGCGCAGGAGATTGTCGCTGGCAGCCTGCCGGTACGGCTCGATGACGCGCAATACTCGCGCCACATCGCCGCCCAACAGATCAAGCAACTCGGCAATCGGACCTTTCCGATCTTCCATCCGACGCTCCGCTTCATCGCTGCCCTCGTCGTCCGTGATTGCCACGCATGCGATCCTATAGCCCATACCAGTTCATCGTATTCGCGTGCCCCTTCCGGGCGACATTGGGAAAAGTCCTAGGACGGCCCTAAATACTTACTGCTAGAAAATGGACACGCAGAACGCCCTGATCGATGACGACAAGCTCGGCCCGTCGATGATCAGCGGTAATGAACCAGCGATATCCCGGAAACGTAAATCCCTTCAGCTCGACGCTTGCCTTCCCATATTCCTGGACGAAGTCGGCCATGGTGCTCTGCGTGACATACAACTGCCGCGCTCGCCTGTTCTGGCTGCACACGGCGAATACGATGTTGTCGACGACTTCCACATCTGCTGCGGACAAGCCCTCGGGATAGTGCGACTCGACTTCGATCATCCTGAACCTTGGCAATTTGCCAGAACGCTCCTGAGACGCAGCGGTTTTTCCCGTCATTGCCCGACGGATTCATGCGTGGACTTGACTGTAGGCGGCACCGGCGCATCTGCGAACAAGTGGTAGAGCTCGTCGTCGCACACACCATTGAAAAGCCGGCTCAGGCCGACATAGATCCGATGATCGATCAGCCCCCATTCGAGCAACGCGGCGAGATATCCCACCCAAAGATGCGTCACTTCCAAAGTCTGGCCGCTATGGCGGAGGTGATTGATGATCCGGCATCGGAGCTCGTCCTCTCCTGGAATCTCCACCGCGCCGCCCTGGGTCGCCGGGGAAAGAAGCCGCTGCGCTTGCATTGCCGATTCTCCACTCCGCGATCCTGACTCACGATTGCATCAACGCCCGCTGATTGCTTGCTAGTTTTTGGAACACCTGGTTTCGGCTCGACGAACACGACCCATTCACGTTCACCGGCTTTCTGAAATACCCGCACTCGAAGTCGGAACGGCCACCCGCGCCTTGACTCTGCGTTGGTACGGCGCGCGACCTCCTCGCTTGTCTGGCTCGACGAGCCGATAGCCGAGCTGGCGGCACGTCTGGATCAGCGGCTTGTCGAAGGGCCGATCTACTACCTCGCGCAAGTTGTAGATCTGGGATCGCACATTGGTGCCCAGTAGCCGCCCGCGATTGCCTCCCCACAAGCACAGTTCGAGTTCGCTATAGGTCACGATCGCCGGAGCCGCTTCCATCAGTATTCGCAGCAGCTTGAACTCCGTTGGAGTCAGTTCGAGTCGCCGCCCGGCGCGACGCGCCATCTGCGAGGGGACGTCCAGCACCAAGTCGCCGACGGCGAGGCCGCCGTGGTGCTTGCAGTAACGCCGGCGTGTGAGGGCGCTCAGGCGTGCATGAATCTCGGCGAAGGCTACGGGCCGCGCCATGTAGTCGTCCGCACCGGCCTCGAAGGCCGCTAATGTGCTGTCAATCGAACACTCATCACCCACCAGCAAAATGGCAGGATATTTGGATCGCAACTGCCGCAGTTTTCGGCAGGCTGTCAGCGCATCCAGGCGATTACGATGCGACAGGATGATGGCATCGAAGTCGTAGGCCTTGGCTAGGTGCCACCCGAGCGTACCCAGGGCTGCATAGTCGGCGCAGTGTCCACGCGCCTCCAGATAATCGCCCAACTGCATTGCCACACTGGGTTCGGATTCGACAATCAGGATGTGCATCGGATCGCCGAGCTCGTTTGTTCACACAGCAGGGCCTTGCACGGGCCCACACCTGAAACCTCTGCACCACCTCGCCTGTACGGTGAAGCTGACCGCTGCACTCTCACTGCTCGATCTCTTGTTTGGCCGATGAAGCAGAGTTGCACAATGCGCGTGCTATCCCAGCCTCTTTCTCCGAACAACAGGTTGCGGCTGAGCGAACACCGACTGCCATTGCATGGGCTGTCTACTTGGTGAAGTAGCCCGCGAATCGCCAGCGCCCGTCTTCGTCCCGTCGAAGCGATACGACTTCGACCAGCGCCTGGTTGTTCTGGAAAGTAGTCACAAACTCCATGGTTGCGTAGAAGCCCGGAGGAGCGCCTTGATCTTTTTGCGTAACCAGCTGCCTGCGCACCGCCATCCAGACATGGCTTGCCGGTGCACCCAGAGCCTTGCGACTTTGAGCGACCTTGGTGACGAAATCTGCGCGTCCTACAGCTTGCTTGGTGACCTGCGAGGCGCCATCCCAGAGCATTCCGGCCTGTTGGCTGTCGATCATGCCCAGCACCTGCAATCCCCATTTCGCCATCTCACCGGGATCGGTATCGCGCTGCGTCGCCTGAGGCTGGGTCGATGCCGATTGCATCGGCGCCATCGCCATCGGGGCCGCAGCGGCTGACCCGTACCAGCACGCAGCGAACAGCGCTGCGCACAGCATGTGCATCTTCTTCATCATTCATCCCCATCGCCGAAGGCGCTCCATCGCAGTCGGCAAACGATCAGTCGCGAGCGCATCCCTGCGCTCGCTCACTTCACGGATTACTTCTCGGCCCAGCCGGTGATTTCGACTCGGCGGTTGGGCTGCAGGCAGGCCACCAGAGCTTCCCGCGGCAGGGCGCCGTCGCAGGCCTTGACCGGTTCGGACTCACCATGGCCTTCGGCCGCGATAGAGCCGGACACGCCCTGCGCGATCAGATAGTTCCGCACGGTTTGCGCGCGGCGCTGGGACAGGACCTGGTTGGAGGCCTCATCGCCGATCAGGTCGGTATGGCCAACTACCACTACGCTCTGAATGGATGCGGAGCGAAGCTGCTGCGCTACGGCTTCCAACTCCGCACGTCCATCCGGCAGCATGTCGTTCAAGCCCGAACGTCCGAATGCAAACAGCGCGTCGCCCGACAGATTGAAGCGTTGCGATGGTTGCGGCTGTGCTCCTGCCGCCGGCTGCTGGTTCACCAGGTCGGCGCAGTCCGCAGGCCGCCAATGGAAGCTCTGACCCAAACCGTCCTTGTCGAAGAGGACCTTGTATTGGCACTTCATCCAACCATTGCCCTTCGGCAGATTGAACAGGTAGTCCCATTCGCGAACGTGCCAGTAGCCTTCCCGATAATGCGGCACACCGACCAGGACGTAGAGGTCGTCCTTTTCGATACCGGGCCCGATATTGCGCAAGGCCTCGAGCGTGGGGCGTGTGCCCTGGCGCGGATAGGCCTTGTCGATGTCCGGAAAGACGAGTTCGTCAGCGCCTCGACCGTCGGAGGCGACGTCGCGACTGATGTGACGAGTACAACCGGCCATGGCAAGCACGCTTGCGGCCAGGATCAAAGAAGTTCGAATAGTCATGTGGCTCACCTGATTGAAATAGCGACCCGCCTGCGCACGAGCCGACCGGGGCGGCACCCCACTGTTTTGCGCCGCCCCGGCAGCTCGCTTCCAGCAAACCGGTCTATCCCTTACCACTGGATGCCCGCGCCGACGGAGAAACCCCAGTCGCGCGTGGTATTGCCAGAGGCTTGCGCTTTGTAGACCCAGCGGCCGTTCTCGGTGGTGCCGGACAGGCCGATCGCCATGCCGGCCTCGCCCTGGTAGCTACCGAAAGCTACGCTCGCCATGCTCTTGCCTGGCAAATACGCCTGCGTCAGGCCCGCCATGGCCATGGCCGATGCCGTGGCGCCGCGATAACCGCGATCCAGAGCCCAGATATCGTTCTGCACGCCCAGGATCCGCTGGTCGGTATAGGCCTTGGACTGATCGATGGCGTAATTCACGCCACTGCGCAGCTGCGACACATTGACCGCATCGGTGTCCTGCACGCCGGCAGCGACGCCGGTCATGGTGCGGCCGCCGATGTTGACTTCACCGGTCGACGAGCTGTTGCCCACATAAGCGGCGTTGTAGTTGCTCTGCGCGCCACGCGTGGTCTGTGAGCCTGCACCCAGTGCCACGCTGTTGGCATGCGAGGCGGTAGATCCCTGACCCAACGCAGTGCTGTTGGTGGCCGAAGCCGTCGCGCCAGTGCCCACGGCGGTGCTGTTGTTGCCCGTCGCCTTGGCCTGATTGCCGACTGCAAGCGCGTTGTTGCCGCTGGCCACCGCACCGTTACCACCCGCGGAGGAATTGGTGCCTGTCGGCGTCGGCTTGACGATCGGCGCCTCCTGGCTGACCTGGAACATGCCGTCGGAGCCCTCCTGCAGGTGGGTGATATTCACCACCTGGTCCTCGACGTTGGTGACACGCTGATCCAGGTTGGTGACGTCGCCCGCAACATTTGTCACCTGAGTGTTGAGCTTGTCGATCGCCTGATTCGTCGCGTTCAACTGCGAACCATTGACCGCATCCGTGCTGGTAGCGCTCACCCGACCCGCAGCCACGTTGGTGATCGTGCGCTCGGCGCCTGTGGCGCCCACGCTGACCGTACCCACCGGCGCGGTGCCGGCATAGGTATAGGTGGTGCCGGCGATTACACCGCTCGTAGTCGCGACGACCGGAGCGGTCGCGCTACCCGAACCCAGCGCCACGCTCTTGGGATCGGTAGCGACTGCACCGTCACCAATGGCCACGCTTTGCGCGCCACTGGATTGAGCGTTCGTGCCGACCGCCACGCTGTTGGTACCGGTTGCGCCGTTGTTGGTGTAATTACCCTGCTGCACTCCATTGTCGTTGACGCTGTAGTAGTGCGTTGCACTGGCGGCCACGGTCTGGGTCAGCTGACTCACATTGACCGCGTCGGTGGGGGCCACGCCGGCGGCGACATTGTGGATGGTCGTGGGCGCACCGCCCGCATTCATGGTGACACTGGTGTAGGTCACCTCACCCGGATCGACCACACCGTCGCCATCGGTATCGGTCCAGTCGTACTTGACGGCCCGGTCGTCCAAGCCCTGCACCGTGGTGGCGACGGACTTCAGCTGCGCCACGTTGACGGCATCGCTGTCCAGCGTGCCAGCCGCTACGTTCTGGATCTGGCGGGTGGCGTCGATGTTGCCCACCGAGACCGGTGCCAGCGTGCCCTTCGTCGTGGCCGCGATGGCGTTCGCTTGCGCGGTGCCTGCGCCCGTCGGGACATAGCCCACGCCGTTGGCAGTGCTGTCCGCGACCGATTCGCTGCCGAGGGCTACGCCGTTGGCGGCCGAGGCCGAGGAGAACACACCCAGCGCTGTGGAAAAGTCACCGGATGCCGAGGAGGAAAACCCCATGGCCAAGGCACTGTTTCCTGTAGCCGAGGCGTAGCCGCCAATCGCAGCACCGCTATTCGTGACGACACTGTTTGCGCCGATGGCGGTACCAAAGTCTCCGCCAGTAGCGCTGGCTCCAGCGCCGATCGCGACTAGATGATCTTCGAAACCACCGACACCCGCAACGGCACTCGTACCGATCGCAACGTTGTCCTGGTAGCCAGCGCTGGATGCATTGGAGCCAATGGCCACCGAGCCAAGCGAACTGGCACTCGCGCCGGCACCCGCAGCCAACGCATTGACACCCGTGGCGCCATCGTTGTTGTAATTGGCTTGCTGTACCCCACCGTCATTGACGCTGTAGTAGTGCGTTGCACTGGCGGCCACGGTCTGGGTCAGCTGACTCACATTGACCGCGTCGGTGGGCGCCACGCCAGCGGCGACGTTGTGGATGGTCGTGGGCGCACCACCTGGATTCATGCTGACACTGGTGTAGTTCACCTCACCCGGATCGACCACACCGTCGCCATTCGTATCGGTCCAGTCGTACTTGACGGCCCGCTCATCGGTCGCGGCGATGGCCTGGTTGGCGGCGTACAGCTGCGAGCCGTTGATTGCATCGGTGCTGGTCGCGCTGACGTTGCCAGCGGCCACATTGATGACCTGCCGCTCAGCGCCGACCGCACCCACACTTACGACGCCGTTGGTCGCGGAGCCTTGGCCAGCAAAGGTATACGTAGTCCCGGCAATGGTCGCATCGGTTTCGGTCGTGGCGGCACGGTCGGTGGAGCCATTGCCCAGGACCACGCTGTTGCCCTGCGTGACCGAGACGCCGTTACCCACGACGAAGCTGTTGTCCCGGGCGATCGAGTTGTTGTTGCCCAGCGCGTAGCTGCCGCTGCCGGTAACCGAGTTGGGGTCGCCGATGGCGCCGCTGCCGACGCCAGAAACGTAATTGCCCGTGCCGATGCTGATGGACTGGGCCCCCAGGGCCACAGCCCCGTTGCCGATGGCGACCGAATCGGCACCCGACGCGTCCGTAGTCAGGCCCATGGCGATCGACGCAGCGCCCGAGGCAGACGACGACCGGCCAAGGGCGATCGCTTCTGTCGTTGCCTTCGACCCGTCGCCAATGCTTATCGTGTACGAAGCGCCGGTTACACCGCTGGCAGAGGCGCCGATGGCGATGTTGCTGTTTCCCGTGGCCTGCGCGTTTCTGCCGATGGCAATGGAATTCGTGCCGCTGGCTTGAGATCCGCGCATTATCGCCAGCGCGTAGGTGCCAGAAGCATTGGCGAGGCTGCCCAGTGCGGTCGAGCCAGCGCCACTAGCTGTGGCCGTAGAGCCAACGGCTGTGGCGATATTGTTGGTGGCCCAACTGTGGGAGCCAACCGCGGTGCTCCAGCCATTTACGGCATGGGCGTCGTAACCTAGCGCCACCGCGTCTGTGCCGGCCTCCGACGAGGTTCCGAATATGGTGGCTTGTGCGCCGAGAGCCCTGCTGTTGTAGCCCAACGCGGTTGCATAGTTGTAAGGCGTCGAAGCAAGTGTACCGATGGCGATTGAGTTGGTACCTGTGGCACTGGCACCATTGCCGCAGGCCACTTCGTCCCCTGATGTGAGGTCGGTCGTGCCCATGGGCAGACCGGTGACAGGGTCGACACACACGGAGTCTGCCGCCCATGCACTCATCGGCGCGGCAAGCGCGCTAGCCAGTGCAAGCGTCAAAGGCAAGGCCCGTCGAATGCGTCGTCCGCCCTTGGCACGCCCTTTAGCCAGTTCCGACGCGACTACTATCTGCCCCAAGGCAGGGTCCCACACCAGCGTGTATACCTTGTTCATTGAATTGTCCTTCTGACCTTTCATCACCGCATCGCGGCGACGTCGCTCCGTTGGAAATCCGGCGACCCCCTGTCTCCGGCCCTAAGTAGACTCGACACGCATCCTCTCGATGCTTCGTCATAGTCGAGGCGCAGTGTGAGAGCGGCCTGTTGTCGACAACACACGAAAAATCGCAATCGTTTGTTGGCTTTTTCGCAACAGACCCAGCATCTCCACTTTTGATGCTGTCGCGCTGCGGAAACAGGCACTTCCCAAACAGCGACCGCCTGCTCGCTAACGCAAACGATCCACGGAAACCGTCTCGCCCCCTTCAGCCCCGATGCTTCGTGCTCGTAGGCCTTCCGTATCGACAGGCTAGTCAGAAGTTTTGATCAGCAAAATTGGGAAAAGTCTTAGCAAAAGTGCGCCAGCACTCCTAACAACCCAACGGCTTGTTGCGCGCAGTGAAACGATGGAACTAGCGTGGAGACCTGGTACTTCGCACAGGCCCGGCCTCGCTTCGAGGACACAGACCGCGGCTTGACCGCAAGATGCGGCCACCAAGGTCATGAGGCGACAAGACGCCCCGAGAGCGCCGCGGACACGACCATGCGGCTTCAACGCGCATTGAGCGTGACCGAAAAAGGGAGCCCGACATGCCATCTCGATCGAAGAGAGACATGGCGGGCATCCAAAACCACTAGGGGAGGCGCAGCAGCAAGGTGCTTCGCCAGTGCGATTACGTGGTCAGCCCCCACATCACACCGGCAATGAGCGCGAGACCCATGAGCCAACGCTCCAAAAGCTCCAACCGATCGATAACTCGGCACTTCTTGGCGTTCATGTCGCACCGCTGCTGCTGCGGGGCTATAGGACACCTTTCCCGGCTCGAAGAGAATTGGGAATAGTCTTAAGAAAAATCCTAGATGGACGAGAGGACATCCTCAGCCGGCGATGTCACGATCCTCAGGCGCCAATGCGCAATCTTCGGCCAGGCCCTGTACACGTCTAACTTCTTGCTGGGCCATATCCACCAGTCGAATGAACGACACATCGTCGGAATGTGCGAATGCTGCGCGCTCGACCTGTTCCAGCGCACGGCCGGCCTCGTTCTGCCCCAACTGGAAGCAGGCGGACTTAAGCTTGTGCGCCAATTCACCTGCTCTCTTGCGATCTCCGCCGCGCACGGCGTTCTCCAGAGCGAGCAAATCCGTGTTGGTCGTGCGGACAAACAGATCGAGCAGGCGCCTGAGTGTCGGTGCGTCTCCGTGGAACAGGTCCAGCAACGAAGAGAACGGCGCCGAATCGGCGTGCGCCGCGAACTGCCGCCCCGCCGTCGCACCATCATTTGCGGCCACGACTGGCACAGCAGACGCGCTCTCAACGGCCGGCATGTTTGCTCCGGCAGTGCCGGCCAACAGTTCGAATAGTTTGTTCCTGAGCATTTCGATCGTCACCGGCTTGGTCAGCAACCCATCCATGCCTAACGCCATGCCTCGTTCGCGATCGGCGACCAGGACACTGGCGGTCAGCAGCAGGATCTTCAGTCGCGGGGCACCTGTGTCCTCCTCTTGTTTGCGGATGCGCTCGGCCAGGCGATATCCGTCCAGGCGCGGCATCTGGCCGTCGGTAATGAGCAGCGGGTAACGGCCGGGATGCAGTCGCAGCTTCTGCCAGGCTTCCTCGCCGTCTTCTGCGGTATCGCAGGCGTAACCCAGCTGAGCCAATTGCCGCATCAGGACTTCGCGATTGATCGGATTGTCTTCTGCCACCAGGATGGGCTGGCTGTGCCCGGCGCACACTGGCCCGTGTGGCGCTGAGGCTTCTGGTGACCGCTGTGGTAGCACCGGTTGACCTGCAATCGCGAAAGGAGCAGGAACCCCTCTCGCGAGTTCGAAACCACGCATCAGTGCCGAACGCGTCAACGGATTTCCGCCGATCCGCACGATCCCTGCCGACACTGGCGTCGTATCGGCATCGCCATCTATGACGACTATAGGCAACGCTGGCGCGGAAGGTGCATCACGCAGCGCCGCAATATGCGCATTGGCCGGTTCCCGCTTACCTATCAGCACAGCATCGACTGAAGGGCGTCCGGGATCCTGCAAACGCGCTATCGCCGCCTCCGCAGTCGTTGCGAATTCGACCTGCGCGCCAAGCCAGCACAAAGGCGCTTCGACGAATCGACCCGCGTCGTGATCGCGTGCAATGACCAGAACCCGCATACCGTGCAGCGGTTTTGGCTCGGCGCTTTCGGCGACGGCAGAGGGGGCCGGGATGATGACGCTGAGGCGTGTACCCACGCCTACCCGGCTCTCGCATTCGACCCGGCCGCCCATGGCTTCGGCCAGGCTTTTCACGATGCTCAAGCCCAGGCCGGTGCCGCCGAAACGACGCGTGGTTCCCGCGGATGCTTGCTGGAAAGGTTGGAACAACCGCTGCACGCCTTCCGCTTCCATGCCGATGCCGGTGTCGGCGACGGTCAATCGCAGGCGCTCAGGCGCGTCCATCGACAGGATGACTTCGACGCCACCGTGCTCGGTGAACTTGATGGCGTTGCCGATCAGGTTGGCGAGGATCTGACGCATACGAACCCAATCGCCCATCACGTACGCGGGGACCTCTGGTGCGACATGGATATCCAAATCGATCTGCTGCTTGCGCGCCTGTGCGCTTAGGGCCGAGGCAGCGATCTCGACGAGATCGCGCGTGGACAGTTTTGCGCACTCCAATTCGAGCTTGCCTGCGTCGATCTTCGATAGATCCAGGAAGTCGTTGATGATCGAAAGCAGAACCGAAGTCGATTCCTTGCAGGTATCCAATAACCGGCGCTGGTCCACCCCCAGTCGTGTGTGATCCAGCAGGTCGATCGTGCCCACAACGCCATTCAACGGCGTTCGGATCTCATGGCTCATCACCGCCAGGAATTCGCCCCGCTGTCGCAGTTCGCGATAACTGCGCTCCTGCGAGATGTCGTGGATCATCCCGATGAAGACTTCCTGCACGTCGTGCTTATGCGGGCGCTCGATGAATTGGCCGCGCAAACGGAACCAGATCCACTGCTCATCATGGCCACGACGCCGGAACTCGATGTCGAGTTCCCTTTCGCGACGTTGCCGCAGCGCTTCAAAGCTGCGCTCGACGGTTTCGATTTCATCAGGATGCACCAGGGCCAGATAGTCGCCGATGCCGGTCACTTTGGCGCGCGTGGCGCCGGCGGAATCGGATTCGCCCGCCTGGCTGATCTGGCCACTGTGGAAGTCGATCTCGATCATGGCCGCGCCGGACGCGGACATAGCCAGACGCAGGCGCTCGTCGCGTTCGCGCAGGCTGCGCAGATATTCATTGCGGTGACGACGCTTGGCGGCATACGAGCGGACCAGCCACGCGATCCACGCCGCCGCAAGCACGATGTAAGCCAAATACGCCCACCACGTGCGCCAGAGCGGCGGTGCGACTGCCACAGCCAGTGCCAGGCCCGGGACCCATTGCCCGCGACCATCGCGCTGCCGCACCTGCAACTGATAGTCGCCGGGCGGCAGGCGGTGATAGGCGATCGAAAGATTTTCGGGCATGTCCCGCCATTGATCTTCCAGACCGATCAGGCGATACGAAAGCCGCCGTGGCTCGCCGAAACCCGCAAGCCGGAAAGCGATGCGCCCATCGTTGTAATGGGCCTTGATCGTCTTGAGCTGTTCCCCGAGATGATTGATGAACGTGGTATCGCCCGCTTCGTAACTGCTGATGACAACGGGCACCGGGTCAGCAAGACGCAGCTTGTCCGGTTCGAGGCGCCACAGGCCTCGCGATGTGCCGAAGTACAGCGCACCGTCCGCAGCCAGCACGGCACCGCCTTTCCTTATCGTGTCGTCCGGAATGCCATCGGCGAAGGTGTAACCCTGGAAGCGGTCGAGCTTCGGTTGCCAGCGCGCGATGCCACGATCGGTCCCCAACCAAAGTTCGCCGGAGGCATCGCGCAGTATCACCTCGACGGTCTGGTCCGGCAGTCCTTCGGCGATGCCATAGCGCCGGAAGCGGATGCGGCCGTCACGCTCGACAAGACGATTCAAGCCGGCGCGCGTGCCAATCCACAAGCGGCCGGCGCTATCGCGGTACAGATGCTGGACATGATCGTCGGACAGGCTTTGCAGGTCATCGGGGTCGTAGCGGAACCGCTCCGTTTGGCCTGTCTCCGGCCAATAGCGAATCAGGCCATTCTCCGAGCCCAGCCACAGCGATCCGTTCGCCCCCGCTGCGATGCTGGTCAAGACGCCTTCGGCACCCACGCCAACGCGGCGCATGCGTTGCGCGCCAGGGGACAGCAAAGCAAGCCCCTCGGTGTGCGTGATCACCCATAGTCTTCGTTGCTCATCCAGCAGCGCCGCCGTCGTATAAACCGCCGGCTCCGTTTCGAGCGGAATCCGTTGCGGCGACCCTTGCCGCGGCCAATGCACGAGCCCCATTCCGCCGCCGATCCAGACCCCGCCTTCGCCATCGTCCAGCAGCCCGCTGATCGTATTGGCGACCCCCGGAGCCGAGGCGGACAGCAGACCGGCGACATCGGCAGGTACGGACTGCCACTGCCCGGTACCTGGATCGAATGTCCTCAGCGCCTCGCCGCATAGCGATACCAACAAGGAGTGCGGCGGGCTTGCGTCAATTGCACAAACCGAAGCGGAAGGGCTGCCGGGAAGCCCGATCCGCTTGATTCCACTTTCCCGCAGCCGCAGGCGATTCACTCCGCCGCGCGTTCCGATCCACAGGTCGTTGTTGCGATCCAGCGCCAGCGACCAGATCAAGTCATAGCGCAGACTTTGCGAATCGACGTCGCGATGGTGATAGATCGACAGCTCGCCACGTCGGGGATCGAGCCGATACAAGCCGCCGTTGATATCGATGTTGCTGGCCAACCACAGCACGCCCTGACGATCGATCACGATGTCGGTGGCGCGCAGCATCGGTACCGGCGTGGCGATCCGCTGCAAGGAGGCATTGGCCGTCTCCCATCGCCACAGTTGCGTGCCTGCGGCCAGCCACAGCCCGCCCCTGTCGTAGGCCAGCGCAGTGATGGTGTCACGGCCGGGAAGACTCAAAACCTTTCGAGGGGAGCGCTGTGGAACGTCCAGGTTCACCGCCATCACCTCGCCCTCAGCAGCGACGAACAAGGTCTGTGGCGTGAACGCATAGGCGGCCACCAGATTGCTGCGCCGGATCACCGCGGTCGCAATCCGTTTCGCCGGATCGAAACGCAACAGGCCCAGGTCCGTCTGCATCCACAGCGCGTCATGGACATCGCTGCCCATCCAGGACAGCGAGACCGGCGATTGACCGTCGGCGGTGCGTATCGGAACTCGCTCGAGCCGGCCGGTCGCCCGATCCAGGCGTTGCAGCACGCCGTCCTCGTTGCCGATCCACAGGGCAGCGGAAGTGTCCGCAAGCAGCAGCGCAATGCGGCTGGCCAGCGAAGCGCGGTCGTTCGGGTCGCGATCGATGGTGTAGAAACTCTGGCCATCGAAACGGTGCAGGCCGTTGTTGCCGCCGACCCAGACGAACCCATATCGATCCGGGAGGACCTTCAGCGCACGGCCGCTGCCAAGTCCCTTGTAGCGATCGAACAGATCGAAAGACGGCTCCCCGATGTCGCGACTCAGGCGAATGGGGGGAATCGGCGTTGCCTCCGGCGGCGCAGATGCTGGAGCGGCCTGCGCCCACCACCCCGGCAGGAGCAGCGCCGTCAGAAGCGCACAGATGACCCGGCGCCACATGGCCTCTACCGGTCCGGACATGCCCCCGCCTCGGCGTCGCCTCGGTGCCCCCACTATAGACAAAGTGCGGTGGCCTGGCGGTTACGAACACCCCGCGAAAGGGGGGGACGCGCAATCGTGCCTGCGGAAACCGAAAGCGCCAGCGGACGTCGCTTCGACTACGACGTCCGCTCCCAGGCTAATGCGACGTCGCCGCCATCGGCTCGTCTTCGAAAGCGACCGAGGCCTGCGCATTGCGCGCGCGCCACGACGAGGCGGTTTCTCCGTGCCAGGCCTTGAACTGGCGCGCGAAGCTGCACGGATCATGGAAGCCGCAGGCTTCCGCCAGTTCAGTGATCGACAACTGGCTGTTCTGCAGCAGCTCGCGAGCGCGCTGCATACGCAGGCGCATCGACGCCTTCTGCAGCGTCTCGTGATAGACGGCATGGAAGGTCTTCGAGAGCCACCAGCTGGAGAAGCGGGTGAGTTCCATCAGATCTTCGATGCGCAGCATCCGCTGCGGATTACCTTCCAGATACAGCCGCGCCTTCTGGATGCGCGAGAAGATTCGCGCCTTGCGATGGAATGAGCGGCCCGGGCAGCGCTCGATCATCGCCGCCAGCGGATCCTGCGCCGACTGCCAATGCTTGAGCAGTGGTTTCAACGCGCGCATCACGGCGGCGACGCCCGCCTCTTCCGGCAGCGCGCGACACTGGCGCCACAGGCGCAGGGCGATGCGACGGTCGTGAAGCGCGGCGGTACCGCGGCCGACGAGCAGGCCACGGTCGGTCGAATCCAGGGCGCCGTGCATCATGTCCGCAGTCAGCATCAAACCCAGGGTCAGTCCCTGCCCGCCCGACTGCACTTCCGGCATCGAGCCACGCTCGAGGGCGATCCAGTCACCCGCCCGCAGGACGAAGCTGCCTTCGGCCGCCGATACCTGGGCAGACCCGCGCAACTGCAGCCAGAACGAGAACATCGTTGCGGGGACCCGGCTCCGATCCGAGCGGGCCACGGTCACCAGGCGCATCGGCAGGGCGTTGAGGCCGGCCGTATGGGGGGAGGACGCATACGGGAAAGGCGCATGGCGCGAGGAGGCCTGAGCGTCGTGCGCGGTCACAAAGGTGTCGGGCATGGCGGGGTGCTCCTGAAAAATTCGAACTGGACGAATCCGAAGGGACGAATCGAACCTGACGATCGCTGGCGATACGCATGGCAGGGACTGGCGATCTTTGTTGTAACGCCACATCTGCTTGGATGCGCGAGGTATTCGTCCAGTTGCCCGGAAGGGCCGACCAGCAGCGAAAAAATCGACGAAACCGCCTTTTGCGGCGACGAAATGGCCGGCGACTGCGGCTGGCTCGGCCGCTCGGCGGCGAGGCTGCTTCGCCCGGACCGTCCAATGCGCGGCGATGCGCCGCAAGGCCTTCCGGGACGAGCTTGCATCCGGCCGCCGTGACGAGTACACCACAGCGCCGACACCCTCTCTGCGGCCGGACAGAAAAGGCGTAATGACCAGCTTCCACACAAACCGCCTCCAGTCCCTCCCCGGCTTGCGGCGCCTCGACCCGCTGGATCGCACCGTGCTGGCACTGACGCTGGCGGTCTGGGCGATGCATTACGCCATGCGCACGTTCCTGAGCCTGATGCCCGGCGACACCTGGATCGAACCCGGCAGCCTGGTCGCGCGCACCGTCGCCAGTTCGATAGGTGTCGCGCTGTGCCTGGCGATCCATGTGGCGTTGAAGAAGGCGAACAGCGACCGTCCCTGGCGCCTGCTCGGCTATACGCTGCTGTTGAGCTTGCCGGCGGCGCTGCTGCTCACCTGGGTGGGCGAGTACGTCTTCCGCTATTTCACCGACTACTACGCGATGTACCCCGATCGCTGGATGTCGGGCATGGAACTGGGCGAGACCTACAAGGCCTACCAGTGGAATTTCTTCGCCTGGTGCGCGTTGTACGCCGCCGCGCGCAACAACGCCGAAACGCGCCGCCGCGACCAGCAGCTGGCGGCCGCCACCAACGCCGCGCAGCAGGCACAGCTGCTGGCGCTGCGCCTGCAGGTCAATCCGCACTTCCTGTTCAATACGCTCAACACCCTGGCGGGACTGATCGTCCTCGGCCGCAACAGCGAATCGGAAAAAATGGTGCTGAGCCTCTCCCGCTTCCTGCGTTACACGCTGGCCAAGACGCCTTCGCAACTCACCACGCTAGCTGACGAGGTCGGCATGCTGCGGCAGTACCTGGAGATCGAAGCCGCCCGCTTTTCCGACCGGCTCAAGGTGACTTGGGACGTTCCGCCGTCGGTCATGCAGGCCATGGTGCCGAGCCTGATCCTGCTGCCGCTGGTGGAAAACGCCCTGAAATACGGCCTGGGCGGCTCGGACCGCCCGGTGGAAATCGCGATCGGCGCGCGCCTGGAAGGCGAGCAACTGGTGCTGAGCGTCGAAGACGACGGCGGCAGCGCGCACGGCAGCGGCGGCAGCGGCCTGGGCATCGGCCTGTCCAATGCGCGCCAGCGGCTGACCGCGCTGTACGGCGACGACGCGCGGCTGGACAGCGCGCCGCTCGAACATGGCTGGCGCAGTGTCATCCGCATTCCGTGGCAGGAAGACCTGGCGCTGGAACCCGCCGCGTGATCCGCATCCTGCTTGCCGACGACGAGCCGATCGCACTCGACCGCCTCGAGTTGGCCGTGGCCGGCATTCCGGACGCGCAGCTCGTGGCCAAGGCGCGCAACGGCAAGGAAGCGCTGACCTTCATCCGCGAACTCAAGCCGGACATCGCGGTACTCGACATCCAGATGCCGGTGAAGGACGGCTTCGCCGCCATCGCCGAGCTCAAGCCCGGCGAGCACCTGCCGGAGATCATCTTCGTCACCGCCTATCAGGAACACGCCGTGCGCGCGTTCGAAGTGCACGCGGTGGACTACCTGCTCAAGCCGGTGTCGTTCGAGCGCTTCCGCGAAGCGGTGCGCCTGGCGCGCGCGCGACTGGAAGCACGTGCCGCCGAAGTACGCTTCGCCGAACTGCAACAACTCATCGCCAGCCTGCGCGATTCCGGCACACCGGAAAATGGCGTGGTCTATGAGCGCGAATTCTGGGTACGCACCCGCGACGGCATCGTGCGCATCGCCGCCGAGAACATCGAGGCGATCACCGCCGAGGGCGATTACGTGTTGCTGCACGTCGGCGGCAAGTCGCACCTGCTGAAGGAAACCATCAGTTCGCTGGCGTCGCGGCTGGACCCGGCCGTGCATGTACGCGTGCACCGCTCGACGATCGTGAACCTCCGCCAGGTCGCCAGCCTGCGCCGGCGCGGGCCCAAGGGGCTGTCGCTGACCCTGGCCTCGGGCGGCGATTTCGCCATCGGGCCGAACTACGTGGACGCGGTGCTGAAGCTCGTGAACGCGCGCCGCTGGCGCTGAGAACGCCGCCGGCGCCGCTTTTCACGGGCAGGCGCGCGGACCGGGCCCGTATAATCGGCGGTCTATGCACGCCGATCCCGCCCCGCGCCCCGCTGCGCCACTTCCCGATCTCGCCACCATCCAGGCCCTGGCCCGCGACGACATGGCCGCGGTCGATGCACTGATCCGCAACCGCCTCGCCTCCGATGTGGTGCTGATCAATCAGGTGGCCGAATACATCATCGGTGCCGGCGGCAAGCGCCTGCGGCCCATGCTCCTGCTATTGGCGGCCGGCGCACTCGGCCACCGCGGCCCGGACGCACACCAGCTCGCGGCCGTGATCGAATTCATCCACACCGCCACCCTGCTGCACGACGACGTGGTGGACGAATCCGACCTGCGCCGCGGCCGCAAGACCGCGAACGCGGTGTGGGGCAACGCCGCCAGCGTGCTCGTCGGCGATTTCCTGTATTCGCGCAGCTTCCAGCTGATGGTCGAACTGGACCGCATCGAGGTCATGCGCATCCTCGCCGACACCACCAACCGCATCGCCGAAGGCGAAGTGCTGCAGCTGCTGCACGTGCGCAATCCGGATACGGACGAAGCCGCCTACCTGCGCGTGATCGAGCGCAAGACCGCCGTGCTGTTCGCCGCCGCGACGCGGCTGGGCGCGCTGCTCTCCGGCGCGGATGCGGCGACCTGCGATGCCTTGCACGACTACGGCATGAACCTGGGCTACGCCTTCCAGATCGCCGACGACGTGCTCGACTACGCCTCCGATGCGGAGACCCTGGGCAAGAACCTCGGCGACGACCTGGCCGAAGGCAAGGCCACGCTGCCACTGATCCACGCCATGCTGCACAGCGACGCCGCCACGCGCGGGCGCCTGCGTCATGCCGTCGAACACGGCGACACCGCTGCCTTGCCGGACGTGCTGCAGGCGATCCACGCCACGGGCGGCCTGGAGTACAGCCGTCGTCGCGCGTTCGAATACGCCGATGCAGCCGAACGTGCGCTCGACGGCCTCGCCGACAACGCCTACACCGCTGCCCTGCGCGGCCTGGCGCGCTACTCGGTCAGCCGCGAGTACTGATCACAGATCAAGAGCAACTCGCTCCGCTCGCCCCCTCATCCGCCCTTTTGGGCACCTTCTCCCCGCAAGCGGGGAGAAGGAAACGACTTCCCTCTCCCCGCGTGCGGGGAGAGGGTGGCGAAGCCGGGTGAGGGGCAGCCGGAGCCGGCCCGCGTCAAATGCGGCTCCTCTTCGAGTGCCTACGACTGCCGGCCATTACCTCGCCGCGAATTTCTCCGCGAAGAAATCGTCCATCATGTGGAATGCGCGCGTCGCCGAGCGCTCGTTGTAGCGGCAATTGCCGTCCGCTTCTTCGGGCTCGGTGAAGCAATGGACCGTGCCGCCGAAATCGACGAACTGCCAGTCGGCCTTGGCATCGTTCATCTGCTTGACGAAGTTGCTGCGATCCTCGGCCGAGACGTTGGCATCATCGGCGCCGTTGAGCACCAGCACACCGGCCTTGATGCCTTCCGGCCCCGTCTTCGCCGAGGCTTTCAGGTTGCCGTGGAAGCTCACCACACCGGCCACATCCGCGCCACTGCGCGCCAGATCGAGCACCGCGCCGCCGCCGAAGCAGAAGCCGATCGCCCCGATCTTCGCCGTATCCAACGGCACCTTTTCCTGCTGTTTCAGGATCTCCACCGCCTTGGCAACGCGTGCGGCCAGGCCTTCGGGCGCGGCGTAGGCGGACTGCAGCGCCTTCATCGCTTCCTGATGATCCTTCGGATTGACGCCTTTGCCGTAGACGTCCGCGAGCAGGATCACGTACTTGCTGCCGGCGATCCGCTTGGCCTTCTCCACGGCGCCGGCATTGACGCCCATCCAGTTGGGCACCATCACCAGGCCGGGAAGTTTCTGCTTCGCCGCATCGTCATAGACGACGGAACCGGCGAAGGCCTGCTTGCCGATCTTCCATTCCACCGGCCTGGCTTGCATCGCGGCGAGCGCTGGCATGGCGGACAACAACAGCACGGCTGCGGCAACGAGACGACGCATGGCTTTCCTCCTGGACGTTCGGACGAGCATGGACGGCGACCGTTGCCGCCACGTGAAGCCGCAATGGTGCCATCTCGACTCAGTACGACCATGGCGATCGCTGGCCCATTGCACGATGCTATGCGATGCCCAGCCCCGGAATCGCGCTGATGCTCTCTGGATCGAAGCCGGCGAGCTCGGCGAAATGGCGCCCCCGGGCGACATAGTCGCGATACGCGCCGAAGCTGGGCGCGCCCGGCGAAAGCAGCACGACCCCGTCGCCGGCCAGCGCCTCTTGCGCCTGATGCATGGCATCGGCGAGATCGCGGGCCGCACTCAGCAGAAAGCCACGCGCTTCGGCGACAGACTTCAGCAGGTCGTGAATGCGCGGGCCGTTCTGGCCCATCGTGATGATCGCCAGCGGAGCGGAGTTGCGCATCGCCGCCGCGAACTCCTCCCACGGCAGTCCGCGATCGTGGCCACCGACGAGGATCGCGACGCGGCGGCCGCGGAATACCTCCAGGGCGGCCAGACTCGCGTGCGGCGTGGTGCTGATGGAATCGTTGACGTAGGTCAGGCCGTCGCGCACACCGACGGTCTGCAGACGGTTGGGCAGCGGGCGGAAGCTCGCGGCGTGCGGCGCCAGTTCCACCGCATCGATGCCCAGCGCCTCGATGGCGGTCAACACCGCGCATAGGTTGCCGCGGTTGTGCCGGCCCGGCAGCGGCAACGGCAGCGTATCCATCACGAAGCGGTCGCCACGATACAGCGCGTCGTCGCGCAGGTGCCAGCCATCTTCAGTCCCGAACCAACGGATCTCGCTATCGGGCAGGTTGAGCGCCGACAGAATCGGATCGTTGGCGTTGAGCACCGCAATGCGCGGCTTCGCCTCACTCAGCAGGCGCAGCTTGTCGGCAACGTAACGCTCGTGCGAACCGTGCCAGTCCAAATGCTCGGGAAAGATGTTGAGTGCGACCGCGACTTCGGGCCGTACACCGCTCGCGGCGACGTCGCCGGTCTGGTAGCTCGACAGCTCGATCGCCCAGTATTCGGGCGCGGGTTGCGGATCGAGCACCTCCAACAGCGGCAGGCCGATGTTGCCGACAAGCGCCGTCGTATGCCCGCCCGCGCGCAGCAGGTGCGCGAGCAGCGAAGTGGTGGTGCTCTTGCCCTTGGTGCCGGTCACGCAGACGACGTGGTTGGCGCGACCGGCGGCATCGGCGTGCGCGCCGAACCACAACGCCGTGCCACCGATGAAGCGCGTGCCCTGCTCCGCCGCCGCTACAGCTTCGCGCTGGTACGGGCTGATGCCGGGCGACTTCACGACCACATCGAACGCAGCCAACCTGGCCGCATCCGCGCTGGTTTCCACCGTCAGCAACGCATCGTCGGACGCCTGCGCGTCCGTGGCTTCGCTGGCATTGCAGAACAGCGTCAGCGGCAGCTTCGGCAGCCGTGCGCGGATGGCGCGATAGGCGGCGCGACCCTCGCGCCCCCAGCCCCAGAGCGCGACCTTGCGGCCGTCGAGCTTGGCTATATCAAGCGGCGAATTGCGCACGCACGCGTTTCCACAAATCGGCTGGGATGCGATGTTCTTCATCGATCACCAGCAGGGGTTCGACGCGCAATTCCCCCGCGTCCAACTGCGGCTGGATCTCGCGCGCGAAGCGCTCCACCAACGCATCCTCGCGCCATTCCGGCCGGCTGCTGAGCGCTGCCATCGCGGCACGCGACTCGCGGCCCTCGCCCACGCATTCGAACGGCTTGTGGTCCTGGAATTCGAGCAGCGCATCGTAGCCGCCGGTCTGCGCAGGATCGTCAAGCAGATTGCGACCGAGGATGCCGACCAGCCGCGGCTTCGGCATGAACGGCGCCAGCGCGAGAAACACGAAGTGGCACTTCGGGCACACGCCGCACCAGCGGTTGGCTGGACGTTCGCCGAGGATGTGGAAGTTGCGGTTGCAACTGGAGAAATGCGCGTCGTAGTGATCGGTCTTGGCGAACTGACGGGCAACGGCGAGTTCGCTGAGCGGACGCAGCAGCGAGTAGTAGTGCAGATCGGCCGCGATCTCGCGCTGCACGTAGTCGCCGAAGGCCGATTCGAACGCCCAGCCCTTCGACCACTGGTGATTCACCTCGCCCGTGCCCTCGATCAGGCTGCCGTAGCTGGCCGAGCGCTCGTTGGAGAACACGACCTGATCCACGCCCAGCAGCACGGCGGCGAAGACCATGATCGCCGAGTTCACTGCGGTCACCGGGATGTGGCCGTTCCAGGCGCCTTCGCGATTGAAGTCGAACAACTGCGGCGCCAGCGCGCGGCCAAGGTTGAGCGTGGGCAGCCCGGTACGTTCGGCGCAGGCGCGGATCAGCTGTGAACCACCGATCCAGGTGACCGTCTGTTCGATGCCCGCGCTGCGCAGGGCCTCGATGCTGACCAGCGAATCCTTGCCGCCGCCGATGGCGACCAGCGCGTGTTCGCGCAAACCCAGCGCGGAAGCCGCAGGGCGATTCGTCGCCGTGTGCGGGAAGCGGATCTTGCCGTGCAGGTTCAGACCGTTGCGATAGGCGAACTCGCCCAGACCGTTGAGGTACAAAGACTCCAGCATCGCCGCCGTGTCGGCGTCGATCGCATACGATTCGATGCGGATCTCTTCCGGCACCGCCGCCTTGTAATAGCTCACGCCGGCGAACAGATGCAGCAGCTGCAAGGCGCGCTCTGCGGCGGCGGCACGTTCTTCCGTCAGCGCGAAGGGCGCGCCGGGCACGGTTACGGTTTCGATCAGCTCCGGGCCGTCATCGAAGGCGTACACCAGCTGCGCGACACCCGTCGCCGCATCGAACGTGCAACGGACGAAGCGGAAGGCTTTGATCGCGTCGCGTTGGAATTTCCAGTCACTCATTTCATTCATCCGATCACATCTTCCGTGGGCAGCGCGCGCAGGTTGTACGTATTCGCCATTGCCATGCCGTAAGCGCCCGCATCGGCCACCAGCAGCACGTCGCCTTCGTTCGTGGCCACGGGCAGCAGGCGGCTACGGCCGAGCACGTCGCCGCTTTCGCAGATCGGGCCCACCACATCGAAGGCGGCGGTGACGCCATCGTCCATCCGCGTGAGGTTGTGGATGCCGTGATAGGCCTCGTACATGGCCGGACGCACCAGGGCATTCATGCCCGCGTCGCAGCCGACGCGGCGCACGCCGTCCTTCTCCACCACCTGCGTGACTTCGAGCAGCAGTACGCCGGCTTCGGCAACGAGGTAACGGCCCGGCTCGATCACCAAGCCATAGCGCGGATACGCCGACTTGATCTCGTCCAGTCCTGCGCGCCAGGCGGCGATGTCGAAATCCTGCGCGTCGGGCGTGTACGGAATCGGCAAACCGCCGCCGATGTCGATGGTCTCGACCGTGCCGACGTTGTCGGCCAGGCCCGCCAGCTCCGCGTACACGCCGCGCCAGTGGCGCGGGTCGTCGATGCCGCTGCCCAGGTGTGCATGCAGGCCGCTGATGCGCACGCCGAGCTTGCGCGCTTCGGCGAGGAAGGCATCGAAGCGCGCGACCGGCAGGCCGAACTTCGCCGCCACGCCGCCCGTCTTCACCTTCTCGTGGTGGCCTTCGCCATGACCGAGATCGAGGCGCAGCCACAGCGTGCGGCCGCGGAACGTCTCCGGCCAGCGCTGCAAGGCTTCGACGTTGTCCAGGGTCACGGTAACGCCGCGCGCGAATGCCGCTTCGTACTCGCGCCGCGGCGCGAAACTGGGCGTGAACAGCACGCGCTGCGGCGACAGCTCCGGCAGCGTGGCGAACACATGATCGAGCTCGCCCTGCGACACGCATTCCAGGCCGAAGCCTTCGTGCACGAGCGCCTGCAGGATGGCCGGATGCGGATTCGCCTTGATCGCGTAGAAGCAGCGATCGATGGCCGGAACGGAACTCAGGTTGCGGGCGCGCTCGCGCACCGTCGCCAGGTCGTAGACATAGCGTGGCGTACCGGCATGCGCGTGGGTCAGCAGCGCCTTGCGTTCGCGCTGCCACCACTGCGGGGCCCGTTCGGCCTTGCCGTGCGCGATCTCGCGCCAGCTCGGACCGAATACGCTGGCATCCAGCACCGGCATCGCGCCGCCGCGGATCAGCTCCGCGTGCAGCTGCGGCAGCATGCCGTCGGCGTCGGCCTCGTCGATCACGAAGGTGAGGTTGAGGTCGTTGGACGACTGCGAGATCAGGTGCACGCGCTCGCGGCCGAACGTTGCCCAGATGTCGGACAACTTGTGCAGCAGCGAACGCATGCCGCGGCCCACCAGCGTGATCGCCGCGCACGGCGCGATCACTTTCACCCGGCACACTTCCGCCAGATCCGCGCTTAGCGCTTCCAGCACGTTCGAGTTGACCAGATTCTCGCTGGGATCCAGCGACACGGTGACGTTGGTTTCCGAAGAACCGATCAGGTCGATCGAGAGGCCATGGCGCTTGAAACGCTCGAACACGTCGGCGAGGAAGCCGACCTGCTGCCACATGCCGATGCTTTCCATCGACACCAGCACGATGCCGTTGCGGCGGCTGATCGCCTTGACCCCCGGTACCGTCGCGGCGGACGCGTCGATGCGCGTGCCGGGCAGATCGAAACGCTCGGTGTCGAGAATGGCCATCGGCACGCCGGCATCACGGCACGGCGCGATCGAACGCGGATGCAGCACCTTCGCGCCTGTGGTCGCGATTTCCTGCGCTTCGGCGTAGTCCAGGCGGGTAAGCAGGCGGGCGTCGGGCACGTCGCGCGGATTCGCGGTGAACATGCCGGGCACGTCGGTCCAGATTTCGACACGCTTCGCCTTGAGCAAGGCGCCGAAGTACGCGGCGGACGTATCCGAACCGCCGCGGCCGAGGATCGCCGTGCCGCCGTCGCCATGGCGCGCGATGAAGCCCTGCGTGAGCAGCATCGGCGCCGCCTGTTGCGCAAACCGCTCGACGAAACTGGCGTCACCATTGTGGCGGCAGTTCACCGACAGGCGCTGCGCCCAGGCGCTGGCATTCGGCAGCGAGACCGCATCGAGCCACTGCCGCGCATCGCACCAGCCGAAGTCGTGACCCTGCGTGCGCAGATAAGCGGTACCCAAGGTCGACGACAGCAACTCGCCCTGGGCCAGCACTTCGGCTTGCCAGTCGAGCGTGCGCGGCGTGGCGCGCGGGTCGATGCCGAGCGCCTGCAGCGTGGCCAGGCGCTCGCCCAGTACGGCATCGGTATCCAGGTCTAGTTCGACGCAGAAAGCACGATGACGCTCGACCAGCGCAGCGATGCGGCCGGCGATGTCGTTGCCATTGGCAATCGCCTGCAGCTCGTTGGTCACCCCAGAGAGCGCGGACACCACCACCAGTACGCGCGCGCCGTCCTCGGCCATGCGTTTCGAAGCGAGGCGTCCGATGGTGTCCCAACGATTGCGGCGCGATACGGAGGTTCCGCCGAACTTGAGTACAACCCAGGGAGTCGCTCCCGCTGTCACTGATGTATGTCCTTCGATGAGGTGATGAGGAAAGAAAATGTCCGCGCCGCGCCACAGGCCACTAGAATTCCGGTTGCTGACCGGGACTGCACGCGCGCACGAAGGCGCAATTCTAGTCGAAGCGGCCAGCTCCTTCCCCCCGCCGGTGCAACGAAAACCTCCAAATGAAACGTCGTTATCTGCAGCTGGACGTCTTTGCCGGCAACCCCGGCGACGGCAACCCGTTGGCCGTCGTGCTCGATGCCGAAGGCCTGGACGATGCCGCGATGCAGGCCATCGCCAAATGGACGCGCCTGCCGGAAACGACCTTCGTCTTCCCGCCGACCCAGCCGGGCGCGAGCTACCGCATCCGCATGTTCAGCCCGCGCCGCGAGGTGCCCTTCGCCGGACACCCCAGCGTCGGCACCGCTCATGCGGTACTGGAAGCCGGCCTCGCCCAGCCGGTCGACGGCCTGCTGTACCAGGAGGGCATCGCCGGCGTGCTGCCGTTGCGGGTGGTCGGCGAAGGCCGCAAGCGCACGATCGCCGTGCGCACGCCCAGGGCGCGGGTCGTGGAAACCGCCTCGGCGGAGGATCCGCGGCTGGCGCCGGCGCTGCGAGGGCTGGCGCTGGGTGAGCTCCCGCCCGTGCTGATGGACGGTGGGCGCCGCTGGTGGCTGGCGGAAATCGCCAGCGAATCCGCCCTGCGCGCCGCGACGCCGAACTGGGACGCGATCGCCGAACTGGCGCAGGCCACCGACACCATGGGCCTGTTCGTCTACGCCCGCAGCGTCGACCCCGTGTACTACTACGCGGTGCGCGCGTTCGTCGGCGCGCCCGCGCGCTTCGAGGATGCCGCCTCGGGCGCCGCCAACGCGACCCTGGCGGCCTGGCTGGCTTCGCGCGATGCGCTGCCCAGTGCCGACGGCCGCTACCGGGTCAGCCAGGGCCGCGAGGTGGGACACGACGCCATCATCGACCTGCACGTGGATGCCGATGGCGAAGTGTGGTCGGGGGGGCGGGTGTGCGATGTGGTGCAAGGCCAGATTGACTGGCCCGCCCACGACTAACTCAAAGCACCGGCACACCCAAAGCCGCGCGGGCGGCTGATAGCGGCAAACGACGACGTTTTTTCGCCTTATGACCCAACTGACCAACAAAGTAGTCTGGATCACCGGCGCCTCCAGCGGCATCGGCGAAGCCCTCGCCAGACTGGCCGCCGAGCGCGGCGCCAAGCTCGTGCTCTCCTCGCGCCGCGAAGCCGAACTCGAACGCGTGCGTCAGTCCTGCCCCCGCCCGCAGGACGTGGCCGTCCTACCGGTCGACCTGTCCGACTTCGGCGATGCCGAGGCATTGGCGACGCAAGCGGCCGCCTGCTTCGGCCCGATCGACATCCTGGTGAACAACGCGGGCATTTCGCAGCGCACCGCGATGCTGGACACCGGCATGCCCGCGTACCGCCAGCTGATGGAAATCGACGTATTCGCTCCCATCGCCCTGACCAAGGCGCTGGCGCCGGGCTGGGTCGCGCGCGGCAACGGCCACGTCGTCGTGGTGAGTTCGGTGTTCGGCACCATCGCGATGGCCCGGCGTACCGGCTACGCCGCGGCGAAACACGCGCTGCACGGCTTCTTCGACAGTGCGCGCATCGAGCTGGGCCATCGCGGGGTGAAGTTCACCCTCGCCTGCCCCGGCTTCGTGCGCACGAACGTCTCGGTGAACGCACTCGGCCCCGGCGGTCTGCCCTACGGCAAGTCGGATCACAATCGACGGCGGCATGGATCCGCGGGTGTGCGCGGAGAAGATCTGGCGCGCGGTCGAGGCCGATCGTTATGAAGTCACCATTGCCGGCATCGAGCGCGTCGCGGTGCTGATCAAGCGCTTCCTGCCGTTGCGGTTGTACACGGCATTCGCGCGACGCTTGAAGATCAATTGAGCCGAACCTGCTACGCCGAAATGAGAAGGGACCCAAAGGCCCCTTCTCTTTCCATACATCGATGAGCGATCAAGCCGCGACCGAGGCTCACTCCGCCCGCACATCCACCCGTACGCGGATGCGATCGCCCGGGTGATAGTTGGTGCGGGTGGTGTACTGATGCCCGGCGTATTCGTAGGTCACGTCGTACGCATTCACCGAGCGGTCGTTGCTGGAGTAGCCGTTGCCGACCGGGACCGGGTCGCACACGGTCACGGTGCCGACGCGGTCACGCTGGCGCTGGCTCTGTTCGTAGATCTGCCGGCCGGCCATGCCGCCGACCATGGTGCCGATCGCCGAGGTTGCGTAGCGCGCACTGCCACCGCCGACCTGGCTGCCGACCGCCGCGCCGATGAGGCCGCCGACCACCGTCGCCACCGTGGCGCCGGTCTGCGTGCCGCCGCTGCGGCGGCGGTAGTTGCCGTACTGGTCGTAGTAGCCGTCGCTGCCGTTCGCGTAGCTGCCGTTCGAGTAGCGATCGTTCTGATAGCCGTCGTTGCGGTAATAACCGTCGTTGTACCCATCGTTAGAGCCGTCGCCGCGCACGTAGGTGTCGCGCTGGTAGCAGCGCTGCGATTGCGAGGTGCGATTGTACGAGCCGTAGTCCGAGCCATAGCGCGAGTCGAACACCGGATCGACGCGGACCACGCGGGCGTAGTCGTAACGGACATTCGCATCCTGCTCGTAGCCACTCCGGTTGTAGCCATCGACGTACGGCGAGGAGCGGTAGCTCTGTGCCGAGGCTAGCCCGGTGGTGGCCGCCAGGCCCAGGGCCAGGGTGGAAACGAACAGACGCTTCATGGTCGTGACTCCGGAACGCCGATATGGCGTGCGCGGATCGTGGTTCGCAGGCGGGCAATGCAGGCTGAATCCAGCCGGCCGCGACGCCACAGGCCCTGATCGATTTACCTGGCCGACAGCCAGCTGGCGACCTGTGCCGCCAGCGCCGGCGCGCCGCGGCCCAATAGGGGACCGACGTGACTGGGCGAATCCACGCGCACGAGCTCCGCGCTCCACGCCGCGGCCAGCGCCAGCGTCAGCGCGGGCGGCACGTCTTCGTCTTCACTCGATGCGATGCACAACACCGGGCACGTCGGCGTGATCGCGTCGATGCCGGCGCGTGCTTCGTGCAGAACGCGGCCGGATTCGTCGCGCCAGTGCCGGAATGCGTACAGTGCCGTCGCGTCATCCGCATCCGGCAAGGCGCGCCGCGTCGACGCCAGCCGCGCATCGCGTCGCCATGGCACCACCTGCGGCCAGGCGCGTTCCGGCGTCGAGGAAGCCCACGGTCGTGGCGGCAACGGGTTCACCAGCACCAGCGCATCGGCTTGGTCCGCGCAGAGCATCGCCAACAGTCCGCCCAGGCTCGCCCCGACCAGCGCGCGCGGTCGCGGCAGTTGCTGCAGCGCGGCGAGCACCTGCTGCCGGTAATCGGTGAGCGTCGTGGTCGCCAATCCGGCATCCGCGGGGATTAGATCCGGCGTGGCGACCCGGATGCCCGAAGCCTCGAGCGCGCCACGCCAAAGATTCCATTCCCAGCCGCCTCCGCCCGCGCCGTGCAGCAGGAGCGCGTGCCCGATGCGTGGACGCACGCGCGGCACTCAGCCCTGCAGCGTCGCCGCGAGCGTCACCGGCACCGACAGCGCGCGCGAGATCACGCAGCCGGCCTTGGCCGCTTCGGCGATCTGCTGGAATTGTTCGGCGCTGATGCCCGGCACTTTCGCTTTCACGACGAGATTGACGCCGGTGATGGTCGGCCCCGGATCCATGCCGGGCTCCATCGTGGCTTCGGCGCGGGTCTCGATCTTGTCGGGCGTGAAGCCGGACTTGCCGAGCACGGCCGACAGCGCCATGGAGAAGCAGCCCGCATGTGCGGCTGCCAGGAGCTCCTCGGGATTGGTTCCCTTCTCGTCGCCGAAGCGGGTCTTGAACGAGTAGTTCTGGTCGGCGAACAGGCCGCTCTGCGGCGTGCTCATCTTGCCCTTGCCGGCTTGCAGGTCGCCTTCCCAGACCGCATCCGCGAAACGCTTGAAGCCCATGGCCGTGCTCCTTCGTGAGGGGCGCACAGGGTATCGCTAGCGGCGTTAGGTTTTCACACTCCCTTGCCACGCCGCCGCGAACGCCCGGCCGCCCTTGACCGGCTGCAGCGACTGCGGGAAGGTGGCTTCCCGGCTACCGCCGGTACCGCCATGACCGCCCTCGCCGAGCGACTGCTCGGAAGGCAGCGCTTCCGACGCGGACAGCCATGACGGCCCTTTCGTACCCAACCACGGGAGAAACGGCCTCATGTCCTATTCCACCCAAGACATTCGCAACGTGGCCTTGGCAGGCCACCCCGCCGCCGGCAAGACGACGCTCTTCGAAGCCCTGCTGCACGCCGGCGGCGCGATCCAGACAGCAGGCACGGTCGAACGCGGCAGCACCGTCTCCGACTTCGACCCGATCGAAAGACAACGCGGGCACTCCCTCGACGTCGGCATCGCTTCGACTGACCACGATGGCATCCACGTCAACCTGATCGACACTCCCGGTTATCCCGACTTCCGCGGCCCGGCGCTGTCCGCGCTCGCCGCCGTGGAAACCGTCGCGATAGTCGTGGACGCCGACAGCGGCGTCGAATACGGCACGCGCCGCATGATGGAGTACGCCAAGGCGCGCAACCTGTGTCGCGTACTCGTCGTCAACAAGATCGATCACGCCGATGCCGACAGCGCGCGCGTGCTGGAGCAACTGCGCGAGACCTTCGGCAACGAATGCCTGCCGCTGAATCTGCCCACCGAAGGCGGCCAGTCGGTCATCGACTGCTTCGGCAACACCAGCGGCAGCAGCGATCTGGGACCGGTCGCCGACTGGCACCAGAAGATCATCGACCAGGTGGTCGAGATCAACGAAACGGTGATGGAGCACTACCTCGACCAGGGCGAAGGCGGCTTGGGCGGACAGGAGCTGCACGATGCGTTCGAGCAATGCCTGCGCGAAGGCCATCTGGTGCCGGTGCTGTTCTGCTCCGCGCGCAGCGGCGTGGGCATCCGCGAACTGCTGGACGTGGCCGGGCAGCTGTTTCCCAATCCCGCCGAAGCCAATCCGCCACCGTTCCAGAAGCTCAACGGCCACGGCCCGGAAGCGGTCGACGCGATGCCGGATCCGTCCAGGCACGTCATCGCCGACGTCTTCAAGATCGTCAACGATCCCTTCGTCGGCAAGCTCGGCATCTTCCGCGTCTACCAGGGCACGGTGAAGAAGGATTCGCAGCTGTTCGTAGACGACGGCAAGAAGCCGTTCAAGGTCGGGCACCTGTTCAAGCTCAAGGGCAAGGACCACGTGGAGATCGAGCAGGCGGTGCCCGGCGATATCGCCGCCGTCGCCAAGGTCGACGAGCTGCATTTCGACGCGGTGCTGCACGACAGCCACGACGAGGATCAGATCCATCTGGAACCGCTGGATTTTCCCAAGCCCATGTTCGGCCTGGCGGTGGAAGCCGCGCACAAGGGCCAGGAGCAGAAGCTGTCCACGGCGCTGCACAAACTTGCGGAAGAAGATCCGTGCTTCACCGTCGAGCACGAGGCCGAAACCAACGAAACGGTGATCCGCGGCCTCTCCGACCTGCACCTGCGGGTCAACCTGGACCGGTTGAAAGACAAGCACGGCGTGGAAGTGAAATCGCGTCCGCCGCGCATCGCCTATCGCGAAACCGTGAGCGGCAAGGCCGAAGGCCATCATCGCCACAAGAAGCAGACCGGCGGTGCGGGGCAATTCGGTGAAGTCTTCCTGCGCATCGAGCCGTTGCCGCGCGGCGGCGGCTTCGAATTCGTCGACGAGGTCAAAGGCGGCACCATTCCCGGGCAATTCATGCCGGCGGTGGAGAAAGGCGTGCGCCAGGTCCTCAGCCATGGGGCCGTCGCGGGTTACCCGATGCAGGACGTCCGCGTGATCGTCTACGACGGCAAGCACCACAGTGTGGACAGCAAGGAAGTCGCCTTCGTCGCCGCGGGCAAGAAGGCCTTCCTGGATGCGATCAGCAAGGCGCGGCCGCAGGTGCTCGAACCCATCGTCGACCTCGAAGTGAACGCCCCCGAGCAGCACATGGGTGACATCAGCGGTGGCCTGGCGAGCAAGCGCGCGCGCATCAACGGCACCGATTCGGCACGCGGCAACGAGATCGTCGTGCGCGCGCAGGTGCCGCTGTCGGAACTGGAGGGCTATGCGGCCGAGCTCAAGTCGGTCACCGCGGGCCGCGGCCGCTATTCGCTGGACTTCAGCCACTACGAGCCGGTGCCGTCGCAGGTGCAGCAGAAACTGGTCGAGGCCTATAAGCCCAAGCCGGAAGAGGATTGAGCGGGGCTGGGCGCGCATCGCCGCAGACGGCGGCGATGCGGGCTTTCAGGTATCCACACCCAACACGACGCTGCCGAAATCGCTGGTCTTGCGCAGGGCGAGCTGGTAGTCATCGCCAAGCAATTCGTAGTGCCCCTCCAGCGTGCGCAGCAAGCCATCCACGCCAGGCTTCGGACATTCACCGGCCACCTTCGCGATCGCCGCTTCCGCCGCTTCGCGGCGCCAGTTGCCGCCGCGCAGTTTGATCCACGCGCGCCGCAGCTTCGACGGCTTCGGAATCTTCCCGTACTTGTGCGGGATCCACAGGTAGTCGTCGAAGATCATCACGCCGCCGACCTTCAACATCGGCCAGGTCATCACTCCATCGGCCAGCGCGCCGAACGCGGAATGCCAGCCGTCGATGTAGACGATGTCGTAAGGACCGCGCACTTGTTTGAGCATCTCGTAGCTGCGGCCCGGGTATTCGGTAATGCGCTCGCGCCACGGTGCGGTGTTGGCGCGGAAGCGCTCGTGGTAGTCGCCGAATTTTTCCGCCGGCTGGAACAGGTCGATGCAATCGATCGTGCTGCCCGGTGCGGTCAGCACGTTCTCCAGCATCCACACCGCGGATCGGCCTTCGAAGCTGCCGATCTCCAGCGCCTTCACCTCCGGCTTGCCCATGAACGGGGCGAGCCACCGCTGCCAGTTGGGGATCTGCCCTTCGAACCAGTTCGTGGAGTATTGGCAGGCGGGCCTATTCATGAAGTTCGAAATGTGGCGGGGCGCACGAGTGTAGGAGCGGGGGTGGCGTGATCGATTGCACCGTTTGCGCTTCCTGGCGCAGGCGCACATCGACCATGTGACTTGCATCGCAGACCCCAGCGCGCGACGAGCGTTTCATCGCTCCCGCAACAGGGGGTAAGACCTATGAACGCCGGAAAGCCAACCCGCTCCACCGACCGCATCGAACGACTGTCCCGAAGCATGCTCGGCGCGGCGCTGCTCGCCGCCGTCGCCTGGGCCGTGATGGGTAGCAGCATGGGCGTGTTGGCCGGGTGAGCGCCGGCGGCCGTTCGCCGGCCGCCGCTGCAACGTGGAATGTTGACGGGGGAAGTCCCGCGCCGATCCGCGCGGGCGCTGCAGCACTGCGGCGGTGGGTCCGCTGGGGGGCGTGACCCGCTGCAGTGCAAAACCGGGCGTTGCCGGCGGTTGATTCGCCGGCAACGCAGGGCCGGCGAAGCGATAATGGGCGCATGCATCTCTTCGACGCCCCCACCCTGCTTGCCTATCTCGCCGCCGCGGTGGTGCTCGTGCTGATCCCGGGCCCGGGCACGGCCTGGATCGTCGCTCAGACCGTCGCCGGCGGCACCGCCCGCGGATTGCGCGCGGGCCTCGGCCTGGAAACGGCGACCTTGATCCACGCGCTGGCGGCCGGCTTGGGCCTCTCCGCTGTACTGGCGACATCGGCGCTCGCGTTCGAATTCCTCAAGTACGCCGGCGCGGTCTATCTGGTGTGGCTCGGCATCAAGGCCTGGCGCGCGGGCGCCGAATCGCCGGTAGAACCGCAAACGGCTCCGGCAACGAATGGGCAGGAACGGGTTTATTGGCGGTCGGTGATGACCGGCGTGCTCAATCCCAAGGTGGCGTTGTTCTTCCTCGCTTTCCTGCCGCAGTTCGTGCATCCCGAGCGCGGGCTGGTGTGGCTGCAGTTCCTGGTACTGGGCGCACTGCTGTCGATGATCGGCTTCAGCAACAGCGCGATGCTGAGCGTCATGATCGGCCGCTTCGGCCGCAAGCTGCGCGGCAGTGGGCGCTTCGCGCTCTGGCGGCAGCGCGCGCTCGGCTCGTTCTTCATTGGCCTGGGGCTACGCCTGGCGCTACAGCAGCGCAATTGATGGCGATCGATTACCACGCGAGTATTGTCAGCCCACCCCATTCCGACGAGAGACCCATGATTGCTCGCCGTTACTTCCTCGCCATCGCCGGCCTCGGCGCGCTGCTGGCGCTCGCCGGTTGCTCGACCCTCAACGCCGTCACCGCGCTGTTGGGCAACCAGGTCAACTTCACTCAGCCGCAGCTGCAGCAGTCGCTGAACCGCAACTTCCCCAAGCACTACGACAAGCTCGGCGGGCTGGTGTCGATGACGTTGTTGAATCCGCGCCTGTCGATCCCGCAGGGCGACAACCGCCTGCGCCTGGACTTCGACCTCGGCGTCGGCGCGCTCGGCAGCGACAGCAGCCGGCCCAACGGCCACTTCGCGCTGACCAGCGCCGTGCGCTACGACACGACGACGCACGGCCTGCACCTGCAGGATCCGGCGATCGAAGAAGTAAATGTGCCGGCGCTGGGCGGCATGATGAACGGCTCGGCGCGCGCGCTGCTCAACAACTGGCTCGCCGGCTATGCGCGCGACGAGCCCATCTACCGCTTCGACAACAGTCTGCTCGACCGCCTGGGTTCGCGCCGCATCGGCCGCACTCAGGTCGAAGACGGCCAAGTCGTAGTGCACCTCGACCACTGACCCATACAAACTGACTAAGATCGTCCCGATGCGTATTCGCCTGATTGCATTGCTCCTGCTCCCCGCGCTGCTGATCGGCTGCGGCGACAAGGAAGCGAAACAAACCGCGGCCGACGGCAGCCCGGCCGAACAACTGCCCGCGCCGTCCGGCACGTCCGGCGGCGTGACCGGTATGCCGGCCCGTCCCGGTCCGGGCCCGGTCGGGCCGCCGGAGACGGAAGCTGCCGACGTTCCGGTGGATGAGGACGGCAATCCGCTGATGCCCGACGCGACCGCCGTCGACAGCGTGGCCGGCGAACCCACGCCCGAGGATGCCGTCACCGTCATCCGCGATTACTACGGCGCGATCAACAGCGGCGATTTCAACCGCGCCTACGGACTGTGGTCCGATGCCGGGCGCACCAGCGGGCAGTCGCCGCAGCAGTTCGCCGCCGGCTTCGCCGATACCACGGGTGTTTCGGTGGAGATGCAGGCGCCCGGCAATGTCGATGCCGCCGCCGGTTCGCGCTACATCCAGATCCCCGTGACGATCACCGCGACGCGCCGCGACGGGACGCAGCAGCGCTTCAGCGGACGCTACACCTTGCGCCGCGCCGTCGTCGACGGCGCGACGCCGGAACAGCGCCAGTGGCGGATCGCATCGGCCGACCTCAAGGAGCAGACGCAGTGATGGCGAGCTGGCGTGCACGCACTGGCCTCGCGATCGCCTGCGCGCTGTTGCTCATGGCCTGCAATCGCGAGGCGGCCCCGGTTACGACGCAGGAAGCCAAGCCTTCGCCCACATCCGCTCAAGCACCGCCGCCTGCAGCCGAGCCGCAGCCCGTTGCGGCAAAAGCCGACGAAGCGACTGCGAGCCTGGTACTCCCTGGCTCGTTCGCGCCCGACAGCACGCCCGATTCCCTGCGTCAGACCTTCGGCGCGGCGAACGTGCAGATCGGCGACGTGCCCGGTGCCGAAGGCGAAAGCTCGCGCGGCGTCATCCTCTTTCCCGACGACGCGACGCGACGCGCTTATCTGTACTTCCAGGACGCCGACAAGTTGCATGGCTTGTTGCAGGTCCGCGTCTTCGAGCCCGAGTCGCAATGGCGCATGGGTGACGGCATCAAGATCGGCACCACGCTGGCGGAACTGGCGAAGCGCAACGGCAAGCCGATCACCTTCAGCGGATTCGGCTGGGACTACGGCGGCGCCGTGCAAGACCTGCATGGCGGTGCGCTGACGGCACAACGCGAAGGTCCGGTGATCCGCAGCTGGCGCCTGGGACCGCGCGAAGCCGCCAAAGAGAACGACTACCCGACTGGCGACGCCAGCTTCCGCAGCGACGATCCGCATTACCCGAAGCAGGGCGAGGCGGTAGTGGTGAGCGAACTGTGGGTGAGCTTCCCCGGCGAAGACGACCTCTGATCGCCGCATGTCTGTCCGCGACGCTTCCATCGGCGAGGGCACGTCGGCGACTCCACGGCTGGTCCTGGACACGAACGTGTGCCTGGACCTGTTCGTCTTCGATGACGCTCGCTGCGCAGGCCTGCATCGCGCGTTGCTGGCGGCGCAGATCACGGCCGTCACCGACGAGGCCTGCCGTGAGGAATGGCGGCGGGTGCTGACCTATCCGGTGCTCAAACTGGACGAATGCATGCGCATAGCCGCGCAGACTCGCTTCGATACGCTCGTGCTCGCCCTGCCCATGGCGGGCGATGATGTTTCGGACGACCCGCCGCAAGCGCCGCGCTGCCGCGATCCGCATGACCAGAAGTTCCTGGATCTAGCCATCCGCGCGGGCGCGCGCTGGCTACTGAGCCGCGACGATCACCTGCTCTCGCTGGCCCGCCGCGCGCGGCGCGACGGACTGTTCGAAATTCTCACACCCGAAGCATGGCTGGCGGCGCACGCCGCCAGCGCTCCGCCGTAATTACAGCTCGAAGCGATACGACAGCTTGACCAGCAGCTGCTCGCTGTCGCGCAGGCTGAAGGCGTCCTGGAATTCGTCGCGGGCGCGGAAGCCGCCGCCTTCGAGTTCCTCGAAGAACGAACCGCCGCGCACGTAGGCGATGTACAGGTACGACAGCGGCGCCAGCTCGTAGCGGTAACGCACCTGGAAGCCGAGGTTGCGCAGGCCCACGTCGGGGATCGCTTCCGCCGACGGCACCGGTTCGCCGTTGGCGGCCACGCGGTAGGCCCGTTTGGCCTTTCCGTCCAGACCGATCGCTTCCAGGCGGACGCGCAGTTCCTGCTTGTCGTTGATGAGGAAGACGCTGCCGGCGTTGAGCAGGATCATGTCTTCCTCGTAGCTGCCCAGCAGATTGCCGCCGCGCCACAGCAGCCAGTCCTGGTTGTGTTCGAAGTACCAGGCGGTGAAGAAGCGCAGGCGGTCGTTGACGTGATACGTCGGCTCGAAGTCGAGCTGCAGCTGGCCCTTGCCCGGCGTGTCCAGGCCCTCGGACGTCCAGCGCGTGTTGCCGTAGAACTCCCAGTGGCCGTCGCCCTGGCGCGGGCGGTTGCGTTCGTAGAACAGGAAGTACTTCGCCGGCATGTCGACCACGCCGTTGCCGCGCAGGATCCGGTCGTCGTGGCCCGAGGTCCACGTCGCGATCTCGAAGAAATCGTTGCCGCCGTCGCGCAGCTGGCCGTTGCGGTTCATCGCGTAGGCATCGGCGATGTGCAGGCCATGGTCGTTGACGCGGCGCGAGGTCGCCCAATGCCAGTCCGCCGCGCTGTACTGCGAGGTCTCCGGCAGATTGGTGAAACGCTTGCCCAGGTCGTAGCGCGCGTAGTTGAAGTTGTTGCGCTCCAGGAAGCCGAAGTCGTTGAGCTGCAGCTTGTCGCCCAGGTGCAGCATGTACAGCTGCTGCCGCCAGCCCTCGCCCATGTCCCAGTCGATGCGCATCTGGCCGCCCATGTCGCTGCCGCTCGCGCCAGCGTCAGGCCGGCCGAAGGCATCCGTTCCCAGACCGTCCACGTCCGACCCCACCAGGGTGGTGCGGATCGACCATTGCGACGTTGGTGTCCAACGGTGATCGACTTCGTAGACGTTGGCTTCGCGCTCGAGGCAGCCGTTCGCGTCCTGGCCGTAGCAGGGCCGCTCGACGCGCGTGACCATGGCGCCGAAGCCCTGCTTCTCCAAATCGCGCGATGTACGCACCGCATAGAAATCGCGGCCCGCTTCGTCCGCCTCGGTGGCGGCGAAGACGCCGTAGTTCATCGCACCCAGGCTGCCGTTGACCTTCACCGCCGCGGTCACGTCGCCGGCGCCGCTGCCGTCGTCCGCGTTGGCGCCGATGCGGCGCGTGTAGATCAGCTTGTTGCTGGTGTTGAGCGATCCGAACGGGACGTCGAAGTAGCTCTGGTTCTCGGTGAAGAACGGCCGCTTGTCGCTGAAGAAGGTCTCGTTGGCGCTGAAGTTCACCACCAGCTGGTCGCTCTCGACCTGGCCGAAGTCAGGATTGAGCGTCGCGCTCAGCTGGAAGCGGCCGTTGGGCTTCCAGAAGATATCGGCACCGGCGTCGAAGTCGGCCTTGTGGGCGATGTTGTCGTACACGACCGACGTGTACGGCGTGATCGCCAACAGCGACTGACTGAACGCCGGCACCTCCACCTTATTGAGCGCGGTCAGGAAGCGGGTTTCCTGGAAGCTCACCGCCGGCCAGGCCGCGCGTTCGCCGGTGGCGCCGATCACGCGGTCGAGCTGAACACCCAGCGTGCGCGTGCCGTTCTCGACATCGCGCATCGGCGCGATGTGCCAGGGGATCAGCATTTCCGCCGACCAGCCGCTTTCGTCCTCGCTGGTGGCGTGGCGCCAGTCGCCGTCCCAGTCGGTGTTGAACTGGTTTTCGTTGGTGATCGTGGCGTCGATGATGCTGTTGGACAGCAACACGGTGAAGTTGTAGCCGCTACGGCCGTCGCCGTCGAAGTCGACATACAGGTTGACGCGGTCGGCCTGCGCGCCCTGGTCGCGCTGCGCGCGCTGGCGCGTGCGCGCGATGCCGGGGGCCTGCTGGTTGCGGAAGGCGATCGCCAGGCCCTTGTCGGTGGCGAGGATCCAGGCCTCGGTCGGTTGCGGCGCCGGTGCGCGCGACAAGGGCTGGGTGAGGCGGAAATCGGTGATGTGCTGGGCGCCCTGCCATTCGGCGGGATCGATGCGGCCGTCGACCTCGACCGCGGCGAAAACAGGAGGCGCGGCGAGCGCGGCCAGGATGGCGGTGGTCAGCGTTGCGCGCATGAAGGGTCCGGTGTGATTGGCTGGCGCCGCAAGCGGCGTCGCGGGCCGGACAGTTGCCCGCCTGGCCGGCAGGGTATTGCCGACTCCGGCCGTTACCGAATGGCGAAAGTCATGCCAACCAATTGCCTACTTCGCGCATCGTCCATACGAGGCGAAGTGAAGGCCGCCTTCACATCCCTTCGTAGCGCTGTCGCGCGACGGCGGCGCGCGGCCGTTTTTCACGGGACGTGCCGCAAAAAAGAAGCGCCGGGAGAACCCGGCGCCGGCAGGTGAAGGACGTGGATCAGTCCTTCTTTCCCTTGCCCTTCTTTTTCTTCTTGTCCTTTTTCTTGTTCTTCTTGGATTTGTCTTTCTTTGGCTGAAGCATGGTGCCGGTGCAGTTAGGCGATCCGCAACGGCATTCCCAGATCTTCTTCAGCTCCTTGGTGTGCTTTTCCTCGAGGCGGATGCCGTAGTTGTACGACAGTTCCTCGCCCGCGGGGATATCGCGGACCGCTTCGATGAAGACCCTGTCCTGGCGGCGGTCGTCGCCGTCGTCCTCTTCCAGCACCGCTTCGCAGTTCGGATCGCAGCTGTGGTTGATCCAGCGCGCCGAATTGCCTTCGTAGTTGGCGTCGATCACGTACTCGTCGTTGAGCGTGAACAGGAAGGTGTGGCCGGAGTCGACGTCGCCGGTATCGCCCTCGTCCACTTCCTCGTGGGTGCGGCGGCGGCCCTTGTATTCGATCAGGCGTTCGCCCTTCTTGATCGGAGCTACGGCGAACATGCCGTTGCCATGAATGGTGGAACGGCGGGTGGCGATCTTGCGGGGCATTGAAGGTCCGGCAGAAAGGGCGAAAGGCGGCGATTGTGCTTGAAAGCGAGGATGCCGTCATGGTGGACATGGCGGCGTAGAGCCACTCCCGAACCCGCTTTTTGCCATAGCTCGACTGGCCTGGCCTGAATCAGTACAATTCCAGTACGAATTCAACCCCGCCCAGCCCCCCATGCTCCGCGTCGCCAAGCTCACCGACTACGCCACCGTGGTCATGACCGTGCTCGCCGCCCACCAGGTCGGCGCGCCCGAGGCCGTGCTCAGCGCCTCGGAACTGGCTGAACGGGCCGGACTGGAGACGCCCACGGTCGCCAAGGTGCTCAAGCCGCTGGCGCAGGCCGGACTGGTCTGCGCCGCCCGCGGCGCCAACGGTGGCTACCGGCTCTCGCGACCGGCAGAGGCCATCGGCCTGATCGAGGTAGTCGAAGCGCTGGAAGGCCCGCTCGGCATGACCGAATGCAGCGTTCACAGCGGCAATTGCGGCATCGAGCAGTCCTGCGGCGTGCGCGCCAACTGGAATCGCATCAACGACGTGGTGATCGACGCCCTGCGCGGCATCACCCTCGCCCAGATGCTGGCGCCCCCGCCTCCCAAACCCATGGCCAAGCGCATCGACCTGCGCCTGGCCGCCACGTAGGGCGCCCAGCCCGCCCTCCGGACCGCATGGCCCCTCCATGCAAGCAACGAACAACTCAGTAGGCAGCCACATGGCCACCGAACTCATCGAAAACCAAGCCGTCCCCATTGGCGAAGAGTCCAATCGCGAAATCCGCGAGCAACTCGGCCGCAAGTACGAAGCCGGCTTCGTCACCGCGATCGAATCCGAATCCCTGCCCCCCGGCCTGGACGAGGACACGATCCGCGCCATCTCCGCGCGCAAGAACGAGCCCGAATGGATGACGGAATGGCGCCTCAAGGCCTACCGCCACTGGCTCACCATGACCGCGCCGCACTGGGCCAAGCTCGACATCGCGCCGATCGACTTCCAGGCGATCAGCTACTACTCCGCGCCCAAGGGCCCGAAGTACAAGTCGCTGGACGAAGTGCCGCAGGAACTGCTCGACACCTACGAGAAGCTCGGCGTGCCGCTGCATGAGCGCGCCAAGCTGGCCGGCGTCGCGGTCGACGCCGTGTTCGACTCGGTCTCGGTCGGCACCACCTTCCGCAAGGAACTGGCCGAGAAGGGCGTGATCTTCTGCTCGATGTCGGAAGCGATCCGCGAGTATCCCGAACTGGTGCGGCAGTACCTGGGCAGCGTCGTTCCTACCGGCGACAACTACTTCGCCGCGCTCAACTCCGCTGTGTTCTCCGACGGCTCGTTCGTGTTCATTCCCAAGGGCGTGCGCTGCCCGATGGAACTGAGCACCTATTTCCGCATCAATGCCAGCGAGACCGGCCAGTTCGAACGCACCCTGATCGTGTGCGAAGAGAAGGCTTACGTTTCGTACCTGGAAGGCTGCACCGCGCCACAGCGCGACGAGAACCAACTGCACGCCGCAGTGGTCGAGCTGGTCGCGATGGAAGACGCCGAGATCAAGTATTCGACCGTGCAGAACTGGTACCCCGGCGACGAGAACGGCGTCGGCGGCATCTACAACTTCGTGACCAAGCGCGGCGAATGCCGCGGCGCGCGCAGCAAGATCACCTGGACCCAGGTCGAAACCGGTTCGGCGATCACCTGGAAGTATCCGTCGTGCGTGCTGCTGGGCGACGACTCGGTGGGCGAATTCCACTCCGTCGCGCTGACGCATCACCGCCAGCAGGCCGACACCGGCACCAAGATGATCCACATCGGTAAGCGCACCAAGTCGAAGATCGTCAGCAAGGGCATCAGCGCCGGCCACGGCCAAAACTCCTACCGCGGCCTGGTTCGCGTGGAGAAGACTGCCGAAGGTGCGCGCAACCACACGCAGTGCGATTCGCTGCTGATCGGCAAGAAGTGCGGGGCGCACACCTTCCCCTACATCGAGGTGAAGCACCCCTCGGCGACGGTGGAGCACGAAGCCACCACCTCCAAGATCAGCGACGACCAGCTCTTCTACTGCCGTTCGCGCGGCATCAGTGAGGAAGACGCGGTGTCGATGATCGTGGACGGCTTCTGCAAGTCGGTGTTCAAGGAACTGCCGATGGAGTTCGCGGTGGAAGCCAAGAAGTTGCTTGAGGTCTCACTGGAAGGCGCAGTCGGATGATTTTCCTTCTCCCCGCCTCGCGGGGAGAAGGTGCCCGCAGGGCGGATGAGGGGCGAACGCAGCCACAGCGCTGAATCGCCCACAAAGACAAAACAGAGAACCAAACATGCTGAAGATCGAAAACCTCCACGTCCGCGTCGCCGGCAAGGACATCCTCAAAGGCCTCTCGCTCGAAGTGAAGCGGGGCGAAGTGCACGCGATCATGGGGCCCAACGGTGCCGGCAAGTCCACGCTCGGCAACGTGATCGCGGGTCGCGAGGGTTACGACATCGTCGAAGGCTCGGTGCAGTTCGAAGGTCGCGACCTGCTCGCGCTGGAACCGGAAGAGCGCGCCGCCGCCGGCGTGTTCCTCGCCTTCCAGTACCCGGTCGAGATCCCGGGCGTGAACAACACCTACTTCCTGCGCGCCGCGCTCAACGCCCAGCGCAAGGCGCGCGGCGAGAGCGAGCTGGATTCGATGCAGTTCCTGAAGCGGGTGCGCGAGAAGCTGGCCGTGCTGCATTTGAAGGACGACCTGCTGCAGCGCGCGGTCAACGAGGGCTTCAGCGGTGGCGAGAAGAAGCGCAACGAGATCTTCCAGCTCGCCCTGCTCGAACCGAAGCTGGCGATCCTCGACGAAACCGACAGCGGCCTGGACATCGACGCGCTGAAGAACGTCGCCGAGGGCGTCAACGCGCTGCGCTCGCCCGAACGCGCCTTCCTCGTCGTCACCCACTACCAGCGTCTGCTCGACTACATCACGCCGGACGTGGTGCACGTGCTCGCCGACGGCCGCATCGTCGAGACCGGTGGTCCCGAACTCGCGTTGCAACTGGAGGAGCACGGCTACGCTTGGGTGAAGGAGCGCGTTGCCCCCGGACGTACCGCGCCGGAACATGCCGTACCAGGAGCGGCCGCCTGACATGAGCGCCCTGCTCGACTCCTTCGCATCGGCCTTCGACACCGTGCCCAGCCGCGAGGCCGCAGGTCTGGGCGAATCGCGCCGCGATGCACTGACCGCCGCGCTGCGCGACGGCCTGCCCGGCATCCGCAGCGAACGCTGGAAGTACACGCCGCTGCGCGCTTTCGAACGCCGCACCTTCGCGCCGTCGGCATCGCTGCCGGCGGTGGTGGACGCGGCATTGCTTGCCGGCATGCCGGCGCCGCGCCTGGTCTTCGTCAACGGCCGCTTCGATCCCGCACACAGCGACACGACCGGATTGCCGAAAGGCGTGACCTTGCAGCCGCTGTCGCAGGCGCTCGCCGACGGCCACGAGCGTGAAGTCAATTTCCTCGCTCGTCGCTTCGATCGCGCGGACGAGGTCTTTGCCCGCCTCAATGCCGCGCTCGCCGACGACGGCGCGATTCTGCGCGCGGAGGAAGGCGCGGCGTCGAGCCGGCCGATCCACCTGGTTTTCGTTGGCGCTCCAGCCGAGCGCGACCTGGCCTCGCATGCGCGCCACTTCATCGAGTTGCGCGGCGATGCCGAGCTGACCGTGGTCGAGCATCACCTCGCGGCCGGCGCGAACACGCATTTCGCCAATAGCCTGGTCCACGTGCATCTGGCGGCGCGCGCACGCCTGACTCATGTACGCGTGCAGGAAGAGTCGACCGATGCCGCGCTGTTCGCGCGTACCGACGCCGTGCTGGCGCGCAGCTCGACCTATCTGCGCCTCGACCTGGAACTGGGCGGTGCGCTCTCGCGCCATGAACTCAACGTCGCATTGCTGGGCGAAGGCGCGCAAGTGATCTCCAACGGCGTACTGCTCGCCGATGGCAAGCGCCATCTCGACACGCGGCTGGGCATCGATCATGCCGCGCGCGACTCGCGCTGCGAACTGCTGTGGCGCGGCCTGGGCGCCGACCGCGGAAAGGCCGCCTTCCACGGCGGCATCACCATCCGCGAAGGCGCCGACGGCAGCGTCGCCGACCTGTCGAACAAGAACCTCCTGCTTTCGGCCGGCGCTGAAATCGATACCCAGCCCGTGCTGGAAATCCACGCCGACGAAGTCCAGGCCGCGCACGGCGCCGCCGTAGGCCAACTGGATGCGACCGCCCTGTTCTACATGCGCAGCCGCGGCATCCCCGAAGCCCAGGCGCGCGCGCTGCTGACTGCGGCGTTCTGCCGGGAAACACTCGCCGTGGTCGATGACGTTTCCCTGCGCGAAACGCTCACAACCAAACTCGATGCCGCCCTCGCTCGCATGGAGCCCGCATGAACGCCTCGCTCGCCACCGCCATCGACTGGGCTGGCGTGCGCGCCGACTTCCCGCTGCTCACGCGCGAAGTGCACGGCAAGCCGCTGGTGTATCTGGATTCCGCCAACACCGGTCAGAAGCCGGTCAGCGTGATCGAGGCGGTCGACGACTTCTACCGTTGGCACAACGCCAACGTCAGCCGTGCCGTGCACACCCTGGGCACGGAGGCGACGGACGCTTACGAGGGTGCGCGCCGCAAGCTGGCCTCGTTCTTCAACGTGCGCGCGGACGAGCTGGTGCTGTGCAGCGGCACGACCTTCGCGCTCAACCTGGTCGCGTACTCGTGGGCGCTGCCGCGCCTGCAACCGGGCGACGCGATCGTGCTCACGCGCATGGAGCACCACGCCAACATCGTGCCGTGGCAGCTGGTCGCCGAACGCACCGGCGCCAAGATCAAGGTCGCCGACATCAATGCGGCCGGCGAACTCGACCTCAATTCGCTCTACGCGCTGCTGACGCCGGAAGTGAAGATCCTGTCGCTGACGCACGTGTCCAACGTGCTCGGCACGGTCAATCCGGTCCGCGAGATCTGCCGCGAAGCACGCAAGCGCGGCATCGTCACCGCGATCGACGGTTCGCAGGCGGCGCCGCACCGCCCGGTCGACATCGCCGCGATCGGCTGCGATTTCTATGCGTTCACCGGCCACAAGATGTGCGGCCCCACCGGCACTGGCGCGCTGTGGGCGCGCCGCGAGCATCTCGTCGCGATGCCGCCTTTCATCGGCGGTGGGGAGATGATCAAGGAAGTGCGCTTCGAAGGCACGGTCTTCAACGACGCGCCGCACAAGTTCGAAGCGGGTACGCCGAACATCGCCGGCTTCATCGGGCTCGGCGCGGCGGTCGACTATCTGTCCTCGCTCGGCATGGCGCAGGTGGAAGCGCGCGAGCACGCCTTGCTGCGGCATGCGACCGAAGAGTTGGATAAGGTCGAAGGCCTGCGCATCTTCGGTCGCGCGGCCGAAAAGGCGGCCGTCATCAGCTTCCTCGTCGAGGGCGCGCACGCCCACGACCTGGCGACGCTGCTGGACCTGGAAGGCGTGGCCATCCGCTCGGGGCACCACTGCGCGCATCCGCTGATGCACCACTTCGGCGTGCCGGCGACCTGCCGGGCTTCGTTCGCGTTCTACAACACGCACGAAGAGGTCGAGGCGTTCGTGGCGGCGCTGCGCAAGGTGCGCAAGTTGCTGGCATAGGCACCCGCGGCCATTGTCGCGGGCCGGGGCCCGCCCTACGCTTAGCCGACCTCCCAGCCGCCCACCGACATGGCCGACTCCGCCGAACTGACCGCCCTGCTGCGCGAGATCCGCGACAACCAGCGCGAAGCGATGGCTCTGCAGCGCGAACACATCGCGATGTACCAGCAACAGCTGACCCGCATCGAGCGCATCAACGATCGCGCCGAGGCCATCCAAGGACGCGCCGGCAAGGCGATCCGATTCATTCTGCTGATCGCCATCCCGCTGGTCTGCGTGCTGCTGGTGCTGATGCTGATTCCCTATTTCTCCCGATTCTTCGCATGAGCCACGACACCGCACTCCAGTTCCGCAACGCCACCCCGGCCGATACCGAAGCCCTGGTCGCCCTGGTCGAATCCGCCTACCGTGGCGACGTCAGCAAACAAGGCTGGACCACGGAAGCCGACATGCTCGGCGGCCGCCGCACCGGCGCCGACGACATCCAGGCCTGCATCGTCCGGCCCGACAGCCGCATCCTGATCGCCGAGCGCGCAGCGCAGGACGGTGCCACCGAACTGCTCGCGTGCGCGCATGTAGCGGTCGAGGATGGCGCGGGCTATTTCGGCATGTTCTCGGTCCGTCCCAATCTGCAGGGCAGCGGCATCGGCAAGGCGATGCTCGCCGAAGCCGAGCGCGTGGCGCGCGAGGATTGGAAGCTGCCGGCCATGCGCATGACCGTCATCGACATCCGCGACGAGCTCATCGCCTTCTACGAGCGCCGCGGCTACCGCCGTACCGGCATCAAGAAGCCCTTCCCTTACGGCGACGAACGCTTCGGCATGCCCAAGCGCGACGACCTGCGCTTCGAAGTGCTCGAAAAGACCCTCTGATTCGGCCGTCAACGAAGGAACACGCAATGGGTGATTGGGTATTCGTCTGCGCCGCGTCGCAACTGCTTCCCGGCGAGACGGCCGTCGCCTGGGACGGTGACACGCCCATCCTGGTGCTGAACTACGACGGCGACTATTACGCGATGGAAGACAAGTGCTCGCACGAGGACTTCGAGCTATCCGCGGGTCACTTCGACGGCGACGAAGCCACCATCGAATGCGCATTGCATGGCGCCAAGTTCGACGTGCGCGACGGGCGTCCGCTGTGCGCGCCGGCCTATGCGCCGGTGGTGAAGTTTCCGGTCAAGGTCGACGAAACCGGCGTCTGGACGCGCGACGATCGCAGCTGATCCATCGTTTCCCGGGTGAAATCGGTTTGCGGCAATAGCCCGCTGCTGTTCAGCTGCTTGTAAATGCGAATCGCTCTCATTAACATGCGGGCCTGAAGCGGCAATGAAGCCGCGTATTTCTTCAGGAAGTCATGCCCCGTCACCGCCTCCCCGCCGTGAGCCCGCTCACGGCCGCCCTGTCGTTCGCCCTCAGCTTCAATGCCCTGGCCGAAGGTCCGGCAGACGCCGCATCTTCGCGCTCCGCGCGCGACCTCGATCAGGTCGAAGTCCAGGGCCAGCGCGTCACCACGTCGAGCTCGGTCAAATACACCGAGGCGCTGATCGACACGCCGCAGACGATCACGGTGGTTACCCAGCAGGTAATGGCGGAGCAGAACCTGCTCTCGCTGCGCGACGTGCTCACCACGCTGCCGGGCATCACCTTCGGTGCCGGCGAAGGCGGCGGCGGGTACGGCGACAGCATCACCCTGCGCGGCTTCAACGCGAGCACGGACATAACCACCGACGGCGTGCGCGACAGCGCCCAGTACAGCCGCACCGACACCTTCAACGTGGAGTCGGTCGAACTGATCAACGGCGCGAACTCGGTGTACTCGGGTGCGGGCTCCGTCGGCGGCAACATCAATCTGGTGAGCAAGCACGCGCGCAGCGGCGACTTCACCCTGCTGCAGGGCAGCGCCGGCACCGACAACTATGGTCGTATTTCCGTGGACACCAACCACGAGCTCGACAACGGCACCGCCGTCCGCCTCAATGCGATGGTCCATCGCAACGACGTGCCGGGCCGCGACGTGGAGGAATACGAACGTTGGGGCATCGCGCCGTCGATCGTGTTCGGCCTGGGCACCGATACACGTTTCAGCCTGAGCTACCTCCACCAGCACGACGACAACACGCCGCAATACGGCGTGCCGTATTTCAGCGCCTTCGGCGGCCCGCTGCCGGGTGCGGACCGCTCGCACTATTACGGCTACAGCAATCTCGACAAGCAGGAAATCGACGTCGACATGCTGACCGGCGTGTTCGAAAAGGACATCGGCGAAACCTCCACCTTGCGCAGCCTGGCCCGCTTCCAGCAGGTCGACCAGCTCAGCGTCGTCGATGCACCGCAAGGCACGTGGTGTCTGGCCAATGGCGTGAATCCGGCCAACGGCCAGGCTTGCGCGGCACCAAACACCTTCGTCCCCAGCGGCGGTCCGCGCGGGCACCAGCGCGACACCCGCAACGCGATCGCGATCAGCCAGACCGACTTCACCACCCACTTCAATACCGGCGCGGTGGAACATGCGCTGGTCGGTGGCGTCTCCTTCTCGCACGAAACCTTCGACCTGACGTCGATGAGTCTGCTTCGCAATCCGGACGGCACCGTGTTCACGCTGCCGACGACGTCGATCAGCCATCCGAACCACGTGCATACCGGCCAGATCAACCCGACGCTGATCGGCCGCACCGAAGGCACGCTGGACAACCAGGCCGCCTACCTCTTCGACACGCTGGAGTTCGGCGAGCGCTGGATGCTCAATCTCGGCGCCCGCTTCGAGCACAACGAAGGTGACAGCGTGGTGTGGAATATCAAGACCTACACCGCGCCCACGGCCGCCAATCCGCGCCCGGACAACACCAACATCGGCAAGGTGCTGTCCATTCCGCCTGCGGCGCGCAACAGCGACGATTTGTTCTCGTATCGCGCCGGCGTGGTGTTCAAGCCGACGGCGCACGGCTCGGTCTATCTGTCCTACGCGAACAGCAAGACGCCATCGAAGGCCTCCGTCAACGGCTCGTGCACCGCGAGCAGCACCACGGGCACCGCGAACTGCAACGTCGACCCGGAGACCGCCGTCAACATCGAACTCGGCACCAAGTGGGACATTCTCGACAGCAAGCTGTCGTTGAGCGCGGCGGTGTTCCGCAACGACCGCCAGAACTATCGCGTGTCGGATCCGAACAACCCCGACAATCCCTTGGGCGAGCAGCAGCTCGACGGCGAAGCGCGCGTCGACGGCATCAGCCTGAGCGCCGCGGGCCACCTCACCCATGCGTGGTCGCTGTTCGCCAACATGACCTGGCTGGATAGCGAAGTGCTGCAGGGCGTCTCGGACTTCTGCAAGGCGCACCCGAGCACCGCCTGCAACAACACCGCCGCCAACCCGGATCCGTTCGAAGGCCGTGCCATCAGCGGCACGCCGGAGCGTTCGGGCAGCGTGTGGTCGACCTACGAGCTGGAGCGCTGGACCTTCGGTTACGGCGTGACCTACCAGAGCGGCTACGACTGGTACAACACCTCCGGCGCGAATGCCGGCTGGATCAAGGGCTACACCACGCACCGCGCGATGGTCGGCTACCAGGTCAGCGACAGCCTGAGTCTGCAGCTCAACGCCAACAACCTGTTCGACAAGGAGTACTACACCCGCGTGCGCAACAACGGCTGGGCGACGCCCGGCGACGCGCGCTCGGTAGTGCTGACCGCCGCTTACAGGTTCTAATTCGGCACCCACCACCGCAAGCCCGTTCCGACGGGCTTGTGCACGAAGGAAGCGCCACGATGCTGCTGCACGTCCCGCAAGTTCTCACCGCCGAACAGGTCGCGCACTTTCGCTCGCGCCTGGCGCAGGCGAGCTGGGCCGATGGCCGCGTCACCGCCGGCTACCAGTCGGCGCAAGCCAAGGACAACGCGCAGCTCGCGGAAGACGATCCGGTCGCGCGTGAACTCGGCGGCATGGTGTTGCAGGCGCTGGCGCGCAATTCGACGTTCTTTTCCGCCGCCCTGCCCCAGCGCATTTATCCGCCGCTGTTCAACCGCTACGGTGGCGGGCAGTCGTTCGGTTTTCACGTCGACAACGCCGTGCGTTACGACCGCTCGCGCGGCGGCGCGGAGCCCATCCGCACCGATCTTTCGGCGACGCTGTTCCTCAGTTCGCCCGACGAATACGACGGCGGCGAGCTGGTGATCGAAGACACTTACGGCACGCAGCAGGTGAAGCTTGCCGCCGGCGATCTGGTGCTCTACCCCGGCACCAGCCTGCACAAGGTCACGCCCGTTACCCGCGGCGAACGCCTGGCGAGTTTCTTCTGGATCCAGAGCATGCTGCGCGAGGACGCGCAACGCCGGCTTATGTTCGAACTGGATGTATCGATCCGCCGCCTCACTCAGGACGTGCCTGAGCATCCTGCGCTGGTGCAACTCACCGGCGTGTACCACAACCTGCTGCGGCGCTGGGCCGAAACCTGACGCCGCCCGATTTCTTCGAACCCGACGCAATGAACGCAACGACCGCCAACGACGCCGCCCTCGCCGCACGCCGCCGCAGCAATACGGCTTATCGCTTCGTGCGCCAGATCCATCTGTGGATAGGCGCATGGGGTGCACTGGCCGCGATCATCTACGGCTTTTCCGGGTTGGTGATGAACAACCGCTTCGGCGACAACGCCTGGCCGCAAGGCGATAGCAACGAGGCGGGCCGGGTCGAGCTGCAGATTCCGGCGGCGGCGCGCAAGTCGCCGGAAGAACTGTCGCTGTGGCTGCGTGAAACCCACCGCCTCGATGCCCAGGTGATCCGCAAGGGTCCGCCGGGCGGCAAGGAAGGTAAGGCCAGCGAGGGCGGACGCAAGGATGGAAAGCAGGCATCCAAATGGAACCTGAGCGGTGGTACCGCCAGCGATTCATGGCAACTGGAATACACGCCGGGCAAAGACACGGCCGAGCTGAAGCGCACTTCGCATTCGCTGCTTGCCGCGATCGGCCGCCTGCACAAGGGCGTGGGCGGCGGGTGGGCCTGGAACCTGCTCGCCGACAGCTTCGCCATCGGCATGCTGCTGCTGGGCCTGTCAGGCATCTGGATGTGGGCGCGCGGACGCACGCCGAAACAGATGGCCGTCAGCATCCTCGCCTTGTCGGTCGTGGTGATCGTGATCGTGCTCGGGCCGGCGCTCGCCTGAGGCGCTGCCCTCGGGTCCAAGCGGAACCCGACCCCGCTGACTATCAGTCGGCGTGCGGGCTTACGCGCACGAGCAGGAGTTCGCCACCGCCTTCGATGACATGCCGCAGGCGCTCGGCTCCCGCCTGCAGCAGCGCGGTATCGCCTGCTTCCAGCGGCGGCAGTCCCGAGCGATCCGAGAAGCGCGCATGGCCCGCGAGCAGGTGCACGGCCCATGTGGTCCCGGGCTCCGCGAAGATGACCATGGGGCCCACCAGCGGCCGATGCCAGAGTTCGGCCTGCACGCGGTCGCGTCGCCACATCAGGTTGAAGTCGTGCGTCGGGCCATCCATTAGCTCGCCGGTGACTTCACGCTCGCCGGCGAAGCGCAGCTTGCTGTGCGGGGGATGAAGTTCATGGACTTCACCGTCGCCGAAACGCAGGCGCATGCCGTTGCCCGACAGCAGCACCAGTTCGCGATCGATCCCGGGAAACGAAGAGAAGGCGGAATCGCGCTCGATTTCCGCGATAGACAGCCGCCAGTTCCAATCGCCGTCCTCCGGCGCCCGATAAATCTCACGCGTCCAGCCCATCTGATTGCGCCAGCGTTCGCGGCGATATTCGTTCGCTGGGATGACCCAAGAGCGGCTGATGGATGCGGATTCGGGCATGCCCCAGTTTAGCGGGGTTGGCCGCACCGCCGGCCACGCGCTTGATCCGACGCTTCCTCCATTGAGGCGCAATCCGCCGGCCTCGCATCCTTTCGCGGCCGGCGACACGTCCTTGTCCAGGCTTGCGCGTTGTCCTCAGGCCTGCGCTTGCAGGTTCTGATCGGTTCCGTGCATCGGACTGCGCGCCTGATCTCCTTGGGGCCTCCTGCCCCAGCCCCCCGCCGCGTCAATGCTTGGTGGGCGCCGGGTGAGCCGCCGGTGTGGCGGGCGCGCGGGCAGGCGCCGGCGCACCGCCGGTGACGACGATGCGGTCGCGGTTCTTTTCCACCGTCTTGAGGCCGATGCCCTTCACCAGGGTCAACTGCTCGGCGCTTTTGAAGGCCCCATTGGCCTTGCGATAGGCCACGATGGCTTCGGCCTTGCTCTTGCCGATATTCAGTAGCACGCGGTCGATGGTCGCCGCGTCGGCGGTGTTGATGTTGACCTTCTCGGCGGCGAGGGCCGCACCGCTGAACAACAGGGCGAGAAGCAGGGTCTGCAGCAAGAGGGCGATCTTTTTCATAAAGGCTCCTTGGTTGATCCGGTCCTTGGTAGTCCGGTCCGTGGCTAAGCCGGCCGCTCCGGCCGGTGTGTCCAGTCTCCCGGCCGCCGCCGGCTCGGCCCAGCGGCGGTCGCCGCACCCGGGGGTAGGACGGAACCGCGTCCGGCGCTGGGAAAAATCCCACCTGCGCTAAACTGCCCGCCCCAACCAACCGGGCTTTTCGCGCGAAAAGTCCGCAGCCGGAAGCCCCGATGGATAGCCGCAAGATCGAGCAGTTCGTGTCCGCCAAGTGGGACGAGGAAATCGTTCCGCAACTCGTCGACTACATCCGCATCCCCAACAAGTCGCCGATGTTCGATGCCGACTGGGTCAAGAACGGCTACATGGATGCCGCCGTGACGCTGATGGAGAAGTGGGGGCGCGCGCAGACCATCCCCGGCATGCAGCTGGAAGTGGTGCGCCTGGAAGGCCGCACGCCGCTGATCTTCATCGACATCCCGGCCAGCAATGGCGGCAGCGACGAAGATTGCGTGATCCTCTACGGCCACCTCGACAAGCAGCCGGAGATGACCGGCTGGGACGAGGACCTCGGCCCCTGGAAGCCGGTGATCAAGGGTGACCGCCTGTACGGCCGCGGTGGCGCTGACGACGGTTATGCGATCTTCGGTTCGCTCACCGCGATCATGGCGCTGCAGCAGCAAGGCGTGCCGCATTCGCGCTGCGTGGTGCTGATCGAGGCCTGCGAGGAATCCGGCAGCTACGACCTGCCCGCGTATGTCGACCATCTCGCCGACCGTATCGGCAAGCCTTCGCTGGTCGTGTGCCTGGATTCGGGTTGCGGCAATTACGAACAGCTGTGGTGCACCACCTCGCTGCGCGGCCTGGCCGGCGGCAACTTCACCGTCAAGGTGCTGGAAGAAGGCGTGCACTCGGGCGACGCGTCCGGGATCGTGCCGTCGAGTTTCCGCCTGCTGCGCCAGCTGCTCTCGCGTATCGAGGACGAAAAGACCGGCCGCATCATCCTCGACGGCCTGCATGTCGAGGTTCCCGCCGAGCGCCTGGAGCAGGCCAAGGAAGCCGCGCGCGTGCTGGACACCGCGATCTTCGACAAATTCCCGCTGCTGCCGGGCATGAAGCCCATGGCAGATGACCTAAGCGAACTCGTGCTCAACCGCACCTGGCGTCCCGCGCTGTCGGTGACCGGCGTGGACGGCATGCCGCCGCTGTCGTCGGCGGGCAACGTGCTGCGCCCCTTCACCGCGGTGAAGCTGTCCCTGCGCCTGCCGCCGACGCTCGAGGGCAAGAAGGCCGGCGAGCTGCTGAAGCAGACGCTGGAAGCCAATCCGCCCAACGGTGCGACGGTCACGCTGGAACTGGAAAAGGCCAGCACCGGCTGGAACGCACCGGCGATGTCGTCCTGGCTGTCGAACGCCATCGACACGGCCAGCCAGGAATTCTTCGGCCAGCCGGCGATGTACATGGGCGAAGGCGGCACGATTCCGTTCATGGGCATGCTGGGCGAGAAGTTCCCGGGCGCGCAGTTCATGATCACCGGCGTGCTGGGCCCGCATTCGAACGCGCACGGTCCGAACGAATTCCTGCATATCCCGATGGGCAAGCGGGTCACCGCCTCGGTGTCGCGCGTGATCGCCGAACACCACCTGGCGAGCCAGCGCGGCGAAACCCGCGGCGTCGTGGCCGTGGCCGGCGGCGAGCACCACGGCGATCACGGCTGCTGCTGATTCACCCTCCGTGTCATGGAAAAGCCCGGCCCCGGCCGGGCTTTTTCGTTGGCCCCTGCGCCCCCGCGCTGCACCGCAGCGTGCCGCCCCCCGCAAGGCTGAATAGGATGGCCCGGCCCCACACCAACCAACGATTCAGCAAGGAGTACCTCCATGTTCGAAGGCGTCATTGGTTACATCATCGGCGGCGCGGTCATCGGCATCCTGGCCCGCTTCTTCAAGCCTGGCGCGGACCCGATGGGCTGGATCCTCACCATCCTGCTGGGCATCGCCGGCGCTCTGGTCGGCAGCCGCGTCGCGGCCATGCTCAACCTGAGCGGCACGCTCGTGGTCTGGGCCTGCGCGATAGTCGCCGCCGTCATCCTGCTCTTCATCTACGAAGCCATCCGCAAGAAGACGCCCAGGGCCGCATGACCCTCGACTCAGGAAGACGAAACCCCGGCCGAAGCCGGGGTTTTGTTTTTCAATCCAGCAGTTGCGCGATCACCCGTTCCGCCAGCGCCTCCGGCGCCTCATTCACCGTGTCCAGCACCAGTTCGGCGTTCTCGGGCGCCTCGTATGGCGAGTCGATACCGGTGAAGTTGGGAATCTTGCCGGCTCGCGCCTTCGCATAGAGGCCCTTCACGTCGCGCCGCTCGGCGACGTCCAGCGGCGTATCCACGAAGACTTCGACGAACTCGCCCGGCTCGAACAGCTCGCGCGCCATCCGCCGTTCGGCGCGGAACGGCGAGATGAAGCTCACCAGCACGATCAGGCCGGCGTCGACCATCAGCCTCGCCACTTCCGCCACGCGGCGGATGTTTTCCACGCGGTCCTCGTCGGTGAAGCCCAGATCCTTGTTGAGCCCATGGCGCACGTTGTCGCCGTCGAGGATGTAGCAGTGGTGCCCCATCGCGTGCAGGCGCTTCTCGACCAGGTTGGCGACCGTCGACTTGCCGGAGCCGGACAGGCCGGTGAACCACACGCAGCGAGGCGCCTGCGCCTTGCTGCGCGCGCGCGCGGCCTTGTCGACATCAACGTGCTGCCAATGGATGTTGCCGGCGCGGCGCAGGGCGAAATCGATCGTGCCGGCCGCCACGGTGGCGTTGCTCTGGCGATCGATGAGGATGAAGCCGCCCAGTTCGCGGTTGTCGGCGTATGCCTCGAAGGGAATGGCGTGGTCGAGGTGCAGGTTGCAGTAGCCGACCTCGTTGAGTTCGAGGTGTTTGGCGGCCAGTTGTTCCTGCGTGTTGACGTCGACCTTGTGTTTGATCTCGGTGACGCTGGCACTGACGGTGCGCGTGCCGATCTTCAGCCAGTACGGACGACCCGGCAGCAGGCGCTGCTCGCCCATCCACAGCACGTGGCCGGCGAACTGGTCGGATACCTGCGGCGGCCGCTGCGCGGCGGCGATCACGTCGCCGCGGCTGATGTCGAGCTCGTCGGCGAGGGTCAGCGTGATCGACTGGCCGGCGACGGCCGCGTCCATATCGCCCTGCGTGCCGATCACCCGTGCTACTTGGGAACGCACGCCGGACGGCAACGCCACGACGACGTCGCCGGGCTTCACGCTGCCCGCGGCCACGGTACCGGCGAAGCCGCGGAAATCCTGATTCGGACGACTGACCCATTGCACCGGGAGACGGAAACCGATGTCGCCGCCGTGCTGGCCGACTTCGACGGTCTCCAGATATTCCAGCAGGCTGATGCCCGCGTACCACGGCGTGTTCGCCGAACCCTTGAGCAGGTTGTCGCCCTTGAGCGCGGACAGCGGAATAGCCGTGATGTGGTCGATGCCGAGTTGCTCGGCCAGTTCGCGGTAACCGGCGACGATCTCGTCGAAGACCGCCTGGTCGTAGCCGACCAGATCCATTTTGTTGACCGCCAGCACCACGTGCCGGATGCCCAGCAACGAGACGATGTAACTGTGCCGGCGCGTCTGCGTCAGCAGACCCTTGCGCGCATCGACCAGCACGACGGCGACGTCGGCGGTCGAGGCGCCGGTCGCCATGTTGCGCGTGTACTGCTCGTGGCCCGGGCAATCGGCGACGATAAACTTGCGCTTGTCGGTACTGAAGAAACGGTAGGCCACGTCGATGGTGATGCCCTGCTCGCGCTCGGCGGCGAGGCCGTCGAGCAGCAGCGCGTAGTCGATGTCGTCGCCCTGGGTGCCGTGGCGGCGGCTGTCCTGGTCGAGCGCGGCGAGCTGGTCCTCGAACAAGCCCTTGCTCTCGTACAGCAACCGGCCGATCAGCGTGCTCTTGCCGTCGTCGACGCTGCCGCAGGTGATGAAGCGCAGCAGGCCCTTGGTTTCGTGCTGATGCAGGTAGGCGGCAACGGCGGCCGCTGCGCTATCGCCTGTCAGGAGCGGGTTCGCGGCGGTCATCAGAAATAGCCCTCCTGCTTCTTCTTCTCCATCGATGCGGAAGGATCGTGGTCGATCACGCGTCCCTGCCTTTCGGAAGTCGTCGCGACCAGCATCTCGGCGATGATCTTCTCCAGCGTGTCCGCATCCGACTCGATCGCGCCGGTGAGCGGATAGCAGCCCAGCGTGCGAAAGCGCACCTGCTTGAACTCGGGCGTTTCGCCCGCGCGCAACGGCAGGCGCTCGTCGTCGACCATGATCAGCGCACCGTCGCGCTCGACCACCGGCCGCTGCGCAGCGAAGTACAGCGAAGGCACCGGAATCTTCTCGCGGAAGATGTAGAGCCACACGTCCAGCTCGGTCCAGTTCGAGATCGGGAAGACACGGACCGATTCGCCCTTGTGGATGCGCGTGTTGTAGAGATTCCACAGTTCGGGTCGCTGGTTCTTGGGATCCCAGCGGTGCTGCTCGTTGCGGAACGAGAAGATGCGTTCTTTCGCGCGCGACTTCTCCTCATCACGCCTTGCACCACCGATCGCCGCATCGAAACCGAACTTGTCCAGCGCCTGCTTCAGCGCCTGCGTCTTCATCACGTCGGTATGCACGGTGGCACCGTGGCTGATCGGCCCGATGCCCTGGGCGATACCGTCCGGGTTGGTGTGCACGTGCAGGGTGACGCCGGTTTCGGCGGCGCGACGGTCGCGGAAAGCGATCATCTCGCGGAACTTCCAGCTCGTGTCTACGTGCAGCAGTGGAATCGGCGGGCGACCGGGCGCGAAGGCCTTGCCCAGCAGATGCAGCAGCACCGAGCTGTCCTTGCCGACCGAATACAGCATCACCGGATTGCGGAAGCCGGCGGCGACCTCGCGCAGGATGTGGATGCTCTCGGCCTCCAGGCGGTCGAGATGGCTGAGGGCGGCCCCGCTGTTGGTTAGCGAGTTCAGGGACAGAGCGTTCAGGACGGAGGGACTCGGAGACGGCAGGGACATCGGCGGACAATCAGGGAAAAGCGGGTCAGCGGAAAGCGGGCACTCACAGACCCCAATCGTGACGCAAATCGGGCCGGGGCGCCCGGTTGGGCTCGGGGCGGCATTATCGCCCGCCCGCCGGCGTGCGAGATGCAGGCTCGGCATAAGCGCATAGCGCGAAGTCCTTTCTCGCCGCGCGATCGCATCACTAGCCTCGCAGCATCGCCTCTTTCCCGAGCTGCACGATGTCCGCCTCGCCCGCCACCGCCTCCGCCCAGAACGGCTCGCCGAACGGCACGCCGGCGGTGGGCGCGCCGCCCCTGTTCTCCCAGGAGCAGGCGACGCTGCTGGAGCAGCTGACCGGCAGCCTGGACGGCTCGGGCCTGTGGTGGCTGTCCGGCTATGCCGCCGGGTTGGCCAAGGCGCAAGGGCTGCCCGCGCAGCGGCCGACGGTCGCGCTGGCGGCCGAAGCCCTGCCCGTGGCGCCGCTGACCATCGTCTATGGCAGCCAGACCGGCAATGCGAAGCGCATGGCCGAAAAGCTCGCGCAGCAGGTCGAAGCGGCAGGACTGCCTGCGCGCCTGGTACGCGCCGACGCTTATGCCACGCGCGAACTGAAGAACGAACGTCACCTCGCCATCGTCATCAGCACGCAGGGCGATGGCGATCCGCCGGACGACGCGCGCGGCTTCTTCGACTTCATCACCGGCAAGCGCGCGCCGCAGCTGCCGCAACTGAATTACGCGGTGCTCGCACTGGGCGACTCCAGTTATCCGCAGTTCTGCGCGATCGGCCGCCGTCTCGACGAGCGTCTGGCCGAGCTTGGTGCGAAGCGCTGGTTGGCACGCGCCGAGGCCGACCTCGATATCGAGACCGTCGCTACGCCCTGGCTGGCCACTGCCCTCGCGGCAGCAAAGGAAGCGCTGAAGCCGCAAGCACCGCTTCCGCTGGCGACGGTCACGCCGCTGCGTCCGCTCGCGGCCGCGGTGAGTGCGTACACGCGCGACAATCCCTTCCACGCCGAGCTGCTGGTCAACCAGCGCATCACCGGGCGCGGCAGGGGCAAAGCGGCTTTTAGCAAGGATGTCCGGCATTTCGAGTTGTCGCTGGAAGGCTCCGGCCTGCATTACGAAGCCGGCGACGCCCTCGGTGTGTGGCCGGTCAATCCGCCGCGCCTGGTCGACGCCGTGCTGGGCACGCTCGAACTCGACGGTGACCAGGCCGTAGCCCACGGCGATCAGACCCTGCCGTTGCGTGACTGGCTGTCGCAGCGGCGCGAACTCACCCGTCTGTCGCGCCCTTTCGTGGCGGCGCACGCGGCGCACGCCAAGAACGCGGAGCTCAACGCCCTGCTCGCCCCCGATCGCGCCACGGACTTCGCCCGCTTGCTGGCGGACCGGCAAGTCATCGATCTGCTCCAGGCCTATCCCGCGGCCTGGACCGGCGAAGAGCTCGTCGCCGCACTGCGCCCCCTGGCGCCGCGCTTGTACTCGATCGCTTCCAGCAGCAAGGCGGTCGGCGAAGAAGCACACCTCACCGTCGCGCATATCGAATACGAGGCCACCGGCCATCCATCCGAAGACAGCCTGCGTTGGGGCGCGGCCTCCAATTTCCTCGCGCGTGCGGCTGAGGGCGAGAAGGTACCCGTCTTCATCGAACACAACGAGCGCTTCCGCCTGCCGAAGGACGGAGCGCGCGACGTCATCCTGGTCGGTCCGGGCACTGGCGTCGCGCCGTTCCGCGGCTTCGTGCAGGAGCGTGCCGCGACCGGCGCCAGCGGACGCAATTGGTTGTTCTTCGGCAATCCGCATGCGCACAGCGATTTCCTCTATCAGCTCGAATGGCAGGACGCGCTGAAGCGCGGCGAGCTGCATCGGCTCGACCTCGCCTTCTCCCGCGACCAGGCGCACAAGGTCTATGTCCAGGACCGACTGCGCGAACACGGCGCCGAGGTCTTCGCCTGGCTCGAAAGCGGCGCCCACCTGTATGTGTGCGGCGACGCGACGCGGATGGCTAAGGACGTGCACGCCGCGCTGCTGGAGATCATCGCGGCGCAGGGCGGCAAGTCGTCCGAAGACGCCGCGGACTACCTCAACGCACTGCAGGCGCAAGGCCGCTATTCGCGCGACGTCTACTGATGGCAACAAAGCAATGAGCACGCATTCCGTCGAAGACATCAAGAAATCCAGCGCCCGTCTGCGCGGCACGCTGCTGGCCTCGCTCGCCGATCCGATCACCGCTGCCCTGGCCGAAGACGACCAGACCCTGATCAAGTACCACGGCAGCTACCAGCAGGACGATCGCGACCTGCGCGAGGAGCGGCGCCAGCAGAAGCTGGAACCCGCGTACCAGTTCATGATCCGCACCCGCACGCCGGGCGGCGTGGTCAGCCCCGAGCAGTGGCTCAAGCTCGACCGCATCGCGACGACTTATGCCGAGCGCGGACTGCGCATCACCACGCGCCAGGCCTTCCAGTTCCACGGCGTAATCAAGCGCGAGCTGAAGTCGACGATGCAGGCCATCAACGCCGCGCTGATCGATACGCTGGCGGCCTGCGGCGACGTCAACCGCAATATCGCCGTGGCGGCCAATCCGCACGAGTCGTCGGCGCATGCGTTCGTGCATGCGCAAGCCGCGGCGCTGTCCACGCGCCTGCTGCCGAATACGCGCGCCTACTACGAGATCTGGCTGGACGAGGAACGTGTCGCCGGCAGCGGCGAGGAAGAGGAGCGCATCTACGGCGAGGCCTACCTGCCGCGCAAGTTCAAGATCGGCTTCGCCATTCCGCCGTACAACGACGTCGACGTGTTCGCGCAGGACCTGGGCTTCATCGCGATCCTCGAAGACGGGCAGGTCGCCGGCTACAACGTCAGCGTCGGCGGCGGCATGGGCGCGACCCATGGCGATGCCGAAACCTACCCGCGCCTGGCGGACGTGATCGGCTTCATCCGCCCGGATCAGCTCGATGCCGTCGCCGAAGCCGTGATCACCACGCAGCGCGACTGGGGCAACCGCGTCGTGCGCAAACGCGCGCGATTGAAGTACACGATCGACGATCGCGGGCTCGCTGCCTTCAAGGCTGAAGTGGAGCGCCGCGCCGGTTTCTCCCTCCCCCCGGCGCGGCGCTTCGACTTCGTCCACAACGGCGATCGCTTCGGCTGGCTGCAGGGCGACAACGGCCTGTGGCACCTGACGCTGCGCATCGTCGCGGGCCGCATCTGGGATCGCGAGCAGCCGCATCTGTCGGGGCTCCGCGAAGTGGCAAAGACGCTGCTGCAGATCGAGGGTAGCGAGCAGGCGCCCGAATTCCGCATGACGGCGAACCAGAACCTGGTGATCGCCAACGTGCCCGCGGACCAGCGTTGGCACATCGATTCGATCGTCGCCTCGCATGGCCTGGGCGAGCACGCGCGCGCCGCACCGGTGCGCCTCAACGCGATCGCCTGCGTCGCGTTGCCGACCTGCGGCTTGGCGATGGCGGAAGCCGAACGCTACCTGCCGGATTTCCTGTCGCGTTTCGAAGCACAGTTGGAAGCGCACGGCCTGCGCGACACACCGATCAACCTGCGCATCAGCGGCTGCCCGAACGGCTGCTCGCGCCCGTACCTGGGCGAGATCGCGCTGGTGGGCAAGGCACCCGGCCGCTACAACCTGATGCTCGGCGCCTCGCACAAGGGCGAACGCCTCAACACCCTGTATCGCGAAAACATCGACGAAGCGGCGATCCTCGCCGCGCTCGACCCGCTGCTCGCGCAATACGCCTCCGCTCGCGAAAGCGGCGAACACTTCGGCGACTTTCTCGTCCGCACGGGCGTCGTCGCCGGCAAGTCACTGCAACTGGAACTGGTCGCATGAGCCCGCCCGATCCCATTACCGCCGCCGAGTCGCCGCGCTCGCTGGATGAACTCAACCAATGGCTGTCGACGCGTTCGGCGCAAGACCGTGTCGCTTGGGGCCTGGCCAACCTCGCCGGCGGCCACGCGCTGTCGTCGAGCTTCGGTGCGCAGGCGGCGGTGTCGCTGCACATGGTGACGCGCCAGCAACCCGATATTCCGGTGGTCCTGATCGACACGGGCTATCTCTTCCCGGAGACCTACCGCTTCGTCGATGAACTCACCGAGCGGCTGTCGCTCAATCTCAAGGTGTATCGCCCGCAGATCGGCATCGCCTGGATGGAAGCGCGCCTGGGCAAGTTGTGGGAACAGGGCGTGGACGGCCTCGACCGCTACAACCGCGTGCGCAAGGTCGAACCCATGCAGCGCGCGTTGCGTGAACTCGGCGCGCGCACGTGGATCTCCGGGATTCGCCGCTCGCAATCGCGCAGCCGCGCGGAGACGCCGTTCCTGCAGCTGCACGACGGCCGCTGGAAGCTGCACCCGCTCGCCGACTGGAGCGACCGCGACGTGTGGAACTACCTGCAGCGGCACGACCTGCCGTACCACCCGCTGTGGCATCAGGGCTACGTCTCCATCGGCGACGTGCATACGACGCGGCGGCTGGAGGAAGGCATGAACGCGGAAGACACGCGCTTCTTCGGCCTCAAGCGCGAGTGCGGGTTGCACGACGATTGGGACAACAGCCAGGCGGCTTGAAGCAAAAGCCGCCCCTCATCCGGTGCTTCGCACCACCTTCTCCCCGCAAGCGGGGAGAAGGAGAATCGCAGTGGATGGCCAACCGGCGCCGTCGCTCATCCGGTGCTTCGCACCACCTTCTCCCCGCAAGCGGGGAGAAGGAATCAGGAATCAGGCGGCCTGCTTCAGCGTCTCACTCAGTTCCGACCAGCTCGGCGGTTCCGGCCAGTCGGCTTCCTGATTGCCGGCGAGGACGCGCTGCAAGTCGCGCTGGTCGATCTGCGGTGCGAGCGCATGCAGCAGCTCGATCGTGTAGTCGCGCAACACGCGTTCGCGCGGTAGCACGGCCCAGGCGATGCATTCGGGGATGGCGTCCGGTGCGGGCAACGCAACCAGGTCGGTGTCTTCGCGCTGATTGACCGCCATCTCGGCGAGCAGGCCGACGCCGAGGCCGGAACGCACGTAGGTCTTGATCAGGTCGGCGTCGCTCGCGGTCATCGACAGTTGCGGCTCCAGGCCGGCCGTTGCGAAGGCGCGGCGCAGCGAGGATTCCGGGCGCGTCGACGATTCGTAGCTGACCAGCGGCTGTGCCGCGAGCTGGGCGAGCGTCGGAGCGATGCTCGTGCGCGCGAGCGGATGCGAGCGCTGCACCAGCACCACCCGCTTCCAGCGGAACAGCGGCACGGCGATACCGCCTGCCGGGACTTCACCGGCCGTGCTGATCAGCGCGAAGTCGGATTCGCCGCGGGCGAGCAGATCGAGCACGTCGCCTTCCGAACTGGGCAGCAGATGCACGCTGACGCGCGGATACACCTTGTGCAGTTGCGCGATCGCGGGCGGCAGCACGAAGCGGGCCTGCGTATGCGTGGTGGCGAGCACGAGGCGACCGTGACCATCGCGGCGCTGGTTGGCGGCGTAGGAGCGGATGTTGGCGGCTTCCGCGAGCAGGCGGCGCGCGTGCGCGAGGACCTGGACGCCGGCGGGGGTGATGCTTTCGAGGCTGCGGCCTTTGCGTGCGAACAGCAGGAAGCCGAGTTCTTCCTCGAGTTGCTTGAGTTGCTTGGACAGGCCGGGCTGCGTGGCGTGGACGCGCTCGGCGGCAAGCGTGATGTTCAGGCCGGAATCGGCGATCGCGGCGAAATAACGGAGCTGCGTGAGGGTCATGGCGGTGTCTGGGGTCGGTCGGGTTGCGGTGTGGCGGCGGCGGCCGGGGCTACGGTGGAAATAAGCGAGTGACACCAGGTAAACAGCGAATATTTCATTTTCGTATCTCTTTATGCGGATGAACGGATAGACCATAACGTCATGACCGGGGCGGTGTCCAGCGCCGGTCATGCCCTGAAGGCATGAAGCCACAGCCGGGGATCATTTCCGCCGCCCGGATCTGAAAGCTAGGTTGCGAAAACGCCCCCAATCAGCGTCTGCCATGTCCGCGCCTCCCCTCTTCCCGCTGTTCACCCGACTCGCCGGCCGCGGCGTCCTGGTGGTTGGCGGTGGCGCCGTGGCCCGCCGCAAGGTCCAGGCCCTGCTGCCCACGGGCGCGCGGATCCGGGTCGGCGCGACCGAACTGGACCCGGATCTGGCCGAGCTGGCCGCCCAGGGCCGGATCGAGGTGCTCCGTGGCAGCTTCGATGCCGCCTGGCTGAAGGACGTATGGCTGGTCGTTGCCGCGACCGACGATGCGGAGGTGAACGGGCACGTCGCCGCCGCGGCGGAGGCACAGCGCATCTGGGCGAACGTGGTCGACGACGCGGAACTCTCGAGCGTCCACCTGCCCGCACGGGTCGAACGCGGCGCCGTGCAGATCGCCATTTCCAGCGGCGGCAGCGCACCGATGCTGGCGCGGCACCTGCGCGAGCAGCTGGAGCGCCAGTTCGACGAGTCGCTCGGTGCGCTCGCCGATCTGCTCACGCAGGCGCGCGACCGCATCCGCACCCGCCTGCCCGACCTGGCGGCGCGGCGGCGCTTCTTCGATCGCGTGCTGCAGGGCGCGATTCCCGGCCTGCTGCGGCAAGGACATACCGCCAAGGCGCGGCGCGAATTCATCGCCGCGCTCGAACAACCGCAATCGACTTTGGCCGGCAGCGTGGCACTGGTCGGCGCCGGTCCGGGCGACCCGGGCCTGCTGACGCTGCGCGCCCTGCGCGTGCTCAACGAAGCCGACGTGATCCTCTACGACCGCCTGGTCAGCACCGAGGTGCTCGCACTGGCGCGCCGCGACGCGGAGTTCATCGAAGTCGGCAAGCGCGTCGGTGGAGACCATCACGCCACCCAGGAACGCATTCACCAACTGCTGGTGGACCACGCGCGCTCGGGCAAGCGCGTGGTGCGGCTCAAGGGCGGCGATCCGTTCGTGTTCGGCCGCGGCGGCGAAGAACTGGAAGTGCTGCGCGCGCACGGCATCGGCTTCGAAGTCGTGCCCGGCATCACCGCCGCGATCGCCTGCGGCGCCTATGCGGGCATTCCACTTACCCATCGCGAACACGCGCAGTCGGTGCGCTTCATCACCGCGCATACCCAGGACGACAGCGACGCCTTCGACTGGGCCGCGCTCGCGCAGGAGAAGCAGACGCTCGCCTTCTATATGGGCGTGTCCGGTCTGGAGCGCATCCGCGACAAGCTGCTCGCGCATGGCCGCTCTGCGGCTACGCCTTTCGCCATCGTGGAGAACGGCACGCGGCCTGAACAGCGGGTCGTGCTCGGGCCCCTGGCCGATCTACCCGAACTTGCACGTTCGAACGAAGTGGGCGCGCCGGCTTTGCTGATCATCGGTGAAGTCGCCGCGCTCGCCGCGCGCCTGCACTGGTTCGGTAGCGAACCCTTAACGGGAGCGGGCGCAGGATGCGATCCGCTCGCCCACCTCGCGCAGGCTGCGTGACCTCGCTGCGTTCAGTCCTGCCCTTCTTGAGTACAGATCCCCCAACATGACTATTTACAACAGCATCCTGGACACCATCGGGTCCACGCCCATCGTCAAGCTGCATCGCATCGCGCCCAAGCACGTCACGCTGTACGCGAAGAACGAAGCCTTCAATCCCGGCGGTTCGGTCAAGGACCGCCTCGCCCTGGCCATCGTGCTCGACGCGGAGCAGAAAGGCGTGCTCAAGCCGGGCCAGACGATCATCGAAGCGACCTCCGGCAACACCGGCGTCGCGCTGGCGATGGTGGCGGCCGCGCGCGGCTATCCGTTCGTGGCGGTGATGTCGGATTCGTTCTCCATCGAACGGCGCAAGCTGATGCGCGCCTACGGTGCGAAGGTGATCCTGACGCCCGCCGCGGAACGCGGCAGCGGCATGGTGCGCAGGGCGAAGGAACTCGCCGAACGGCACGGCTGGTTCCTCGCGCGCCAGTTCGAGAACGAAGCCAATCCGGCCTACCACCGCAGCACCACCGGGCCGGAAATCCTGCGCGATTTCGCCGGCCAGCGCCTCGACTACTTCGTCAGCGGCTGGGGCACCGGCGGCACGATCACGGGAGCGGGCGAAGTGCTCAAGCTCGCGCGTCCGGGGCTCAAGGTCATCGCCAGCGAACCGGCCGGCGCTGCGCTGCTATCGGGCAAGGAGTGGCAGCCGCACAAGATCCAGGGCTGGACGCCGGACTTCCTGCCCGCGGTGCTGAGCCGCACGATCGCCGACGAAATCCTGCCGGTCGATGAAGTGGTCGCACGCGACACCGCACGCCGTCTCGCGACGGAAGAAGGATTGTTCGTCGGCATCTCCGCCGGCGCGACGATAGCCGCCGCCCTGCAGGTCGCCGAGCGCGCGCCGGAAGGCACGGTGCTGCTGGCGATGCTGCCCGACACCGGCGAGCGTTATCTCTCAACCTTCCTGTTCGAAGGCGTCAGCGAAGGCTCCGATGACGAGTGGTTGGCGTCGCTGGAGGCCACTCCGGCCGCCGCCTGACGAGACCGGTGAGGCGTAGCAACAGCAGCTCGCTGCGCTCGCGCCCCTCACCCGCCCTTCGGGCACCCTCTCCCCGCAAGCGGGGAGAGGGAAAAACTCAGGTCGCAGCAAGCCGGTGATCCTGCGGTTACTCTTCGCGTCTGGTCCGAAGACGCACCGCATGAGCACCACCGACACCTCCGATCGCGACACCACTCGACTCGCCTGGGCCCGCGCCGCCACCGGCGATCCCGCGCTGGAACTGCAGCGCGCCTCCGTCGACGCCGGTTTCCGCAGCTATTGGCGGGCGCAGACACGCGATGGCAGCCGCATCGTCATGGATTCCCCACCTGGGCTGGAGGACGTGCGTCCCTGGCTGCGCATGCGCGATCTGCTCGAAGCCGGCGGCGTGCGCGTGCCGCAGGTGCTGGTGCAGGACGTCGAGGCCGGATTCCTGCTGCTCGAGGATCTCGGCGGCCCGACGCTGGCGCAGGTGATCGACGCCGACAATGCCGATGCGCATTTCGAGTCCGCGGTGGGTCAGCTGCTGAAGCTGCAGAAGATCGCGCCGCCGCAAGGCATGGGCGAATTCGGCGAGGCGCTGCTGCAACGTGACGCGGGGCTGTTCGAGGAATGGTTCCTGCGCCGTCATCTCGGCGTCGAACTCGATTGCGGCGAGGCCGAGAAACTGCAACTGGTGCAACGCCGCCTGATGGACAACGCGCTGTCGCAGGCACGCGTGCTGACCCATCGCGACTTCATGCCGCGCAACCTGATGCCCGTGGCCGACGGTCCTGCGGTACTCGACTTCCAGGACTGCGTCAGTGGGCCGATCGCTTATGACCCTGTGAGCCTGTTCAAGGATGCGTTCCTGAGCTGGCCGCTCGCGCGCGTCGATGATTGGCTGGCGCGCTATCACGCGCGCGCGCAGCAGGCAGGATTGCCGGTGCCGCCACTGGCGCAATTCCAGCGCGACGCGGACTGGCTCGGCGTGCAACGCCATCTGAAGATCCTCGGCATCTTCTCGCGCCTGCACTACCGCGACGGCAAGTCGAAATACCTGCCCGATGCACCGCGTTTCATCGTCTATCTCGACGAAGTACTGCCGCGTTACGCCGAACTGGCGCCGTTGCGCGAACTGCTCGAAGCGCGCATCCGCCCCGCCATGGAGCGCGCCGCCGCATGAAAGCACTGATCTTCGCCGCCGGCCTGGGCGAACGCATGCGGCCACTGACCAACCACACGCCCAAGCCGCTGCTGGTCGCCGGCGGCAAGCCGCTGATCGCGTGGCATCTGGAGAAGCTCGCGGCGATCGGCGTACGCGATATCGTCATCAATACCAGCTGGCTGGCGGAACAGTTCCCCGCCACGCTGGGCGACGGCGAACGCTGGGGACTGCGCCTGCATTTTTCCTATGAAGGCCCGACGCCGCTCGAGACGGGCGGCGGCATGTGGCATGCGCTGGACCGGCTCGCCGAAGGCGATTCGCCCTGGCTGGCGGTGAACGGCGATATCTGGAGCGATTACGACTTCGCGAACTTGCCGCGCAGCCTCGATGGCGATGCGCACCTGGTGCTCGTCGACAATCCGGCGCAGCATCCCCGCGGCGATTTCGCGCTCGATGCCGAAGGACGCCTGCTCGACCATGGCGAGGCGCGCCTGACCTTCTCGGGCATCGGCCTGTACCGCCCCACGCTGTTCGCGCACTGGCGCGAAATCATCGGCAATGCGCCCGGCGCGGACGAAACACCGCCGCGTTTCAAGCTGGCCCCGCTGTTGCGCGCCTCGATGGCGCAAGGCCATATCAGCGGCGAACATCACACCGGGCGCTGGACGGACGTAGGCACGCCCGAACGTCTATCGCGTCTCGATGCCGAGTTGACGGTCTCAACCGGCCAAGTTTCCTGACCTCTCGAACAAGGAGTCGTTCTTGAAAGCCCTTTCCCTGCTGCTCTGCTGCCTCTTGCCCCTCGCCGTGCACGCAAGCGAGACAACTTCGTCGCGCGAAGCCAGCGCGAAGAAGGAGATCGAGGCCGTCGTCGAAACCTTCCGCACGGCGATCATCGCGCGCGACAAAGAGCGCTTCACTCAACTGTTCCTGCATGACGGCACTACCTGGCAGCGCGTTCTGAGCGACGAAGGCCTGCGGCGCGTCCGCGAAAAGAATCCGCAGGCGACGAAGGTCCGGGTCAATCCGGAAAGCACCTATCGCACTTTTATCGAAGGCATTGCGGCCAACGAAAAGAGCAGCGAGGAAACGTTCGAGAACGTGCGTATCGACACCGATGGCGACATCGCCTCGGTCTGGTTCGACTACAGCTTCAAGTCCGACGGCCGCCGCACCAACTACGGCAAGGAGGCCTGGCATCTGGTCAACACCGAAGGCGGCTGGAAGATCGTGTCCGTGGTGTGGTCCGTGATTCCGGTGCCGCCGGAGTCACCGCCGAAGCCGGCTCGATAAGCTCCGGTCGGGCGCGGCGGCGCGGATTGCGCCGCCCGCGCTTCACCTTGAAACGTGCAAGGTGCGTGTCTGCGCAGTCGTCGTGTCGAGAAGGGTGAAGTCCATGCCGTCCTCGCGCGTGATCTGTCCGAGATCGTAGAGCAGGACCTGGTTGGCGGCGCCTTGCCAGAAACCGACGATCATGTCGATGGGATGCACTTGCGGTATCGGGTGTACTCGTCCTTCCGCGTCCACGATGACCCGCTCCTCCTGGTAGAGCCGCTCGGGAGGCCGGCGCACGTAGTAGTGCAGCAGCACCGCGGGACGCATCGGATCGGCCGAGGGAACGATGTCGATCATGGACAGCGAATGCACTTCCTCGCTGCCGCGCATGGCCGGATATTCGAACGACACGGGTGCGAATCCGCTGCAGCCGGTGGCCAGCCACAGGTTCAACACGCGGCCCTCGGCCGCGGCGAGATAAGTGACATCGCGCGCCGGATAGCGGACGACGGCAAGCGCGGCCAGGTCGTAGGGCCCACCCTTCGCATCGATCGCCAGTGCCTGGGCGGGCAACGCGATCGTGCAGGGCTCGCTTTCCGCGCCGACGACAAGGTCGTTGCCGTTGAGCGACAGGCGCTCGCCGCGTTCGCCTGCCTGGAAGACGCGCGGCCCGCTTCCGATGTCGTAGCTGCAAGCGCCTTGTTGCGTGAGCAGACCATGGCATCGGGCAACGTCGAGGCCACCGTCGCCGATCACGAAATCGGGATCGGGACTTGCGCCGGTGCGAGAGTCGTAGCGATAAACGACCGGAATGTCCTCGGTGTGCAATCCCACTGCAGCTTCCCTGATCGACGTAGCGCGGAACGACGCGCTGTCCACGACCACCGGATCGTTGTCGAAGCCATTGAATCCGCCGCCGCGATAACGGGCCTGGCGCCAGACCACGACGGCGCCCTGCTCCCGATTGAGGACACCGGCCATCGACCAGCGCGGAGCGGGCGCGCAAGCCGACACACCCAGCGACAGCGCCAGCGCGGCGCAGCACGCCGTCAGGATCCGCGAGAAGTCAGCGGCCATGTTGTCCTCCGTCGGCCCCGAGGACTTCGCGCAGGAACGGCACCGTCACCCGCCGCTGCGCCGCGAGCGAGGCGCGATCGAGTTGGTCGAGCAAAGCGGTGAGGCCGACGAGGTCGCGGCCGACGCGCTTGAGCAGCCAATCCAGCGCGGAATCCTCCAGCACCAGGCCGCGCCGCTGCGCGCGTTGTTGCAGTACTTCGCGCCGCCCTTCGTCGTCCAGGGGCGACAAGGTGATGCGCGTGCACTGGCCCAGGCGCGAACGCAGATCCGGCAGGGTCAGACCGATGGCATCGGGAATGTCGCGTGCCGCATAAATCAGCGCGACGCCCGCGGCGCGCGCGCGGTTGTGCGCGTCGAACAGGGCGACCTCGTCATCGCGATTCCCGGCGATGACGTCGAGGCCATCCAAGGCGATCAGATCGTTGCCCTCCAGCGCCTGCAGCGCGTCGCGTACGCGACCGGCCGCGGCGATCAGCGGCAGATACGCGGCGCGCTGGCCTGCGGCTTCGGCCGCCGCGCAAGTCGCCAGCAACAGGTGCGTCTTGCCCACACCGGCGGGACCCGCAAGATACGTGGCATCGCGCGCGAGGGACGCCTGCGCGCCCGCGCCTGCCAGCGTGCGCAACTGCTCGATCGCACCCGCCGGAGCACGCACGAACGTCTCCAGACGCTGGTCCGGCGGGTAACGCAGTGCCAGCGGCAGCTGCGGCACCCCTTGCACGCCACGGCTCACTTCGACTCGTGCTCCGCGGTCTCGGTCTCGGCCGGCGCGGAAGCGACCGGCTCGGTTGCCGCGATGCTCGCGGCCTTCACGGCCTTTTCGCCCGCATACAGACGGCTGTGCGTGTAGCGCTGTTCCGCATAGCGCAGCAGCACGTTCGCGACCGCCGCCACCGGCAACGCCAGCAACATGCCGAGGAAACCGAACAACTGCCCGCCCGCCAGCACGGCGAAGATCACCGCCGCCGGATGCAGGCCGATGCGGTCGCCCACGAGCTTGGGCGTGAGCCAGTAGCTCTCGATCACCTGGCCGATGCCGAAGACGACGAGCACACCGGCGAGGTGTTCCCAATCGCCGTACTGCACCAGCGCGGCGATGCAACCCAGGATGATGCCGCTAGCCGGGCCCAGGTAAGGCACGAAGGTCAGCAGGCCGGCGATCAGGCCGATCAGGATGCCCAGGTCGAGCCCCACGCCCCACAGCCCCAGGCCATACATCACGCCGAGGATGATCATCACCAGGAACTGCCCGCGCAGGAAGGCACCGAGCACATCGCTGGACTCGCGCGCGAGCCGCGAAGCGGTGCCCAAATGCGCGCGCGGAATCAGCGAAGCCACGCGTGCCACCAGCAGGTCCCAGTCGCGCAGGAAGAAGAACGTCAGCACCGGCAGCAGCGCTATGTTGGCAATCATCGCGAGCACCGCGAAACCCGAGCGCGACAGATAACCGAGCAACGTGGTGGCGATGCCGCCGGCGCGCTCCCAGTTGGTGCGGATCAGTTCGAGCAGATGGTTGAAGTCGAGCCAGGTGGCGATCTGCATTCCCGTGCGCGCTTCCAGCCACGGGATGGCGGTCAGCAGCAGCCAGTCGCGGTAATGCGGCATCGAAGCGATCAGCGTGGCGATCTGACGCTCGATCAGCGGGACCAGGATCACCAGCACCAGCAATACGACCAGCGCCATCCCGGTGAAGACCAGCGTCACCGCGGTATTGCGCGAGCGACCGGTGCGCTGCAGGCGATCGACCAGCGGATCGCCCAGCCAGCCCAGCAACGCGGCGAGCACGAACGGCGTCAGCACCGGCGCCAGCAGCCACAGCAGCCACAGCGCGCCCAGGCCGAGCGCCGTCCATTGCAGGCGCCGCAGGAAGCGGGCGATTTCGTGCAGGGAAGCGTGCGAGTCCATCAGCGCAACCGATAGACCGACGCGTCGCCTTCGACGACGGGAGCGATCACCTCGTCGCGCTCGGTCATGCGCTTGAAGCCGGCCAGACCCGAAGTGAGCTCGAGCGCGAAGGTGACACCCTCGCCCGTGGCTCGCTGCGGCGTGATCTTGCCCACGATGCCGAGCTTGTCCAGGTAACCGGCCAGGCGCATGTAGTCGTCGCTGCTGTCGATACCGGTGAAGGTGACGGCGTAAACGCCGGGGGGGCTGGCGGTGCCGCGCTTGGCGTAGCGCTTGGTCAGCGCATCCGCCGCGCCGTCGGCGCCGGTGGCGATGACGCGGCGCGCATCGGTATCCGTGGTGCTCCAGCTGGACAGCACCTTGCCGTTGTCGACGAAGGTCCAATCGCCCTTCCAGCCGGCGTCGCTGCGGTAGACCTTGCCGACCAGCTGCATCGGCGGCGAATAGCGCAGGGACGCGCGCGCGATCGCGGCGTTGTCACCGCGCCAGATCGCGCCGACGCTGGCCTGCTCGGCCGCGTTGCCCGTGGGCAATCCGAGGGCGTAGCCGCGCTCCTTGGCGCGATTGAGCGCCGAACGCGCGGCGTTCGCCTGCGACAGGCCGACCAGGCGCGGGCCCTTGCCGTCGTCGATCGCCAGCCACAGCACCGGCTTGGGCCGCGGCATCGGCCAGACCGGCAGGCCGACGGTTTCGATGAGGTCGTCCACCTGTTCCTGGTCGAAGCGCACGATCAGGGTGGTGCCGAAGGTCGGCGCGCCGGTCGGGCCCACGCCTTCGTCCTGGCGGTAGTCGTAGCTCTTCACATAGTCCTTGGCCCGGCGCAGCTCCTGGCCCACGCCCGGCTGCCCGGCCACGCTCCTCATGCCTGCGAGCCGGCCCAGTACGGTCGACAGCGCGCGTGCGAAGCCCGTGTTGCGCTCGGGCTCGCCCTGCCCGTTCACGTTCACTTCGGCCTCGTACGGGCCCTGTGCGCCGGCACGATCGCCTTCCACGCGCTGTGCCGCCGCGGCAAAGCTCACCAGCAGCAGGGCGGCCAGCCAGAAACCTCGAAATGCACGCACCATTGCTGTCCCTGGTCATCGGAATCGAAGGAAATGGTGCCGTACGGGCTCCAGGACGTCCATTCGCCGTCGTCACGGCTGGTAAAATCGCCGTTCTTCCGCCTCACGATCGCCTCTGTGACCCCGCCTCCAGTGAACAACCCTACTCCGCTCACCTACCGTGACGCCGGCGTCGACATCGACGCGGGCAATGAAGTCGTCGAACGCATCAAGCCGGCGATCAAGCGGACACTGCGCCCGGAAGTGCTGGGCGGCGGCATCGGCGGCTTCGGCGGACTTTTTGACATTTCCGGCAAGTACAAGGAGCCGGTGCTGGTGTCCGGCACCGACGGCGTGGGCACCAAGCTGATCCTCGCCAAGCAGCTCAACCGCCACGACACCATCGGCATCGACCTGGTCGCGATGTGCGTCAACGACGTGCTGGTGCAGGGCGCCGAGCCCCTGTTCTTCCTCGACTACTTCGCCACCGGCAAGCTCGATGTCGCAACCACCGTGGACGTGGTCGGCGGGATCGCCAAGGGCTGCGAGATCGCCGGATGCGCGCTGATCGGCGGCGAAACCGCGGAAATGCCCGACATGTACCCACCGGGCGAATACGACCTGGCCGGCTTCACCGTCGGCGCCGTGGAAAAGGCCAAGCTGATCGACGGCAGCCGCGTGCAGCAGGGCGACGTGCTCATCGGCATCGCCTCCAGCGGCCCGCATTCCAACGGTTATTCGCTGATCCGCAAGATCCTGGCGCGTGCCGGCAACCCCTTGGACCTGGACCTCGGCGGCGTAACGCTGGCCGACGCGCTCATGGAGCCCACGCGCATCTACGTGAAGCCGGTGCTGGAACTGCTGCGCAAGCACGACCTGCACGCGATGGCCCACGTCACCGGCGGCGCGCTGGTCGAAAAGATCATCCGCGTCGTGCCCAAGCCGCTGGGCCTGGAGATCGACACCTCCGCCTGGCCGTTGCCGCCGGTCTTCGAGTGGCTGCAGCGCGAAGGCAATGTGCCGCGCGAGGAAATGTGGCGCACGTTCAACTGCGGCGTCGGCTTCGTGCTGATGGTGGCGCCGGGCGACGCCGCCGCCGTGCAGGCGGATCTGGTCGGGCTTGGCCTGGACAACTGGCAGATCGGCCACGTCGTCGAAGCCGGCGACGGCGAGCGCCTGCGCATTACCTGAGCACGTCGCGGGGTCCGCCGACTCCGCTTCGCCCGCCTTCCACACGCGAGCCGCATGCCTTGAGCGCTACCGAATCGATCTCGCCGCAGGATCGCCAGCATCTCGACCTGCTGGGCATCTTCCATTACGTCGTCGCCGGCCTGGGCGCCTTGTTCTCTCTCTTCCCGGTCATCCACCTCGTCATTGGCCTGGCCATGGTCACCGGCCACATGAATGATCTGCATGCGAAGCCGGGCGAGCCGGATCCGGCCTTGTTCGGCTGGTTTTTCGTCGCATTCGCCGGAGTGTTCATCGCGTGCGGGCTGACCTTCAGCGCCCTGCTCGCCTATGCAGGGCGATGCCTGCGGCAACGACGCCGTTACACGTTCTGCCTGGTGATGGCCGCGATCAGTTGTGCCTTCATGCCGTTCGGCACGGTACTGGGCATATTCACGCTCATCGTGCTTACCAAGCCCGCGGTCAAGCCGTCGTTCGCGTGATGCGGATCGCCGTCCTTGCCTCCGGGCGCGGCAGCAATCTGCTCGCCATCCTCGATGCGATTTCGCGCGGCGCGCTGCAAGCGCAAGTAGTGGGCGTGTTCTCGGACAAGCCGGACGCGCCGGCGCTGGAGCGGGCCCGCCATGCGGGCGTGCCCGCGCAGTCCCTGTCGCCGCGCGGATTCGCCTCGCGCGGCGAGTTCGATGAACATCTGTTCAGCCTGGTCGAAGCAGTTCAGCCCGACATCATCGTGTGTGCCGGATATATGCGCCTGATCAGCGACGCGGCCGTCGCTGCACGAGCCGGACGCATGATCAATATCCATCCTTCGCTGCTGCCCGATTTCAAGGGTTTGCGCACGCACCAGCAGGCGCTGGATGCGGGCGCGCGCGTGCATGGGGCGAGCATCCACTTCGTCACGGCGGAATTGGACGGCGGGCCGGTCATCGCGCAGGCGCGCGTCGCGGTGGAAGCCGGCGACGACGCAAGCCGCCTGGCCGAACGCGTCCTGCAACGCGAGCATCCCTTGCTGGTCGCCACCTTGCAGGCGCTGGCCGCCGGAAGCGTCGCCTTGGTCGGACATCGCGTGCACTTTAATGGTCATCCGCTGGCATCACCCTTGCAGCTGGACATCGACGATCGCCTGGTCGAGGAGCTGGTTGCATGAAGTTCGCCCGTCGTTTTGCCATGGCCGTGATCGGCACGATCGCTTGCCTGGCTGCACCTGCGTACGCGCAGACCACCGCCGTCGTGGCCGGCGCCGCCGGGGCTCGCCCGCTGGAACCGTTCATCGCCCAATACCAGGTGTTCAAGGACGGCCGCGTGCTCGGTGACGCCGTCATGCAGGTGATCAAGAACGACGGCCGCCGCTGGCGCGTCGACCTCAATATCCGCGGCACCGAGGGCCTGGTCGGCCTGGCGGGCATCGCGGCCCAGCAGAGCACGGTGTTCGACATCGCCGCTGGGGGCCAATACCGACCGCTGGCGCAGAGCACCCTGCGCAAGATCGTGTTCACGAAGAAGCAGACCGTGGGCGTCTACGATTGGCGCTCGCACCAGGCGCGCTGGACCGGCGACGTGAAGGAGTCGCGACGCGCGCCGGTGCCGCTGCAGGACGGCGACCAGAGCGGGCTGCTGATCAACCTCGCGGTGGTCCGCGATGCACAGCCCGGTCAATCGATGCATTACCGGTTCGTGGACGACGGCCGCGTTCGCGACCATCGTTACGACGTGTCCACCCAGCTCGAAGATGTCAAAGTCGGTGAATTGGACTACAGCGCAATGAAGGTCGCGCGCGCTCATGGCGGCAACGAGGAAACCGTGATCTGGGTGGTGGACGGAGTCCCCACGCCGGTCCGCATCCTGCAACGCGAGAACGGCGAGGACAAATACGACCTGCGCCTGGTGGAGTACAAGGGAGCGCAATGATGACGATGTTGAAGAAGGTTCTTTCCATGAAGCGACTGCTGGCCGCTGCGATGCTGCTCGTGGCTTCCTCCGTGGCGGTATCGGCCGCCGAGGTGAAGCCCTTCACCGCCGAGTACCAGGCCAACTACATGGGCATCCAGGGCGTGGGCCGCATGGTGCTCGCGCAGGCCGGCGCCAACCGCTGGCGCTATAGCCTGGACATCGGCGGTTCGATGGCCAACCTCAACCAGACCACCGTGTTCGAGGACAGCAACGGGCAATGGCGGCCGATCTCCAACAGCGACAGTTCGGAACTGCTGGTCAAGCACAAGCAGAAGAATGCGACCTACGACTGGTCGCGCGGCGAAGCGCGCTGGAGCGGCGATGTGAAGCCCGACCGCGCCGGCCCGGTGAAACTGCTGAGCGGCGACCTCGACGCGATGCTGATCAACCTCGCCATCGCGCGTGACGTGGCGGCCGGCAAGCCGCTGCGCTATCGCATGGTCGACGATGGCCGCGTGAAGCAGCTGAATTACCAGGTGACCGGCAAGGAAACGATCACCGTAGCCGGCAAGGCGCGGCAGGCGACCAAGGTCACGCGCGTGGACGGCGACAAGCAGGAAATGCTTTGGGTCGTCGACGGCGTGCCCGTGCCGGCGCGCATCCTGCGCCGCAAGAACGGCGAGGACGAGATGGACCTGCGGTTGCAGTCGCTGCACTGACGCGATCTGGCTGTAAACGAAAAGGCCCCGCATTGCGGGGCTTTTTCATTACAGAGGGTTCATTACAGCGGGCAGCGGCCGAACTCAGCTGATGCGGCGGATCTTCGCGCCCAGTCCCGACAGCTTCTCTTCGATGTTCTCGTAGCCGCGATCGAGGTGGTAGATGCGGTCGATGATGGTTTCGCCATCGGCGACGAGCCCCGCGAGGATGAGCGATGCCGATGCGCGCAGATCGGTCGCCATCACCGGCGCGCCGCTGAGCTTGGGCACGCCGCGCACCACCGCCGTGTGGCCGTCGACGCGAATGTCCGCGCCCAGGCGCAGCAGTTCGTTGACGTGCATGAAGCGGTTTTCGAAGATCGTTTCGTTCACCACGCCCACGCCATCGGCGATGCAGTTCATCGCCATGAACTGCGCCTGCATGTCGGTGGGGAACGCCGGATGCGGCGCGGTGGTGAGGTTGACCGCCTTCGGACGACGCCCACCCATGTCGAGGGTGATGCGGTCGCCGTCGACGCTGATGTTCGCGCCGGCTTCGGTCAGCTTGTCGAGCACCGCGTCGAGCGTATCCGGACGCGTCTTGCGCGCGACCACGCGGCCGCCGGTCATGGCGCCGGCCACCAGGAAGGTGCCGGTTTCGATGCGGTCGGCGACGACCGAATGCTTGCCGCCGTGCAGGCGCTCCACGCCTTCGATCACGATCTTGCCGGTGCCGGCGCCTTCGATCTTCGCGCCCATGGCCTTGAGGCATTCGGCCAGGTCGACGATTTCGGGCTCCATCGCCGCGTTCTCGAGCACGGTCGTGCCCTGCGCGAGCGTCGCCGCCATCAGCACGTTCTCGGTCGCGCCGACACTCACCATTTCGAACACGTGGCGCGCGCCCTTCAGGCGCCTCGCGGTGGCCTTGATGAAGCCATGGTCGACGTTGATCTCGGCGCCCAGCGCCTGCAGGCCCTTGATATGCAGGTCGACCGGACGCGAGCCGATCGCGCAGCCGCCCGGCAGCGAGACTTCCGCATCGCCGTACTTGGCCAGCAGCGGGCCGAGCACCAGCACCGACGCACGCATGGTCTTGACCAGCTCGTACGGAGCGACATGGCTGTTGACGCTGCGCGGATCGACGATCACGCCGCTCTCGCTGCCGCGGCCGATGGTGCCCTGGTCGATGGTGATGCCCGCGCCCAGGCCGGCCAGCAGCTTGGCCGTGGTCACCACATCGTGCAGGTGCGGGACGTTGCTGATCTCGACCGGCTCGTCCGCCAGCAGCGTGGCGCACAGGATCGGCAGGACCGCGTTCTTGGCACCGGAGATCTGGACCTCGCCGTTCAGCGGCTGGCCGCCTTCCACCACGATCTTGTCCATCAGGCGGCCTCGTCCGGCGTGACCGTCTTCAGGGCCAGGGCGTGGATCTCGCCGCCCATGCGCTCGCCGAGGGTCGCGTAGACCAGGCGGTGGCGGGCCAGCGGCAGCTTGCCGCGGAAGGCTTCGGCCACGACGGTGGCTTCGAAGTGGACGCCGTCGTCGCCGCGCACGTCGGCGCGGGCGCCGGGGAGGCCCTGTTCGATGAGTTGGCGAATGGTGTCTGCGTTCAAGTCGATGTGTTCCGGCTGTGCGGGGGCGGCCGGGCGGGCATCGCACGGCGCTTTGCGCATAAAATGAACGGATTAGCCTAACGGAAAGCCCCCCGGCCATAAATGGCAACGTCCGAGATGGCGACCTCGCCCACCCCCACCCCCCACACGAACGCCGAGCTGGCCGCAAGCGGCCGCCGGGTATTCGCCGTCGAAGCCGAGGCCCTGGCCGCCGTCGCCGCCCGCCTGGACGGCGATTTCTCCGATGCCTGCCGGCTGATGCTGGAGACCCACGGCCGCGTGGTCTGCACCGGCATGGGCAAGTCCGGCCATGTCGCCCGCAAGATCGCGGCGACGCTGGCTTCGACCGGCACGCCGGCCTTCTACGTGCATCCGGGTGAAGCCGCCCACGGCGACCTGGGCATGATCACCGACGCCGACGTGGTGCTGGCCCTGTCCTACTCCGGCGAAAGCGACGAGATCCTGCTGCTGCTGCCGGTCCTGCGCCGCCAGGGCAACAAGCTGATCGCCATGACCGGCCGCGCCAACTCGTCCATGGCCCGCGAAGCCGATGTGCATCTCGACGTCAGCGTGCCGGCCGAAGCCTGCCCGCTCGCGCTTGCGCCGACCTCCAGCACCACCGCGTCGCTGGCGATGGGCGATGCCCTCGCCGTGGCTTTGCTCGAAGCACGCGGCTTCACCGCCAACGATTTCGCCCGCTCGCACCCGGCCGGAGCGCTGGGCCGACGCCTGCTGCTGCACATCGCCGACGTGATGCACGCCGGCGATGACGTGCCGCGGGTGCACGCCGACGCGACCTTGAGCGAAGCGCTGGTCGAAATGAGCCGCAAGCGCCTGGGCATGACCGCCATCGTCGATGCCGAAGGCCGGCTGCTCGGACTGTTCACCGACGGCGACCTGCGCCGCGCGCTCGACGACCGCAGTGTCGACGTGCGCGGCACGCGCATCGCCGACGTGATGACGCGCTCGCCCAAGACGATCGGTTCCGATGCGCTCGCGGTCGAAGCGGCGCAGCTGATGGAAGCGCACAAGATCGGCGGCCTGCTGGTGATCGATGCCGATCGCCGCGTGGTCGGCGCCCTCAATATTCATGACCTGTTGCGGGCCCGGGTGGTCTAAGGGCGACTCGCCCTTCGCCTCTGGCCCCAATTCGCCACACAGCCGATGCCCTACAGCCATCTCAACGACTATCCAGCCGACATCCGCAACCGCGCCGCGCGCGTGCGCCTTGCGTGTTTCGACGTCGACGGCACGCTGACTGACGGACGCCTGTTCTTCGACAGCGAGGGCGTCGAGTTGAAGGCCTTCCACGTGCACGACGGCCAGGGCCTGGTGCTGCTGCGCAAGACCGGCATCGCCGTGGCCTTTGTGACCGCGCGCCCCAGCGCCATCGCCGAGCAGCGCGCGGCGGAACTCGGACTGGAAGCGCACACCGGCGTGAAGGACAAGCTCGCCTGCGTGAACGGCATCGCCGCACGCCTGGGCGTATCGCTGGATGAAGTCGCCTTCATGGGCGACGACCTGCCCGATCTGCGCGTGATGTCGCAGGTGGGCTTCTCCGCCGCGCCCGCCGATGCGCACCACTGGGTGCGCGAGCGCGTGCATTGGCGCACCTCGGCGCTTGCCGGCCACGGCGCGGCGCGCGAGTTCTGCGACCTGCTCCTGGCCGCACAGGGCAAGGCCGAAGCCTTGCTGGCCGAGGTCACGCGCCTGGAAGGCGAACGCATCGAGGGCAAGGCATGAACTGGCGCGCGATCGTCACCATGCTGCTGCTCATTGGTGCGCTGGTGAGCGGCTGGTCGGTGTGGACCCAGCACAAGAAGGAGATCGCGCCCGTCGGCACCGCGGTGCGTTCGGACTACCTGCTGATCGATTTCGAACTGACGGCGCTGAATGCGCAGGGCAAGGAGTCGTTCACGCTGCGCGCGCCCACGCTCGCGCGCGACCCGCAGCAGAAGACGTTGGACATCGCCACGCCGCTGTTCCTGATCCCGCCCGGCGAAGGCGTCGGCAACGACGCCTGGCAAGTGCGCGCGAAGACCGGCTGGGTCAGCGCGGAAGGCGACGAGTTGCGCCTGCGCGGCGATGTGCACGGCGTCAGTTCCGGCCTGACCGGACCGCCCGCGACACTGGAAACGCGCGAACTGAATGTCTTCCCCGACGCACGCCGCGCCGACTCGCCTGGCACGGTCGTGGTCACCCGGCCGGGTTCTATACTCAGCGGCCGCGGCCTGCAGCTGGATCTGGCCAGCAAGCGTTACTCGTTCAAATCCGAGGTCCATCACCGCTATGTCCCGACCCCTCGCTAAGCCCCTCGCCGCGCTATTGAGCGCGTGCGCCCTGCTCCTGTTGTCGCCGGGCGTGTGGGCCAGGTCGTCGGATCGCAGCCAGCCGATGGACATCGAAGCCGGCTCCACCAGCGGCTCCCTAGACGACCGGCAGCCGACCGTGCTGTCCAACGGCGTCACCATCAACCAGGGCTCGCTGCAGATCGAGGCGTCCACCGCGACGATTACCACGCGCGGCGGCGACCCGGTCCGCGCCGTGCTCACCGGCGGACCGGTCAAGCTGCAGCAGCAGCTCGACGACGGCACGCCCATGAACGCCACGGCCGGCAAGGTCGATTACGACCTGACCACCGAAATCGTGATCTTCACCGAGAAGGTGAACATCCAGCAGCCCCGCGGCAGCCTGTCCGGTCCGCGCGTGGTCTACAACATGAAGACCGGAGCGGTGAACAGCAGTTCCGACAGCAGCGGCCGCGTGAAGATGACCATCCAGCCGCGTCAGGCCGCGCCTGCACCCGCCAAGCCTGCGCCCGCCAAGCCCGCGCCGGTCAAACCCGCCCCGAAGAAGGGGACGAACTGATGCTGGCGGCCAAGGGCCTGCGCAAGGCCTACCGTTCCCGGGAAGTCGTCCGCGATTTCGCCCTCACCCTGGATGCCGGCGAAGTCGTCGGCCTGCTCGGCCCCAACGGCGCCGGCAAGACCACGTGCTTCTACATGATCGTCGGGCTGGTGCCGGCCGACTCCGGCCAGATCGTCCTCGACGGCAAGGACATCACCGGCGAACCGATGTACGCGCGCGCCAAGCACGGCGTCGGCTACCTGCCGCAGGAGCCGTCGGTGTTCCGCAAGCTCAGCGTCGCCGACAACATCCGCCTGGTGCTCGAGCTACGCGATGACCTGGACAGAAGCGGCATCGACAAAGAACTCGCCAGCCTCCTGGACGAACTGCAGATCGGGCACGTCGCCGACCAGATCGGCGCGAGCCTGTCCGGCGGCGAGCGCCGTCGCGTGGAGATCGCCCGCGCACTGGCCGCGAAGCCGCGCCTGATGCTGCTCGACGAACCCTTCGCCGGCGTTGACCCGATTTCGGTCGGCGAGATCCAGCGCATCGTTCGCCATCTCAAGAACCGCGGCATCGGCGTACTCATCACCGATCACAACGTCCGCGAAACCCTCGGTATCTGCGACCGGGCCTACATCCTCAACGAAGGTGCGGTGTTGGCGCAGGGTTCGCCCGACGCGCTGCTGTCGAATCCCGACGTGCGTCGCGTGTATCTGGGCGATACGTTCCGTCTGTAACGATTGCGTGCGCAATCACCGATGTGATCCCGGTTCCGGAACGCCGGATCCGGGCTCTCCGTACTGAACAGGCGGCATCGACGCCCCGCGCGTGGGCGTGCATGATGGGATCGCTTCTTGGACCGGCCGTCGGTCCTACCGGTTTACGTTTGAATTCCTGATGAAGCCCCGCTTACAGGCCACGCTAGGACAGCAGTTGGTGATGACCCCGCAATTGCGGCAGGCCATCCGGCTGCTGCAGTTGTCCGCGGCCGAACTGGAAGTGGAAATCGCCGAAGCGGTCGAGAGCAATCCGCTGCTCGACTGGAACGAAACGAGCACCGCCACCAACGGCGACGGCGCCCAGGCCGAAGGAACGTCGGACGGAGGTAAGCACGACGACGGCCACGAAACCGAAACACTGGCGCCCGGCGAGATGGACTGGGGCCCCGGCGACGGCGAGGCCTGGTACGAGCGCACCGGCCCGGCCGACGCCGACGACGAAACACCCGCCGCGGAGCAGGTCGCCGAAGGCGAGACACTGCAGGATCATCTGCTGTGGCAACTGCACCTCAGCCCACTGTCGGCGCGCGACCGGATGATCGCGGTCGCGCTCATCGAGGCGATCGAAGACGACGGCTACCTGCGCGAATCGCTCGACACCATCGCGGAAACGCTGGATGCGGATGTCCAGGCGCAGCAGGAAGAAATCCTGACCGTGCTGCATCAGGTGCAACGTTTCGATCCCGTCGGCGTGGGTGCGCGCGCCCTCGGTGAATGCCTGCGCCTGCAGCTTTCCACGCTGCCCGACGACACGCCGGGCAAGGCGCTTGCGCACCAGTTGGCGAACGGACCGCTCGAACGCCTGCCCAAAGTGGGCGCCGCCGGCATCGCCCACGAATTGAAGCTCGACGTGCACCTGGTCGAAACCGCGGTGCAGTTGCTGCGTTCGCTCGATCCCAAGCCGGGCCTGCAAGTCGGCGGCATCGGCAACGACACCTACGTGGCGCCCGACGTGGTGATCTGGCGCCAGCACGGCCTGTGGCGCGTAGCCCTGGCCGAAAGCATGCGTCCGCGCATCAGCATCCATCGCGGCTACGAGCGCATGATCCGGCATGCGAACGCCTCGGACGCGCATTATCTGCGCGGCCATCTGCAGGAAGCGCGCTGGCTGCTCAAGAGTCTGGAAGCGCGCGGCGAAACCCTGCTCAAGGTGATGCGGTGCCTGCTGCAGCAACAAGCCGCGTTCCTCGAATTCGGCGACAGCGCATTGCGTCCGTTGACGCTGCGCGAAGTGGCCGCGGAAATCGGCCTGCACGAATCCACCGTCTCGCGCGCGGTCGCGCGCAAGTACGCACGCACGCCGCGCGGCACGATTCCGCTGCGCTCCTTCTTTGCTTCCGGCATCGAAACCGGCACCGGCGGCGAGGCCTCCAGCACGGCCATCCAGGCCATGATCCGCCAGCTGATCGACGCCGAGAATCCGCGCAAGCCGCTGTCCGACGCGCGCCTGGCCGAAACGCTGAAGGCCACCGGCGTACCGGTCGCCCGACGAACGGTCGCCAAGTACCGCGAGGCGATGAGCATCCCTTCCTCGCAGGATCGCGTGCGGATTTGAGAGTTTTCCCATACCGCTTTCACAGTTCGGGCCGCCATTCGTCGGGCGCGCCACGAAACGCTTGAACCCGCATTTCAGCGTGCTTATGTTGGCGGGATAACGAAATTCTTCGGCCTCCTTGGCCCACTCCTTACGTCGCATTGCCATTCGCGCGAAACAGGCGTTGAATGGGGTCATCCGTAGCCAGCGACGTCAGGAGGTCAAGCATGCGTATCGAAACCCATGGCCAGCAGATCGAAGTCACCAGCGCGCTGCGAGACTACGTCGAAACCAAACTTTCGCGACTGAAGCGCCATTTCGACCAGCCCTTCGACGTGCGCACTCAGCTGAGCCTGGACAAGCCCTCGCACAAGGCCGAAGCCACCGTGACCGTATCCGGCCGCGTCCTGCATGCCGACGCAGCCGCGATCGATATGTACGCAGCGATCGACTTGCTCGCCGACAAGCTCGATCGCTTGCTGATGAAGCACAAGGAGAAGATCGTCGACCATCATCGCGGCGAAAGCCTCGCCCGCAACGGCGATTACGCATAACCATCGCCTGGAGCGATCCGGCTTGGCGTCAAGGACGCGCCGTCGCTTCACCCGCTTGGATGCCATGACACCACGACGGGGACGGACCGAGAGGTTCCGTCCCCGTTTGCTGTCTGCACTCCGCAGGCGCCGCCGCGTTCCGGCTACCATTCGCCCGGAGCCCCGGCGGAGCACGGCATGAACCTGAGCATCAGCGCAGCGCAGCTTTTCGAACAGCAACGCGACAAGCTGGGCCTGCGCTGGCTCGCCGGCGAACGCGTGGGCGGCCAGCGCGTGCTCGAAGCGGTGGATACCGTCGCGCGCCGTCCCTCGCTGGCGGGCTACCTCAACATCATCTATCCCAACAAGGTGCAGATCCTCGGCAGCGAGGAACTGGCCTGGCTCGACGCGCTCGACTCGCGCCTGCGCTGGGACACGATCGTGAAGATGATCGACTTCAAGCCACTGGCCCTGGTCATCAGCAAGAACCAGGCCTGTCCGGAAGACCTGCGCCGCCTCGCCGAAGAAAGCGACACGCCGCTGTGGGTTTCGCCACGACGCGGCCACGAGCTGTTCAACCATCTGCAATACCACCTCGCCCGCAAGCTCGCGCCGCGCATCACGCTGCATGGGGTCTTCATGGAGATCTATTCCATCGGCGTGCTGATCACCGGCGAGTCCGGCGCCGGCAAGAGCGAACTCGCCTTGGAACTGGTGACCCGCGGGCATCGCCTCGTCGCGGACGACGCGCCCGAATTCACCCAGATCGCGCCCGACGTGCTCGACGGCACCTGCCCCGACCTGCTCCAGGACCTGCTCGAGGTGCGCGGCCTGGGCGTGCTCAACGTGCGGCAGATGTTCGGCGACACGTCGGTGAAGAAGAACAAGTACCTGCGCCTGATCGTGCACCTGACCAAGCCGGCGCTGGAGCCGCAGCCCGGCGGAATGGAACGCCTGACGGGCGACCTGGGTTCGCGTCGCGTACTCGACCTTGACGTACCGATGATCACCCTGCCGGTGATGCCGGGCCGCAACCTGGCCGTGCTGACCGAAGCCGCGACGCGCACCCACATCCTTCGCGCCAAGGGCGTGGATCCGGCCGCGGCGTTCATGGCGCGCCACAGCCATTTCCTCGAACGCGCCGAATAAGCCGCGCGACTCCACTCACTCTTCTATTCGCCTCGCGAGCACACACCGTGACCAGCTCGAACGCCCCCGTCCTCATCATCGTCAGCGGCATGTCCGGCTCCGGCAAGTCGGTGGCGCTCAACACGCTCGAGGACCTGGACTTCTATTGCGTCGACAATCTGCCGGCGGAGCTGCTGCCGCAGTTCGTGCAGAGCGTGACCGGCGAAAGCAACGCGCCGCCCAAGCTCGCGGTCGGCATCGACGTGCGCAATCGCCGCGATCTCGCCAACCTGCCCGAGTGGCTGTCCGCGGTCGGTTCGCTCGGACTCGATCCGAAGCTGGTGTTCTTCGACGCCAGCGACGAGGTCCTGCTCAAGCGCTATGCGGACACGCGCCGCCGACATCCGTTGAGCACACTCGGCTTGCCGCTGGTCGACGCCATTTCGCTCGAACGCCAGGTGCTGCGCCCGCTGCGGCAGATCGCCGACGCGATCGTGGATACCAGCGAAATGAACGTCCACAAGCTGCGTCGCCACGTCATTACCGAGTTCGGCATCGGCGGCGATGCGAGCGTGTCGTTGCTGTTCGAGTCGTTCGCGTACCGGCGCGGCGTGCCCAGCGATGCGGATTTCGTCCTCGACGCGCGGGCGCTGCCCAATCCGCATTGGGACCCGGTGCTGCGTCCGCTCTCCGGCCGCGATGCCGGCGTGCGCGATTACCTCGAAGCGGATCCGGACGTGGCCCTGTTCGTCCGCCAGGTGTCCGACTTCCTCGACACCTGGCTGCCGAAGCTGAAGTCCGAAGGCTCGCGCAGCTACATCACGGTCGCCTTCGGCTGCACCGGCGGCCGGCATCGTTCGGTCTATCTGGCCGAGCGCCTCGCCGAGCACGCGCGCCAGAGCGGGTGGGGGGAAGTGGCGGTGCACCACCGCGAGCTGGACTGAGTACCTCCCTGCCCTGCAACAAAGCCGTCCATCCGGACGCTTCCGGACCGTAACCCGGCTCTGTTAAGTTGCAGGCATGTCCGTCGGCATCCTGCTCATCACCCACGAAGGTATCGGCTCGGCCATCCTGGCGGTGGCCACCCGGCTGCTGCGCACGCTGCCGCTGCGGACCGAGGTGCTCGAAGTGCCGTTCGACGGCGACCCCGACGCCCTGCTCCCGCTCGCCAGCGCCGCACTACGGCGCGTTGACGGTGGCCAGGGCGTACTGGTGCTGACCGACCTGTACGGCGCGACGCCCAGCAACCTGGCGGCCAAGGTCGCCCGGCTGGGGACGCCCGTACGCCGCGTCTCGGCGCTGAGCCTGCCCATGCTGCTGCGGGTGATGAACTACGCCGAGCAGGACCTGGACGAGCTGCCTGCCGTCGCCGCCGCCGGTGCGCGCAATGGCGTGATCATCGACGAGGCATGAGGACGGCGCCGGCGGAAGGACAGGGCAAACAACTAATCGGATGAAGCACGTACCACTGGATGAGGCCTGAGACGATGATCGAACGCGAACTCACCGTCAGCAATCGCCTGGGCCTGCACGCACGCGCCACCGCCAAGCTCGTGCAATTGCTGTCGGCCTATCGCAGTACCACCACGCTCATGGCCAAGGGCCGCGAGGTCAACGCCAAGAGCATCATGGGCGTCATGCTGCTTGCCGCCGGGCAAGGCACGCAGGTCAAGCTGCGCTGCGAAGGCGAGGACGAGGCCGCCACCGTCGAAGCGGTGTGCGCACTGTTCGAGCGCCGCTTCGACGAGGACGCATGAGGCAGGAATTCAAGGGCCTGGGCGCATCGCGCGGTAGCGCGCTCGGCCGCGCCCGCGTCCGCCTTCCGCACGCGCTGGAAGTCGCCGAAGAGCACATTCCGCAGTCGCAGGTCGAATCGGAGCGCGCGCGCCTGCAGCGCGCGATCGATACCGTCCGTGTCGAAATGCACGCGCTGCGCCAACGCCTGCACGGTGCGCTGGCGCACGAGATCGGCGAGTTCCTCGATCTGCACGCGCTGCTGCTGGACGACCCGGAACTGCTGCAGGGCCTGGACACGCTGATCCGCACCGGTCGCTACACCGCCGACTACGCCCTGCGCCTGCAGCGCGATCGCATCGCCGCCGTCTTCGCCGGCATGGACGATCCGTACCTGCGCAGCCGCATCGACGACATCGACCAGGTGGTCGGCCGCATCCACGCCGCGCTGCATAGCCGCGACAACGGCACCGAAGGCGTGGCCGGCGAAATCCTCATCACCGACAACGTTGCCCCGGCCGAGCTGGCGCAACTGCAGGCCCAGGGTGTCGTCGCCATCATCACCGCCGTCGGCAGCGCGCTTTCGCACAGCGCGATCCTCGCGCGCAGCCTGCACCTGCCCTTGGTCGTCGGCGTCCCCGGCGCGCTGCTGAAGATCAACGACGGCGATGCGCTGGTGGTCGACGGCGGCAGCGGCCTGGTGATCGTCGAACCCGGCCCGCAGGACCTGCGCGCGCATCGCACGCGCGAACGCGAATACATCCGCGAACGCAAGGAACTGCACCGCCTGCGGCGCGAACCCACGCGCACCGTCGATGGCGTCGACATCAATCTCTACGCCAACGCCGAGTCCCGCGAAGACGTAGCCGAAGCACATGCGCTGGGCGCGACCGGCATCGGCCTGTATCGCACCGAGTTCCTGTTCCTGCAGCGCCAGGAGCTGCCGGACGAAGAAGAACAGTTCCGCGCGTACCGCGACGTCGTGCTTGGCATGAGCGGGCGTCCGGTGACCATCCGCACGCTCGACCTCGGCGCCGACAAGGCCGACCGCACCGGGCTGGCGCTGCGCGACGAGCCCAATCCGGCGCTGGGCCTGCGCGGCGTGCGGCTCTCGCTTGCGCGCATGTCACTGCTGGAGACGCAATTGCGGGCGCTGCTGCGCGCCTCCGGCTACGGCCCGCTGCGGATTCTCGTGCCGATGGTGACCTCGCGCGAGGAGATCCGCGAAGTCCGTTCCCAGCTCAAGCGCATCGCGCGCGAACTGCGCACCCAGGGGCACGAGATCGCCGATCACGTTCCGCTGGGCGCGATGATCGAAGTGCCGGCTGCGGCGCTCGCCCTGCCCGGCTTCATCGGCAGCGTCGACTTCCTGTCCATCGGCACCAACGACCTGGTGCAGTACCTGCTCGCCGTCGACCGCAACAACGATGCCCTGGCCGGCCTCTACACACCGCTGCATCCGGCGGTGCTACGGCTGTTGCGCGACGTGATCCGGCTGGCCCGGCTGCGTCACAAGCCGATCGCGGTGTGCGGCGAAATGGCCGGCGATCCGCTCTACGCCCCATTGCTGCTGGCGCTGGGCCTCACCGAGTTCAGCCTGCATCCGAACACGCTGCTGGAGGTGCGCCGCGTCATCCGCGGTTCGGACCTGACCGCGCTGCGCGGGCGATTGCCCCTGTTGATGCGAGCGCGCGACCGTTCCGGCATCGAGGCCTGGGTCGAATCGCATCGCCTGTCCGCGTGACGAGGCAGCGCTGCGGACAATTTGCCGCCTTGGGGTGGGCAGCGTCGGGCCGCGCCGTCATAATGGCGCCATGAAGCTCTGACCAGCACCCCTGTCGCGCCCTCGTGGCCCGACCTCGCCATTGGAAGTCCGCATGGCCGAAGCCGTCCGCCACGACAAGACCGCGCGCCAGCTGCGTCTGCTATCGGATGCGCTCGACTCCGGGCGTCTGGGTCCTGTGCGCCGCCTGGTCAACACGCTGTCGCCGGCCGAGATCGGCAATCTGCTGGAATCGCTGCCGCCGGCGAAGCGCACGGTCGTGTGGGGACTGGTCGATGCGGAAGACGACGGCGAGGTGCTGGTCCACGTCGGCGAAGACGTGCGCGAGAGCCTGCTGGCGGAAATGGACCCGGACGAAATCGTCGCCGCGGTCGAAGACCTCGACATCGACGACCTGGCCGACCTGGTCGAAGACCTGCCGGACACCGTCATCGACGAAGTGCTCAAGTCGATGGACCGCGAGAACCGCGAGCGCCTGGAACAGGTGCTGTCCTACGACGAGGACACCGCGGGCCGTTTGATGAACCCCGACGTGGTGACGGTGCGCGCCGACACCACCGTCGACGTCGTGCTGCGTTACCTGCGCCTGCGCGGCGAGCTGCCGGAACACACCGACCATCTGTACATGGTCAGCCGCCGCCACCAGTACCTCGGCCGCATCGCACTGCAGTCGCTGCTCACGCACGAGCCGAACACGCCGATCAACCAACTGGTCGACGACGAACAGCCCGCGATCGGCGTGGAAGAATCCGCCGACGAAGTCGCGCGCCAGTTCTCCGACCACGACTGGATTTCCGCGCCCGTCGTCGACGACGCCAACATCCTGCTGGGTCGCATCACCATCGACGACGTGGTCGACATCATCCGCGAGCAGGCCGAGCACCAGGCCCTCGGCGCGGCCGGCTTGAACGAGGACGAAGACCTGTTCTCGCCGGTGCCGCGCGCGACCAAGCGCCGCCTGGTGTGGCTGGGCATCAACCTGGGCACCGCGTTCCTCGCCGCGTCCGTGGTCGGACTGTTCCAGGGCACGATCGCGCACATCGTCGCCCTGGCGGTGTTGATGCCCATCGTCGCCGGCATGGGCGGCAATGCCGGCACGCAGGTGCTGGCACTGTGCGTGCGCGGACTCGCCCTGGGGCAACTCGGCGCGACCAACGTGCAAGAGCTGATCTGGAAGGAGATCCGCGTCGCTCTGCTCAATGGCCTGGCGCTGGGTCTGGTTCTGGGCATCATCGTGTTCCTCTGGTTCCGCGAGTGGCCGCTGGCCGCGGTGATCGCAAGCGCGCTCACCATCAATCTGCTCATGGCCGCACTGGCCGGCGTGCTCGTGCCGGTGACGCTCAAGCGCATGGGCTTCGATCCCGCGCTCGCCGGCGGCGTCATCCTGACCACGGTGACCGACGTCATGGGCTTCCTGAGCTTCCTGGGCCTGGCGACACTGATCCTCCTGCATTGAGGAATGCCTGCATGCGCGTGCTTCGTGCCCTCTTCGCCACTTGCCTGATCGCGCTGACCGGCGCGTGCGCGACGCCGATATCGGAACCCGTCATGGGAACATTCGTTGAGCGCGAACTCGTCTTCCAGGGCACCGCGCATCGCTATCAGGTGTTCGTCCCCTCGACTTCCGCCGCGGGCCGCACCCCTCCGGTGATCCTGTTCCTGCACGGCACGGGCGAACGCGGCAGCGACGGCGAAAAGCCAGTCCGCGTCGGCCTGGGCCCGCACGTGCTCGCGCACCGCGCCGATTTCCCAGCGATCGTGGTATTTCCCCAGGCCCCGGACGATCGCGACTGGAACGGCGACACCGCCACGATGGCGCTCGCCATGCTCGATCGCGCGACGGACGAATTCCATGGCGACCGCGATCGCGTCTACCTGACCGGCCTGTCGATGGGCGGCTACGGCACGTGGGAGTTGGCCTTGCGCGAACCGCACCGCTTCGCCGCGCTCGTGCCGATCTGCGGCGCACTACTGCCGCCGCGCGAAGAACGCACGACCTTGTTCGTCACACCGCTTGCGGGTTCCGCCGATCCCTATGGGACGCTGGCGAAGGCGTTGCATCACATCCCGATGTGGATCTTCCACGGCGCGAAGGACGACCTCGTACCGCCCGACGACGATCGCCGCACCTATGCGGCGCTGAAAGCGGCGGGTGGTGACGTGCGTTACACAGAATTCCCCGACGCCAACCACAACGCTTGGGACCCGACATACGCGACTTCCGAACTGTGGCCTTGGCTGTTTGCGCAGCGTCGTTCGCAACCAGACGCAAAGCAGTAGTTCGAACCGGCTTTACGATTGCTTGCGCCCTACGCAACCATTTATGGTCATCGTGTAAGGGATATACAGCAGCAGCTCGCCGGCGGAAACGCGCTGCCACTCGATGCGGCTGTTGAGCCCGCCCAACTCGACCGTGCACTGCAAGCCCAACGATTGCATGACCTGCGTCGTATCCTGAGATATCGCTGTGATCAGGTCATAGCGGTAGCGCTCCGGCTTACCCATGCCCAAAGCAGTCTCGCCGACCACCTGGACCTCAGTGCGTCCAACCGTTGCCGCTTCACGCAAAAATTTCTGCATGGCGGCCCCGATGGCATCGGCCTGCTTGGGGTCGGCCCCCAGATCCGCACGCAACTGCAGAGTGACGCCGCTCGTATCAGCACGCTTGGTGTTTTCTTCGAGGGCGACCCGATAATTGCCGCGGTCCAGCGTCACGCGGTAGGCATCGCCGAACAGCACGCCGTAGCGACTGCCTGCTGCGGAAATGAGCTTGGCGATCGTCTCGTGCAGCTCGCGCGTGCGTCCCGCCTTGTCGCGCGTGTCGCTTTCGAGCCGGAATTCCTGCAACAAATAGTCGCCCGGTTTGGTGATCGCGATTGCGGGGGTTTCGAGCAGGTCGCGATAGCTGATCCGCGATCCGGTCACTTCGATCCGATCCAAGGCGGCCGCTTGTTCCTGTGCCGTAACTGGCAGCGATGCGGCCAACAACATCATGCCGATCAAGACGTGCTTCATTTCCCCTCCCCTAGTAAAAGACAAATCCGATGTCCTGGGCAGTTAGCCTGCCAGCAACGCCTCCAACACCGCCATCCGCACATTCACCCCATTGGCGACCTGGCGCAGGATCAGCGACTGCGGTCCGTCGGCCACTTCGTCGGTGATCTCCACGCCGCGGTTCATCGGACCCGGATGCATGACGACGGCGTCGGGCGCCGCATGGCGCAAACGCGATGCGGTGAGGCCGTAGTCGCGATGGTAATCGTCCAGCGATGCGATCAGACCGTCCTCCATGCGCTCGCGTTGGATGCGCAGCATCATCACGGCGTCGACGCCTTCCAAGGCCGCGTCGAAATCCTGCGTGACCGTGCAGCCTTGCAGAGTGCCGTCGTCCGGCAGCAGGGAAGCAGGTCCGCACACGCGAATCTCCCCAGCGCCCAGCGCGCGCAGCGCGTGCAGATCCGAGCGCGCCACGCGCGAGTGCTTCACGTCGCCGACGATGAGGAACTTGCGCTGGGAGAAGTCGCGCCCTTTCGCCTGCCTCAGAGTCAGCATGTCCAGCAGCCCCTGGGTCGGATGCGCGCTGCGGCCGTCGCCCGCGTTGAGCAGCGCGACGCCCGGCTTCGCCGCTTCGGCGAGTGCGGCCACGGCGCCGTCCACCTTGTGGCGGACGACGAAGCCGCGCACGCCCATCGCCTCGATCGTGCGGAACGTATCCAGGTCGGTTTCGCCCTTGGTCGTCGACGAGGTCGAGGCGTCGAAGCTCAGCACGTGCGCGCCGAGCCGCTGCGCCGCAAGCTGGAAGCTCAGGCGCGTGCGCGTCGAGGGTTCGAAGAACAAGGTGCACACCGCCACGCCACGCAGTGCGTCGGCTGCCTGTGCGCCCTCGGCGAAGGCCTGGGCGCGATCCAGCAGGGCTTCCAGTTCGGCGCGCGGCAGCTTGTCCAGCGTCAGCAGATGCTTCATCGGTGCACTTGGGAATTAAGAAAGGGATACGCCGTCAGCCGGCGGAAATCTCGACAGCATCCTGCGGCGCCGCCAGCCAGCGTTCGACGATGACCGCAGCGGCCACGGCGTCCAGCGCTTCGGCGTCGCGGCGCCGCTTGCGGCCTTCGGAGCGTTCGCCGGCGAAGCGTTGTGCAGCCTCGATCGAACTGGCGCGCTCGTCCACCAGCACGGTCGGCAAGCGGAAGCGCGCGACCAGCTCGCGGGCAAAACGGTGCGCGCGCACGCGCGCCGGCTGATCGCCGCCATCGAGCGTCATCGGGTCGCCGACGACGAAACCGTCGGGGCGCCATTCGCGGCACAGCCGTTCGATCGAAGGCCAGTCCGGACCGTGCGCGTGCACATCGATCACCGCCAGTGCGCGTGCGCTGGAACCGAACGCACTGCCGACGGCGACACCGATCCGACGTGCGCCGACGTCGAAGCCGAGCACGGTACCGTCGCTGCGGATGCTCATGCGTGCCCGGCGTAATCGGCCAGGTGCGCGAAGTCGACGCCGATGCGTCCGGCCGCGGCGACCCAGCGCGCTTCCAGTGGAAGGGCGAACAGCAGCTCCGCATCCGCGGGCGCCGTCAGCCAGTCGTTCTCGGTGAGCTCGTGCTCGAGCTGGCCCGAACCCCAACCGGCGCAACCCAGGGCGACGATCGCGTTCTGCGGACCTTCGCCGCGCGCCATCGCTTCGAGGATGTCGCGCGAGGTGGTGAGGAACAACGAGTCGGCGATCGCGAGCGTGGAATCCCAGCGCGGGCCGCCGTCGTGGAGGACGAAGCCGCGTTCGGGATGCACCGGTCCACCGGCCAGCACCGGTTGCGCGCGCAGCGAGTCGGTGCCGCCTTCGACGCCCATCTGTCCCAGCACTTCGCCCAGCGTGTACTCGGAGCGGCGATTGACCACGATACCCATCGCGCCATCGTCGTCGTGCTGGCAGATCAGCGCGACGCTGCGCGAGAAATTGGTTTCAGCCAGCGCCGGCAATGCAATCAGCAACTGGTTGGTGAGGGGCTCAGGCATCACGGGCATGGGAGGCATTCTAGCGCGCGGGCCGGGACGTGCCAGTTGACAGTGGCGTGTCGACGTCGCGACGGCTGCCGGCGTTATGGTCGCAAGGCGTAGGATGGCGGCTTCCCGACCATACGCACCTACCCATGACCGCATCGAACCTTCGTCCGCTCGCACTTGGCTGTCTGGTTGCACTGGCCCTGGGTGCCTGCAAGCCGGCGCATGACGCGGCCGGGCCCACCGCAGCCGCCAAACCGGCCGCCGAGTCGTACGCACAGGCCCATGCCGGCGACTATGCAGTGGTGCCGCTCAAGGCCGATCTGTCCCATCTCGACGACAACACCCGGCGCATGGTCGCCAAGCTGGTGCAGGCCGCCGATGTCATGAACGAGCTGGCCTGGAAACAAAGCTGGAACGGCGACCGCGCCGCGTTGCTCGCCCAGGCCCCCGACGAGGCCACGCGCGCGCTGGTGAACGTCAACTTCGGCCCCTGGGACCGCCTGAACGAGGACACGCCCTTCGTCCCGGGCATCAAGCCGCGTCCGCCGGGTGGTCCGTTCTACCCGATCGATATGAGCAAGGAAGAGTTCGAGGCCGCCCCCCTGCCGGACAAGACCTCCAACTACACCGTGCTGCGTCGCGACGACGCCGGGAAGCTGATCACGGTCCCCTATCACGTCGAGTACAAGGCGGAACTCGAACACGCCGCGGCGCTGCTGCGGGAAGCGGCCGAACTCAGCGCCGACAAGACCTTCGCCGATTACCTGCGCATGCGCGCCGATGCGCTGCTGAGCGACAACTTCCGCCCCAGCGACATGGCGTGGATGGACATGAAGAGCAATCCGGTCGACATCGTCATCGGCCCGATCGAGACCTACGAAGACCAGCTGTTCGGCTACAAGGCCGCTTACGAAGGACTGGTGCTGGTCAAGGACGTGGAATGGAGCAAGAAGCTCGCGCGTTACGCCGGCTATCTGCCCGAATTGCAGCGGGGCCTTCCGGTGGATGCGAAATACAAGGCGGAAAAGCCGGGCGCCAAGGCCGACCTGAATGCGTACGCAGCCGTGTACTACGCCGGCGACGCCAACGTCGGCGCCAAGACCATCGCCATCAACCTGCCCAACGACGAGGAAGTGCAGCTGACCAAGGGCACGCGCCGCCTGCAGCTGGAGAACGTGATGCAGGCGAAGTTCGACGCCATCCTCACCCCGATCGCCAAGCAGCTGATCGCGCAGGACCAGTTGCAGCACGTGACCTTCGACGCGTTCTTCGAGGACGTGATGTTCCATGAAGTCGCGCACGGCCTGGGCATCAAGAAGACATTGGACGGCAAGGGCACGGTCGACGAGGCGCTGAAGGACTACTCCTCCAGTTTCGAGGAAGGCAAGGCCGACATCCTCGGCCTGTACATGATCGATGCGCTGAGTCAGAAGGGCGAGCTGGACAAGGCGAAGCTGATGGACAACTACGTCACCTTCCTCGCCAGCACCCTGCGTTCGGTACGCTTCGGCGCGGCCGATGCGCACGGCAAGGCCAACATGCTGCGCTTCAATTATTTCGCCGATGCCGGCGCCTTCAGCCGCGACGCCGACGGCCGCTACCGGGTCGACTTCGAGAAGATGCGCGCGGCGATGAATGCGCTCAGCGCCAAGCTGCTCACCGTGCAGGGCGATGGCGACTACGCCGAAGCCAAGCGCATGACCGACGGCATGGGCGTAATCAAGCCGGAACTCGCCGCGGACCTGGCCAAGCTCAAGGACGCGAAGATTCCGGTCGACGTGCGCTTCGAGCAGGGCCTGGACGTGCTGGGCCTGTCGCAGTACGCGACGCCGGCGACGCAGTGACATGTCTGGCTATTGCGATTTCGCCCGCGGCCATCCGCTGCACGGCCCGTACCACGACAGCGAGTACGGCTTTCCCAGCCGCGACGAGGCCGTGCTGTTCGAGCGCCTGATCCTGGAGATCAACCAGGCCGGGCTGAGCTGGGAGACGATGCTGAAGAAGCGCGACGGCTTCCGCCGCGCCTATGACGGTTTCGACGTCGACACGGTCGCCGCCTATCGCGAGCGCGACCGCGAACGCCTGCTCGCCGACACCGGCATCATCCGCAATCGCCTGAAGGTGGACGCCGCGATCCACAACGCCCAGGTAATCCGCAGGCTGCGCGATTCCCATGGCAGCTTCGCGCAATGGCTGGACGCGCATGTGATCGAGGACGGCCAGGCGCGCGACAAGGCGGGCTGGGTGAAGTTGTTCAAGAAGACTTTCCGTTTCACCGGCGGCGAGATCACCAACGAGTTCCTGATGAGCCTGGGCTATCTGCCAGGCACGCATCGCGAGGACTGTCCGGTCTACGCCGCAATCAGCGCCCTGCGGCCTCCCTGGCAGCAGGCGCGCGGCCGAGTCTGATCTTCTACCCGGGAGTTCCCATGACCCAAGGCACGCAGCACGCCGCCGACGATCCGCGCAATCTCGGCATCCTCATCTACATCAACGGCCAGATGCGGCCCCGCAACGAGGCGACGGTGTCGGTGTTCGACAGCGGTTTCGTCCTGGGCGACGGCGTGTGGGAAGGCTTTCGCGTCGTAGACGGGCATCCGGCCTTTCTCGACGCGCATCTGGATCGGCTGTACGAAGGCGCGAAGGCGATCTTGCTCGACATCGGCCTGGACCGCGCGCAATTGACCGACGCGATCTACGCGACGTTGGCGGCCAATGGCATGGAAGGGGACGGCGTGCACGTGCGGCTGATGGTTACCCGTGGCGTGAAGCGCACGCCGTACCAGGATCCGCGGGTGACGGTCGGACCGGCGACCATCGTCATCATTCCCGAGTACAAGAGCGCGTCGCAGGAAACGGCCGAACGCGGCATCTCGCTGTTCACCGTACACGTCCGCCGCGGCTATCCGGACGTGCAGGATCCCAAGCTCAACTCGCACAGCAAGCTCAACTGCATCACCGCCTGCATCCAGGCCTACACCGCCGGGGCCGACGAGGCGCTGATGCTCGATCCGCACGGCTTCGTCGCCACCTGCAACTCCACGCACTTCTTCATCGTGCGCAAGGGCGAGGTGTGGACCTCCACCGGCGATTATTGCTTGGGCGGCATCACCCGCGGCAACGTGATCGCGATCTGCCGTGAAGCCGGGATTCCGGTCTTCGAGAAGTCCTTCAGTCTCACCGATGTCTACGGCGCCGACGAGGCCTTCGTGACCGGCACCTTTGCCGGGGTCGTGCCCGTGCACACGATCGATGGCCGGCGCATCCACGACGGGCGCGGCCCGATGGTGGAGCGCCTGCAGGGGTTGTATCGCCGGCACGTTGCGCGCGACATCGCCGCACAGGCGCAACGCAGAGAGGCCCCGTGATGCAGGGGCCGGTTCGCATCGCGATGTGGTCCGGTCCGCGCAACATCTCCACCGCGATGATGCGCGCCTGGGAGAACCGCGAGGACTGCGTGGTCAGCGACGAACCGCTGTATGCGCATTATCTGGCGCATACGCAGCTCGATCACCCCGCTCGCGACGAGGTCATCGCCGCCGGCGAAACCGACTGGCGCAGGGTCGTCGCGACGCTCACCGGTCCGGCGCCGGGCGGCGCGGCGGTGTGGTACCAGAAGCACATGACGCATCACCTGCTGCCGCATATCGAGCACGGCTGGATAAGCGAGTTGCGCAACGTACTGCTCATCCGCGATCCGCGCGAAGTCGTCGCGTCCTACGTGAAATCCCGCGCGACCGTCACCGCGGAGGACATCGGCCTTCCACAACAGGTCGCGCTGTACGAAGAGCTGCGCAAGGCAGGGCAAGCGCCGCCGATCATCGACTCCGGAGCTTTCCTGCGCGCCCCGGAGGCGCACCTGTGTGCGCTGTGCGACTGGCTGGGCATCGCTTTCAGTCCACGCATGCTGAATTGGCCCAAGGGCCCGCGCGACAGCGACGGCGTCTGGGCGCCTTACTGGTACGCGCACGTCTGGGATTCCACGGGCTTCGAGGCTCCGCAGGCACGCGAGGTCACGCTCTCAGGCGACGCGGCTCGCGTCGCCGATGAATGCCGCGAAGCTTACGAACACCTGCATCGCCTCCGGTTGCACGTCGCAGCGTGAATCCGCGCCGCTGGCGCCGGCCTCACGGCGTTTGTGCTGGCATGCCCGCAACGGAGAATCGGAGGGCATCGCCATGATCCGCAAACTGCCTTCAGGCGGGTACCGGCTGTACTCGCGCAAGCCCGATCCGCGTACCGGCAAGCGCAGGAACCTGGGTACGTTCAACACACGCGCGGCGGCCGAGAAGCACGAACGCGAGGTGCAGTACTTCAAGCGGCACTGATGCCGCCGGCCGTTGTCCGGCCCTGGCCCGTCACGGCGTTTTCACACAGGTAAGACAGAGGATGCCAGAGCCGCCATTACAAGGAGTTGCATATGGGCGCTTCCAGTGCGGACAAATTTTCCTTCAAGCGACGCGACGAACTCGACACGCTCATCGACACGTTCGAGCAGGACCTGTCCACCCGTATCGACGATCTGATCGCCTACGCCAACGGCTACGCGGACACGATCCTGTCGGTGACGAGCGCTGACGACGATCAGTACGTCTGCACCCGCATCAACAGCATGCTCAAGGAGCGGGGCCTGCGGTTCGAAGCCGTGGAATCGCAGGGGACTTAGCTAGGGCCAAGAGAAAAAAGAAAGCCGGGGAAAGACCCCGGCTTCTTTGCGTTCGGCTGGACGCCTGCGTTACCGCACTTCCGCGACTTCCACGCCGTCCAGGCCCTGCGAGAGGGTCTTGACGTCGCCGCCCTGCGCCAGCTTGATGCGCAGGCGCACTTCGTTCTGCGAGTCGGCGTAGCGCAGCGCGTCTTCGTACGAGATCTCGCCGGCCTGGTACAGCTCGAACAGGCTTTGGTCGAAGGTCTTCATGCCCAGCTGCACGGATTCCTTCATCACTTCCTTCAGCTTGTGGATCTCGCCGTCGCGGATGTAGTCCTGGACCAGCGGGGTGCCGAGCAGGATTTCCATGGCGACGCGGCGGGCCTTGCCGTCCGGGGTCGGGATCAGCTGCTGCGCGACCACGCCCTTGAGGTTGAGCGAGAGGTCCATCAGCAGCTGGCCGCGACGGTCTTCCGGGAAGAAGTTGATGATGCGGTCCATCGCCTGGTTGGCGTTGTTCGCATGCAGGGTGCACAGCACCAGGTGGCCGGTTTCGGCGAAGGCGATCGCGTGGTCCATGCCCTCGCGGGTACGCACCTCGCCGATCATGATCACGTCGGGGGCCTGGCGCAGGGTGTTCTTCAGCGCCGCATCCCAGCTATCGGTGTCGATGCCGACCTCGCGCTGGGTGACGATGCAGCCTTCGTGCTTGTGCACGAATTCGATCGGGTCCTCGATGGTGATGATGTGGCCGGTCGAATTCATGTTGCGGTAGCCGATCATCGCCGCCAGCGAGGTCGACTTACCGGTACCGGTCGCGCCGACGAAGATGATGATGCCGCGCTTGGTCATCGCCAGCGTCTTGATGATCGGCGGCAGGCTCAGCTCTTCGACCGTCGGGATCTTGGTCTCGATCCGGCGCAGAACCATGCCCACCTGGTTGCGCTGGTAGAAGCACGACACACGGAAGCGGCCGACGCCGGTCACGCCGATGGCGAAGTTGCACTCGTGGGTCTTTTCGAACTCCTCGCGCTGCTGCGGCGTCATCACGTTCAGCACCAGATCGCGGCTCTGCTGCGGCGTGAGCGGGTTCTGCGTGATCGGCGAGATCTTGCCGTGGACCTTCATCGACGGCGGCATGCCGGCGGTGATGAACAAGTCCGAGGCCTTCTGATGCGCCATCAGCTTGAGGAAGGAGGTGAAGTCGATGGTGCTCATGGTGTGCTCCTGAATCCGCGGCTTTCGACTTAGTCGAACAGACGCTTGTCCTTCGCGTACATACGGGCCTGCGGCTTGAGGATCAGGCCGCGCTTGACCAGGTCCTGCAAGTGCTGATCGAGGGTCATCATTCCGTACTGCTGGCCGGTCTGGATGGCCGAGTACATCTGCGCGACCTTGTCCTCGCGGATCAGGTTACGGATCGCCGGCACGCCGACCATGATTTCCCAGGCCGCGGTACGACCGCCGCCGACCTTCTTCAGCAGGGCCTGCGAGATCACCGCGCGCAGCGACTCGGACAGCATCGAGCGCACCATCGGCTTTTCGCCGGCGGGGAACACGTCGATGATGCGGTCCACGGTCTTGGCCGCGGACGAGGTGTGCAGCGTGGCGAACACCAGGTGGCCGGTTTCCGCGGCGGTCAGCGCCAGGCGGATGGTTTCCAGGTCGCGCAACTCGCCGACCAGGATGTAGTCGGGGTCTTCACGCAGTGCCGAGCGCAGCGCCTCGTTGAAGCCGTGCGTGTCGCGGTGCACTTCGCGCTGGTTGATCAGGCACTTCTGCGAGGTGTGCACGAATTCGATCGGGTCTTCGACCGAAAGGATGTGCGCGTATTCGTTCTTGTTGACGTGGTCGAGCATCGCCGCCAGCGTGGTCGACTTGCCCGAACCGGTCGGGCCGGTCACCAGGATCAGGCCCTGCGGCTGGTCGATCAGCTCCTTGAAGATGCGCGGGCAGCCCAGGTCGTCCATGGTGAGGACTTCCGAGGGAATCGTACGGAACACCGCACCGGCGCCACGATTCTGGTTGAACGCGTTGACGCGGAAGCGCGCCAGGCCGGGGATCTCGAACGAGAAGTCGACCTCGAGGAATTCTTCGTAATCGCGCCGCTGCTTGTCCGACATGATGTCGTAGACGAGCGCGTGGACTTGCTTGTGATCGAGCGCCGGAATGTTGATGCGGCGGACGTCGCCGTCCACGCGGATCATCGGCGGCAGTCCGGCCGACAGATGCAAGTCGGACGCCTTGTTCTTGACCGAGAACGCCAATAGTTCGGCGATATCCATGCGTGCTCCCCTGCACTGCAAGTTTGTCCGGCTGACCGGAATGGTGTGAGCCGGAATGGTGGCTGCGATGTAAAGCCTAAAACTGGAACGGTTACAGCCTGCGAGGCAGTATAGCCCCCTCCCCCTGCCGTAAAACCAGCCCCCTTTTCGGGCCCGAGCGAGAACTGCGAACGTGCTCACGCACGCCCTGCACGACACCCTACACCGGATTGAAAACGCGGCCCGCACCGCCGGACGGCCAATTCCGCGGCTGTTGGCGGTCAGCAAGACCCAGTCGGCGGAGGCGATCGCTCAACTCGCCGCCCAGGGCCAGCGCGCCTTCGGCGAGAACTATGTGCAGGAAGCCCTGGGCAAACAGGCGCCTTTGGCCGGCCTGCGGTTGCCGCCTCCCGACCTCGAGTGGCATCTGATCGGGCACCTGCAGTCCAACAAGGCCGCGCAGGCCGCGCAACACTTCGACTGGGTCCAGAGCGTGGATCGGGAACGCCTGGTCACGGCGCTGAACAGGCATCGTCCGCCTGAACGGGCACCGCTCGACGTACTCATTCAGGTGAACATCGACGACGAGGCGAGCAAGCACGGATGCCCGCCGGACGCAGCCGCGGCGCTCGCCGCGCTGATCGCCGCCCAGCCGCGCCTGCGCCTGCGCGGGCTGATGCTGATTCCCACACCGCACACCGACATCGAGATGCGCCGGCCCGCCTTCCGCGCCGCGCGCCAATTGTTCGAGCGCCTCTCGGTGGAGCATGCCGGGATGGACACCTTGTCGATGGGCATGAGCGACGACCTGGAGATCGCCATCGCCGAAGGCGCGACGATGGTGCGCGTCGGTACCGCGCTGTTTGGTGCACGTCCGCACCGGCCGTGAGGCCGCGCCCGTGAGTTCCGGATGCGCACGGACTTCGCGCATCGGCGGCCGCAAGCTACGATGCCGCGATTGCCACTGAACGGTTCACTCGCGCCGATGACCTCGCCTTCCTTCGCTTCCGGCACCGTCGCCTTCATCGGCGGCGGCAACATGGCCCGCAGCCTGATCGGCGGCCTGGTTGCCCGCGGTGTGCCGGCCACCGCGATTCGCGTCGCCGAACCGGTGCCCGAACTGCGCGACGCCCTGGCACGCGACTTCGGCATCCACAGCTTCACCGACAACACGACTGCGACGGCGAATGCCACGACCTGGGTGCTCGCGGTCAAGCCGCAGGTCATGCGCGCCGTCTGCGAAGCCCTGGCAGCGTCCGCGCAGGCGACGCGTCCATTGGTGGTGTCGATCGCCGCCGGCATTACCGCGGCGCAGCTGGAACGCTGGCTCGGCGGCAATATCGCGGTGGTACGCGCGATGCCCAACACTCCCTCCCTGCTCGGCGCCGGCGTGACCGGCTTGTACGCCAACACGCGCGCCGACACGGCGCAACGCAGGCAGGCGGAAGATCTGCTGGAAGCCGCCGGCAAGAACGTCTGGCTCGACGAGGAGTCGCTGATGGACGCGGTCACCGCCGTGTCGGGCAGCGGACCGGCCTACGTTTTCCTGCTGGCCGAAGCGATGCAGGCGGCCGGCGAAGCCGAAGGCCTGTCCGGCGAAGCGGCACGCACGCTGGTACAGCAGACCATCCTCGGCGCCGCACGCATGCTGATCGAGAACGACGAGATGCCGTCGGAGCTGCGCCGCCGCGTGACCTCGCCCGGCGGCACCACGCAGGCGGCGATCGAAACCTTCGAAGCCGGCCGTTTTCGCGAACTGGTGGCGCGCGCCATCCGCGCCGCGACCGAACGCGGCCAGCAACTCTCGGCCGCGAACGATTGAACCGGAGGCTGCCATGAACCGTCCCACGCGCGCATTGCCCATACTCGCACTGACGCTGGCGGTGATGTTGTCGGCGTGCGGCGGCGGCGGATCACCTGCTCCCGCGGCACCCGCCGCCCCAGCGCGCGAAGAAGCGATAAGCCGCGTGGGCGACATCACCATCCGTGCGACCGCCGTGCCCACCGCCTCGCTGGATGCGGAAGTGGCGCGCAACTACGGCATCGCCCGCGACGAACGCACGATCCTGTTGCTGGTCGGCGTGCGCAAGGGCGAAGGCGCGCAGGAAACCTCGCTGCCGGCCAGCATCACCGCGACCGCGACCAACCTCAGCGGACAGCGGCAACCGGTCGCGTTGCGCGAACTGCGCAGCGGCGGCACCGATCCCAGCCAGGCGCTGCTCGACTATGTCGGCACGGTCGAAACCAGCCTGCCCGATACGCTGCGCTTCGATCTGGTGATCGTGCCGGAAGGCGGCGCGAGTTCGACGATGCAATTCAGTCGCGAGTTTTATCCGCGCTGAGCTGCCCAGCGGCGAATATGCGCCGCGATTTCCGTCACGCCGTCGGTCAGCGCCGCCGGTCCCGGCTGCAGGATCACGGGTGACTTGATCTCGTGTAGTTCGCCATCGCGCACCGCGGGAATGGCGTTCCAGCCAGGCCGCGCCGCGACCTTTTCCGGACGGAATTTCTTGCCGCACCACGAACCGAAGATGAGATCCGGCGCGCGGCGCACGACTTCGTCGCCATCTTCGAGGATGCGCTGCTTGGCCAGAGACTCCGCCGCACGCTCCGGAAAAATGTCGTCGCCGCCGGCGATGCGGATCAGTTCGGCCACCCAGCGGATGCCGGTGATCAGCGGCTCGTCCCATTCCTCGAAGTACACCTTGGGGCGCTGAGACAGCGCGGCCGCCTCGCGTTCGATCGCCGCAAGCTTGCGTGCAAGCTCGTCCGCGTACGCATCGGCCTTGTTCGCGGCGCCCACCAGCGCACCCAAGCGGCGGATGTAATCGAGGATGCCGTCGACGCTGCGGTGGTTGCTGATCCACACCTCGACGCCGTGGCGGATCAGCGCCGCGGCGATGTCGGCCTGGATATCCGAAAAGCCGATCACGAAATCCGGCTGCAGCTTGAGGATTTCGTCGATCTTCGCCGAAGTGAACGCACTGACTTTCGGCTTCTCCCGGCGCGCCGCCGGCGGGCGCACGGTGAACCCGCTGATGCCGACGATGCGATGCTGCTCGCCGAGCGCGTACAGGACTTCGGTAGGCTCCTCGGTGAGGCAGACGATGCGCTGCGGACCCACAGCTCTCATGGGCAAGCCCTCACGGATACAACATCCGCTTGCCCCATTCGCCCGCGCGGTTGCGCTCGTACAGCCAGCGCTCGTGCAGACGGAAGTCGGCGCCGTACCAGAACTCGATCTTCTCCGGCTTCACCCGCAATCCGCCCCAGCGCGGGGGACGCGGTACTTCGCGGCCCTCGAACTCGGCCTCGGCCTTGGCCAGGCGCTGTTCGAAGGTCTCGCGCGAATCCAGCGTCTCCGACTGCTTCGACGCCCAGGCGCCCAGCTGGCTGCCGCGCGGACGGCTGGCGAAATACGCGTTGGCCTCCGCATCGGCGACGATCTCGACGGCGCCTTCGACGCGCACCTGCACGCCGTCGCGGACACGCGGCCAATGGAACAGCAGCGCGGCATGCGGATTGGCCTGCAGCTCGCGCCCCTTGCGGCCGTCCAGGTGGGTGTAGAAGACGAAACCACGCGGATCGTGTGCCTTCAACAGCACGGTCCGCGCCGACGGCCGGGCATCGAGCCCCGCCGTGGCGACGATCATGGCGGTGCGGTCGGGTTCGCCGGCCGACAGCGCTTCGGCGAACAACTGGTCGAAGGTCGCCAGGGCTTCGGCATAAGCGGGATGGACGTTCATCCCGTAATTGTCGCGGTCCGGACGACGACTGTCATCCGCGCGGCGGGCCGCGCCTACTGCACCACGAAGGTGACGCGCAGGTTGACCCGCCATTCGGTCACGTTGCCGCTGTCGTCGGTGACGACCTTGATCTCGTTGACCCACGCGCCCTTGATGTTCTTGACCGATTCGGCGCATTTCTTCAGACCCGCCTTCACCGCGTCTTCCATGCTGGTCTTGGAGGCGGCGTTGAGTTCGATGATCTTGGCGACGGACATGGCGACTCTCCTTGCCCTGGGCGGGCGTGGTGCCGGCGGGCACCGGCAAATGCGAAGCGGGCATGACGAAAGCCCCGACGCTACGCCGCGTTTCGTTAAGCCGGCGGCTAGAATCGCGGCATGAATCCCGCCCGCAACCTGATCCTCGTCGGCCCCATGGGCGCCGGGAAAACCAGCGTCGGCGAGCGCCTGGCGCGGCAGTTCGGGTTGCGACTGGTCGACGCCGACCGGGAGATCGAGCGCGCGGCGAGCGCGAGTGTCGCCGAGCTGTTCGCGCGCGAAGGCGAAGCGGGCTTCCGCGCTCGCGAGCGAGCGATGCTGGCCGCGCTGCTGCGCGACGAAGACCTCCTGCTGTCCACCGGCGGCGGCTGCGTCCTCGATGCCGACAATCGCAGGCTGCTGCGCGCGCGCGGCTTCGTCGTGCATCTGCACGCCGGCGTCGAGCAGCAGTTGGCCCGTCTCGCCGGCGATGACACCCGCCCCTTGCTCGCCCGGCCGGACCGCGAACAGGTGCTGCACGAACTCGCCGCCGCGCGCGCACCGTATTACGCGGAGGTGGCCGATCTCGTCTTCGACACCGATGGGCTCGATGCCGAGACCGCCACGGTGCAGTTGGCCGCCCTGCTCGCACAACGCTGGCAGCGCCCTGCGGGCCAGCCCACACCCGGCCGACACGGAGCCGCCGCATGAACCTGCTGCATCACGCCACGCACCGCACCGTGGACGTCGCCGGTGACGCGCCCTACGCGATCACCATCGGCCCCGGTCTGCTGGACGCAGCCAACGCGGCGAATGCCAAACGCCTCGCCGCCGTGTTGCGCGGCCGCCACGCGCTGATCGTCAGCGACGACCACGTCGCACCGCTCTACATGGAGCGCGTCGCCGCCCTGCTGCATGCGGCCAAGCCGCCACTCTCGCTGTCGCGCTGGATCATGCCGGCGGGCGAACAGGAGAAGACGCTGGCCCGCTTCGGCGAATGCCTGGACGCGCTGGCGACGCTGGGCGCCACGCGCGATGCCACCGTGGTCGCGCTCGGCGGCGGCGTGGTCGGCGACCTCGCCGGTTTCGCCGCGGCCTGCTGGATGCGCGGCATCGATTGCGTGCAACTGCCGACGACGCTGCTGGCGATGGTCGATTCCTCCGTCGGCGGCAAGACCGCGGTCGACCTCCCGCACGGCAAGAATCTCGTCGGCGCCTTCCATCCGCCGCGCGCGGTGATCGCCGACACCGCCGTGTTGCGCACGCTGCCCGAGCGCGAGCTGCGCGCCGGCCTGGCCGAGGTGGTCAAGTACGGCGCGATCTTCGATGCCCACTTCCTGACCTGGCTCGAGGCCCACGCCGACGCGTTGCTGGCGCGCGACGACGACGCGCTGACCGAGGCCATCGCCCGCTCGTGCGAATTCAAGGCCGACGTGGTCGCCCGCGATCCCTACGAGCGCGGCCACCGCGCCCTGCTCAACTTCGGCCACACCTTCGGCCATGCGATCGAAGCCGAACAGGGCTACGCCGGCACCGGCCGCGACGCACTCAATCATGGCGAAGCCGTCGCGGTGGGCATGGTCCTGGCGGCCCGGCTGTCGACCCTGCTGGAACTCGCCGCCGCGGAAGACGGGGACCGGTTGCAGGCCCTGCTGGAACGCCTCGGCCTGCCGACCCGCGTGCCGGCCGGCCTGGACGCACGGCGCCTGATCGCCCGCATGCACCTGGACAAGAAGGCCGATGCCCATGGCCTGCGCTTCATCCTTTGGGACCAGCCCGGCAGCGCGCGGGTGGTGACCGGCGTGGCCGAAGACACCGTGCGCGCCGTGCTCGAAGCGTAGTCGGAACACGCCGTCGCGGCGCGTAGCGCGGGCCTCGACCCCCGTATGGCTACAATGCGCGTCCCATGCGTCTCCTCCTGCAACAACGTCCCCAGGGTCACGAAGCCCCGCGCTTCGTGCAGCTGATGCTGCAGCCAGACCTGCTGGGCGGCTGGGAGCTGGTGCGCGAAACCGGCCAGATCGGCGGCCGCAGCACCGTGCGCCGGGAAGTCTTCCTCGATCAGGCCAGCGCGCTGGCGGCGCTCGAACACGCCCGCGATCAGCAGCTCAAGCGCGGCTTCCAACTGATGTTCGCCCAAGGCGTGGAAGCACCTGGTCCGCGATAACGATTCGGCGACAAATTCCAAGCAAAAAGAAACAGGTCCATGTCCCCCCCCCCCCTCAAGAACGATCGCTTCCTCCGCGCGCTGCGCCGCGAGTCCGTCGACCGCACGCCGGTCTGGCTGATGCGCCAGGCCGGGCGTTACCTGCCCGAGTACCGCGCCACGCGCGCGCAGGCCGGCAGCTTCCTGGCGATGGCCAAGAATCCCGAGCTGGCCTGCGAAGTCACGCTGCAACCGCTGCGCCGCTTTCCGCTGGATGCCGCGATCTTGTTCTCCGACATCCTGACCGTGCCCGATGCGATGGGCCTGGGCCTGTACTTCGCCGAAGGCGAGGGCCCGAAGTTCGAACGCCCCATCCGCTCCGCCGCCGACATCGAACGCCTGGCCGTGCCGGACATGGAAACCGATCTGCGCTACGTCATGGACGCGGTGCGCACGATCCGCCGCGAACTCGACGGCTCTGTGCCGCTGATCGGCTTCTCCGGCTCGCCGTGGACGCTGGCCTGCTACATGGTGGAGGGCGGCGGCAGCGACAATTATTCGAAGGTGAAGTCGCTCGCGCTCAACGAACCGGCCGCGATGCACAAGCTGCTCGACGTGGTCACCGACGCCGTCATCGCCTATCTGTCCGCGCAGCACCAGGCCGGCGCGCAGGCGTTGCAGGTGTTCGACACCTGGGGCGGCGTGCTGTCGCCGTCGATGTACCGCGAGTTCTCGCTACGCTACCTGCAGCGCATCGCGCAGGCATTGCCACGCGGCGCGGGCGCTGAGCGCGCGCCGCTCATCCTCTTCGGCAAGGGCAATGCGCCCTACGTCGAAGAGCTGGCGGCCAGCGGCGCCGAAGCCGTGGGCGTGGACTGGACGATCGAACTGGGCGATGCCGCACGCCGCATCGGCGGCAAGGTCGCGCTGCAGGGCAATCTCGATCCGGTCACCCTCTATGCCGAACCCGAAGCCATCCGCCGCGAAGTCGGCCGTGCGCTCGACAGCTATCGCGACGGCAACGGCGGTTCGCGCGAAGGTCATGTCTTCAATCTGGGCCATGGCTTGTCGCCGGACATGAAGCCCGAACATGTCGCCGCGCTGGTGGACGCCGTGCACGAACTCAGCGCACGCTGAGCTTGTGCAGGAAGCGAACGAAGCCGCACGCTTCGTTCGCTTCAACCCTCAGAACGCCACGGGTTGCGCGGGATCCAGCTGCGTTTCCCCGGCTGCGCGTGCATGCCCGGGCACCGCGCGTTCGAGCAACGCGGAAAGCATCGCCAGCGTCATCGGCTTGCGGATGAAGTAATCGAAACCGGCGTCGAAAGCATCCGGCTCCGCACCGGCGTCGGCGCGCGCGGTCACGGCGATGAGCGGAGCCGCGAAGCCTTGGATGCGCAGTTGCCGCGCGAGCGCAAGGCCGTCCATTCCCGGCAGGTCCAGATCCAGCAGCGCCGCATCGAACGGGATAGTGACCGCTGCGGTGAGCGCCGCCAGGCCGTGCGCCACATGCACCACGTGGTGACCCTGCAGACGTAGCATCCCCGTCAACACTTCGGCGATGGTCGGATCGTCTTCCACCAGCAGCAGGGACAGGCTGCGGCGCAGCCCCGTCGCATGTGCCTGGCCCTCTTCTCTCGCCGAAACGGCGACTGCCACCGTAGTCGGTAGCGGCAGGTCTACGCGGAAGCGCGTGCCTTCGCCCGGCGCGCTGTCGATCTCGATTCGCCCGCGCATCGCCGCGGCGAGTTCCTGGCTGATCGCCAGACCCAGCCCGCTGCCGCCGTAGCGCGCACGGGTGCGCGCGCCATCGGCTTGTTCGAAGCGGCGGAACAGACGCGACTTCTGCTCGGCATTGAGCCCGGGGCCGGTGTCGGTCACTTCGAAGCACACCCCTTCCTGCGCCGAGCGCGTGACGCCGAGCGTGACGCGGCCCTGCTCGGTGAACTTGACCGCGTTGCCGAGCAGGTTGAGCAGGATTTGCCGCACGCGCGCGGCATCGCCGCGCAGATGGCGCGGCGCTTCCTCGGCGATGGTCATCGCGAAACCCAGGCCGCGCTGCCGTGCCAGCGGTCCGGTCAGCGCCGCCAGTTCCTCCATCAGCGCATGCAGATCGAAGGCTTCGTCCGCCAGCTCGAGCTTGCCCGAGTCGATGCGCGCCAGATCGAGCGCGTCGTTGACCAGCCGCAGCAGATGCTCGCCGGCACCGCGGATCGCGCCGACATAACCGCGCTGCTGCGGATTGAGCGAAGTGCCCAGCAACAGCTCGCTCATACCGAGCACGCCGGTCATCGGCGTACGGACTTCGTGGCCGAGCATAGCGAGGAAGCGGGTCTTCGCGTCCGAGGCCTGTTCGGCGAGTTCGCGTTTTTGTTGCGCCAGTTGCCAGGAGTGCCTGCGCTTGAGCCGCTGCCGGTACGCGTTGGCAACGAAGCCCAGCAGCCCGGCGCCGGCCAGGACGAAGATTGCGCCCGCCCACCACGTACGCCACCACGGCGGCAACACCTGGAAGGCGATGGTCTGCACTGGCGACCACAGGTTGTCCGCGGTGCGCGCCTGCACGTCGAGCCGATAGCTACCCGGCTTGAGGCGCGAGAAGACGCGCTCGCCCGAATGACCGGTTTCGACCCAGCCGTTGTCGTACCCCCCCAGGCGGAAGCGGTAACGGTGGTTGTGCGCGTCGTCGAACGACAGCAGGCGCGCGACGAAGCGGATGTCGCGGGCGTCCGGCGCGATTTGGATCTGGCTCTGCGGCGCGAACGCCTCGGTATCGTCGCCATCCAGCGCGGCCACCGATTCGATCACCAGGCGCGGAGGCGTCCCACCCTCCTTCACCGCCATCGGATCGAAGATCACCAGCCCCTCATTGAGGCCGGCAAGGATGCGGCCGTCGCCGGGACGCATGACCGGTGCAGTTTCGAACTCCTGGCCGGGCAGGCCATCGTGGGCGCCATAGATGCGCACCGAACGCTTGCCCGGATCGAGCCGGATGAGGCCGCGCACGCTGGTGAGCCACAGACACCCGCTGAGATCCAGGGCCAGGCCGTTGGGTTCCAGCGCCGGAAAGCCATCGCGCGTGTCGATCGCGGTTTCCAGCGTCAGCGTCGCGCCGTCCCAGCGATAAGACTCAACCGCGCCGAAACGGGCGAGCCAGACACGGTCCTTCGCCGCTTGGACGAAACCGTACACGGGCCGCTGCGGCGCACCTGGAATGGACTGGAAGCGCTTCGTGCCCGCGTTCCAGGTAAGCAAGCCCTGCGCGTCGGCGAGCCATAACGCGCCATCGGGCCCGCGCCCGATCTGTTCGATGTAGAGGTCGGCCGGCAAACCGGCCTGGCCGGGCGACAAGGTGCGCAGCACGCGACCATCGTTTTCATCGCGCAACTGCACGCCGCGTTCGGTGGCGATCCAGACGATACCGTCGCCGGTCTGGGCGAAGCGTGCTTCGCCGAACAGCGAGGCATCGTGCGCATCGCCATCGCTCCAGCGGGTGATCGCGCCGCTGGCGGGTTCCACGCGCGCCAGGCCGAGCTGCCAGCTCGTCCACACATGGCCGCGGCGATCCTCGAACACACCGGAAAGCCCATAGCCGTTGCCGACATCGCGCGCGACATGCACGGCCTTGCCGGTCTCCGGGTTGAGGCGATCGAGCGTGCTACCGCTGCCCACCAGCCACATGCCGCCATCGGCCGCCGGCGCGATGCCGCGCACCTGCGCGTTGGCGATCGAATCGGCCGCATCGGCGCGCTGCGACAGCACCGAGAAGCGGCGCCAGTTCGTCGGCAGATACCACAGGCCGTTGTCAGAGCTCAGAAACCACAGGCCGCCTTCGCGGTCCTCGTGCGCACCGACCCATGATGGGCTCACCAGGCCATTCGCGGCCGCGCTGTAGAGCGGCACCGTTTCGCCGTCGCCGCCCATGCCCAGTCCTGCCGGGATGTCGAGCCAGTACTGCCCGCTGCGATCGCGCGACAAGACCCGCCGCACTTTGGTGGCGCCGGCATCGCCCCACGGGGAACGCGCATAGCTGCCGTCCGGACGTCGCAGGCTGACGCCTCCCGGAGTGCCGATCCACAGCCGGCCATCGCGTTCGACCGTCAAGCTGTTCACTACGGACGAGTTCAATGCATCGGCGGGCAAGCGCTCGAAATCGCGACCGGTCCAGCGCGCGACACCACCCTGAGTGCCGATCCACAGCGTGCCGTCCGGCGCCATGGCCAGGGCCCGAACGCTGGCGCTGGGCAGGCTGCGCGGATCGCGGGCGCGTGGCATGAAACGGGACACCGATTTGCCATCCGCGGCGATCCGATACAGACCGGCTTCGGTGGTGCCGAACCAGATCGCGCCATCCGCAGTCGATACGACCGCACTGACATCGTCGCTCGCCATCGCCGGCGTGTTGCCGCGGTGGTAGTAGCGGAACTGCCGCCGCTGCGCGTCGAACACGCCCAGGCCGGCCTGATGCGTACCGAACCAGACGCGATTGGCGGCATCGACGTGAACTGCCCACACGACGTTGTCGTGCAGCCCCTGTTCGACCCGCCAGGTGCGGAAGTCGACGCCGTCGTAGCGCGCCAGTCCGTCGCTGGTAGCGATCCACAGATAGCCGGCGCGGTCCTCGGCCATGCCGTTGATGCGATTCGACGGCAGGCCGTCGCGCACCGTGAGTTGTCGCAGCCGCGGCGTTTCCGGCAAGCCGGCACGCGCGGTCGGCGCCAGGCCCGCGGCCAGCGCGATCGCGACCACGATCGCGAACCCCCACTTCGCACTTCCTGTTCCTGTGGCACGGAGGCAGCGCGGAACGACGCGCACCGCCAGTGCCCTAACGGCTCCTGCCATGGTTGCTCCCCCCGGATTCCCCGCCGCTAGGCTCGACGAAGCCGCAGCCGACTGCAAGTCACTCGCTTCGTTCAGCGCCGGAAGCTCAGGATCAGGGCCTCTAGAACCAATCACCCTAGAATTGCTATCCATGTGAAAGCACATTCAGCGAGGTCGCCATGCCGCACCGCGTACTCAGCATCCTGATCACGAGCCTCCTGGCCGCATGGCCGGCCCTGGCATCGGCGGCGCCGGAGACTTACACCATCGACCCGGTGCACACACGCGTCGTCTTCATGGTCAGCCATGCCGGTTTCTCGCACGCGATGGGCGCGATTTCCGGCAGTTCCGGCACGCTCCGTTTCGATCGCGACGACTGGCGCAGTGCGCAGCTCGACGTTACGGTGCCGGTCACCCGCCTGGACTTGGGCGACGCGAAATGGAACGACGCGGTGCTGGCCTCCAACCTGCTCGACGGCAAGCGCTATCCGCAGGCCCGTTTCATCTCCGGCGACGTCCAGGGCGTCGACGCTGATCACGCCAAGGTCTGCGGCGATCTCACCCTGCACGGCACGACCGCGCCGGTCTGCCTGGAGGTGACGTTCAACCAGCTCAAGCGCCATCCGCTGCCGCCGTTCCATCGCACGGCCGGCTTTTCCGCGACGGCGACGCTGAGCCGCAAGGCGTTCGGCATCACCACGTGGCCGACCGTGATCGGTGACGAGGTCAAACTGGTGATCGAAGCCGAGGCGGCGCGCCAGCGCGACAACGGCAAGACCGAGGAAGCCGCGCCCGAGGCTCCTGAGAATGCCAACGAAATCCAGACCCAAAGTAAACCCGAAACCGAACCTGTTCCCGTCCCGCCCCCCTCTCACTAACGAGCCCCTCCTCGAGACCCGACCATGACCTGGAAGAACAGCAACGACCGCTGGGGAGCCGTGAGCCAGCTACTACACTGGCTGATCGTGCTGATGATCCTTGGCCTGGGCACCGTCGGGTTGCTGATGACGGAGATGCGCAATAGCCCCGACAAGATCCAGCTCTATCTGCTGCACAAGTCGTTCGGTCTCACAGTGATGGCACTGATGGCGCTGCGCCTGCTGTGGCGTGTGTATGCAGGCGCGCCGCGGCCGGTGGCCGGCACGCCGCACTGGCAGGAGCGGATCGCATCGCTCACCCATGCCGCGCTGTACCTGCTGGTCTTCGCCATGCCGATCAGCGGCTGGGTGCTGAATTCCGCTTCGGGCTTCCCGCTGCGCTGGTTCAACCTGTTCAACCTGCCGGCGATCACGGCCAAGAACCCATCGCTGCACGAGCTCGCGGTGGAGGTGCACGAGTGGCTGTTCTGGACGCTGATCGCCGTGGCGCTCGTGCATGCGGCCGCCGCGATCTACCACCACGTCTTCCAGCACGACGCCACGCTCGCGCGCATGTTGCCGCGCGGCTGGCTGCGCGCCCCCGGAGCCGTTACCCACTCCCCCGTTGTCGAGGAACGTCGCGATGTCGCCTAAGTCCCTTCTTCTCGCCGCGCTACTGCTGGCGCCCTGCGCCCACGCTGCGGATTACACGCAGGCGCCCGGTTCCGTGCTCGCCTTCGCCGGCACCTACCAGGGCGAAGCGTTCACCGGGCGCTTCCCGGGCTTCGTCAGCAAGTTCTCCTTCGATCCCGCGCAACTGGCGACGGCGAAGCTCGACGTCACCATCCCGCTGGCGACCGCAAGCACCGGCAACAGCGACTACGACGGCGAGATGCGCGGCAATTCGTTCTTCAACGCAGCGAAGTTTCCGCAGGCGCGCTACACGGCGACGAAGTTCCGTGCGCTGGGCGGCAACAAGTACGTGGCCGACGGCATGCTGAGCCTGCACGGCGTGAGCAAGCCGGTCACCCTGGCCTTCACCTGGACACCCGGCGCGAAGCCGGTGCTGGCCGGCAAGGCGACGGTGAGGCGGCTCGACTTCGGCGTGGGCGAAGGCGATTGGGCCGACACCTCATTGATCCCGAACGAGATCGCGGTGAGCACCAAGGTCATCTTCGCCGCCGCGAAGTAAGGCGCCGCGCGGCCGCCATGCCGCGCTACGTTGCGGAGGGGGCGCCGCTGCGCAGCGCGCCGCCCGCCAGCCATGCACGGAGCTCGTCCGCGCCGAACGGCCAGTCGAGCTCCGCGCCGCTACCCGCATCGCGCAGCACCGGCACACGGGTGCCGTAGCGCGCTTCCAGCGCATCGTCGCCATCGATGAAGACGCTGTCGAATTCGGGCGCCCGCGCCAGCGCCAGCACCTCCAGGGCCAGGTCGCACAGGTGGCAGTCGTCGCGCTGGTAGAGGACTAGCGAAGGGATCGGCGAAGCCATGGTCGGGTTTTGCGGGCTAGATACGGCGGCTGGGCACGCCGGTTGGATACGCCGGCGAATAGTGAATACGCAAGGGCACCCCCGCGCGGGAGGCATAGAATAGGCGTATTCACGCAGCCGTCTGGCGCGTCTTCCGGAATCATCATGGCTGTCAGCACTTTCGACTTGTTCAAGATCGGCGTCGGGCCGAGCTCCTCACATACCGTGGGCCCGATGCGCGCGGCCTGCCGCTTCGCGCAGAAATGGCTGGAGGAGAACGGCAACCTGGAACGCACCGCGCGTGTCCGCTCGGAAGTGTTCGGCTCGCTGGCGCTGACCGGCCGCGGCCATGGCACGGACAAGGCCGTGCTGATGGGCCTGGAAGGCCACCTGCCCAATCAGATCGACCCGGACGTCATTCCCGACGCACTGGCGCGCATCCGCAGTGAAAAGAAGATCCGCCTGCTCGGCAAGCACGAGATCGCCTTCGACGAGAAGAACGATCTGATCATGAACAAGCGGCAGAAGCTGCCGTTCCACACCAACGGCATGCGCTTCAGCGCCTACGACGCGAACGGCGAAATACTTGCCACGCGCGACTACTACTCGGTCGGCGGCGGTTTCGTCGTCAATCAGGACGAAGCGGCGGAAGACCGCATCGTCGCCGATACGACCGAACTGCCCTACCCGTTCCACAGTGGCGCCGAACTGCTGCAGCAGTGCGAGACGCATGGCATGACCATGGCCCAGCTGATGTTCGCCAACGAACACGCCTGGCGCTCGGGTCCGGAAATCCGCGACGGCCTGCGCGAGCTCTGGACGGCGATGCAAGCCTGCGTCGCCCGCGGCATCCGCGAGGAAGGCACGCTCCCGGGCGGCCTGCATGTCGCCCGCCGTGCGCCCTCGCTGTACAACGAACTCTCCACGCGCCCGGAAGCGGCGATGCGCGACCCGCTCACCGTGCTCGACTGGGTCAACCTCTACGCGCTCGCCGTCAACGAGGAGAACGCCGCCGGCGGCCGCGTCGTCACCGCGCCCACCAACGGCGCGGCCGGCATCATTCCCGCGGTGCTGCACTACTACGACCGGTTCTGCCCGAGCGCCAACGAGCAGGGCGTGTTCGACTTCCTGCTGACCGCGGCCGCGGTCGGCATCCTCTATAAGGAAAACGCCTCGATCAGCGGCGCCGAAGTGGGCTGCCAGGGCGAAGTCGGCGTGGCCTGTTCGATGGCGGCGGCCGGCCTGACCGCCGCGATCGGCGGCACGCCCGGCCAGATCGAGAACGCCGCCGAGATCGGCATGGAGCACAACCTCGGCCTGACCTGCGACCCGATCGGCGGCCTGGTGCAGATCCCCTGCATCGAGCGCAATGCGATGGGCTCGGTCAAGGCGATCAATGCCTCGCGCATGGCCATGCGCGGCGACGGCAAGCACAAGGTGTCGCTGGACAAGGTCATCAAGACCATGCGCGACACCGGCCGCGACATGCAGGACAAGTACAAGGAAACCTCGCGAGGCGGCCTCGCCGTCAACGTGATCGAATGCTGAGCTTGGCCGCCACGCGCATGGACGGGCAGAAAAATGAAAACGTCTGGAGGAAGGCGGCGAGAATGGAAGCATCCAGTGCCCGGATTTGCCCTGTAGACTCGCCCTATGCACGGTAAGGCCCGCGACATCCGACGCTTTCTGCTGTGGACTGCGCTCTATTTCCTGTGCGCGGTCCTCGCCTCGCGTTATCTGCTCGGCCCCGAGGGCACCTCGATGCTGTGGCCGAGCGCCGGCATCGGCTTCGCCGTGGCGATCCGCTATGGCCTGCGCTGGACCGCCGTGGTGGCGGTGGGCACGTTCTTCTTCAGCCTGCTGACGAACGGACCGGATTGGCTTTATATCGCGCTCGCCGTGCTCGGCAAGACCGGGGCGACGGCGCTCGCCGCCTGGTACGTGCTGCGCGGCCGCTCGATGCACCTGCGCACCGAGGACGGCATGCGCCTGCTCGGAGGCGGCCTGATGCAGAGCGTGCTGAGCGCCGCCTTCGGTATCTTCGCGCTGCACCAGACCGGTCGCCTGGAGATGGCGCACGCGGTGGATGCCTTCATGCGCTGGGCATTGGGGGACATGCTCGGCATCGCCGTGGTGGCGCCGGCCATCCTGCTCAGCACGACCACGCGCAATCCGCATCATCAGCTTTCCCCCTTCCACGACGGCTCCACGCTGCGCGAACGGGTGTTCTGGATCGCGCTGCTGGGCACCAGCTTCCTGGCGATCCATTCGCTCGGCGGCCGCGGCATCTACGTGCTCGGCCTGATCAGCCTGCCGCTGGTCCTGCTGTTGTGGGCGGCGCTGCGGTTCTCGCCGGTGTGGACGTCGGTGGCGACCGGCGTCACGGTCACCTACCTGAGCGCCGCGACGGGCATGGGCCTGGGCGGTTTCACCGCGCCGAAAACGCTGCTGGAAACCGCCGTGCTCCTGCTGCTGCTGTGCCTGATCGCGGTGATCCCGGTGATGATGGCCCTGGCCGGCCTCGAGCAGCGCACCACGTCCTATGCGCTCTACCAGCGTGCCACCCGCGACACCCTGACCGGCCTGCTCAACCGCACCGCGTTCGAGGAAGAAGCGCGCAAGCGCCTGGCGGCCACGAGCACGCCGGCGACGCTGCTGTACCTGGACCTGGACAACCTCAAGATCATCAACGACAGCACCAGCCACGTGGCCGGTGACGACATGATCCACGCGATCGGCGGTGCGGTCGCGGCGGCGGTCGGTGACGAGGCGCTGGTGTCGCGCACCGGCGGCGACGAGTTCGCGATCCTGCTGCCCCGCGGCGAAGCCGGCGCGATAGTCGAGGCGCGTCGCCTGCTCAACGAGATCGAAGCGATGCGCGTGCCCTGGGGCGACCAGGTGCTGACCACGACCGCGAGCATCGGCCTGGTCTCGGCGACGACGCAGGCCGACGGCCGCGACTACGACACGCTGTTCTCGCACGCCGACGCGGCCTGCTTCGCCGCCAAGGAACTGGGCGGCAACCGCTTTCACGTCTCCTACCCCAGCAGCGACGAGGCCCAGGCGCACAGCGCGGTGATGCGTTCGGCGTTGCGCATCCGCGAAGTGCTGGAGCGCGAGCAGTTCCTGCTGTACGTGCAGCCGATCGTGCCAACCCGCAAGACCAGCGGCGAAGGCGTCCATTTCGAAGTGCTGCTGCGCTGGCAGGAGCCGGGCGGGCGCATCCACGTGCCCGCCGAATTCATCTCCGCGGCCGAACGCTTCCGCATGGGCCCGCGCATCGACCGCTACGTGATCGACGCGACGCTGCGCTGGCTGGAGCGCAACCCGCAGGCCGCGAAGGGCGTGGCCAGTTGCGGCATCAACCTCAGCGGCGCGACGCTGACCGACGAGCATTTCGCCGACTATCTCGCCGCGCGGCTGCGCCGCAGCAGCTTCCCGGCCGAAAACCTGTGCCTGGAAATCACCGAGACCAGCGTCGTGCGCGACCGCCAGCGCGCGCAGCGCTTCATCGGGCAGATGCGCGACCTGGGCTGCCGTTTCGCCCTGGACGACTTCGGCACCGGTTTCTGTTCGTTCGGTTACCTCAGCGATCTGGACGTCGACTACATCAAGATCGACGGCAGCTTCATCCGCGGCCTCGAGGCCTCGCAGCTCTCGCAGGCGGTGGTGCGCTCGATCGGCGACATCGCTCACGTGATCGGCAAGAGCACCATTGCCGAACAGGTCGAGACCGAAGCCGAACACCAACTGCTGACCGCGATGCAGGTGGATTACGCGCAGGGCTATCTGTTCGGGCGTCCGCAGTCGATCGAGACCTTCTTCGCCGCGCCGGCCGTGGCGTAACCGCCGCTCTGTTACCGGCGTCCCGCGGCAGCCTCAATGCCCGCGCGCGATGCGCAGGCAATCGTCCAGCAATCCCGCGGCCGTGACTTCGGCGCCCGCTCCCGGCCCCTGGATCACCAGGGGTTGGATGCGATAGCGGTCCGACCAGATCGCGACCTTGTTGTCGGTACCGGCGCCGCCGGCGAGCGGATGGTCGCCGGACAAGGATTCCAGTCCCACGCGCGCGCGCATCGCGCCTTGTGCATCGCGCTCCAGACGCGCGACGAAGCGGAGCTTCTCGCCGTTCTTGTAGGCGGCGGCGAAGCGTCGACGCAAGGCGTCGTCGAGCGCGGGCAGTGCGGCATCCACCGCTTCCTTCGACAGGATCGCCAGTTCGGGCGGAATGAGCGAGGTCACATCGACTTCGTGCGCTTCCAGTTCGATGCCCGCCGCGCGCGCCAGGATCACGATCTTGCGCCGTACGTCCTCGCCGGACAGATCGTCGCGCGGATCCGGTTCGGTGTAGCCGGCATCGCGCGCCTGCCGCACCAGTGCGGAGAACGGACGCATGCCGTCGTATTGATTGAACAGCCAGGCCAGCGAACCGGAGAGAACGCCCGCGATCGCGTGGATGCGGTCGCCGCCTGCCTGCAGCTCGCGCAGCGAGCGCAGCAGCGGCAGGCCCGCGCCGACGGTGGCGCTGTCGCCGTAGCAGGTCGCGGCGGATGCGCACGCGGCGCGGATCGCGCGCCAGCGCGCCAGCGTCGTGCCCTGGCCCAGCTTGCAGGCGGTGACGACATGCACGCCTTGCGCGAGCCAGCGCGCGTGCTGCTCGGCCACGGCCTCGCTGGCGGTGGCGTCGATGACGATGCGTATCGCCGCGTCGGCCAGGATGCCAGGCACGGTCGCCAGAGACGACGGTGACGATGCAGGTTCCGTAGCGCCGGGGCTCATGGGCAATGGGGCTTGTGTCGCCGAAACCAGTGCGTGCGCAGCGTGATGCGGGCACACGCCAGTCGGCGCCGAAACCGCGCGCCGCGAATTGGCGACATGCACCAGCTGTACCTGCTCGCCCAGCGCAGTGCCCGACCACGATGCAAGGCGCGCGAGCACGGCACGGCCGACCGTGCCCGTGCCCAGCAGCGCGACGCGCGCGCGTGGTGCGTGATTGCGTTGCCGATCGTCTCCGCGCGGATGCAGATCGATCGACTTTGCCGCGGAAAGCGCAGCGCTCATTTCGCCACGCGTCGTTTGCCGCCGCACGCGGCTTCAGCACGATCGAGCGCAGCCGCAATATCGGCCACCAGATCCTCCGCATGCTCGATGCCCACCGACAGGCGCAGCAGCCCATCGCCGATACCGGCAGCCGCACGCGCTTCCGGCGCCATGGCGGCATGGGTCATGGTCGCCGGATGCGCGATCAGGCTTTCCACGCCACCGAGCGATTCGGCCAGGGTGAAGCACTGCAGGCCATCGAGGAACGCGCGCACCGCGTCGGTACCACCTTCGAGTTCGACACTGAGCATCGCGCCGAAACCGCTCTGCTGCTTCGCCGCGACGGAATGGCCGACGTGGCCTTCCAGGCCCGGGTAATGCAGCGCCGCGACGGCAGGATGGCCGTCGAGCAATGCGACCAGTGCCTGCGTGTTTTCCTCATGCACGCGCAGGCGCGCGTCCAGCGTGCGCAGGCCGCGCAAGGTAAGGAAGCTGTCGAACGGCGAACCGGTCAGCCCCAGCGCATTGGCCCACCACACCAGCTGCTGGTGCTGCGCGGCGTCCTTCGATACCACGGCCCCGCCGACGACGTCGCTATGGCCGTTGATGTACTTGGTGGTCGAATGTGCGACGAAGTCTGCGCCGAACGCGATCGGCTGCTGCAGCGCCGGCGACAGGAAGGTGTTGTCGACCACGGCGAGCGCGCCGGCCTTGTGCGCGGCCTCGATGACGAAGCGCAGGTCGGTGATGCGCAGCAGCGGATTCGACGGCGTCTCGATCCACACGACTTTCGGCGGTTCGCGCAGGGCCTCGGCCAGCGCACGCGGATCGGTGAGGTCGGCGGTGACCAGCTCGAAGGCGCCCTTTTTCGCCAGCGCATTGAACAGGCGCCAGCTGCCGCCGTAGCAATCGTGCGGCACCACCAGGCGATCGCCCGGCTGCAGCAGGGCGTTCAGCAGCAGCGTGATCGCGCCCATGCCCGTCGCGGTGACGACGCCGCCGGCGCCGCCTTCCAGTTCGGCCAGCGCTTCGCCCAACAGGTCGCGCGTCGGGTTGCCGCTGCGCGTGTAGTCGTACTGCCGCTTCTGCTCGAAACCGGCGAAGCTGAAATTCGACGACAGCACGATCGGCGGCGTCACCGCACCGAAGGCGCTGTCGCGATCGATGCCGGCACGCACGGCGCTGGTACAGCGGTGGCGGGAACCAGGGGCGTTGGAACGGAAGGGCGTGCTCATGCGGCGGCCTCGATGGCGATGGGGTTCGATAGGGGCAACGCCGCGTCCTGCAGCGCCTGGGCGAGAACGGCCGCGATGGCGACCTCCTCCTTGAGGAAGGCATCGTGGCCATACAGCGACGAGAGGATTTCGGTGCGCGTGGGGCCGCTCAGGCGCTGCGCGAGCGCGCGGCTGTCGGCGATGGGGACTAGCCGGTCCTGCTCGATCGCGACGACGGTCGTCGCCACCTCGATGGTCTCCGGCTCCACGCGCTGCAGATCGATCGACTCGGACAGCCGCTGGAAAGCGACCGGCGAGGTGCGCGCCGTGTACTGCGCGCCGCAGTGATCCAAGTAGCTTTCCGCATCTACACGCACGCGGCCGTCCGCGACATGCGCGGCATCGAAGCGCTCATCGAACTCTTCCGGCGTGCGATAGCTGAGCACCGCCAGCTGGCGTGCCAGGGCCAGGCCATGGTTTTCGTCGCACTGCAGCGCGCCCAGCGCGACGGCGCGGCGTTGCAGCGCGCGCCATGCACTGGAGAACGGGTGGGCGCGATGCGCGCCGCTGATCGCGACGAGATGATCGAGCCGCGCACCGTAAAGGGCGGCGAACTGCAGGCCGACCATCGCTCCGTACGAGCAACCGACGAAGGCCAGCAGGCGCTCGATGCGCAGCGCATCCAGTACCGCGGCGACGGCGTCGGCCTGGTCCGCCGGATCGATGACGGCGTCCACGCTGCCGTCGCTGCCAACCCAGTCGAACGCGATCAGGCGATGGCTGCTGGGATCCAGGGCGCGCCCGGGACCGACCTGGACTTCCCACCAGCCGGCTTCGGCGAAGGCTTCGCTGCTGCCGACGTGGCGATGCGCGGAAATGCCGCCGGCGACGAACACCGCGGGGAGTCCCGCATCACCCACGGCTTCGTAGCGCAGGGTCACGACCCGCGTGCCGGAATGGCGCAGGGTCAACGGCACCGTGACTTCGCCGCGCAGCGCGGGCGCCGCGGCCTGCACGATGCCGGTGTCGGCCGTGTCGGTGGAACGGGAGGGGACGTGGGGGGAATAGCTGGCGAGGGTCATGTCGGTGATTCCGTCCGGAGCAGGACCACCGAGCGTCAGCTGCGCCTCGCCCGGCGTGGGCGAAGTCCGCAACCATCTTTCGACCCGCATAGGGGCCGCAGGAGTTGGCACCTTCCCACTGCACCGCAAGGCGGTGGAAGCGGTAGGTTGCCCCGGCGTCAAAGGGCCTGTCCCTCAGCCGGTCTCGATGGATAGACGCAGTCTGCCAGCCGCGCGGCGAACCAGTCAATCGCTTTATCTGGATAAAGCGATATAAATTCCAATTAGTCATAACCCGACCCGGAGCGTTCCTCTCGCCGGCCCCGCCCCCCATCGCACGGGTTTTCCGAGCGCGATGGTTTCGCCACAATCGGCGCCAGCACCGTCCTCGGCTTTCGTACACTGTTCGAATGAATCCTCGCCTCCTGACCGCAGCAGGCCTCGCGGCCCTGCTGACCGCCTGCGCCACCGCCCCGCGCCAAACCCAGCCCTCCGTTCCGGTCGCTGCTCCCAACCCGGTCACCGTCGTCGAGGCCTACGTCTCGGCCGACGTGCCGCAGGAGGAACTCGATTCGCTGGCCACCTGGCCGACCGAAGACGGCAAGACCTGGCTGATCGCCACCGGCAAGTCCAGCCATCGCCTGGTGGTGTTCGATGCGGACACCGGCGAGGAGCTGCGGACCTTCGGCGAAGAAGGCCAGGGTCCGGGCCAGTTCAAGCGCCCCAACGGCATCGCCGTGCAGGGCGACTACCTGTTCGTGGTCGAACGCGACAACCACCGCGTGCAGCTGCTGTCGCTGCCCGGCTTCAAGACCATCGGCACCTTCGGCGAAAAAGAACTGCGCAGTCCGTATGGCATCTGGCTGACCGAGAAGGAGCCGGGCGAGTACGACGTCTACATCACCGACAGCTTCATGTACGGCAAGAAGTTCGACGAAGTGCCGCCGTTCAACGAACTCGACCAGCGCGTGCGCCGCTATCGCGTGTCCTTCGACCAGAACGGCGCCATGCGTTCGCAGTACGCCGGCTCCTTCGGCGACACCCACGAGGAAAGCGCGCTGCGCATGGTGGAGTCGATCGCCGGCGATCCCGAGAACGACCGCATGCTGGTCGCCGACGAAGACCGCCGTCACCTGTCGACGCTGCGCGAGTACACCTTCAGCGGCAAGTACACCGGCCGCTCGCTGCCGCAGGACGCCTTCGGCGCCGAAGCCGAGGGCGTCGCGCTGTGGACCTGCCCGGATGGCAGCGGCTACTGGATCGCGGTCGACCAGCTGGCGCCGCTCACCATCTTCCATCTGTTCGACCGAGTGACGCTGAAGCCGGTCGGCAGCTTCCAGGGCGCCAAGACCGCACGCACCGATGGCGTGGCCCTGCACGCGGCGGCGATGGCGGGCTTCCCCGGTGGCGCGCTGTTTGCCCAGAGCGACGATAAAGCGGTCACGGCTTTCGACCTGCGCGATGTGGCAAGCTCGCTGGGACTGAGGCAAGGCTGCACCGAGTGACGGTGCGCGGGTCCGTTCCATGGCTTTCCAGCGTCATCCTGCTGTCTTCCTCGCCGCTGCACTGACGTGCGCGCTGGTGACGTACGCGCTGGCGACCAGCGCGTACGCGGCCAAGGTCTACAAGTGGACCGACAAGAACGGCATTACCCATTACGGCGACAGCGCTCCGGACGGCGCCAGCCCCGCGGTGAAGTCCGGATCGGTCAAGGTCATTCCCGTCATCGCCGAGCCGCGCGCCGTGGCTCGCCTGCGTCTGGAAACACGCGACGGCCGCTATCTCGCCTTCGCCGACAACAACCTCGCCGGCCCGATCGAAGTCCTGCTGCAGGCGCGCGGCGGCGGCGTCAGCAGCGACCCGCCCCTGCCCGCGCGTGCCACGGTGCCGGCGCGCGGTTCGATACTGGTTGCGGTGCTCGACGGTTCGCGCGACGGCGAACTGCTGATGGACAGCCTGCCGGGCGATCCGGGCGCGCGCCCGCGCGATTACGAATACCTACTGCCGCTGCAGCAGGTCGCCCTGCGCATCGACCAGGGCTTCGGCGGCGGTTTCAGCCATAACGACCCGCAGAACCGCTACGCCATCGACCTGGCCGCCGACATCGGCACGCCCGTGCTGGCCGCGCGCGAAGGCGTGGTGATGCAGGTCGAGAACGACTTCGAGAAAGCCGGACTGAACCGCGAGCGCTACGGCGGCCGCGCGAACTTCATCCGCATCCTGCACGACGACGGCACGATGGCGCTGTACGCGCACCTGAAGTCCGAGGGCGCCATGGTCCGCGTCGGCCAGCGCGTGCGCGCCGGTCAACAGATCGGACTGTCCGGCAACACCGGCTTCACCACTGGGCCGCATCTGCATTTCGTCGTGCAGGTGAATCGGGGCATGAAGCTGGAATCGCTGCCGTTCCGCATGCGCGGGCCGTCCGGGCCGCTGCGGATCGCAGGCGGCCCGCCGTAGCCTATAATTCCCGTCCTTCCCCGCTTCCCGACGCGCCCTGCGGTGCGCCGCTGCCATGTCCGACGTTTCTCTCGAAGCCCTGCGCCGCCGCACGTTCGCGATCATCTCGCACCCCGACGCCGGCAAGACCACGCTGACCGAAAAGCTGCTGCTGTTCGGCGGCGCGATCCAGATGGCCGGCTCGGTCAAGGGCCGCAAGGCCGCGCGCCACGCCACCTCCGACTGGATGGCGCTGGAAAAGGAGCGCGGCATCTCGGTGACCTCGTCGGTGATGCAGTTCCCGTACGAAGGCCGCATCGTCAACCTGCTCGACACGCCCGGCCACGCCGACTTCGGCGAGGACACCTACCGCGTGCTCACCGCGGTCGACTCCGCGCTGATGGTCATCGACGTCGCCAAGGGCGTCGAGGAACGCACCATCAAGCTGATGGAAGTGTGCCGCCTGCGCGACACGCCGATCATGACCTTCATCAACAAGCTCGACCGCGAGGGCAAGCCGCCGATCGAGCTGCTCGATGAAGTCGAAAGCGTGCTGGGCATCCAGTGCGCGCCGGTCACCTGGCCGATCGGCATGGGCCAGCGCCTCAAGGGCGTCGTGCACCTCATCACCGGCGAAGTGCACCTGTACGAAGCCGGCCGCAATTTCACCCGCCAGGACTCGACGATCTTCGCCTCGGTCGACGACCCGGCGTTGGCCGAGCGCATCGGCCCGGACATGCTGCGGGAACTGCGCGACGAGCTCGAACTGGTGCAGGGCGCCTCGCATCCGTTCGATCCGGCTGCGTACCTGGCCGGCAAGCAGACGCCGGTGTTCTTCGGTTCGGCGGTCAACAACTTCGGCGTGCAGCTGCTGCTGGACTTCTTCGTCGAGCAGGCGCCCTCGCCCAAGCCGCGCGCGACCACCTCGCGCGAGATCGCGCCGTACGAAACGCACCTGTCCGGCTTCGTCTTCAAGATCCAGGCGAACATGGACCCGCAGCACCGCGACCGCGTCGCCTTCATGCGCATCTGCTCGGGCAAGTTCAGCGCCGGCATGAAGGCCTTCCATCCGCGCAGCGGCAAGGAAGTGAAGTTGGCCAACGCGTTGACCTTCATGGCCTCCGACCGCGAGATCGCCGAGAGCGCATGGCCGGGCGACGTGATCGGCATCCACAACCACGGCACGATTTCGATCGGCGACAGCTTCAGCGAAGGCGAGATGCTCAGCTTCACCGGCATTCCCAACTTCGCGCCGGAACTGTTCCGTCGCGCGCGTCTGCGCGATCCGCTCAAGCTCAAGCAGTTGCAGAAGGGGCTGGCGCAGTTGTCGGAAGAAGGTGCCACGCAGTTCTTCCGCCCGCTGATGTCGAACGACCTGATCCTCGGCGCAGTCGGCATGCTGCAGTTCGACGTCGTCGCCTACCGCCTGAAGGACGAATACGGCGTAGACGCCAGCTTCGAGCAGGTCAACGTCGCCACCGCGCGCTGGATCCGCTGCGCGGACGCGAAGAAGCTCGAGGAGTTCCGCGACAAGAACGCGATGAACCTGTCGGTGGATGCCGCGGGCGAACTGGTCTACCTCGCCCCCACGCGGGTCAATCTGCAGCTGGCGCAGGAACGCGCGCCGGGCGTGCAGTTCCTGGCGACCCGCGAGCACGCCCACGCGGTCGCGATGGACTAAAGCTTGACTGGCTTCACACTTTCACCCCGATGAGCTAGTGTCCGGATGTCGCCAGGGGGCCGGCGGCATTCATCCATCTCGAGGGGAAAACCTATGTTCTGGTTGGGAGTCGCTCTTGGCTTCATCGGCTGGCTGTGGCTGGTCGTCAATGCATTTCGCTCAAGCGCGCTGTGGGGCATCGGCTCGCTGGTTATCAGCCCGATTGCGTTGATCTTCGGGCTGCTCAACTTTGCCGAAAACAAGATTCCGCTGCTGCTGAGTGTGCTTGGCCTAGTGCTGTACTTCATGGGCGCCGGCGCCGCGATGCAGCAGGCGATGACGATGGGGCAGTGACACCACGCGTCCGAAAGCCAAACGCCCGGCATCGCCGGGCGTTTTTCATTTCAGCGTCGCCAGCCAGTCCGGCTCGGGCTGATCGAGATCGTAGTACTCGAAGATCAGATGGATACGATCGGTATCGCCATCGTTGCGGACGGCATGGATCCCGAGATTGTTGACCTCCACCGCCTGCCCTTCCGGCAAGTGGTGGATGGTGTCGCCAATGCGGAAACCGACCCCGGGGTTGGTCAGCAATGGCACATGGATCTTGTGCGGCCATTGCGCGGCGGGATTGGCATCCACGTGTGGAAGAATCTCCCCGCCCGGCGCCATGCGCGCCAGCATGACGCGCGGATAGACAGCATGGGTGTAGCCATAGGGCCGCGTAGCCTGCTCCATCACCGGCAACAGACGGTCCCGCCATTGCGCCCAAAGCGGCCAGTCCGCGGATTCGCGCCAATCCAGATGATTGGTGATGAAGCGGAAGATGATGTGGCGCGTGTGGTTGAACGCGCCGTAGCGCTGATTGGGCTTGTCCTCGTTTTCGGCATTCCAGACCGACTCCGGAATGGCGAGCACGGCCCTGCGCAACTCGGCGATATCGACCGGGCCAAGCTGTCGCAACGATGTCGTTTTGCGGGGATTGGGCCACATGGTCAGAACTCGTATCCGAACAGCTCGATGTCCCGCTGGTACAGCTCGCGGACGCCATCGATCAGCGGCTGATCGTAATAGTCGCGATAGCTGCCGCGGCGCGAGCTGTTGACCTGTTCCAAGGCCTGGCTGGGGATGCCGATACGCTCGCAGATCGCATCGTAGGAGGTCTGCATCTCCTCTACGCGACCGACGTAGTCCGTCAGCAGCGCGCCATCCTCACCGGTGATGAAGCCGTGCTGCGGCTGGAACAGCACGTGATGCAAGGGGCGCACCTTGAACAGCAGATGGTTCATGACTTCACGCGGGTTGCGCTCGAACGCGCCGTTCTCGCGCGTCATGAAGGCGCAGTAGGACACGAATCGATCGAACGGATTGCGCACGAACGCAAACTTGAAGTATCCGGAAAACACCTCTTCGCCGACGAACGGGCGGACCTGCTGCAGCGAGAGGTGACCGTGCGAGATCTGGGCGAGTTCCGCGTAGGGAAAGCGCTTGTTGATGAACAGGCCGACCTGCTCGAGATCTTCCGGGCTCATGTGCTCCCGCAGCGCCCGACGGACCGAATGCGTACCGGTTTTGGGAATGGCGGCGAAGATGAAACGGTGCTGGTGCGAAATGATCATTGGACGGCGGGGCTGACAGTCGACGAATCATAGGCGACATTGGCGCACTGAGCATTTGCTCCAGACCCCCAGCCGATCCTGCCCCCATGACCGCGCCCTCAGCTTCGACCCCTCTGGCGGATCTTCGCGAAGAGATCGCCAACGCCCTGACCCACGGCCTGGGCGCGACCGCGGCGCTGGCCGGCGGCGCGGTGTTGATCACCCTCGCCGCGATGTACGGCGACGGCTGGCAACTAGTCAGCGCCATCGTCTTCGGCGCCTGCCTGCTGTTGCTGTACATCGCCTCGACGCTGTACCACGCGATACAGCACCCAGTAACCAAGGCCCGGCTGAAGGTATTCGATCATTGCGCGATCTATCTGTTGATCGCCGGCACCTACACGCCCTTTACCCTGATCGGCTTGCGCGGCCCCGTGGGCTGGTGGCTGTTCGCCGCGATCTGGACGCTGGCGCTGGCCGGCCTGGTCTTCAAGCTGTTCTTCACCGGCCGCTTCAAGCTGCTGTCCACGCTCATCTATATCGCGATGGGCTGGCTGGTGCTGGTGGCGATCGTGCCGGTATTCCGCGCGCTCGACGCCTGGACCTTCGGCTGGCTGCTCGCGGGCGGGCTGTGCTACACGTTCGGCACGATCTTCTATCACCGGCCGTCGATGCGTTATTCGCATGCCGTGTGGCATATGTTCGTTATCGCCGGCAGCGTGTGCCATTACGTTTCCGTGATGGCGCAGGTCGCCATACCGAGAACCTGACGTTCGCATCGCTGAATCGGGCACAACGCATTCACCGATGCTTGACCCGCGGTTGCCGATGGTGAGAACTCACCACGGCGCTCCGCCGCCGTGCGAACCGACTCGGCGATGGATACGCAACGCTCCCGCGAAAAAGTCCGTACCGCAGCCGCCACCGTGTGGCGGCATCCCTGGCGATCAGCGCTGGTCTTGATTGCGCTGGCGCTGGTTGCGCTCGTGCTGCTCTGGGACTGGAACTGGTTCAAGGGCCCGATCGAACGTCAGGTCGAGGCACGCACCGGCCGCAGTTTCGATATCGGCGGCAACCTCGACGTTGACCTGGACTGGCGCGCGCCGACGATCCGCGCCGATGGCCTGCGCTTCGGCAATGCGCGCTGGTCGAAGCAGCCGCTGATGGCATCGGCCGGCCGTGTCGAATTCAGCATTCGCGTGTGGCCGCTGCTGCGCCGCCAGGTTCGTATTCCCGAATTGAAGTTGACACGGCCGGTGCTGCATCTGGAGATGGGCCCGCAGCGGATCGGCAACTGGAAGTTCGGCGACGAGAACAGCCAGACGCAGGCGCAATTCGCGAAACTTTGGATCGACACGGGCCGCATCACCTTCCTCGACGCGGCCAAGCGCACCGATATCGGCGCCGACGTCACCAGCGTCGAGGATGCGGGCGCCGGCGCCTCCGCCATCCAGGTCGCGGGCGGCGGCCGCTGGCAAGACAACCGCTTCACCATGAACGGCCGCGCCGAATCGCCACTCGCGCTGCGCGACCGGCAACGGCCCTATCGCATCGATGTGCGCGGCAGCGCAGGCGCCACCCATGCGCATGCGCGCGGCACCTTGACCGACCCGGTGCTACTGCGCGATTTCGACTTGCAATTGGCGCTCTCCGGCCAGGACATGGCCGACTTGTATCCGCTGATAGGCGTGGTCACGCCGAACACACCGCCCTACACGCTCGACGGCCGCTTGACCCGCGAGATCATCGATGCGCGCAAACACGTCTGGCACTACGACAATTTCCACGGCACCGTCGGCGACAGCGATCTCGCCGGCGACGCGAGCGTGGCCGTCGGCGGTGCGCGGCCCTTCCTGCGCGCGAACCTGGTGTCCAAGCGCCTGGACTTCGACGATCTCGCGGGTTTCGTCAACAAGGCCCCGCAATCGGGCAAGGGCGAGTCGACCAATAGCCAGCTCGCGGCCCAGGCAGCCAGCGAGCGCGCGAAGACGCGGCTGCTACCCGATCGTCCGTACGACCTGGAAAGACTGCGCGCCATGGATGCCGAGGTGCAGTACAAGGCGCATCGCATCGACACACCGAAGCTGCCTCTCGACGACATGGATACGCACCTGCGTCTCGATGCCGGACTGCTGCGACTGGAACCGCTCAACTTCGGCGTGGCCGGAGGCCAGATACGCGCCATTGTGCGGATGGACGCGCGCAACACGCCGATCCGCACGCAAGCGCGCATCGATGCGAAGGGCCTGCAACTGCGCCGCCTGGTTCCGGACGTGAAGCTGGCGCAGGATGCCATCGGACGCATCGGCGGCGATGTCGCGCTCAGCGGCACCGGCAATTCGATCGCCTCGATGCTGGGAACCAGCAACGGCGACGTCAGCGTCGGCATGGGTAGAGGCCAGATCAGCAACCTGCTGATGGAGCTCGCCGGCATCGATATCGCCGAGGCGCTGAAGTTCCTAGTCCGCGGCGACCGCAAGGTGCCGGTGCGCTGCGCCTTCGGCGACTTCGCCGTCGACAACGGCGTGATGAACTCGCGCTCGATGGCCTTCGACACCACCGACACGATCATCGTCGGCGAGGGCACGATCGACCTGCGCGACGAAACCCTGCATTTGAAACTGCGGCCGCGTCCGAAGGATCGCAGCCTGTTCGCGCTGCGCTCGCCCTTGTGGATCGACGGTACGTTCAAGGATCCGGACTTCCATCCAGACTACGGCCGCATCGGTTTGCGCGGCGCGCTCGCGTTGACGCTGGCCAACATCGCGCCGCCGGCGGCGCTGCTTGCGACGTTGGAACTCGGCCCTGGCAAGGACGCGGAGTGCGGTGGCCGTTACGCCAAATAGGCCCGACGAAGCACGTTGAACAGCGCGAATCAGCTGGCGATGTAGCGCTGCAACTGGTCCAGTTCGACCTGCTGGTCCTCGATCACGGCCTTGACCAAATCGCCGATCGACACCAGGCCGATTACTTCGCCATTGCGCAGCACCGGCAGGTGGCGGATGCGCTCGTTGGTCACGATCTGCATGCAACGCTCCGCCGTGTCGTCCAGGCGGACGGTGACGACCTCGGCGGTCATGATCGTGCTGACCGGCGTATCGCTCGAGGAGCGGCCCTGCAGCACGATCTTCCGCGCGTAGTCCCGTTCGGAGAGGATGCCGACCAGGCGCGGCCCCTCCATCACCAGCACGGCACCAATGCGTTTCTCCGCCATCAGCCGGATCGCGTCGATCACCGGCGCCTCAGGCGAGATCGCGTAGATCTCCGGGGTTTTCGCTTCGAGCAGCTGCCGTACGGTGCGCATGGCTCTCTCCTCCAATGGCGGCGGATGGCGCGACGGATGACGCAGAGAATACTCCTGCGGCCGGCTTCCAGACATCGACCAGGTACAGCGGGCGGTGCTTGGCTTCCTCGTACAGGCGACCGAGGTACTCCCCGATCAAACCCAGCGCGATCAGCTGCACGCCGCCCAGGAACAGGATGACCGCCATCATGGTTGGCCAGCCGGCGACCGGATCGCCCCACAGCATGGCCTTGAGCACGATCCACAGCGCGTAAAGGAAGGCGACGGCCGCGGTCATCAGGCCCAGGTAGGTAGCCAGCCGCAACGGCGCGGTGGAGAAGCTGGTGATGCCTTCGAGGGCGAAGTTCCACAGGCGCCAGAGGTTGAACTTGCTGGCACCGGCGTTGCGTGCTTCCCGGTGGTAAGGCACCGCGACCGAGTTGAAGCCGATCCAGCCGAACAGCCCCTTCATGAAACGATGCCGTTCCCGTAGTTGCCGCAGGGCGGCGAGCGAGCGCGGCGAAAGCAGGCGGAAATCGCCGGTGTCGGCGGGAACGGGCGTATGCGAAAGGCGTCCGATCACGCGGTAGAACGCATGTGCGGTAGCGCGTTTGAGCCAGCTCTCGCCTTCGCGTTCGATCCGCGTGCCGTAGACGTCGTCGTAGCCCTCGCGCCACTTCGCTACGAATTGGGGAATGAGCTCAGGCGGATCCTGACAGTCCGCGTCCAGGATGATCGCCGCGCCGCCGTCGACATGATCCAGGCCTGCGGTGAGTGCTGCTTCCTTGCCGAAGTTGCGCGACAGGCGCAGCAAGCCGACTTGCGCATCGCTGGCCGCAATCTGCTGCAGCACCGCCCAGGTGTCGTCGCGGCTACCGTCGTCGATGTAGAGGATCCGACTGTCCAGGTCGGACATGCCGTCGAGCACGGCGCGCAGGCGCGGATGCAGCAACGGCAGGGCGTCGGCTTCGTTGAAAGCCGCCACGACGACGGTCAGCAGGTCACGGCTCATGGGGAGCATGGTATCCGGCACGGCAGCCCAACGCGCTAATCGATCCGCTGAAGGAAGGTCGGACCGCCCATGTAGCGCATCTGCCGCTGGATCGCACCGCTGCGCCTCTCTACGTACGGACCGGGTCGCGCGATGCTGTAACGGCGCGGATTGGGCAGCACCGCGGCCATGCGCGCGGCTTCGGCGGGCTGCAGATTCTTGGCGTCCTTGTTGAAGTAGGTGCGGGCCGCGGCCTGCGCACCGTAGACGCCGTCGCCCAGCTCGACCGTGTTGACGTAGACCTCGATGATGCGGCGCTTTGGCCACAAGGTTTCGATCAGCACGGTGTACCAGACCTCCAGGCCCTTGCGCGCCCAGCGGGTTACGCCCTGCCCTTTCCACAGGAACAGGTTCTTCGCCGTCTGCTGGGTGATAGTGCTGGCGCCGCGAATCCGCCGCACCGGCCGGTTGCGCTTGCGCGCCCGCTCCTCGGCGCGCTCGTTGTGCACGCGCGCCTTCTCGATCGCCTTGAAGTCGAATCCGTTGTGGTTGGCGAAGTTCTGGTCTTCCGACGCGATCATCGCCAACGGCACGTTACGCGAGATCTGATCGAGATCGCGCCAGTCGTAGGCGATGCGGAATCCAAAGTCGCCCGAGCCCCACGCCTCTAACTGGCGCCCGACCATGAAGGCCGAAAACGGCGGATCGATGAACCGCATCAACAGGACCTGCAGCACCGTCACCGCGATGAACAGCAACGGCAGCCGCCATAGCCAACTGCGCCAGCGCCTGCGTGCCGGCCTTGCCGCCGCCATGTCGGCCCCCTGTGGATTCTCGTCTTGCACCCGCTGTCCTCCGTCCCCATGTCGCGGCTACCCCGCAACCGATGGCGCGCATTATCGTGGATGCCGCGCGCCTTACCGTACGAGCCGCCATGACCACTGCCCCCGCGACGACCGCCCCCGCCCAAAACGCCGACCAGGACCAGCTCAGCCGCTTCCTCATCGAAGGCGCCGGCGTGCGCGGGGTGCGCGTGCACCTGCAGGACACCTGGCAGCAGATCCGTACGCGGACCGAATACCCGGTCGCGGCCGCCGAGCTGCTGGGCGAAGCCGCGGCCGCCGCCGCGCTCTTCACCGGTCACGCCAAGGTCGACGGCCGGCTGTCCGTGCAGTTGCGCGGCCATGGCACCCTGCGCACCCTGTTCGCCGAATGCACCGCTGCCGGCACGCTGCGCGGCATTGCCCAGCTCGACGAGTCGGGCACGGTATCGCGCGACCTGCGCGACCTGGGCCCGGACGCCATGCTCGCGATCACCATCGAGAATCCCTCGCGCGACGGGCGCGAACCGATGCGGTACCAGGGCCTGGTCCCGCTCGAGTCCGATTCACTGGCGGGTGCATTCGAGGACTATTTCCGCCGCTCCGAACAATTGCCGACCCGGCTGCTGCTGGCCGCGGACCAGACCGGCGCGGCCGGCCTGATGCTGCAGAAGCTGCCGGGCGATGCCGGCGACGACGATGGCTGGACGCGCGCGTCCGCCCTGTTCGACACGCTGGCTCCGAACGAACTTCTGCAGTGGACCGGCGAGCAGCTGGTGACCCGTTTGTTCCATGAGGATGGGGTGCAGATGCTCGGGGCCCGACCGCTGTCGTTCGCCTGCTCGTGCTCGCGCGAACGGGTGGAATCGATGCTGGTGTCCCTGGGCGAGGAGGAAGCCACGGCGGCCCTGGCCGACGGCGAGGCGGTGGTCCGTTGTGAGTTCTGCGGCCAGTCCTACCGGTTCAGCCCGGCGCAGATCGCCGGCCTGTTCGCCCTAGCTCCGGACATCCAGCCGGCGCCTGAGCGGACCCAGTAATGGGGTTGCGACGTAGCGCACGGATTGTTAAATAAGCATAAAGTAGCTATAGTCCTAGGCCCAGAAAGCGGGGAACTTCACCGACCGGATCCGGTCGTAACCACGCCATGAAAGCGCGCCTCCTCCAACTGCCACTCGCCGCATTGCTCGCCTTGGGCGCAGCAACGGGCGCGCACGCGCAGTCGGCGGGATGGAAGACTGACGCGACCTTGCTCCCGGTGTGGAATACCAACGGCAAGCTGGAAGCCGTGCTGCAGCTCGAACCGAGCACCACGCCGGTCGCCGGCGCACGCTGGCGCGTGGGCGGCAACACCCTCGATGCGGCATTCGGCGTCGCCGCGGGCGATACGCTCGGCCTGGTCTGTGATCGCAAAAGCGGGCTCGCTTCGACGATCGGCAATCTCGCCAACCACTGCATGCTGGCCACGCTCGACGGCGACGGCAGCGATCGGCAGTTCAATGCCGGCGCCAGCCTCACCCATGGCAGCAACCGTTTTGGCGTGGTCGTGGGCAATGCGCGGGACACCCTGCCTGCCTGGCTCAGCCCGAACAGCAAGGCCGGCAGGATCGATCAGAACAGCCTGACCCTGTATGGCCAGAAGAACATCGGCCGCGAAGCCACCGTGTCCATCGGCGGCACGCTCGCCCGCGCCCGCCTGATTCCAGCCGACGATATCCCCTCGGAAGTCGCCGACCGCTGGACCAGCAAGACCTTCACCATCGGTGCGGGCGTCGGCAATTTCGGCGCCAACATCATCGGCCGCGTCATCGACACCCCCGGCGTCCCCGGCCAATGGAGCGGCCTGGGCGTGGGCCTGACCTGGCGCACTCCCTGGAGCGGCCAGCTGACCGTCGGGGCCGAGAACGTAGTGACCCGCGGCAAGAATCCCTTCTCGCCCAGTGACAGCGACCGCGACGAGGGCACCGTGCCCTACGTCCGCTACGAACAGGACCTCTGAGTCCTCTCTCAGACCGACGACTCGGTCTGTTTTCTCCGTCACAAAAGTGAGTTTTGGCAGCGCCAGGACCATTCGTCGGCGTTTGTTAACGACACTTTAATTTTTCAGAAGAGCGGTCTACTATCCGGACGGCCTTGCCGGTTTTGGTGTCTTTCTTGACTCCGGCGGTGGGGTTCCCATGGGAAATAAACCAAGACCGACTTGGAGAGAGAGATGACTTTGAAGACCACCCAGCTCCGCGACGCGATCAAGATCGCGCTCGCAGTGGGCACCATCGCTGGCACCGGCACTGCGTTCGCGCAGGACGCCGCCCAGCCGCAAGAAAAGGAAGCCACCACCCTCGAACGCATCGAGGTGACTGGCTCGCGCATCAAGCGCACTGATATCGAAACCTCGCAGCCGGTGTTCTCGCTGAGCCGCGACGAAATCACCGCGCAGGGCCTGACCTCGGTCGGCGATGTGATCCAGAACATCACCGCCAACGGTTCGACCCTGAACTCCACGTTCAACAACGGCGGCAACGGTGAAACCCGCGTCAGCCTGCGTAACCTCGGCTCCAACCGCACCCTGGTGCTGGTCAACGGCCGTCGTTGGATCGGTGGTACCGGTCTGGGCGGCGCGGTCGACCTCAACACCATCCCGACCGCCGCGGTCGAGCGCATCGAAGTCCTGAAGGACGGCGCCTCGACGATCTACGGTTCGGACGCGATCGCCGGCGTGGTCAACGTGATCCTGCGCTCGAACTTCGACGGCGCTGAAGCCAACGCCTACATCGGCCAGTTCGACAAGGGCGACGGCACCCGTCAGGCCTACGACTTCACCATCGGTTCGGCGGGCGACCGCTGGGCAGCGATGCTGGGCGTCGGTTACGTCAAGGAAGAGCCGGTGATGGCCGGCGATCGCAAGATCTCCGAGCTGTCGGTCTTCGGCGCTGCGCCGGATGCCTTCTTCCAGGGCAGCTCGACCGTGCCGAACGGCCGCTTCGCGCTGTGCTCGGGCGTCTTCGCCAACGGCGCCTGCAGCGTCGGTCAAACCCGTCCCAACGGCACCGCCGGTCAGTTCACCTACAACGACGGCAACAGCGGCACCAACTGGCGTAACCGCGTCGGTTCCGACGTGTTCAACTTCGCGCCGGACAACTACCTGCTGACGCCGCAGGAACGCAAGTCGCTCTTCATGAACGGCTCGCTGGACATCACCGACAACGTCCGCTTCAAGGCCACCGCGACCTACAACCAGCGCACCTCCGAACAGCTGCTGGCGGCGATTCCGATCGTGCTCGGCACCGGCCCCGGCGCCTCGCCGAACGCCAAGACGATCAGCATCAGCCCCTTCAGCATGTACAACCCGTTCGGCCAGACGGTCAGCCGCATCCAGCGTCGTGCCGTGGAAGCGGGCCGTCGTAGCTTCGTGCAGGACGTGGACACCTTCGCGTTCAACGGCGGCTTCGAAGGCACCCTGGAGTTCGGCGACAAGGCGTTCGATTGGGAAGCCGGCTACTTCTGGGGCGAGAACCGCAGCCACGTCACCGAAAGTGGCCAGTTCAACCTGGTCGCGCTGCGTGACGGCCTGGGCCCGTCGATGATCGACAACCGCCCCGGCACCGCCACCTCGGGCCAGCCGGTGTGCGTGCGCACTCCGGGCGACCTGACCACCATCATCGGTGGCTGCGTGCCGATCAACCTGCTGGGCAGCGGCACGCTGACTCCGGAGATGTTGGGTTATGCGGCCGGCACGCTGCACAGCGAGCTGGAATACAAGCAGAAGTCCTACTACGCCAACATCGGCGGTGACCTGTTCGACATCGGCGATGCCGGTGCGTTCGCGTTCTCGTTCGGTCTGGAACACCGCTCCGAGTCCGGCTTCGACTCGCCCGACGCGCTGATCGCCGCCGGCAACTCGACCGGTAACAACCGCAAGCCGACCTCGGGTGGTTACTCGGTCGACGAAGCGTATCTGGAACTGGCGATCCCGGTGCTCAAGGATCTGCCGGGCGCCCGCCTGCTCGACTTCAGCGTCGCGACCCGCTGGTCCGACTACAGCACCTTCGGCGACACGCTGAACAGCAAGTTCGGTTTCCGCTGGAAGCCGATCGACGACCTGATGGTCCGCGGCAACTGGTCGGAAGGCTTCCGCGCTCCGTCCGTGGCCGAGCTGTTCACCGGTATCAGCGACTCGTTCCCGACCCTGACCGACCCCTGCAACCTGGGCAGCTTCCCGTCGCTGTCGTCCTCGCAGCAGGCACGCTGCATCGCGCAGGGCGTCCCGGCCGGTGGTTACGACCAGGGCAACCCGCAGATCCGCATCAACGCGGGCGGCAACCCGGACCTGCAGCCGGAAAGCACCACCACCACCACTCTGGGCCTGGTCTACAGCCCCAGCTGGCTGGAAGGCTTCGATGTCTCGCTGGACTGGTGGAAGATCGACCTGGATAACGCGATCAGCACCCCGACCGGTCAGTTCATCGTCGACGAGTGCATCCGCGGCAACGTCCAGTTCTACTGCAACTTCTACACCCGCGCCGCGGGCGGCGCGCTCGACCTGACCTCGCAGCCGGGCAACGTGGGCGGCCAGAAGGTGGAAGGCTTCGACCTGACCATCGGCTACCGTCTGCCGGAAACCTCGTTCGGCAAGTTCAGCTTCTCGTGGGATACCACGTACCTGAGCAAGTTCGACGTGGATCTGGACGGCGACGGCAAGTTCGGCGAGAGCATCACCACGGTGCCGAGCATCGGTCAGTCGACCGATACCTGGGAAATCGACGAAATCGCCAACACCCCCGGCCACTACCAGCAGAACAGCAATGCCTGGCGCATTCGCTCGAACCTGGCCACGCGTTGGGAGATGGGCGACTTCGGTGCGACCTGGAACGTGCGCTACTACGGTTCGCAGGAAGAGGATTGCCAGAAGTTCGTCGACTACGGCTACAGCTTCCTGTGCTCGGATCCGGACCGCTTCATCGCCGTGCCGGAAGACACCAACGGCAATGGCCAGTGGGACGGCACCGCCGGCGGCGACAGCTTGGTCGCGGTCAACCAGGCTCGCAACCACATCGCGGCGACCACCTACCACGACGTCAGCGCCTACTGGAATGCGCCGTGGAACGCCAAGATCACGCTGGGCGTCAACAACGTGTTCGACAAGGATCCGCCGGTCTCCCGCGCGGCCTTCGCGAACTCGTTCGATCCGCAGTACGAAGTCCCCGGTCGCTTCTACTACATGCGCTACACGCAGAAGTTCTGATCGACCCGGCTTCAAAGCAACACGTACACCGCAACACCGCTACGGCCCCGAAAGGGGCCGTAGTTTTTTGTTGGCTACAATGCGGATGACCGCCTTACGTTCGATGGAACCCGCGATGTCGTTCGAGATCAATCCCGTCTTCGCCGTGCCGTTTGCGCAGGATGTCCTGCCCAATGCCGAGGCCTTGAACGCTGAAATCAGGCAATTGCTGCTGGCGCGGGAAGCGCAGGGGGCGGCCTATGCCAACCCGAATCCTTCGTTGAAGCAGCAAACCGGCGTGTTCGAGAGCGATTTCAATCTGTTCGCCTGGCCGGAAGCCTGCATCCAACAGCTGCGCCAGTTCTGCTGGGCCACCCTGGGCCGTGCCGTGCAGCAGCTGAACAACTACGACGCGGACGAGATGCGTCGGCTACAGATCTTTTCGCACACTTGGTTCCACGTGACCCGGCACGGTGGATTCACCATTCTGCATACGCATCCGATGGCGTCCTGGTCGGGGGTCTATTGCGTCGATCCAGGCCAGACACCCGAAGACCGGCCCGAGTCCGGGGTCCTGCGATTCCACAATCCGCACCACTACAGCAACTACTTCCTCGACGCGGGAAACACGCGGCTGGCTGCGCCTTATCACCACGGGACGTGGAGCGTGCGCTTCAAGGCGGGGCAACTCGTGCTGTTCCCCTCCTGGCTGCAGCATGAGGTCATGCCGTTCTATGGCAGCGACGAACGCATCACGATCGCGTTCAACTGCTGGTTCGGCATGAAGCCCTGAGCCAGGCCGCGCAGCTCAGATCGCGCCGAGTTCCTGCAGGCGGTCGATCATGGGCTGCAGATGGGCTTCGTAGGGCTTCCACGCGGCGCCGCGGTTGGTGAGGATGCCCTGCCGCACGTGCGCCGTACTTGCCGTCGACACGGCGCCCGATGATCTTTCCACGTTCAGCGCATCCGCCTCGAAGGGGAGCCCGCAGAAATCGAAGATGCCGCGTACCGTCGCCTCGGTGTCGTTGACCAGGCCGTCATAGGAGATGTCCAGCACGCGCGACGGCATGACCGTACGCCAGTGCTCCATCAAATCGCGGTAGTGCCCGACGTAATTGGCCACATCGAGCTGATTGAACGAATACAGCGCGGCATTGGTGAAGTACGTGCGCAGGTTCGAGAAGCAGGTATCCACCGGATCGCGGACCATGTGCAGGATGCGCGCGTTCGGGATCGCCTTGGCGACGAACCCGGCATTGAGCAGGTTGGGCGGCAGCTTCTCGGTCAAGAACGGCTTGCCCTTGGCGCGCCACTTCGAGTCGGCGATGAAGCCGCGGCCCATCGCGTCGAAATCGGCATCCTTCAGGCGCTGCACCGAGAGCGGATCGACCGATTGCGAGCATTTGTGGTCGGTCGCGATCTTGATCTGGGCGGTGAACGAATAGGTCTCGCCACCGTCGGCCACCATGCTGTGGCCGCCCAGGATGCGTTCGAGCAGCGTGGTGCCGGAACGATGCATGCCGATGATGAAGATCGGCACGAAGTCGTCGTCCCGCGGCGCGGACTTCACGAAGTCCGCGGTGCAAAGCGATTTGATCGCAGCGAACAGTTCGCGCGTCTTGCTCTCCTGGTAGGGCTCCAGGCGGTTCTTTACCCGGCAGTAGCGGTCCAGAGCCTGCCAGGAACCTTCGTAGTCGCCCAGGTCGTGCAGTTCGTTGTGCAGCGCATTGGACAAATACGCCTCGGCCTCGCTATCGCGCGGCGTCTGCTTCAGCAACTGGCGAAGCCGGTCGATGTGATTGCGGTCGGACGACCACTTGCGCAACCTGGAAAGCACCCAGTGCGGCTGCGGGAACAAGGGCAACAGCCGAATGGCCGCCTCCAGTTCCTGCTCGGCCTCGTCCATGCGCCCCAGGAACATCAAGGCAGTGCCGCGCATGTAACGCGCCTGTGCATGTCGAGGATCGGCCTGCGTGGCCGCCGTGGTCAACGTCAGCGCCCGCTCCTGATCGCCGATCGAACTGACGATCAGCGCCATCTCGGTCAGCATCTGCGCATGGCCGCAGCGCACGAAAGTGGATCGGTCCAGTAGCGCCAGCAGGCGCGCGGGTTCGTGGAGTTCCCGCAGCTTGCGCGCGAGCTCCAGCGTAAGCCCCGGATGATCGATGGCCAGCGGCAACGCCGATAGCACTCGTTCGCGGGCGGTGCGATAGCGATCCAACTTGAGCAGCGCCGCCGACGACTTCAGCAAGGCCGGCAGATGGCCGGGGTTGTGGCTGATGATCCCTTCGAAGGCGGCAGCGGCCCGCGCCCAATCGCCTCGGGAGGCATAGGCCTCACCCTGCTGCCACAGGCGCTGTTCCTTGGTTTCCACGGAGTGATTCATTCGTTGGTGACTACAGTGAGGCTTTGGCGCATGTAAGGAAGCAGGTAGCGCTGCGCCCAGATTAGGGCGCTCTGAAGCTCCGCGGAGAACATATTGGCCACCATCTGCTTCTCCACGTCGCGCTTTTCCGAACCGTAAGCCGTATCCGGCACTTTCGCATGGCGTTGGGAAACCGCCGCGACATGCGCGGCGAACGCCTCCGCCGGCGGGTCCAGTCCAAGCCACTGGGCGACACGCCCGGCCATGGCGGCCACATCATCGAGGAGTTCGCGCTGGTCCAGTATCCACACCCGGTCAGTCCCGGCCGCTTGCTGTATGTCGAGAGCCAGTTCGCGCTGCGCGGCCCACTGCAACGCAGCGGCGCATAGCAGGCTCGGAGGTTCGAACGCCTGTTCGGGCAGGCTGTGGCGAAAGTGGCCGGCACGCAACGCACGCTGGGCCAGCTGCGGAATCTTCGCCTGCGTTTCCGCGGTCTTCTTCAGGTTGGAAACCAGGAAGTCATCGAGATCCGAGGTCAATACCACCGCGCGCGCAGCCGGCGTCTCCCGCAACAGATCAGTAGCCACGTTCAATGCGGCGTGCGTAGGCTTTATGACGATGCTTGCGCCGTCATCGCGGCGGCGCGCGAGCAGATCGACGATGATCTGCGGAAACCGCCCCAGCGCCACACCCTCCTCGCGCGCATCGCCCAGCCGTCGTAATACCAGCGGCTCCTTGAGGCAGATCTGATGGGGCGGAAAATGCAACGCACGCGCCAGCAGCGTCGAACAGCAGAAAGAGGTGTGGAATAGCCAACCTACGTGGCTACGAACCAGTCCCTGCGGCACCTGATCCACGCTCACCACCTGGCTCTGGCCGAGCGGCGCTTCCACCCGGTTGTCGAGGAAGGACGCGCTGCCGATGACGGCGTCGCTCAGCTCCAGGAAAGCGATCCGCCCGCCGCGCACATCGGCGTCGACGGGAAACCAGCGCGCATCCGCAAGATCCGGCATCCGATCGCTCATCGTCTGCGGCTTCAGCGCGCGACGCGCTGGAACTTGATTGCGAAGGTGTAACGCGGCGCGTAGCAGATGCGATTGGGCGGCCGCCCCACGTGCTTTATCGCGCCATCGAAAACCACCAGGCGCCCGGGGCGCGGCTGCACGGCGCACGCTATTTCATCGGCGCCATCGAAGAACATCGTCTCACCGCCCCACTCGATGTCCCAACGATCGCACAGGTACCACAGCGCGGTCAGGTCATGCTGATCCGGCAAACAATCGGTATGGGTGAACAACATGTCGCCGTAGCTGGCGACATTGGTGTACGCGCGATACGGCTCGTAGTCGAAACCCGCCACCGCAAAAGCGCCCAGCGCGCTGCGCGTGGTGTCATAGATCGGCTGCCGCAGCAGCGCTTCCAGTTTGACCTCGGTCGCCCAGTGCTTGTATTCGGCCGTTTCCGGACGCGCGATTTCCGAGCGCGTGAACGGAGCACGCGCCAGGGTCTGCACGTACTCCGCAACATTCGGCAGCAAGCCGTCGAACACCCGCAGCGGGCGGCCATCGATCAGCAGTTCTCGAGTGGCCGCGATGTGTGCTGCAGCGGCGGCGGGGTTCGACTCCATGGCGTGCGTCAGCCGGCCAGCGAATCGGCGATACGCCGCTGCTCTTCGTGCAATGCCTGCGGCATGCGCGGACCGTATTCCTTCAGGTACTCGCCGATGCTGTCGAACTCCGCCTGCCAGCCGGCGCGGTCGAAACCGAACAGCTTGGCCTTGGCTTCGTCGCCGAGCTTGATCTCGCCCAGATTGAGGTCTTCCGCGCGCGGCAGGTTGCCGATCGGCGTTTCCTGCGCGGCGGCTTCGCCCTTCACGCGGCGGATCATCCACTCCAGCACGCGCAGGTTGTCGCCGAAGCCCGGCCACAGGAACTTGCCGTCGTCGCCCTTGCGGAACCAGTTGACGTGGAAGATCTTCGGCAGCTTCGCGCCGTCCTGGTCGAACGAAAGCCAGTGGCTGAAGTAGTCGGCGAAGTTGTAGCCGCAGAACGGCTTCATCGCCATCGGATCGCGGCGCATCACGCCGACGGCGCCGGTGGCGGCAGCGGTGGTTTCCGAACCCATCGCCGCGCCGACCAGCACGCCGTGCGTCCAGTCGCGTGCTTCGAATACCAGCGGCACCAGCGAGGCGCGGCGACCGCCGAACACGATCGCGCTGATCGGCACGCCCTGCGCGTCCTCCGCCTTCGGCGAATACGACGGGCACTGCTTCGCGCTCACCGTGAAGCGCGAATTCGGATGCGCGGCCGGGCCGTTGCTGGAATCGTATTCATTTCCGCGCCAATCAATGGCGGGCTTGCCTTCGCCCAGGCCCTCCCACCACGGCTGGTTGTCCGCGGTGACTGCGACGTTGGTGAAGATCGCGTCGTGCGCGACAGTCTTCAGTGCATTCGGATTCGAGTTGATCGAAGTACCCGGCGCCACGCCGAAGAAGCCGGCTTCCGGATTGATCGCGTACAGACGTCCATCGGCGCCCGGACGCATCCAGCAGATGTCGTCGCCGACGGTCCACACCTTCCAGCCATCCTTGAGGTAGCCCTCCGGCGGGATGAGCATGGCCAGATTGGTCTTGCCGCACGCGGACGGGAACGCGGCCGCGATGTAATGCGTTTCGCCCTGCGGGTTCTCCAGGCCGAGAATCAGCATGTGCTCGGCGAGCCAGCCTTCGGACTTCGCCTGATGCGAGGCGATGCGCAGCGCATGGCACTTCTTGCCCAGCAGCGCATTGCCGCCGTAGCCAGAACCGTAGGACTTGATCGTGAGTTCTTCGGGGAAGTGCATGATGAAACGGCGGTTCGGATCGAGCTCGCCGATGGAGTGCAGGCCCTTCACGAACGAGCCTTCGCGCTCGATGCGTGCCAGCGCCGGTGCACCCATGCGGGTCATGATCCGCATGTTGGCGACCACGTAAGGCGAGTCGGTGATCTCCACGCCGCAACGCGACAGCGGCGAGTCGATCGGGCCCATGCAGTACGGGATCACGTACATGGTGCGGCCCTTCATGCAGCCCGCGAACAGCGCGTCCATCTTGGCGTGGCCGTCTGCGGGCGACATCCAGTGATTGTTCGGGCCGGCGTCGTCGCGCTGCGGCGTGCAGACGAAGGTCAGGTGCTCGACGCGAGCGACGTCGTCCGGATGCGAGCGGTGCAGCCAGCTGCGCGGATGGGTCTGCTCGTTGAGGCGGATCAGGGTGCCGTCCGCTTCCATCTGCGCGATGAGCATGGCGTTCTCGGCATCGCTGCCATCGCACCAGTGGATGGCGTCGGGCAGCGTCAGCGCAGCCACTTGCGCCACCCACGTGTTGAGCGCGGCAAGTTTGCTTCGGCCGGCGTTTTCAGCCGGAGCCGTCTGCGACAGGTTGTTCATCAACGGACCTTCTTACGGATTGGGAATCAGGGTTGCGGCCATGTGCTCCACATAGGCCTCGAATTCGTCGTGCTGCATCCGCGTCTGGTGCAGCTGCAGGTTGAGCTGCAGGAATCCGACATACGCCGAATACAGCAGCTGCGCGCGATGGCGCGCGTCGGTGCGGATCAGGCCCGCCTGGCGGAACGATGCCGTGAGGTAGTCGAGACGGCGCTCGGAAACGCGGCCGATCACCGGCTGCACCGCGGGATGGTCCATCGCCTTGATCAGCTCGGAATAGACCACGTGCGACTTGTACTCGTGCGCGACCAGGGTGAAGAGTGCGCGCAGGCGAGCGCGCGGATCGTTGATCGGTTCGAGTTCACCGAACAGCAGATCCTGCTCCATCTTCTCCCAGCGCTCGAGCGCGGCGACGAGCAAGGCCTCGCGCGACGGGAAGTGCCAGTAGAAGCTGCCCTTGGTGACGCCCAGGCGCCGGGCGAGCGGTTCGACCGCTACGGCGGAAACCCCCTGCTCGGCGATCAGATCCAGAGCGGCGGAAGCCCAGTCGTCGGCGCTGAGGCGCCCGGTGCGCTCCTTGGCGTCGGATTTGGCGGCGGAGTCGGTCTTGGTCGCGGCAGTCGTCATGTCGGTCAGTTTAACCATACGGTGGCGACTGTGACAGTACGCACAGCGCCGGGAGTCCGTCTTGCGCGCGGTTGACAGCGCCTTCGAAACGGAACCATACTCGTCCGTATGTTAAGCGTTTCATGCCGCTGTTTGAATCCGGCCGAAGCCAGGCGCTTTGGCCGGTACAGTGACGGAAGCGCTCGACCAACTTGACCGCTAGCCCGTCAACGCCGCGTCGCGCCGGAGCCTTTCATGAGCATAGTTCTTCCCTTCCTCGCCCTGCTGGTCGTGGGTGCCATCGCCGCCTATCACCGCCTGCGCCTGGTCATCTGGGTCGCGGCCACGGCGACGGCGCTGATCGCCTGTCTGCTGCTGGGCGCCAACATCACCTCCACCATCATCGCGACCTTGCTGGCCGCGCTGGTCGCGGTGCCGCTGCTGGTGCCGCAGATTCGCCTGCCCTTCATCACCAAGCCGCTGCTGGGCTTCTATACCAAGATCCTGCCGCCGCTGTCGGAGACCGAGCGGGTCGCCCTGGAAGCCGGCACCGTCGGCTGGGAAGGCCAGCTGTTCTCCGGCAAGCCGGACTGGGACGTGCTCTTCGACCAGCCCAAGCCGGAACTGCGCGCTGACGAACAGGCCTTCATCGACGGACCGGTCGAAGAGGTCTGCCGCATGACCAACGACTGGCAGATCACCCACGTCAACGCCGACCTCACGCCGGAAATCTGGGACTACATCAAGAAGAACAAGTTCTTCGGCATGATCGTGCCGAAGGAATACGGCGGCCTCGGCTTCACCGCACTGGGCAACCACAAGGTGATCCAGAAGCTGGCCACCGTGTCGACCGTGCTGAGTTCCACCGTCGGCGTGCCCAACTCGCTCGGCCCCGCCGAACTGCTGATGCACTACGGCACCAAGGAACAGAAGGACTACTACCTGCCGCGCCTGGCCGACGGCCGCGAAGTGCCCTGCTTCGGCCTGACCGGCCCGTGGGCGGGTTCGGATGCGACCTCGATCCCGGACTACGGCATCGTGACCATGGGCGAATGGAACGGCGCGCGCGTGGTCGGCGTGAAGCTGACCTTCGACAAGCGCTACATCACCCTCGCGCCGGTGGCGACGCTGATCGGTCTCGCCTTCCGCATGTACGACCCAGAAGGTCTGATCGGCGACAAGAAGGACATCGGCATCACCCTCGCGCTGGTGCCCCGCGACACCGCCGGCATCGATATCGGCCGCCGCCATTTCCCACTCAACTCGCCCTTCCAGAACGGCCCGATTCATGGCCGCGAAGTCTTCATCCCGCTCAGCCAGCTGATCGGCGGCGAAGCCTATTCCGGCAAGGGCTGGCAGATGCTGGTCGAATGCCTGTCGATCGGCCGTTCGATCACCCTGCCCTCCACCGCCAGCGGCGGCGCGAAGTTCGGCGCCGTGGTCACCGGCGCGTATGCGCGCATCCGCAAGCAGTTCGGCCTGTCGGTTGGACGTTTTGAAGGCGTGGAAGAAGCGCTCGCGCGCATCGGCGGCAAGGCCTTCGCGATCAGCGCGCTGTCCGAAGCGGCCGCGGCCGCGGTCACGCGCGGCGAACTGCCCGCGGTGCCTTCCACCATCGCCAAGTACCACTGCACCGAGATGGCGCGCGAAGTTGCCACCGACGTGATGGATATCCACGGCGGCAAGGGCATCATCCTCGGCCCGAAGAACTACGCCGGCCGCAACTGGCAGGCATTGCCAATCATGATCACGGTGGAAGGCGCGAACATCATGACGCGCTCGCTGATGATCTTCGGCCAGGGCGCGATCCTGTGCCATCCGTGGGTGCTGAAGGAGATGAAGGCCGCCGGCCTCGCCGATCCGCAGGAACGTTTGAGCGAATTCGACCGCAACCTGTTCGGCCATGTCGGTTTCGCCTTCTCCAATGCCGTGCGCAGCTGGTGGTACGGCTTCACCAGTGCGCGCATCGGCACGGCACCGGGCGATGCCTACACGCGCCGTTATTACCGCAAGCTCAATCGCTATTCCGCGGCGCTGGCGCTGGCGGCGGACACCTCGATGCTGCTGCTCGGCGGCAAGCTCAAGTTCAAGGAATCGCTGTCGGGTCGTCTGGGCGACGTGCTGAGCCAGCTCTACATCGCCAGCGCGATGCTGAAGCGTTACGAAGACCAGGGCCGTCCGGTGTCCGACCAGCCGTTGCTGGCCTGGGCCTTCCACGATGCGGTGAACAAGATCGAGACTGCCTTCTCCGCCGCGCTGCGCAACTTCCCGGTGCGTCCGGTCAGCTATCTGCTGTGGATGCTGATCTTCCCGTGGGGTCGCCGCGCGCAGGCGCCCAGCGATCGCCTTGGCCACAAGGTCGCTTCGCTGTTGATGTCGCCGAACGAAGCGCGCGACCGCCTCGCCGCCGGCACCTTCCTCACGCCGTGCGCCAACAACCCCGCCGGCCGCGTCAACAGCTACCTGCCCAAGGTAATCCTGGCCGAACCGGTGGAGCGCAAGTTCCTCAAGGCGCTGAAGAACAGCGACATCGAAGCCTTGGATTTCGCCTCGCAACTGGACGAAGGCGTGCGCGAAGGCTGGATCACCGCGGACGAACGCAAGCAGCTCGAAGAGTTGCGGGAAATGACCGTCGATGCGATCAGCGTGGACGATTTCGATCCCGAGGAGCTGCGTTCGGCCGGCTATCGCCGCGAGCAGTACGACAGCCGGGCCGCGGCCTGAGCCTCGACACCGCGACGACCACACGACGGCGGGCCTGACCCGCCGTCGTCTTTTCAGGGATTCTTCCTAGGAATTTCGCGCATGGCCGCTTCCGTGCTTTCGATGTATCGACGCCTCAACCGATGGCCGGCGGGACAGTGGCTGTTCTCGCGTGCGGTGTGCCTGCGCGCGCCCTACTTCGCCACGATCGCGCCGCGCTTCGTCGCGCTCGAACCCGGCCGCTGCGAAGTCACCATCAAGGACCGGCGCCGCGTGCACAACCACATCGGCACCGTGCATGCCATCGCGCTGTGCAATCTGGCCGAACTCAGCGCGGGCGTGATGACCGAGGCTTCACTGCCGGCGACGATGCGCTGGATTCCCAAAGGAATGACGGTCGAATACCTGAAGAAGGCCCGAGGCACCATGCATGCGACCGCCACGCCCGACGTCGCCATCGCCGAATCCGCGAACGGCTACGACCTGCCGGTCACCGTTTCCGTGCGCGATCCGCAAGGCGAGGAAGTCTTCCGCGCCCGCATCATGATGTGGCTATCGCCGAAGTCACGTGGACAGGACAGCGGCAAGCGCGAGTAGCGCTGGCAGCGACTGCACGAAGAAGATCCGCCGGTTCACCGTCGCCGCCCCATAGAGGCCGGCGACGATCACACAGCCGAGAAAGAAGAACTCAAACTCGCGCGAGGCGGTGGCCACGCCATACACGAGGCCTGCGGCAAGAAGGCCGTTGTACAGCCCCTGATTGGCCGCCAGCACCTTCGACTGCTCGGCCTTCTCCGGCGACTGCCGGAAAACCTTGAGGCCCAGCGGCTTGGTCCACAGGAACATTTCCAGCACCAGGAAATACAGGTGCAGCAGAGCCACGAGCAGAACGAGTACGACCGCGAGCGACTGCATCATTTCGATCCCCATTGAAGATGTGCCATTCGAAAAGGCGCGGAAGACGCGTCAGGTCGCTCCGACCTGATGCGCCGGCAACGAATTCTCGCGGCGCGCCGTGTCCGCCAGTCGCCACCCGACCGCCGTCGCCAGGGCACCCCACGACGCGGCCAGCAAAGAGAAGCCGGCCACGCCCACGCCGAACCCGCGCAACCCATCCATGATCGAAGCGACGGTGAGATCGCCGAAACGCCAGACCGCGGTATCGACCGCATTCTTGCCTTTGTAGCGGACACTGCGCGGCACCATCGAGAACAGGCTTTCGCGCGCAGGGCCGACCATTCCGTACGCCAAGGCGCGGCTCACGACCAGCGCCATGGCGACCCAGGGCATCAGCAGCAGGAATCCGACCATCGATCTAACCAGCTCCGTTCCGAACCAGTTGCCCGGAATATCGGCCACTGTCCGTGCAACCCGGCCCGCGTCCAATCCGGTCACGGCGGCGTGCGGATCGGCCGCAAAAAACACCAATAGCAGAACCACCATGACGCCCGTGCCCCACAGCGCTATGAGCAGACCCGCACCCTTGCGCGGCAACAGCCAGCTGGTAACGAAGATCTGCAGGAAGACCTGGAGGATATTCGTGGTGAGATCCATGCCACTGAAGAACTGCGTACGCGCGACCGCGTCGGTGAAGTGGTCCTTTGCATAGTCGGCCACCAACGCATAATTGACGGTACCAATGCCGTCGCCCAGCAACAGCAGCAGCGACATGCCGCGAATGAACGGATTGGCGAACACTTGCTTCAGCCCATCCCACATGCTGCCGCCGACTGCGGCCTCATGGCCGACTTCGAACCGCCGCGCACCATGCACGCGCGCCCATCGACCCAACACCACCGCGCAGCTCGCAGCGACAGTCAGAAAGGTCGCCGACACCATCAGCAGCGGCGCGACGCCAATCCGGCCGACAAGTATCTGCGTCAGGGCTGGTCCGAATATCGCTCCCGCGGTACCGCCCAGCGCGATGATCGGGAACAAACGCCGAGCCTGCCCTTCATCCCAGATGTCCGCCATGAAGCTCCAGAACACGGCGACCACGAACAGGTTGAAAACGCTAACCCAGACAAAGAACACCACGCCCAAGGCAAAGGGCGTGATCAACCCGGCATGGGTAAAGAAGGGAACGAACCCGAACAGGCACACGATGAAGAACGCATACACCACCGGCACCACCACCCGGCGCGGGTAACGCGACGCCAGCGCGGAGAAGACCGGGGTCAGTCCGAGCGTCGCGGCGAACACCGTGGCATAGAACCAGGTCTGGTTGGTCGAGCCGCCCACGGCCGCGAAGAGCTGTTCGCGGACGGGGCGCAGGATGTAATACGCGGCCAATACGCAGAAGAAGTAAGCGAACGACAGCACCACCGCCCGCCATTCGCCGGTATGAATGCGCCGGCTGGTCTCGCCTGCGGCGTGATACGTCCCCATGCGACCACTCCGCAGAAACTGGCGCCACGGTAGCCCATGCCTGCCGCGTCCGCTACCGCGCAGGCGGGACGCCAGAGCGTCGGTCACCCGGACTCAGAGCAAATGCTCTAGGCGCCGGGCATAGCGTCGGCGCCGTCATGACGCGGTAGCAATATTGGGGACGGCACGTTGTACGACTACATCATCATCGGCGCCGGCTCAGCCGGCTGCGTGCTGGCCAATCGCCTGACCGAAGACCCCGACTGTCGGGTCCTGCTGCTGGAAGCCGGCCCGCGCGACTGGCATCCCTTCATCCATATGCCTGCCGGACTGGCCAAGCTGGTCGGCAAGAAAGGGGTGAACTGGGACTACGACACCGCTCCCGAGCCGCAGCTCGACAACCGCAGGCTGTGGTGGCCGCGCGGCAAGGTGCTCGGCGGCTCCAGTTCGATCAATGCGATGTGCTACATCCGCGGCGTGCCCGGCGACTACGACGATTGGGCACGGCAAGGCGCAACGGGCTGGAATTGGAACAGCGTTCTTCCGTTCTTCAAACGCAGCGAGCGCAACGATCGCGGTGGCGATGCCCTGCACGGCGAGAACGGCCCGCTGTACGTGTCCGACCTGCGTTACACCAACCCGCTCTCGCGCGCCTTCATCGAGGCCGGAGAGCAGGCAGGCTACGCGCGGAACCGCGACTTCAACGGCGCGCAGCAGCAGGGATTCGGCCTGTACCAGGTCACCCAGAAGGACGGCGCCCGCTGTTCCGCGTCCGTCGCCTACTTGCACCCTGTTCGTGAGCGGCACAACCTCACCGTCATCACCGGCGCACGCGCCAGCCGTGTCACCTTCGACGGCAACCGCGCCAACGGCGTGACCTACAGCGTCGGCGGACGCGCCTTCCATCAGCTGGCGACACGCGAAGTCCTGTTGAGCGGCGGCGCGATCAACTCGCCGCAATTGCTGATGCTGTCGGGTGTCGGCCCTGCGGCAGAGCTGCGACGTCATGGCATCGATATCGTCTTCGATGCGCCACAGGTTGGTGAAAACCTGCAGGATCACCTCGATATCTGCACGCTGCAGCACTCGACCCAGCGCGTGACCTACGACCGCCTCAGCGACGCGAAGATCGCCTTCGACTACTACCTGCGCGGCCACAGCGGCCCGGGCAGCAGCAACATCGCGGAAGCCGGCGCCTTCGTCCGCTCGCAATACGCGCCCGACGAACGCGCCGACATCCAGTTCCACTTCGTCCCGGCCATGCTCGACGACCACGGCCGCCACCGCCTGGCCGGCGACGGCTACACCGCGCACGCCTGTTTCCTGCGTCCGCGCAGCCGCGGCCGCATTCTGCTCGCCAGCGCCAGCGCCGGCGACAAGGCCCGCATCGAAGCGAACTACCTGAGCGACCCCGAAGGCTTCGACCTGAAGATGATGGTCGAATGCGCGAAGTTGTCGCGCGAGATCTTCGCCCAGAAGGCCTTCGATGCTTACCGCGGCGCGCCGATCTTCCCCAAGCGCAACGATCTGTCCGATGCCGAACTGGTCGAATTCGTGCGGGCGAAAGCCGAATCGGTGTACCACCCCATCGGCACCTGCCGCATGGGCAACGACGACGCGTCCGTGGTGGATCCGCAGTTGCGTGTGCGCGGCGTCGAGGGCTTGCGCGTGGTCGACGCTTCGGTGATGCCGACCCTGATCGGCGGCAACACCAATGCGCCGACCATCATGATCGCCGAGCGCGCCGCCGATCTGATCAGCGGGCGGATTTCCTGAGCCAAGGCGTCAGCTGCGTCCGAGCATCGGCGGCAGCGGACAGTGCAAGGTGCTGCAGATCGTGCGCAGCAGTTCGGCTTCGGCGATGGCGATGCGCCCGTCCTGGCCGATGGTGGCGGTGATGGCTTCCACCAGCACTTCCTTGGCCATGGGTTCCAGCGCATCCAGCGGCGACCAAACCTCGTCGAGCACCAGCACGCCCTGCTCGCGCGGCAGATAAGGCAGTGGCTGATCCGGAAGAATGCGCTGCATGCCAAACAGATACGCTTGGCGTGCCGCCTCCGCGTCGGTATTGCCGGATTGCGCGACGACCGCCAGCAGCGTCGCGATCTCGCCGCGCACTTCGCTGATCTTGCGGCGGCCGAAGCGCGCATAGCGCGACGGATCCAGCGACTCGCGCACGTGCACGGTCAACAGCCGCGCCAGGCAATATTCGAACAGCGATACGCGACCATCCGCGTACACCATCGCATTGACCGCATCGAGGAAGACATCGAGGTCCGGCCGCGGGCGCAGGCGCAACACCGGGAACGCCAGCGACGCCAGCGGCAACCGCAACGCCGGATGCAATGAAGCCAGCACCTCCCGGTGCAGCCTTTGTGCCTCCAGCGCGACCGTCTTGCCCAAGCGCGCGCCGATCTCGTCCATCTGCCGCTCGGCGACTTCGGCCTGTGCGTCGAGCAACAGCGCCAACAGCAGCGGTACCACGGATTCGCGTTGTGCCGCCAGCATCCGAAGTTCATCCGGAAGGTTCGCGGTGATCGCATCGGCACGGCGGTAATCGTCCGCACCAGGCTGGGCGACCTGCGCGGCCACGGCGGCCGGCGTCACCGTTTGTTGCGCCGACGCCGCGGGAAGTGGCGGCGGCCCGGCCGTTGCGGCCAGGCCCAGATGCGCGTCTTCTTCCAGACCATCGGGCGGCTCGGTGTGCCATTGCGCGCGCAGGCGTTCGAGTTGCTCGCCGCTGAAACCCGGCTCCAGCGCCTGGATGCGTTCGAGCAGCGGCGGATGCGTGGCGAACCAACTGCGCAGGCCCACGCCGTCGCCGAACAGCATGTGGCTGATCTCCTCCGCGTCGCCGCGATGACTCAGCTTGCTGCCTTCGTCGATGCCGCCGATCTTCTTGAGCGCACCGGCGAGCCCCGCCGTCTGCCGCGTGAATTGCACCGCAGAGGCATCGGCGAGGCGTTCGCGCGAACGGCTCACGCCCGCCTTGATCAGCCGGCCGAAGAACAAGCCGATGTAGCCAACGACCATCGCGATCAACGCCGCCACCAGAATTGCGCCGGCATTGCGATCGCGCCCGCGTCCGAGCTCGAGCACCTTGCGACCGATGATGGCGAGCATGAGGATGCCGAACAGCACGCCGATCAGGCGGATGTTGAGGCGCATGTCGCCGTTGAGAATATGGCTGAACTCATGGGCGATCACGCCCTGCAGTTCGTCGCGATTGAGGCGTTCCAGCGCACCGCGCGTCACCGCGACGACGGCGTCCGATGGCGAGTAGCCGGCGGCGAAGGCATTGATCGCCGCTTCGTGCTCGAGCACGTACAGCCTGGGCATCGGCACGCCCGAGGCAATGGCGATTTCCTCGACGACGTTGCGCAGGCGCTGCAGCTGGAAGTCGTTGCCGTGCTCGGGTACCGCGACGCCGCCCAGTTGCAGCGCCACCGATTCGCCGCCACCGCTCAGGGTCGCCACGCGATACAGCGAACCCAGCCCGATGATGCCGAGCGTCGCCAGCGTGGTGAACACCAGCATCGCACCGGTCTCGCCCGGCAACGCATCGCGGTGGGCGAACACCAGCCACACGGCGAAGTCCACCGCGAAGGCGATCCCGAGCACCGCCAGCACGAACAGGATGACCAGCCGCGTGGAATGGCGCCGCGCTGCGGCCTGGTGTTCGAAGAAATTCATCTCGGGCGCCTGAGGAGCGCCGGGATTTTAGAACTGCACCTTGGGCGCGGCGCGGACCTGCGCCTGCTGCTCCGACGGGATCTCCAGCAGGGCCGCCGGGGCGAAATTGAACATGCCGGCGACGACGCTCGACGGGAACACTTCGCGGCGGTTGTTGTAGGCCATCACGCTGTCGTTGAAGGCCTGGCGGGCGAAGGCGACCTTGTTTTCGGTCGAGGTCAGCTCCTCGGTGAGCTGCATCATGTTCTGGTTGGCCTTGAGGTCGGGGTAGGCCTCGGCCACGGCCAGGAGGCGGCCGAGCGCACCATTGAGCTGGCCCTGGGTCGCCGCGAGCTGCTCCATCGCGACGGGGTCGCCGGGGCTGGCCTTGGCCGCCGACAGGCCGGAAATGGCGGCGCCGCGGGCGGCGATGACCGCTTCCAGGGTCTCTCGTTCGTGTCTTAAGTATCCCTTGGCGGTTTCCACCAGGTTGGGGATGAGGTCGAACCGGCGCTGCAGCTGCACGTCGATCTGGGCGAAGGCATTCCGGAAGGCATTTCGGGCCGTCACCAGACCGTTGTAGATGCCCACCGCCCAGAACGCCAACACGATCACCAAACCCAACAAAATCAGCAAGCTGAACATGATTCCTTCCCCCATCCCTTGAAGTTTGGCGCTATGATCAGGCGCGTTTTAGAGCATACGCAGGCGCTGAGAGCGATGAAAGCACCATCCAGCCGCCGGCCCCGCAGGATGTGGCAAGCCGGGTTGATTCTCTCGTGCCTGATGACTCAGGCCCTCGGCACGTCCGCGCAGACGCCTCTGCGTTGGGAAAAGACCGCTCCGCAGGCGGCCGCCTCGCCGGGCTCCGCATCGCGCTCCGGTTTCATCGATCGCGCCACCCCGCAGAACCTGCTGCCCCTGGGCTCGAACTTCGACGTTCCCCAGTTCGAAGCCATGGCCGAGCAGTTGGTCGCCAACCGCCGTATCCCCGGCATGGCGATGGCCATCGTGCACAACGGCCGCGTGCTGAGCGCGCGCGGCTACGGCATCACCGATACCCGCGCACCGCTGCCGGTCGACGGCCACACCGTGTTCCGCCTGGCCTCGCTGTCGAAAGCCTTCGCCGGCACCGTCACCGGGCTGATGGTCAACGACGGTACGCTGCGCTGGGACACCCGGCTGACGCAGTACGACCCCGATTTCCATCTCGCCGATCCCGCCGCCGCCGCCCAGATCACCGTGGCCGACCTGCTGAGCCATCGCGTCGGCCTGCGCCACAACGCCTTCGATCGCGATCTGGAAGCGAACGTCGACTTCACCACCCTGACGCACAAGCTCGCCTACGCGCCGATGGAGTGCTCGCCGGGCACCTGCTACGGCTACCAGAACATCGCTTTCAGTCTGGTCGGCGACATCATCCAAGGCGCCTCGGGCACCCCCTACGCGCAGCAGGTGCAGAACCGCATTTTCCGTCCGCTCGGCATGAAAGACGCGAGCGTCGGCCTGGACGGCATCCTGACCAGCCAGAACTGGGCGCGTCCGCATGTGCGCACCCGCGGCGGCTGGCTGTCGCTGACGCCCAAGCAGGCGTACTACAACGTGTTGCCCGCCGCCGGCGTCAATGCCAGCGCCAGCGACATGGCGCAGTGGCTGCTGGCGCACACCGGCCATCGTCCCGACGTGCTGTCGGCGCCGTTGCTGGCGACCCTGCACCAGCCGCTGGTGACCACGCCGACCGAACTGCGCGGCTCTTCCTGGCGCCGTGAACGCCTCAATGCCGCCAGCTACGCGCTGGGCTGGCGCGTCTACGACTACGCGGGCAACAACCTGGTCTTCCACGGCGGCGCCGTGCAGGGCTATCGCGGCGTCGTCGCGCTGTTGCCGGACCGCGACCTGGGCATCGCCATCCTCTGGAACAGCGAAAGCTCGCTGCCCACCGGCATGTTGCCGACCATGCTCGACCGGGCCATCGGCCTGAGCGATCGCCCGTGGCTGGACATCGAGTTCGACGAGCCGACGCTGTTTGCCGGCAACAATGCCGACAAGCCGGCCGATGCCACCGCTGCGCCGGTCCGCAACGAAGCCGGTACCGCGACCACCAAGTCGACCGCGGCTCCGCACTGAGCGAAGTCGCGGTGCCTGTCCGACCGATACGCTTAAAGCGCTTCGCATAGCCCGACTTTGCATCCGCACGGCGGATTTATCGGCTCCCAGCTCATACGTGCCGCGGGACCGCCGCCGCGTCTGCATTGCCCGTATGCGGGGGATGCGGCAAGCTAGCGGCCGTTTGTATGGAACCGGATGCCCGCGTGCGCCCCAGCCTTCGCCTGCTCCCGTTGTCGCTCTGCATCGCGCTGGCGCTGCCCGCCTACGCCCGCGACGACGATGACGAGAACTGGGGCCTGTGCCCCGTAGTCGATGCGCTGCCCGGCTTCGACACACCCACGCCGCCCGCCAGCGCCGCCGCCAGCACTACTCCGGAAGAGCGCACCCAGCAGCCCACCGACATCGAGGGCGACGAGCTCCAGGATCTGGAGAACGCCAGCACGCTGGTGCAAGGCAACGTGTCGCTGAGCCGCGGCGATCAGTCCCTGCGCACCGACAAGCTCACCTTCAACCGCGAAACCGGCGACTACGTCGCCGAGGGCAGCGTGCGCTACCAGGACTCGGGCATGCGCGTGCTCGCGGAACGCGCCTCGGGCAACCAGGACAAGGACACGCACCGGATCGAAGACCTCCAGTATCAGTTGACCCGCCGTCGCGGCAACGGTGGCGCCAAGGCCATCGAGATGCACGGCGCGCAAGGTGCGCTGCTGGGCTCGACCTATTCGACCTGCGATCCCGGCCAGCGCGTGTGGGAACTGCGCGCGCGCCGCATCGACATCGACACCGAAGAAGGCATCGGCGTCGCCCACAACGCGACCCTGCGCATCGGCAGGGTGCCGGTGCTGCACGTGCCGTGGGTGATGTTCCCCGTCGACGAACGCCGCCGTACCGGCCTGCTCTATCCGTCGGTATCGCTGTCGGGTCGCAATGGCTTCGACTACCGCCAGCCGATCTACCTCAACCTGGCGCCGAACTACGACGCGACGCTGATCCCGCGCCTGATGGCCAAGCGCGGCATCTCGCTCGGTGGCGAATTCCGCTGGCTGTACCCGCAGGGCAGCGGCATCGTGTCCGGCAACTACATGCCGAACGACCAGCTCCCGGACGACGAGCCCGAGCGCTACGCCAACGACCGCAACGGACCGCCGGGAAACAATCGCGGCAGCTTCCGCCTCGACACCATCCATCGCCTCAACGGCACCTGGTTCGCGAGCGCGGACCTGGGCTGGGTCAGCGACACCCATTACTTCGAAGACTTCAGCAACAGCCTCTACGGCCAATCCTCGTCTTTCGTCACCAGCCGCGCGGGCCTGTACGGCCGCGGCCGCTGGTGGGACGCCGGCTTCGTGGCCGAACACCACCAGCTGGCCGACTACACGCTCACCGAGCGCAGCCTGCCGTTCGATCGCCTGCCGCGCGCGTATTTCCATTGGGCGCAGCCGTTCGGCGACTGGTTCCAGGCCGGCCTCGATACCGAACTGGTGCATTTCGAGCACGAGGACCTGCAACAGACCGGCCCCGACCTAACCGCGCCCGGCGGCAGTCGCTTCGACTTCAAGCCCTACGTGACCCTGCCGCTGGAAGGCAACAGCTGGTTCCTGCATCCCAAGCTCGCCTGGCGCTATACCGGTTACGACCTGGGCGGCACGGCGCAGGAACGGGCGGACTGGTTCGGCGGTACCGCCGCGCAGTTCAGCGACGACCACCCGAGCCGCAGCACGCCCATCAGCAGCGTCGACATGGGCCTGTTCTTCGATCGCGAAACCACCATTCGCGGCGACCGCTATCTGCACACGCTGGAACCGCGCCTCTATTACCTGCGCGTGCCGTACGAGAATCAGGACGGCCTGCCGATCTTCGATACCTCGCCGCTGACTTTCAGCTGGGGACAGTTGTTCCGCGACAACCGCTTCGGCGGTGCCGATCGCCAGTCGGATGCCAACCAGCTCACCGCCGCCGTCACTACCCGCCTCATCGGCGAGGACGACGGTCGCGAACGCCTGTCGGTGAGCCTCGGCCAGATCAAATACTTCGACGATTCCCGCGTGGTCCTGCCGGGCGAGCCGCCGGTGCAGCAGGGCAAGTCCGCGTGGGTCGCTGAAACCACGGTCGCGCCCAGCGATCGCTGGAACATTTCCGCCGCCTACCAGTGGGATCCCAAGTTCCACGGCACCAACCTGGCCAGCCTGCGCGCGCGTTACCTGATCGGCGACGAAGGCATCGTCAACATCGGCTACCGCTATCGCCGCAACGCGATCACCCGCGACGATCTGTTCAAGCAGGCCGACTTCTCCTTCCTCTATCCGATCAATCCGAACTGGAGCGCGGTCGGCCGCTACTACTACTCGCTGCTCGACCACAAGCCGCTGGAGCAGCTGGCCGGCGTGCAATGGGAAAGCTGCTGTCTGGCGGTGCGCGTGCTGGCGCGGCGCTACCTGCGCAACCGTACCGGTGAGCTGAACAATAGCTTGCAGGTGGAGTTCGAACTGAAGGGCCTGGGCTCCGCCGGACAGGACACGAGGCGTATCCTGCGCCGTGCTATTCTCGGCTACGACCGCGACGACCTCTATCTCGTCCCGCCCTCGTCGGTGAATCGCTCCACCGATCGCGACCTGGTTCCTGACCCGATTCCATGAAGAAACTCTTTGCGTGCCTCCTCGCGGCAGCCGCGCTGTCCGGCGCCACCGCTTTCGCCCAACAGGCTGCCGGCCTGCCCGCTTCCAATCTGCAACCGGTAGACCGTATCGCCGCCGTCGTCGATGAAGACGTGATCCTGCGCAGCGAACTCGACCGCGCCGTCGCCAACGTCACCCATCAGTACGCCGGCCGCGAGAACCAGTTGCCGCCGCGCGAGGTGCTGGAACGTCAGGTGCTCGAGCGCCTCGTGCTGATGAAGCTGCAACTCGCCCGCGCCGAACAGACCGGCGTGCGCGTCACCGACCAGGAAGTCGATTCGGCCATTTCCGGCATCGCCCAGCAGAACCGCTTGAGCATGGATCAACTGCGCCAGCAGGCCGTGGCCGATGGCGGCAGCTTCGAAGACTTCCGCGAGTCGATCCGCGACGAACTCACGGTGCAGCGCCTGCGCCAGCGTTTCGCGCAGAGCCGCGTTTCCGTCAGCGAGGCCGAGATCGAAGCTGCGATGACCTCGCAGAAGAATGCCGGCACGCAATTCCACCTCGCGCACATTCTCGTCTCCCTGCCCGAGGGCGCGACTGCCGAGCAGATCGCCACTGCGCGCAAGAAGATCGAAGGCGTGCAGAACCTGATCGACACCGGCGAGATGGATTTCTCGGCCGCTGCGGTGCGCTACTCCGACAGCCCGAACGCGCTGGAAGGCGGCGATCTGGGCTGGCGTTCGGCGGATGAAATCCCCGCCGCGTTCGCGACCCTGGTGAAGAGCATGAAGCCGGGCGACGTCAGCGCTCCCTTGCGCGGCTCCAGCGGCTTCCAGCTGCTCAAGCTGGTGGAAGTGCGCGATGAGGCCCAGTCGACCGGCACCAACATGGTCAACGAGGTGCACGCGCGCCACATCCTGATCCGGATCGGCGACACGACCACCGATGCGACCGCCAAGGCCAGGATCGACACGATCGCGGCGCGCCTCAAGGGCGGCGCCGACTTCGCCGAGGTCGCGAAGCAGGAGTCGCAGGACCTGAATTCGCAGGCCAAGGGCGGCGATCTGGGCTGGTTCGTTCCCGAGCAGTACGGCACCGATTTCGGCGGCCAGGTCGCGGCGCTGAGCGATGGCCAGATTTCGGCTCCGTTCCGCACCGACGCGGGCTGGCACATCGTGCAGCGCATCGGCACCCGCCAGACCGACGCCGGCGAAAAGAATCGCCGCGCCCGCATCAGCGACACCATCGGCCGCCGCAAGCTGGAAGAGGAATGGAACCGCTACCTGCAGGAAATGCGCGGCGAAGCCTACGTCCTCGACATGCGCAACGGCCTGCCGGCAGAGCAGGCCGCACCGGCGGCGGGAAAGACCAAGCCCGCCTCGAAGCCCAACGGCTGAGCGCATGAATCCCGTCCGGCTCGCGCTGGTCCCGGGCGAACCGGCCGGCGTCGGGCCGGAATTGTGCGTGCGGCTCGCCCAGCAGCCGCGCGACTACCAACTGACCGTCTTCGCCGATCCGCGCAGCCTTCGCGCCGCGGCTGAAGCGCTGTCCTTGCCCCTCGTACTACACGCAGCCGGCCGTGAATCGACGCGCCCCGGCGAACTGGTCGTGGTGGAAGTAGCGAACGCGGTCATGCCCGCCTTCGGAACGCCCGACCCGCGCAATGCGAACGCCGTGATCGGTGCCTTGCAGCAGGCCGCCGCCGGCTGTCTGCGCGGCGACTTCGATGGCCTGGTGACCGGACCGGTGCACAAGGCCACGATCAACGAAGGCGGCATCGCCTACACCGGCACGACCGAATTGCTCGCGCAGCAGGCCGGACGCGATGTGGTGATGATGCTCGCCAACGACATCGTCCGGGTCGCGCTGGTCACCACCCATCTGCCACTGCGCGCGGTCGCCGATGCGATCACGCCGGCCGTGCTGGAACGCACGCTGCGCATCACTCATGCGGCCCTGCATGCGGACTTCGGCCTCGCCGATCCGGTCATCGCCGTGCTCGGCCTCAATCCGCACGCCGGCGAAGGCGGGCATCTGGGCGGCGAGGAAATCGAGATCATCGAACCGGTGCTCGCGGCCTTGCGCGACGAAGGCATGCAGCTGGTCGGGCCCCTGCCGGCGGACACCGCGTTTCTTCCCGGCAAGCTGCGCGGATTCGACGCGGTGGTGGCGATGTATCACGACCAGGGACTGCCGGTGCTGAAGTTCAGCGGTTTCGAGCAAGCGGTGAATCTGACCCTGGGCCTGCCCTACCCGCGCGTCGCCGTCGATCACGGCACCGCGCTCGATCTGGCCGGGCGCGGCCTCGCCGATCCCTCCAGCCTGATCGCCGCGGCGGAGACGTGCGCCAGCATGGCGATGCGTCGTGCACGCGAGCGGCGATAATCCCTCCATGACCCGCCCCAGCGCCTTCACCGAACCGGCCAAGAAACACCTCGGCCAACACTTCCTGCACGAGCGCGGGATCATCGCCAAGATCGTGCAGGCGGTGAACCCGCAGCCAGGCGATCGCCTGGTGGAGATCGGCCCAGGCCAGGGCGCGATCACCTTCCCCCTGCTCGACCGGCACGGCGAACTCACCGTCATCGAGTTCGACCGCGACCTGATCTTCCCGCTCACCGAAGCGGCGCGCGCGCACGGCACCCTCGAGATCATCCACCGCGACGTGCTGACGGTGGACTTCACCGCGCTGGCACACAACGGCGGCGACAACGCACGCCTGCGCCTGGTCGGCAACCTGCCCTACAACCTGTCCTCGCCGATCCTCTTCCACGCGCTCGAACACGCGGCGGCGATCCGCGACATGCACTTCATGCTGCAGAAGGAAGTCGTCGACCGCATGGCCGCGCAGCCCGGCAGCAAGGTCTACGGACGCCTGAGCGTGATGCTGCAGGCCTATTGCCAGGTGATCCCGTTGTTTACGGTGCCGCCGGGTGCGTTCCGGCCGCCGCCGAAAGTCGACTCGGCCGTGGTGCGGATGGTGCCGCTCGACCCAACCACCATCGACGTGCGCGATCCTGCCCGCTTCGAAGCGGTGGTGCGCGATGCCTTCGGCCAGCGCCGCAAGACGCTGCGCAATGCGTTGTCGCAGCAGTGCGATGCGGCGGCGATCGAGGCCGCGGGATTGCGGCCGGATGCGCGTGCGGAGCAGGTCGAAGTCGCGGGGTTCGTGCGCTTGGCGAATTTGTTGGCAGGCCAGGAGCGCAGCGACGCTGGTTGATTCGCTGCTCCAGGGCGTCTTTTACCGCAGACAGACGCGCACTACACTGCGGCCATGGAAAGCCCTTACGCCATCGACATCGATGTCGCCACCCGCTATCTCGACGACCAGTCCGAGCCCGAGCAGGATCGCTACGTCTTCGCCTACACCATCCGTATCCGCAACACCGGCAGCGTTCCCGCGCGCCTGCTCGCCCGCCACTGGATCATCACCGACGCCAACGGCAAGACCGAGGAAGTCGAGGGCGAAGGCGTGGTCGGCGAACAGCCCTATCTGCGCCCCGGCGAGAACTTCGAATACACCTCGGGCGCGGTGCTCGAAACCGATCTGGGCACGATGCGCGGCGGTTATCAGATGCTGGCTGACGACGGCACGCGTTTCGAAGCGCCTATCCCGGCGTTCACCCTGACGATCCCCCGGACTCTGCACTGATGGCGGCCCTGGCATGACGGTTTGGGCGATCGGCGACCTGCAGGGCTGTTACGACCCGACGCAGCGGTTGCTGGAAAAGCTGAAGTTCGATCCGGCGCAAGACACGCTGTGGTTCTGCGGCGATCTGGTCAACCGCGGCGGGCAGTCGGTCGAAACCCTGCGCCTGGTGCATTCGCTGCGCGCGAACAGCGTGGTGGTGCTGGGCAATCACGATCTGTCGCTGCTGGCCATCAGCGAGCGGCGCGAAGAGGAACAGCGCAAGGTCAATCACGACCTGCAGGGTGTCTTGTTCGCGCCCGACCGGAACGAACTGATCGGCTGGCTGCGCATGCAGAAGCTGCTGCACGTCGACCGCTCGTTGGGCTGGATGATGGTGCACGCCGGCCTGGCGCCGAAGTGGACTACGACCATGGCCGAGCGCCACGCGCGCGAAGTCGAAGAGCGCCTGCAGGGCGACCAGCCGGGCCGGCTGCTCAAGAACATGTATGGCGACAAGCCTGCGTGGCATCCCAAGCTCGCCGGCGTCGACCGCCATCGCGCGATCATCAACGTCTTCACCCGCCTGCGTTACTGCACACCGCGTGGCCGTATCGGCTTCGAGGACAAAGGCGCACCGGGCACGCAACCACCGGGTTTTTATCCCTGGTACGAAGTGCCTGGCCGCGTCGAGCGCGATCTGAAGATCGTCTGCGGCCACTGGTCGACGCTGGGGCTTTTCATCGGCCACGGCGTGCACGCGATCGACACCGGCGCGGTGTGGGGCGGCAAGCTCACCGCACTGCAACTGGACACCGACGAACTGCGCATAGTGCAGGTGCCGGGTCGCGACGTGCCGGCCAATCCGCCCAAGCCGCGCCCGCCGTATCACCGGCCGCCGAATGATCAGCGCAGCGGGTCGACGCGCACGTAATCGACGAATTCGAACGCGAGCGCGTGCTTCGCATCCACCGGATGCGATTCGCGCGCGGTGATGCGCCATTGCGCGGGATCGAACGCCGGGAAATACACATCGGCGCCATCGACTTCAGTGTCGACATGGGTGAGGTACAGGCGCGAGGCCAGCGGTAGACACAGCGCATAGATTTCCGCGCCGCCGATGACGCAGAGCTCGTCGATGCCATCCGCTTGCGCCTGCTGCACGGCAGCATCGAGCGAGGCGATCGCGTCCATGCCCGCAAACGGCACGCGCCCGGCACGCGTAAGCACCAGATTGCGCCGCCCCGGCAACGCGCGTCCGAGCGATTCGGCGGTCTTGCGCCCCATCAGTACCGGCTTGCCCAGGGTCAGCGCCTTGAACCGCTTGAGATCGTCGGGAAGATGCCAGGGCAGCGCATTGCCCTTGCCGATGGCGCGCTTGCGGTCGAGCGCCGCGATCAGATGCAGCTCGGTCACGTCTCGTCCCGGCTCAGCGCAATCAAACCGCCACCGGCGCCTTGATGGCCGGCGCCGGGTCGTAGTCTTCGATCGCGATGTCGTCGTAGGTGAAATCGAAGATATCGGTCACCGCTTCGTTGAGCTTCAACCGCGGCAACTTGCGCGGCTCGCGCGAGAGCTGCTCGCGCGCCTGTTCGTAGTGGTTCGAGTACAGGTGCGCATCGCCCAGCGTATGCACGAAGTCGCCCACGCCCAGGCCGCAGACCTGCGCGACCATGTGGGTGAGCAACGCGTAGCTGGCGGTGTTGAACGGCACGCCGAGGAAAATATCGCCGCTGCGCTGATAGAGCTGGCAGCTCAGCTTGCCGTCGACGACGTAAAACTGGAACAGCGTGTGGCACGGCATCAGCGCCATCTTCGGCAGATCGGCGACGTTCCAGGCGGACACGATCAGCCGGCGCGAATCGGGATTGCGCTTGATCTCGTCGACGACCCAGCGGATCTGGTCGATCTCGCTGCCATCGGCGCCGGCCCAGCGACGCCACTGCTTGCCGTAGACCGGGCCGAGTTCGCCATCGGCGTCCGCCCATTCGTCCCAGATCGAAACCTTGTTGTCCTTCAGATAGGCGACGTTGGTTTCGCCCTTCAGGAACCACAGCAGCTCGTGCACGATCGAGCGCAGATGCAGCTTCTTGGTGGTGACCAGCGGAAAGCCGTCTTCCAGATTGAAGCGCATCTGCCAGCCGAACACGCTGCGCGTCCCGGTGCCGGTGCGGTCGGATTTTTCCGCGCCCTGTTCGAGCACGTGGCGAAGGAGATCCAGGTACTGCTTCATTCGTGCGCTCCTACTAGTACGCCGGCTGCAAGGTCGGCGAACGCCGCGACAGCCACAACCAGAACAGGCCCAGGGCGATCAACGGCAGGCTCAGCACCTGCCCCATGGTCAGCCAGCCGAAGGCGATATAGCCGATCTGCGCATCGGGCACGCGCACGAATTCGACTACGAAGCGGAACAGGCCATAAAGCAGCGCGAACAGGCCCGACACCGCGTAACGCGGACGCGGCTTGCGCGAGTACCACCACAGCACCGCGAACATGGCCAGCCCTTCCAATCCCGCCTGATACAACTGCGATGGATGGCGCGCGAACTGATCCAGCGCACCGGTCGCGAACTGCTCGCGGATCTGCTGCATCGAGAGGTGCTGCAAGGCCGGATCGGTCGGAAACACCATGCCCCAGTCGGCACCGGTCGGCTTGCCCCACAACTCGCCGTTGATGAAGTTGCCCAGACGGCCGAAGCCGAGCCCCGGCGGTACCAACGGCGCGATGAAATCGACGGTGTCGAACAGATGCAGCCGGTACCGGCGCGACCACCACCACGCGGCGAACACCACGCCGAGCAGGCCGCCGTGGAAACTCATGCCGCCCTGCCAGATCTTGAACACCTGCAGCGGCTGATCGAGATAAGTCTGCAGGTCGTAGAACAGGATGTAACCCAGGCGCCCGCCCAGCACCACGCCGAGCGCGCAGTAGAAGATCAGATCGCCATACGCCTGATCGTCGACGCCGGGAAGGCGACCGGCGCGCACGCGCAGACGCCCCAGCCACCATGCGGCGATGAAGGCGAGCAGGTACATGATTCCGTACCAGTGGATCTGCGGATGCACGCTGCCCAGCACGGGCAGATTCCAGGTGCCCAGGTCGAGGGCGATCGGGTCGATCTGATGCAGTACGGTCATGCCGGAAAAGCGCTCCGCGGGGGACGCCGTATTGTGCCGCAGCCGCGAGTTGGATCGCGCCGCGAGTTAGGTCAGGGGAGAAACGCTCAAACGCGCCGCAGCGCGAGAGGATCCCAACGTTCCCATCTTTCCGCTACCGGCCCGCCCTACAACAAATGCGGGTCGTCAGGCAGTTCATTCTCGTCGACGTAGCCCGCCTGCCGTGGGAAGTGCGCTTCGATCAGCGCCGACAGCGCCTCCACGCCGCGCAACACGCCCGCCTCGGGCTCGCCCGCGGCCAGCCTTTCCTCGATCAGCTGGCAGGCCCCGCGCCACTGCTCCGGACTGACCAGGCCGCGGAAGCCGCGGTCGGCCACGATCTCGATGCGGTGGTCGGCCAGCAACAGGTACAGCAGCACGCCGTTGTTGGCGCGGGTGTCCCAGACGCGCAACTGGGCGAAGACTTCCTCGGCACGATCCCGCGCCTGCATTCCGGCCAGCACGGCGCGCGGATGCAGGGCGCTCTCGACGGCGAAGCGGATCTCGCCGGTATGCCGTGCTTCGCTGGCCGCGATCGCAGCCGCGATGCGCTTGAGCGCGTCGCCTGCGAACAACCGGCGCGAGGGCATGGCGAACAGATGTCTGAGCAGTCGCATCCCGGCCTCCTACCAGCTGCCGGAGGCGCCGCCGCCCCCGCTCATGCCACCGCCACCGGACCAGCCGCCTCCGCCACCCCCGAAGCCGCCACCTCCTCCGCCGAAGCCGCCGCCCCAGCCGCCACCGCCGCCGAATCCACCCCAGCCGCCATGGTCCGCATAGCGTCCGCGCGGGAGTCCCGCCAGGCCGACCAGGAACCCGATCAGGCCACCCAGCCCACCGACGAGGAACAACGAAGAGATCAGCCACGCCACGCCGCCGGCCGCGGCGCCACCGACGATCCCGCGCAGGAATGAGGGCAAGGGATTGAGAAACGCACGCGCGACCTGCGCAACGATGAAGGCCGCGAACAGGGCGAACAGGAAGCCACCGCCCGCGCCGCCACGCCGATGCTCGCGCTGCGGCTCGGCCAGCGGAGCGGGCAACTCCTCACCGTCGATCAGCTTCACGACCGCGGCGGTGGCATCGATCAGGCCGCCGTTGAAGTCGCCGGCGCGGAACTTCGGCGTCATATATTCGGTGATGATGCGAATCGCGATCGCATCGGGAATCGCGCCTTCCAGTCCGTACCCGACTTCGATGCGCGCGCGGCGGTCGTTCTTGGCGACCACCACCAGCACGCCGTCACTGGTGCCCTTGCGCCCAAGCTTGTACTGGTCGTAGGCGCGCACCGCGTACTGCGCGATGTCTTCCGGCTGCGTGGTCGGCACGACCAGCACCTGCAGCTGGCTGCCCTTGCGCTGCTGCAGGGCGAGTGCCTGCGCTTCGAGCTGCTGCTTGGTCGCCGCGTCCAGCGTCAGCGTGGTGTCGATGACCGGTCCAGTGAGCGGCGGAATCGGCGCGAGTTCCTGCGCCTGCGCGATGGCACAGGCGAGCAGGAGGACGAGCGATGCGGCCAGGCGTCGCAGCATGGACACCTTCAGGGCGATCCGCTCGCGCCTCAGCCGCCTGCCGGCGCCGGCTGCTGCTGAGCCGGTTGCTGCTGCGGTGCAGGAGCCTGCTGCGCGGGCGGTTGCGGTGCCGCGGCGGGCTGGCCGAAATCGACCTTCGGCGCTTCCTGGATCTGCTGTTCGTTCTCGACGGTGAAGTTCGGCTTGGTCTTGTAGCCGAACATCATCGCGGTGAGGTTCTGCGGGAACGAGCGGATGTACGTGTTGTAGTCCTGCACCGCCGTGATGTAACGCTGGCGTTCGACCGCGATGCGGTTCTCGGTACCTTCCAGTTGCGCCTGCAGCTGCAGGAAGTTCTGGTCGGCCTTCAGCTGCGGATAGTTCTCGCTGACCACCAGCAGGCGGCCGATCGCGCTCTGCAGTTCGCCCTGGGCCTGCTGGAACTGCTGCAGCGATGCCGGATCGTCGGCATTGACGTTGATGCTGCCGACCTTGGAGCGCGCCTCGGTCACCTGGGTGAGGACCTGCTGCTCGTGGGTGGCATAACCGCGAACGGTGGCGACCAGGTTGGGCACCAGGTCGGCACGGCGCTTGTAGACATTGAGGACCTGCGACCAGCCGGCCTTCACCGCTTCGTCTTTCTGCTGGATGGTGTTGTAGCCGCAGCCGCTGAGCATCGTGGCCAGCGAAACCAGGACCAGCGTCATGAGGAGCTTGCGCATCGTCGTTCCCGCCCGGTGAGGTGAATGGGACTATTGCAGCATTGGCGAATTAAGCCAATGTGAACCCACGCCACTGTAACCGAAGATCAATCCGCCTCGACCCGCCGCAGCGCATTGCGCTTGGCCCACAGGTTGAGGCATTCCACCAGCGCCGAGAAACCCATGGCGCCGTAGATGTAGCCCTTGGGAATATGCAGCTCGAAGCCTTCGGCAATGAGGTACACGCCGACCAGGACGATGAAGGCCAGCGCCAGCATCTTGATCGTCGGGTTGCGCTCGATGAAATGGCCCAGCGGGGTCGCCGCCATCAGCATCACCGCCACCGCGAGCAGGATCGCCGCGACCATCACCGGCGTCTTGTTGGCCATGCCGACCGCGGCGATGACCGAGTCCAGCGAGAACACGATGTCGATGACCGCGATCTGCGCGATCACGCCCATGAACGACACCGCCGGCCTGGTGTGCACGTCCTCGGACTCTTCCTCGCCGACGATCAGGTCCTTGACCTCGGCCGTCCCCTTCACCAGCAGGAACACGCCGCCCAGGATCAGCACCAGGTCGCGCATCGAGATGCCCTGGCCGAACACATGGAACAGGTCGGTGGTCAGGCCCGCCAGCCAGGCCAGCGTCAGCAGCAGGCCGATACGCGTGAGGCAGGCGACCGCGATGCCGAACTTGCGCGCCTTCTCGCGCTTGACCAGCGGCAGCTTGCTGACCGCGATCGAGATGAACACCAGGTTGTCGATGCCCAGCACGATCTCGATCGCGCTCAGGGTGATCAGGGTGATCCAGGTTTGCGGGTCGGTCAGCAGTTCGATCACGTGCACATTCTCGTTGGGGCGGACCGCAGTCCGCCGTCAGGCATTACAGGGAAATCGCGCGCCAGGCTGCAGGCAGCCGGGCCCGTTATGGCCGGAGGTCCGGTTACAGGACGCGCGGCAGCAGGATCGCGCCCCACACCAGCAATACGTTAATCATCAGAACGAAGACCGCCGCCGAGCCCATGTCCTTGGCGCGGCCGGCCAACTCGTGGAATTCGGGACCGTAGCGTTCGATGACGGCCTCCACGGCCGAATTCAACAGTTCGGCGCTCAACACCAGCAGCATCGATCCGATCAGCAGGATGCGCTCCACCGGCGTCTGCCCCACCCACCAGCCGACCGGCGCGAGGATCACGAACAGGTAGACCTCGAGCCGGAACGATGACTCATGCATCCAGGCCGCAGCCAGACCCTGCATGGACCACTTGGCGGCCTTGAAGATGCGCGAGGGATGACGCGGAAGATGGCCGAAGGCGTCAGCCATGGTGGCGCTCCGGAACGTTTGCAGAGACTAGGACGGGCATGACGCTCAGCGATCTGGTCGGCCGCATAACGGGGCCGGGCGAGGCGGCGGACGCCGCGAACAGCCCTGGATTCTGCCACAAGCCCCCAGCCGCCTGCCCCTGACCGGCGCCGGGCCGCCGGAATGTGCAATTTCCCGCTGCCAATGGAAGGACAAGAACGATCATTGCCGCCTAACGAGTACGGGCGCAGCCTGCGGCCTCTTCCCCCGAGGAGCACCGCGATGTCCGTCAGTCCGATTCCCGAAGGTTACCGTTCGGTCAACGCCTATCTCATCGTCGACGACGCCGCCAAGGCGATCGATTTCTACGAGCGCGCCTTCGGCGCCGAGGAAATCTGCCGCCTGCCGATGGGCGACAAGATCGGCCACGCCGAAATCCGCATCGGCGACACCCAGCTAATGCTGTCCGACGAATGGCCCGACATGCAGGCGCTGGGCCCGAACAAGCGCGGCGGCGCCACCGCCAGCTTCGTCATCTACAGCCCCGACGCCGACGCGGCATGGGACCGCGCGATCAAGGCCGGCGCGAAACCGGAACGCCCGGTCAAGGAAGAATTCTGGGGCGACCGCATGGGCACCGTGATCGATCCGTTCGGCCACAAGTGGTCGCTGGGCACGCACGTGCGCGACGTCGGTCCGGAAGAAATGAAGAAGGCGATGCAGGAGTGGTCGAAGCAGCAGAGCGCGAACGCCTGAGGGCGGTAGCACAAAGCACGCGGTGATTTCCTTCTCCCCGCAAGCGGGGAGAAGAAGTGCGACTCAGTGCTCGTCGCCGAAGATCGCCGTGCCGCGCGATCCATCCGGCTTGATCCAGGCGCGGTACATGCCGGTGGTATTGAACGGCATCGCGATGTTGCCGTCGCGGTCCAGCGCGATCGCACCGCCGTCGCCGCCGCTGGTGGGCACGATCTTGTTGATCACTTCATTCGCCGCCACGGCCAGCGTATCGCCGCGATAGGCCACGCGCGCGCAGATGTCGTGCGCGACTGCGTTGCGGATGTAGAACTCGCCCCAGCCCGTGCCCGAGACGCCACAGCGGTCGTCGGCCCAGGTGCCGGCGCCGATGATCGGCGAGTCGCCGACGCGGCCCCAGCGCTTGTTGGTCATGCCGCCAGTGCTGGTCGCCGCGGCGATATGGCCCTGCGCGTCCAACGCGACCGCCCCGACCGTGCCGAAGTACTTGCCCTTTTCGAACAGACTCGCACCGGCCTTTTCCTTCGCCTGCGCTTCTTCGAGCTGCTTGCGGCGGCGGTCGGTGTCGAACCAGCTGTTCTGCACACGTTCGATTTCCGGACGGCTGTCGGCGAACTTCTCCGCGCCCAGGCCCGCCAACATCACGTGCGGGCTGTGCTCCATCACCGCGCGCGCCAGCTTGATCGGATTGCGCACGGTGGTGACGCCGGCGATCGCACCCGCGCGGCGGGTGTGGCCTTCCATGATCGACGCGTCCAGTTCGTGCTTGCCTTCCGCATTGAAGACCGCGCCCTTGCCGGCGTTGAACTGCGGCGATTCCTCCATCACCACGATCGCCGCTTCCACCGCGTCCAGCGCGCTGCCGCCTTTCGCCAACACGGCGTTGCCGGCGTCGAGTGCGCGATCGAGCGAGGCGCGGATCTCGCGTTCGTCCTGCTTGCTCAAGGCGCTGCGCTCGATCACGCCGGCGCCGCCGTGGATGACCAGCGCGGTACGGGGCTTGTCGGCGGCGTGCGCACTCATCGCGGCGAATGCAAGCAACAGGACGGAGAGATGGCGCATGGCAGGCCTCGGTTGGTCATGACCGGTCAAGCATAGTCGGCTCAAGAGCTTACTGCTGCCGCAGCGCCTCAATCGGGTCGAGCTGGGACGCCTTGCGCGCGGGGTAATAGCCGAAGAACAGGCCAGTGGCGATGGAGAAGCTCGCCGCCAGCGCGACCACCTGTCCGTTCAGCGCGACCGGCAGCGACCCGAAGCGACCGACCAGCAACGCGCCGACAACTCCCAGCGCGATGCCGATGACCCCACCGATCAGCGAAATCAGCATCGCCTCGGCGAGGAACTGCCGGCGGATGTCCGACGGCCCCGCGCCCACCGCCATGCGCAGGCCGATCTCGCGGATACGCTCGGTGACCGAGACCAGCATGATGTTCATGATGCCGATGCCGCCGACGACGAGAGAGATCGTCGCCACCGCGCCCAGCAACAGCGACATCAGCCGCGTGGTCTGCGTACGCGTCGCCACGACCTCGGCGATGTTGCGCACGCTGAAGTCGTCCTCGTCGCCCGGCTGGATCTTGTGGCGCTGGCGCAGCAACGCTTCCACTTCGCCCTGCACGTAGTCCACGTCTTCCGCGCGCGTCACGCCCAGCGCGATCTGCTGCACGCCACCCGGCGGCACGTTCGAAGCTCCCATCAGGCGGCGGCGTGCCGTTTCCAGCGGCACCAGCACGATGTCGTCCTGGTCCTGGCCGAAACCGCCCTGCCCCTTCGGCTTGAGCGTGCCGACCACGGTGAACGGCACTCGCCCGATACGCACGGTCTGCCCGACCGCGTCTTCGTCCGCGAACAACTCGCGCCGCACGCTCTCGCCCAGCAGCACCGATTTGCCGCCGCTGTAGTCGCGCGCCTCGAAGCTGTTGCCCTGCGCGACCTCCCAACCGTTGATGGCGAAGAAATCCGGCTGCACGCCCTGCCACTGCGTCGACCAGTTGTTCTCCGCGTACACGATCTGGGTGCCGCCGCGCAGCATCGCCGCCACGTACTGGATCTCGGGAATCTGCTCGCGGATCGCGTCCGCATCTCCTTCGTTCAGCGTGTAGCGGCTGCCCGCGGCGATGCGCGCGCCACCGCCGCCGAAACCGCCGGCACCGCCGATGTCGAGGCGGTTGGAGCCCAGCCCCGACACCAGCTTGTCGATTTCCTGCTGCGTGCCCTGCCCCACCGACACCATCACGATCACCGCGGCGATGCCGATGATGACGCCGAGCGAGGTCAGTGCGCTGCGCAGCCAATTGCCGCGCAGGGCGAAGACGGCGGTGCGCAGTACTTCGAGGAAGTTCATGCGCCCGCTCCAGTCGCGAGGCTGGGTTCTTCATGCAGCTCGCCATCCCTCATTACGAAGATGCGATCGCAATGCTTCGCTACATCCGGATCGTGCGTGATCAGCACGACGGTGTGGTCTTCCTGCTGCAAGCGCTTGAACAGAGCCAGGATCTCCTCGCCGGTGCGGCTGTCGAGCGCGCCGGTGGGCTCGTCGGCCAGCAGGATCGGTGGGCGGTTGATCAATGCGCGCGCGATGGCGACGCGCTGCTGCTGGCCGCCGGACAATTCGCTGGGACGATGGCTGGCGCGTTCGCCCAGGCCCACCGCTTCCAGCGCCTCGCGTGCACGGCGCAAGCGTTCCTCGCGATGCACGTTAGCGTAGCCCATCGGCATCGCCACGTTCTCCAGCGCGTTCATGCGCGGCAGCAGGTTGAAGCCCTGGAAGACGAAACCGATCTTCTCCAGTCGCAACGCGGCGCGCTCTTCCGCATCGAGCGTCGCCACGTCGATGCCATCGCAGCGATAGGTACCGCTCGATGGCGTGTCCAGGCACCCGAGCAGATTCATCAGCGTCGACTTGCCCGAACCCGACGGCCCCATGATCGCGACGAACTCGCCCGCGCCGATGCGCAGATCGACCGCGCGCAGCGCGACGACCTCGGCTTCCGATCCCGGCGAATACACCTTGCCCAGCGCGTGCGTCTGGATCACCGCGCCTGCGGCCACGTCTGCGGCTGCGCGGCTCATTTCGTCGAACGTCCGCTGCCGACGATCACTTCCTCGCCCTCGCGGATGTCCCCGGCCACTTCGGTGTAGCTGCCGTCCGACGCGCCTACGCGCACGGTCACCGCCTTGGGCTTGCCGTCGACCAGCTTGTACAGGGGCGCGCGCCGCGAGCTCAGCAGTGCGGCGATTTCCTTGTCCCACTGCGCCTTCTGGCCTTCGTCGAGCGTGGCCTTGAACGCGGCGAACTGCTGATTGAAGCGCTCGGCCATGCGTTGCCGCATCGCCCCGGCGTTGCCACTGTTGCCACCCTGGTTGCCGCCGCCGGGACCACCAGGCCCGCCAGGACCACGACCGAACAGGCTCGCGCCCTGCTGCTGCGCCGGCGCGGCCTGCCGCGCGGCGGCACGCTGGCGGATCGCCGCCATGGCCTCGTCGAAGGCGGCCTGTTGGCTCGCATCGAGTTTGAGCGTAGCGGCGATGCGTTCGAATTCCTGCGCGAAGCCGCCGCGGCCACCGGCGGCCTGCGAAGTGGTGGCCTGCGCATCCGCGTCGTCGGGCTTGTATCGCAGGGCCGCGTTGCTGATCCGCAGCACATCCTCACGGTGGCTGACTTCGATTTCGGCATTCGCGGTCATGCCCGGCAGCAGCGATTGATCGCTGTTGTCCACCGCAACCACCACGGGATAGGTGATGACGTTGCTGGTGTTGGTCGCCGCCAGCCGCACCTGCTTCACCTTGCCGCGGAAACGGCGCTCCGGATAGGCGTCGACGGTGAAGGCGACATCGAGGCCCGGCTTGACCTGGCCGATGTCCGCCTCGTCGACCGCGAGCAGGATCTCCATCTGCGACAGATCCTCGGCGATCTGGAACAGCACCGGCGCCTGCAGGCTCGCTGCGACGGTCTGGCCCGGCTCGACGGAACGCGACAACACCACGCCATCGACCGGCGAGCGGATCACTGTGCGCTGCAGGTTCAGGCGCGAGGTCTGGGTCGAAGCGGTCTGCTGCCGGATCTGTGCCTGCGCCGACGCGACCTGCGCACGCGCCTGGTCGCGCGCGGCGCGGGCGAGATCGAGATCGCCCCGGGCGATCAATTGCTGCTGCGCGAGCTCGGCCTTGCGGTTGTAGTCGGCTTCGGCATTGCGCAGCGTCGCCTGCGCGGTCGCGAGGCCGGCGCGTGCGCTGTTGATCTGCGCATTGCCCTGGGCAATCTGCGCGTCGTAGGTGCTGGGATCGATACGGGCGATTACCTGCCCCTTGCTGACGCGATCGTTGTAGTCGGCCAGCACGTCGGTGACCTGTCCGGAGATCTGGCTGCCCACGTCGACCTGCGAGGTCGCGTTGAGCGCGCCGGTCGCCGAAATGGTCACGCGGATGTCGCCGCGCTCGACCTTCGCGGTGCGATAGGCGGAAGCGGCGGCTTCACTGCTGCGATGGCGCCAGACGTACAGCCCGCCGACGACGACGGCGATGGCAACGGCGGCAATGGCAATGCGGCGCGGCCAGGGGGAATTCTTGCGGACGGGGGAAGGCTTGCGGGCTGCGCTCATGGAACCGGGCAATGGAAGGTCGACGGATATAACGCGCGAAGGCATGCGCGGTTGACAAGATCCGGGACCGCTTCGTTCCGTCGCGTTCGAAGCGCTTTCGCCCGATTGGGCAAAGCCGCCAGGGCGCGCCCGATCAAATCGCGGGTGCGAAGCGGATTGTCGCGACCGTGCCCTTGCCCGGCTGGCTCTCCAGGCTCACCGGCCAGCCGAAGCGCTCGCCCAGGCGGCGCACGATCGACAGGCCCATGCCCCGCCCTTCCTCGCGCCCCGGATCGGCCCGGTAGAACGGATCGAAGGCCTTGATCAGGGTTTCGCGCGACATGCCGATGCCGCTGTCGCGCACGACGATGCTGTCGGGCGTCAGCACCAGTTCGATGCGGCCCTGGTCGGTGAAGCGCACGGCATTGCCCAACAGGTTGCCCACCATCACCGCCAGCACGTGCGGCGGCGCGAACAGCCGCGGCGCGCCCTGGTCGAGCACGTCCAGTTGGATCGGCCGTCCCGACAGCAGGGGCTGCACGCGCGCGACTTCGTGGCTGACGATTTCGCGCACGTCGAAGTCTTCGGCCAGCGGCTCGACCTCCGCCTCGCGCGCGAGGATGAGGAAGGCGTCGATGACCGCCTCCATGTCCCGGCCCGCGCGCTGCACGCGCGCCAGCGAGCGCAGCTGGCGTTCGCTGGCATCCGGGTCGGCCAGCATCAGATCGGTGGCGACGCGGATCACGGTGAGCGGCGTGCGCAGCTCGTGGCTGGCATCGCGGGTGAAGTCGCGTTCGCGCTGCACGAAGTCGGTGACGCGGTCGCCCAGGTCGGTGAGCGCACTGATGAGCTGACGCACTTCGCTACCGGCGTCCTGGGGCGTGCGGTTGGGCCGGATCGCATTGGTGTCCGGCGCGCGCGGGTCCCAGCGCGCGACGACGCCCGCGAGCCAGGTGACCGGAACGACCATCCGCTTGGTTGTCCGGTATGTGAGCCAGGCCATGAGATAGGACGTCATCAGCGCGAACAACAACGCGCCCAGCATGGTCCACAGGATCGCGATATCGATCAGCTCGGTGTCGATCGATACCACGAAGCGCCCGACGGGGCGCTCGTCGACGTAGACGTAGTGGCCGAAATCCAGCTGGTTCAGCCCTTCGGGCAGGTCGCGCAGCGCCGGAGGCAGCGCCTCGAAACCGCCGTCGGCCGGAACGAAGTAACTCCTGATGGTGCGGCCGCTGAGCAGCGCGGACTCCGCCTGGCCCTGATGCGCCCAGAACTGCGCGCTCTCCCGATGCGCCGCCCAGGCCACGACCGACTGGCGCACGGCCAGCCCCACCGCCAACAGGAACAGGCTGAGCACGACGCTCGCCATGAGCGCCTGTGCGATGAAGGCCAGTTTTACTTTCCGTGGCAGCCCCTGCGGCATGACGCGGTCAGTCGGGCGGCTGCGATATGTCCGCCACGCGATAACCGGCGCTTTGCACCGTGTGCAGCAGTTGTTTGTCGAACGGCTTGTCGATGGTCTTGCGTAGGTTATAGAGGTGGCTGCGCAGGGTATCGGAATCGGGTAGCCCGTTGCCCCAGATCTCGCGTTCGATCTCCTGTCGGCTGACGACGCGCGGCGATTCGCGCATCAGGATCGTCAGCAGGCGCAGGCCGATCGGCGACAGCTGCAACTCGGTGCCACCGCGGGTGACGCGCAGGCTGGCGGGGTCGAGCACGAGGTCGGCGACCTTGAGCACTTCGCCACCGACCTGGCGGCGTTCGCGGCGGATCAGCGCTCGCAGGCGGGCTTCCAGCTCCTGGATCGCGAATGGCTTGGTCAGGTAATCGTCGGCGCCGACCGACAAACCGTTGAGCTTCTCATCGAGCGTATCGCGCGCCGTGAGCATGAGCACGGGCGTGGACTTGCGCGCCTCCTCACGCAGCTTCTTGCAGACCTCGATGCCGTCCATGCGCGGCAACATGAGGTCGAGCACGATCACGTCGTAGCTGTTTTCGGTGGAAAGGCGGTAACCGTCGAGTCCGTCGGCCGCGAAGTCCACTTCGAACCCGCGCCCTTCCAGGTACTCGCCGACCATTTCGGAGATGTTGCGGTTGTCCTCGACAATAAGGACCAGTCCGCCATCGCGTGTTGATTGCATGATCAGAGGCTCCAGATCGACTTCAGGTTTGTGAAAATGCCTCCGCGGGGGTAGACGCGCCGTGAAGACGCGGCCAGTAACATAAACTTGTTCAGTCAAAGTCTGTTTTTTGCTTCGAACTCCACTCAAATCGCCCATTCATCATGCTCGAACGCCTCTATCCCGCCCTGCTGCTGATCGCCTCGAACGTCTTCATGACCTTCGCCTGGTACGGGCACCTGCGCTACAAATCCGCACCGATGGCGCTGGCCATCGCGGCCAGCTGGGGTATCGCCCTGTTCGAATACTGCCTGATGGTGCCGGCCAACCGCCTCGGCAGCGCGATGTACTCGGCGCCGCAGCTCAAGGGCATGCAGGAGGTGATCACGCTGCTGGTGTTCGCGGTTTTCTCCACCTGGTACCTCGGGCAACCGTTGAAGTGGAACCACTGGGCGGGGTTCGCGCTGATCGTGGTGGCGGGTTGGTTGATCTTTCAAGACTAACCCTCGCCCCGCTTGCGGGGAGAGGGACAGCATCGCGGAGCGATGCAGGGTGAGGGGACGTGGCGCAGAAAATTAGAACTTGATGCGGCCGGTGACGATGTCCTTGAACATCACCCAGTCGCCCGCGAACGAATAGAACGGATGCTTGAACGTCGCCGGCCGGTTCTTCTCGAAGAAGAAATGCCCGACCCAGGCGAATCCGTAGCCACACAACAGCGCACCCAGCACGTACCAGCCATTGCGTTGCCAGATGGCGAGCGCCAGCAGCAGCAGTACGCCGCAACTGCCGATGAAATGCAGACGCCGGCACGTCAGGTTGACGTGCTCGCCCAGGTAGAAGGGATAGAAGTCGCGGAAGCTGGAGAATGTACTCATCGGAGCTGGCGCATCGCTGATCCGTCGTCGTGGCTGCGGGGTTATTTCTCGTCGGCCTTGGCCCGGTTCCAGTAGCGATCCTGCGCTTCCAGCGACAGCGCGGCAAGCGCGACGCCGTCGGCTTCGGCCAGGGCTTCCATGGCGCGGAAACGCCGCTCGAACTTGAGATTGGCACGGCGCATCGCCGCGCCCACGTCGACCTTGGCGTGCCGCGCGATGTTGGCGGCGACGAACAGCAGGTCGCCGATCTCGTCCTCCAGGCGATCGCGCGCGGCCATGTCGCCCGCGTCGTGCGCGACGGCGTTGAACTCGGCGCGCACCTCCTCGATCTCTTCATGCAGTTTGGCGATGACCGGCGTGATGTCGGGCCAGTCGAAACCCACCGTGGCGGCACGCTTCTGCAGCTTCACCGCGCGCTGCCATTCGGGCAGGCCACGGGCGATGCCGGCTAGCGCCGAGTTGTCCTCGTGGCCGGCGGATTCGCGCTCGCGCCGCTTCTGTTCTTCCCAGGCGGCGGTCTGCGCTTCGGAGTTCTCCACCGAGGCATCGGCGAACACATGCGGATGCCGGCGGATCATCTTGTCGCTGATCGCCGCCACCACATCGCCGAAGGCGAAGTCGCCCTGCTCTTCCGCCATGCGCGCATGGAAGACGACCTGCAGCAGCAGATCGCCGAGCTCGTCCTTCAGCGCATGCAGGTCGTTGCGGTCGATCGCATCGGCGACCTCGTACGCCTCTTCGATCGTGTACGGCGCGATGGTGGCGAAATTCTGCTCGACGTCCCAGGGGCAGCCCGTCTGCGGATCGCGCAGGCGGCGCATTATTTCGACGAGGGTGTGGATATCGCGGTGGTCTTGCGGAAGTTTATTCATCGCTCGATCAACCCAGCCACCCGTGCCACGGCAATGACGTATCGCCCAGCGCGATGAAATCGCCGTTGAGGATTCGGTCGCGCTGGTTGTAGCGGAACGGCCGGCCCTGCGGATCGAACAGCGCGCCACCGGCGCCTTCGAGCACGCATTGCCCAGCCGCAGTGTCCCATTCGCTGGTGGGGCCGAAACGCGGATACACGTCGAGGCCGCCGTCGGCGATGCGGCAGAACTTGAGCGAGGAACCCAGGCCCACCGGCTCCACCTCGCCCATGCGGTCGATGAAGGCCTGCGTGCGTGCGTCGCGATGCGAGCGGCTGGCCGCGACGCGCAGCGGTGCGGTGGCGGGCGCCCGCACGCGCAGCGGCCGCTCGTGGCCGTGCTCGCGCACACTGGCGCCCAATGTCGCGCCGCCGTGCCAGAGCACGCCGGTGACCGGCGCCTGCACGACGCCGAAGACCGCAACCCCGTCCTCGATCAGGGCGATGTTGACGGTGAACTCGCCGTTGCGCTTCACAAATTCGCGCGTGCCGTCGAGCGGATCGACCAGCCACAGCCGCGTCCATGCGCGCCGCTGCGCGGTGGCGACTTCGTGCGCGGATTCCTCCGACAGCACCGGAATATCCGGGGTGATGCGCGCCAGCCCTTCGACGATGCAGCGATGCGCGGCCAAATCGGCGGCGGTCAGCGGCGAGTCGTCGTCCTTGTGCTCGACGGCGAATTCGCTGTCGTAGATGCCCAGAATGGCGGCAGCCGCATCCTGCGCCAGCGCGATCACGTCTTCGCGCAATGCCTTCTCGATCATGCCTGCATCCTCAGCCATTCGCGGGCGATGAACAGCGCGGCGATGCTGCGGCCTTCGGAAAAATCCTCGCGCAGGATCAGCTCGTGCAAGGCGTCCAGCTTCCAGGGAATCACTTCGAGCTCCTCCGGTTCGTCCCCCGCCAGACGCTCGGGATACAGGTCGCGCGCGAGGACCAACTGCGCGGTGTGGCTCATGTAGGTCGGGGCAAGGGTGATGTCGCGCAGCAGCGTCAGCGAGTGCGCGCCGTAGCCGGCCTCTTCCTTCAGTTCGCGGTCGGCGGCCTGCAGTGCGGTTTCGCCGGCATCGATGCGGCCCTTGACCAGGCCCAGTTCGTAGCGATGCATGCCGGCCGCGTACTCGCGCACCAGCAGCACCGTCTCGGCATCGAGCATGGGCACGACGATCACGGCGCCGTGGCCGCGCCCGTGCAGGCGCTCGTAGTTGCGGCGCTCGCCGTTGGCGAATTCGAGTTCGAGGCGTTCCAGCCGGTACGGACCGGCCTCGTGCTCGGTGATGCGGTGGATGGTGGGGAGACGGCGCGTCATGGGGCGCGCTCCATTCCACACAGGCGGGCAGACCGGCGCCCGAAGACCGGCCCGGAGGCTGCGATAATGTCGGAATGCAAGAGAAGACTCACGACGCGATGATAGCGGACGCCGATGCATGGCGTTCGCGTGACCTGGCCGTGCTCTGGCACCCGTGCACGCAGATGCGCGAGCACCCGGACACCTTGCCGCTGTTGCCCATCGCGCGCGGTGAAGGGCCGTGGCTGATCGGCCGCGACGGACGCCGCTATCTCGACGCGATCAGCAGCTGGTGGACCAACCTGTTCGGCCATGCCGAGCCGCGCATCGCCGCGGCGATCGCGCGCCAGGCCTCGACCCTGGAGCACGTGATCCTGGCCGGCTGCTCGCATGCGCCCGCGGTCGAGCTGGCCGAACGCCTGCTGGCCTTGGCGCCTCGCGAGGCCGGACGTGCGCCGCTGAGCAAGGTCTTCTATGCGGACAACGGCTCGGCCGGCGTGGAGGTGGCGCTGAAGATGGCCTTCCACTGGTTCCGCAACCGTGGCGAGATGGGCCGCACCAAATTCGTCGCGCTGGAGAACGGCTATCACGGCGAAACCCTGGGCGCGCTGGCCGTCGGCGATATTCCCTTGTACCGGCGCGTCTATGCCCCACTGCTCGCGGAAGCGCTATTCGCGCCATCGCCGGACGCTTACCAGTGCGAGCCCGGCGAGTCGCCGGCGCAACGCGCAGCGCGTGCGGCGGACGTACTGCGCGAACTCCTCGAGCGCCATGCCGGCGAGATCTGCGCACTGATCCTGGAGCCACGCGTGCAATGCGCGGGCGGCATGCGCATGCACGATCCGGTGTATCTGCGCCTCGTGCGTGATCTTTGCGACACCCACGGCGTATTCCTGATCGCGGACGAAATCGCAGTCGGCTTCGGCCGTACCGGCACTTTGTTCGCGTGCGAGCAGGCCCCCGCCGACGCTCGCGTTGGCGGATCAGGTGGGGTCCAACCCGATCTGCTGTGTCTGTCGAAGGGACTGACCGGAGGTGCCCTGCCATTGGCGGCGGTGCTGGCGACGCAATCCATCTACGACGGCTTCCTGGATGATTCGCGCGATCGCGCATTCCTGCATTCGCACAGCTACACCGGCAATCCGCTGGCCTGCGCCGCCGCGCTGGCCTCACTGGACATCTTCGCCAGCGACGACATCGTCGCGCGCAATCGCACGACGGCCGCGCGGATGCGCGAGCTGGCGCAGCCGTTCGCCGACCACCGCCATGTCGCCGATGTGCGTCAGGCGGGGATGATCGTGGCGTTCGAACTGACGCGTAACGGCGACAAGCGCACGCCCTTCGAAAGCGAGCGCCGCGTCGGCCTGCGCGCCTACCGCAGCGCGTTGTCGCGCGGCGTGCTGCTGCGGCCGCTGGGCGACATCCTCTACTGGATGCCGCCGTATTGCATCGACGACGATGCGCTGCGCCTGCTCGCCGACGTCACCCGTACGGCGATCGACGATGCGACGGAGGGCGCCTGATGCGCACGATTCGCGTACATGTCGACGCGCCACTCGCGCCCGGGACGGAGCTGGCGCTGCCGGAAAGCGCAGCCGCGCATCTGGCGCGCGTGCTGCGCCTGACGGTGGGCGACGAATGCGTGCTGTTCAACGGCGATGGCCACGACCACGACGCGCGCATCGTCGCGCTGGACAAGCGCGGACTGCGCGTCGCCGTGGGTTCCTCCCGCCCGGTGCAGAACGAGTCCCCGCTGCGCATCGTGTTACTCCAGGGCGTGGCGCGCGGCGAGAAGATGGACCTGATCCTGCAGAAGGCCACCGAGCTCGGCGTCGCGGCCATCGCACCTTTGTGGTCGCAGCGCAGCGAAGTGAAGCTGGACGGCGCGCGCGCCGACAAGCGCCTCGCGCATTGGCGCGGCGTGGTGACCTCGGCCTGCGAGCAATGCGGGCGCGCACGGGTGCCGGAGGTGGCATCGCCGCTGTCGCTCGCGGCAACGCTACAGCAACTGCCGACGGGCGGCTTGCGGCTGATCCTGGATCCGGAGGGCGAACTGGCCTTCGCCGCGCTTCCTGCCGATGCCACGGCGACGCTCTACCTCGCGGTGGGACCGGAAGGCGGCTGGTCGGACATCGATCGTGAGCAACTGCGCGCCGCGGGGTTTCGCGGCCTGCGCCTCGGCCCGCGCATCTTGCGCACGGAAACCGCGGGGCTCGCGGCGATCGCGGCGTTGCAGGCGGGATTCGGAGACTTGCGCTGACACGCAATCCCTCTCCCCGCTTGCGGGGAGAGGGTGCCCGAAGGGCGGGTGAGGGGGAGCGAGCGTAGCGAGCTGCTTTTGCCGTCAGATCTTGAAGTAGATCTTCCGCGCATCCAGTACGCGCACCACCACCCACCACAGCGCCACGAACGCGATTGCATACGCCAGCGACGGCACGAACGGCCCGAAGCGCGGCGTCATCCAATCGGCGAATCCATGCCGATACAGCGGCTCCAGCCATCCGATCGCGGCCAGCGCATACAGCAGGAACGCCGACCCGGCATAAGCGGCAATCGCATTGAGGCCGAAGGAGCGTCCCCACGCCGGCAGGCCACGGCGATCGATCGCCCAATGCGCGAGCGCGGTCGCGAGCAAGGCGAAGCCGCCGCTCCACAACACGTACGACGGCGTCCACAGGTTCTTGTTCAAAGGCAGTACGAGCGACCACGCCTGCCCGATCGTCAGCGCGAGCGCACCAGCTAGCCACAGCCGACGTGCGTGCCCTCTACGCAACCAGTCGCCCGCGCGCAGGCCTAGCACCGTCGTCGCCAATGCGCCCAGGGTGCTCGGCAAACCTTCCGGGTCGTGGCCGAACCCCGTCGCCGGATCGAGCTGATAGACGTGCACGCCGAGCACGGCGTAGTCGGTACGGCTGGCGATGTTGACCCACGGCTCATAGCTGCCACCGGCCCACAGCAGCGCGGCATATGCGATCAGCAACGCAATGAAGATCGCCCATTGCGTCCGCTGCCGCGTGTACACGGCCATGAGGCCAGCGCCCCCGAAGCACAACCCGATCCGCTGCAACACGCCCATCACCCGGTAATGCGGCAGGTCGAACGCCCACAGCGCACACAGATGCAACAGCAGGCCGAGTGCGACGATCCGCAGCGCGCGCACCAACACCTGCTTCGATAACCGTTGCGGCGATTCGCCGCGCTCCAGCCGCGGCATCAGCGCCAGCGCGATGGAGACGCCGACGATGAAGAGGAACATCGGGAAAATCAGGTCGGTCGGCGTGAGTCCGTGCCACGACGCATGCTCGAGCGGGGCATAGACATGCCCCCAGTCGCCCGGGTTGTTGACCAGCAGCATCGCCGCCACGGTGATACCGCGCAGGGCGTCGATGGACGCCCAGCGGCTGGGTGCGGATGCGGAATTCGAAGGGCCGACGACGGGGTCAGCCACGCCGGATCAGGCCGCCTCGGCCTGCGCCAGCGCGTTGCCGATCAGCGCCTGGATGGCTTCGAGATCGGGAATGAAGGCCTCATCCTCGTTGAGCCACACGCGGGCGCGGACGCCACGCGGTAGGAATTCGTCGGTCTCGTGCAGGAGGCGATCGGTCGACACCGTGACCAGGCGCGGGAAGCCCTGGGTCAATATCGCGAAATACGGCGCCTTGGTATCGCCGCCCAGTGCCTTGAGCACGACCACCTTGCTGCCGAGGCCGCCAGCTTCCGGCGCGATGTCGGCCATGCGCGAGAAGGCGATCAGGGGCAGTTCCCAGCCGCGCCAGCGGATGCGGCCCAGCAGCCAGTCCGGCGCGCCTTCCAGCGCGGAGGGCGGCGCGAACGACATCACTTCAGCAATGGTCGCGTTGGGCAGCAGCAGGCGAGCGCGCGCCACGGCGATGAGGACGCCTCGAATGTCTTGCTGCGGTGTGGCGTTGGAGCTTTGGGTCGTCATCGGCGTTTCCGGTTCTTCACTGCCGCATAGCTAGTGCAGCGTAGGGGCTGCGGTCGGCTCAGTGCCAGCGTTCGGCGAGTTTGCGCGCCAGTTCCTGCGGCTTGCCTGCCTGGCCGCCACGCGCCGCCAGCGCCGCGGGCGCCGATACGTCGTAGCAACCATCCAGGGCCTGCCCGGCGACGAGCGCGCCGGCACCGGCCATTTTCATCACTGCGTCGACCTGCGCCGGGTCCGCGCCGCTCAGCAACAGCACCGCGCTGTCGTTGGCGGGCATCGACGTCAGCAGCTCGGCCGGCGCGTCATTGAACGCAAGGCCCTGGCCGCTCTGTTGCACGCCGAGAGCCGGCGGAACGATGTAGACCGTGCTCGCCTGCAGCTCGTCGCCGCTGGCGGCCAGCTTCACCGGCAACGTGGTCGCGCGCTGCATCTGCGCGACCAGCTTGTCGTAATGGCCGCCGTCCAGGCGCTGCTGCACCAGCACGGCGCGCGGGAAGGTCGTCGGCAACGCGCCCAGCAACTGGCGCACCGCGTCCGGACCACCGATGCCGGCGAGCACCAGCACCGCGCCGTGCGCGGAGGCGGTCGCGCGGTCATGGACCAGCTCCATCGCGGCGATGCGCGAATGCAGGTCGGCCATGTCGTCGTGGAAACGGCTGGCGTCGTTGGGATGGTCTTCTTCGTGTCCGCCCAGGCCTTCGATCTTGATCTCGGTCGGCGTCTCGTCGGCGAGCTCGAGTTCGAGCTTGGCGACGAACGGAGACGGCGCTTCGTTGCCATGTTCCTGGGCGTAATGCGCGGCTTCGTCGCCGAGTTCGACCGTGAGCAGCTCCATGTCCGAATGCACGTCGACGGGGCCGACGTCGTCGGTGTCGGCGAGCGACAACTCCAGCTTCGGCGACGCGGCGGGCGGCGGGGCTGGCGCTGCGGCGGGAGCCGCGGGCGGTGCGGCAACCGGCGTCGTCATCCGCGCTGCCGGCGCCTGCGGCGCGCGGACTTCGGTCGCGGCTTCGCCGCCCGGCGGAAGCACGCTGTCGGCATGGCCGAGCTTGGCGCGCAGATGGCGGACCCAGCGCGCGGCGTCCCAGCCGACGCGGCCGACGGCGAGTTCGGCTTCTTCGAACAGCACTTCGATCTGCGGGTTGGACAGCACCGCGTCGAAACGCTCCAGCGCTTCGTCGGTGGCCGAATCCAGCACGATCAGCGCCACCTGCGGCTGTGAAGCCAGCACGGCGGTCTGGTCGGTGGTGGCCGGATCGGCTTCCAGCACGATGTTCGCGCCGGCCTGATCCAGTGCCTCACGCATGCGGTCGCGCGCCGCGCCGGCGCGGGCCAGCAACACGACACGGCGGGCGTCCTTACTCATGAGTGCGCGCTATCCCTAGCAGTTCAAAAACGTTACGCATCAGTTCCGGTTCCTGGTACGGCTTGCCCAGGTAGCGGTCCACGCCGATATCGAATGCGCGCTGGCGATGCTTCTCGCCGGTACGCGAGGTGATCATCACGATCGGCACGTTGCGCAGGCGGGCATCGGCCTTCATCGCCGTGGCCAGCTCGTAACCGTCCATGCGCGGCATTTCGATGTCCAGCAGCATCAGGTCGGGCACGTGCTCGGCCATCTTCTCCAGCGCGTCGAGGCCATCCTTCGCGGTGAGCACTTCGAAGTTGTTGCGCTCCAGCACGCGGCCGGTGACCTTGCGCATGGTGACCGAGTCGTCGACCACCATGACCATCGGGACGCGGCGCTGTTCGGCCGTCGGCGCGGTCGGCAGGTGTTCCGGCGCGAGCACGGCCTGACGGCGCACCAGCGGTGCGACGTCGAGGATCACCACGACGCTACCGTCACCCATGATGGTGGCGCCGAAGATGCCCGGGATCGAAGCGACCTGCGGACCCACCGGCTTCACCACGATTTCGCGGTTGCCCACGACCTGGTCGACACTGACCGCGGCGCGCAGATCGCCGGCGCGGATCAGCAGCAGCGGCATCTGCAGCTGGCCTTCGGCCTTCGCCGTGGCGTGGCCGACGAGCGTGCCCAGGTCGTGCACCGGATAGTCTTCGCCGCCGTACTCGTACGTAGTACCGGCGCGCATCTCAGCGCGCGGCATGCGGCCCACGCCGCGCACCGAGGCGATCGGGACGGCGAAGGTGGTTTCGCCGATGCGCACGAACACCGCCTGCGTGACCGCGAGCGTCTGCGGCAGGCGCAGGGTGAAGCGGGTGCCATCGCCCGGCTTGGAATGGATGTCGATCGTGCCGCCGAGCTGGCGCACTTCCGAGGCGACCACGTCCATGCCCACGCCACGACCGGCGAGGCGGCTGACTTCGTCGGCCGTCGAGAAGCCCGGCTCGAAGATCAGCATGTCGAGGTCGTTGTCGGTCAACGTCGCATCCTGGCGAACCAGGCCGCGCTCCTCGCCGCGCTTGCGGATGGCCGTGCGGTTGAGGCCGGCGCCGTCGTCGGCGACTTCCAGCACCACTTCCGAACCTTCGCGGCGGATGGCGATGCTGATCGAACCTTCTTCCGCCTTGCCCGCCTGCTTGCGCTTGTCGGGCTTCTCCAGACCGTGCGCGATCGCGTTGCGGAGCATGTGCTCCAGCGGCGCGGTCATGCGGTCGAGCACATTGCGGTCGAGTTCGCCCTGCGCATTGCCGAGCTTGAGCTGGGCCTGTTTGCCGGTTTCCGCAGAGGCCTGGCGTACGACGCGGCGCAGGCGCGGCACCAGCGAGTCGAACGGCACCATGCGGGTGCGCATCAGACCTTCCTGCAGCTCCGAGCTCACGCGCGACTGCTGCAGCAGCAGGGTTTCGTACTGGCGGGTCAGGTCGTCGAGCGTGACCTGCAAGCTGGTCTGGTCGGCGGCCGACTCGGCCAGCGCGCGCGACAGCTGCTGCAGGGTCGAGAAGCGGTCGAGTTCGAGCGGATCGAACGTCGCGTCTTCGCTCTCATGCTCGCGCTGGTAGCGCGCGATGATCTGCGCTTCGGTTTCGATTTCCAGGCGGCGCAGCTGGTCGCGCAGACGCAGGTTGGTCTGGTCCATTTCCGCGATCGCGCCGCGGAAGGCACCCAGCTGCTGTTCCAGGCGGGCGCGATAGATCGCGACCTCACCGGCGTAGTTGACCAGACGGTCGAGCAGGTCGGCGCGGATGCGCACCTGTTCCTGCGGCGCGCGCGTGCCGACGTCGTCGTCGTCGCCGTGCAGCGCTTCGACCATCGGCGCGGACAGCGGCTTGAGTTCGAGCGCGGCGGGTGCGGCCGGACTGGGTGCTTCGGCGAGAGCCTCAGTGGATGCCGACGCGGCGACGCGCTGGCCGCGCGAACGCGCATCGAACTCAGCGATGAGCGCTTCCGGCATCGCGATCGCCTGGCGCGTACCGACGCGCGTGACCATCGCATGCAGGCGGTCGAAGCCGCGTTCGAGCAGCGGAATGCTGTCGCTGCCGAGTTCGACGCGGTTTTCGACCACCGCTTCGAGCAGCGACTCCATGGTGTGGCCGAGTTCGCCCACGGCCATGATGCCGGCCATGCGCGCACCGCCCTTGAGCGTGTGCAGATCGCGCTGCAGGCCGATCAGCGGTTCGCGCGAATCGGGTGCGGCGCGCAGCTCGGCGAGCAGGCCGTCGGAATGATCGAGCAGGTCGGCGCCTTCCTCGACGAAGATGTCGACGAGTTCCGGATCCAGACCGGTCAGGTCGAGCGCCTCGTCCGGATCCTCGCCGCCCGCCTGGGCCTGCGCGAGGATCGCGGCCACGGCCGGCTCTGGTTCGGGCAGCGTAGTGGCCGCGGCGAGCGCGGCCGCAGCAGCCGCCGCTTCGCGCTGGGCTTGTTCTTCCGCGGCGCGGACTTCATCGGCACGACGCTGCGCTTCGGCTTCCGCTTCGGCGCCGGCCTTGGCGGCCTCCGCCTGTTCTTCGGCGAGACGCTCGGCTTCGAGACGTTCTTCCTCGGCGATGCGTGCGGCTTCCGCGTACTCCGCTTCGAGACGAGCGTACTCGGCTGCTTCGGCAGCCTTTTCGGCTTCAACGCGTTCTGCTTCGGCGCGTTCGGCTTCGGCGCGTTCGGCTTCGGCGCGTTCGGCTTCGGCGCGTTCGGCTTCGGCACGT
>NZ_BAAGSX010000011.1:0-86986 GCF_054782215.1 Lysobacter terrae
GGCGAAGCGTTGGCCGTCCTCGTGGCTAATCCCGGTCAGCGCGGTGGCCAGGTTCGTCCCGGCGGTGTAGGCGGACTCGCCATAGGCATACGTGCGGGGCGTCGTGATACCGGGATAGGTGACCGAGGACAGACGGCCACTGCTGTCATAGCCGTACTGGTAGATCGCACCGCCGGCGTCGGTGATCTTGTTGATGCGGCGATTGCTGTCGTACTCGAATACCAGGGCGCGACCGTCCTGTGTTTCTACCCGGGTGAGGCGCAGGTCGTTGTCGTTGTTCTCGGTGAGGCCGTTGTTGTAGGTCAGCACGATGGAGGTGCCATCGCTGCGACCGATGCGCACCAGCCGGCCGAGGCTGTCGTACTCCTCGACTTCGCGATTGTCCTGGGGCGCGTAAGTCCAGCCGCCGCTGGTTTGCGTCAGCGTTCCGGTTATGTCGGCATCGGCGCTCCACGCGCTGTTTTGGTAGCGGAATTCGATTGTCCTGCCATCAGGCCGGGAGAGGACGGCCGTCGGGTTGGGCGAGGCGTTGGGCGAATACACCAGCTTGTGGCTATAGGTGTGCGACCACAGCGGTCCCAGGCCGCCTACAGCCACGGACTGGCTGTTGTAGTAGCGACTAAAGCTCAAGCCCGCGGCGATGTCGTGCTCGACCTGGAACTTGTTGCCGGTGGCGACGTTGATCGGGTTGCCGCAGTTGTTACCCGACTTCTCGTCGATGGGAAATATGCCCTGCCCTAGATTCTTCGCAGGGACAAAATCCACGCAGGCCTTGATGCCCTCGTCCCAGGTGGCGCTTCCAGCGCAGCCATAGAAGTCGTATTGAAGCGGAACGATATATCCCGCGTAGTGGGTACCGTTGGCCGCCCACTGCAGATACCAGACGTAGCTGCCTCGGCCCCATGGCGAGAGGGTGACCGTACATGAGGACGACGCGGAATTGATGGGATTGCCGTTGGCAGCGAGCGTAGCCAGTTGCGCCTGGTAATCCGCATTGCACTCGGCATACGCCTGCTGCCGGTCGCACGGGGATACCCAACTGTTAGCCGTCGTCTGGCGACAGAAGGGCGGCTGCGAGGCCTGTGCGGGCGCGGTGCCGTCCACAAACAACAGCGCGATACCCAGCAATCCCAGAAGCAGCGGCACTAGGCCGTATGCACGATGACTCGCCTGGCCGAACGGCGCGGACCGATCCCACATTGCAACGCCCTTCCTTTTCGATCCACGCGAGCCCTACTCCGTGGTTCTCAGGAAAGGCTTCTAACGGACCGATGCAGACAAGGGCATCGTCAAAATTGTGGATGGCACTGCATCAAGGTGATGCGTTGTCTTTTTCCAAACCTGCTGTTGCGTGCCCCCTACTGGACATGCGGGCGGGCGCGACTTACGTGGCTTTGCGATACTGCGCCAGCCAACGATCCAGGTCATTGGCCCGGCGTGCTACGGGACATCAATCCCATGCCCCCTTGCATAGGCCTCTCCTTCAGCAACCGACTGATCAATTCTCGATGCCGTATTCCTCGGCAGATCAACCGTCGGTGCTACCGCCTTAACCATGACCAGGGATGACTGGACCTGTCCTTCCAGAAGAGCTTTCGCATCGACAGATTTTCCCTCGTCGAGAAGCGAAAGGACATCAAGCGCAGTTTGTAGCTCGCCTGCCTTTGTCTCGACCTGAAGTCGGAGCGCAGCTGCTGTTGCCTCGCCCTTCTTAGGACAGAAGTAGGTTCTTCCCAGGGCAAGCCCTAAGACAAACGCAACAAGCAGGAGCGCACCCGTCACCACCTTGGTCATCATCTGCAGGATCTCTTATGACTTGAACTTTTGACTGCGCCGACTTGAATGAATGGCTAGATATACGCCCACGCCAGCAGGCAGCCCAATGGCAGGACCGCGAACCATGCCACGACCCCCAGGCAGCCGGAGCTGGAAGCAGAACCCGGTCGAAAACTCCCCCGCTCCTGCGGCGGGCGCGACTGTAGCCATTTGGCATGGCAGGCCTGGCAAAAGAATCGGGTCTTGCCGCTGCGCCATGCCTCGATGGTGCGGTCATTGTGGGTAGCGCTCGCACCACAGCGGGAGCACTTGAATACCTTTGCCGTTGGCTGGCGCCTGGGTATGAGTTTGGCGACGACGCCGACCACCACCGCGGCAGCCAACGCGATGCCGAACAGAGCTTCCGGTGCCATAGGTTCCCTTCTCTCAACCGCCTGATCGGCCGTCCCCTGGAGGGATCATACAAAGGGCCGGGCGTGCTACCCAATGACAGCGAAAAGGCCGCCCTTGGGCGGCCTCTTCTTAGCGGACATCGATGTAAACCGGCTCAGGCTGGCTTGCCGGAGCGATAAATCAACCTGACCCCTTTACCTCTTCGGCGTCAGCCCGCGGCGCACTACGCCGTACACGGCGCCGGCGATAAAGGCATAGGCCGAAATCAGCACGAGTCCCAATGCAGCCCGGGTCAGATTCACTGGCGGCGGGTTGGTGGTGATCGGTTCGAGATTCAGTCCGTGCACCCACGTAGAGAAGATGTCCAGCACTACGCCGGGAGCCACGAGCATGAGCAAGAGACAGGCGACATAGAGGACCGCGATGGTTAGCGCAAACGCAGTGCCTGTTCGCAGGGGTGAGAGTGGCATGGCAGGGTCCTCCCGTTGATGTCGTAGCCATCCTGGCACGCGGGCCGGAGCGCACCTTGATCGGGATCAAATCGCCCTAGCTGATTCACCTCAGCGGCATACAGGGGGGACGTTTATCCGACACGGCTCATGGACCCATTTGCCACCGCGGAACCACTGAACCCGACCCGCTACTTACGTGGGCCTGCGACGCTGCGCCAACCACCGATCCAGCTCATTAGCGAACGATTGGCGATCCCGCGCATGAAAGGCGGAGGGGCCGCCGGTTTGCACTCCGGCGCCGCGCAACTCTTCCATGAAGTTTCGCATCGACAGGCGCTCTGCCATGTTGTCCGTGGTATGTCGCTCGCCGCGCGGACTTACCGCCGCGCCGCCTTTCGCTATGACGCGTGCGGCCAGCGGGATGTCTTGCGTGACGACAAGGTCGCCGGGGCGCATGCGCTCGACGATCTCGTTGTCGGCCTCATCGAACCCGCCCTGCACCTGGAGCGCACGGACATAGCGCGAAGGTGGGCAGCGCACCCACTGGTTGGCGACGAAGGTGACATGGACCTGCGCGCGCTCGGCGGCGCGGAACAGGATTTCCTTGACCGCGCCGGGGCAGGCATCGCCGTCCACCCAAATCTGCGGCGGGCCGGCGTCGGGGGTACTCATCGATGCCCGGCGGGGGGATCGCGATCCGGCTCGGCGGGCTTGGCGCTTTCGCGTACGGCCTTCTTCTTGGCCTGCTTCTCGTCCTGCTGCTTCTTCTTCGCGATTTCGCGCTGACGCTTCTCAAATGAATAGTTCGGCTTTGCCAAGACAGGCTCTCGTCGGGGATGAGAAAGAAGGGTACCACCAAGGCCTTAGCGAAGGCCCTGATCACCCGGCCACCAGGCGACGCGGACGATGTCGTCCAGGTCATCGGCCAGCCGCTGGAAGCAATTCGTGTCAGCTTTCGACCAAGAGCGGACATGGAGCCAGGATGGCCCCGTGGAGTTGGCGCCACATTCAGCATCACCTTCGAGTGCGGCGCGATGGGCTACGGCACATCCGCTCCCTGGCCATCTAAAGACACCCCCAAATTACACGCGGAATCCACCCGCCCGGGTGATCGACATGGAGCGCGACGACCGCCTGTATATCTCCTATGACCGCCAAGGAGAACTTACCGAGATGTCCGTGGCGGAGACACCGTCCTTCGGCGCCAGCCCAGATACTTCATCCCTGCAATGGAACGCCTCGGTTCGAACTGATCATTGCTCACGAAGCAATACGCGTTGCTCATGAGACGAGATGTGGTCGGTCATATCCTCCGTTAGAGTCTGGCGAAACGTCACCTGGGCCGACACGCACCTGCACCGCGCAGGCCTGTTGCCGGGCTGTTACGAAGCACATTGACAGTACTTCGGCCCATTTCATCTTTCATTGCGCAAGTCGAGGCTGCATCCGGAGCCCCGGCTTCGGATGTTGCCTCCTTGAAGCTTAGACCGATTGGACTCATGCAACTAACTGGCCTCAAGTATTTTGTCGCCGTCGCCGAACACGGCAGCTTTTCAGCCGCTGGTGAATGGCTGGGCGTTTCGGTTTCGACTTTGACCCGAAGCGTGACGACACTGGAGGAAGATCTGGGTCTGAGCCTGTTCGAGAGAAGCAAGCAAGGCGTTGCGCTTACTCCTGCTGCCGGACCGGTACTTACTGAAACCAGACGAATGCTTGCCAGTCTGCAGACAGTGACGGAGGTCGCGGCGGGAGCGGCGCGGGGCACTGCAGGAGAGCTTCGCTTGGGTGTTCGATCGCCTCCATTGGGCGAGCCCCTGCGCGACATGCTCGCGCGCTGGCGCGAGGGTCATCCCGCCGTGCGCTTGGTCGTCCACGAACTGCCGGATCTGGAATTGTTCTCTGAGCTCGTGGCGCGACGTATCGACGTCGCGCTGATACCTAGCTACGCGCCATGGCCGCGCATCGTCATGGAGCCGCTCTATAGCGAGCGAATGGTGGCGGCGGTGCCCAAAGAACATCCGCTCGCCCAACGCACATCGCTGCGCTGGAGCGATTTGCTAGGCGAAAACATTTACGTCCAAGACTGGGCGCAAAGCCACGCCATGCGCGAGTTCTACGCCAGGATGATGGGGCCAGGCATGCCGCTCAATCCCGTTCCTGCTGGAAAGCAAACCATCTTCAGCCTGGTGGCGGCGGGATTCGGCGTGACGCTCGCGCAACAAAGCCAAGCGGAAGTGAGCTTTCCGGGCGTGGCCTTTGTTGCCATCGACGAGCCGAGCGCGCAGGTGGAGTTCTCACTAGCGTGGTCGCCGCATTCGGAGTGCTCAATCATCGGCCGATTCTTGTACTCGATGCGTTCAAGCGCCAGGAGCAAAGGCGCCGCGCCGAGGGACAGATGCGCATTGTGAAAGAAGACTTCGAAAGAAGCCGCTGGCAGCACTCTCGATGCCTCGCGGAGCACCAACACTTCAATCAATCTCTTATAGGAGGTATCAGCAATGCCTACGATCACCACACCGGACGGCGTAAAGATCTTCTACAAGGACTGGGGGTCCGGTCAGCCGATCGTCTTCAGCCATGGCTGGCCCCTGTCGGCCGACGACTGGGACGCCCAGATGATGTTTTTCCTTCACCACGGCTATCGGGTAATCGCCCATGACCGGCGTGGGCACGGTCGGTCCGAGCAAGTCGGCACCGGCAACGACATGGACCACTGGGTCGCCGACCTCGCTGCACTGACCGAACACCTCGACCTCCGCGACGCGATCCACATCGGGCACTCCACCGGCGGCGGCGAGGTGGCCCGCTACGTCGCTCGCCACCAGGAGCGAGTCGCCAAGGCAGTGCTGGTGGCCTCGTTGACGCCGAACATGGTGAAAACCGACGCGAACCCTGCCGGTCAGCCGCCGGAGTTTTTCGACGGGGTCAAGGCAGGCGTGCTTGGCAACCGGTCGGAGTTTTTCCGGGCGGTCCCGGAGGGCCCGTTCTACGGATTCAACCGTCCAGGCGCCAAGCCGTCTGAGGCGGTGATCGCGAACTGGTGGCGCCAGGGCATGGCCGGCGGCGCCCTGGCCCACTACGAGACCGTCTTCTCCTGGCTGGAGGACTACACCGAAGATCTGAAGAAGATCACTGTGCCGGTCCTGGTCATGCATGGCGAAGACGACCAGATCGTCCCGTTCGCCAGCTCGGTGCCGCGCGCCGTCGACCTGCTCGCGAAGGGTTCGCTGAAGGCATACCCCGGCTTCCCGCACGGCATGCTGACCACCCACGCGGACGTCCTCAACCCCGACCTTCTCGAGTTCATCAAATCCTGACGGGACAATTCGAGTGGCGCGCTCCACGGGTGCGCCACTCGACCTACGTGTCCGCTTAGGGTCGGAAGCGGCCTGGCGAAGGCCGCTTTCGTGGGACAAGCTACGTTTCGGTTTGCTCGGCAAGCAGCAGGGCGTCATCCACCTCCACCCCAAGGTAGCGGACGGCACTCTCAATCTTGCTGTGCCCCAGCAACAGCTGGACGGCGCGCAGATTCTTAGTCCGTTGATAGATCAGGGATGCCTTGGTCCGACGCATGGAGTGCGTACCGTAATTCACGGGGTCCAGATCGATACTGGAGACCCAGGCTTTTACTAGACGGGCGTAGTGGCGCGTAGAAAGGTGAGAAGAACCGCCCTGCCTGCCGGGAAAGAGGTGATCGTCCAGCTGGAGTTTCTGACTATCGATCCAAGCAGCTACTGCATCCCTGGTCTGCGGCGTTATTTCGAACTGAACAGGACGCTTGGTCTTCCGCTGGATGACGCATCTTCCGAGCCAATATGCGCGCCAAGTACAACGTCGCGGACGCGGAGTCCAACTAGGTCGCAAGCTCGCAGCTTGCTATCAATTGCCAAATCAAAGAGGACCAACTGGCGCTTATCGCCCCTGAGCTGGAGCCGGACACGAATCGACCATATCCTTTTGCTTTAGAGGTGCCTTCTGTCCGACCAGCTTGCCCTGGTTCCACGCAGGATGTTGCCGCTGAGCGACCTGAACTTCGCTTCATAGCTTCCTCCTATCCCGAGATATGAGGAAAAGGCTCAAGTTGCGTATGTATCGCCGTAGTTAAGCCGTTCGGGGCAGCCTCGCTAGGCTGCTTACGACCCAAAGGCACACCGCATAAATGTACTACTCGATCTTCAATCGATCTGTAGATAGCTTCGCGATCTGCCAGAACAACAATGCGTTGCCCGTAGCCCGTGCCGAGAGCATCGCCCCGTGGATAGAGGCCATGAACATGGCTGCTTCTCTCGCAGGCGCTTCAGTCAGGCGCATAACGCCCTTGGTCGCGCCCTCCGTCATGGTCTGTGCGAGCCAGCTTTGGAGGTCGTTGAAGTGGCCCGTGACCTCTTCCGCGACCTCGGCCGGAATGGCAGGCAGTTCGGCGGCCAGTAGAGCGCAGATGCAGATCGGAGGATTCGACTCCTGTATGCAGTCGGCCCAATAGCGACTGTAGGCGACCAGTCGCGCGTAGGGATCGGGAATCGATTGCTGGAGCGACTGCAGTCCTTGCCGCATGGCGTGCCGGTGTTGGGCGACGGTCGCCTTGACCAGATCCACCTTGGCGGGAAAGTGGTGGTGGATGCTCGCCTTCCTCACATCCACCAGTTCGGCAATGTCGGCATAGCTGAACCCGTTATACCCACCCGAAGCCAGCAGCTCATTGGTCCGCTGCATGATCTCTTGGGCCTTGGCTGAATACTGGGGCCGGGCTTCTGCGGACGACATCAACGGGCTACCTGGTCTCGATGGACGCGCTGCTTATACAGCGCTCGTACCTGCAGCGGGATGCCTACAATCAACGTCAGGAAGAGCACGCCTTGGACGCCCAGCAGCAGCGGGTCCTTCAAGTCTGTCACCAGCGGATCGCCGACAGGAAGCCTGCGTAGGCTTTCACTCACCGTTGGGATCATCAGCAGGAATACGGTGATGCTGAGCGCAACGGTCTGGAGGTACGTCCACAGTCGTTTCGCCGGCCGCCACAGCGCAATGCCATATCCGACCAGGAGAACCACCAGGGTAACGGTAGCGACGATGGAGCTCACCGGCTGGTGCGCGATGGGATAGACCGTGAGTACGCCCAGCAGCATGAACCAGAAGTAGGCGCGCCCTGCTTTGGTCTCAGGGACGATCCGCCCATGCTTGACCAGCATGTAGACCGCGAGCGGGATCGCGGGAAGGCTTCCCAGCGTGTGGAGCCAGCCGATTGGAGAGATGCCCATGAGGTGTTCCTTTCTGAAGTTAGGTGAATTTACCTACCAATAGGTAGATGCGCAACTGTTTGTGGGGTCAAATGTTTGAAGCTCGGCGGAGCGGCGACAGCCCGCCACCCGTTATTCACTCAACAGCGGTCCTGTTCGCATCGATTCGCCCTGCGGACGGGCATCCAGATAGCTCCACACTCGAACTAGTGCTGACCGATGGATCGTCGGCGCTGTGAGAGCCAGCTTCGGGTTTGGCGCCCCTCATCGCGGTGGTAACCGCGAGCCTGCTACTGAGAATCGCGGCCATCGCGATCGCAGTGGCGATCATGAGGCAGGCGACCGCGAAGCCGGATTTGACCTCCTCGGTATTTGCCCCGTCGGGTGCAAGCGAGAAGAAGACGCCGCCGACTAGGGCGACGGAGAGCGCGGCGCCGAGTTGCATCGCGGCGCTGACAGTACCCGCTGCCAAGCCCGCCCAGCGCGGTTCCACCAAATCGACGTTCAGTCGCACCAGCGCCGGTAGGGCAATTCCCTGTCCGGTACCAATAACCAGTAGAGGAACCGGGAGCCAAGACGGTTTGTTGATCGCGGCCACGCCTGCCGCCAAGACCAGGCCGATGGCTTCCAGACTCATGCCAAACGTCGCTGCGCGCGAACCCAGCCATCGCGAGAGCCGGAGGCCGCACGTTGGCCCAAGCAACTGTCCGATACCGAGTGGAAGAATCGCCAGCCCCGCCGCGAGCGCATCGCGACCCAGTCCCGCCTGCTGGTACACAGCGAACGTCAGGAAGAACGCCGCCAGGGCATACAGCAGGACCGCCGCCAGCAAACCAAGAGGTAGCCCACGGGTTGCCGACACGACCGAGGGTGGAACCAGCGCTGACGCACCCGAGCGTTCCCGATGCTTCTCGTAGCGCCAGAAGATGACGAGGAGTGCGGGACTCAGCGTCAGCAAGCCCAGGCTCCACCAAGGCCACCCCTGCTCGCGACCTTCGATCAGTGGAACCACCAGCGCGAGCACGCCCAGCGCCAGCAGGATTGCACCGGTGACATCCACTCCGCCCGCTTCCTCTGCCCTGGTTTCGCGCACCAGTATCAACGCGGCAGGAATGGCCAAGGCGATGACGGGAATGTTGATCAGGAAGACGCTGCGCCAGCCCATATCCCAGAGATCCGCCGACACCAGCAATCCTCCCAGAAGCTGTCCACCGACGGAGGCCAGCCCGAACGTCGCCCCATACAGGCCGAGCGCGCGACCCTTCTCGCTCGTCGGAAACAAGGCATGGATAGACGCCAGCGACTGCGGTGCCATGACGGCAGCCGAGATGCCCTGCAGCAATCTGCCGACGACGAGCACACTTGGTGACGCTGCCAATCCACAGAGGGCCGAAGCCAGCCCAAACCCGAACATGCCCGCCACGAAGGTGCGTCGGCGTCCATAGAGGTCTCCTAGGCGCCCGCCCAGGATGAGGGTGACGGCGTACGCCATCGCATAGACCGACACCACCAACTGTGCGACGTCCGCCGATGCATGCAGATCGGACCGGATGCTGGGCAACGTGACGTTGACGATGAAGAAATCAAGCGGAGGCAACAGCGTGCCGGACAGGAGAACGCCCAGGGCGGCCCAGCGGCGGGAGTCCGTCGCATTCGGATTCGAATTGATGCTCAACAGGTTCATCCTCGGAATGCTGCTGGTCAGCGCATGCCGCCCGAGCCGATGATGTGTTCGCCCGTTACCCAGCCTGCGTCGTCAGACGCGAGGAACGAGACGATCGAAGCAATGTCCGTTACCTGGCCAATCCGGCCGAGGGGCGTCTGTTGCTCGTTCCTGGCCTGGAAGTCCGAGCCCATCACGCCGTTGGCATGCGTACCTTCTGTCTCGATCAGCCCGGGGTTCACAGCGTTGACGCGGATTCCCCGTGGCCCGAGCTCGCGCGAAAGAACGCCCGTAATGGCGTCGATCGCCCCTTTCGTTCCGCTGTAGATCGCGCTTGGGGTTGGCAGAATCCGCGTGACGAAGGAACTGACGTTGATGACGCTGCCGCCTTCGCCCAGAAAGGGCACGGCGGCACCAGTGACGAGGAGCGGGCCGAGAACATTGAGGTCGAACTGCTGGCGATACAGTTCCTCGGTGGTGTCCTCGATCTTTGCGAACTGATAGATGCCTGCGTTATTGACCAAGATATCCAGCCGACCGAAATGGTCGACGGCCGTTTGGACGAGCGATGCGCCCGTTACGAGGGCGACCTTCCCGTTCAACTTGCTCATGTCGTTCGACTCCAGATGAGGCTGACCCGGTATGGGCCAACCCGCCAGGGATGGCTTCCACCCATCCACCAGATCTGCCGGACTTCCGCCGGAGTCGCCCGCGGGTGGAACCGCAGACTGCAGACCATCAGTGCAGGGGCGGGCATGGTGACGTCAACAGGATTGTTTGTGGACTGCCATTCCTGCATATTCCGCGTACAGTTTTGAACGGATACCCGTGGCGTGGAATGGAGTGATATCCGGATATTCCTCGCGGTCGTCCGCGGCAGATCGCTCGGCGAGGCTGCTCGCAGCCTTGGCGTGAGCCACCCCACCATCGGTCGTCGGATAAAGGCGCTCGAGGATGAGGCCGAGCAACCGCTCTTCCGCAGGACGAAAGACGGCCTTGTGCTCACGGATGCCGGAGACGCGGTGCTATCGCTCGCTGAATCCATGGAGGCCTCGGCGCTGTCCATGGAAAGGCGCCTTGCGGGTAACCATGAGAGGCTCGAAGGCATCCTGCGGATATCCTCGGCGGACTGGTTCGCTGCCTATGTCCTGGCGCCCATCTTTGTCGAACTGGGGCGCCTTCATCCTGCCGTAGTGCCCGAGGTCATCGCGAGCTACCGCCTTCTCGACCTCTCCCGTCGCGAGGCCGATGTTGCCTTCCGCATCGTCCCGTTCAGCGAGCCGGACATCGTCCAGCGCCGACTGATGACCATGCCTTACGGTCTTTACGGATCGGCGACGACGGTGCGCGCAGTGAGTAACAACCCCCAGTCGGTGAGCCTGATTCTCATGAACTCAGCCCAGGCTCACTTCCCGGACGTAGCTTGGCTGCTGGACCGATTCCCGCACTCACGGCGCGCCTTCACCAGCACCAGCCGGAGCGTCCAAGCCCAAATGTGCCTTCGAGGACTTGGCGTTGCGGTACTGCCCAGACCCCTTGGTGAGGAAATAGATGGGCTCCATCGCATCGATCTGCTCGGCGAACCTCCCGGTAGGGATGTCTGGGTGGGTTACCACCAGGACCTTCGCCACATGGATCGGCTACGAGCGCTGCTGGATATCACCGACAGGACGCTCCTGCATCCTGCGATGCCTCCTATATAAACCGGCCGACTAGGACGCCGGCCGGATGAGAGGATCTTGAACCCAGCCAGATAGCCACGTCCTTGTTGCTTGTCCAGCGTGGCCCTTTGGCAGCAGTGACTAGCCGTCCGTGGACCGGGTAAGGGGTTCCCAGTAGGCCAGGTCCGTGAGCAAATCGGCGACCTTTTGGCGAACCAGGGTCAGCGCATCGCTTCCCAGCAACAGATGGGCGGGAGGGGCGTCGCTTTCGATCACGTCAAGCATGGCTTTGGCTGCCTTGAGGGGATCCCCCAACTGCTTGCCGCTCGCCTGTTGCCGCTTCTGGCGAATGGGATCGAACACCCCGTCATAGTCACTGATGGAGCGCGGCGATCGCACCATGGAGCGTCCAGCCCAGTCCGTTCGAAAAGAGCCAGGCGCTACTGCAGTTACGTTAATGCCGAGATCGCGTACTTCCTTGCCCAAGGCTTCGCTTATGCCTTCGAGCGCAAACTTGCTACCGCAGTAGTAGGTGATGCCAGGCATCGTGATGAAGCCACCCATCGACGTGACATTGAGGATGTGGCCAGCGCGACGAGCGCGCATGCCAGGCAGCACCGCCTTCATCATGGCCACTGCCCCGAAGACATTGACGTCGAACTGGCGTCGCAGTTCTGTCAGGGGCGACTCTTCCATTACGCCCTCGTGGCCATAGCCGGCATTGTTCACCAGCACGTCGATAGGGCCGACCGTCGCCTCGATCTCACCCACGACCTCCTCGATCCTTCCCGTTTCGGTGACATCAAGCAGGTGGCCATGGGCCCGTGCAGGCGCCAGCCGTTGGAAGGCCTCGGCATCGTCGGGTCGGCGTACCGTCCCCACGACTCGGTGTCCTGCCGCCAATGCCTCGCTCGCCAGTGCACGACCAAAGCCACTGCTTACGCCTGTTATCAAGATCAGTTTGGAATGCCTCACGCCGTGCTCCAGAGGAAAGGTGGGTGCACAATACGAAGGGTCCGCCTTCCTATGAAGGCGAAAAAGCCTCGCAACGTTGCCTATTCCTATGGCGCCACCCAAGCCCGATCACCCCGAATCAGCGAGCCTCGCCTCGCTGGCCCCGCTTGTGCGGGCCTTGGCGCCAGATGAGGGCTACAACCTCACCGCGCTCCCCACCGTTCGGCTGCTCAGATCCAACCGTCCGCTGGCACGCACGCCCGTTCTATACGACCCAGGTATCGTCATCGTGTGTCAGGGCAGCAAGCGGGGTTACTTCGGCGATCGAACCTATGTCTACGATGCGCACCAGTACTTGGCGGTCTCTGTGCCTGTGCCGTTCACGATGGAAACCGATGCAAGCGCCGAAGCACCCTTGCTAGCGTTGTATCTGCATCTGGACTTCCAATTAGCGGCAGAGTTGATGCTGGAGATAGATCGTCACCCCGGCGACAGACACCAAGCTCAGCCCCAGAGCATGATGTCTAGTCCACTGGACGTCACGACGCACTCGTCCGTTCAACGACTCCTGCAGGCGCTGGCGGATCCTTTGGAAGCTGCCGTACTTGGGCCTCAACTACTACGGGAGTTGTACTACCGCGTTCTCACCGGACCGCAGGGCGGAGCCATACGCGCTGCTCTGGGCATGCAGGGCCAGTTCGGAAAGATCGGTAGGTCACTTCAACGCATCCATGCCTGCTATGCAGATAAGCTCGATGTCGCAAAGTTGGCTCGAGAGGCGGGGATGAGTTCGCCCTCGTTCCACAGTCACTTCAAAGCGGTGACGTGCACGTCACCCATGCAATACCTAAAGTCGACGAGATTGCATCAGGCACGTCTGCTCATGGTGCAGGAAGGCATGACGGCTGCTGCCGCCTGCCATTCGGTGGGGTTTGAGAGCACTTCGCAGTTCAATCGAGAGTTCAAGCGCCTATTCGGCCTGACGCCTGCAAAAGAAGTGCGGCGCATGAGAGATAGTTTTGTTCTGCCTCAAAGGCCACCCAACTCCCCCTACGTTTCTTCTCACTGATCGATGCTGGATCGAGACGAAGAGGCTGGTGATGTCCGCTTCCGGCCAAAAGCAGACATCCGCAAACGGCACGGTGGCTTCACCGCGCTACTTCCGGCACGCTCACAGGCCCATGTTCGAGGTCTGGCGTGGCGGCGCATCGACAAGCGCAAACGGTGGGCCGATTACTGCCTCTGCCGTGTTTTCGACATGCAGCGGTCTAGATGAGATCGGGAAGGAAGTCTCGAAGGACATCCGCAGTAGCGTCCCAAAGCACCCGTCGCGAATCGGCATCGTCACCCGGTGAAACGGGAGAGATCGGTGTCGCGCGGCCGACCGAATAGTACTTGCCGGATATGGCTTCGAACTCCGGCGCCTTGGCCAGTTGGACGATGAGTGCGGCACCTCGCGCCGGCGGGCCAATGCGCAAGGTCTTGAGCAAGAGCGCCAAAGGTGTGGCGAAGGGCAACTCCCGCCCCAGTCCGGTGACGTTGAAGCCAGGATCCAGACAGTTCACGGCAACGCCGGTACCGGAAAGCTGCCGCGCCAACTCCATCGAAAACATGATGTTCATCAGCTTCGTTCGGCCGTATACGACCGAGGAGCCTCGCCATGAGAAAGGAGCCGTGTCGACAAGATCGAACTGGGGCCTTATGCCCTGCGCGCGGCGCGATGCCTCGGATGCCACGGTGACGATGCGTGAAGGGCTAGAGGCGACGATGCGGGCACGCAGGAAGGCAGTCAACAACCACGGCGCGAGATAGTTGACGGACATCATCTCCGCAAAACCGTCTCCGGTGACGCGTTGCTCGAACGCATGAAGGCCCGCGTTGTTGATCAGGCAATCGATGCGCTCGTACCTTGCCGCGACCTTAGTCGCGGCCGCTGCCACCGACGCGAGATTGGCAAAGTCGGCGTAGACGAACTCGATCTCGGAGGTGGCGCCGGATTCAAGGATTTCGGCTCGCACTGCCGCGGCCTTTGCTTCGTTACGCACGATCAAAACGACTCGCCCAGCCTGTTTGGCCAGGCTTCTGGCGGCGATCTTTCCGATGCCGTCGGTAGCGCCGGTGATGACGGTAGTAGAGAGGTTGGGCATGGTTGGATTATCCAATTGATAGACAAATATCCATTACAATGCTGGATATATGATGGATAATTGTCAATCAGTCCCCATGAGAGCAGGCGGATGGCAAAAAACACCGACACCGACCGGATCATAGAAGGGGCAGCCAAGAATCGGGCACTGCTGCGGGATCTGGGCACAGAGCTCAATATCCTGATGAGTACGGCCCGGGCATTCGCGGTGCATGCCGCTGCAAGCTTTCAACCCGAGCTTTCAAGTTCGGCTTTCCAGATCCTTCAGTGGCTTCACGCCCGTGGCCCGACGCGAGCGAGCCAGCTCGCGGAAGGGCTCGCGATGGATCGCAGCGTGATCAGCCGCTTGATCAAACAACTTCGGCAGCTCGAGCTTGTCGCTGTGTCGCCAGATGACGGAGATCGCCGTGGCGTGACCGTTTCGATCAGCTCCTCCGCGCAATCTAAAGTCGCCGCAGCCATGACCAGTAAGGGAGAACTGTTCGAGGCTCGCTTTCGCGGATGGTCAGAAGGTGACGTGCGGAAGCTCACCGAGCTTCTCCATCAAGTCAATTCAAAGATCACCTGAGCGAGGTCGCTGCGGCGATCGATTCGCTGCGCAGACAAACGGTTCACGGTCCTGTCGCCAAACGTCCGCCCCCGGCCAGAAGCGGACACTCGGAGCCGTCAGCATCACGCTCTGGAACGTAGCCCTCAGCCGAAGCAACGCGGCGATGGCTCATCGCGACACGCTCACGACGACGATCGACTTCGGCGGTAGTTCGAGTGCCAGCGGCGCCTCCTTCGCTCCCGCACTGTAGGGGGCCGGCACCAGCGCATTCGGCTGCGCAAAGGTATTGTGTGCATCCATCGCGCCGGCGGTCAGGATCCGGCCCCGCACCGCACCGTTGAGGTTGGTCTGCACGCGCGCGGATCGCTTCGGGTCGAGGTTGACGAGTGCGAGCACTGTGCTGCCGTCCGCCGCTCGCGCCACCGAAACATCCACGGCCGGCAACTCGACTTCGCCCTCATGCCAGCGCGGGGTTTCGAGTGTCGCCCTCAGCGGGACCGCACCGCGGAACGGCTTGTAGAGATCGAACACATGATAGGTCGGCGTGAGCGCCATGCGCGGCCCATCCGTCAGCGCCATGGCCTGCAGCACGTTGACCATCTGCGCGATGTTGGCCATCTTCACCCGCTCGGTGTGGCGGTGGAATACGTTGAACGTGAGCGCGGCGACCAGTGCGTCATACAGCGAGTTCTGCTGCTGCAGGAAGCCCGGGTTGGAGCCCGGCTCCGGTGCGTGCCAGGTGCCCCATTCGTCGACGTAGAGCGCGACTCGCCGCTTCGGATCGTGCTTGTCCATGATGTTGGATACCGCGGCGATGCGCTTCTCGATGCCCAGCGCGGACTCCAGCCCCTTCGCCCAGCGGTCGGCGCCGAAACCGGTGGCCGGCCCCTTGTCCTCCCATTCGCCGGCGGTGGTGTAGTAGTGCAAGGTGAACGCATCCATGTGGGCGCCGGCGCGTTCCATCAGCACTTTGACCAGATGATCGTCCTGCTGACCGTCGCCGGAAGCTACGCGCAGCGTGCCCTGAAGGTAGGTGGCGTACCGGTTATGCAGGTCGGCCTGGTATTCGGGGCGCATGTTGCCGCCGCAACCCCAGCTCTCGTTGCCGACGCCTACGTACTTCACCTTCCAGGGCCGGTCGCGCCCGTTGCGGCGGCGTTCCTCGGCGAGCGACGACTTGCTGTCCGAGGTCATGTATTCCAGCCATTGACTGGCATCCCGCGGCGACATCGAGCCCATGTTCGCGGCGATGTAGGCCTGGCTACCGAGCATTTCGACCAGGTCCATGAACTCGTGCGTGCCGACGCGGTTGGTCTCGGGCACCCCGCCCCACCAACGGTTCAGCCGCACCGGCCGCTTCGCCGGATCGCCGATGCCGTCGCGCCAGTCGTAGTCGTCGGCGAAGCAGCCGCCGGGCCAGCGGATCACCGGTACCTCGATGCGGCGCAACGCCTCGACCACGTCGTTGCGCCAGCCGCGTATGTTCGGAATCCTCGATTCCGGCCCCACCCACAACCCCCCGTAGACGCCGGTGCCGAGATGTTCGACGAAGTGGCCGTAGACCTCGGGCTCGATGCGCGGGCCAGCGGCTTCAGTCGAAATCGTCAGGCGTACGTCGGCGGGTTCGGCGGCGATGGCCGCGGAGCTCACGGACAGTGCCAAGGCTGCAGCGTGCAGCAGATGCTTCATCTTCACGTTCATCGGGTCGCCCGTCGTCAGTCAGTGTTTTTCAGTTCGTCCGCGGCATGGGCCACGCCCTTGGGCTGTTCCATGTCGCGAGCGTCAGCGACCGCCCGCCTCCGGCGTCAGCGTCACCAGCACGACATCGTTGCTGCGCATCGGAAACTCCAACCTGTACTCGCCAGCAGGTCCGATTTCGATCCGGCGATCGGTCTCCGGCAAGTCGCGCGTCAGTTCGCGCAGCCTGTCGAGCTGACTGCCGCTCAGGGAAGCGGGAGCTCCCATCTCGATGTAGGCCGAGTACGCGTCGTTGGCGCGAAACCCGGTACGCCTGACTTCAAGCCGGTACACGCCCGCCGCGAGGTGTTTGAACGCGAGCTTCGCCGCCGGCACCGGCGAGGCGGGAACGAGCCTGGTGTAGAACGGTCGATTGCTGACGTTCTGCTGGGGAGAAGTCCAATTCCAGATCAATGCGGAAGTTCGGGAGCCATCCGTCGCCAGCAGCGACTCGGCATCGGAGGATGGAATCTCCTTGCCGCGGAGGGCATGCAGATACTTGTAGGCGAAGAACGCCGGCTTGCGGACGCCTTCGCGATTGATCAGCCCGAAGCCGCCATGAAACGGGGTCGGCGGCGGACCCGGTTCCTCGAACAGATCGGTGTAGGTCCAGTAGCTCATGCCCTGCACCATCCCCTGCGTCGCCTTGAGCTTGCTGAGGATGTACGGCGCACTGACATACGAGTCGTGCACGGCGTCGCGCGGCGTATAGCTGGTGCTCCATTCCGTGAAGTACAGCGGCAGCGACGGGAACGGCGATGCGCCGATCTGTTCCCTGACCCTGCGCACATCGCCGACGATGGCGTCCGGCGACGGCGAAAGCTTGGTGTCGGCTTCGCCTTTCTCGTCCAGGAAACCGCCGTCCACGCCGTAGCTGTGAGTGGTCACGAAATCCACCGGCACGCCGTTCCTGTGTGCGTATTCGAGGAATTCCGGAACCCATGCAGCGCCCGCAGTGGCGGGGCCTCCGACTTGCAGCGTGGGATCGATCGCCTTGATCGTTCTGGCAGTGACATCGTAGAGCCGGAAATAGGCCTGCTGGTCGGCCCGCTCCCAGAATCCGTCGAGATTCGGTTCGTTCCAGACCTCGAAGTACCAGTGCCGTACTTCCGCCACGCCGTAGCGGTCGCGCAGGTGGCGAACGAACGCGTCGACGAGATCGCGCCACGGCTCCAGCCTCGGATGCGACGTATTGCCTTTCCAGTAGAAGATGGTCTGCTCGGACGTGGCCATCGCCGTGGGTGCGAATCCCAGTTCGATGAAGGGCTTGATCCCTTTCGACAGCAGATCGTCGTAGAGCCGGTCGATCCTGGTCCAGTCGTACACGGTGCGCCCGTCGACGACCCGCACGGTGCCCAGTACGTCGTGAAAGATGTCGTGGAATCGGATGTAGCGGAAGCCCAACTCATCGACGGCGAGCTTCAGGTGCGCCTGACTGTCCGGCCGTATCAAAGTGCCCGGAAAATCCGAACCGATCGACAGGTCGAAGAATCGTTCCAGCGGACGTTCGGCTCGCGCAAGGTCGATGGTGATTTCGCGCGGTGGAGCTTCGGCGGCGATGGCCACGGTGCATACGAATAGCGCCAGGGCTACGCCATGCAGCAGATGCCGTGACTTCATTTTCCATCCCATGCAGTTGTTCGTCGTCGTTCGTGCCAGTTCGGTTCAGCCCAGTGCCGCCATGGCCTGCTGCCAACCGCTGCCCGGCGCGACGCGGGCGAAGCGGTAGGCGATACGGCGCACGTACTTCTGGCCCGGAGGCAGGATCGCGTTGGGAAACCCGCGACGGTTCGGCGCATCGGGGAACCCCTGCGGCTCCAGGCACACGCCTCGGCCGAGGTGGGGATGGTGCGCGTCGAGGATCTGGCCTTCGTAAAACACCACCGCCGGAGCGTCGCTCGATACGCGCATTGCCACGCCGCTATGCGGCGAGTACAGCTCCGCGCTGCAGTCGGCGCCGTCGGCCAGCACGAGGCAGTGGTCGTAGCCCTTGCCCATCAGGATCTGCGGATGCGCCGGGTCGGCGTTCCGGGCCGGCGTCACCGGGCGACGAAAATCGAACGGTGTGCCGCCCACGCGGGCCGTTTCCCCCAGTGGGATCAGTTCGGCATCCACCGGCAGATAGCGGTCGGCCGGCACCCGCAACAGTTGCTCGGCCGCCGGCACGGCGGGATCACCGGCCAGATTGAAGTAGGGATGATGGGTCGGGTCGAACGGCGTGGCCGCATCACAGTGCGCCATGTACTCGAGTTGCAGGGTCGTGCCCTGCAGGCGAAATTCGGCGCTCACTTCCAAGCGGCCCGGATAGCCGTCTTCGCCGTGTTCGAACGTACAGGTCAACCGTGCGCGCCTGGCATCCTGCTCGACCACGCGCCACAGGCGCTGGCCGAATCCTCCCATGCCGCCATGCAGGTGATGGCGACCATCGTTCACGCTGAGCGGGTACATGGTGCCATCGTGCTCATAACGGCCGTGCGCGATCCGGCCGCCGCAACGGCCGATGAGCCTGCCCAGGTTGACGCTGTCGGCCAGGTACGCGGGCAGGTCGTCCAGACCCAGCACCAGCGGCACGGGCCTGCCGCCCGCGTCCAGGCGCAGCGCGCGCAGAATGCCGCCATAGGTCAGCACTTCTGCTTCCAGCCCTCCCTCGCTGCGCAGGGTGAGCAAGTGGACGCTTCGTCGGTCGGGCAGCATCCCGAAATTGCGTTTCATCAAAGCACCGGCGTGATCCGCAGCATGATCACGCCGTGCGGGGCGACCGTGCCGCCGTAACTGCCGCGCACGTTCTTCGAGATCTTCTTGCTCCACAAGTCCTTTACGTCGGCCTTCTGGCCGGCAGGCAGTTCGAGCTGATTCCAGCCCACCTTCATGTCGGACGGCTCCTTGCCGCGGTTGAACAGCACCACCGCGCGCCCACCGCCTTCGAGCGGGCGCGCCCAGATCTCGATATCGCCCTCCTTCCAGATGCGCCGCGCCTGCTGACCCAACGGGTCCCGGTCAACGGCGATGACGTCGGTGTTGGTGAGGATGCGGCGGGTGTCCGCGTCCATCGTCGACAGGTCGTTGCCGGCGATCAGCGGTGCCGCCAGCATTGCCCACAACGAGAAGTGCGACTCGTACTCGGTGGTCGTCATGCCGCCGTTGCCCACTTCCAGCATGTCGGGATCGTTCCAGGCGTTGGGCCCGGCGTCGCGCCAGCGCTCGACCTGCATGTCGAGGATGTTCGTCATGCCGTGCAACCAATCCTTCTTGCCTTCCCAGGCGTCGTAGATGTCGCCGGTGGTGCGCCACAGATGGCCGACCGTGGGACCCCAGCGCTCGGGCTGGTTGGTGCCCCATTCGCAGATGGACAGCACGATGTCGCGCCCCGACTCGCGCAGGGCCTTGGCCATGATGGTGTAGGCAGCCTCCGCGTTGCGGGGGCCGGTATAGCACCAGTCGTATTTCAGGTAGTCCACGCCCCACTTCGCGTATTGGCGCGCGTCCTGGAATTCGTGGCCGGCGCTGCCGGGGCGGCCGCCGCAGGTGAGCGCGCCGGCGTCGGAATAGAGGCCGAACTTCAGCCCCTTCGAATGCACGTAGTCGACCAGCGCCTTGATGCCGCCGGGGAAGCGTTCGGGGTCCGCGACGATGTTGCCGTCGGCGTCACGGCTCTTCTGCCAGCAGTCGTCGATGACGATGTACCGGTAACCGGCATCCTTCATGCCGGACGCCACCATCGCGTCGGCTTGCTTGCGCACCAGTCCTTCGGTGATGTTGCAGGCGAACTTGTTCCACGAGTTCCAGCCCATGGGCGGCGTGGGTGCGAGCGGCGGTTTGGGTGCTTCGAGCTTGAGCGTCTCGTGGGCGTATGCAGGTGCCGCGGCGATGAAGCCGAGCACGGTGACGGCCAGCAAAGCGTGTCGGACAAGGTGGAGCATGCGGAGGACCTTCCAGGGTGATGTCTGATGGGTTCGATTCATTGCCGACTGCTCACCGGGGGCTTCATGGGGCGGGTTCCAGGATGACGGCAGCGCCGCTCGGCGATGCGACGGTTTGCGTGCCGGCGACGGCCGATCCCGTCGTGACGGTCCAGGACCGCGCGACGATCACCGCGAACAGCCTCTTGTGCATCTTCATGGAGTGACCTTCATTTTCTTCATGGAGTGAAGCGAAGTTCGATCGGCTCGCCGTCGAAGTGCACGGTTTTTGTCTGGATGCGACTACCGGGACGCGACGGCATCAGACGTACCTTCAGCGTGCGCTGCTTGGCCATGCCGCGGAAACCACCCTCGCGCGCACCGATGCGCAGCGTGCGCCGCGCCTCGTCCCACGCGAGCGCGACCGTGGCGTACTCGCCCTTCTCGTAGCGATAGGTCTCGCCGTCGTCGTCGTACAACGTGAAGCCGCCGTCGGCGCCGGAATAGACGCGGATCTCGCAGGGCGCATCGGGCTGCTCGTCGGCGTACTGGACCACCGGGCCCAGTGGCACGATCGAGCCCGCACGCACGAAGAGCGGGAACTCATCGATCGCATAGTGCCGCGTGGTACTGGCGCCGCCCGCGTGGCGCTGGCCCGTCCAGAAGTCGTACCAATAGGTGCCCGCCGGCAGCAACGTAGCCTGCCGCAGATCGAGCCGCCGCTGGCGCTCGGCGAGCTCGCTGCGTTCGTGCGGCGTGCGCCAGGCCAGCCGCATCAGCCGGCCGCCGCCCTTCTGGAAGTAGTCGATGCGCACGCGCACCGCCTGCCCCTTGCGCAGCACGACACGCGCTCCTGCGAAACGCGCGCCGGATTCCTTCCATTCGTCGACGACGAGCTTGTCGTCGAACCAGACGCGGAAGCCGTCGTCGCCTTCGACGCCGATCTCGTGCTCGCCGTCTTCGGCGGCAACGATCTGGCCTTGCCAGCGCACCGAGAAATTCTGCAGTCCGTCGAGGCCGGGCGGCACGCTGCCCAGCGGCGGGTCGGGCCAGTGATGTTCGGCCTGCGTGTCGACCGTGCGGCTGGCGAGCCGCTCGAAGTTCATGCCGCGGTAGTACTCGAGCTCGAGGCCCGGTTGACCGCCTGGCGTGCGCAGCTGCGCCGCCGGCACCGTGGGCGGCGGCGGCAGTTCGGCGTTGAACATCGGCTTCGTGATCGGTTGCACCAGGAACGCCGGGCCGAACATGTAAGTGTCGTCCACGTCACGCAGTGCCAGTTGGTCCGGGAAATCCATCGCCAGACCGCGCATCATCGTGTAGCCGTCGTGCGTGCTGGCCCAGGCCAGACTGTAGATATAGGGGAGCAGGCGATAGCGCAGCTCGGCGGCGCGGCGGATCGAGCGGTAGACCGCCGGGTCGAGTGCCTTGAACGTCCACGGCTCACGCTCGATCGAAGTGCCGTGGATGCGGTAGATCGGATTGAAGATGCCGAACTGGTTCCAGCGTGCGAACAGTTCGCGGTAGGCCGGGTCTCGTTCGCCGCCGGGCGCGTTGACGAAGAAGCCGCCGGTATCCTGGGTCCAGTACGGCAGCCCGGCCATCGAGACGTTCAGTCCGCCGGCGATCTGTGCGCGCAGTGCGGCCCAGCTGGCTGTGGTGTCGCCAGACCATGGCATTGCGGCATAGCGCTGCTGCCCGGCCCAGGCGGAACGGGTGAGCGTGACGACGCGCTTGTCACCGAGGTCGGCGCTCGCGCGCTGGCCTTCGTAGACGCCGCGCGTCGTCAGCAGACTGTAGACGTTGAGGTAGCGCCCGAAGTCGCCCATTGCATTGCGGCCCAGACGCTTGATGTCGGCCTCCACCTCGGCCGGGTCGTGGGCGGCACCGCCCACTTCCACCTCGGTGCCGTCCATCCACAGCGCGTCGACGCCGACGTCGAGCAAGCCCTTCTTCACGTGCTTGAAGTAGATGGCTCGGCCTTCGTCACTGAAGGCGTCGTAGATGCGTGCCCGCTTGGAAATCCAGTGCAGCGGCTCGAAGCGCAATCCGCTGGCATCGAGTTCGCTCGCCAGCGCTGTGTCGTTGCCGATCGATGGCCAGATCGACACCATCAGCCGGGTGTGCAGATCATCGTGCAGAGTGCGCGCCATGCTGGCGGGGTCCGGGTAGCGCTGGCGGTCCCAGACCATGCCGCTCCAGTTGCCGTCCCACTGGCCGTTTTTCTCTCCGCCCCAGTACTGCCAGTCCTGCACGATGACGTCCAGCGGGAAGCGCTCACGGCGAAAGCGCCGCGCCACTTCCAGCAGGCGCTGCTGCGTGGCATAGCGCTCCTTGCTCATGAAGAGCCCGAACGCGTATTTCGGGAACATCGGCGCGGCGCCGGTGAGGTGGCGGTAGCCGGCGATCACCTCGTCCATCGTGTCGCTGGCCACGAGGTAGTAGTCGACCCCGGCGGGCGCGCTTTCGGAACGCAAAGCCATGCCTTGCGGGCCGTCGGAGAACGTGGTCTTCGAATACGTGTCCCACAGCAGGCCATAGCGGCGCGTCGACACCAAGAACGGCACGACGATGCCGATGTTGGTCTGCACCATCAACACGTCGCGGCCGCGGTAGTCCATGTACGGCTCGTTGTACTGGCCCAGGCCGTAGAGCGATTCATCGGCCGCCAGCGCGAAGCGCTGCTCGACGGCGTAGGTCGCGGTTCCCGACGGTTCGGTACTGGGCGTGAGTACAGGCGCCTCCTGCTCGCGGACCAGCGGGGTGCCATCGCCTCGTTGGAAAGCGATGGTCCCGCTTCGCTTGTCGATGACGACGCGCAGTCCGGGCGCGGCGATGGTGAGCGCGTCGGCGGACTCCGCAATGTCCAGTTGCGGCGCCTGCGGCGACGCCACCACGACCAGGCTGGGCTGCCGGGTGTACGTTTCGCCTTTGTGCGCCGAGACGCGCACGACGCCGTCGCCGTAGAAGAGCACGCTCTTGGTGGTGCCGTTCACCTGGAACACGACGCCGCCCGTCGCACGCACCCATCCGAAGCCGGCATGGACCTCGACAGGCAGCCGTTGCAGTTGTCCCGCGGCGTCGAGCGCGCTGGGCAGCTCTGCAGCGCGTGCCATCCCGGCGCCGGCCAGCGCGACACCGACGAGGATTCCGACGAACGTGCGGCGAGCGAGCGCGCGGATCATCCTCGAAACGCCTCGGCCGATGCTCATGCGAGCCCTGGCCCCCTCAACTTCAGCGCGATCGCCGCTTGTCCGGCGAGACCGGACGGCAACCTGATTTCTAGGCCCGTGCGGCTGCGCGTGAACGACAGGCTGTCAGTCGACCCGAGCGCCTCGACCCGTTCGATGACACCCGGCGCCAACGCCGATTCCTCCGCCAGCGACGCGATGCGCAGCACTCCGTCGCGCGGCCAGCCCATAGCGATGGCATGGAGCGCGCCATCCTTGGTGGTGAAGCGGATGTCTTCGGCAGTGAACGCCTGCGACTGGCCCTCGCTGAACATGCCACCGGCCACGCGCGTGGGCCCCTCGCCGAACGTGCGCCAGGGCCGCGTGCCGTGGATGGCCTCACCGTTGCGTCCCATCCACTCGGCGATCTCGTCCAGGATCTTACGCTCGTCCGAATCGATGGTGCCGTCGCCGCGCAGCGGCACCGATAGCAGCAGGTTGCCGTTCTTGGAGACGATGTCGCACAGGCGGTGGATCACCGTCGTCGCCGACTTGTAGTAGTGGTTGTCGAAGGTGGAGCGGTTGTAGTGCCAGTCGCCCAGGCAGGTGTCGGTCTGCCATGGCAGCGGCTCGATCCCTTCGCGGAAGCCGCGTTCCACGTCTTCCACCACGCCGGCGCGGCGCTCGGGCGGCAACACCTTGGCGTTGACCACCGCCTCCAGCTTGCCGCCGTGCCAGGCCATGCTGGCGTTGTAGTAATGGGCTGTGATGTCCAGGCCCGCCTGCCCCAACGGCAGGCCGGAGTTGTCGAAGTACACGAGGTCGGGGCGGTAGCTGTCGATCAGATCGCGGCAGCGCAGGAACCATTGACGCACGAACGCCGGATTCTGCAGCGGCGGCTTCTCGTCCCAGAAGCGCGTGTTCTCCTCGTGCCAGGCGCTGGCGGCGCGGGCGGTCCTGAAGCCATCGGGCATCACGATGTTGCGTCCGGTGTAGAGCTGCTGCGGATCCAGCCCTTCCCACCATTTGCCGCGGCCATCGGCCTTGGTCAGCGTGTACGCGTCGTAGCGCTGGCCGGCATGCGGGCCCTCGGGGTCGTAGCCGTAGGCCGTCTGGTACCAATGCCAGGCATGCGCCGAGTGATTGCTCACGCCGAACCGCAGGCCGCGCGCGCGCGCCGCCTTCGCCCAGATGCCGATGAGGTCGCGCTTGGGACCCACGCGCATGCTGTTCCAGCCGTGGTACCTGGAGTTGTAGTTGTCGAGGTTGTCGTGGTGATTGGCGAGCGCGACGAAATACTTCGCGCCGGCCTTCACGTACAGGTCGAGCAGCGCGTCGGGATCCCAGTTCTCGGCCTTCCAGCGGTTCTGCATCTCCATGAAGCCGACCTTCGTTGGATGGCCGTAGGTCTTCAGGTGATGCTCGTACTGCCAGTTGCCCTGGATGTACATGTGGCGCGCGTACCAGTCGCCCATCTCGGGCACGCATTGCGCGCTCCAGTGCGCCCAGATGCCGAACTTGGCATCGCGGAACCAGTCGGGCGCGCGGTAGCCGTCGACCAGCGAATCCCAGGTCGGCGCGAACGCGGCCGCAGAGGTCGCTGCTCTCGCTCCCAACCAGGGAAGCGATGCGACTGCGGCTGCGGACTGGATAAATGATCGACGGGATAGATTCGTGGACACGGGAATGGCGGATTGTCCGAAGAGGTCCGTTGCAAGGCGCAAGGGGCGCTCCGCTTGCGCGAGTACGACGAGCGGCCCTTCCATCGCCACCAGTGAGCGGCAGCAGGAGCGTGTCTATGCCTCCCTTTGAAAGTGCGGTCGCCGCGGGCGGCAACTTCCTTAATCCTGCAGGCTGCGCGGGTATGCCACAAATGCATTAATAACAATCATCTATATACAAATCGATATAGATACAGCCGTGCTGAACTGGCACGTGATGGCATCGCCTACGTGCCATTTTTCCCGCTCGGCGGGTCTCGCCGCTGCAGTCGTCCACCCTGACCGACGTCGCCGCGCAGGTAGACGCGACGCCGATGCAAGTTGCTCTCGCCTGCCTGTTGCGGCGTTCGCCGAATGTCCTGCTGACTCCGGGTACCTCGTCGGTGAAGCACCTGCACGAGCACCTCGCAGCCGTGGATCTGGTTCTGTCCGATGACGCGGTGACCGCACTTGACGGAATTGCTGCGCAGTAGCGACTCCCCGACGATAGGGTAGTTGGAGGGCGCGAGGCTCGGTACTGTCGATTTTCGACCTGCCCAGCGGTGTTTTCACACCTGATCGCATTGCCGCGATCCGTGAGGCGCGGCAATAGCCTGGCGATCTTCGGACGTGGCGGCAGCCACCCCCTGTTTCTCGGACGGCCTTGCAGAGGCCGGCTAGTATTCAGTCTATTTACGCAGTGCTTTGGATTGCATCAGCGTTAGCGATGTCTGCTTTGGGTCGGAAGCGGACATTGCCCGGCGCTGATCGGCGGCGGGCAGATGATCGCCCTGGGTCGATCTGGCCGATCAATCTCATCAGTGGACGACGCGCTGACCGTGACCCTGGGCTACTACCATCCCAAGGCGGTTCCTGACATCACCGTCACCCGCACGTTTACCTGCAAAGGTGGTGTGATCACTGAGGTCGTGAACAGTGATGTCACGAACAAGTTCGAGGCCGACCGCTCGGATTGGGAGGAGTTCCCCCTCAAGGCGCTGGAAGGGCAAATGGCCGACGCCGACATCACCTTTGGATACCGTGACGACGGACGGCTGAAGTCGATTAATTCCACCTCGACCGGCCAAGGTGGGGAGATCCTGAAATCAGTCATCACCATGGTCACCTCCTTGAAGGCCTCGGTCTTCAGAGACGGGAGGGAAGTGCCCGATGTGAAGAAGACGGCAGACGCCTGCGCTGAGATCCAGAACCTCAACGAAGGCAAGGCAGTGACGATTGGCTATTCGGACAAGCTCACGCTGGATGGCAAGCCGCAAACACTCTCGGTTAATCGGGAGAGTGAAGTAGCAGCAGCCACGCTTTCTGACTACATCGGAGAGGTAGAGGTCAGGTCCCAGTCGTGCCTCGGCGAGCTGGTAGGCATTCACTATATTGATGTTCCCCAGTTCGGAACTGAGTACCCATTACCCATTCCGGTTGCCAGGGTGTTTGGAAAGCAAACGTTCGCTCTGGAACTTGCCGAGTCGGGAATGATTACCAAGCTGCAATACGCCACCGAGAAAGGAACCAATCAAGCCATGGGTGTCGCCAATGCCGCAATCCCGAAGGAGAGCAGCGCCGCCGAGCGTGCCAAGTCTGCCAATGACCAAGCGGACGAAATTGCCGCCAACATTCGATTGGCGAAGTGCCTGGCGGACCCTCCTAAGTGCGAGTAGGCAGCGGACAACCACGACCCGGGCCGATCATCTGGCGCTGCTGATCAGTGGCACTCAGGCAATGTCCGCTTCCGGCCACTTGTTGCCACTCGATCAAATGCTGAGCAGTTTTCATAGGGCGCATTAGCCGCAGGCGTAATGCGCCGGATGCGATCGCCTCATCGCAGCCATGCGACGCACTACATTGCACCCGACGGCCCTGCAACACGCCGATGTGCCCTTCACTGGCGGCCGGGCCGCGCGCGTCTTCCATCGTTGCGTTGCGCAGTCGCGCGACTGTGCGCGAACTCCGGGAAAGTCTCCGTTAACGGCGCCGCTTCCGGCAGGATGTAGAACACCCCGCCCCGCTCGAACGTCGGCTGGATGATCTGCTCGTAAAACTCGGGCGCGACGTTGATGCAGCCATGAGTGATGCGGTTGTCCTTCGGCGAAGGCGATGCAAGGCGTTCGGCACGTCTCTCGGCCGGGATGCCAGTAGCGGTGGGGTGTATGGAGACAGCGGAGTCGTAGTCCACCCACAGCACACGCCCAGCGTCGATTGACGGGCCGAAACCGCCCACAAAGCGACCCGCAGGTGTCGTGCGATCCCGGCCCGGAATCTCGCGAAGCGCGAGACCGGCGATGCCGGGGGCCGCGTGATCGCCAATCGCCGATCCAAACAGTCCCGGTGCTGCGCCGCGAAGCCGGCCGTCGCCGCCGAACACCAGGATCTGTGCAGCGGCCTTGTCCATGATCGCGAACGGATAGCCTTGGCTGTCCCTGGTTGCGACAACCCAGCCCGCGAGCTCAATCACCGTATCGGAAACCTTTTGGCGTGGCGGAAGCTGGTCGACGGCGGCTGCCTGCGCGGCGGCATCCCCGGCGCTCGCCACGCCGAAGCTCGCAAACGCCAGCACCAACGTCATCGCCCTGATCGCAGGGTGTATGTACGTACGTATGGGACGGTTCCTCAGATCGAAGACTGGGGTGAAGAGACCGGTGGCCAGCAAAGGTCCACCGGTCCGGTTCAGGCCGTTTGTCGCGAATCGCGCAAGAGCCACTAACCGCGCGGCTTGCGGCGCGGCGCAGCTTCGAGCTGCTGGACGCGGCCTTCAATCTGATCCAGCCGTTGGTTGGCCTGCTGCGCAGACTGATTGGCGGATTCGGCACTTTGGGCCGCGCCCTGCACCTTTGCGTCGAGTTGATCGAGGCGTGAGTTGATCGTTGCAAACTCGTCTTTATAGGTGGCGCAGGCGCCAAGGCCCAAGGCAACGATCGCCACGCCGAGCGTACGCGTCATCACCCATTGTTGTCTCGTGAGAAACATTTCCAATCCTCCTTCGTCTGGGGTATTGGGACTATAGCGGCCATTTGCCCGAGTCATGAATCCGAATTCAGGTGAAGTTGGAATACGTAGATGGATTGTGAAGATGTGGAGTTGCAGCTTGAATCCATCGGTCTCCACGCAAGCATTTGATCAGCCTCCAATGGCCTAGGCCGGTCGATACAGTCTCTCCACAACAATCACTTGCACCGCGCGCGGTGTCCGCTTCGGGTCGAAAGCAGCCCGTTGCGTTGCAACCGGCCTTATCCGCCCGGCCACCAGGCGACGCGGACGATGTCGTCCAGGTCATCGGCCAGCCGCTGGAAGCAATTCGTCAGCGCGAGGGGCGAGATCGGTAGATCCTGGTCGTCGGCGAAGTTGCGCGGTTCGGTCAGGCGGGCGAGCAGACGCAGGTGGTCGCGGGCTCGCTGCAGGGCGCGGTATTCCTCTTCGGGCAATTGGTACGCCATTGCGGCGGCTGGCTTGCGGCGCATCAGGAATCCTTTCGGCGGGCGCGATCGCGCCAGAGGACACCGCGGAGTTTGGATGCTCGCCATGTGGGCGGGCCACGGCCTATAGGCACGTCCTGATCGTCGATCTAATCCCAGCGCGTGGCGTTCTTTGGAAATCCAGGCCGCTGAACTCGAACGACGCAGAAGCGCTGCCCAGTCGGAGCCTGCATCACGACCCAGCGTTCCAGGCGGTCAACCACCTGGGCACCCAACGCTTCCAGACGTGCGACCTCCGCAGGTATATCGTCGGTTTCGATGTCGATGTGGACACGACTCTCATGCTCGACGCGCTGGATCTGGACGATGGGCTCATCGGGAGGCGTTTCCAGCATGCGGTAATTGCCGCGAGTGCCGGGATGATCGAGATCTACCTCGCGGCCCAGCGCATCGGCCCAGAACTTGGCCGCCTGATCGACATCGGACACCTGGCAATCAATCAAAAGTGCGCAAAGACGGGAGTGGTGCATTGCAGGCTCCTTGCAAATCTGAGGAAAGTCGACCCTGACCCCTGTTTGCCCCACCCTGACCTCGGAGACAAGGGAGACGGCTTTTTGGTCTCGCTGAACGACCGTCAATTTGTGACAACCGCAAAAAGCCCCGCCCTTGGCCCGGGGCAATTACGCTTGCCTTGAAAGAGCCCGAAATAATCCAAGCAAATTCAGCAAGTTACAAAATCTTGTTCAGCAAACTAGCCTGAACAGATGTGACCAAAGTTCACCGCTCTTACGGAAAAAACTTGCTATAAAGGACGCGTGGATTGGACTGGCCGAACTTCAAGGCTCTTTTTCGTGTCAATCCATGAGGCAACGCAGCGTTCTTTTTTGCTGAGTCTGCTGAGGGCATTACGGCGTAGAATTTCGCCGCAAATTAGGGGTGACCATTTATGAAGACTGGTGCAGAAGAATAAGCTGGCAAGCAAAAAAGGGCCCCCGAAAAGGGGCCCTTTGCTTTGGGGGGAAGCCAAATGGAACGGATTTTTACGGACCTGAAAGAGGGTCCATTGTGGGCTTGGTTTGCGGCACTCGCCTCCTTTGGGCTTGTGCTTTCACTCGTGCTCTACAGTGGCTACACGCCGCTCTGGCAATCAATCGTAGCCTTTGCTGCGTTTGCCGCGTTGTGCCTATTCCTGGGGCCCACAATCATTCAGAGTGGCAAAAAGGGCCACAAGCATGTGCCGACGGTATGTGCGTGGGTAGTGGTCTTGTTACTGGCATTCGTAGTTGCCTTTTACTACTGGTACTTCCGCTGGGTTGCGCCGGGAACTGATCAGCCACACGATCGCATTCTCAATGTTGTTCCCGTTCTAACAGCGGTCGTTGCTGCAGGGCTTGGCTGGTTTGTCCATTACCAGTACTCCAGCAAGGCACACCGAACGAACAACGCCTTTTCCATGGTGATGGAAATGCGGAAGAGTTCCGAATTCCTGAAACGCCAAGAGATCGTCGTCAAGCATTTCCCTGTCACCCTAGATGACATCCCTGCGGCCTACGAGCCATATTTCAGCGGCGGCTCGCTCCGTAAATTGCGCACGGAAATTGGTGGCGGAGAACCCACTGCAGAGCAAAAGGAAGCGCTTGAGCATGCAGAGGCTATTTCTGCTCTGAAGTACCTGCTCAATTACTATGAATTCATGTCCGCAGGCGTTAAGGCCAATGATCTTGACAAAGATCTTTTGCTTGACACGGTGAGCGAAATCGTAATTGGCACATACAAGCGATCACAAAAGCTTGTCAAATTCGTCAACGATCCAAAGCCGACGGGCCAGGGCCAACCCTTGGCTTATCAGTGCCTAAAAGAAATAGTCGCTGACTGGGATGACATCATCACTCAACGCGAAGCGGACTGTAAGAAAGGAAACGGCAAGCGGTAAACTGATTGCCGTGAGCCGCAAAGCAAAAGCCCTGCGAAATGCAGGGCTTTTTTGCTAGGAGTAGGGGCCACGATGTCACGTCGCTTGAACGCGGCTCATCTATGCGCCCAGCCTCATTCTGCAAGTACAGGTCGACCGAAAGAAACAAGGGTCAAGAAACAAGGGTCAGAGTCGACTTTTTTCCCCGGCGCAATCTAGGCAAACGGTGAAAGACGACTCTGACCCCTGTTTTCACAGTGCATCGGCCCAGAACCTGGCCGCCTGATCGACATCGGACACCTGGCAATCAATCAAAAGTGCGCAAAGACGGGAGTGGTGCATCGCAGGGTCCTTGCAAGGCTTGGTTACTGCCCCCCCTGTTTCATTCCCCTTTGAGCTCAGAAATGGTTCTCAGGCCAAAATCTCTCAGGGAGATATCTGCGGATCATGTCCGCCTGTGATTGATATCCCCGCACCTCAAGCTCTCGAACGAAGTGCGGCCAGGGCGGGATGCTACTCATGTAGGGGTTAGAGTCCGCGCCCGTGTACATGCCGCCCCCCACGCCGGTGTACAGGCCACCACCTACTCCAGTGTAAAGACCGCCGCCGACACCCGTGTAAAGACCTCCCCCAACACCGGTGTACATACCGCCACCAACGCCGGTGTAGAGACCGCCTCCAACACCGGTGTACATGCCACCACCGACACCCGTGTAGAGCCCGCCTCCTACGCCGGTGTATGCACCGCCACCGACGCCCGTATACATGCCGCCACCAACTCCGGTATAGGCCCCGCCGCCAACACCGGTGTACTGGTTTCGTGGCCATTTGTTTTTTGTCACTTCGCACCTCCTGATTGGCGTGAACATGCCCAGGGCAAGACCGCAGGGCGCATCGCGGAGTCGATCACGCGGAGTTACACGAAAAAAATGGGGTCAGGTTCATTTATCAACGAAGTGAAGCTTGAGCCCTTTGAGGATCGCCCTGCTTATGGCACCGTCTGCGCGTCGATAGCAATCATCCAGCGGATGAAGCCCGCACCCGAGGTAAGGAATTGAACCGTTAGGCCGGCCGGCGCATGAACTTCATCATCGGCGTCTTGGCCGTGGCGATACTGATGACTTGCATTAACCCACTCTGCGAGGGCCTTCAACATCAAGGCCGCCGCGTTTGTCGCTACTTCGTCACCTTGATAAGCCGCCTCAATCTTTGGACGCAAGAAACGCTGCACTTCGACTGGACCGAGACGCGCCATCCCGTTAGCAGCAACGACTTTCGCACAAGATTCAACAGCTGCGGCAATAGCGCGGACAGCCCCATTTGTATCTTGCGTTTCACCATCCATTGCCGCGAACGCGCGCTCAAATTCAGCGCGACATGCACCCCATTTGTCCGCCTGCAGTCCAGCCAAGGTTGCCTTCCTGCTGGTTGCATACTGCTCATCGACTGCAAATCTGACTTGGCAGCGATCATCGACGACGTAAGTCGTATGTTCTTCCGCAAACACACGGGCTACAAAGGATTGCCATTCTCGTGGGCGAGGCCACCCACTGTACCCGTCCCTAGTTTTTTCAAAAAGAATATTGAAAACATGGGTTACGGAATCTAAGACATCCCTCAATTCCGCATTCTTGTAGAACTTTCGCCAATCACGCCCCGACCCCATCCAAGGAACGCTCACTCCGCACTCGATTTCGATTCTCTGTGCAATCTCGTGATGAGATTGGAAGCCCGCAACAAAAGTCCCCAGACGAAACCTGAGCCGTTCGCTGTCCTTGTTGGCGGAATCAGGGACGCAATAGACGCGAGAAAATGGGCCAGACATTAAATGTCGATCACCCGCACTTGCTGTAACCGCAGTTGAGACAAGTAGCACACCCATCCATGATCACCACCGCCTTGGTGGAGCACTTGTGGCACATGGTGGCCGACGGCGGGAAGGACGCGCCGTCGCCGGTGACTTCGATGACTTCTTCGGTGCGGCTCATGGCGCCGCCCATTTCCCCGGCGACGCTTATTTCAGCGTTTTTTTTTGCGCGGTCTTCGTACACCTTGCGCTTCTCGGCGATGAGGGCGCGGGTGGCGTCGCTCATTTCGGGGTCGTGCATCAGGCCGATGGACTTGAGGTGCTCTTCGACCACGGCGCCGATTTCGGCGACCAGGGACGGCATGTACACGCCGCCGGCCTTGAAGTAGCCGCCGCGCGGGTCGAACACGGCGCGCATCTCGTCGACCAGGAAGGTGACGTCGCCGCCCTTGCGGAACACGGCGGACATGATGCGGGTCAGGGCGACGATCCACTGGAAGTGGTCCATCGACTTGGAATTGATGAAGACCTCGAACGGGCGGCGCAGTTCGTGCTCGGTGCCCGGGTTGAGGACGATGTCGTTGATCGTCACGTACATGGCGTGTTCGACCAGCGGCGTCTTGATCTTGTAGGTGGAGCCGATCAGCACTTCGGGGCGCTCGACGCGCTCGTGCATCTGGATGACGTCGGCCACCGGCAGCTCGGCCTGGGCGGCGGCGCGGGTGACGGATTCGGCCTTGATGGCTTCCTTGGCCTTGTCGTCGGCGGTGACGACAGCGTAGCCCTTGATCTTCTTGTTGATTTTGACGGTCATCGCCTGGGTCTCTTGGTGTTGCTTCAGTGCTAAATGTCGGTGCTAGGTGAAGCAGTGCGGTCACCGCGCCCGCGGGGGGCGCGGTGACCAATCGGGGCTTTCTATTCTGGTTACTGCTTTTACTGCTTCTGTACTGCTTACTTGCGAGCGGCCTTCTTCGCTGCCTTCTTCGCCGGGCGGCGGGTGGCCGTCTTTTTTACTGCTTTCTTTGCTGCTTTCTTTACTGCTTTCGCCGCCTTGCGGACGGTTTTCTTCGCGGCCTTGCGGGCCGGTGCCTTGCGCGTGGCGGCTTTCTTGGTCGCCTTGCGTGCGGTCTTCTTGGCGGCCTTCTTCGCTGCCTTCTTGGTCGCCTTCTTCGCAGCCTTCTCGGCGGTCTTCTTGGCCGCCTTGCGGGTCGCCTTCTTGCCGGTGACCTTGGCGCGCAGGGCGGTGGCTTCCTTCTTGGCGGCGGCGGAGACCGAAGCGAGCTTCTTCTTCGCCTTGCTCACGGCCTTGGTCGCGGCCTTGCGGGCCTTGGTCGCGCGCTTCTTGACGGCTTTCACTGCGCCTTCGGCCGTGCTGGCCACGGCGCTGGCGGCGTTGCTGGCGGCTTCCTTCGCCGTTTCGGCGGCCTGCGACAAGGTCGCGGTCACTCCATTCCCGTTGCTCATGTGCCCTCCTCGCGGGCGCTATGCCTGGTTGGTTCTTATCGGGACAAACAAACTGGTGAACAAACTGGTCAACCGGGGTGTTGCGATTCGATCCTATACCTGTGCGGCGTCGAAAACATCGTGAATCAGACGCCGCTCAGGCTGAATCGTTTTGAAGCGATAGGGTCGCGCTTCGCGCTCGCCCCTCATCCGCCCTTCGGGCACCTTCTCCCCGCTGCGCAGGGAGAAGGGAGAATCGTTAGAACTTGCCGTAATAGCCTTCCTTGAGCGCGTCGAAGAGGTTGGCGGCGGTGTGCATTTCGCCGTCGTATTCGATCTGCTCGTTGCCCTTGACCTCGACCACGCTGCCGTCTTCCAGCTCGAAGCGGTAGGTGGTGTTTTCCAGGTCGGCTTCCTTCACCAGCACGCCCTGGAAGGCGGCGGGGTTGAAGCGGAACGTGGTGCAGCCCTTCAGGCCCTGCTCGTGGGCGTAGCGGTAGATGTCCTTGAAGTCTTCGTACGGGTAGTCCGTGGGGACGTTCGCGGTCTTGGAGATCGAGGAGTCCACCCACTTCTGCGCGGCGGCCTGGACGTCGACGTGTTCCTTCGGGGTGATGTCGTCGGCGGCGATGAAGTAGTCGGGCAGGCGGGCGTCGGCCTCTTCGCTGAAGGGCATGGCCTTGGTGTTGACCAGCTCGCGGTAGGCCAGCAGTTCGTACGAGTAGACGTCGACCTTTTCCTTGGTCTTCTTGCCCTCGCGGATCACGTTGCGGCTGTAGTGGTGGGCGAACGACGGCTCGATGCCGTTGGACGCGTTGTTGGCCAGCGACAGCGAGATGGTGCCGGTCGGGGCGATCGAGCTGTGGTGGGTGAAGCGGGCGCCGACTTCGGCCAGCTCGTCCACCAGCTCCGGCGCGACGGACGCAATCCGCTGCATGTAGCGGCTGTAGCGCGCGTGCAGGGTGCGGCCTTCGATTTCCTGGCCGATCTTCCAGCCGTCCTTCACCATTTCCGGACGCTTGCGCAGCATTTCGGCGGTGACGCTGAAGCGCTCGTCCATGATCGGGGCCGGGCCCTTCTCCTTGGCGAGCGACAGGCCCATTTCCCAGCCGGCCACGGCCATTTCGCGGGCGATGCGCTCGGTGAATTCGCACGACTCCTTGGAGCCGTACTTCATCTTCAGCATGGTCACGGTGGAACCCAGGCCGAGGAAGCCCATGCCGTGGCGGCGCTTGCGCATGATTTCGTTGCGCTGCTGTTCCAGCGGCAGGCCGTTCACTTCGACGACGTTGTCGAGCATGCGGGTGAACACGCGCACGACTTCCTTGTATTCCTCCCAGTCGAAGCTGGCTTCATCCGTGAAGGGCTTGCGCACGAACTTGGTGAGGTTCACCGAGCCCAGCAGGCAGGCGCCGTACGGCGGCAGCGGCTGCTCGCCGCAGGGGTTGGTCGCGCGGATGGACTCGCACCACCAGTTGTTGTTCATCTCGTTGACGCGGTCGATCAGGATGAAGCCCGGCTCGGCGTAGTCGTACGTCGAGACCATGATCATGTCCCACAGATGACGGGCACGGATGTGGCCGTAGATCTTGCAGGCGACCAGGCCGTCGTCGCGGGTGATGTAGTTGCGGTGGCTCGGCCATTCGCGCCAGACGACCTGCTCGGCGTCGGCCAGGTCGATGCCGTCGCGTTCCTTCTCGTTGACGGGGAAGACTAGCGGCCAGTCGGCGTCGGTCTTGACCGCGTCCATGAAGCCGTCGGTGATCAGCAAGGACAGGTTGAACTGGCGCAGGCGGCCGTCTTCGCGCTTGGCGCGGATGAAGTCCTTCACGTCCGGGTGCGACACGTCGAAGGTGCCCATCTGCGCGCCGCGGCGGCCACCGGCCGAGGACACGGTGAAGCACATCTTGTCGTAGATATCCATGAAGGACATCGGGCCGGAGGTGTACGCACCGGCGCCGGCGACGAAGGCGCCGCGCGGACGCAGCGTCGAGAATTCGTAGCCGATGCCGCAGCCGGCCTTCAGGGTCAGGCCGGCTTCGTGGACCTTTTCGAGGATGCCGTCCATCGAGTCTTCGATGGTGCCCGAGACGGTGCAGTTGATCGTCGAGGTGGCGGGCTTGTGCTCCAGCGCACCGGCGTTGGACGTGATGCGGCCGGCGGGGATCGCACCGCGGCGCAGCGCCCAGACGAAGCGCTCGTACCAGTAGGCCTGCTTCTCGGAGTTCGGCTCGGCATCGGCCAGGGCCTTGGCGACGCGCTGGTAGGTGCCGTCGATGTCGGCGTCCACGGCGGCGCCGGACTTGGTCTTCAACCGGTACTTCTTGTCCCAGATGTCCTGGGACGCCGGCTGCATCGGGATTTCCTGTTCGGCCATGGGGGTCTTGACTGCCTCGAGGCGTACCGTGCTCATGCCTGTCCTGTCTCCTTTCTATCGGGGACCGGTTCGGGCACCGGCCGCCCATGCTGTTCTTATGGTTGTGTGCTGCCTGTCACATCACCCCACTCCACCGACGACGCAGCGCGCGATCGCATGTCCTGAAAGGCTCCTTTGGAGTTCCGGATCGCGTCGCGCTGGTTCTTCGGTTGTGTGTGGGTCCTCGGGTCGGTGCCGTTGAAATACGTCTTGGAAGTGATGCTTCTCAAGCGCCCTTTCGAATACAGCCCCGACCCGGTCTATTCCCGCCGGTACACGCCCATCCCTGCGTCTACTAGCCTGGTCCGACCATCCAAGCCTACCCCTAAGCTTGGGCTCTTCCCGCCAAACCAACCACAAGATGTTGTGGCCGTGCGGGAGCCAAACCTAAACCCGGCCCTACCCCAAGTCAACCTGTTTTTTGTGAATTGCGATGGCCTGTGAAGTGCCTCATCGCGCAAGCCCAGGCGCCATGCGGCTTGGCGTGCAACTTGCGTTCAAACTTCGGTTGGCGGGCACGCAACGGCGAAACTTCATGGACGGTTGGGCGCACTGCGCGGACACTCAACCGGTCCTCGGCTTAGCGCAGCCTTTCGGAAGCCTCAGCTCCGCAAGGCCTTGAAACCGCGCTCGCCGCCGCGATCCTTTCGTCCACTTGTTCACGCCTGCCCGACCCATGCGCCTGTCGAATTCCCACAAGACCCTGATCGCTCTATCCGCCGCCGCGGCCTTCGGCGCTTTCGCCGCGACCGCGATGCGCGATGTCTTCGATACGCCGGCCGAAGCCGCGCCGCTGGCCGCCGCCCCCGCCGTGCCCACGACCGCCGCCCTGCCGGCCGCGGTGGGCACCACGCCCGTGCCCTCGCTGGCGCCGATGCTGGCGCGGGTGACGCCCGCGGTGGTGAGCGTGCACACCAAGCAGCGCGTGCAGGTGGGCGTGGGGCCGTTCGCCAACGATCCGGTGTTCCGCCGCATGTTTCCGCAGCTCACCCAGGAGCGGATCAACGAGTCGCTGGGCTCGGGCGTGATCGTCGATGCGGCGCGCGGGCTGATCCTCACCAACCACCACGTGATCGAAGGCGCCGACGAGGTCTCGGTGACCCTGTCCGACGAGCGCACGTTCAAGGCCGAATTCGTCGGCTCCGATCCCGACACCGACGTGGCGGTGATGCGGATCAAGGCGAGCAACTTGAGCGCGCTGCCGCTGGCGGACTCCTCGCAGCTCAAGGTCGGCGACTTCGTGGTCGCGGTGGGCAATCCGTTCGGCATCGGCCAGACGGTCACCTCCGGCATCGTCTCCGCGGTCGGGCGCAGCGGCCTGCGCGGGCTGGGCTACCAGAACTTCATCCAGACCGACGCCTCGATCAATCCGGGCAACTCCGGCGGCGCGCTGGTCAACCTCAACGGCGAGCTGGTCGGCATCAACACCGCCAGCTTCAATCCGCGCGGCTCGATGGCGGGCAACATTGGCCTGGGCTTCGCGATTCCGATGAGCATCGCGCGCGGGGTGATGGACCAGCTGGTCGCCACCGGCGAGGTGCGCCGCGGCACGCTGGGCGTGGAGACGCAGGACGTCGATCCGCGCCTGGCCGCCGGCCTGAAGCTGGGCGAGGCGCGCGGCGCGGTGGTGACGCGCGTGTTCGCCAATTCGGCGGCCGCCGCGGCCGGGCTGAAGGCGGGCGACGTGATCGTCGGCGCCAACGGCCAGCACATCGACGACCGCAATTCGCTGCGCAACTTCGAAGGTCTGCAGTCCGTCGGCAGCCGCGCCTCGCTCGAGGTGATCCGCGACGGCAAGCCCCTGCAGCTCACCGCCAGCCTGCGCGAACAGCCGCGCGCGCTGGCCGGTGCCGAGATCGATCCGCGCCTGACCGGCGCCACCTTCGCCGAACTGCCCGCCTCGCTGCGCCAGTCCGGCGCCGGCGGCGTGCTGGTCGAGGACGTTGCCCGCGGCAGCCGCGCCGCCCGCAACGGCCTGCAGAAGGGCGACGTGGTGGTGGCCGCGACCAGCGGCGACTTCGACGACCTGCCCGGCTTCCGCGCCAGCTTCACGCGGTCACCTGCAAGGTTGGTGTTCCGCGTGATCCGTGGTGGCGATCGCGGCGAGATCGAGATGCAGTGACCCCGCCCCCTGCTGCGACCGCTTCGCCCAACCTCAAGGAGAACGAGCATGTCCCCGACCCACACTGATGGCATGAAGTCCAACCTCGGCGAAGCCGGCAGCCACATCAAGCAGGCCGCGCTCGATACCGGCGATGCCTTGCGCAACGCCGCCGGTGCCGCCGCCGACGAACTGCGCTTGGGCAAGGCGAACGTCAAGGCCGATCTGGCCGATGGCGCCTACGCCGGGCTGAGCGCCGCCGAGCAGGCCGGCGGTGCCGCGCGCGAACAGATGGACGTGCTGATGGACAAGGGCCGCGATCTGATCGACAGCGCGGCCGAGCTGATCCGCGAGCGTCCGCTGGCGTCGTTCGGCATCGCCTTCGCGGCGGGCTGGATCATCGCCAAGCTCGCCCGCGGCGGCGGCGACAAGTAAGCCTTCGCATGTAGCCCGGGCGAGGCCGGCGACCCGTCGCGAAGGGACGTTGTCGGGAACGTCCTCGCGCAGGCCGCGCTTGCCCGGGCTACTCTTCGCGCATCCCCTCCCGACACCGGCTCGCCTGACGATGGACGAACCGCGCAGCGACGACACCTCTCTCCCGCCCGGCGGCAAGCCTGCGCCGAACGGCGAGCCTCGCGCTGCGCCGCAGGGGCCCGCGCCGGATCTGGCCGAATCGCTGCGCGAGATCCGCGACGCAGGACGCGCCGGGCTGAGCGCGGCGAACGATGCGGCCAAAGCGCTGCGCATCCTCATCAGCGCCGATCTGTCGCTGGCGCGCAGTGCGTTCGGCCGTGCGCTGGCTTACACCGGCGTGGCGGTGGCCTTCGGCGGCTCGGCCTGGATGCTGCTGATGGCCGCGCTGACGGCGGTGCTGCACGATGCGCTGGGCTGGTCGTGGACGCTGTCGCTGGCGATCTGTGCGTTGCTGAGCATCGCGGTTACCGCGTTCGGCGTGTGGCGGGCGATCCACTACTTCGAACACACGCGCATGCAGGCGACGCGGCGACAGCTGGCGCGGCTGGGGATCGGCGAGCTGGCCGACTTCATGCCCGATCCGGGTTCGCACAAGTCGACCGAGCAGGTGGCCGAACGCGTGGCCGATGCGACCGACGAAGACAAGCCGCCGAAGAAGGGGCTGGGCGTGGACGTCACTCCGCCCTGACACGCGACAACCGATACACGAGGCAGCGGGAGGAAAGCGTGGCGACACGGGAAGAACTGGTCGAACACTTGTGGCAGTCGGTGATCAATCCGCTGCGCGAGCCGCAGTGCCTGGAGAACATCATCGAGAACTGCCGGCGCGCGCCGGACAGCGGCTTCGGCGATGTCGGCCCGGCGATCGAACGCGCGCTCGCCTCCGGCGTGACCGCGCGGGATCTGTGCGCGCTGATGCACATGACCGCGTACGAGGCCGTGTTCGGCACGCTGTACGCGCTGGGTGATCCGGGTGTGGATGGCGACGACGTGTTTGGGCTGTACGAAGACATGGCGACCGCGTCGAACGCGGACTTCGGTCCGTCGGCGTAGCCACCGCAGGAATTCCATGGGCTTCAAGCAACTGCAGACGAAGGTGCAACAGGCCGAGGCCGCGCTGGAAGCGCGCGAGCGCCGCGTGTCCGCGCAGTGGCAGCACCTGAAGTCGACGTGGCAACAGGCGTGGACGCCGGGGCGCGTCGTCATTGCGGGGCTGGTCAGCGGCTTCCTGGTCGGCCGCGCGCAGCCGCTGAAGGCGGTGGCGCGCAGTGGACAGTGGATGCAGCTGGTGACGATGCTGTCGGGGCTGTTCGCCGGCGGTAGCGCGCAAGTCGCCGCGGCCCAAGCCGAAGAAGCCGCGGAGACGGCCGAAACCGTCGCCGATGTGGTGGCGCCGGGGGCGGTGCCATCGCCTTCACCGGACGCTGCGTCCACACCTTCTTCAACCTCGTCTTCCGCGCCTACTGCCAGGTCCTGATCCGTGCCGCTTCCCGAATCCGCTTCCGAATCCGATCCCGACGGCCCCGGCGCCGACTCGGATCACACTGCCGACGACACGCAATTCCCCAATGCGCCGCCGGCTGCCCCGCGGCCGCGTGCCTCCGCCGCCGCGGTGGTGATCGCCACCGTGCTCATCGGCACGGTGTTGTGGGCGGCGCAGGACCTGATCCTGCCGGTCCTGCTGTCGATGTTCTTCGCCCTGATCGGCAACCCGATCATCCGCGTGCTGCAGCGCGTGTGGATTCCACGCTACCTCGGCGCGTTGATCGTATTGGTCGGCGGCCTGGTGCTGGCCGGCGCGCTCGGCAACCAGCTGGTCGAGCCGGCCGGCGAATGGGTGCGCCAGGCGCCGCGTGAACTCAAGCAGCTCGCGCCCAAGCTGCGCGAGATGGTGAAGCCGGTGCAGGAGGCGAACCGCGCCGCGGAGAACTTCGCCCGCGCCGCGGGCGGCGAATCCAAACCGGTGCAGGTGGTGCGCACCGAGATCAACGATCCCTACCGTGTGTTCACCACCACGCCGCGCAAGCTGGCGGCGGTGCTGGCGGTGGTGCTGCTGACGTTCTTCTTCATGGTTTATGGCGAGACGCTGCAGCGCAACGCGATCGCGCTGCTGCACAGCCGCCAGCAGAAGAAGCTCACCGTCGACATCCTGCAATCGATCGAGGCCGAGCTGTCGCGCTACGTGCTGACGATCAGCCTGATCAACGGGGTGGTCGGCCTGGTGTACGCGATCGCGTTGAACCTGATCGGCCTGCCGCTGCCGGAAGCCCTGCTATGGGGCACGATGGCCGCGCTGCTCAACTACGCGCCCTACGTCGGCCCGCTGATCGGCATCGCGGTGATGCTGCTGATCGGGTTGACCGAATTCGACGGCCTGAAGGCGCTGCTACCGGCGGGCATCTATCTGCTGCTGCATACGCTGGAAGGACAGCTGGTCACGCCGATCGTGCTCGGCCGGCGGATGCGCTTGTCGCCGCTGGTGCTGATCCTGGCGTTGATGGTGTTCGGCGCGCTGTGGGGGATCATCGGCCTGTTGCTCGCCGTGCCGCTGCTGGTGTGCGTGAAGCTGATCCTGGCGCGCACCGAAGGGATGGAGGGGTGGGCGCGGTTGCTGGAGTAGTCGGCAGCACGAATCTGTACCAGTCAGATAGCTGACTAGGGCAAACCCAGGCCCTACGCCGACACCGTTAGAATGGGCGCCGTGAATCCGTTTCCCGTCCGCGCCATCACCCTCGACCTCGACGATACGCTCTGGCCGTTCGCGCCGATCGGCGCGCGCATCGAGCACACCCTGCACGCGTGGATGGAAGCGCACAGTCCGCAGACCGCGGCGCGCTTCCCGATCCAGGAAATGCGCGCATTGCGCGAGCGTGTGGTCGCCGAGCATCCGCAGCACGCGCACGACCTGAGCCTGCTGCGCCGGCTGACCATCGAGCGCGCGCTGCGCGACAGCGGCGGCGATGTCGAATTGGCCGAGGCGGCGTACGCGATCTTCTTCGCCGAGCGCAACCGCGTCGACTTCTATCCCGATGCGCTCGACGCGCTGCAACGCATCGCCGCGCGCGTGCCGATCGCGGCGGTGAGCAACGGCAATGCCGATCTCGGCGCGATCGGCATCGACCAGCACTTCCGCTTCGCCCTGGGCGCGCGCGAACACGGCGCGGGCAAGCCCGACGCCGGCATCTTCCACGCCGCCTGCGCGCGCCTGGAGGTGCCGCCCGCGCAGGTGCTGCACGTCGGCGACGATATCGAGCTGGATGTGGTCGGCGCCGCGCGCGCGGGCCTGCGCACCTGCTGGGTCAACCGCCTCGACCTGGAGTGGCCGCACACCGATGTGCGGCCCGATCTGCATTTCGATTCGCTCGCCGCGCTGGCCGATTGGCTGGAAGCGCAACCACCGTCCGTACAGGAAGACGTCGCCGCATGAGCTTGCCTGCTGGTCTCACCCTCGACTCCACCGATGCCCTGCCGCTGCATGTCGTCACCCGCGCGGATTTCGCCGAATGGCGCGCGGCGCAGCCCGGGCCGGTGGGTACGTGGCTGGACGCGCAGAACTTCGACGGCAGCGCGTACACCGCACTGCTGGTGCCGGACACCGACGGCCGCATCGCCGCCGGCGTGATCGGCGTGGCCGACCGCCTCGACCCGGCCGCGTACGGCCACGCGCCCTTCGCCCTGCCGGCATGCAGCTGGCGCCTGGTCGATCCGCTCGACTCCGCCGAGACCGCCGCGCTGCGCCTGGGCTGGGGTTTGGGCAGCTATCGCTTCAGCCGCTACAAGCAGCCGCTGCGCGCGCCGGCGACGCTGGCGATCGACGGCGACACCGACGCGCTGCTGGCCGAACTGGCCGCGTGCCTGCGCGTGCGCGATCTGATCAACACGCCGACCGAGCACATGGGCCCGGACCAGCTCGAACAGGTCTGCTGCGAATTGGCGGAGCGTCATGGCGCGCACATCGATGTGGTCAGCGGCGACGATCTGCTGACGAAGAATTTCCCGGCGATCCACGCCGTCGGCCGCGCCTCGCATCGCGCGCCGCGGCTGATCACGCTGCGCTGGGGCAACGTGGCGCACCCGCATATCGCGATCTGCGGCAAGGGCGTGTGCTTCGACACCGGCGGTCTGGACCTCAAGCCGGCCGACGGCATGCGCAACATGAAGAAGGACATGGGCGGCGCGGCGCACGCGATCGCTCTGGCCGAATGGATCATGTCGAACGAGCTGCCGCTGCGGATCAGTCTGTTCGTACCGGCGGTGGAAAATGCGATCGGCCCGAACGCCTTCCGCCCGGGCGAAGTGATCGCCACGCGTGCCGGCCTCAGTGTCGAGATCGACAATACCGACGCGGAAGGCCGCGTCGTGTTGTGCGATGCGCTCGTCTATGCGGCGGAAGATCAGCCGGAACTGCTGCTCGACTTCGCCACGCTCACCGGCGCGGCGCGCATTGCGCTGGGGCCTGATCTTCCGGCGGTGTATTCCAACGACGACGCGGTCGCCGGCGCCTGGCTCGACGCCGGCACGCGCCTGCGCGATCCGCTGTGGCGGATGCCGCTGTGGCGTCCGTACTGGCGCTATCTGACCAGCAACGTCGCCGACATCGCCAACGCCGGTCCGTCGCGAATGGCTGGCAGCGTCACCGCGGCGCTGTACCTGGAGCGCTTCGTCCCGGCGCAGCAGAAGTGGGCGCACCTGGACGTCTACGCCTGGAACGACAGCGACCGCCCGGGCAAGCCGACCGGCGGCGAGGCGCAGGGCCTGCGCGCGGCGTATGCGATGTTGAAGGCTCGCATCAACGGCTGAAGCCAAAGGCCAAAGCCCAAAGCGGCTTGCAGGCATTGCGGGCGGGCAGGCGGCGCCGGTGGGTAGGCGCGACACGCCGTGAATCCATCCATGGAGGCTTGGTCAGCGGCATCCATGCCGCTGACAGTCGCGCCTACCCACCAGCACCGCCTGCCCTCCACACATCTCGGGTGCGGTAGCAAAAGCATTCGGGCGCTCACCGCAGCAATAGCTGCTTCAGCACACACGCTCTTCTTCTCCCCGCATGCGGGGAGAAGATGCCCGAAGGGCAGATGAGGGGAGCGAGCGCAGCGAGTTGCCTTCGCTTTTTCGCCAACGAGCCAGAGATGTCTGGAGGGGCCGGCGGTGCCGGTGGGCCTGCGTGACTGTCAGCGGATGGATGCCGCTGACAAGCCTCCATGGACGGATTCACGGCGTGTCACGCAGACCCACCGGCGCCGCCGGCCCCACTAGTAACAACAGGCGCCCAGCGCTTTACCCCCGTCACCCGCGAGAAACTTACTTCCGGCAGGTTGGCGCCGGGACCCGCCAACGTCCACACTGGCGCCCGCTTTGCCGATCCGGTCGAATCGCACGTCGAATACGGCCGCTCCCGCTCGTCGTAACACATAGCGCGGCAACACAAACGGGCCCCGCCCGCCCCATCAAGGACTTAAGGAAGAAGGCTGTCCGGATGAACAACTCCGATCTGCTCAAGGAACTCCGCATCGACCGCAGCGCCCCGCCGCCGGCGCCTTCGCGCACCGGCCTGTGGATTGGCCTGGGCGTGGCGGGCGCCGTTCTCGTGCTGGCGCTGGTGGCCTGGGCCGTGTTCGGCCGCGACAAGGCCATCGAAGTCCAGACCGCCGACGTCGTCGCGCTCGACAGCGCCGGCGGCAGCGCCTCGGTGCTCGACGCGACCGGCTACGTCGTCGCACGGCGCATGGCGACGGTGTCCGCCAAGATCACCGGCAAGGTGCGCGAAGTGCTGATCGAAGAAGGCCAGCGCGTCGAAGCCGGACAGATCATGGCTACGCTCGATCCGATCGACGCCGACGCCCAGCGCGACCTCGCCGCCTCCCAGCTCTCCGCCGCACGCAGCGAGATCACGGCGGTGCAGGCACAGCTCAAGGAAGCCGAAGCCAACGCCAACCGCCTCAGCAGCCTGACCCAACAACAGCTGGTGTCGAAGTCGCAGTACGACCAGGCCATCGCCCAGCGCGACGCACTGCGCGCGCGCCTGCAGACCGCGCAACGCAACGCCCAGGTCGCCAACGGCGGCCTGCGCATCGCCTCGCAGGGCGTGGACAACACGATCGTGCGCGCGCCCTTCGCCGGCGTGGTGATCGCCAAGGCCGCGCAGCCGGGCGAGATCGTCTCCCCGCTGTCGGCCGGCGGCGGCTTCACCCGTACCGGCATCGGCACCATCGTCGACATGGATTCGCTGGAAGTCGAAGTCGACGTCTCCGAGGCCTACATCGGCCGCGTGCTGCCCAAGATGCCGGTCGAAGCCGTGCTCAACGCCTATCCGGACTGGCGCATCCCCGCCGAGGTGATCGCGATCATTCCGACCGCCGATCGCGCCAAGGCCACGGTGAAGGTGCGCATCGCACTGAAGTCGAAGGACACCCGCATCGTCCCCGACATGGGCGTACGCGTGTCGTTCCTGGAGCCGGAAGACAAGAAAGCGAGCGCCGTGGCCCAGGCCGCGCCACGCATGCAGGTGCCGGCCGCCGCGCTGCGCAAGGACGGCGATCAGGACATCGTCTTCGTCATGCGCGACGACAAGGCCGAACGCCGCGCCGTGAAGCTGGGCGGCACCATCGGCGACAGCCGCCAGGTACTGGCCGGGGTGAGCGCGGGCGAACGCGTAATCACCGAAGCACCGGCGACATTGAAGGACGGCGACAAGGTACGGCTCGCCGAAGACAAGTAACCCGACATCCAACCCGTATGCCGCGTCAGGAAAGACGCCGGCCTGCGAACAACGCATAACCCGTCGAAAGGATCGAGGCAGGCAATGAACGACATGAGCAAGCACGACGACACGATGATCCGGATCCGCAACGTCACCAAGTCGTACGAACGCGGCAAGCAGAAGGTCGAGGTACTGCACGGCCTGAACATCGACGTGCCGCGCGGCGATTTCGTCGCCCTGATGGGCCCGTCGGGCTCTGGCAAGACCACCCTGCTCAACCTGATCGGCGGCCTGGATACGCCTAGCGCCGGCGAGATCAGCGTCGACGGCCAGCGCATCGACCAGCTCCGCGGCGGCCAGCTTGCGCGCTGGCGCAGCCACAACGTCGGCTTCGTGTTCCAGTTCTACAACCTGATGCCGGTGCTCACCGCCGAAGGCAACGTGGAACTGCCGCTGCTGCTGACCAAGCTGTCCTCGGCGCAGCGCAAGAAGTCGGTGGAGATCGCGCTGAAGGTGGTCGGCCTGGCCGATCGTGCCAAGCACAAGCCGCGCGAACTGTCCGGCGGTCAGGAGCAGCGCGTCGCGATCGCCCGCGCGATCGTCTCCGATCCCAACCTGCTGGTCTGCGACGAACCCACCGGCGATCTCGACCGCGCCACCGCCGACGAGATCCTCAAGCTGCTGCAGGCGCTCAACCGCGAACACGGCAAGACGATCGTGATGGTCACCCACGACCCGCTCGCGGCCGAATACGCCAATCGCACCCTGCACCTCGACAAGGGCCGCCTCGCCGAACAGGCTGTGGGCGCGTGATGCGCATGCCTAACCGGAGGAATGCATCATGACCAAGACCGGATTCGTCATCGCCAACCTGTTCCGCAAGAAGACCCGCACGACGCTGACTTTGCTGTCGGTGATCATGGCCTTCCTGCTGTTCGGCCTGTTGCAGTCGGTGAACCACATCTTCGACGCGGGCGCGGACTTTATCGGCGCTACCCGCCTGGTGACGCAGGCGCGCGTTTCCTTCACCCAGCCGATCCCGCTGAGCATGCTGCCCAAGCTGGAATCGGTGCCGGGCGTGGAACGCGTCGCCCACATGCAATGGTTCGGCGGCGTATGGCAGGAGAACACGCCGCTGTTCGTCTTCGCGGTCGACCCGATGCGCCAGCACGAGGTCTACCCGGAGTGGGTGATGCCCGACGCGCAGTGGAAGGCGTTCGCCACCACCCGCACCGCGATGATCGCGGGCCGCAACGTCGCCAACCAGTACGGCTGGAAGGTCGGGCAGAAGATCCCGATCCGCTCCAACATCTATCCGCAGAAGAACGGCAGCAAGGCCTGGGCCTTCGACCTGGTCGGCATCTACGACGGCAGCGATGAGAACTGGCAGAAGCAGACCAACACGGTCTTCATCAGCCACGACTACTTCGACGAGGCCAACCAGTTCAGCAGCGGCCGCACCAACTTCTTCATGCTGAAGCTGGGCAAGGGCGCTGACGGCGCGAAGATCAGCGCGACCGTCGACAAGATGTTCGAGAACTCGCCGGACGAAACCAAGACGCAGACCGAGAAGGATTTCAACGTTGGTTTCATCAAGCAGATCGGCGACATCGGCATGATCGTGCGCTGGATCCTGTTCGCCGTGTTCTTCACCCTGCTGCTGGTGGTGGGCAACACCATGGCGCAGAGCGTGCGCGAGCGCATCCCGGAGCTGGCCGTGCTCAAGACGCTGGGCTTTTCCGACGGCACCGTGCTGGGCTTCGTCCTGGCCGAGGCGACGGCGCTGGTGTTCTTCGGCGGCGTGATCGGCATGTCCATCGCCACGCTGTTCGGCGCCCTGATCGAGAAGGGCACGGGCGGTCAGTTCGCGTTGAGCGTGAATGGCTGGGTGTGGTCGACGGGTCTGATCGCGATTGCGCTGATGAGCCTGGCGGTCGGTCTGCTGCCGGCATTGCGGGCACGCCGTCTGAAGATCGTCGACGCGCTGGCCGGACGCTAAGGAGAACAAACATGCTGAGTCAAATCACCGCCATCACTGGGCTGAACCTCAAGAGCATTCCCGAGCGTTGGGCCTCCTCGCTGGTGATCGTCGTCGGCCTGGCCGGCGTGGTCGCCGTGTTCACCGCGTTGCTCGCGATGGCCGCCGGCTTCGACAAGACGCTGGCGGCCACGGGCCGCACCGACAACGCGATCATCCTGCGCGGCGGCTCCGATGCCGAACTCAACTCGGGCCTGGGCCGCGATTCGGCCACGCTGATCAAGCAAGCCCCCGGCATCCGCAAGGGTGTCGACGGCAAGCCGCTGGCCTCCGGCGAGATGATCGTGATCGCCGAACTGGTGCGTCAGGGCGACCAGAAGAACGGTGCCAACATCACCGTGCGCGGCGTCGAGTCCAATGCGTTCGCGCTGCGTCCGCAACTGAAGATCGTCGCCGGCCGGATGTTCCGCACGGGCTTGCGCGAATTGATCGTCGGCCGCGGCGTCACCCGCCAGTTCCAGGGCGCCGAGCTGGGCAAGACTCTGCGCATGCGCGGTTCGGACTGGACTGTGGTGGGCATCTTCGAATCCGGCGATGCCTACGACAGCGAACTGTGGACCGACGCGGAAGTGGCGCAGACCACGTTCAACCGTCGCGGCTACAGCTCGGTGCTGGTCGGCCTGGACGGCGCCAACGGCCTGAAGACGCTGCAGGACAATCTGAAGACCGATCCGCGCCTGGAAGTGGACGTGAAGAGCCAGCAGGAGTACTTCAGCGGGCAGACCAAGAACTTCCGCAAGCAGATCGGATTCCTTGCCAGCGTGGTGACCTTGATCATGGCGTTGGGCGCGATCTTCGCGGCACTCAACACCATGTATGCGGCCGTGGCGACGCGAGCGAAGGAAATCGCCACGCTGCGTGCGATCGGTTTCGGCGGCCTGCCGGTGCTGATGTCGGTGATGATCGAGTCGCTGGTGCTGGCCTTCGCCGGCGGCGTCCTCGGCGCGATCATCGCCTACCTGCTGTTCAACAACTTCTCGGTGTCGACGCTGGGCGAGAACTTCACCCAGGTGGTGTTCGCCTTCAAGGTCACGCCGCCGCTGGTAGTCACCGGCCTGGTCATCGCGCTGGTGATCGGTTTCATCGGCGGCCTGTTGCCGGCGTGGCGTGCGGCGCGGATGCCGGTGACGACGGCCTTGCGCGCGGCGTAAGCCTCAGGCGATTTCGTCGGATGGATCGAGCAGGCCGCGAGCGATCGCGGCCTGTTCGTTTTCAGGTGTGTCGATATCGTATTGCAGCTCGTCCGCGGCCAGGCGCCATACCGCGCCCGCGGGCATCGCACTCAGGTGTCGGCCGAAGCCTTGTTCGCCTTCGAGCTCGTGCGCGTGCTGAAGCAGGTCCGCAGTCACGACCGCAGGCAGGCCCAGGTGCGCGTCGTGAATGGTGGCGGCGCAGCGGGATGCGACGCTTGCCGCGCCTGCCAGCAGTTCGCGCAGATGTGCGACTTCGAGCGCCGGCTGATCGCAGCCGAGTATCAGGACGGGACCGGCATGCGCGCGCAGCGCTTCCGCACCGCACTGCAGGCTCGTCGACCGGCCCACGGTCCAGTGCGGATTGACCGCCGTTTGCGCGTCGAAGTCGGCGATGGCCCCCGCCATCGTTTGTGCGTAACCACCCAGGACGACGACGATGCGTGACGGCAGCGTTTCCTGGGCCAGGCGCACTGCGCGATGCAGCAGGGTTTCTCCATTTCGCATCAGCAGTTGTTTCGGTCGCCCGAGGCGACGGCTACCGCCTGCGGCCAGCACGATTGCCGCGTGTTCGTTCATGGCGAATGGCGGTACGCGTGCAGCTGCGCGGCGATGCTCAACGCGATCGCTTCGGGACCGTGTCCACCCAGATCCAGGCCCACCGGCGAATGCAGGCGGCTCGCCAGCGATTCGCGCTCGTTTGGCGACAGCACGCGGAACAGATCATCGCGGCGGCGTGTCGGTCCGAGCAGGCCGATGAAGCCGATGTCGGTGCCGGCGAGTGCGGCGAGCGCCTCTCGATCGAGTTCGAAGTGGTGGTGCATCACCAGGGCGGCGTCGAAGCGTGCCTGGGGCCACGCTGCGATCGCGGTCTGTGGCGACGCCGCGATGGCGTCGTCCGCTGCTGCAGCCAGCGGTGCCCAGCGCGGACGCTGTTCGATCAGCGTCGCGATCCAGCCCAGGCCACGCAGCGCCGGCAGCAAGGACGGCGTTTCCGGTCCTGCGCCGAAAATCGCCACCGTCGGCGGCGATGCGACTTCCAGCGACCACGCGCCCGCTTGCGTCACACTCTCGTCCAAGACCGCCAGCTGCCAGCGCTGCTGCAGCAGACCGACTTCGGCGCGAACGTCGCCGCCGGCGGCGAGGTCGATGCGCAACGGCGCTTCGGCGCGCCGCCAGGCTTGCATCAGCTCACTCCATCGGGGCATTGACCGCAGCGGCAGCAGCGCCATGCGCAATTTCCCGCGGCAACCGAGCGCGGAGCCGGAGAACAGATCCTCGTCGTCGCGCGTGTCGACTTCGAACCAGCTCATCTTCCCCGACGCCGCGACCTCGCGGGCGTGGCGTTCGATCTCCGGCTCCAGGCAACCACCGCTGAGCCAGCCGACCTGTCCCGCATCGCGCGTGAAGAGCGCCATCGCGCCGGGCCGGACGTAGGTCGATCCTTCTGTCGCCACCACCAGCGCGAGCACGGCGGCGACGTCCTCCGACGCCTGTGCGGAAGCCTCCAGCACGGCGCGCGTGCCGCCGGGAGGTGAACGGGTGACCGCGACCTGGATGTCCATGACGACACAATCCGGAAGCATTCGACACGCAGAGTCTATGCCTGGTTACCCCCGCCGTGCCCCTGCTGCGGCGTGCCATGCACACCGGCGGGCGCAGGAGTAGGCTCGGCCTTCCCCAACCGGGAGAGCGCGCCATGAAGCTGCACGTCAATGGCACGGAGCATGAAGTGGCCGCACCGGCCGACATGCCCCTGCTTTGGGTATTGCGCGATCTGATGGGCATGACCGGCACCAAGTTCGGCTGCGGCGTCGCGCAGTGCGGCGCTTGCACCGTGCATGTGGACGGCATTCCGCGGCGTTCGTGCGTGACGCCGGTGGAGAGCGTGGTCGGTAAGCAGATCACCACGATCGAAGGCCTGTCGAAGGACGGCAGCCATCCGGTGCAGCGCGCGTGGGCGGAACTCGATGTCGTGCAATGCGGCTATTGCCAGTCCGGCCAGGTGATGGCAGCGGCCGCGCTGCTGGCGAAGGTGCCGCAGCCCAGCGACACCGATATCGATCAGGCGATGTCCGGCAACATCTGCCGCTGCGGCACGTATCCGCGGATTCGCGCGGCGGTGCATCGGGCCGCGGAACTCGCCAAAGCTTGAACGTTCTTCTCTAGCGCCGCCTCTCGGCGCGTCGTGTTGTGTTGCGCAGTGCATCGGAGGTTCCCGTGAACGCCGTGCCCCGTAAGCTTTCCCGTCGCGACTTCCTCAAGACCGGCGCCGTCATGGGCGGCGGCCTGGTCGTCGCCTTCGTCATTCCCGGTGCGCATCGGCTCGCTTCCGCCGCATCCATGCCGACCGCTGCGGCCTTCACGCCCAACGCGTTCCTGCGCGTGGGCAACGACGACAGCGTGACCGTGCTGATCGCGCATTCGGAAATGGGCCAGGGCATCTGGACGGCGCTGCCAATGCTGATCGCCGAGGAACTCGACGCCGACTGGTCGAAGATCCGCGTCGAACACGCGCCAGCTGCACCTGCTTACGCGCACACGCAGTTCGGCATGCAGATGACGGGCGGGTCGACTTCGACCTGGTCCGAGTTCGACCGCTACCGCCAAGCCGGCGCCGCGGCGCGAATGATGCTGATGCAGGCGGCTGCCACGCGTTTCAGCGTGCCGCTGGAGCAGGTTAGAACCGAGAACGGCGAAGTGATCGCCGGGAGCAAGCGCCTGCGCTACGGCGCGCTCGCCGACGACGCCGGCAAGCTCAAGACGCCCGATCCGGCCACGCTCAAGCTCAAGGACCCGAAGGACTGGAAGTTCATCGGCAAGCCCACGCGGCGACTGGATACGCCGGAGAAGATCACCGGCCGCGCGAAGTTCGGCATGGACGTGCAGTTTCCCGGGCTGCTCAGCGCCGTCGTTGCGCGCGCGCCGGTGTTCGGCGCGAAGGTGAAGTCGTTCGATGCCGACGCGGCCAAGCAGGTCGAAGGCGTGCGCAAAGTGGTGCAGGTTCCCACCGGCGTCGCCGTGGTCGCCGATCACTACTGGGCGGCCAAGCGCGGCCGCGACGCGTTGAAGATCGACTGGGACCTCGGCGAAGGCGCGGCGATGGACAGCGGCGCCATGCGCGCCGAGCTTTCCAGACTCGCCGCTACCGCGGGCATGCCCGCGGCGCAGGCCGGCGATGTCGATGCCGCCCTGCCGAAGGCGAAGAAAACCGTGGCCGCGGTGTATGCCCTGCCCTATCTCGCGCACGCCCCGATGGAGCCGCTCAATTGTTCTGTGAAGGTCGGCGCCGACGGTTGCGAGATCTGGACCGGCACGCAGTTCCAGACGCTCGACCAGACCGTCGCTTCGAAGATCCTCGGCCTGAAGCCGGAGCAGGTGCAGATCCACACCACCTTCCTCGGCGGCGGCTTCGGCCGACGCGCTACACCGACCTCGGACTTCGTCAGCGAAGCGGTGCACGTGGCGAAGGCCGCGGGCGTGCCGGTGAAGACGGTGTGGTCGCGCGAGGACGATATCCGCGGCGGCTACTACCGCCCCGCCTACGTGCACGACGCACGCATCGGCGTCGATGCGAACGGCATGCCGACCGCGTGGCGGCACGGCATCGCCGGGCAATCGATCCTCGCCGGCTCGCCCTTCGAAGCGGTGCTGGTGAAGAACGGCATCGACGGCACCTCGGTCGAGGGCGTCGCCGATTCGCCCTACCTCAAGGACATCGCCGATCATCGCGTCGACCTGCACTCGCCGCGCACGGCGGTGCCGGTGCTGTGGTGGCGTTCGGTGGGGCATAGCCACAGCGGTTTCGTCATGGAGAGCCTGATCGACGAACTCGCGCATTCGGCCGGGAAGGATCCGCTGGCGTACCGGCGTGCGCTGCTGCAGAAGCATCCGCGCCATCTGGGCGCGCTGAATCTCGCCGCCGAGAAAGCCGGTTGGGGCAAGCCCTTGCCCAAAGGCCATGCGCGCGGCATCGCCGTGCACGAATCGTTCGGCAGCTACGTCGCGCAGGTGGCGGAGATCTCGATGGAGAAATCGGCGCAGGGCGAGCCGCACATCCGCGTGCATCGCGTGGTCTGCGCGATCGATTGCGGCATCGCGGTGAATCCGGAAACCATCCGCGCGCAGATGGAATCCGGCGTCGCCTTCGGCCTGAGCGCGGCGCTGCACAGCCGCCTGAGCTTCCGCGACGGGCGCGTGGAGCAGTCGAACTTCCACGACTACCCGGTGCTGCGCCTCGCCGAGATGCCGAAGGTGGACGTGCACATCGTCCCGAGCACGGAGAAATCCGGGGGCGTCGGCGAAACCGGCGTGCCGCCGATCGCGCCGGCCGTCGCCAACGCGGTGTTCGCGCTGACCGGCGAACGCCTGCGCGAACTGCCGCTGCAACCCTCGGCCGAACGGCCGGCCCGCGCCTGAGGTGATGCCATGCGAATCCTTGCTTCGATCGAATCGGGCTTTGGCTGGCGAATCGGATCGCTCGACCTGCGCCTCGTGGTCGCGCTATGCGGCGTGTTGTTCGTCGCCGGCTGCGAAACGCAGGCGGCGCCGGAACGGCAACAGGCCGGAAAGGCGGCGTTCGCGACCATCCACAGCGTGTTCCAGCATCCGCGCTGCGCCAATTGCCACATCCCCGGCGACGGACCATTGGTGACCGATGCAGCCGTGCCGCATCCGATGGGCGTGGTGCGCGGCCCGGAAGGCCATGGCGCCGTCGGCCTGCCCTGCGCGAGCTGCCATGGCGACAGGAATTCGCCCGCGAGCTACGGACCGCATGCACCTCCGGGTGCGCCGCATTGGGGCTTGCCGCCGCCGAATCGGAAGATGGCGTGGATCGGCCTGTCGCCCAAGGCGACCTGCGAGATGATCAAAGACAAGAAGAGCAACGGCAACCGCGATCTGGCCGCGCTGCTCAAGCATGTCAGCGATGACAAGCTGGTGCTGTGGGGTTGGGAGCCGGGCGGCGAACGCGCGCCGGTGTCGGTGCCGCACGATGAGTTGGTGGCGGCGTTCAAGACTTGGGTGGATGCGGGTGGGCCGTGTCCTGATGCATGACGGCCCCTCACCCTGAGTCGTTGCGCGACTCTGTCCCTCTCCCCGCAAGCGGGGCGAGGGGTAGACACCCTCTTCTCCCCGCTTGCGGGGAGAAGATGCCCGAAGGGCAGATGAGGGGGAGCGAGCGCAGCGAGCTGCTTGTGCTTAGCGGGAGTCAGTCGAGCTCCGCGCGAAAGTGAAAGCACTCGATTCCGAATCCCTCGCGGAAGTAGAACCGATGCGCACCTTCGCGCTTCACGTGGGAGATCAGCTGGATCTGGCTGCAGCCGCGGGCGCGCGCTTCTTCCTTCAAACGCGCGATCAGGCGTGAACCGCAGCCGCGCGAGCGTCCGCCTTCGTCGGTAACCAAGTCGTCGACGTACAACAGCCGGCCGCAATAGAGCATGTTCATCACCCGGAACGTCGCCACCGCGCGCACTGTGCCGCCATCGCGCAGGGCCAGCAGCTGCAGGCCGTCGCTGTCGTGCAGCGCGCGCATCGTCGCCACGTAATCCTCGCGGCGCAGATGCGGGCGCAGCTGGTTCATGACCACGAAAGTCGCGGCGATCTCGTCGTCGCTTTGCGCCAGCGCGATCTCGACGCCGGCCATCACGCGCTCCGTGCGGCGGTAGCCGCGATGGCAGCGATCTGGCGCCGCGCCCGCAGCGCGCCATCGAGCGCGAAGATCGCCAGTCCGATCCAGATGAAGACGAAGCCGATCAGGCGATTGCGGTCGAACGCCTCATGGAAGACGAACACGCCGGTGAGGAACTGCAAGGTCGGCGCGATGTACTGCAGCAGACCGACGACCGACAGCGGCACGCGCCGCACGGCAAAGGCGAAGCCGATCAGCGGCAAGGCCGTGAGCGCGCCGCCGAAGATGAGCAGCGCATCGACGCCGAGGCCCCAGCCGGGTGCGCCATCCGCCGGCAGAAAGCCGCCCTGCCCATGCGACGCGCCCCACAGCATCACCGCGAGCGCCGGCAGGAACAGGTACACGCTCTCCACGCCCAGCCCCGCCACCGCATCGATCGCCAGCAGCTTGCGCAGCAGGCCATACAGCGCGAACGACAAGGCCAGGCAGATCGCGATCCACGGCGGCTGGCCGAACTGGATCGTCAGCCACAACACGCCGGCGGCGGCCAGGGCCACGGCGGCCCACTGCGAGCGCGACAGGCGCTCGTGCAGAAAGGCGACGCCCAGCACCACGTTCAACAAGGGATTGATGAAGTAACCCAGGCTGCTTTCGACCACATGGCCGGCGTTGACCGCCCAGATGTACAGGCTCCAGTTGAAGCCGATCAGCGCGCCGCTCAAGCCCAGCATCCAGGCCGCGCGTGGACGCGCCAGCGCCGCTCGCAGCCAGCCGCGGCCCTGCTTCCACAACAGCCACGCGACCACCAGCAGCGTGCTCCATATCACGCGGTGCGCGACGATCTGCAGCGACGGCACCACCTTGAGCAGATGCCAGTACAGCGGCATCAGCCCCCACAGCACGAACGAGGCGATCGCGACCCACAGGCCGGCGCGGTTTTCACTGTGCGGATTCATGCGGCGGGCTCGCTGCTGGAGGCGTTGGCAATGGGGGCCGCAGCGGGTGCCGACGATCGCGTCTTCGCCAGCGTGATGATCACCACGCCGACCAGGATCACCGCCATTGCACCCAGGTCGTGCGCGGTGAAGCTCTCGCCGCCGAGCATGAAGCCGAAGAACACCGCGATCGGAGGATTGACGTAGGCATAGCTCGTCGCCAGCGCCGGGCGCACGTGATGCAACAGCCAGATGTAGGCGGTGAAGCCGAAGATCGAGCCGGCGACGACGAGGTAGAGCATCGCCGCGGTGGCTTCCATGGTCGGCACGTGTGCGAAGCGCTCGCCGGTGACCAGCGCCGCGGCCAGCATCCACAGACTGCCGACCAGCATCTGTCCGGCGGCCATCATGAAGGGCTCGGGCAGATCCAGGTCGCGGCTCCAGATCGAGCCCCAGGCCCAGGCGATCGCCGCGATCGCAAGGCACACGCCGCCCAGCAGCGACGACGACAGTTCGCTGCCCGCGTTGAGCCAGATCACGCCGAGGAAACCGATGATCGTGCCGACCCATTCGATCTTGCTCGGATGGCGCCCGCGCAACATCGCGAACACGCCGGCGAACAGCGGCATCGACGCCACCGCGATCGCGGCGAGGCCGGAGCCGACCTGGGTCTCCGCCAGATTCACCAGGCCGTTGGACAACAGCACCATGAAGAGGGACAGCACGCCGAGCGTGCGCCATTGCTTCCTGGTCGGCGCCTTGGCACCGCGCCAGCGCAGCACCGCGAACATCAGTGCGCCGGCGATCGCCATGCGGATCGCGCCGAGCAGGAACGGCGGATAGCTCTCCAGCGCAAAGCGGATGGCCAGATAGGTCGATCCCCACAGCACGTACACCGACGCCAGCGCGAAGGCGATGGCGAGCGCCGAAGTGCGGTGAGAGGTGGCAGCGATGGCGGTCATGGGGGAGGAGGCGTGAGGTCGTTAGGAAGCGGGAGAGTGGGCGCGCGAGGCTTCGATCTGGCCGAGCAGCCATTGCAGGCCCGCCAGATGCTGCTGGTCGTGGCTGCACAGATAGTGCATCAGGCCGCGCACGGTGACCGGGCCGTAGCCTTCGAACTCCGCCGTGCGCGCGAGAGCGTCAGCTTGCAACGTCGACAACAGCGCAACGGTACGCGCCCGTGCAACGCGGAATTCCACCAGCGCTTTGTCTGCGTCGTCGTCGCTGGCGTAGCCGCGTTCGGCGGCCAGCGCATAGCTGTCGATGTCGGCGAGCAGCGGCCGCTCTTCCTGCAGGGTGCGTGCGAATCGCACGTGATATCCCTCCAGCTCGATGTCGCGCACGTGCAGGATCTGTTCCAGCGGCGTGAAGCGCTCGCTGGGTATGCCCTCCCAGGATGGCGGCGCCCAGCGCGCGAAGCCGGCGGGCACGGTCGCGTAGTGGGCTTCCAGTTGCGCCGGGAACGCGGCCAGCGCCTGCAAGGTGGTGGCGATCGCCGGATCGTGAGCAGCGGCGGTATTCGTCAACAGCGATGGCTCGAGCAAGGTCATGGCTCGCATCGTCAACGTGGGGATGGGAACAGCGTATCGGCGCGCCAAGCATCGCGCTTGAAAATACATGCGCGTTGGCGCAAAAATTTTGCATGCCCGCCGCACCCCTCCCCCTCGACGAATTCGACCATCGACTGCTCGACTTGCTGCAGCGCGATGCCGGTCTCACTTTGACGGCCCTCGGGGAAACCGTCGGCCTGTCGGCCAGCGCGGTGCAGCGACGGATCAAGCGTTATCGCGAAAGCGGGTTGATGCGTACCGTGGCGGTGTTGAATCCGGCGCAGCTCGCCAACGTAACCCTCGCGACCGTGCTGGTCGCGCTGGAGCGCGAGTCGGCGCGCCACCACGCGACCCTGCACGCGCGCCTGCGTTCGGCGCCGGAGGTGCAGCAGTGCTACGTGCTCGCCGGCGAGTGGGACTATCTGGTCGTGCTGGCGACCAACGGCCTGGCGCACACGCGTGAAGTCGCCGAGCGTCTGTTCGGCGGCGACGAGAACGAGTACCTCAAGCGCTACGAAACCCGCATGGTCTTCGAAGTGGTGAAGCAGGGACTCGCGCTGCCGACGCGGTTGCCGGGGCGGCGCAAACGCTGAGGCGTCGCGCCGTCTCGACCGTCACAGCGTGACCGGTTACATGCCAGGCAAGGGCAGGCACTCCATGACCTCGACGCCGTCGCCGGGGAAGATCGTGAAATGCGGGTGCTTCTCGAACAGGCGCGCGGCCGCCTCCTGCGATTCCGCCTCGACCACCGTGTAGGCGGCCAGGTTGTTGCGGGTATCGGTGATGCCCGCGCTGGTGATGCGCTTGGTCCTACCCAGCGGTGCGCCTTGGTCGACGATGACCTGGGCATTGGCTTCGGCCCACTGTTTCCAGGCCTGCATGCCTTCGCTCTCGCGGCGCTGGCGTTCGGCGGCGTCGAGTGCTTGCCAAGCGGCCATGGACTCGGGGGCTCCGGTGAAGACAGCCATGAACTTTTTCATTCGATTCTCCTGGTAGCGGCAGTGAGGCCTCGTTGGCCTTACCTGGACGACGAATCGGGAGCGTTGAATTCGACACTACGCCCCGGGCCGCGCAGGAAGCGTAAGCACAACAGCGTCGGCTTCGTTGCGGCGCGCTACCCGACGCGATGGGGGTGCTCCGCCCCTCCGGACGGCATCCCTGCCTTTAGTCGGGGCCGCGGACCATCCTGGTCCGCTCTCCGCACCCCCATCCCATCGGGCAGCGCTTACCGCGAGCGTTGTGATCGCCGCTTCGGCATCAATGCTCTTCTTCTCCCCGCGTGCGGGGAGAAGATGCCCAAAGGGCAGATGAGGGGAGGCGAGCGCAGCGAGTTGCTTTTGACGCGCCCGAGACGCGTGGGAGGGCACGCGGTGCCGGTGGGCAGGCGCGACTGTCAGCGGCATGGATGCCGCTGACCAAGCCTCCATGGACGGATTCACGGCGTGTCGCGACTGCCCACCGGTGCCGACTGCCCGGGCCGGGATAGCTACCGCCGACACCTCCCCTCACCCTGCTTCGCTGCGCGAAGCTGTCCCTCTCCCCGCAGGCGGGGCGAGGGATGGTTCAGGCGGCGCGTTCGCGCTGCAGCACCTTTTCCTTCAAAGGAAGTCCCCAGCGGTAACCACCGAGCGAGCCGTCGCCGCGAACCACACGATGGCACGGCACGACGATCGCCACGCGGTTGTGCGCGCAGGCGCTCGCCACCGCGCGCGCACCGCGCGGTGCGCCTAACTGCGCGGCGACTTCCGCGTAGCTGCGGGTTTCGCCGCGCGGGATGCGCATCAACGCGTCCCACACCTTTTTCTGGAAGGCGGTACCGATCAGATCGATGTCCACCTGAGCCTGCTTGCCAGCCAGCGCATCGGCCACCGCGCGCAGCCGCGGCGCGAGGAAATCATCGCGGCCGGCGTCGACCCGTTCGAGCGATGCGCGCGGGAATTCGCTGCGCAACTTCGCCTCGAGGAGCGCGGCGTCCTCGCCCAATTCGATCATGCAAATGCCACGCTGCGTGGTCGCGACCAGCGCCGTGCCCAGCGCGGTGTCGAGCAAGCTCCAGCGGATCTGCTCGCCGTCGCCGCCGGCGCGGTAGCGCGCCGGGGTCATGCCCAACTTCGCCGCACCCAGCTCGTAGACGCGCGAAGGCGAACCATAGCCCGCGTCATAGAGCGCGGCGCTGACGTCGCGGCCCTCGCGCAGTGCGGATTTGAGCGTGCCGAGTTTGCGCTGGGCGAGGTATTCGGCCGGGCTCAGGCCGTAGCATGCAGTGAAGCGGCGCTGCAGGTGCGAGGGGCTTAAGCCGACGGCTTCCGCCAGTTCCGTGAGCGAAGGCTCACCGGCATCGAGCAGCGTGCGCACGTGCTCGAGCTTGTCGCGGGAGGCGCTGTCCCGGGGCGGGAAGGCCTGGCTGGGGAATTTTTTGACCATGGCGTTCATGGCCTCAAGGGTAGGAGCACTGGAAGGTACTCGCTATCCGGATCTTGCGGTGACGGCCCCTCACCCTGCGTCGCTAGCGCGACGCGGTCCCTCTCCCCGCAGGCGGGGAGAGGGAGAAAACACGTCAGTCGGCCCAATGCCCCGGCTTCGCCGCCTGCGGCAGCACCTGCACGGATAGCTGCTTGTCGCCGTTGAGCAGTTGCACGGCGTCGGCGAGGATCGCCGCCGATTCGCGCAGCAGCGGGTCCGGGCGCTGATCGGCCAGCTTCTCGCGCGCGGCGTCCTTGGCGATGTCGCGTTCGCTCGAGGCCAGGCCGTCGTCGGCGATGTCGTCCGCCAGCGGATCGATGGCGAGGCCCAGCGCCTTGCGCTGTTCCTGACGTTGCTTGCGCTTGGTGTCGTCGCGGTCGCGCTCGGCACGGCGCTCGGCCTCATTCAACGACACCGACTTCTTGGCGCGCTCCTCGCGGAACTGCGCCACGTCTTCGCTCCACCACTGGAATTCCTTGTCCTTGGAGATGCGCGCGGTGTGCATGCTTTCCAGCTTCGGCAGCAGCGGGGCGAAGTTGCCGTAGCGGGTGTGCGGAACGCCAGCGATGCGCGTCCACGGCAGCGCGTTGTCGTAGGTGCTTTCGCCGAATTCGCTGGCGTCGACCGAGACCGGGAAGGCGATGTCCGGCACCACGCCCTTGTTCTGCGTGCTGCCGCCGCTGACGCGGAAGAACTGCGCGATGGTCAGCTTGACCTGGCCGAAGCGCGCGGTCTCGTTGGCCGGCCAGCGGTCGAGGTCGACCAGGTTCTGCACCGTGCCCTTGCCGAAGCTGGTCTCGCCGATGACGAGGCCGCGGCCGTAGTCCTGGATCGCGCCGGCGAAGATTTCCGACGCCGACGCCGAGCCACGATTGATCAGCACGGCCAAGGGGCCTTCCCAGGCGATGCCGGAATCCTCATCGCCATACACCTGCACGCGGCCGCCGGATTCGCGCTGCTGCACGACCGGACCGCGATCGATGAACAGACCGGTGAGGTCGATCGCTTCGTCGAGCGAACCACCGCCGTTGTTGCGCAGGTCGAGCACGACGCCTTCGACCTTTTCGCCGCGCAGCTTGGTCAGCAGCTTGGCGACGTCGCGCGTGGCCGAGGCGTAGTCGCCATCGTTGCGGCGGCGGCCTTCGAAGTCCTGATAGAAGCCGGGCAGCTTGATCACGCCGACGCGGCGCGCGGGCGCACCGTTCGCGGCAGGCAGGGTGATGATTTCCGACTTCGCGGCCTGGTCTTCCAGGCGCACCTTGTCGCGCACCAGCACGAGACGGTTGGGATGGCTGTCGAGGCCGGCTTCGGCCGGGATCACGTCCAGACGCACCTTGGTGCCCTTGGCGCCGCGGATCTTGCCGACGACGTCGTCGATGCGCCAGCCGATCACGTCTTCCATCAGGCCGCTGTCGCCCTGGCCGACCGCGACGATGCGATCGCCCGGCTTGAGCTTCTGCGACTTGCCGGCCGGGCCGCCGGGCACGATCTCGCGGATCGCGACCACGTCGTCCTGCTTCTGCAGCACCGCGCCGATGCCCTCGAGCGAGAGCGACATCGTCATGTTGAAGTTGTCGGCCGAACGCGGAGTGAAGTAGTCGGTGTGCGGATCGATCGAATTGGCGTAGCTGTTGAGGAAGGTCTGGAACACGTCCTCGCCCTTCAGCTCGGCCACGCCCTTGGACATGTTCGCGTAGCGCTTGTCGAGCGTCTTGCGGATGTCTTCGGGCTTCTTGCCGGCGAGCTTCAGGCGCAGCCAGTCGTTGCGCACGGTCTGCTTCCACAGCGTGTCGAGCGCGGCTTCATCGCTCGCCCACGGCGCCTTCTCGCGGTCGTATTCGAAGCGGTCGTCGCCGGTGAAGGTGAAGATGTCCTGCTTGAGCAGGTTGCGCGCATACGCGACGCGCTGATCGAAGCGCTGGCGGTACGCGCCGAAGATCGCGTAGGCGGGATCGAGCTTGCCGTTCTTGATCGCGTCGTCGAACTGGAACTTGAACGCGTCGAACCGGGCGATGTCCTGCGCGGTGAAGAACTGCTTGTTGCCGTCCAGCGCTTCGAGGTAGCGCTTGTACATGTCCGCCGACAGCGTGTCGTCGAGCGGACGCGGACGGTACGCGTAGCGACTGTCGGACAGCAGACCGTAGACGAGCTTGGCGGCGGTGGTCTGGTCGGTGGTAGGCGCGTTGGGCAGCGTCTTCGCATCGACCGACTTCAGCAGCACCTTGTCGCTTTGCGGCGGCTGCGGCAACTGCGCGGTCTTGGAACCATCGGCCGCCAGCAGCGCCAGAGGTGCGGTGAGCAGGAAAGCGGCCAGCACAGTGGCGCGTGGAGTCTTGATTTTCATCGCGGGGTCTTCGCGGACCGTTGTGGTCCGGGGCAAGGATGTCGCGGGATTCGACCGGTCCACAGTGCCGGAAGTTGCAGCCCCTGTCGACTGCGTGCAACACGCCAAAGTGTGCCGATTACCCGATTAATCGAGGATCGCCGCGCACCCTCGGGGAAAGGTTCAGTTTGGTGAGCGGTGTCTCACGGCGACGGCCGTAGGCACGCGTATTGCGTAGCCGCCGGGTTCGGCGGCGGCCTGAACAGTGCTCAGGCCGCGACGAATCCCGCTTCGGCGGCGGAACGGTCGGCGTGGTACGACGAGCGCACCAGCGGGCCGGAGGCGACGTGGTTGAAGCCCAGCTCGTAACCGTAGGTTTCCAGCTGCTTGAACTCGTCCGGCGTCCAATAGCGCAGGACCGGATGGTGGTGCGCGGTCGGCTGCAGGTACTGGCCGATCGTGACCATGTCGACGTCGTGCGCGCGCAGGTCGCGCAGCGTCGCCTGTACCTGCTCCATGGTTTCGCCCAGGCCGAGCATGATGCCGCTCTTGGTCGGCAGCTCCGGATGCTGTTGCTTGAACTTCTGCAGCAGGGTCAGCGACCACTGGTAGTCGGCACCCGGGCGCACGTTGGTGTACAGGTCCGGCACCGTCTCGATGTTGTGGTTGAACACGTCCGGCGGATTGACCTTGAGGATCTCCAGCGCGCGTTCCATGCGGCCCTTGCCGCGGAAGTCGGGGGTGAGGATCTCGATCTTGGTGCGCGGGCTGAACTCGCGGATCGCGGCGATGCAGTCGACGAAATGGGACGCGCCGCCGTCACGCAGGTCGTCGCGATCGACCGAGGTCACCACGACGTACTTCAGGGCCATGTCCTTGATCGTCTGCGCCAGATGCAGCGGCTCGGCCGGATCGGGCGGCTTGGGCCGGCCGTGGGCGACGTCGCAGAACGAGCAGCGGCGCGTGCAGACCTCGCCGAGGATCATGAAGGTCGCGGTGCCGTGGCTGAAGCACTCGTGGATGTTCGGGCAGCTGGCTTCCTCGCACACCGTGACCAGGCGGTTCTCGCGCAGCTTGGCCTTGAGCTGCTGCACGGAATTGCCCGATGGGATGCGCACGCGGATCCAGGACGGCTTGCGCAGCACCGGCGCGTCGGCGAACTGCACCGGCGAACGGCCGATCTTGTCGCCGCCGAGCTGTTTCACCCCGGGTTGCAGCGCCGCGGGCGCGTCGCCGGCCACGACCTCGAGGGGAATGGTCTTGGGGGAATCGGATGCGGACGACATGGGCGACTCAGGCGACGACAGGGAGTTCAGGGGCAACGGCGGGCTGCACCGACAACCCGAACAAACGGGCGATGTGCTGCACGAGCACCGGCTTGACCGCATCCAGGCTGGAAGGGCCGCCCAAGTCTAGCATCGAGGTCACCTGCAACCCCGCGTATCCGCAAGGATTTATCCGCATGAAGGGCTCCAGGTCCATGGCGATGTTGAAGGCCAGGCCGTGGAAGGTGCAGCCGTGGCGGACGCGGATGCCCAGGGCGCCGATCTTGGCCCCGTTCACGTAGACGCCGGGGGCGCCGTCCTTGCGCGCGGCATGGATGTTCCAGTCCGCGAGGGTGTCGATCATCGCCTGCTCGATCTTGCAGACGTATTCCTTCACGCCGACCTTTAGCCGGCGCAGGTCGAGCAGCGGGTACAGCACGATCTGGCCGGGACCGTGATAGGTCACCTGGCCGCCGCGATCGACGTGGATCACCGGGATGTCGCCCGGCATCAGCACGTGCTCGTCCTTGCCGGCCTGGCCCAGGGTGAAGACGGGATCGTGTTCGACCAGCCACAGCTCGTCGGGCGTGGCGTCGTCGCGCGCGTCGGTGAAGGCCTGCATCGCGCGCCAGACGGGTTCGTAGGGCTGGCGGCCGAGGTCGCGCAACAGCGCCGGACTCGCCGTCGTTGCGTCCGCCGCGGACGAGACGCAGGCCGGATCGCCTGCCGAAACGGTTACAGCGTCCACTTCACAGCGTCCACTTCACTTCTGGATGATCGCGCAGCACCTGGTGGGCGCGGTCGTACTGCTCGCGGTTTTCGGCGCGAAAGCTGATCCGGACCGAGACGTACTTGCCGTTGGACGAGTGCTTCCACTGCACGGTCTCGGTTTCCACCTCGATACCGGCGTCGAGCAGGCGTTGCGGCAATTCACGCTCGAGGCCCGCATCGGCGGCGCCCATGGCGCTGAGTTCGAAGCTGCCGGGGAACTGGAAGCCGTGTTCGGGGTTGTCGGACTTGATTTCCATGGCCGGGAAAATGGGGACGGGGCCGGATAACCCAAGGGAGCGTAGGATGCGCCCAATCCCGCCGCCGGACCACTTCGATGGATGTCGCCGCACTGTTCTGCGGAGTGTTGTTCAGCTCCATCGGGCTGGGCTTCTTCATTTATGGCAAGCGCCAGAGCGCCCCGGTCCCGCTCGTCTGCGGGCTCGTGCTGATGGTGTTTCCCTATTTCGTATCGACCGTCTGGATCATGGTGCTGCTGGGCGCGGCGCTGATGGCGATTCCGTATTTCCTGCGGATCTAGTGACAGTGGCCTAGTCGTCGCCCCGAATAATTGCACCGAAACAAAAAGGGCTGCCGATGGCAGCCCTTTTGCTTGGTGTCGTGCGCGCGGCGCTTACTTGGACAGCCCCAGCAGGGTCGACGAGACCCAGCCCTTGTTGCCCAGCTCGTCCTCGACTTCCCACATCACGCCCTGCTTGGTGCCGGTCGGGTACAGCATCATGCCGACGTCGAGCGAGCGGACCGCCTTCTTGCCATCCGGGCCGGTGAACAAGCGCGCCGGCTTGTTCACGGTCACCGCCTGCTGGGCGTTGGCCGCGGAGGCGTTCTCCGGCAGCCCGCCAAGCTGGGCGACGACGTCGTTGTAGGCCTGCAGGTAGGCCATGGTGATGACCTGGCCGATCTCGGTGTTGGCATAACCGCCGACGCCCGCGCCGCCCAGGCCGCTGCCGCCCCATAGGCCGGCGCCCGCGCCGAAGCCGATATCGGTCTTCTTCGCGCTGCCTTCGGCCATCGCCACCTGTTCGGACGAACGCACGTCGGTGATGGTCAGCACCACGTCGGCGGTCTTCTTCTTGAAGTTGAGCGCACCGCCCAGCGCGGCGCCGCGGCTGCCGCCCAGCAGTCCGCCGACCAGCGCGCCCACGCCGGTGCCGCCGGCGTTGCTGTTCTGCGCGACGAGGTCGGGAACCATCACGTAATCGGCCGCCTTGATCTGGCCCTTGCCGACATTCGAACGACCGCGCAATTCACCGCCGTAGGAGAGCTCGCGCTCGCGCATCGCCGCGTCCATGCCAGCGCCGCGATCGACCAGAGTGAAGCACTTGGACTTGTTGACGAAGACCTTGATCAGCTTGGACGGCGCGGGAAGCTGCTGGCCGGTCCACCAGTTGGTGGCGTCTTCCGGTTCGAGCACCGAAATCGTGCCGAGCTTCTTCGCGCAGACCGGGATCTGCTGCATCTGATCCTTGCGCATGTCCTGCGCGCTCTGGCGTTGCGCCAGCGCGGGGCTTGCGGCCATCGCCAATGCGGTGCCGATAAGGCAGAGACGGAAAAGCGTGCGATGGGGGCTGGTGTTTTTCATGTGCGTTCCTTGTGGTGAGCTCAAAAAACGCGATGGCCGGCTTGGTGCTCGCCGGCCATCGGTTCGATGCCACTAGGAACGGGAATGCGGATGCATTCCGGACAAGCAAGCTCGCTTCGCTCGCCGCCCCTCATCTGCCCTTCGGGCATCTTCTCCCCGCTATGCGGGGAGAAGAGCACTTAATCAGTTCGACTCCCACCACATCCAGAATTCATCCCACAGGCGCTTGAAGAAACCGCCCTCTTCCACTGCGTTGATCGCCACCATCGGACGCTGCGCGATCACCTTGCCGTCGAGCACGACCTTCACCGTGCCGATCTTCTGGCCCTTGGTGATCGGTGCCACCAGCGTCTTGGGCACGTCCATCGACGGCTTGAGCTGGGCGTAGCGGCCGCGCGGCACGGTGACCAGCAGCGGCTCGGCGACGCCGAGGTTCACTTCGGCGGTCGCGCCCTTCCATACCTTCTGCTTGGCGATCGACTTGCCGGCGTCGTAGAGCTTGTGGGTCTCGAAGAAACGGAAGCCCCAGTTGAGCAGCGCCTGGCTGTCGCTGGTGCGCTGATCGTCGGAGGTCGAACCCATCACCACGCTGATCAGGCGCTGGTCGCCGCGCTTGGCCGAAGCCATCAGGCAGTAGCCGGCGCCGGAGTGGTGGCCGGTCTTGATGCCGTCGACGGTCGGATCCAGCCACAGCAGGCGGTTGCGGTTGGGCTGGGTGATCGGACCGACGGTGAATTCCTTGACCTTGTTGTAGGCGTAGGTACCGGGGAAGTCGCGGATGAAGGCGCGGCCGAGCAGCGCCAGATCGTGCGCGGTCGAAAAGTGCCCTTGCGCCGACAGGCCGGTCGCATTGACGAAGTGCGAGTTCTTCATGCCGATGCGTGCGGCGTAGGCGTTCATCAGCGAGGCGAAAGCGTCTTCGCTGCCGGCGACGTGCTCGGCCAGTGCGATCGCGGCATCGTTGCCCGACTGGATCGCCATGCCCTTTTCCATCTGCTCCAGCGGCGCGGTCTTGTTGACCTCGAAGCCGCTGTAGCTGCCGTCGGTGCCGGCGCCACCGGTGCGCCAAGCGTTCTCGGACATCATCACCTGATCATCGGCCTTGACCTTGCCGCCGGCGACTTCCGCGGCGATCACGTAGCTGGTCATGACCTTGGTGATGCTCGCCGGCTCCAGCTGGGTGTCGTAGTTGTCGCCGGCCAGGACGTTGCCGCTGGCGGCGTCCATCAGCACCCAGGCGGTCCCGGTCACCTTCGGCGGCGGCGGTACCGGCAGCGCGTCGCTGGCGGGCGGCAATGCGGGCTTGGGGGCGGGCGTCTGCGCCAGGGCGAGGCCGAGCGTCGACGTGAGCAGGAGGGCGGCGAGGGCGAAACGGGATTTCATTGCGGGAGTGGCTCCGGCGGCCGGGGTCTGGCCTATGTGCTGCGGAAGGAAAAACGTCGACGACTAAGAAAAGTCGGAAAAACTGGGCGAATCGTAGTGCAGTGTGGCGTTCGGCTCCACGTCCGATGTGAAGACGGGCCGGATCGGGGGTTCTACAACAGCCTGTCGCTTGCCTTTCTCGGCCGCGGGCGCGGCATCACCCTTACCGTGTCTCCAGGTCTACCGCGGGCCCCCGCACGCGTTTTGGCGCGCCGAAGCCCAGGCCGGCGATCCGTGCCGCCAGTTCCGGGGCGACGCCGGCCGCCAGCGGTCCCACGCGCAGGCGCCAGACCTTCTGCCCGTTGGCCTCGCCGTCGGCCAGCGAGGCCGTGTCGATGCCGGCCCCCTGCAGCACGGCCAGGGCGCGGTCGGCGTTGGCGCGGGCGGAGAACGAAGCCACTTGAAGGAAGACGCGCTCGCCGCGCGGCTCGGGCGCGGCCGCGCCGGCCTTCACAACCTCGGCCGAAGCGATGGAGCTCTTGTTCGTATCTGCCGCGGCGATCGGAGCCTTCACCGTATCGGGCACGCCCGGCTTGCCGGTCGCGATGCGCACCTGCCGCGACTTCATCCACGCGTCGAATTCGGCCGCGCTCATCGTCCGGCCATCTTGACGCATGTCGAAGCGTTGCTCGGTATTGGCTTGCGCACCGCCGCGTTCCGCGGCGGCGACCGTGGCGACGGGCATCGCGGCCACCAGGCGGTCGATGGCGCTGGGCGCGGCCTCATGCTTTGCGGGTTCCGGCTTTTGTCGGGATTCTCGTCCCGCCATCGCGCGCTCGTCCTGCATGTCGCGCGGTGTCAGCGCGCGCACTTCGACGCGCGCCGTACCGCGGCCGACATAACCGAGCTTGGTCGCTGCTGCGTAGCTCAGGTCGATCAGCCGGCCTTCGTGGAAGGGCCCGCGATCGTTCACGCGCACGATCACCGACTTGCCGTTGTCCAGGTTGGTCACGCGCGCGAAGCTGGGCAGCGGCAGCGTCTTATGCGCCGCGGTGAAGGCATACATGTCGTACACCTCGAGGTTCGAGGTGCGGCGGCCATGGAACTTCTTGCCGTAGAACGAGGCGATGCCGGTTTCGACGTATCCCTGCGGGTCGTCCAGCACTTCGTATTTCTTGCCCAGTACCGAATAGGTCTTGCGGTTGCCCACGGACGAACGCGGTTCGTCGGTGATTTCGGGCTCGGGAATCGCGTCGACGTCGGGAATGTCGTCGGGCACGCTGTCGCGCTCGCCGGGCGCATACAGTCCGCCGGCTACGTAGTTGCCGCGCTTGCTCGGATCTTCCTGCGCCGCGGCGTAGGGCGATTTCTTGCGCGACGACTGCGAGGCTTCGCTCTGCGCTTTCGCTTCCGCCCGCGCCGTTGCCGGCGGGGGTGCGGATTTCTTCGGTGCGCCCGCGCAAGCCGCGAGGGCCAGTGCCAGGACTGCGGTGAGCCAGGCCTTCATGCGCCGGGCTGTCCGTTCGGGTTGTCGGCTGGCGCCACCGGCGGTGGCGTCACTTCCGCGGGCTGCGCGATCAGTTGCGCGAGTTGGTACACGGCGGTCGCGTAGCGAATGGAGTTGTTGTAGCTCCAGATCGCGCGGAAATTGCGGAACGTCAGCCAGTATTCGTCGCTGTCGCCGTCGAGCATGATCGGCGCGCCGGTGATGGCGGGCGGTACCGGCTCGAGCGGTTTGTAGCCGGCCTGTTCCAGCGTCGCCCGTGTGTGGATCGGATCGCCGTTGGAATCGGGCAGCGCGATCGCGCCCGGCGTGTAGCTCGCGCGCACCATGATCGGTTCGCCGCGAACCCAGCCGCCTTTCTTCACGAAGTAGTTGGCGACCGAGGCGAAGACGTCGTCGAGATCGTTGAACAGATCGCGCATGCCGTCGCCATCGCCATCCACGGCGTAGGCGCGATAGCTGGAAGGCATGAACTGGCCCCAGCCCATCGCGCCGGCGTAGCTGCCGGTGAGCGTGGTGACGTCGAAGCCGGTTTCCTTGCCCAGCTTCATCAGCTGCGCGAGTTCGTCGCGGAAGAAGGCTTCGCGCTGGTTCTCGCGCTCGATGCGGTCGGGGGCGTTGGTACGCGGGTAGTTGAAGGCGAGCGTGTACAGGGCATCGAGTACGGGCGCCTTGCCGGTGTTGCCGCCCCAGTTGGTCTCGACGCCGAGGATGGCGACGATAACTTCGCCGGGTACGCCGTACTGCGCTTCGACGCGCGCGAGTTGCTCGCGATGTTCGGCGATGAAGGCGCGGCCGCCGTCGATGCGCTGTTGGGTGATGAAGATGGGGCGGTAGTCGCGCCAGGGTTTGGTCTCCGCCGGGCGGGCCATCGCGGCGACGGTGCTTTCGCGGATCTGTGCCTTGGCCAGGACGGATTCGATGTATGCCGGATCCAGGCCGTACTTGGTCGCGGTTTCCGCCACGAAGGCCGCGCGTACTTCATCGCTCGGGGGTTGCGGCGGCGGCAAGGACGCGGTGATCGCGTCGGCGGCGGTCATGCCGGGTGCTGCAGGCGTCGCGGACGCCGTCGCAGCGGCCCGCTTGTGCTTAGGCGCGGTGGTTGGGGACGTCGGCGCCTGGGTGGCGCAGGCAGCAAGTGCGAGGGTCAGCGCGCTGGCCAGTGCGAGTCGCACCGGTTCGATCCACGCGCTGCCAGGGGACGGGCATCGGGTCATCGCGGCCGAGGGTAGCAGCGAAGCCGTGATTCGTGAATCGTGCGGCGAAATTCGTTCAGTCATTACTACGGCCTTTTCTAACCTCCCTCGCCCCGCTTGCGGGGAGAGGGACAGCTTCGCGCAGCGAAGCAGGGTGAGGGGATGTGCGCTTTCGGCGGCAGCGATCCCGGCACCGCCTGCCCTCCCACTCATCTCGGCGCTTTGATAAGAGCGAAGGCAACTCGCTGCGCTCGCTCCCCCTCATCTGCCCTTTGGGCATCTTCTCCCCGCAAGCGGGGAGAAGAAGAGCATTGACGCCGAAGCGGCGGTCTGCACGCTCGCGATAAGCGCTGCCCGATGGGATGGGGGTGCGGAGAGCGGACCAGGATGGTCCGCGGCCCCGACTAAAGGCAGGGATGCCGTCCGGAGGGGCGGAGCACCCGCGTCCCATCGGGCAGCGCGTCCTACCGAAGCCGGCCGCTCTTAAACCCACGGAGATAAAGCCAAAGTCGCTGGATCCCCGCCTTCGCGGGGATGACGAGCAGATGACGAGCAAAGGCGTCAGCGCGCGTGCACCGGTCGGTGCGCGTGCACCGCCATCACTACGCCGAGGCCGGCCAGCAGCGATACCGCCGAGGTTCCGCCATAGCTGAGCAACGGCATCGGCACGCCTACGACCGGCAACAGGCCCGCGATCATGCCGCCGTTGACGATCACGTACACGCAGAAGGCCAGGCCCAATGCGCCCGCGACCAGACGCGAGTAGCCGTCGCGGGCGCCGGAGGCGATCCACAGGCAGCGTCCGATCACGAACAGGTACAGCGTCAGCACCAACAACACGCCGAGCCAACCGAACTCCTCGCTCAACACCGCGAAGATGAAGTCGGTGGTGTGCTCCGGAATGTAGTTGAGGTGCGACTGCGACCCCTCGCCCCAACCCTTGCCCGTGAAGCCACCGGCGCCGATCGCGATCTTCGACTGGATGATGTTCCAGCCGGTGCCCAGTGGATCGGATTCGGGATTGAGGAAGGTGAGGATGCGGTCCTTCTGGTACGGCCGCAGCAGCCAGAACCACGCCGCCGGCGCGATCGCCGCGATCGCGCTGAACGCGGCGCCGAACCACCACCACGGCAGGCCAGCGAGATACAGCACGAAGGCGCCGCTGATGCCGACCAGCATCGCGGTGCCGAAGTCCGGCTGCAGCAGGATCAGTCCGGTCGGCACGCCGATGATGACCGCCGCCATCAGCACGACGCCAAAGCGCGGCGGCAAAGGCCGGCGATTGAGATACCAGGCCACCATCATCGGCAGGCTCAGCTTGAGCACTTCGGCCGGCTGGAAATAGAAGACGCCCAGGTTGATCCACAGATTGCCGTGCTTGCCCTGCCCGATCGCCAACACGATCAGCAGCGGAATGATCGACAGCCCGTACACCCACGGCGTCCAGTTGCGCAGCTGCGTCGGCGGCAGGCGCGATAGCGCCCACATCACGCCCAGGCCCATGGCGAAACGCGAACCCTGCGCGATCACCAAGCGCATCGACTGATCGCCGGCGCTGTAGAGCACGGCCAGGCCGATCGCCATCAGCGCCAACAAAGCTCCCAGCAACGGCAGGTCCACCGTGCGCAGGAAGCGCATCAGCAGTTCGAACAGCCAGCGCAGCAGGAACTTCATCGCGTCGGCTCCGTTTGTTGCGGTGCCGGCGGCGTCGGCGGGACGTCTTGCTCGGGAGCGGCCTCTGGCGGGGGCGTCGGCTCGCTGGGCGCAGGTCCACTCTGCTTCGGAGCGGTTTGCTTCAAGGCGGGTTGTGCCGGACGGATTTGCGGCGCCGCGCTCGGCTGGCCAGGCGCAGGAGTCGTCGCGCTATTCGCCGCACCCGCCGGCTGCAGCGGTTGCACCGGCGGCGGCGGCGCGCGGCCGGCCATCAGCACACCGCCCTGCGGCGAACGCGTCACGCCTTCGACCGGTTCCGGCATCTTGCCGAGCAGCCAGGCATCGAACAGCTTGCGCGCGATCGGCGCCGCAGCGGTGCCGCCGAAACCACCGTGTTCGACCGAAATGGCGACGGCGATCGTCGGGTTGTCCGCGGGCGCGTAGCCCACGAACAGCGCCTGGTGGCGCAGGTTGTACGGCAGCGAATGCGGATCGAAGCTCTGGTTGCCCTTGCGGCTGATCTTCTGCGCGGTGCCGGTCTTGCCCGCCATCATGTAAGGCGCGCCGTGGGCCATCGCCGCACCGGTGCCGCCGCCGTGGATGGTCGCGATCATGCCTTCCTGCACCGCGCGCAGGTTGCTCATGTTCTCGGTGATGCGCACGGGCGTGCCTTGCGGCAACGGCGTCCACGGCCGGTCGTAGCCATCGCGCCGGTCGTCGACCAGATGCAGCCGGTTGAGCGAACCGCCATTGGCGATCGCACCGGTGCCGCGCACCAGCTGCAGCACGGTCGCGACCCAATAGCCCTGACCGATGCCGGCGTTCACCGTCTCACCGGGATACCAGCCTTCCTTCGAACGCTTGCGCTTCCACTCCGGCGAAGGCACCACGCCGATGTTCTCGCCGGCCAGGTCGATGCCCGTCTTCGCGCCGAAGCCGTACTTGTACATGTACTCGTCGAAGCGCTGGATGCCCATCTCGTAGGCGAGCTTGTAGTAGTAGAAGTTCACCGACTGCGCGATCGACTTGCGCAGGTCGGTCCAGCCCGCCGCGCCGTGCGCGTCGCGCCAGCCGCGGCGCTGCCCCGGAATGTAGAACGTACCGGTGGAGAACACCTTGTACTCGGGCGTGCGCAGCCCGCTGTCGAGGCCGGCCAGCGCGATCAGCGGCTTCACCGTCGAACCCGGCGGACCGCCGCCCAGCACGTTGCGGTTGAACAGCGGCCGCGACGGGTCGTCCATCAGCGCGCGGTAGTCGTTGTGCGTGATGCCGTTGACGAAGAGGTTGGTGTCGTACGCCGGCAGGCTCACCATCGCCAGGATCTCGCCGGTGCGCGGATCGATCGCCACCGCCGAACCGTCCATGTCGCCGAACGCCGTCACCATCGCCTGTTGCAGGTCGAGGTCGATGCTCAGGCGCAGATCCGCACCGGGCTGCGCCGGCACGCGTCCGGCCGAGTACATGGGACGGCCGTCAACGTTCGTCACGATCTTCTCGTAACCGACTTTGCCGCGCAGATCCTGCTCGTAATAGCGCTCCAGGCCGGTCTTGCCGACGTGGCTCAGCGCCGCGTCGCTCTCGCTCATCGTCTTCAGATCGTTGGCGTCGACGCGACCGACGTAGCCGATCACGTGCGAAAGCAATTCGGCATAGAGATAGCGGCGATTGAGATAGGACTGCAGCTCGATACCGGGAAAACGCCAGCGGTCGACGGCGAAGCGCGCGGCTTCCTCCTCGGTGAGACGCAGCTTCAGCGTCACCGGCTTGTAGCCGCGCGCGACGTGGCGGTTGGCCTCGTAGCTGGCGATGTCCTCGGGCGAGAGCGACACGATCTTCGCCAGCTCCGGCAGCCACTTCTTGCTGTCGCCGGCGTCCTTCGGCGTCACGTCGAGGCGGAACGCCGGCACGTTGTCGGCGAGAATGCGCCCCTTGCGGTCGTAGATCAGGCCGCGCGCCGGCACCACCGGACGCAGCTTGATGCGGTTCTCTTCCGAGCGGGTGACGTATTCGCTGTGCTGCCAGACCTGCAGGCGGAAGTACCACAGCGCCAGGCTGCTCAGGGCGAGCAACACCCCGGCGAAAGCGAGGAAGGCGCGGCGGCGGAACTGGTCGGCCTCCAGCGCGGCATTCTTCAGCACACGGCGGCGCGGGCGGAAACTCATCGCCTCCGCCAGCCGCCCATGCGCAGCCCGTCGAGCAGCATGAACACCGGAATCCACAGCAGCATGCCCACCAGCGGCGAGAGCCACGAGGTCGACATCGGCGTCGGCTCACCGACGGCCAGGTGCACGGCCGTCGTCACGATGCGGTCGTTGAGCAGCAGCGCACCGATCGCCAGCGCCTGCTGCGACATCGGGAAGAAGCGCAGGCGCGCGCGGAAGCGCTGCAGGATGAAGGTGATGACCACCAGCCGCAGCGCCTGTTCGCCGAACAGGCTGCCGATCACCAGATCGGCCGCCAGCCCGACCAGGAAGGCGAAGCCCAGGCCCACGCGATCCGGATCCTCGATCACCCAATAAGCCATCGCCAGCGCCAGCCAGTAAGGACGCAGCGTCTGCAGCACCGGCGGCATCGGCAGCAAGGCCAGCAGCAATGCGACGAGCAGGCTGACGGGCAGAATCCAAGGCGAACGCGAGCGCATCAGCGTTGCTCCTGCTCGGGCGGCGTGGCCGGTACGCGCGGCGGATTGGCGGGCGTAGCCTCGTCTTGCTTGGGTTCGGGTTTGCGCTCGTCCGTCCGGGTGCCGGTCAGCGGTGCGGCACGCGAAGGCGACGGCTTGGGTGCCGTGCTCTTAGGCGGCGTCGTACCCGATTTCGCGCCGGCAGCCGTCGCCGCTTTCTTCGCGTCGGTGGTTGCCGCGGCCGTTTCTGTCGTCGACGGAACCGTCTGCGGCAGACCGCCGATCACGGGCCGCACCGGCAAGGTACGCAGCAACAAAACGTCGCGGCCGCGATCGAGCTGCGCGGCCGGCTTCACGTCGCCGACCAGGAAGGCGCGGCTTTCGTCCGGGCGCAGGGCGGTGACCGTGCCGACCGGGAACCCGGCGGCGAAGCGGCCGCCCAGGCCCGACGTGACCAGCATGTCGCCGACCTTCACGTCGCTGGACAGCGGCACGCTCGCCAGCGCAAGCCGGTCGGCGCGACCGGTGCCATAGGCGACCAGGCGCACCCCGTTGCGCGCGACGGCGACGGGAAGGGCGTGATCCGGATCGGTCAGCAGCAGCACGGTCGACTGCAGTTGCGCGACTTCGATGATCTGCCCGACCACACCACCTGCATCGATGACGGTCTGTCCGACCTGCACGCCGTCGCCGCTGCCCGCGCGCAGCACCAGGCGCTGGCGCGTGGGATCCAGGTCGATGTCGAGCACCGGCGCCAGCTGCACGTCGAGGCTGCCCTGCTCGGACGCGCCGAGCAGGCCGCGCAGGCGCGCGTTGTCGGCATTCACCGTGGCCAGGCGCGCCATGCGGGCACGGGTGACGAGCAACTCGTTGCGCAGGCGGCGGTTCTCGGTGGTGAGCTGGCTGAGCGTGCCGGCGTCGTTGGAGACGGCGTGGACCACGCGCCCCGGCAGGCCGGCGACTGCACGCACCGGCTGGATCATCACCTGCGCCTGTTGGCGTGCGCGCGCGAGCCAGCCGCCGCGGTGGTCGAGCACGATCAGGACGACGGCCAGGGCGAGATACGCCAGCAGCCGCAGGGTCTCGGCGATGTCTCCAGAGCGGTTTGCGGAAGGACCGGCGTAGGGAGGCACGTCAGGGGCCGAAGGAAAAAGCGCAAATAGGGAAAGGGAAATGGGGAACGAGGGTTCCCGCACGTCGCGCCGGACTGCACCGGCGCGCCGGAAAAAACGGACTATCCGCCAAGTCGGCCGAAGCTGCTGGAAGCGGCATCACAGGACGCATCGAGAGACGTTCGCTCCCCCTTCCTGTGTCCGCTCCCCGCTACCTTCAGGTGTACTCCGGCGCGAAGAACTCGTTGCCGTGCATGTCGACCAGTTCCAGCGCACGACCGCCGCCGCGCGCCACGCAGGTCAGCGGATCGTCCGCGACCTGCACGTGCAGGCCGGTCTCTTCGCTGATCAGGCGGTCCAGATCGCGCAGCAGCGCGCCGCCGCCGGTGAGCACGATGCCGCGCTCGGCCACGTCGGCACACAGTTCCGGCGGGGTCTGTTCCAGCGCCAGCTTGATCGCGGCGACGATGCCAGCGAGCGGTTCGCGCAGGGCCTCGTACACCTCGTTCGAGTTGATCTTCACCATCTTCGGCACGCCTTCGGCGAGGTTGCGGCCGGAGACCTCCATCGAGCGCGGGTCCTTCTGCGGCACGGCGCAGCCGATCTCGAGCTTGATGCGCTCGGCGGTGGTTTCGCCGATCAGGGTGCCGTAGGTGCGGCGGACGTAGCTGATGATGGCTTCGTCGAAGCGGTCGCCGCCGATGCGCACCGACTGCGAGTAGACGATGCCGTTCAGGGCGATGACCGCGACTTCGGTGGTGCCGCCGCCGATGTCCACGACCATCGAGCCGCGGGCCTCGGTCACCGGCATGCCGGCGCCGATGGCGGCGGCCATGGGTTCTTCGATCAGGTAGACCTCGCGGGCGCCGGCCTCTTCGGCCGACTCCTTGATCGCGCGGCGCTCGACCTGGGTCGAGCCGCAGGGCACGCAGACCAGCACGCGCGGGCTGGGGCGCAGGAAGCGCGACTTGTGCACCTTGCGGATGAAGTACTTGAGCATTTCCTCGGTGTAGGTGAAGTCGGCGATGACGCCATCCTTCATCGGCCGGATCGTGTTGATGTGGCCGGGGGTACGGCCGAGCATCTGCTTGGCCTCGGACCCGACCGCCGCGACCGAGCGGTTGCCGCCGACCAGGCGGTCCTGGCGCACTGCGACCACGGAAGGCTCGTTCAGGACGATCCCCTGCCCGCGGACATAGATGAGGGTATTGGCCGTGCCCAGGTCGATGGACAGGTCATTGGAGAACATCCCGCGGAACTTCTTGAACATCAGGAAATCAGCCGTTTTGCCGAATGGGGGAAGGGGCACAGAGAGCCCGGTAGACTACGCCCAGGCCCTTGTCCAGACAAGGAAATATTGCCCAAAAAGCACTTAGGCGCTGGCCGGTCGCGGGTCCAGCGGCTACCCTACGCGCCGCGCGGCTCCCAGCCGCCTCCGGGCAGGCCCCAGGCACGCCCGCTTCGGTTCCCAGTTCACATTCCAAATTTCGGCCCCGGCCCCGGGGCTCACGACTCAGGACGACTTCCCCGATGGCAGCCTTGATCTGCGGCTCGCTGGCCTACGACACCATCATGGTGTTCCCGGACCAGTTCAAGAACCACATCCTTCCGGACAAGGTGCACATCCTCAACGTGTCGTTCCTGGTCCCGCGCATGCGCCGCGAGTTCGGCGGCTGCGCGGGCAACATCGCCTACAACCTCAAGCTGCTGGGCGGCGAACCGATCCCGATGGCGACGGTCGGCCAGGACTTCGGCCCGTACCGCGAGCACTTCGAGCAGATGGGCGTGCGCATGGACCGCATCAAGGTGATCGACGAGTTGTTCACGCCGCAGGCCTTCATCACCACCGATCACGACAACAACCAGATCACCGCCTTCCATCCGGGCGCGATGATGCGGTCGTACGAGAACCATGTGACGGACGTGCCGGGTGTCACCTTCGGCATCGTCAGCCCCGACGGCCGCGAAGGCATGCTGCAGAACGCGAAGGAATTCGCCGAGACCGGCATTCCCTTCATCTTCGACCCGGGCCAGGCGATGCCGCTGTTCAACGGCGCCGAGCTGCGCGACTTCATCGAGCTGGCGGACTATGTCACCGTCAACGACTACGAGTCCAACCTGTTGCAGGAACGCACCGGTTGGAGCGAGAAGGACATCGTCTCGCGAGTGAAGGCCTACATATGCACGCGCGGCCCCAAGGGCGCGGAGATCCACACGGTGGAGCAGAAGTTCGACGTGCCGCCGGCGCACGAGCGCCGCGTCACCGACCCGACCGGCTGTGGCGACGCCTTCCGCGCGGGTCTCATCTTCGGCATCGAGAAGGGCTACGACTGGATGACCATCGGCCGCATCGGCAACCTGATGGGCGCGCTGAAGGTGGAGCATCCGGGCACGCAGAATCAGCGCTTCGATTACGAAGAATTCGCGGAGCAGTTCAAGCAGCAGTTCGGGTACGCGCTTTGAGCTTGCCTCTTGTTTGACTTGCGAAGAAGGCCGCCGAAAGGCGGCCTCTCTTTTTGTCTTTCGCTGTTGCTCGTCATCCCCGCTTAGGCGTGGATCCAGCGACTTTGCATTTGTTTCTGCAGGTTGAAGAGCGGTCGGCTTCGGTAGGACGCGCTACCCGACGGGACGGGGGTGCTCCGCCCCTCCGGACGGCATCCCTGCCTTTAGTCGGGGCCGCGGACCATCCTGGTCCGCTCTCCGCACCCCCATCCCGCCGGGCAGCGCTCACCGCAAACGTGCAGACCGCCGCTTCGGTCGCGCGCTCTACTTGCTCCTTCTTCTCCCCGCGTGCGGGGAGAAGATGCCCGAAGGGCAGATGAGGGGGGCGAGCGCAGCGAGTTGCTTTCGCTCTTTTGCCAACGCGCCCGAGATGTATGGAGGGCAGGCGGTGCCGGTGGGTAGGCGCGACTGTCAGCGGCATGGATGCCGCTGACCAAGCCTCCATGGATGGATTCACGGCGTGTCGCGACTGCCCACCGGCACCGCCTGCCCTGCTGATAGCAACGACGAGCCGCTCGCAAAGAAAAACAAAAGTCAAAATGGACACCAGCTTGCGCTGAGATGACGGGCAAGGTCCTTCAGTGCGATCCTGATAGGCGAAGCGCGCGCGAGGCTCCTATGCACGACATGACCCAAGGCTCCATCCCCAAGCACCTGATGCGGATGGCCATACCGATCGCGATCGGCATGCTGTTCCAGACTCTCTACGTGCTGATCGACCTGTACTTCGTCGCCCACCTCGGCGACGCCGCCATCGCCGGCGTCAGCACCGCCGGCAACCTGCAGTTCATCGTCATGGGCCTGACCCAGGTGCTCGGCGTCGGCACCATGGCGCTGATCGCGCAGGCCGTCGGCCGCAAGGATCAGGCCGATGCCAACCTGGTGTTCAATCAAAGCCTCCTGCTGTCGGCCGTCTGCGGCGTCGTGGTGCTGCTCGGCGGCTATGCGTTCGCCGCGGCATTCATGCGCAAACTCGGCGCCGATGCCGCGACCACGGCCGCGGGCATCACCTACCTCTACTGGTTCCTGCCCGCGCTGGGATTGCAGTTCGCATTGATCTCGATGGGCTCCGCGCTGCGCGGCACCGGTATCGCCAAGCCGAGCATGCTGGTGCAGGTGGTGACGGTCGTGCTCAACGCGATTCTCGCGCCGGTGCTGATCGCCGGTTGGGGCACGGGCCGGCCGATGGGCGTGGCCGGTGCCGCTTTGGCCTCCTCGCTGGCGATCGGCGTCGGCGTGATTTTGATGACGCTGTACTTCCTGCGCCTGGAGCACTACGTCGGTTTCGATCGCAGCCAGTGGCGCGTTCGCCTCGACGTGTGGCGGCGCATCCTGCGGATCGGCTTGCCGCCCGGCGGCGAATTCGTCCTGGTGTTCCTCTACCTGGGCGTCATCTACTGGGTAATCCGCGATTTCGGCGCAGCGGCGCAAGCCGGGTTCGGTATCGGTTCGCGCGTCATGCAGGCGATTTTCCTGCCGGTGATGGCGATCGCGTTCGCCGCTTCGCCGGTGGCCGGACAGAACGTCGGCGCCGGGCATGCCCAGCGGGTGCGGGATACGTTCAAGTACGCCGCGCTGTACGGCGGTGCGATCATGCTGACGCTCACGCTGCTATGCCAGTGGCGACCGGAACTGCTGGTACGCGGCTTCACCCAGGACACCGCGGTGATCGCGATAGCAGGCGAATTCCTCGGCTACATCTCCTGGAATTTCCTTGCCTCCGGCTTGGTCTTCACCTGCTCGGGCATGTTCCAGGCATTGGGCAATACGTGGCCTGCGCTGGCCAGCACCGCGACGCGGCTGCTGACCTTCGCGCTGCCCGCACTGTGGCTGTCGACGCGGCCCGGCTTCCAACTGCGACAGATTTGGATGCTGTCGATCGCCACGGTCGCGTTCCAGGCGATCGTCAGCCTGCTGTTGCTGCGGCGCGAGTTCCGCCGGCGGCTGGCGACGCCGGCCGCGCCGGTAACGGCGACGCCGCAGCCAGCGGACTGACTACGCTCCGGACGCGCCGCCCCGTGCGGCGCTACGGCGTGTATGTGAACCGGCTGATGATCACCTCGACCGGCTTCTTGTTCGACGGCACCGCGATCAACCACAGATTTATGTGCACCGGCATCGCCGAATGCGCGATGCGCTTGGCGTAGTCGGCAGGGGCGAACGTCCAGTCCGCGATCGGGAAGCGGTTGTCGTCGTAGTGCCCGTGCGTCGATTGGAAGCGAATGAACGTGGGCTGCCAGATGAAGCGATGCGTGCTCCAGTCGCCGCTGAGCGCGAGCGGAAACGTATTGCCCCATGGCCCCAGGGAAGACTGCACCGGCCACGCGGTGTAGTTGAGCATGTCGGCGCGTGCATCGCCCCACTTGGCGAATTCGATGTCGATCTCGTTGGTGCCGTCGGCTCCGACGTCGGCCGTCGGATAGTTGAACAGCCCCAGCACCACATTGCGATCCAGCAGATCGACGCGGCTCTTGAGCTGGAACTGATACGTGCCGTAAGCCATCCGCGTGTCGCTGACGATCTCCGCCGCGCACCATTTGCCCTTCGAATAGGTGATCCGCAAATGCAGGTCGCCGATCGCATCGACGTAGGCGTTGTTCTCGCACCAGTTGTTGTTGCGCGGGCCGCCCTGCCCGTTCGGACGTACCGTCCAGGTCATGCCGGAAAACAGCAGCGTCTTGGCTTCGCATACCGATGCGGTGGCCAGTCCCGCGGCGCCGATCAGCGCGGGTGCAATCCAGTCTCTGAGTACACGGTCCATCGTTTGCTCCTTAGTTCTGTGCAGCTATTTCCCTCGGGTCGAAAGGCACAAAAAAACTGCGCGCGCTGCGCATCCCAGCCACCGGATCGGCGGCAAGCTTCATCACCTCGGACGATACGCCGACGGGAGAGCGCGAGCGGCTCCCCCGCAGCGTCCGCTCACATCACATGCGCGAGCCAGAGCAGTTCCGGTTGCGCCAGCTTCTCGAATTCCTCGTATGGCATCCGCACCGCATCAGTGTGGGAGCCGGCGTTGAAGGCGATCTCCGGCTGCTGCGCCAGGCGCGAATCGACATACACCGGCATGCCGTAGAGATGGCCGAACGGCGGCATCGCGCCGACCTCGCAATCGGCGAAGGCGTCCTTGAATTCGGTTTCGCTGGCGAGTTCGACCATGTCGCCGCCGAGCGCGCGCGACAAACGCGTGAGATCGACGCGATAGGCCGCCGGCATCACCATCATCGCCAGCTTGCCGTCGACCTTGAGCATCACCGTCTTGGCGAACTGCTGTTGCAGGACGTGGGAAGCGGCGGCGGTCTCGTGCGCTGTGACGGTGCGGTCGTGGACGAGGGTCTGGTAGGGCGAATGGTGCTCGTCGAGCAGGTTGTGCAGGCGTGGGGACAACATGACTCCCTCCGCGAGGCATCCGCCTATTGTCCAATACGGCGGCGCCGCTGGTGGACGCGGCGCGCGCATCCTGCGGCGCCGGCCGGGCACCGCTGGCCTGCAGGCTTCGGGCGCCGTCGCGGTTGAGCTTACTCCGCTCGCAGCCGCGCGGCGTGAAACGCTCGTTGGAGCGCTCGTTGGAGCCGTCGCCGAATCACCACTTGGGCAACTTGCCCTTGTCCAACCCACCGACTTCGAACACCGCGGTGCGCTTGCCGCCCATCTTGACCGGGAATTCGATGGTCATCGTCTTCGCGCCGCTGCCGGCCATGCGCCACAGCACGCGCTCGTCCTCGATGAACATCGCGATCGCCTCGTCGGTCTTGGGACGCGACGCCGCCATCGGTTTCGGCGCCTTGTCATCGAGCGTCACCTGCACCTTGCAACCGCCGTAGCAGTCGAAATCGCCGTTCGCCAGGACCAGGTAGCTGCTGCGTCCCCACGATGGGTGATCGCGGAAGATCAGGCGCACCGGCTGCGCAGTGCCCACGCCGGTGTCTACCGGCTTCTTCGAATAGATCGCGGCGGAAAGCTGGTGGCCGCCCTTGACCTCGACGCTCTGGTATTCCCACAGCGCGACCATGCGCTGCTGCTCGCGCGCTTGCTCGGCCTTGGCCTTGGCTTCCTCGTATTGCGCTCGGATGCGCGCGGTGACCGGGCTGTCGGGGTACATGACTACCAGTTCTTCGCCATGCGCGCGGGCCAGCACCCAGTTGTGCTGCGCGTACTGGGTGTCGAACTGCTTGCCCAGCTCCTGCGCCTTCTGTTCCTTGGCGGCGGCCTGCGCGGTGGCGGCGGCTTGCGCGGCGGCCTTCTGCTGTTCGGCGGAGTCGCAGGCGGCGAGGGTCAGGGCGGAGGCGAGGATCAGGGCGAGTCGGTTCGGTTTCATCGCTTCGATGCTTTGGAGGTAAGGGGTGTCTGGATCAACGCCTCTACCGCGGTCGCGACCGCATCGGGACGTTCCATGAGAGACATGTGGCCGCAGCCGTCGAGCATCACCTGCTCCGCCTGCGGGATGCGCGCAGCGTACAGCCCAAGCGCGCTGGGATCGATCACGGCGTCCTGCCGGCACCACAGCAACAAGGCCGGCTGATGGATCTGCGCGGCTTCCTCCCCCGGCAGGAAGCGCTCGAGGCCGCGACCGATGTGGTCGAGCACGGACTGCTCGAAACCCGCATCGCCGCGGCGGCGCTCGATCAGGCCGACGGACGCGGGCCAGGGAACGGCGGGCTTGACCCGCGCGTCGTAGTAGACCGTGTCGAGGTAGCGTTGCAGCGATGCAGCGTCGGTGACGGCGAACGGATTTTCTCCCGCCAGCACTTCGCGGCCGAAGCGGTTGTCCTGGAAGCGGACGCCCGCGGCATCCAATAGCGCAACGCGCGCGATGTCCTCGGGATGACGCGCCGCGGTGAGCGCAGCGATGCCGCCGCCCATCGAATGCCCGAGCAGGACTACCGGCCCCTTTGGGGACAACGCGCGCACGAACGCATCCACGCGTTCGCTCTGCGCGATGAAGCCGTAATCCTCGCCCGGCCTGCGCTGGCTTTCGCCCCAGCCGGGCAGATCGGGAATCAGCAGCCGGTAGCGGCCGCGCAGACGCTCGGCCAGCGGATACCAATTTTCCTTCATGCCGGTGAAGCCGTGGATCATCACGACGACCGGCGCATCGGCGGGCGCATCGTCGCTGTAGGCGTAGACCCAGCGGTGGCCGGCGACGTCGATCTGGCCGCGCGACAGCCCCGCGTCGAGTCGTTGGCGAATGAATTCCGCGCGCACCAGCCGGTACGGATCGAGCGCGATCGCGACCGCCATGATCGCGATCAGTGACGCAAGCAATACGGCCGCCACCAGGGCGGCCGTACGTGCTGGACGACGCAGGCGCATCGCTTAGTGCTTGCCGGCCTTGGCCTCGGCAATGGTCGCTTCCACCGAGCCCGTGGTGATCGGGTGATAGCCCGGCTTCGCCTTGGCCAGCACCTCTTCGGCAAGCTTCAGCCCTTCCGGCGTTTTCACCAGCTCCTTGTAGGTCGGCATGATCAGCTTGCGGCGGCCGACGCGCTGCAGGAACTTCGCGATCTCGGCATTCGCCTGGGTGTAGCCGCTACGCACCGCCAGCGGGTACCAGCGCTGCGCGATCTCGCCATTGGGCGTGCCGGTGAAGTGGAACGCGGCATCCAGAGCAGCCAGCTGTTCGGGCTTGAGCGTTTCCGGCATGCCTTCGATGAAGTGCACCCATTCCTGCGTCGTCCACTGTTTGGTGGCGTCCGCGGCAGGCAGCGCGCCGCTGTCGAGGAAGGCCTTGCGCGCCGCATCCACCGCGTCGAAGCGCGCCGAGGTGACCTGCGGCGCCGTGGCCGGGATACCCGGCTGGTGCAGCCACTCATCGAACTCGGCCTGCGTCACCTTGCCCGGATACTTGTCGAGCAGGTTGGCCTTGGCGTAGTCGGCGAACTGCTGCGAGGAGATCGACTGGAACGCGAAGTGGTCGAAGTAGCCGCGCAGGAACGCGTCGAAGTCGGCACGGCCAAAACGCTGCTCGAGGAACGACATGAACCACGCGCCCTTGGTGTAGACGGTCGACGTCAGGTTGTCGTCCGGATCCTTGAGTTCGCCTGGCTTGCCGGCGAGCACCTGCAGCGGCTTGTTCTCCTCGGTGAACTCCTGCTTCAGCTCATTGATGGCGATCACGCGCTCCATGTCGGCGCGGTCCTTGCCGTACAGCTCTTCGTCGATGCGGCCTTCGACGTAGGAGGTGACGCCTTCGTTGAGCCACGCATCCTTGGCGGTGGAGAAGGTGACCAGGTTGCCCGACCAGCTGTGCGCCAGTTCGTGCGCGATCAGCGAGACCAGCGACTTGTCGCCGACGATCGCGGTCGGCGTCAGGAAGGTCATGCGCGGATTCTCCATGCCGCCGTACGGGAACGACGGCGGCAGCAGCAGCATGTCGTAGCGTTCCCAGCGGTACGGGCCGTACAGCTTCTCCGCGGTCTGGATCATCTTCTCGGTGTCCGAGAACTCGTTGGCGGCACGGCCGACCGCGGCCGGCTCGGCCCATACGCCGCTGCGCTGGCTGATCGGCTTGAACACCAGGTCGCCGACGCCGATCGCGAGCAGGTACGAAGGGATCGGATTCGACATCTTGAACGTGTAGTCGCCGTCACGCTTGTCGCCGCTGGCGTCGTTGCCGGGCTCCATCGCGGCGCTCATCACCACCATCGTGTCGGAGGGCGCGAGCACGTGCGCGGTGTACGTAAAGCGCACGCTGGGCGTGTCCTGCAGCGGCACCCACGAACGCGCATGGATCTGCTGCGACTGGCTGAACATGAAGGGCGTCTTCTTGCCCTCGGTCATCGCCGCGGTCAGCCACTGCAGGCCGGAGGCGTTGGGCGAGGTGGTGTAGGTGATGCGCACGCGCGGATTGCGCGTGGGCGTTTCGATGGTGAGCTTGCTGCCGAGGATCTTGTCGGCCGGCGCCAGCGTGAACTTCAGGTCGTCCCACTTGCCGTCGCTGCGCTCGCCCACGATCTTGCTGATGTTGAGATCGCGCGAGTCGAGGTTGAGTTGCGTGGCGTTCTTGTCCAGCCAGTCCAGCGTCAGGGTCGCGGCGCCGTCGATGACCTTCTTGTCGAAGTCGACCTTGAGTTCGAGGGCGAGGTCCTTGACCTTGACCTTGTCCGGTTCGGCATAGGAATGCTCGTCGATCATCTGCGCGGCGGCCGTGGGTGCGGTGGCGGTAGCGGCCGGGGCATTGCCGGCCGGGGCGGCGTCGCGCTGGCAGCCGGCGGCAGCGGCCAGCACGGCCGCCAGGGACAAGGTGAGAAGGGTGTGGCGCATCGAACGGGGCCTGCGGTTGTCGGAATTCGCGGAGTGTAGCGCCACGCCAGCAAGCCCTCCCCGGCCACCCCCCGGACTTTCGACAGGGTCGGCAAAATCGCCAGTCCTGGACAATAGCCGGATGCATCCGACCCGATTCCTTGGCGGCCTGCTCGCGCTGGCTGCCCTCCCCGCTTTTGCGTCCGCTCCCCTCAGCATTCCCCGCATCGATGGCGACATCGTGGTCGACGGCAAGCTCGACGACGCGCTGTGGGCGCAGGCGGCGCCCGTGGATATCGCCTACGAGGTCTCGCCCGGCGACAACCTGCCTGCGGCGGTGAAGACCACTGCGCGCATCGCCTATACCGACGACGCGGTGCTGATCGCCTTCCATGCAGAAGACCCGGACCCGACGCGGATCCAGGCGTTCCTGCGCGATCGCGATGCGCTGTACAGCGACGACTTCGCCGGGATCATGCTCGACACCTTCGACGACCAGCGTCGCGCCTACGAGTTCTTCGTCAATCCGCTGGGCGTGCAGGCCGACCTGATCAAGGAGGAGGCCACCGGCAACGAGGACGATTCCTGGGACGGGCTGTGGTCCAGCGCGGCGCAGATCACCGATAGCGGCTACGACGTGGAGATGCGCATTCCGTTCGCGACGCTGCGCTTCGCCGCGACCGACGGCCCGCGCCGCTGGGGCATTACCTTCCTGCGCATCCGTCCGCGCGAATTCCGCTATCAGTACTTCAGCAATCGGGTTCCGCGCGGTTCGCGCTGCCTGACCTGCACCTTCGACAAGGCCGAGGGCTTCGCCGGGGTGAAGCAGGGCCGCAATCTGGAAATCGTTCCGACGCTGACGATGGTCCACGCGGAGCATCGCGACGGGCCGGATGCGCCGTGGACCAGCGAGGGCACGGACATCGAGCCTGGCCTCGACGTGGCCTGGGCGCCCAGCCCCAACCTCACGCTCAACGGCACGCTCAATCCGGATTTCTCGCAGGTCGAGACGGATGAGGCGCAGCTCGATCTCAACACCAGCTTCGCGCTGTTCTTCCCGGAGAAGCGGCCCTTCTTCATGGAGGGTGCGGACTACTTCACCACGCCGCTGCAGGTGCTCTATACGCGCCAGATCGCCGATCCCGATGTCGGTCTGCGTGTCACCGGTCGCAACGGTCAGCAGGCTTATGGTGTGATCGCCGCGCGCGATGCGACCACGCAACTGCTGGTGCCGGGGGTGCTGGGCTCGTCGTTCCGGGATCTGGACCAATCCGTCGATGATTTCGTCGGCCGCTATCGCTACGACGTCGATGCCCACACCAGCATCGGTGGGGTCGCGACCTGGCGCGGCGGCGGCGATTACCGCAATGCGCTGGCCGGCGTCGACGCGCGCTGGCAGAAGGACGAGCACACGTTGCGCGGGCAGTGGTTGCGCAGCGATTCGCATTATCCGGATGGCTTCAACCTGGCCGACACCGCGCCGGCGGGGAATGCGCTGTATCTCAACTACAGCTATGGCAGCCGCAATTGGCGCGGCAATGTGGGGCACTACGACATCGATCCGGGCTTCCGTTCCGACTTGGGTTTCATTACCCAGGTCGGCTACCGCAAGTCGGTGATCGGCGGCGGCCACACCTGGTTCCGTCCGAACGGTTCGGCGATCAGCCGCATCGAGTTCAACGGCGACTGGGACATCACGCATCGTTTCGACGGCCGATTGCTCGAACGCGAGCTGGAGGGTTATCTGAGTGCGCGTGCTTCGCGCCAGGGGTACTACGAACTCGGTGGTCTCACTCGCGTGCGCTTCTGGAACGGGCAGATGTTCGATGAGCGCTGGGGCACGTTGTACGGGGAGATCGTGCCGGTGTCGGGGCTGAAGCTGATGTCGTTCGTGCGCGTGGGCCAGCAGCTCGATCTGTTGGCGTCGCAGACGGGCGATGTCGTGGAATGGGAGCCGTCGCTGCAGTGGGACGTGGGCACTGGCGTCAACATCAATCTCAACTACACGCGGCAGCGTCTGCGCCGCGGCGGTGGGACTGCGTTCGTCGCGCAGGTGCTCGATGGGCGCTTGAGTTGGCAGTTCGATCCGCGCCAGCGTTTGCGGCTTTCGCTGCAGGGCAGCCACATCGAGCGCGATCAGTCGCTGTATACGCGCAGCGTCGATGAGGACTTCCGCGATATCGCTGCGCAGTTGCTGTATTCGTACAAGCTCAATCCGCGTAGTGCTTTGTATGCGGGTTACTCGCAGGGTGGGTACTCGGATGACGAGTTCCAGCAGCTCTTCAGTAGTGATCGCAGTTTGTTTTTGAAGCTTAGTTACGCCTGGCAGCCGGGGGCTTGACCATCGGCGTCCCCTCGCCCCGCTTGCGGGGAGAGGGAAAGCGTCGCGCTAGCGACGCAGGGTGAGGGGGCGTCGCGTCA
>NZ_BAAGSX010000012.1:0-140037 GCF_054782215.1 Lysobacter terrae
CTAAAGGCAGGGATGCCGTCCGGAGGGGCGGAGCACCCCCGTCCCGTCGGGCAGCGCGTCCTGCCGAAGAAGACAGACCTTGCCGTGGAAAGCGCAGCCGCCCCCATACCGGCGGGCAGCGCGTCCGAACGAGGCCGACGCTTTGCAGGTGACGCGCGGTAAACACCGGCGGTATGGTGGTCCGGCCATCGCGGACGGAGGGAGTCGTCCGGGATCCGTGGCTTTGCGGCCCCGGCTCGCACCGGGTGTGCCATTAGCAGACCGCACGGTGTAAACCGCGCGTAGCAAGAGCGTCGCCGGTGGGAGCAGCGCAGGGGAACGCTCCCCCGATCCGGGCCAGTTGCATCCTGCTGACTGGACCCAACGTAGCCGCGCACCCGCAGCGGCCACGCATCCGGGTTTCGGCGCGAGCTGTACGACAGGCGGTCGATGCCCGGCGGCGGCGGCGCCGCTGCTAAAATTCGCGGATGACGCTCCCTGCCCTCTTTGCGCCGCCCGCGGACCCCCTGGTCATCGCCGGAAAGGCCTACGCATCCCGCCTGCTCACCGGCACCGGCAAGTTCAAGGACCTCGACGAAACCCGCCGCGCCACCGACGCCGCCGGCGCGCAGATCGTCACCGTCGCCATCCGCCGCACCAACATCGGCCAGAACCCCGGCGAGCCCAACCTGCTCGACGTCCTGCCCCCCGACCGCTACACGATCCTGCCGAACACCGCCGGCTGCTACACCGCCGACGACGCGGTGCGCACCTGCCGCCTCGCGCGCGAACTGCTCGACGGCCACAACCTGGTGAAGCTGGAGGTTCTCGGCGACCAGAAGACCCTCTACCCCGACGTGGTGCAGACCCTAGCCGCCGCGGAAACGCTGGTGAAGGACGGCTTCGACGTCATGGTCTACACCAGCGACGACCCGATCCTGTGCAAGCGTCTGGAAGAAATCGGCTGCGTCGCGGTGATGCCGCTGGCCGCGCCGATCGGCTCGGGCCTGGGTGTGCAGAACCGCTACAACCTGATCGAGATCATCGAGAACGCCAGGGTCCCGATCATCGTCGACGCCGGCGTCGGCACCGCCTCGGACGCCGCCATCGCGATGGAACTGGGCTGCGACGGCGTGCTGATGAACACCGCGATCGCCGGCGCCAAGGACCCCGTGCTGATGGCGCATGCGATGAAGCTGGCGATCGAAGCCGGCCGCGCCGCGTTCAAGGCCGGACGCATTCCGCGCAAGCGCTACGCCAGCGCTTCGTCGCCGGTCGATGGGCTAATCGGCTGATGACGGAGCAGGACGAAATTGAGCAGGGCGGCAAGAAGGCCCCGCCCAAGCCCTTCACCCTCGAGGAAGGCCATCGCAAGGTTCGCAGCTTCGTGCTGCGCCAGGGGCGCTTCACGCCCGCGCAGCAGCGCGCCTTCGACGAGTTGTGGCCGCGCTTCGGCCTGGACTACACCGGGCAGCCGCGCGACTTCGATGCGGTCTTCGGCCGCAAGGCCAAGCGCGTGGTCGAGATCGGCTTCGGCAATGGCGAGGCCTTGCGCTACGCGGCGCAGCACGACCACGACCGCGACCTGATCGGCATCGAAGTGCATGCACCCGGCGTGGGCCGGCTGCTCAACGCGCTCGCGCAGGACGGCAGCGATCACGTGCGCCTCTACCACCACGATGCGGTGGAAGTGCTCACGCACGAGATCGCCGACGCATCCCTCGACGAAGTCCGCATCTACTTCCCCGACCCCTGGCACAAGAAGCGCCACAACAAGCGTCGCCTCGTGCAGCCGGAGTTCGCCAAGCTGATCGTGAGCAAACTCGCGTCCGGCGGGCGCTTGCACCTGGCCACGGATTGGCACGACTATGCGGAGCAGATGTGGGATGTGCTCGACGCCACTTCGGGCATCGTCAATCGCGCCGGGGAGCGCGGGTCGGTGCCGCGACCGGAGTGGCGCCCGCAAACGCATTTCGAGACCCGAGGCCAGAAACTGGGCCACGGCGTCTGGGACCTTCTCTACTCCAAGAACTGATGACTCGCTGACTCCTCGGCATGGACACCGCGCTTCCGCTCACCACCGACATGAAGCTCGTTCTCGGGCTGGTGGTGTTCACGATGGTGATGTTCCTGTTCGAGCGGATCCGCGCGGACGTCGTCGCCCTGGTCGTGCTGGTGCTGCTCGGGCTGTCGGGATTGATCGAACCGGCGGAGCTGTTCAACGGCTTCTCCGGTAACGCGGTCATCACCATCATCGCCACGATGATCCTCGGCGCCGGCCTGGACCGTACCGGCGCACTCAATCGCCTCGCGGGCTGGCTGTTGCGAAGATCCAACGGCATCGAACAGCGATTGTTGCTGTTCACCACCGCCATCGCCGGCCTGAATTCGTCCTTCATGCAGAACCCGTCGGTGATGGCGCTGTACATGCCCGTCGCCTCGCGCCTGTCCTCGCGCACCGGCCTGTCGTTGCCGCGGCTGCTGTTCCCGATCGCAGCCGCGATCGTGATGGGCGGCGCGCTGACCATGGTCGGCAATTCGCCGCTGATGCTGCTCAACGACTTGCTGGAGGCGGCCAACGCCAGCTTGCCGTCGGGTGCGGCGACCATCGAACCGCTGAAGATGTTCGCGCCGTTGCCGATCGGCCTGGCGCTGCTCACGCTGTCGCTCGTGTACTTCCATTACTTCGGCGACAAGTTGCTGCGCGAGAAGGAGGAAGCCGGCGGTGGCGCGACCCCGGCGCGCACGCAGAGCTATTTCGCCAAGACCTACGGCATCGAAGGCGATGTGTTCGAACTCACCGTCACCGCCGACAGCGCGCTGGTGGGCATGTCGATCGGCGAAGCCGAAGCGCTGCGCGGCGCGCCACTGCTGCTGGCGCTCAAGACCGGCGACGAATCGCGCCTGGCGCCGCCCGCTGACGCGCGCATCTGGGTCGGCAGCGTGCTGGGCGCGATGGGCGACAAGCAGGCGATCGTCGATTTCGCGCAGAACAATTTCCTGCGTCTGAGCTCGCGGCTGCGCAATTTCGCCGACCTGTTCAATCCCAGCCGCGCCGGCATTTCCGAAGCGGTGATTCCGCCCACGTCCAAGTTCCTCGGCATGAAGGCCGGCGACCTCGGCCTGCGCAAGAACCTCGGCCTGAGCCTGCTGGCCGTGAACCGGGACAAGCACGTACTGCGTGAGGACCTGCGCAGCGTCACCTTGCGCAGCGGCGACATGCTGGTGCTGCACAGCATCTGGACCGACCTGGCCGAAGCCGCCGAGAGCAAGGATCTGGTCGTCGTCACCGACTATCCCAAGGGCGAGCAGCGTCCGCATAAGCTCAAGATCGCCTTGGCGATCTTCGTCGTATCGATGCTGCTCGCGTTGTCATCGCGCCTGCCGGCGTCGATCGCGCTGATGACGGGCGTCGCCGGCATGCTGATCGCCGGTGTGCTGCACATCGACGAGGCCTATGCGGCGATCAACTGGCGCACGGTCTTCTTGATGGCCTGCCTGATTCCGCTGGGGTGGGCGATGGATTCCAGCGGCGCGGCCGCGTGGATCGCCGGGCATTCGCTGGAGCAATTGCCGCGCGGTACGCCCATCTGGATGCTCGAATTGCTGGTCGGCGTACTGACCACCGCCTTCTCGCTGGTGATCAGCCACGTTGGCGCGACGATCGTTGTGGTGCCGCTGGCGGTCAATCTCGCCCTCGCCGCGGAGGGCAATCCCACCGCCTTCGCGCTGATCGTCGCGCTGTCGGCGTCGAACAATTTCATGACCTCCTCCAACCCCGTGATCTCGATGGTCGTCGGCGCGGGCGGCTACACCAGCAAGGAGATGTGGCGGATCGGCGGTCCGTTGTCGCTGCTCTACATCGGCGTGATCGTGGCGGTTTCGCAGCTGCTGTTCCGCTGAGCGGCTCAGCGCGTCAACCAGACGTACCCATCGCGCACTTCCACCGTTATGGCGCGCAGCGCTTCGCCGCGGCACGGACCGGCCACGCATTCGCCGCGCGACAACTCGAAGCTCGCGCCGTGCGCGGCGCACACCAACAGGCCGTCCTTGCTCTTGAGGAACAGGCCAGGCGCCCAGTCGAGGCGACGCCCGGCGTGCGGGCAGATGTTCATCCATGCGCGCACCGCCTCGCCCTCGCGATACAGGATCAGCGATTCGGCATCGCCATCGACGGCCGCCTCGGTTTCGGCAAAGCCGCCGTCGGTAATGGCGTCCAGGGCGATCAGCGCGGTGCGGGCAGGAGGCAGGGTTGTGTCCACGGTCTCATTGTTTAACGCAGTTCTCACACTTGAACCGGAGGGCCGGCTGATACTGCGCGCCCGGTCTTCATGACTGGATTGTGTCACCAGAGGGGTCCGTACACGATGTTTGCCCAGACTTTCCGTTTCGATCAGTTCAATGCGCGCATGCGCCAGACGTTCTCGGCACCGCGCAAGCCGCGCCATCGTGCGCTGCGCATCCTGCTGGGCCTGGTCGGACTGACGCTGTTGGCGGTGCTGGTGATGTTCGGCGTATTCGTCGGTGCCGCGATGATCGGTGCCGGCCTCCTGTTCAAGCTGTGGAAACAGCGCGGCAAGCCCATTGCGCGCGATGCGCGCGTGCTCGACGGCGAATTCCGCGTGGTCGATCCCGTGTCGCTGCCGCGCTGACGCATGCACGACGTCGTCGTCGCGCCCGCGCAGCCGCGCGTTCCGGTGCAGGGCACCGGCCTTCCCGCCGATAGTTTCTTCCCCGTCCACCGCATCTACTGCGTCGGCCGCAATTTCGCCGAGCATGCGCGTGAGATGGGGGCCGCAGCGCCAGCCTCGCCGGCCGAACGCGGCACGCCCACCTTCTTCCTCAAGCCCGCCGACGCCATCGTCACCGATGGCCAGGTGCGCTATCCGCCCGGCACGCGCGAGCTGCATCACGAAGTGGAGCTGGTGGTCGCGCTCGGCCGCGACGCGCCTGCCGGCGTCGTCGCCATCGGCGATGCGATGTCGCTGGTCTACGGCTACGCGGTCGGCCTGGACCTGACGCGCCGCGATCTACAGGCCGCCGCCAAGGCGAAGAGCCTGCCCTGGGATACCGGCAAGTCGTTCGAGCACGCCGCACCGATCGGCACCCTGGTGTCGGCGGCCGACGTCGACGCGCTCGCCGACGGCAAGCTCGAGGCCTGCACGCTCACACTGCGCATCGATGGCGAGGTCCGCCAGCACGGCGTGCTGTCCGATTTGATCTGGAATATCCCCGACATCCTCCACGAGCTGTCGAAGCTGTACACGCTGCGTGCGGGCGACCTGATCTTCATGGGCACGCCGGCAGGCGTGGGCCCACTGCAGCCGGGCGACGCCTTCGAGGCGCGGCTGGAAACCGCCAGCCAGCGCACGGCGCTGTTGCTGCAGGGCCGCATCCTCCCCGCTTAGGTATAGTCGGCGCGGCACTGGCGCCGTCCGGGGAGAAAACAGATGGGTCTGATTGCGGAGTTCAAGGAATTCGTCTTGCGCGGCAACGTGCTCGATCTCGCGGTCGGCGTGGTCATCGGCGCCGCGTTCGGCAAGATCGTCACCGCCTTCGTCGACAAGGTCGTCATGCCGCCCATCGGCGTGCTGATCGGCGGGGTGGATTTCTCCAAGTGGGTGGTCACGCTGAAGGAAGCCACCGTCGACGCCGCAGGCAAGGAAGTGCCTGCCGTGGTGCTCGGCCTGGGCGAATTCGTCAATGCGATCGTGCAGTTCCTGATCATCGCGCTGGCTATCTTCCTGGTGGTGAAGGCCGCCAACCGCATGCGCAAGCCGGCCGCTGCAGCGCCCGCCGCGCCGCCCGAAGAAGTGCTGCTGCTGCGCGAGATTCGCGACTCGCTCAAGCGCTGAGGCACCGCGCAGCCGCGAGTGGAATTCGCGGCTGCCGCCAAAAACTCTCACGTCTGCAGTGGCGTGGCGCACAACGGAAACGGGCCGCGGGCGGGTAAGCTCGCGGTTTCGTCTTTTTCGTACCCAGGAGCCGTGATGCGCGTTGTGCCGTGGTCTCTCGCAACTTCTCTGCTGTTCGCCGCTCCGCTCCTAGTTGGTACCGCGCTCGTCGGCACCGTGCAGGCCGCACCACGCACCACGACCATCCCCGCGAAGGCGATAGCCACCGCCACGCAGCTGCGCGAGCAGGCGCTGGCGAGCAATCTGGGCTACGAGGTCACCGAATCGCTGACCACCGAGGTCGGTCCGCGCCTGGCCGGCAGCGAAGCCGATGCGCGCGCGGTGCAATGGGCGCAGGCCAAGTTCAAGGCGCTGGGCTACGACAAGGTCTGGCTGGAGGAAGTGCGGTTCCCGAAGTGGGAGCGTCGTAGCGAACGTGGCGAGATCCTCGGCGCGCATTCGCAGCGTCTCGCGCTCATCGCGCTGGGCGGCAGCCCGGGCGGTACGGTCGAGGCTGAGGTCGTGCGCTTCGCCGATCTCGCTTCGCTGCAGGCCGCACCGGCGGGTTCGCTCGCCGGCAAGATCGCCTTCATCGACCATCACATGGAACGCGCCCGCGACGGTGCCGGCTACGGCATGGGTGGCAAGGTTCGCGGTCAGGGTCCGTCGGCTGCGGTGCGTGCGGGTGCGGCCGCTTATCTGATGCGTTCGGCCGGTACGGACTCGCATCGCAATCCGCATACCGGCATCACCCACTTCGATGAAGGGCTGACGCCGATTCCGTCGGCGGCGCTGTCGGCGCCCGATGCCGAGCAGCTCACTCGTCTGCTCGCGGACGGGCCGGTGCGCGTGCGCGTGGCGCTGGACTGCGGTTGGAACGGTGAGGCGGTGTCGCACAACGTGGTCGGCGAGATTCGCGGCCGCAGCAAGCCCGATGAGGTGGTGTTGATCGGTGGCCATCTGGATTCCTGGGATCCGGGCACGGGTGCGATCGACGACGGTGCGGGCGTGGGCCTGACCATGGCCGCGGGTGCGTTGATCGGCGAGATGAAGCAGCGTCCGGCGCGCACGATCCGCGTGGTCGCTTTCGCGAACGAGGAGCAGGGGCTGTACGGCGGCAAGGCTTATGCGGCCAAGCATCTGGGCGACATTCGCAAGCATCAGTTGGCCGCGGAAAGCGACTTCGGTGCGGGCCGCGTCTATGCGTTCCGCAGCGGCGCGCCGGACTATGCGCAGGGCGCGGTGAAGCAGATCGCCGAGGTATTGGCGCCGCTGGGCATCGCGCATGCGCCGGAGGAAGGGGGCCCGGGCCCGGACATCGGTCCGTTCGCCGCGCAAGGTCTGGCCTGGGCGACGTTGCGCCAGGACGGCACCGACTACTTCGACTATCACCACACGCCCGACGACACGCTCGACAAGATCGATCCGAAGGCGCTGGCGCAGAATGTCGCGGCGTATGCGGTGTTCGCTTATCTCGCCGCTAGTGCGGATGGGGATTTTGGTAGCGAGGCTAAGCCGAATACGCCGCCTTCTGAGTAAGGCAACAGCGGATTCGCTGCCCCAGCAGGAGGGCGGCGCCCATGCGTCTGCGTGACACGCCGTGAATCCGTCCATGGAGGCTTGGTCGGCGGCATCCATGCCGCCGACAGTCACGCAGACACACCGGCACCGCCCTCCCCCCAAACATCATGGTTCGTCAGCCAACCGCAAAAACAAGAGCGCGGCCAATGCACGCAGGATGTTCGCCCCGTGGAATTTGCGGAGTGTGTGCTCGCGCCTGTGATTAGTGGCAGTCGTGGTGGATGGCGCCACCACTCGAAGACAGGCCGTCGTTGTGTCGCTTCAGCTTCGCTTTTTCTTTTTTCCACCGACACAGTGATGTGTGATGGGCAGGTGGTGTCGGTGGGCAGGCGTGACTGTCAGCGGCATGGATGCCGCTGACAAGCCGCGCCCCCGTGAAAAGCAGTTGCGAGCGCGCCGAACGCGCCGCAGCGCGTGTCTGCGGTGAACGATGGGGTCGATTCACGGCGTGTCACGACTGCCCACCGGCGCCGCCTGCCCTCAGGCAGACAACAACTAGCCGCTTCGCTTATAAACGCGACCGCCAAGCAGCCAGCAACACAGCTGTAGCCGCAGCAACGTTGAGGCTTTCCACCGCCCCAGTGCCCGGTATCGAAACGCGCAGGTCGCAAGCGTCGGCAAGCTCGCGATCCATGCCCTCGCCTTCGCTACCCATGACGAACACCAGTCGCTGCGGCAGCGAAGCGTCGAAAACGTCGGTACCGCCCTGCACCACCGTCGCGGCGAGCGCGAAGCCCGCGCTGCGCAACTGAGCCATCGAATTGTCCTGCCGCCCGAGGCGCACCATCGGCACGGCCTCCGCACCGCCTTCGGCCACGCGCGCCGCCGCACCGGACAACGCCAGCGGCGAGTGCTTGGGCAGCAGGATCGCGCCGACGCCGAAGTGCGCGGCCGAACGCAGGATCGCGCCGAAGTTGTGCGGATTGCCCACGCCATCCAGCCATAGCGCGCATTGCGGACCCGGCTTGAGATCGCGCAGCCAGGTAGACAGCGAATGCGTGTCCTCGCGCAGCACATCGGCGACCACGCCTTCGTGGTGCGTGCTGGCGGCCAGGCGATCCAGATCGCCCTCCTCCACCACGCGATAACCGACGCGATGCGCGACGCACCACTTCAATAACGGCTGCAGCGCCGGAATACGCGCCTCGGCCAGGTACAGCTTGCGAATGGCCTGCGGCCTGCGCGCGAACACGGCGTGCACGGCATTGAGCCCGTACAGGCGCAACTCGGCGTCGCGGCGCGCGCGTGCGGGATGCGCCGGGTGCTCGCCGGCATCGTCCTGCCACGGGTCGCCGTGTCCGCGCGACGGAGCACGAGGCTCATGGCGCGGATCGGATTGCGCACGCGCAGCGCGCGGCTCCTCATGCGGACGCGGCGAGCGCTCGCGTGGCGCGGAAGCGGGGGTGGATTTCCAGGGGCCGGCGCCAGCAGGGGGGCGCGGCGGGCGGGGACGGTGCTCGGACATATGCGCAGCTTACCGCCTGACCGAGCGCGGGCGTCGAAAACGACGCCCCACGCCTCCGCGGCTCAGGCGTGGCCGCTCACCGGCGGCGTCGCCTCGTCGAGCTTCTCCAGCTCCTGCGCCACCGCGTCCGGCGACTTCGTGAACGGCGCGATCAGAGCGTAGAACGCCGGCACCACCAGCAGCGACAGCAAGGTCGAGAACGCCACGCCGAAAACGATCACCACGCCGATGCTGGAGCGGCTGGCCGCACCGGCGCCGCTGGACAGCATCAGCGGAATCGCACCGCAGATCATCGCCACCGAAGTCATCAGGATCGGCCGCAGGCGCACCGTCGCGGCCTCGACGATGGCGTCGCGCACCGCGCGGCCTTCGTCGCGCAGCTGGTTGGCGAACTCCACGATCAGGATGCCGTTCTTCGCCGCCAGGCCCACCAGCATGACGATGCCGATCTGGCTGTAGAGATTGAGGCTGACGCCCCAGATCGTCAGGCCGAGCAACGCGCCCAGCATCGCCAGCGGCACCGTGAGCATGATCACCAGCGGGTGCGCGAAGCTTTCGAACTGCGCGGCGAGCACCAGAAACACGACCAGCAAGGCCATGCCGAAGGTGAAGAACACCGCGCCGCTGGACTTCATGAATTCGCGCGATTCGCCCTTGTAGTCGGTCTGCGCTTCCGGCGGCAGTTCTTCGGCGGCGATGCCGCGCAGGTATTCCAGCGCTTCACCAACGGTGTAGCCCGGCGCGAGGCCGGCGCTGAGGGTGATCGCGCGCATGCGGTTGAAGCGGCTTAGCGTGCCGGCTTCGGCGTTCTCGCTCAGCTTGACCAGGTTGGACAGCGGCACCAGCTTGCCGGTGCTGGTCGAACGCACGTACAGGTCGGTGATGTCGGTCGGGTTGCGGCGGCTCTCCAGCGGCGCCTGCATGATGACGTAGTACTCCTCGCCATCCTTCTCGTAGGTGCCGGCGCGCAGCGAGCCCAGCATCGTCTGCAGCGCGTTGCCGATCGCCTGCACCGGCACGCCCAGGTCCGCGGCGCGCGCCTTGTCGATGTCGACGCGGATCTGCGGCAGCGTTTCCTTGTAGTCGGAGTCGACGTTGAGCAGGCGCGGATTCTCTTCCATCCGCACCAGCATGCGGTTGCGCCATTGCGCCAGCGTCTCGTAGGTCGGTCCGCGCAGCACGAACTGCACCGGCCGGCCGAAGCCGCGCACCAGGCCCTGGCGCACTTCCGTCGTCGTGCGCACGCCGGGGATGTCGGCGAGATCCTTGCGCACGCTGTCCATGACGTCCTGCGTGGTGACGTCGCGATCGTCCCAGGACTTCAGGAACACCGTCGCACGGCCCGTGTTGAAGCCGGTGCTCAGTCCGCCGAAGCCGCCCGGCACGCGCGTGATCACGCGCTCGATCGGCCTGTCCTTGCCGGTAGCCGCCAGAAGGCGCTTCTCGATCTGCGCCATCTGCCGGACCATGTAGTCGTAGCCGGCGCCTTCGGGGCCCGTCATCGAGATATTGAAGTCGCCGCGATCCTCGGCCGGCGCCAGTTCCGACGGCACCAGCTTGAACAGCACGCCGCTGATGACGAAGGTCGTAAGCATCGCTACGGCCAGCAGCCAGCCGCGCCCGACGATCCTGCCGACCAGGCCGCGGTACCAGCGCGTCAGCGCGTCGAGGCGATCGTTGACCCAGTTGTTGAAACCGCGCTTGTGCGTATGCGGGCGCAGCAGGATCGAGCACATCATCGGCGTCAGCGTGAGGGCGACGAAGCCGGAGATCGCCACCGCGCCGGCCACGGCCACCGCCAGTTCGCGGAACAGCCGCCCGGTGTTGCCTTCCATGAAGGCGATCGGCAGGAACACCGCGATCAGCACGATGGTGGTGGCGATCACCGCGAAGGCCACCTGCCGGGTGCCGCGCATCGCCGACAGCAACGGCGGCTCGCCCAGGTCGGTGCGGCGCTGGCAGTTCTCCAGCACCACAATGGCGTCGTCGACCACCAGGCCGATCGACAGCACCAGCGACAGCAGCGTGAGCTGGTTGATCGAGAAGCCACAGGCGTACAGCGCCATGAACGCGGCCGTGATGCACACCGGCACCGTCACCGCCGGAATCAGCGCGGCGCGCACGCTGCCGAGAAACACGAACACCACCAGCAGCACCAGCACGATGGCTTCGATGAGCGTCTTGTAGACCTCGTGCACCGCGGCGTCGGTGAAGACGGTGGTGTCGTAGGGAATGCTCATCTGCATTCCCTGGGGCAGGGTCGGCGAGATCCGTTCGACCAGGGCGCGGACGTTGCGGGCCACTTCCAGCGAGTTGGCCGTGGAGGTCGCGACGATCGCCAGGCCGACCTGCGGCACGCCGTTGCCGTGGTAGTAGGCGCGGCGTTCTTCCGAGGCCAATTCGACCTTCGCGACCTCGCCCAGGGTGATGACGTGACCGTCGCTGCCCTTGCCGACCACCAACTGCTGGAAGCTCTCCGGCGTCTGGTAGCCGCGCATCACCCGCAATGCGAACTCGCGAGTTTGCGATTCGATGCTGCCGCCCGGCAATTCGATATTTTCGCGGCGCAGCGCGGTGCCGACGTCTTCGGCGGTGAGTCCGCGCGCGCTCAGCGCGTTCGCATCCAGCCACACGCGCATCGCGTAGCGCTGGCCGCCGCCGATGAACACCGAGGACACGCCGTCGATCGCGGAGAACTGGTCGACCAGGTTGCGGTCGGCGTAGTCGGTGAGGTCTTGCGCGCTCAGCCTGGGATCGCTGAGGTTGAGGAACATGATCGGCGAGGAGTCACTGTCCTGCTTGGCGACCTGCGGCGGATCCACGTCTTCGGGCAAACGGTTGCTCACCCGGCTGATCGCGTCGCGCACGTCGTTGGCCGCGCCTTCGATATCACGCGTGAGCGTGAACTCGATATTGATGTCCGAACGGCCGTTGCGGCTGGTGGCGGTGATCAGGTCCACGCCTTCGATGCCGCTGATCGCATCTTCCAGCACCTGGGTGATGCGGCTCTCGACCACTGCCGCCGACGCGCCGGTGTAGCTCGTGTTGACCGAGACCACCGGCGGATCGACGTCGGGCAGTTCGCGCAGCGGCAGGCGGGTGAACGACACCACGCCCAGCACGATCAGGATCAGCGACATCACCGTCGCGAAGACGGGGCGCTTGATCGAGACGTCGGAAAGCAGCATGGCTCAGCGACCTCCGGCCGAATGGGCGGCTTCCGCTGTTTTCGCCGATCCATCCGCACTTCCGCCGTTAGCAGGCGCGTCGTCCGCGGTCGCCTTGGCACCCGTGTCCTTGATCTTCGCGCCGTCGCGCAGCTTCACCGTGCCTTCGACCACGATACGGTCGCCGCGCTTCAGGCCGGACACGATCTCGACTTCGCCGTAGCGGCGCGAACCGATCTTCACCGGCACTTCCTTGACCTGGTCGCCGGACTCGACGCGGAACACGCTGGCGATGTTGCCGTTCTGCTGCAGAGCGAGCTCCGGGATCGCGAGCGTGTCGCGCGAGGCGCGTTCGACGCCCACGTCGAGCAGCATGCCGGGACGCAGGCGCCCGTCGGCATTGGGGATTTCCGCGCGCACGGTGACCGCGCGCGAAACCGGATCCACGCGCGAATCGATCGAAGCCACGGTGCCGACGAAGGTTTCGCCCGGCCACGCGTCGCTGCGCGCATTCACGCGCTGGCCGACGGCGAGCTGCGACAGCGCTGCCTCGGGGAAGGTGAAGTCGAGCTTGATCAGCGAGACGTCGTCGAGCGTGGTGATCGGCGTGCCCGGCGTGACCAGCGAACCGGCACTGACCAGGCGCAGGCCCAGCACGCCGGCGAACGGCGCGCGGATGACACGGTCGGCGACGGTGGCGCGCTGCGTGGCGACCTGTGCACGCGCGGCTTCCAGGGCGGTGCGCTGCGTTTCCAGATCGGCGCGGGAGATCAATTGCTGCTCGGCCAGGCGGCGGTTGCGTTCGTAAAGCTGCTCGGCATTGCGCAATTGCGCCTGCGCCTGAGCGACGCTGGCCGCTTGCTGGCCCTGCACCAGCGTCACCAGCGGCTGGCCCTTCGCGACGTACTGGCCGCTGTCGAATTCGACGCTGGCGATGGTCTGGCTGACGCTCGCGGTGATGGTGACGGATTCGCGCGCATGGGCCGTGCCCAATGCGGTGAGCTCGTCGCTCCAGCGCACGGGCTGGAGCTGCATCGTGGTGACCGCAGCCGGCGGCTGGCCGCTGCCCTTGCCCCCTTCTGCATCGCCTTTGCCGCACGCGGCGACCAGACTGACCAGGGCCAGCGCCACCAGGATGCGAAGCGGACGTGAAAGCGGGAAGACGGGCATGGGCAGCGGGAGGGCCAACGGAAACCCCGATTCTACGGGGCGGACATGACCCCACGTATGGCCCGATGGTTGCCCCCCGATGCGGCAAAATGGCGTGACTTGTCCGAGCACTCCCGGCCATGCGCATCGAGGTCCTGCAGGGCGACATCACCCAGCTCGCGGTGGACGCCATCGTCAATGCCGCCAATGAAGCCCTGGCGGGCGGGGGCGGCGTCGACGGCGCGATCCATCGCGCGGCCGGCCCCGGATTGTCAGCGGAGTGCCGGGCCATCCCCTTCGTCCGCCCGTACGTACGCTGCCCCACCGGCGAAGCTCGCATCACCGGCGGCCACGATCTGCCGGCACGCCACGTGATCCACACCGTGGGCCCGGTGTGGCGCGGCGGCACCTCCGGTGAAGCTGAGCTGCTGGCCAGCTGCTATCGCGAGTCGCTCACGCTAGCGGAGGCGCATGCCATCGAGTCCATCGCCTTCCCGGCGATCAGTTGCGGAATATTCGGTTACCCGCCCGAACGTGCCGCGCGGGTTGCGGTCGACAGCATCCGCGAATGGCTGGCCGAACAATCCCGGCCGCAACGAGTGTTGCTGTGCTGTTTTGATGCGCGGATGGAAGCGCTTTATCTCGAGGCGCTCGCAGTGCGTTGATGTGTCACACGTTCCGACTGCCCGTCTTCGGACGGACGCGCTGCCCGATGCGATGGGGGGTGCTCCGCCCCTCCGGACGGCATCCCTGCCTTTAGTCGGGGCCGCGGACCATCCTGGTCCGCTCTCCGCACCCCCATCCCATCGGGCAGCGCTTATCGCGAGCGTGCAGGACGCCACTTCGGCGTCCTCCGCACTCTTCTTCTCCCCGCGTGCGGGGAGAAGATGCCCGAAGGGCAGATGAGGGGAGGCGAGCGCAGCGAGTTGCCTGTGCTTTTTGCCGCCGCGTCCAGATGTATAGGAGGGCAGGCGGTGCCGGGATCGTGACGCCACGTCCCCTCACCCTGCGTCGCTAGCGCGACGCTTTCCCTCTCCCCGCAAGCGGGGCGAGGGAGTGACGAAAAACAAAAACGCCGGCACGTGGCCGGCGTTTTCATCGAAACAGAAAGCTCGCTTACGCGACCTTCTTCCACTGACCCAGCGCAGCCAGACCATTGTCCTTGGCACGCGCGTACACGGTCTTCTGCGCGGCGGCGAAGTTGTTCACCAGGTCCTGCGACCACAGCTTCAGCGCAGCGGCCTGCATGGCGCGGCCGTAGGAGAACGACAGCGGCCACGGATTCGGGCCCATCTGGTTCATCGCGTTGAGATGCGCCGTCGCGTCTTCGTCGCTCTGGCCACCCGAGAGGAACACGATGCCCGGCAGGATCGCCGGCACGGTCGACTTCAGGCACTGCAGCGTGGCGGCGGCGACTTCCTCGACCGAAACCTTCTCACCGCTGGTGGTGCCCGGCACGACCATCGACGCCTTCAGGATCGTGCCTTCCAGCACCACGTTGTGCTCGACCAGCGAAGCGAACAGCGAACGCAGCATCACCTCGGTGACCTGGAAGCACTCATCGATGTCGTGGCTGCCGTCCATGATGATTTCCGGCTCGACCATCGGCACCAGACCCTGCTCCTGGCACAGCGCGGCGTAACGCGCGAGCGCGTGAGCGTTGGCTTCGATGCAGGTGCCCGAGGGGATGTCGTCGCTGATGTTGATCACCGCGCGCCACTTGGCGAAGCGCGCACCGAGCTTGTAGTACTCGGCCAGACGCTCGCGCAGACCATCGAGGCCCTCGGTGACCACTTCACCCGGACAACCGGCGAGATTGTGGGTGCCCTTGTCGACCTTGATGCCAGGGATCATGCCGTTGTCCATCATGTACTTCGCGAACGGCACGCCGTCGCTGGTGGACTGGCGGATGGTTTCGTCGAACAGGATCGCGCCGGAGATGTACTCGCTCAGGTTCGGCGTGGTGAGCAGCAGCTCGCGGTAGCGGCGACGGTTCTCTTCCGTGTTCTCGATGCCTACGCCAGCGAAACGCTTGGCGCAGGTGGCGGTGGATTCGTCGATCGCGATGATGCCCTTGCCCGGGGCGACCATGGCCTGGGCGATTTCGGCGAGCTGTTCGATGCTCATGGGAGTCCTGCGGTGCGGGTGGGAAGCCGCACATTATAGCGGCCGCGGGTGACCGCCGCGTGCCTCCGCGGACTGAAAATCAAGGACTTGCAGGACCGGCACCCTCGAATCCAATACCAGTTCCGCCCAGCGGAAGTGCAAGGCCGATACCGTGCCGGTGGGCTCCGCGCCCACCGGCCCGAGACGACGCTGGCGTCAGAACGACAGCTGCACCCGCATCTCGAACACATCAGGCGACAACGTCACCGCGCGGCGATCGCTGTCGACCCGCACGTAGTTCGCCTGGAACTTGAAATAGCGCGTGAGATACCAGCTCGCGCCCAGCGTCCAATCATGCTGGGTGCCACCGGCGACGAGTCCGTCGTCGAGATCCAGCGTCGAATAGCGCAGCCCCAGCTCCACCGCACCGGCCGCCCGCGCCGGCTTCGGATTGCCGAAGGCGCTGCCCTTGTACGGCTTGGTTTCGCCGGTGAGCATCCAACTGGCCTGCGCGTACGCGCCTTGGGCGCGATAGTCCGCGGTGCCTTCGCGGCGCACGTTCGCCGTCAGCCATTCCGCCTGCGCCACCCATGGCCCGCGCTGCCAGGCGCCTTCCAGGCCAAGGCGATCGATGTCGTCCGCACCCGCCAGAGCGCCGCTGTCGACCAGGCGGACGTCGGTGAGCCCGGCTTCGGGCCGGGTACGGACGCGTGCCGTGTCGTCATCGCGCTGCTCGCGCGAGGCGGCCAAACCGAAGTGCAGCACATCGCCCTCCTCGTTACGCGGTGTGAATACCACGCGACCGGCCGCCGTGTGCCCCTCGTTGAAGCCGTTGAGATCGCCGCCGCTGAAGTAGCCCAGATTCACGCGCCAGTGCTTGTCGACCGTCCAGGTCCAGTCGGCACCGATGCGGCGTCCCTCGTAGATCGCATTCGCGGGGGCAGCGCGCTCGAGGAATGTGGTTGCGGCCGACGAAGTCGCACCCTCGTCCAGGCCGACGGGTGTCTTCATCTGACCCAGCCGGATCTCGTGCGCCTTGCCGGCGTTGAACTTGAAGTAGTTGTCGATCCACGTATCAGAGGCGAAGTCGTAGCCCAGCAAGAGCTCGAACACGCCCGGCTTGCGCACGAAACCGCCGAATTCGCGACGGCGCCAGTCGTGCGCGTCTTCGAAGCGCTGCGTGCCGTTGTCGAGGCGATCGTTGCCGAACTCGTTGAGGTCGTACTGGAACTGGGCCTTGAGGCCGTACTCCACGCCCGACTCGGTCTTGCCCTGCGTCGGCCAGTCGTTGAGGCCGATCGCGGCGGCGCTATGGATACCGGCCAGGCTCAGGCCGATGGCGATGCAAATGCGCTTCATAAGATTTCCCAATGGCCGGATACGGTGCCAGTTTGCTTGGCACGGCGGTCCACGCCATTGATGCAAATCAAGCGTGAGACGGCAAATTCCTTCGCCTTCCTAGTTTAGGAGCAAAGGTTGGGGCTTACAGCTCGCCGAGCCCTTCGGCCTTGCCGCCCTCGCCCACCTGCAGCAGGCGCAGGGTGTTGGTCGCGCCGTGGTGTTCCATATGGTCGCCGCTGGTGAAGATCACCCGCTCGCCCGGCGCCAGGAAGCCCGCGTCGAACAATTGCTTGATCGACACGCGCGCCGCTTCGCGCGAGGCCAGGCCGCGGCTGTCGAAGTCGACCGGGAACACGTCGCGCATCATCGCCATCCGCCGGCGCGCGCCGTCGTGGCGCGAGAGACCGTAGATCGGCACCGACGAACGGAAGCGCGACAAGAATCGCGCGGTGCCGCCGGATTCGGTAGCGGCGAGGATCGCACGCACGCCGATGTGTTCGGACAGGAACATCGCCGCCATCGCGATGGCCTGGTCGGCACGCTCGAGATTGCGCGGCGCGGCTTCGAAGTCGGTGTCCGATTCGAACTGGCGTTCGGCACCGAGGCAGATGCGCGCCATCGCCTCCACCGCTCTTACCGGGTACTTACCGGCTGCGGACTCCTGCGAAAGCATCACCGCGTCGGTGCCATCGATGACGGCGTTGGCGACGTCGAGGACTTCCGCACGCGTCGGGATCGGGCTGTCGACCATCGACTGCAACATCTGCGTGGCGGTGATGACGACACGGCCGCACTCGAGCGACTCGCGGATGATCTTCTTCTGCAGGCCGGGCAGCTCGGCGTCGCCGATCTCCACGCCAAGATCGCCGCGCGCGACCATCACCACGTCGCTGGCCAAGACGATCTCGCGCAGATTCTCGATCGCTTCGGCGCGCTCGATCTTGGACACCAGCGCGGCATCGCTGCCAGCGGCGCGGGCGATGCGCCGCGCCTCTTCCATGTCCTCGGCATTGCGGCAGAACGAGACCGCGATGAAGTCGGCACGCAGTTCGGCAGCGACCTTGATCAACTCGCGGTCGCGCTCGGTGAGCGCGCCCAGCGACAGGCCGCCGCCCTGCTTGTTCAAGCCCTTGCGGTCGGACAGTGCGCCGTCGTTGAGCACGGTGTTGACGATGCGCTCGCCTTCGATCCGCTCGACGCGCAACTGCAGCATGCCGTCGTCGAGCAGCAGCACGTCGCCGGGGATGACGTCGCCCGGCAGCCCCAGATAACTCACGCCGACTTCGCTGGTGGTGCCGGGCGGCGCGCTGTCGCTGGCGACCAGGTCGAAGCGATCGCCGGCCTTGAGCAGCACGCGGCCTTCGGCGAAGCGCTCGATGCGGATCTTGGGACCGGGCAGGTCGGCGAGGATGCCGACTTCGCGGCCCACGCGATGCGCGGCTTCACGCACGGCCTGCGCGCGTGCGACCTGACCGGAAGGATCGCCGTGCGAGAAGTTGAGGCGGACGACATCGACGCCCGCGGCCAGCAGGGCGTCGAGCACGCCCGGCGCATCGGTGGCCGGGCCGAGGGTGGCGAGAATCTTGGTGCGGCGTCTGGTCGTCGTCATCGCTTGCGGTCCATGGAACTCCGCGACGCTAGCACAGCTCCCCGCCTTTGCCGATTGCATGCGGGCGCGGCCCGGCCATACCGCGGCGCATGCGGCGGATTGGTCTCAAATACCCCACCCGAAAGCGGACCACTGCCCTGGCGACTGCCGCTTATGCAAACCTGGATGCGCGCGCCATGAGCGCCAGGGTTCAAGCCGCCAGCAGCGGCAGCAATTCGTCCGGGCGCGTCGCCAAACGCTGAGCGCCCGCCTCCCGCAACTCGTCCTCGCCACCGAAGCCCCACAACACACCGACGTGGCGCATGCCGTGGTGCAGCGCACCTTCGATGTCCATGCGGCGATCGCCGATCATCCAACACTCGGCCGGCGACACCGCCAGGCGCTGCAAGGCCGCGCCGATCAGTTCCGGCTTGTGACTGAGCGAGCCGTCGATGGTGGCGCCGACGATGTCGACGAAGCGATGCCCGAACGGCAGATGCTCCGCGATCTTGCGTGCGTGCGGCTCGTTCTTCGCCGTCACTACCGCGAGCCGGTGGCCGGCGGCATGCAGCGCCTCGATGGTTTCGCCGATACCGGCGTAGATCTCATGCTCGGCCCAGCCGTGCGTTTCGAAGCGGTCGCGGTAATGCAGCACCGCCGCTTCCACCTTCGCGTCGTCGCGCAGCAGCGGCGCGAAGCTGGTGCGCAGCGAGGGACCGATCCACCGCCGCAGCTCCGCTTCCGCCGGCACTTTCAACCCCATCTGCGTGAGCGCGTGCGCCACGCAGCGGGTGATGCCGACCTCCGAGTTGATCAGCGTGCCGTCCATGTCGAAGAAGAGCGTGGCCATGATGTCAGTGCTTCGGAAAGTGGTTTCGCAGATCAGTCGCCCGACGAGTCGTCGTCGCGGAAGGCCTTGCCGGCGCGGTAGAGATCCAGGCGCTGCTTGTAGCCCGCTGGCTTGCCCTTGCGCTCTTCCTGTTCGGTATCCAGGGCCGCCATTTGCGTGGCGGCACGTTCCTGCAGGGTCGCGGCCCGCTTGAAGTTGCCCACCGCCGCCTCGCATGCGGCGACGGTGTCGAGCCACCAGGGAACCATGGTCTCGACATTGCCCAAGCGCTTGCTCATCTCCAGGCCACGAGCCGGGTCGTAGGCGTCGTCATGTACCGCCGTGCAAAGCGCCCAGGCATAGCTGTTGATGGAAGTGACATGACCGGCCGCGTCGCCGCGGCCCCAGATTCGCAGCGCCTCCGCACGCGACTTCGGATCGTTCTTGTGAAAGAGCCAGGCGCCGTACTCGACGAACGCACGCTCGTTGTCTCCCGCGATCGCGCGCTCCATCCACTGCAGTCCCTGCGACTCCTGGTCTTTACCGAAGTCGCCCTTGAGGTAGTGATATCCCAGCATCGCTTCGGATTCGTGATCGCCGTTCTGCGCGTCGGTCTGCAGCCACTGCTTCGCCTTGGCGGCATCCTTGTCCATGCCGCGGCCACGCAAGGCCAACTCGGCCAGCGCGCGCCGCGCAGGCGCCCCGTCGGGCGCCTCGGCCATCGACTCGTAGATCCGCAGCGCGCGATCGGTCTTACCGGAAACCCCCGGGCGATCCTGCGTATAGAGGTCCGCGAGGAACATGAGCGAGTCGAGGTCGGCAGAGGACGCGGGCGCCAGCGCCCAGCCTTCCGCATCGGAGAATTTGGCCGCGCTGAGGCTGAGCCATGCTTTGTAGAGGCCTGCTCGGGCATTGCCCTCGTGCGCCGCTTCGGCCATGAGGGCTTCGCCCTTCTCGACGTCGCGTGGAATGCCTTCGGAATTGCCGGAAACAAGCGCACTGGCATAGCGGAACTTAGCGACCGTGGCTCCGGCCAGCGCGGCCTTCACCGTCGCGTCCTGCTGTTCCTTCTGCTTGCCTGCCGCCGCGTAGTAGTCGACCAGCACCGCAAGCCCCTGGCCCCGCCGATTCACCGCCGGGTCGGCGAGGAAAGCCAGATCGGCCGGATCCAGTTGCGCTTTCCCGTCCGCTTTACGCTGGATGGCGACCAGGCGCGCGGCCTTGACCGATTTGCTGGCACGCGCAAGGCGCTGCTCGACTTCGGCCGGCAGCGGCGTCGCGTTGCGCGCAACCGACCAAAACGACACGAAGTCGATCAGCGCTTCCTGCGGCTGGATGCGTTCGGCCTTGTCCAGCAGAGTCCAGGCGGCGGCACTGTCGCGCTTCACCCCGACGCCCTCTTGGTAGGCGAAGGACAGCAGCACCATCGCGATCGCATTGTCTTCTTCCGCCTCGGGCAGGAGCGCGTCCACCAGGCCATCCGTGCAATCGGCGTACTTCGGGGTGCTCGTGCAGATCACCATCCATGCGATGGCGGCCTGCATGCCGCCTGCGTTCGCGGCGCGCCGCAACTTGGCGACCTTGTCTTCCGGCTTCGTCTCGCCGACGGACGTCTGCACGGCGTCGATGTCTATGGCGGTCAAACGATCGCCCTTGATCCCGCCTTCGACGAACGCACGCGCCATGACCGTGCGCAGCATCGGAAAACCCGCCAAGGTATTGGTCCGGCTCAGCGTGTAGGCGGTATCGACGTAGTCGAACCGCAGCCGCCGCTCATGTTTCGCATCGTCGTCCCAGGCGGCAATCACGAGGGGGAAATACCGCGCCGGATGCAGCGCGCCGTAATACTCGTAGCGGACCTTCAGGCCGAGGCTTTCCACCAGCGCATAGGCATCCGCCGGCGCCATCACCCGGATCGGGTCCGTCAGCAGCGGTTCCGGGCCGGTCTGCTTCATGGCGTACTGCGACAAAGCCGCAAGCACGTTCATTTCGCGATCGGCGGTGGCGCTGTCGTTCAGCGCATCCGCGCAAAGAAAGGCCGCGCGGCGTATCGCGATGCTGACGGGGGCAGCGGCCACGGCCGCTTGCATCGCATCGCGATGTTCGCTGCACTTCGCCGAATCGACCGAGGCGATGTCGTAACCGACCGCATCCAGAACTGCGAGCGCGTCATAGGCTTTGCCGGCGTCCGCAGTCTTGAGGAATTGCTCCCACATGCGGGCTGCGTCCGGCGCTTCGTGCCCCTTCGCGAGCGGCGCACCCATGACCAGCGCAACGGTGGCGCCGGCCATCCAGCGCAGAACGGTATTCTCGGTTTTCACTTGGCCTCGCCCTCGATCGCATTCTTCAGCAGCGCCTTCAGGCGCGCGTCCCGGTCCTTGTTTCGCGCCGCCGGCGACGGCTTGATCGTCACCCGCGCATTGAGGTTGTCGTGAACCTTGCGCAGCTCCACCAGGTGCGGTCCGACCTTGTCGCCCGCGACCTCACCGGCGACCACCTTCATGTCGAACACGACCTTGACGCTTCGGTCCGCCACGCTGACTTCGCGCGTGAACTTGAAGGCATCCGAATCCACGTCCAAGGTTTCGTCCCCGAGCGTGGAGATCCAGCGTGCGGGAAGCTGCACTTCGACCTCCTGGCGATAGTGCGCAGGCATACCGACATCCAGCGGTCCGACCCGCTCCATCGAACCGGGTAGTTGCGCGGGCGACGCCAACGCTTCGGCGTAGAGGTCGAGGAATCGGAAGTCGCCCTCTTCCTCGAAGGGTGAGGCCAGCAGGTATTCCTCCCGGACTTCGAGGACGTTGCCGTCCAGGTCGTCCTTGAAGGCCGGCGCACCGACAACCGTCACCTTTCCGAAGCGGCGGCGGTAGTAGTCGGCATAGCGTCGAGACGTCTCCTCGGGCCGTGCGCTCGCGAAGCCGCGACGGGCGTTGTCGGCGGCTCCGCCACGGTACGTCGTTCGGATATTCAGCTTGGCACTGCGTCCATCGTCGCTGGGTTCGTAGCGCTCGGCGATGGCAATGGAAGCCTGCGGCGTCTTGGCCGCGGGAATCTCCTGCAGCGAGCTCACGCCGGCAGCGACCGGCAAGGCGACGCCATAGCGGCTGAGGTCGCTGTCGCGCGCCGCACCGCCCTGCGATGTCATGGTCGCATCCAGCCATAGCACTTGATCGCCCACTTTCGCCCGCACGATGACGTGGTCGAAGGCGGAAGCGGCCGGCGGGCCTTTGGCGATGCCCTTCCCGCTCTCGATGGACGCCAGCGCAGGCACCGCGTCTATGTTCATCCTCGTCAGCAACGTGGCGAGCAGATAGGCCTTGTCCTTGCAATCGCCGTAGCGGCGCGACCAGGTTTCCGCCGGAGCCGTGGGCTTGTGCGTGTTGTCGCCCATCTCCACGCCGAAGTAGCGGACCTCTTCCTGCACCAGGCGCAGCGCGGCACTTACCCGTGCCTGCGCATCGGGCAACTTCGACCAGCGCACGAGGTGGGCCTCGAGATCGGCAGGCAAGGCCCCCTTCTGCGCCGGATACAGCGGCAGCGCCCAATCCACCACATCGGACCAGCGACGCGTTTGCGATACCTGCGCCAGCGGATAGGGCTGGTACCAGGCGGGATACGAACCTTCGTCCGTGTAAGCGCGGTTGCGGCTGGATTCGAACACGACCTCGGTCGCCGCTTCGGTCTCGCGGATCGCCGGCGAAGGCGCACCGTTCTCCAGATGCACTTCAGGTTTGCTTCCGCGGTCGTAGAGAACGCGCATCCGCGCCTTGAGCATCGGGCTGTTCCACGCGAACGTGGCGCTATCGATCAGCTGCTCGGACAGGATCGGATTGCTGCCGATGATGGAGTAGCGCACGCGGACGACGTCATTCACGCGCACGTCGTCGAGCACGATCAGCGCGGTCACGTTGCCGTCCGCCATATCCTTCTCGAAACCTTCTTCGCGGCGCGCCAGCGAAATCCGGTCCGGCGCGAGCCGCTCGTACCACTTGCCATCGCGGCGCAGCTGCACACGATGCAGAACGAGACGCTGATAGGTAGGGTTGAACGAGATCTGATACCGCCCAGCCTCGCCGAGCAGCGTCGCGTCCTTCACTTCATAGACGTAGTCGAGATAGACCTGGTCGCGGCCCTTCCGGCGATCGACCTGCTTGTCGAAAAGCCAGAACCGCCAAGGGGTGTCGCCGCCGCCCGGGGCCTTCGCGTCCCACTGCGCCGGCACGTCCTGCGGCGTTGCGAAAGCCGGCTCCGGCCCCACGAAGAATCGATATTCACCGCGCGCATGTTCGACTTCCTGCGCACCCGCCACGCCCGCGAATGCCAGCGCGAGCCACATCAGAATTATCCGCATTACGCCGTCTCAGTTTCCCCTGGCTTACTGTAACCGAGCCGGCTCACACAGACGTAGACGCCAGTGGATCGCCGGGCCGCGCGCCCGGCGATCGGGTACTTCCTTAACCGCGGCTCTTGAGCGCCGCCACCGCCGGCAGCTCCTTCCCTTCGAGGAACTCGAGGAAAGCACCACCGCCCGTGGAAATGTAGGACACGTCCCGCTCGATGCCGTACTTGTCGACCGCGGCCAGGGTGTCGCCGCCGCCGGCGATCGAGAACGCCTTCGAGGCGGCGATGGCGCGCGCGAGGGTCTCGGTACCTTTGCCGAATGCGTCGAATTCGAACACGCCGACCGGGCCGTTCCACACCACCGTGCCCGCAGCCTTGATCAGCTCCGCGTAGCGCGCGGCGGTCTGCGGGCCGATGTCGAGGATCATGTCGTCCGCGGCGACCGCATCGACGGCCTTGATCGTCGCCGGCGCATCCGCGGCGAATGCCGGGGCCACGACCACGTCGCTGGGAACCGGAATCTCGGCGCCGCGCGCCTTGGCGTCGGCCATGATCTGCTTCGCGGTGTCGAGCAGGTCCATCTCCACCAGCGACTTGCCCACGCCGTAGCCCATCGCGGCGATGAAGGTGTTGGCAATGCCGCCGCCGACGATCAGCTGATCGACCTTGCCCACCAGCGAGGAAAGCAGTTCCAGCTTGGTCGAGACCTTTGAGCCGGCGACGATCGCGAGCAACGGGCGCGCCGGATTGTCGAGCGCCTTGGCCAGCGCATCGAGTTCGGCCATCAGCAGCGGGCCGCCCGCGGCCTGCCTGGCGAACTTGATCACGCCATGCGTCGAGGCCTGCGCGCGATGCGCGGTGCCGAACGCGTCCATGACGAACACGTCGCACAGTTCGGCGTACTTCTTCGACAGGGTCTCGTCGTCCTTACCCTCGCCGACGTTCATGCGGCAGTTTTCCAGCAACACCAGCTCGCCCGGCTTCACATTGAAATCGGCGCTGAGCCAGTCGCGCACCAGCGGCACTTCACGGCCGAGCAGTTCGCCCAGGCGCTGCGCGACCGGCGCCAGCGAATCCTCCGGCGTCCACATGCCTTCCTTCGGCCGGCCCAGGTGCGACATCACCATCACCGCCGCGCCCTTCTCGAGCGCGAGCTTCAGCGTGGGAATGGACGCGGTCAGGCGCTGGTCGGAGGTGACCTTGCCGTCCGCCACGGGCACGTTGAGATCCTGGCGGATCAGCACGCGCTTGCCAGCGAGGTCGAGGTCGGTCATGCGGACGATGGACATGGGATTCCTAAGCTGGAGCGGCAGCAAAAAGGGGGCGACATTGTCGCCCGTAGCGCCTGGCTTTCAAACCGAATCCCTCGCCGGCCCGCGGCTAAAGGGCCGGCGCCGCTCAATCCGACGGCATGTCGGTATCGGACGCGGCGGCTTCACCACCGGCTGCGGCCTTTCCACCGCGCAACAGCGCCGCGGCGAAGCCTGCTATTACTACCGCGCCTAGGCCGAGCACCGCCCACAGCAGCCAGGATTTCCAGTCGCGTTGCGCGCTGAGTGCTGAATTCCCGGCGAGGACGCGCGGCGCGCCCAGATACGCCTGCGCAGGTTGCCAGTCCGCCCCGCGCTGCCTTCGCATTTCCGCCACCAACTGCAGCAACGGCGATTCGACCCGCCGGCTGCGCGTGCTTCCGGCGGCGAGTGCATAAGGGGCTGCGCCTTGCGCCAGGAACACCACGACTTCGGGCCGATAGCCCAGCCGCAACACCGGCACGCCGGCGACGGGAACGGTGGCGCGCAGGCGCCACTGGCGATCGCGTACGGCGTCCGCAAGCTCACGGGCCGGCGAGTGCGTGGCGGCACCGCCGGGGCCGACCTGAAAGGCCACCCACGGGCCCGCGCGATGGCGCCAATCGGCGTCGTCGCTGTCGCGGCTTTCCAGACTCCACTCCACGGCGCTGTTGCCGGGCAGGGCCACATCCACCTCTTGCACCGGGAAGCGTCCACCGCTGTCGAATTCGAAAACCGAGCCCGGCGCGCTCCCACGCACATCGCTGCTGCGTCCGCTCAACTCGATCCAGTTCGGCGCCGCGGCCGCGCGCGACACGGCCAGTTCGGCCGACACGCCGGTGATCACGACCGACTGATCGTTGCGATCCGGCGTGAGGCGCAGATAGCGCGCCTTCTGATACTGCGGAAGCAATCCGTACAGTTCGATACGGCGATGCAACAGCCGGCGGCCTTCGCGACTGAGATCCACCATGCGGCCGCGCGTGCCCAGCAATTGCCAATGCTCCAGATCGTCGCTGGCTTCGACGGTGTAACCCAGGTCCAGCGAATCGACCGGTTGCCACTGCAGCTCCAGCGCCGCGATCGCCTCGTGCACGCGACTGACGTCGACCAGCAACGCATTGCGCGGCAGCGCCGCGGCGGCCGTATCGCTCGTGCGAATCTCGACGCGACGAAGCCGGCCATCGGCATCGGCCTGGCTGATCAACTCCCAGCCTTGCGCGGCGCCTCCCGGTTGCGTCGACGGCAAGGCGAACCAGGGCAGCACGACTCGCGAAGCCGGCCGGGCCAACGGTTCCTCCGGCGCGAATACATCGGTCGGCACGGCAGCGCCGTCGCGATTGATGACCACTACGTCGCGGACATGGGGATCCTGCAGTTGTCGATAAACCCCTTCGTCCAAGGTGACACGATACGCGCCGGCATCGTCGCTGCCCAAGGTCAGCGGCCATTGCTGCGCGTACTCGTCGCGCGGTGCGGCCAGCGCGGCCAATGGAAGCATCAGTGCCAGCCAAGCGCAGCATTTCATCGGCCCGCTTTTCATACAGACTCCTCCGCCGAATGATCGAGCGACGGCGTGCGCGGCGGCGCCGGCGCGAAGTAACCCACCGCCGTGCACAACAGGCCGTACGCCATGAAGGACGCGATCCCCATCAGATTGCCCAGGTGGCCGCGATCGACGAGCACCAGCTTCGCCAGCACCACCGCCATGAGCACGGCACCGGCCAGCCACAAACCGCGTTGGCCGCGGCGCGAACCCAGGATCCAACCCAGCACGCCGAGCACGCTCCACACGATGGTGAGGCTGGTCTGCGCCAGACTGCTCGCGAACAGGCTGTCGTCCCACGGCACGGCGCCCCAGTGATGCGTCGCGCGCAGCGTGATCGACGTGATCAGCGCGAACGCAGCGGATGCGATCAGCGGGATGCGCCGCTCGCGCAGATCGTCCCCTGCGGCCAGCGAGCCCAACCACTTCCATAGCAGGCCGAGCACCGCGATCTGCGCCAGGTCCAAAGGATTGAGCACAGGGATCCACTGCAACGGCTGGCTGTCGCCCGCGGCGAACAACGCGAACAGCGCGGCAAGCGCGAGGGCCGCCACGATCGAGCCCTGCACCAGCGCGCCCCAGCGACGGAAGAGTTCGCCGAACGGCGCGGCGGCCAGGCGCTCGCGCCACTGCAGCAGCGCCGCCAGCACCAGCCACGGCAGGCCGAAGGCCGCCATGCGCCAGCCGTCGCCCAGGCTCGCATCGCTCGCGAGTTTCGTCAGCAGCAGCGCGACCGCCAGCGGCCATGACCACAGCCAGGCGAAGTGACCGAAGCCCGCGGCTCCCACGTGCGTGGCTTCATCGCGTTGGCCATCGGCGCCATCGCGCAGGCAGACCAGGCTGCGCCACCCTGCAATCGCATACGCGAGCCAAGCGGCAAGACCGAAGCCGGCGAAGGGATGTTCATGCGCCGAACTTTGTGCGATCGCCAGAGGGAAAGCCGACGCCAGCGCCAAGGCCGTCGTCCATGCCAGCGCGCCCGCGGGCCTGCGGCGATGGAATTCGCCCGAGAGCCAGCCTGTGGCGACGGCAAGCACCAGCAATGCATCCGCGCGGACATCGAATGCGACGTAGCGTTCGATCTCGGTGTAGCCATTGCCGATCCACCACGCCAGTCCCCACAGGTAGTAGGGCAAGGCGAGTTGCGGCGTCGCTTCGTCGCGCCGATAGCTCCAGGCGCTGAAGAAACCCGCCAGCGCGATCAGCAATGCGCCCATGAAGCGCGCGTTCAACACCGCTTCCGGCGGTGGCACCGTCGCATCGACACCGATCGCGAAGCTGCCGGCGGCGAGCAACTGCAGCAGCAGGCCCGACAGCTGCGGCAGTCGTCGGCCCTGGCGCAGACCGAGCCAGATCAGCGCGGCCCCTTCGAGTGCGAACACGCTAGCCGTCGCCTGTGCCGACAGCGCCAACGGCACCGCCAGCGTCGCGAAGCCCACCGCCAGCACCGCGTACGACGTGGCCAGGGCCGCGTAGTGCTCGCGCTTCTTCAGCAACCAGCCGAGCAGTGCGTAAAGCGCACCCAGGGCCAGCGCGAAGTACGCGAGCGGCATGCGCACGTCCAGCAGCGCATCGCCGCGCAGCAGGCCCGCCTGCAGCGAAGACACCACCAGCGGCGTGCCGAACACGAGGCAGCCGTCGACAAGATCGCGCCGACCGGCGGCGCGGCGGCGCGCGTAGAGAATCGGAATGAGCAGATAGAACGCGAAGAACAGGAGCAGGAACGGCTCGGTCGTATCGAACTTGTCGGGGTGGTAGTTCCACAGCCCCCACAAGGTACCGATGGCGAAGGTGAAGAAGAAACCGAGCACGTTGAGCGCGCGCCACGGCCGCCACCAGGCGATCGCCAAGATCGCCGCATTCAACACCGCGTAGTAACCGAACAGCGCGACATGGCTGCCGCCGCCCGTGGACAACCAGATCGGCGCCAGAAAGCCGGCGAGGATCGCGAGCAGTGCGAGCGCCAGCGCGTTCTGCGCCACCGCGAGCACGCCCGCACCGGCCACGATCACCACGCTCAATCCGAATGCCGCACCGGCGGGTATCAGGTGATAGAGCTTGAAGGCGGCGAACACCACCAGCAGCAGTACGCCGATCGCACCGCCCTGCAGGCTGAGTGCGAAGCCGCGCCGATCCTCGCGCTGGCGCCAACCGAACACGAGCCCGGCAACCGCGGCGGTCGCGATGCCCGCCAGGCGCAGCTCGATCGGGAACGTCATCCAACCCTGGTCGCTGGCGTACTTCAACAAAGCGGCGACGCCTGCGAACAACACCAGCACGCCCACCTTCACCGGCACGTTGCCCTCGGTGAACCAGCGACGGATCGCGCGCGCCGCGAGCGTGAGCGGATCCGGACGCGCGGGTGCGCGCGGCACGCTCGATGCGGGACGCGCACGGATCGGCGTGTCGGGAAGCGGAGGCGGTACGGCCGGCGACGACACTGCGGCCGGTGCCGCGCGTTCGGGCGTCGCGCGTACCGGCGCCGCCGGTGCGGTTACGGCAGGCGCAGGCTGAGGCTCAGGAGGAACCGGTGCCGGCGTAGGCGTAGGCGTCGGCGGGGCTGCGCGTGGCGCCGATGGCGGCACGGCTTGCTGCTGCATCCAGTCGCCCAGCGTCGGCTCGGAAACAGCAGCCGGTGCCGCGCGCTCGGCGCGAAGCTGCTGCACGTCGCTCTCCAACTGGCTGACGCGCCGCTTGAGCCCGCCAATCATCGCCAGCGCAGCGATCAGCAAAACCGGCACCGCCAGGACCAGCAGCACCGCGAGCATGATCAGACCTTCCATTGCCGTCCCGTTCCCCGTTCAGGTGGCTGGACGGTACCACCATAGGAGGCGCTTGCGGACCGCGATGCACGCCTTCGACACCGGAGCGGTTCACCTGTCGTGCAAAAGAAAAGCCCCGCGCTTGCGGGGCTTTTCGTAACGCGATCGGCGGGGTTCGCTTACTTGCCCGCGACAACCTTGACCATTTCCAGGCACTTGTTGGAGTAGCCCCACTCGTTGTCGTACCAGCTCACCAGCTTGACGAAGGTGCCGTCGAGCGCGATGCCGGCTTCGGCGTCGAAGATCGAGGTACGCACGTCGCCGCGGAAATCGGTGGCGACAACCTTGTCTTCGGTGTAGCCGAGGATGCCCTTGAGTGCGCCTTCGGACTGCGCCTTCATCTCCGCGCAGATCTCGGCGTAAGTCGCCGGCTTGTCGAGTTCGACGGTAAGGTCGACCACCGAGACGTCCGAGGTCGGCACGCGGAAGGCCATGCCGGTGAGCTTCTTGTTGAGTTCCGGAATCACCACGCCCACGGCCTTGGCCGCGCCGGTCGACGACGGAATGATGTTCTCGAGGATGCCGCGGCCGCCGCGCCAGTCCTTGTTGGACGGGCCGTCGACGGTCTTCTGCGTGGCGGTGGCGGCGTGCACCGTGGTCATCAGACCGCGCTTGATGCCCCACTTGTCGTTGAGCACCTTGGCCAGCGGCGCCAGGCAGTTGGTGGTGCACGAGGCGTTGGAAATGATCGCTTCGCCGTTGTACTTGGTGTGGTTCACGCCGTAGACGAACATCGGCGTGTCGTCCTTCGACGGGGCCGACAGCACGACCTTCTTCGCGCCGGCATCCAGGTGCTTCTGCGCGGTGGTCTTGTCGAGGAACAGGCCGGTGGATTCGATGACGACGTCGGCGCCGACTTCGTCCCACTTGAGGTTGGCCGGATCGCGTTCCTGGGTCAGGCGGATCTTCTTGCCGTTGACGATCAGGGTGTTGCCTTCGACCTTCACGTCGCCCTTGAAGCGGCCGTGCACGGAGTCGTAGTTGAGCATGTAGGCCAGGTAGTCCGGCTCCAGCAGGTCGTTGATGGCGACGATTTCGATGTCGTTGCCGAAGTTCTGCACGGCGGAGCGCAGCACGTTGCGTCCGATACGGCCGAAGCCATTGATGCCAACCTTGATCGTCATTGCGGGAGAACTCCTGGGAGAGCGAGCCTGCGGGGCGCGGGCGGGATAAGAAGTCCGCCATTTTAGCAGGCGGGCCGAAGCCGCCGGCTGCTTGGCCGCGGGTCGCCCGCCCTGCGAAAGGGCGGCCCGCAAGCAGGCAGGCGCTGTAAGAAAGCGGACGGCTGGCTCCGGTACAGTGAAGGGATGATCCCGACCTTCTTCCGTCGGCCGGCCCCTGCCCGGCCCGCTTCGCCCTCGTCCCCCTCCTGGCGCCGCCTGGCCGCCCTCGGCCTGCTCGGCGCCCTGCTCGTGGCCGGCCCCGTGGTCGCCTGGAGCGCGCTGGGCCACAAGCTGGTCGGCGCGATCGCCCAGCGCCACCTGACCCCGGCGGCCAACGCCGAAGTCGCGCGCCTGCTCGCCGGCGAACCCGACCCGACCCTGGCCGGCGTGGCCACCTGGGCCGACACCCTGCGCGACAGCGACCCCGAGCGCTTCAAGCAGACCTCGCGCTGGCACTACGTCAACCTGTCCAGCGACCGCTGCAACTACAACCCCGAGCGCGACTGCAAGGACGGCCAGTGCGTGATCGGCGCCATCGCCGCGCAACGCGCGATCCTGGCCGACCGCAGCCAGCCGCTCGCGGCCCGGCGCGATGCGCTCAAGTTCCTGGTCCACCTGGTCGGCGACGTGCACCAGCCGATGCATGCCAACTCGCGCGACGACCAGGGCGGCAACAAGTACCAGATCAGCCTGCGCACCGACATCCAACCCGAAGCCTATGCGCGCGACCGCTACGTCGGTGGCGTGATGGGCACCAACCTGCATTCGGTCTGGGACTACTACGTGCTGGCCGAGCGCGGCCTCGACCTGCAGCAGTACACCGATCGCCTGGATCACGAACCCTGGCCGCCGGCCCTGAATACCGCCGCGTCGACGCCGGCGGCATGGGCAAGCGAATCGTGTGCGCTGACCGCCGCGCGCCAGCTCTACCCCATGGAGAACGGCGAGGAAGTGCACAAGCTCGACAGCCGCGCGTATTCCTATAAATATCGCGCACTGGCCGAACAGCGCATCCGCATCGCCGCCTTCCGCCTGGCGACGCTGCTCAACGATGCGCTGGACACTCCCGCAGGAGCGCAGCAATGAATACCTCCGCGACGACGGTGCAAGTGCACCCGTTCCATCATGCCGAGACCGGCACCTGGAGCTACGTCGTCGCGGACCCCGAAAGCCGCCAGGCCGCGATCATCGATCCGGTCCTGGACTTCGACGCCAAGTCCGGGCGCATCACCCACACCTCGGCGCAAAAATTGCTCGAGTGCGCGAACGAGCAAGGCCTGCAGGTGCGCTGGCTGCTGGAAACCCACGCCCACGCCGACCATCTCACCGCGGCGCAGTGGCTGGCCGATCAACTGCCCGATGCGATGGTGGCGATCGGCGCGGGCATTCGTGAAGTGCAGCGCACCTTCGCGCCCGTATTCGAAATCAACGCGGAAGCCGCGGCCGAGCATTTCGACTGCCTGTTCGGCGACGAGGACGAGTTCTCGCTCGGCTATTTGCGCGGCCGCGTCATCCCGGTGCCCGGCCACACCCGCGACAGCCTGGCGTACCTGATCGGCGACGCGCTGTTCACCGGCGACTCGCTGTTCATGCCCGACGGCGGCACCGCGCGCTGCGACTTTCCCGGCGGCGATGCGGCCATGCTGTACCGCTCGATCCAGCAGATGTACGCACTGCCCGACAGCACGCGCGTCTTCGTCTGCCACGATTACGGCCCGGGCGGTCGTGCGGTGGCCTGCGAGACCACGATCGGCGAGCAGAAGCGCAGCAACATCCACGTGCGCGCCGACACTACCGAAGCCGAATTCGTCGCCATGCGCGAGGCCCGCGACGCCACGCTGGCCATCCCCGCGCTCATCATCCCCGCACTGCAGGTCAATCTGCGCGCGGGCGTCCTGCCGGCGTCCGCGGCGAACGGCATCCGCTATCTGCGCATTCCGCTCAACCAGTTTTGATCCATCGCGCTTGACCCATCCCGCGCATCCATGCCGACGACCTTCACTCCCTTCACCGCCTTGCTCGGCGGCGCCTTGATCGGCCTCGCGGCCACGCTGCTTTACGCACTGCTCGGACGCATCGCCGGCATCAGCGGCATCGTCAACGCCGCATTGGAACAGCGGGGCGAACGCGGCTGGCGGATCGCGTTCCTGCTCGGCCTGGTCGTCGCCGCGACCGCGTGGTTCGCCTATACCGGCACACCCGCGCGGACGGGATTCCCAATGGGCTGGCTGATCGCGGCGGGCGCACTGGTCGGTTTCGGTACCCGTCTTGGCAACGGTTGCACCAGCGGGCATGGCATCTGCGGACTGGCGCGCCTGTCGCTGCGCTCGTTGGTCGCGGTGCTGGTGTTCATGGGCGCGGGCTTCGTCACGGTGTATGTGCTGCGGCACGTGATGGACATGGCGGCATGAAGACGCCCCGCTTCGCACAGCTGGCCTTCGCGTTGCTGGCGGGACTGCTGTTCGGCCTGGGACTGGCCGTGTCGGGAATGACCAATCCCGACAAGGTGCTCAACTTCCTCGACCTGGCCGGGCACTGGGATCCGTCGCTGGCGCTGGTGATGGGCGGCGCACTGGCGGTGTCCGTTCCGGGCTTCGCCTGGGTGCGGCGGCGCGGACAGGCCGTCACGGGTTCCGAATTGCCACCGCCGCCGTCCCCGCGCGTGGACGCAAGGCTGCTCGCCGGCAGCGCGCTGTTCGGCATCGGCTGGGGCATCGCCGGCTATTGCCCGGGCCCGGCGCTGGCCAATCTCGCGCATGCCGGGGAAGCGATCGTGTTCGTGGTCGCGATGCTCGCGGGCTCGCAATTGGCGCGGGCCCTGACGCGCTGAGTTCACTGCGTCCGGCGGCATACTGCCGGCATGGCTACCGTCCACACCGATTCGCTCGAGACCGCCGTCGACCTGCTGCTCGCGCGCATCGAGGGTCCGCTGCAGGTCGGCGCGCCACTCGGGCTCGGCAAGCCGCATCGACTGCTCAACGCTCTGTACGCGCGCGTCGAACGCGATCCGGCGCGGCCGCTGCACCTGTACACCGCGCTGTCGCTGGATCCGCCCAGTGGCGGCAAGGGTTTGGAAGCACGCTTCCTCAAGCCGTTCGTGGCCAGGCATTTCGGTGAGGACTTCCCGCGCCTGGCCTACGTGCAGGCGCTGCGGCGCGATGCGCTGCCCGCTCATATCGAAGTCGAGGAGTTCTACTTCCAGTCCGGTGCGCTGCTCGGCTCGACGCAGGCGCAGCGGCGCTATGCCAGCCTCAATTACACGCACGTCGCGCGCGCCCTGGCGGACCGCGGCCTCAATGCAATCGTGCAGAAGGTTGCCGCTTCGGCGGACGGGCGCCGCCTGTCGCTGTCGTGCAATACCGACCTCACCTTCGATGCGCTGGATGCGATCGCTGCGCGCGGTTTGCCGCGCCCGCTGCTGATCGCCGAAGTCGATCCGGAGTTGCCCTGGCTGGGCGGCACCGCCGCCGTCGATGCCGACTTCTTCGACGTGGTGATCACACCGCCCGGACCGCATCCGAAACTGTTCGGCCTGCCGCGGCAACCGGTCAGCGAGATCGATTACGCGATCGGCTTCCACGCCAGCACGCTGGTCGTGGACGGCGGCACCCTGCAGATCGGTATCGGCGCGCTGGCCGATGCGCTGTCGCACGCACTGGTGCTGCGCCACACGGACAATGCGGCGTATCGGCGCGTGCTGCGCGCGCTGGGCTCGCCGCGCGCCGACGACGCCGCACTGGCACCCTTCGCGCAGGGGCTGTACGGCTGCAGCGAGATGCTCAACGAAGGCTTCCGCCGCCTGGTGGAAACCGGGGTCATCAAGCGCAAGGTGCTGGACGATGCGGCGCTGATGCGGCGTCTGGCCGACGGCACGGCTTCGGCGGACGACCACACAAGACTCGACCGCGACGGCGAGTACCTGCACGGCGCGTTCTACCTCGGCTCGCACGACTTCTACCGCTGGCTGCGCGACATGCCCGAGGCCGAACGTCGCGCGATCGGCATGAAGCACGTCAGCGAGGTCAACGATCTGGGCAACGACATCGCGCTGGAACGCCTGCAGCGCCGCGATGCGCGCTTCTTCAACACCTGCATGATGGCGACCGCGCTGGGCGCGGCCGTCTCCGACGCGCTAGGGGATGGTCGCGTGGTTTCCGGCGTGGGCGGCCAGTACAACTTCGTCGCCATGGCCCATGCCCTGCCGGACGCGCGCTCGATGTTGCTGCTGCGCGCCACGCGCGACAGCGGCGGACGCGCCGGTTCGAACATCGTGTGGAACTACGGCCACACCACCATTCCGCGCCACCTTCGCGACATCTACATCAGCGAGTACGGCATCGCCGACGTGCGCGGTCGCAGCGACGAGGACTGCATCGTGGCGATGCTCGCGATCGCCGATGCGCGTTTCCAAGAGGGGTTGCGAACGACCGCGACCGGCCACGGCAAATTGCGCACGGACTACGCGCTGCCGGCATCCGCGCGCAGCAACACGCCGCGCGCGTTGTGCGATGCATTGGCCGGCTTCCGCCGCGACGGCACCTTGCCGGACTACCCGCTCGGCAGCGATTTCACCGCGGTCGAACAGCGTCTGGTCAAAGCCCTGGGTTGGTTGAAGTCGCACACCGCGACACGCAGCAGCAAGGTACGCGTGCTCATTCGCGCGATTTGCGGACGCGGCCTGGGCGATAACGAAGCCGCGCAGCGCATGGACCTCGCCGCGCCGCGAGGCTTCAAGGCCTGGCTGGAAGCGCGTTTGCTGGCGCTGGGCTTGCGCGAAACGTCGGAATCGGCGACTTAGAGCGCCGCGGCCACGCGGCTGCCCTGATTGATCGCGCGCTTCGCGTCCAGCTCCGCCGCGACGTCGGCGCCGCCGATCACGTGCACGGGCACGCCGGCGGCACGCAGGTCGTCGGCAAGCGGACGGAAGGGCTCCTGTCCTGCACAGATCACGACATGATCGACCGCGAGCGTCTGCGCCGCGCCATCGACACGGATGTGGAAGCCCTCGTCGTCGACGCCGAGGTATTCCACGCCGCCGAGCATGCGCACCTGCTTCGCCTTCAGTGTCGCGCGATGGATCCAGCCGGTGGTCTTGCCGAGTTTCGCGCCGGGCTTGCCGGGACTGCGTTGCAGCAGCCACACCTCGCGCGCCGGTGCTTCTGGTTCCGGCTTGCGCAAACCGCCGCGATTGCCGTCGTAGTCGAGGTCGACGCCCCACTCCGCGCGCCAGCGCGACGGATCGAGCGAAGGCGATGCACCTTCCTGGACCAGGAACTCGGCGACGTCGAAGCCGATGCCGCCCGCGCCCACGATCGCGACGCGGGCGCCGGGCTTCACCCGACCGGTTAGGACGTCGATGTAATCCACGACCTTGGGGTGGTCCGCACCGTCGAAGGCGACCTTTCGCGGCCGGATGCCACTGGCAAGCACGACCTCATCGAATGAGGTCGCCAGCGTGGTCATATCCGCGCGCGTGTTCAGGCGCACCTCGACCTTGGTCAGTTCCAGCTTGCGGCGGAAGTAACGCAGCGTCTCGTGGAATTCTTCCTTGCCGGGAATGCGCTTGGCGAGATTGAACTGCCCGCCGATTTCGCCCGCCGCATCGAACAGGGTGACCTGGTGCCCGCGTTCCGCGGCGACGGTCGCCGCGGCGAGTCCCGCCGGACCTGCGCCGACCACCGCGACTTTCTTCGGCGTTTTGGCCGGAAGGTAGACGAGCTCGGTCTCCGCGCAGGCGCGCGGATTCACCAGGCAGCTCGCCGTCTTGTCCTGGAAGACGTGGTCCAGGCAGGCCTGGTTGCAGGCGATGCAGGTGTTGATCTCGTCCACGCGTCGCGCACGCGCCTTGTTCACCCACTGTGGGTCGGCCAACAGCGGCCGCGCCATCGACACCATGTCCGCTTCGTTGCTGGCGAGGATGCGTTCGGCGACCTCGGGCATGTTGATGCGGTTGGTCGTCACCAGCGGCACGGTCACGTGCGGCTTCAGTCGCGCGGTGATCCCGGTGAAGGCCGCGCGCGGCACCGACGTGGCAATGGTCGGGATGCGCGCCTCGTGCCAGCCGATGCCGGTGTTGATGATCGTCGCGCCCGCGGCTTCTATCGCTTTCGCCTGGGCGATCACGTCGTCCCAGGTGCCACCGTCGTCGACCAGGTCCAGCATCGACAGGCGATAGATGATGATGAAATCAGGCCCGCATGCCTCGCGGATGCGGCGCACGATCTCGACCGCGAAGCGCATGCGCCGCGCGGCATCGCCGCCCCACGCATCGCTGCGCTTGTTGGTGCGCGGCACGGTGAACTGGTTGAGCAGGTAGCCCTCCGAGCCCATCACCTCGACACCGTCGTAGCCGCCCTCGCGCGCGAGCTTCGCGGTGCGCACGAAGGCCTTGATCTGGCGCTCGATGCCGCCGGCCGACAGCGCGCGCGGCGTGAACGGATTGATCGGCGCCTTCAACTTCGATGGCGCGACCTGCAGCGGCTGATAGCCATAGCGACCTGCATGCAGGATCTGCAGGCAGATGCGGCCGCCGTGCGCGTGCACCGCGCGCGTGACCTGCCGGTGCTTGCCGACGTGCCATGGCCAGCGCAGCGTGCCGCCGAACGGCTTGAGCCAGCCTTCGATGTTGGGCGAGAAGCCGCCGGTGACCATCAGGCCGACCCCGCCTTCGGCGCGTTCAGCGAAATACGCCGCGAGCTTGGGGAAATCGCGCGCCTTGTCTTCCAGCCCCGTATGCATCGAACCCATCAGCACGCGGTTGGGCAACGTGCAAAAGCCCAAGTCCAGCGGGGCCAAGAGATGGGGAAAGGGCTGCTCGACCGTCATGCATGCGTACGCTTGCGTATGGAGCGCGCACGATGCCGGGAAACCCGGGGCGCCACAAGAGGGGCCGATCACCCTTCCGGCGCTGTCCTGGGTGCGACGGCTGCGGCGTTGTATTCGATAGGCCTCCCCGTGCGGAGACCGCTGCGGGCAAGGAGGCCGATATGGAGATCGTCGCCAGGGGTGTAGTCCGGATCGCCGAAACCGGGCTGGGATTGGAAGGGCTCAAAGTCCAGTTGGGCCGGGGCGCCGGGGAGCGTTGGGCCCTGCTATGCGACAGCGAAACCGCGGCCGACGGCTCGTTCGAGATCTGCGCCTCGGGCGACGAGGCGCAGGCGCTGATCGAGCGACGGGCATCGCTGCACGTGCGCGCCCTGGATGCCGCCGGAATCGAACTCGGGCGCGCTGCCTGCATCTGGCGGCGAGGCTTCCTGGACTGGTGTCCGGTCGCAGTGCCCGCCGAACGGTGCGGGCGGGAAGACCACGACCACGGCTCCGGTCACCCGCATGACCACGACTCCGGCCATTCGCACGGATCGCATGGCCATTCGGACGATTCGCACGGCACCGGTCATGACCACGATCACGGCTCCGGTCACTCGCATGACCACGGCGCCGGCCATTCGCATGAATCGCATGATCATTCGGACGATTCCTCCGAGCCGGGTCATGGTCATGATCACGGTTCCGCCCATCCGCACGATCACGGCAAGCACGACCCTCGTTCGCGCTGCCGGCGCATCTACCTGCGGATCGAACGCCTGCAGTCGTACACACCGGTGGCGCCGGACGAAACCGACCACATGCGCTACAAGATCGACTGCATGCGCGGGCCGGGGCACGAAGACGGCACCATTCCGCCCAACGAAGTGGAACTGCGCCGGTTCGATGCCGTGGTCTACCGCCGCTACTTCGATGCCGCGCACACGGTGCCGGACACCTCGCCTCTGGTCGTCGCCGACATCAACGAGCCGCCGTGGGATCGCCGCATTCCCGGCTGCGTGCTCTACGCCGATCCGGGGGAGCGCTTGTTCATCCACGTGTACAACGCGGACTCGGAACCCCATAGCTTCCATGTCCACGGCCTGGATTACGGGATCGATTCGGACGGCTCGTTCCCGTTCGGCGTGGCGGATCATCACCACCATCGCAGCGATGCGATCTGCCCCGGCGAAAGCTGGTGCTACGTGTTCGACGTTACCCACGACACGATCGGCGCCTGGCCGTTCCACGACCACTTCATGGATATCGACGCGGTGGTGTCGCGTGGGCTGTTCGGCGCGATCATCGTGCGCGATCCGGCAGCGAAGAAGGCCGACTACCACGTGCCCATGTTCCTGCACCGCCTGCAGGGACAGTCGGACGTCACCCGCTTCCGCTTCGGTCCGCTATCACCCGGCGATCCTCCGGTTTCCTTCACGTTTGCCGACGAAGGCACCTACGACTACTTCTGCGAGATCCACACCGCCATGACCGGCGTGGTTCGCGTGGTCGCCGGCGGCCCGGCAGCGGCCGCGGTGAGCATCATCGATTCGCCGTCCAGTTTCGCGCCCAACGACGTGACCATCGGTCCGGGCGGCACCGTCACGTGGACGCACGCGGGCAACCAGCAGCACACCGTCACCGATCGCGGCACGGCGGCGATGCCTTCGTGGTGCCTCAACGGCCGCTCGTTCGTCGGGAACACGCCAACCATCGTCGCCAGGTCGGGCAAACGCATCCGCTGGTACGTGTTCGACCTCGACCTGTCCACGCAATGGCACAACTTCCACATCCATGGCCAACGCTTCCGCCGCGGCGACGAACGCTACGACACACGCAGTCTCGGACCGGCCGAATCGTTCATGGGTGACACGATCGTGCCGAACGTGATCCTGATGCCGATCGACGGCTGCTGCGAATGCCACGAAGAGCTGCACGAAGGCGAGGCGCCGGCGGAAAAGTGGCGACCGCCCACGCGCAAGGGTGCAGTGCAGATGAAGGCGAAGGCGATGGCCAACGCCGTCACTCGAGCCATGGCGATGATTCAGTCGCCCAAACCGGCGCACGGCCATCACGCCGAGCCCGCGAAACCGGTGCTGACGCACGACGACCACTGTCTGCAGTTGCGCGGCGATTTCCTGTTCCACTGCCACGCCGAGATGCACATGATGATGGGCATGGCCGGTCTCGTGCGGGCCTCGCAGGAGATCGAAGCGAGCAAGGAGCTGAAGGCCTGCCTGGGCTTCGAACTTCCCGTCGATGACGGAACGCCGTGTCCGGATGTCGAGATGCCGTGTATGTCGCACGCCGGCACGTGGTCGACCGTTCCGGATCTCGACCTGTTCGTGGTTCACGCCGCGGTGCTCAATACGGGCAAGGTGCTGTTGTGGTCGGGCACGGCCGAAGCGGGCTATCCAACCGAGTCGAGGGTCTGGGACCCCGCGACAGATGCGCGCACGAACCAGGCTTACGCGGCCGACCTGTTCTGCAGCGGGCATGCCTGGTTGCCGGATGGACGATTGCTCGTCGCCGGCGGCGCGCCGAGCGGCCTCATGAACCAGACGCACATCTTCGACCCAGCGACGGAAAACTGGGCGGTGATGGCCAATATGAACGAGGCGCGCTGGTATCCCACCGTGTTGACACTGCCGGACGGCCGCGTGCTGGCGGCCTCCGGCTCGGGCGCGTCCGGCCTGGAAATCTGGGATCCGGGCAGCAGCAACTGGACCATGGTGGCGGGCGCCGATCGCACCTTCCCCGAACTGTTCCCCAGCCTGCATCTGTTGCCCGCGGGCGGCCTGTTCTATTCGCGTTGCGGCTGGGCCGGACCGGACATGTCGCATCGCGAATCCGCGCGACTCAGTTTCACCGGGGCCAATAGCGGCAGTTGGGCCGATCTGGGACTGCTGCAGTTCCCCGACCGCCAGGAAGGCATGGCGGTGTTGCGCATCGACGACACCGTCTCGCCTCCTGCCACCGAAGTGTTCGTGATCGGTGGCGGCGTCAGCGGCGTTGCGACATGGCGTAATCCGCAGACGCTGGAGCGCATCGACCTGACGGATCCCGCCGTCGCTGCCTGGAGCCGTGGTGCGGACATGGCGTTCCCACGCGTCAACGTCACCGTGGTGCTTCTGCCGAACGGACATCTGCTGGCGGTCGGCGGCCAGCGCAATGGCAAATGGGCCGCAGATCCCCAGCCGGTGCTTGAAGCCGAGATCTACGATCCGGCGAACAACACCTGGACGACGCAGGCGCCGATGCTGCATCCGCGGCAGTACCACTCGGTTGCCGTGCTCCTGCCCGACGGACGCGTGCTGGTGACGGGCGGCATCGATCCCATGCTGGGCACCACGCCGATGCGCGATCAGCGCTCGATGGAATTGTTCAACCCGCCGTACCTCGGCGGTGGTAGCCGGCCCTCGATCACCAGCGCGCCGGCGGGTGCGACCTGGGGGGCGACGATGTCGATCGGAACCGCGGCCCCGGGCGATATCGACAGCGTGGTGCTGCTGCGGCCAAGCGCGCTGACCCATCACACCGATGCCGGTCTGCGCTGGATCAAGTTGCCGATCCTCGGTGCGACCGGAGCGACCGTACAGGTCCGCGCTCCTTCCAGCGCCGCGGTCGCACCGCCCGGACCGTGGATGCTGTTCCTGTTGGATGCAGCAGGCGTGCCTTCGGAGGCGAAATTCATCGACCTCGCGTGAACGGCGAGAACTGGCGGCAAACAAGGAGTGAACGGCGATGGACAGATCCGCAATCCGCAATTCGACAAGCGTGCTGCTGTGCTCGTTGCTGGTCGCATGCCGATGGCAATCGAGCACGCCCACGACCGAGACCACTGGACAATTCGGCGGTGGCACCGGCACGTACACGGCGCAATGCTCCGGCGACTTCCCCGACTGGATTTCCGATCATCAGCCGCAAGCGGACGCGAGCGGCGACGTGAACCCGAACGAACCGGGCGTGCAGAAGAGCTTCCAGCTCGCGCAGGCCTATCCGCTGGGTGTTCCGGTGATCACCAACGACGCGCAGGGCCAGCCGCACATCACCTCATGGAATCCACCGGCAGCGGAGACCAACGGGCCATGGCGAACCTTCAGCAATCTGTCGATCCCGGCGCAGCGCGACGGCTATCTGGCCGCGCTCAAGGCTTACATCCTGCAAGGCATGTCGGACCCGGGCATCGACTTCAACGCGGTGAAGAACAACAGCAACTGGGCATCGCGCAAGTGGTACCACGTGCCGATGATGACGGCTTCGGCGAACGCTCGCCGTGAGCCCTACCACGGCGTAACCAGCGAGCGACCACTCAAGGCCAGCGAGCAGACGCATTGGCTGACCTCCGGTGGGGACCTGCGTGCGGTAGCGGTCGGTTACTACAACAGTCTCGGCGGCTACACGATCGGGCAAGTGTTCCCCAGCTACGACCTGGCCCAGACCAGTCCCTCGGCCGCGCACTTCATCGACGGTACCGTGGTGTTCAAGCTGCTGTTCGCCGAATACGTGCCCTCGCGGATCCAGGCACCGGATCCATTGGCGCACGCACCGCGCTGGTTCGTGCAGGTGCCGTCTAACTCCGCGGCCCCGCCCATCGAAGTGCGCTTGTTGCAAGTCGACATCGCGGTCAAGGACGACCACTTCAGCGGCAAGACGGGCTGGGTGTTCGCCACCTACGCCTACGACGAGCGGCAGTGGCCTGCCGAAGCCAACGCTTGGCGACGACTCACGCCGATCGGCGTGCAGTGGGGCAACGATCCGACGGTGACCGGGACTGCGATCACCACGCTGCAGGAAAGCTGGATCAATCCCGACACGCCGCCCGCCTTCCGCGATCATGTGGGGCGCGCGGGCCGCCTGATCGGACCCGTCGACAATCCGCGCTCCTCCTGCCTGAGTTGCCATTCGACCGCGCAGGTCGACATGGCGCAGGTGGGCAACGTGGGCGGCATGTTCGCTACCCAATCGATCCCGCCGACCTCGTGCAGCACGCCGATGGCGTGGTTCCGCAACCTTTCCAGCGGCCCGAGTGGCAGCACCGCGTTCGGACGCATGCCGGGCAACAACTGCCCGGTCGACGTCGCCACCACCGGCCTCACCTCGCTGGACTATTCGCTGCAGTTGCAGGTCGGGGTCGTTTCCGTTTTCGGATTCCAGAACCCCAATCCGTGCGCGGACTATGCCCAGGCGCATTACGCCGCAACCAATGCGATGGCATTGCGCCGCAACCAGGAGCAGATGCGCCAGTCGCCGGATCGCGAACGGCACTTCCTGCGCGAGCTGCCGGCGCAATCGCAGCGAGTGAAGATCACACGCGACGGCAAGCTGTTCAACAGGGAAATACCGCCGGAACATCGGCGCTGACGGGACGCGGCGTGAAAACGAAAACGGCGCCGTCGAGGCGCCGTTTTCTTGCCGCGTTCACAGTGGCTTAGGACAGCGCGTTCGCCGCCTCGACCACCTTCTCCACGGTGAAGCCGAAGTGCGGCAGCAGCTGTTCGATCGGGGCGCTGGCGCCGTAGCTGTCGATACCGACGACGGCGCCGTCCAGGCCGACGTACTGGCGCCAGAAACCGGTGACGCCGGCTTCGATGGCGATGCGCTTGCGGCAGGCCCTGGGCAGCACGCTTTCGCGATACTGCGCGTCCTGGCGCTCGAACACGTCGGTGGACGGCATCGACACCACGCGGGCCTTGTCGCCGAGCTGCGCGGCGGCCTGCATGGCGAGACCGACTTCCGAGCCCGTCGCGATCAGGATGATTTCCGGCGCGCCGAGCGAATCCTTAAGCACGTAGCCGCCGCGTTCGATATCGGCGACCTGCTGCGCGTTGCGGGTCTGATGCGGCAGGTTCTGGCGCGAGAAGATCAGGCAGCTCGGGCCGTTGTAGCGTTCGATCGCCTTCTTCCAGCACACCGCCGATTCGACCGCGTCGCACGGACGCCACACGTCGTTGCCCGGGATGTAGCGCAGCGAAGCGAGATGCTCGATCGGCTGATGGGTCGGGCCGTCTTCGCCCAGACCGATGGAGTCATGGGTGTAGACGTGGATCGCGTGCGCGCCCATCAGCGCGCTCATGCGCACGGCGTTGCGCGCGTAGTCGCTGAAGACCAGGAAGGTCGCGTCGTACGGAATGAAGCACTCATGCAGGCCCAGGCCGTTGCTGATCGCGGTCATCGCGAACTCGCGCACGCCGTAATAGATGTAGTTGGCGTTGGGGTCGTCGGTCGCGACCGACTTGCTGCCCTTCCACAGGGTCAGGTTGGAATGCGCCAGGTCGGCCGAGCCGCCGATCAGTTCCGGCAACAGCGGCGCGTAGGTTTCGATCGCCATCTGCGAGGCCTTGCGCGACGCGACCACCGGACCTTCGGCCTGCAGCTTGGCGATGTAGGCGTCGGCGGCGGCGATGAAGCCTTCCGGCAGTTCGTTGCGCGAACGGCGGTTGAGCTCAGCGGCCATTTCCGGATGCTTCGCCGCGTACTTGTCGAACAAGGTGTTCCACTCGGACTCGCGCACTTCGCCCTTGCTGCTGCGCCAGGCCTGGTAGATGTCCTGCGGGATTTCGAACGCGGCGTGCGACCAGTGCAGCGCCTCGCGCGTTATGGCGACTTCGTCCTTGCCCAGCGGCGCGCCGTGGCTGGATTCCTTGCCGGCCTTGTTCGGCGAACCAAAACCAATCGTGGTGCGGCAGCAGATCAGGGTCGGCTTGTCGCTGGACTTCAGCGCGGTCTCGATTGCGGTCTTGATCTCCTGCGCGTCGTGGCCGTTGACGCCACGCACGACGTTCCAGCCGTAGGCCTCGAAGCGCGCCGGCGTGTTGTCGGTGAACCAGCCGTCGGTGTTGCCGTCGATCGAGATCTTGTTGTCGTCCCAGAATGCGATCAGCTTGTTCAGGCCCCAGGTGCCGGCGAGCGAAGCGGCTTCATGCGAGATGCCTTCCATCAGGCAGCCGTCCCCCATGAACACGTAGGTGTGGTGGTCGACGATCTCGAACTCGGGACGGTTGAAGCGCTGCGCCAGCAGCTTCTCGGCGAGCGCCATGCCCACGGCATTGGCGAAGCCCTGGCCGAGCGGGCCGGTGGTGGTTTCCACGCCCGGGGTCATGAAGTTCTCGGGGTGACCCGGGGTCTTCGATTCGAGCTGGCGGAAATTGCGCAGATCGTCGATCGACAGCTCATAGCCGGACAGATGCAGCAGCGCGTACTGCAGCATCGAGCCGTGGCCGTTGGAGAGGATGAAGCGGTCGCGGTTGAACCAGTTCGGGTTCTTCGCGTTGTGGCGCAGGTAGTCGTTCCACAGCACTTCGGCGATGTCGGCCATGCCCATGGGCATGCCGGGGTGGCCGGAGTTGGCGGCCTGGACCGCGTCGATGGCAAGGAAACGGATGGCGTTGGCGAGGTCGCGGCGGGCGGGAGCGGTCGTCGTCATGGAGGGCGGCTGGGAGCGGGAAGAGGCGCGGCCGCGGCAGGGCCGGGCCGGCGAAGGGCGCCATTGTCCCACAGCGCCCGGCCGGTACGGGGTTTCGCCCGCGCTACGCGGGTTTGACCGCCGTTTCCGCGCCCGGCGCGTCGGTTTCGCCCCGCGACACCATCGCCGCGATGGCCAGGTCCCCGGTGACGTTGAGCGTGGTCCGGCACATGTCGAGGAAGTGGTTGACACCCAGGATCAGGCCGATGCCCTCGGGCTTGACCCCCACCATCGCGCAGATCAGCGCCACCACCGGCAGCGAGCCCGAAGGCACGCCGGCGGTGCCGATGCCGCCGAGGATGCAGACGAACATCACCGTCACCTGCTGCGACAGCGACAGCTCCACGCCGAAGAACTGGGCGAGGAAGATCACGGTCACGCCCTCGAACAGCGCCGTGCCGTTCTGGTTGGCGGTCGCGCCCACGGTCAGCACGAAGCGCGAGACGCGCCGCGGCAGGTGCAGTTCCTCGTCGGCCACGCGCAGCGAGGTCGGCAGGGTGGCGTTGCTCGATGCCGTCGAGAAGGCCAGCAGCATCGCTTCGCGCACGCCGCGGAAGAACTTCCACGGCGACCAGCCGCCGATCAGCTTCAGTGCGAGCGAATACGTGACGCACAGGTGCAGCGCCAGCGCCAGCACCACCACGCCGACGTAGCTGGCGAGCTTGCCCAGCAGATCCCAGCCGAACACCACGGTCATGTTGAACATCAGGCACGCCACCGCATACGGCGCGAGCCGGATCACGATGCCGATCAGCGCCATCGACACGTCGAACAGCCCCTGGATGCCGCGCGTCAGCGTCGCGGTGGCTTCGTTGCGCACCATCACCAGCCCGATGCCCAGCATCAGCGCGAAGAACATCACCGAGAGGATGGTGTTGTTGTCCGCGGCCGCGGCGACGATGTTGTCGGGCACGATCGACAAGACCATGTCCAGGCCCTTCGGCTGCGCGCCGGCGTCGCTGACGATGCCGCGCGCGCGTTCGGCGTTGTCGCTGAGCAGCTTCAGCGCCTGCGCTTCATCCACGCCCGCGCCGGGGCGGAACAGATTGACCAGCACCAGGCCGAGCACCACCGCCAGCGCCGACAACGCCACGGTATAGATCAAGGTGCGCCAGCCGACGCGGCCGAAGGCGCGCACGTCGCCCATTTCCGACACGCCGATCACCAGCGCCGAGAACAGCAGCGGGATCACCAGCATGAAGATCAGGCGCAGGAAGATCGTGGCCGCGGGCTGGGTGAGATACGTGGTGAACGTCGCCACCACGGGCGCCTCGGCGCCGACGGTGTAGTGCGCGGTCAAGCCGAGCGCCAGGCCGACCAGGAAGCCGATCAGCATCTTCCAGTGCAGCGGCAGCTTCCGTGAGGCAGCGCGGTTGGCTTCGCTCATCGACCGGCTCCGGCGTTGAATGTCGAGAGCTTAGCGGGTACCGGTGTTAACGCCATGCGGACAATTACGCCCCGCACTAGTCTCCTTCTCCCCGCGTCGCGGGGAGAAGGAAAGCTTCTTGTGCTTTAAAGCGCGCTCTCGGTCACCGGCAACTCGGCCTCGGCCACTTCACCGCTACGTGCCGAAACGACGACCGCCGTGGCCAGATCGCCCGTGACGTTGAGCGAGGTGCGGCACATGTCGAGGAAGCTGTTGACGCCGAGGATGATGCCGATGCCCGCCGGGTTGAGGCCGATGATGCCGCAGATCATCGCGATCACCGGCAGCGAACCGGACGGAATACCGGCCGTGCCGATGCCGCCGAGAATGCACAGGCCCAGCACCATCAGCTGCTCGGTCAGCGGCAGATGCAGGCCGAACACCTGCGCCAGGAACAGCACGGTCACGCCTTCGAACAGCGCCGTGCCGTGGTGGTTGGCCGACGCGCCGACGGTCAGCACGAAGCGGCTGACCTTGCGCGGCAGGCGCAGGTTTTCTTCGGCCACGCGCAGGGTCACCGGCAGGGTTGCGGTGGAGGACGCGGTGGCGAAGGCGGTCAGCACGGCTTCCTGGCTGCCACGGAAGAAGGTGCGCGGCGACATGCCGCCCATGAACTTCACCCACAACGGCAGCACCACGAACATGTGCAGCGCTAGCGCCAGCACTACCGTGATCACGAAGTAACCCAGGCCCTTCAGCACGTCCCAACCCAGTTGCGCGCACAGGCTGAACATGAAGCACGCCACGGCATACGGCGCGAGGCGGATGAACAGCCCAATCAGCCGCATGCTGATTTCGAACAGGCCTTGCAGCGCGTGCTTGAACGCCTGCGTCGCCGGCGACGGAGTCAGCACCAGACCGATGCCGATCATCAGCGCGAAGAACACGATGCCCAGCTTCTGCTTGTCGTCCACGCCCGCCGCGAGCACGTTATGCGGAACGATGTTGACCAGCAGATCCAGCACCTTGAGCTGCTGGCCGCTGGCGACGATGCCATTGATCTTGTCGACGTTGCTGCTCATCGCCTTCTGCACCAGCGCCGGATCCATGTGCAGGCCGGGCTGGATCAGATTGACCATCAGCAGGCCGATGCCCACGGCGGCGCCGGTGACGGTTGCGGTGTAGGTCAGGGTGCGCCAGCCCAGACGTCCGAGACTGGCGATGTCGCCAAGCTCCGCCACACCCAGCACCAATGCCGAGAACATCAGCGGCAGCACAAGCATGAACAACAGATTGAGGAAGATCTGTCCCGCAGGACGCGTGACGTATTCGATGGTGCCCTGCACGAAGGGAGTATCCGCGCCCAGGTAACGGTAAGCGAACAACCCGAGCGCCGCACCCAGCACGAAGCCGATCAGCACCTTGATGTGCAGCGGGATGCCCTTGACGGCAGTGGCGGGCAGGCTGATGTGGCTCATGCGGGTTTCTCGCGGCGTGTGCGGTGGCAAAACAGCCGCGAGATTACACCAGCCCCTCCCTGTTCAGCTTTGCCGGCGTCCGTGTTCCCGCTCGGGATACAGCGGCGGCAGCAGGACCGGCCCGCGCGCCGGCTCGGCCCGCCAGCGCGGGCCTTGGGCGAAGGCGCTTCGCAACGCCTGGCGGGCGCGCACGCCGTCCCCGTGACCCCAGCGCGCGCCCTGCAGCGCCGTCACCGCCTCGCGCTGCGTGGCATCGTCGAGGCGAGCGAGCAGATCGTCGATATCGCGCGCGGGTGGCATCGCCATGCCGCACAGGGTGTCAGCCACTTCGCCGAGATCGCCGGTATCCAGGACACGGCGGAGTTCCGCCAGCGTCCGCGATGGTCGTGACGAAGACGGTGGCGGCGTACCCGCGGCATGCGTGTGCGCAGCGGCCACCGCGTGATGATGCGAACGCTGATGGAAGCCCCATACCAACGTCAGCAGCCACAGCGCCGCGAACAACAGCGTCGCCAGCACCCAAGCGCGGTGCGCACCGGAGGCCGGCGCGGCGCGGCTGGCAGCGCCTTCCGTGAGCACGGCATTCGGCACGGCCGCACCGTCCGCCGCCGCGACGTTCCAGGACATCGGCGGCAACGCGGCTGTGCGCTTTTCGCCAGCGAGCACGTCCCACCAGTCGATGCGCAGGGCCGGCAGCGTCGTCGACCCCGCGTTCGCGGGTACCAGCGAAAAGCGCCGCGTGAGCTTCACCCGCGGACGTCCGTCGCGGAAGGTTTCGTCGGCTTGCACCGGATCGGCGAACACCTGCACACCGTCGATCGGCGGCAGCTGCAGCTCTGGCATCTGCGCGGCGGTGGCGCCGTCGGCGATCGCCTCGACCACCAGACTGCCCGACGTCCCCGCGCGCAATTCGCGCGGCGTGGTCGCGTAACGCAGCTGCAGGCTGCGCAGCGGCAACCACGGTTGCGGCGCATTCGCGGGCGCCGCCTGCACCTGCAGAACGCGGGCCGGCGCCTGCGCATTCAACGCGCCGCCGCGATCGCCGAACAACTCGTCGAAGAAGCCGCCGGTGCCGCGCCCCTCGAACACCGCACCCGGGACCGTGAGCGCGCCGCTGCGCTCCGGAATCAGCTGGAAACGCCGTTCGATCACTTCGTAGCGCCGCCCCGCGACTTCGCGCGTGTAACGCACGTCCTCGCCGACCTGCTGCAGCGCCGCGCCATCGGGCGCCGCCTGATCGAGCTGACCAGAGATCAGCGGCGCTGCCGAATACAAGCGCACGACCCAGCCCACGGTCTGCTGCACATAGGGCTGGCTGTCGTCGGGCTCGCTTTCGATGAAGACGTCGTCCCCGGCACGCGACGGCAGCGGCGCGGTCGCCGCTTCGACCTGCAAGGTCAGGGGCTGGGTGCGCGCATTACCGACGGCGAGCGCGGGAATCACCAGCGGGCCGGCGCGGCGCGGCTGCAGCGCCACCGCGTAGAGACTGTGCACGCCGGCATTGTCCATCTGCGTGCGGCTGCTGCGGCCGCTGATGCTGAAGTCGCGCTGCAACGGGTCGTAGTCCGGCCGCGCCATGCCATCGGTCTTGATGTTGAGGGTGACCGTCTCGTTGGCGTTGATGCGATCGCGATCCAGCCAGGCGCGCGTCTGCGCGAACGCCGGCAGCACGCACAGCGCCAACACCAGCGCGAACGCGCAACGCACGATGAAAGACACTCCGATGTAGCGCCGTCTGCTCACTCTTCGACCTTACCTTTGGCCGCACGCCGTTCCAGTTCGAGGCGGAATTTCGCCCGCAGCAGGCCGCCCGGATCGTCCGGCACGCGGCGCAACCAGGCTTCATTGGCCAGGCGGCGTTCGCGTTGCTCGGGCGTTTCCTCGGCCTCCCCCTTGGCTTTCTGTCGCTGCTTGGCGGTCTGCGCCTGGCCTTGCTGTCGCAAGGCTTGCTGCATGCGTTCGCGCTGCGCGCGGTCTGCTTCCGCCTGCGCCTTGGCGTCTTGGGGTTTAGCCGGTTGCGATTGTGTCTGTTGGGGTTGCGCTTGATCGTGCGGCTGGGTGGGCTGGTGCTGTTGATTCTGTTGCGCGCTGTGTTGCGTGTCCTGCTGCGGATTTTGTTGCGTCTGCTGTGGGCTCTGTTGCGGGTTCTGCTGCGGATCGCTTTGCGACTGGCCTCCCTGTCGCTGCGATTTGCCCTGTCCCCCGTTCAATCCCGACGGCGGGCGGCGTTTCATCGCGGCTTCGACGGCGCGCTTGTTGGCGAGCGCATCGCCCATGCCGGGTTGCAGGCGCAGGGCCTGATCGTATGCGGCCATCGCCTGCGGGTATTGCCCCGCCTTCGCCAAGGCATTGCCGCGGTTGTAGTGCGCGGTCGCACTGCCCAGCCCTTCGTATTCGCGCGTGGCCGCGGGGTAGTCGCCGCGGCGATAGGCGTCATTGCCGCGTTGCATGCGGGCATAGGCGGCCTGATCGGGGCGGCGCCAGAGGTCGGCGGCTTGCGCCTGATGCGGCGGCAGTACGGCGCACAGCAGCAGCAATGCGAGGACGCCGCCGCGACGGAAGGCGAGCAGCGCGAGCAGCATCAGCGGAAGCAGCAGCCAGTAGCCTTCGTCCTGCCACGCCAGTCCGCTCGAACCTCCGCCGGACGACTCGGCCGTTGCCGGAGTGAGCAATCCGAGCGTGCGCAGATCCTCGTCGCCGCCGTCCAAGACCGCGTAGGCGCCGTTGCCTTCGCTGGCGAGCCGGCGCAGCGATGCGCTGTCGAGCCGTGCGTTCGCGATGTCGCCGCCGCTACGCCGATAGGCCGCACCACGCTCGGTTCCCAGCCCCAGCGCGGATACGCGGTAGCCGGCCGCGGCGGCATCCGCGGCGGCCGCGATCGCCGCAGCGTCGGCGTGATCGGTGATCACGACGATGTCGCCGCGCGTCGCACCGGCGCGTTGCAGCAATTGCGCGGACCAGGCGATCGCTTCGTCGCTACGCTGGCCATCGCGCGGCATCACGTCGGGCTGCAATGAGTCCAGGAACAGCGCCACATTCGTGGCGTCGTCGGTCAGCGGCGCCACGGTGAAGGCATCGCTGGCGAACGCGACCAGACCCACCTGCCCGCCCTTGCGCTCGCGCAGCAGCGTCGCGAGCTTCGCGCGCGCCTGGGCAAGCCGCGACGGCGGCAGATCCGCAGCCAAGCTCGCGCTGGACAGATCCAGCGCCACCACCAGTGGCGCCTGGCTCTGCCACAAGGGTTGTGCGGACTGGCGCCAACTCGGTCCGGCCAGCGCGAGCACCGCCAGCAGATAGGCGAGCGCCGCGAGCCACAGTCCGAAGCGACTACGCCGGTCGTCCCGCTTCTCCAGCAAATGCGGCAGCAGATGCGGATCGACGGCCTCGCGCCAGACGCTGCTCAACCGTCTGCGCCGACGCCACCACCACGCCAGCAGCGGCAGCACCAGCGCAGCGAGCAGCCACCACGGACGCAGGAAGTGCAGCGCTGACAGATCGTGGAGACTCATGCCCGCCTCCGCGGCCACAGCAGGGCGAGCAGGCCGCAGGCGAATGCCGCCGCGAGCGGCCAGGCATAGCGCTCGAGCCGCGGACGTACCGCCTTGCCGGCACGGCTGATGGGTTCGAGACGATCGATCTCCGCATAGATGCCCGCCAGTTCGGCGGTATCGCGCGCACGGAAGAAGCGGCCGCCGGTCTGCTCCGCGATCGCGCGCAACGTGGTTTCGTCGATTTCGTCGCCCGCGCCGGCCATCGGCAGCTTGAAGCCGAATACCGACAGCGAGCCTTCGCCGCCGAAGGCGATGGTGTGCACGCGCACGTGCTCGCTGCGCGCGAGTTCCGCCGCCTTACGCGGATCGAGCACGCCTGCGGTGTTGACGCCGTCGGTGAGCAGAATGACCACACGCTGCGCGGCCGGTTGCGTGCGCAGGCGCTTGACCGCCAGGCCGATTGCATCGCCGATGGCGGTCTCCTGCCCGGCCAGACCGACAACACTGTCGCCGAGCTGCTCGCGCACCGTGTCGCGATCCGCGGTCAGCGGCGTGAGCGCATACGCGCGACGGCCGAATACAAGCAGGCCGAGACGATCGCCGGCGCGGCGATCCAGGAAGTCGGCGAGTACCGCCTTGGCGGCGGTCAGGCGATCGACGGGACGGTCGCCCAACTCCATGTCGGGCTCGGCCATGCTGCCCGACAGATCCAGCGCCAGCAGCATGTCGCGTCCGGCCTGCGGCGGCTGGATCGCTTCGCCGAGCTGCTGCGGTCGCGCCGCGGCGATGCAGAGGAGAATCCAGGCGAGCACCAGCAGCGGATTGAGCCGGCCCGCATGCAGTGCATGGCTGCCGCCTTTGGCGATCGCCTCCAGGCGGGCGCCATACGGGACGCGCAGTGCGGCGCCGGTCGTGCGCGATGCCGGCAGCAGCCAGCGCGCGAGCAACGGCAGCGGCAGCGCCAGCAACAGCCATGGCCAGGCGAAGTAGTCGTGCAGTGATGTCAGCGCACCGAACGACGTGCTCATTGCGTCATCCAGCGAATGAAGCGCGCACGCACCAGCGTTTGCAGTGCGGCGACCTGTGTGGGGTCGGCTTCGCGACGAAACCCGCCTTCGAGCAGCAGGCGTCCCTCGCCCTGGGAGAACGGGCGGCTTGGATCGCCGGCGTCCAGAAACGCCAGCCAGGCATCGCCTTGCAGCGTATCGGCGCGCGGATCGCGACGCCGCGCGGCACGGCGCAGCAGGCCGGACATGGCCGCAACCTGCATCGGCAAATTGCCGTCGCCGGCCAGCGCGTCATCGAACAAGCGAGCGACGACGCGCCGCTGCCTTGCTTTCCGCGCACGCCACAGCTGCCACAGCACCACCGCGATTAGCGCGAACGCGGCGAGCATCCACCAGCCGGGCGCGGGCGGCCACCAAGCCGGCGCGGCCGACTGATGGATATCGCGCAATACGAGCGTGGCGTCTGCCATCACGCCACCAGCGGCCGCGCACGGCCCAGCAGCGGTAACCAGGATTCGCTCGCGGCGTCGGTGGAAAGCGCCTGCACGCGGATTCCCTTGGACGGCAACGCTGCCAACGCGCTCTGGATCGGGGCGACGAATTCGCGCAGCCAGCGTTGCCGTTGCGGCGCGGCGCCCAGGTCCAGTTCCAGGCGATGCCCATCGCCGACGAAGGGCGATGCGCGCTTGGGCGGATCGGTTTCCAAAGGATCGGTCAACAGCAGCACGATGACTTCGTGATGCTGCGCAAGCGCGGGCCAGCGACGTTCGGGGATGCCGGCGACGCTGTGCGGATCGGCCAGCAGCACCAGGCGCGCGCCCGGCCGCAGCAGCCGCTGCGCATGATCCAAGGCTACGGACAAGCCCGCGTCGTCCTGCGGCGGCTGCGCATACCAGCGCACCAGCGCATCGAGTACGCGCAAGGCGCCGCGTGCGCCCGATGCAGGCGCAACGGGCGGCTCGCGCAGGCTGCCGCGCAGTGCGGCGATGCGATCGCCATCGCGCATCGACGCCCATGCGGCTACCGCGCCGGCGCGCGCGGCCTGCACCGACTTGAAACGCGTGCGCGTGCCGAAGTAGAGCGACGGCGCGGTGTCGGCAACGATCATCGTCAGCCGCTCGCGCTCGGCCTGGAACAACTTGGTATGCGCGCGGCCCGTGCGTGCGGTGAGGCGCCAATCGATATGGCGCGCATCGTCTCCGGCCACGTAGTCGCGGGATTCGGCGTATTCCATGCCGCGGCCACGCAGCTGCGACAGCGCGTGGCCACTGACGCCATGACGGCCCATACGCGCATTGCGCCGGCCGCCGACACTACCGCGCAGGGCGACCAATTCCGCGAGCGATGGCCGCACGCCATCGCCATCGGAACCTGTCGCCGTCGTCTTGCGTGCGTCGTCGTTCTGGCGCATGCCGGAGCCTAGGGCAGCGGAACCTGCCGCAGCAGTTCGAGGACCAGACGGTCGCCGTCCCAGCCTTCGGCGGTCGCCTCGTAGCTGGGCAGGATGCGATGGCGCAGCACGTCCGGCGCGATCGCGCGCACGTCGTCGGGCGTAACGAAATCGCGTCCCGCCAACCAGGCGTGCGCACGCGCGCAACGCTCCAGTGCGATCGATCCGCGCGGGCTTGCGCCCCAGGCGATGCGGCGTGCGAGTGCCGCGTCGTAGCGTTGCGCATCGCGCGAGGCCAGCACCAGTTCGATCAGGTAACGCTCGACCGCGGGCGCGACGTGCAGATCGAGTACGGCCGCACGGGCGGCGAATACGTCGGCCAGCGGCATGCGCGCGAGCGAGACCGGCGTGGCACGCACGCTGGCGCGGGCACGTTCGCGCGCGAGGCGGAGGATTTCGGTTTCGGTCGCAGCCTCGGGATAACCGATGCGCACGTGCATCAGGAAGCGATCGAGCTGCGCTTCGGGCAGCGGGAAGGTGCCTTCCTGTTCGATCGGATTCTGCGTCGCCATCACCAGGAACAGGGGCGGCAGCGCGTAGGTCTGGCGTCCGACCGTCACCTGCCGCTCGCCCATCGCTTCGAGCAGGGCCGATTGCACCTTGGCCGGGGCGCGATTGATTTCGTCGGCCAGCAGCAGCGGATGGAAGATCGGGCCGGGTTGGAATTCGAAACGCCCGTCCTGCGGACGCCACACTTCGGTACCGGTCAGGTCGGCGGGCAATAGATCGGGAGTGAACTGGACGCGTGCGAAGTCGGCGTCGAGGCGCGTCGCGAGGGCACGAATGGCGCTGGTCTTGGCCAGGCCTGGGGCGCCCTCGACGAGGAGGTGGCCATCGGCCAACAAGGCGATCAGGAGGCGCTCGATCAGCGCGGCCTGGCCGACGATCTCGGCCGAGAGTGCCGTCCGCAGGTCGCGGAATGCGTCGTGCAGGCGGCCGTTCGTCGCATTGGCGGCGCGGGTCGGGGGCTCGACGGGAATGGGAGGGATGCTGCTGTCCATGGGAGGCTCGGTGACAGACCCGAACCATTCTGACCGAAGTGACGCGCGCAAGTTCTATCGGCCCGGATCGGTTTCAGCGAACCGACAGGCAATCGGCGGAAACGAAAACGGGCCTTTCGGCCCGTATTCATCGTATCGGCAGCGCTGGCACCCCGCAAAAACAAACGGGGGCCTTGCGGCCCCCGTTTTGACATTGCGTCGGCGCGATCAGCGCTGGGCGACCTGCAACACCTTCGGCGTCACGAAGATCAGCAGCTCGGCCTTTTCCTTGTTCTTGCCCTTCTTCTTGAACAGGTTGCCGAGGAAGGGGATGTCGCCGAGGAAGGGCACCTTCTGCAGGTCGGTGCGGTCGCGGAATTCATACACGCCACCGATCACGACGGTCTGGCCGTCTTCGATCAGCACGGCGGTGTTCACTTCGCGCTTGTTGATCAGCGGCACGCTGCCGATCGAGGCCTGCACGAAGTCTTCCACTTCGTCCTTCTTCACGTTCATGTTGAGGAAGACGCGGCCGTCGTTGGTGATGGTCGGGGTGACCTTCATTTCCAGCAGCACGTCCTTGAACTGGACGTTCTGCTGCGCGACCTGGCCGGCGGCGCCCTGGCCCTGGGTCACGGTCACGTAACCGACTTCCTGGCCCTGGCGGATCACCGCTTCACGCTGGTTGCTGGTCACCACGCGCGGATTGGAGATCACTTCGCCGCGGCCTTCTTCCTGCATCGCCGACAGTTCGACGTCGAGCAGATAACCGGCGTTGATGATCGAGAAGGCCAACGCACCCGCGGGGTTGTTCACGGGGAGATTGACGTTCAGATCGCGGGTCGCGGTGAAGCCGCGGGCACCGGACTGGACCGCGTTGGCGCGCGAGAGCGCGCTGGCCGCGGACGCATCGGCGCTGCCGCCGAAGCCGAGGGTGCTGCGGTCGCCGTCCTTGCCCGTCGCGCCGTTGAGGCCGAACTTGGCGCCGATTTCGCGGGCGAAGGTTTCGGTCGCGATGACGATGCGCGCTTCGATGATGACCTGGTCGACCGGACGGTCGATCACATGGACCAGCTCCTTGAGCTGCGCGACCTTCTTCGGGATGTCGCTGACCATCAGCGTATTGGTGCGGTCGTCGGCGACGAGGCGGCCACGCGACGACAGGAAGCCGCTGTCGTTCTGGCTGTTGCCGCCCTGACCACCGCCACCACCGCCGCTGCCGCCGACGCCCTTGGCTTCGGTCAGTGCTTTGAAGATCGCACCGGCATTGTGATAGTTGATCTGGATGTACTCGGTCACCAGGTCGACGCGGTTGTCGAGCGCGATGCGCGCGTCTTCCCGGTCCTGTTCGTACTTGGCGATTTCGGCCTGCGGCGCGATCCAGACGACGTTGCCGCTGCGACGCTTATCCAAGCCCTTCGCCTGCAGCACGATGTCGAGCGCCTGATCCCACGGCACGTTGACCAGGCGCAGGGTGACGTTGCCCTGCACGGTGTCGGCGGCGACGACGTTCAGGCCAGACTCTTCGGCGATCAGCTGCAGGACGGTGCGAACCGGCACGTCCTGGAAGTTGAAGGTTACCGGGCGGCCGCTGTAGGCACGCGCCGGAGCGGCGGCCGTAGTGGTAGTGGCGGCACCCACAGCGCGCTGCTGCTTGGCGCCTGCGGCACGCGGGATGATTTCGACGATGTAGTCGCGGCCGGTCTGGTAGGCCATCGACTCGAACGCGCCGGTGGTGTTCAGCACCAGCTGGGTGCCGGTACCGGCGGTACGCGCGTCGATGCTCTGCACCGGGGTGGCGAAGTCGGTGACGTTCAGCGGCTTCTGCAGGTTCGCAGGCAGCTGCGCGTTGCCGACGTTGACGGTCACGGTCGAGCCGGTGCTGCGCAGGTCCGGCATGGCACCGTCGCCGCTGAAGCGCAGGATTAGCTTGCCCGCGCCGCCGTCGCCGCGCTTGAAGTCGATGTTGGACACCGAGATGGTGCCCGGCACCTGCTTGGCCGGATCGTTGCTCGGCGTCGGCGCGGCGGCAGGCGCAAGCTGGGCAACGAACGTAGGCGTGAAGGTCCCTTGCGTCGAAGGCGTACCGGCCTGGGCAGCGCTGAATCCGGCGAGCAGCCCGATTGCGAGGCCGATGCCGGTGCGCTTGGAGCGGTTGGCGTTGAAAACGGTCATCGTGTCATCCCCCAATCATTGATCTTCTAATGCGACCGACGCTGGACGTTCCAGCCAGCCACCCGCGCCATCCGGCACCAGTTCCACCAACTCGATGCGGTCTTCAAACACTCCGGTCACGCGACCGTCGCTCTGCCCCATGTAGTTCCCCGGGCGTACGCGGTACGTGACTTTATCGGGCGCCATCACCAACGCGATCATGCCGGGACCACGGCCCAGCGTGCCGACCATGTCCAGACTGTCGAGCGGGAATTGCTCGAGGGTCTGCTTGCGGCGCTCGCGGTCGGGACGAAGGCCAGCGCCGTTGTCGCTGTCGGTAAAGGCGGTACTGAACGGATCGCGCAGCGAATAGGCCGCGTATTCGAACGTTTCGAACTGCTGCATCACCGGCAGCGGGTCGAGCGGCGGCGCGGGACGCGCCTTCACTTCCGCCACCCACTTTTCCAGGTTCGGCGCGTCACCCGGCGTGCTGGTGATGCCGCGAGCACAACCTGTCACGGCGAGAACCAGAGCTACAGCAAGCAGAGTTCGTTTGCGCATGGCACTCAGGCGATCGGATTGAGCGAGCATGTCAGCCCCCTCCCTGTGCATTCTTGGGAGCGCCGCCAGCAGTACCGGCTTGCGCCGCCTCTTGCGCGGCCACTTCCTCTTCGTCGAGGTAGCGATAGGTCTTCACCGTGCCGGCCAATTCCAGCGGGCTGTTGGCGGTGATCGGCAGCGGTTTGCCGGACCGGTCCTTGTCGCGCGGCTTCAGCGAAATATCGTGCATGGTCATGATCACCACGCGCGGCAGGGTCGCCACGCCGCTCACGAAGCCGCCGAACTGGTGGTAGGTCCCCACCATGCGCAGCATGATCGGCTTCTCGGCGTAGAACTCCTTCGGAATTTCCGGACCCGGCTGGAACAGCTCGTTGGTGATGCCGGTCGCGAGTGCGGTCTGCGAGATGTCGACGATGAGGTCGGGCATCTCGGTCTTGCTCGGCAGCTGGCGCAGCATCTGCTTGAGCTGCTCTTCCATCTGGGCGAGCTGCTGCTTCAAGGGTTCGAGGTTGGCGGCGCGGCCCTGCTTGGTCTCGAACTCCTGGCGCAGGTTGACTTCCTGGCGCTCTAGCCCTTCGAGCTCGTTCAACTTGTCGCGCACGAACACCCACCAGCTCAGGAAGATGATGAGCAGCGCGACGATGACGCAGAAACCGACCTTGGCCTGCTGCGGCCAGGAACCCATGTTGTTGAAGTCGAGGTCCCGCAGCGAGAATTTCTTGGCGCTCACGAGGCGGCTCCTTGTTTCACGGGTGCGGCAGGCGCGGAGTTGGCGGGAGCCGCCGGCGTCGTTGCCGGCGCGGCATTGGCCGGGGCCGTACCTGCAGGAGCGTTCGCCGGTGCTGCGCCCGCCGGAGCCGGGGCCGGCTGGTCAGGTATGCCATCGCCGTTCTCGTCCTTCGGCGCGTTCGGGTTGGCGAGCTTGACCGACAACTTGAACTCGTTCGGCAGCGACTTGTCGTTGCCCTTCGCCTCGATGATCGACAGGTCCGGCTTGGTCATCCAGCCCGAGCTCTCGAGATTGCGCATGTAGGTACTGACGCGAGCGTTGGACTGCGCGCGGCCTTCGAGGGTCAGCGTGTCTTCGTCCTGCTTGATCGAGGTGAGGATCACGCCATCGGGAATGGTGCGCACCAGCGAATCGAACAGGTGCACCATCTGCGAGCGGTTGGCCTGAAGCTTCTCGATGATTTCCTTGCGGGCGAGCAGCTTGGCCTTCTTCTCGTCGAGCAGCTTGATCTCGTCGATCTGCTTCTGGACCAGCGCGATCTGGTCGGTGAGGTACTGATTGCGCTCGTTCTGACCGCTGATCTGGGCCTTGTAGTAGCCGACCATCAGGAACGAGAGCAGCACTGCACCCAGCGCGGACAGGCCGAGCAGGATGCTGAATTCCTTCTGGCGTTGCTTGCGCCGTTCGGCGCGCCATGGGAGGAGATTGATCCGTGCCATCAGTCGAAGCTCCTCAGGGCGAGACCGCAGGCGATCATCAGCGCGGGGGCGTCCTGGGCCAACGCGTGCGCCTGCACGCGCGGACCCAGCGTCATGTGCGCCAAGGGGTTGGCCACCAGGGTCGGAACGCCGAGCTGTTCCTCGACCATCTGGGCGATGCCCGGGATGGCCGCATTGCCGCCGGCGAGGACGATCTGGTCGACACGGTTGAATTCGCTACCCGCATAGAAGAACTGCAGGAGGCGGCTGACCTGCTGGACCATCGCTTCCTTGAAGGGCTCGAGCACTTCGGCCTGATAGCTCTCGGGCAGGCCACCCTGGCGCTTGGCCAGGCCGGCTTCCTCATAGCTCAGTCCGTAGCGGCGCATCACCTCGTCGGTGAGCTGCTTGCCGCCGAACACCTGTTCGCGGCTGTAGAGACTGCGGCCGTTGCGCAGCACGTTGAGCGTGGTCATCGTCGCGCCGGAGTCGATCAGCGCGGTCAGACCGTCGCGCGGACCGCTCAGCTGGTTGGCCAGCAGCGCGAATGCGTTCTCGATCGCGAACGCTTCCACGTCCATGACCTTCGGCGTGAGTCCGCCGATTTCCAGCGCGGAAGAGCGCAGCTCGACGTTTTCGGAGCGAGACGCCGCGAGCAGGACCTGCAGCGTTCCGGGGTTGTTCGGCATCGGGCCGAGCACCTCGAAGTCGAGGTTCACTTCCTCGATCGGGTACGGCACGTAGTTGACCGCTTCGAGTTCGACCTGGGATTCGAGGTCGTCCTCGTCGAGGTCGGCCGGCATCGGGATGACCTTGGTGATCACCGACGAACCCGCGACCGCGGCCGCGGCGTACTTCACCTTGGTGCCCGAGCGGTTGACCGCGCGCTTGATGGCCTCGCCCACCGCCTCGACCTCGACGATGTTCTTTTCGACCACGGCGTTCGGCGGCAGCGGCTCGACCGCATAGTGCTCGACGCGGTAGCGGTCGCCAGCCCTGGAGAGCTGCAACAGCTTGACCGCGGTCGAACTGATATCCAAGCCGACGAGGGTCGGCTGGCCTTTTGTGACGATCCCCACGATTTTTCTCCCCATGCCACAAGCGCTTACGCGCACTTCGTGTGGCCGTGCCTTAAATATCGGACTTTACCCGGGCTGGCAACTCCCCTGTGCCCCGAACTGCCAACCAGACCGCTTTTCCCTCTGAACGCTGAACCGGAACCGGAACGGCCGTAGCGGTCGCGTACCCCAAGACCATCGCCGGTCCGACCCCGGGGACCCCAACCGGTGCCGAGCGGAGCTGACCCCGTTTCGATCCGCCGCTATCGACGAGCCCGCTGCCCCTTACCCCCGCACTTGTCCCCTGGTCCGCCTCGATCTGGCGATCGCCCCGGGGTAATGCGCGGCTCACCCGCACTGCGTAGTCATGATAGTGGGCCGCGAGCATGAAGCGCGCATCGATTTGCGACGTTTCGCCGGCGGGGCCAACACTTGCCTCCTCTATACTCCTGGACCACAACACCCGCAATCTCCGTTGCCAGGAATTCCGCTTCGATGCCCCGTTTCCGTCGTTTGCTGCGCTGGTCGCTGATCGCGGCCGCCAGCGTGATCGTGCTTGGCGCCATCGGTCTGGGCGTCCTTTATTTCCTCATCGCGCCGAAGCTCCCGGACGTGGAAACCCTGCGCTCGGTCGAGTTGCAGGAGCCGATGTACGTCTATTCCCGCGACGGCAAGCTGATGGCGCTGTTCGGCGAAACGCGCCGTTATCCGGCCAACATCGAGGACGTGCCGCAGCGGCTCAAGCAGGCCTTCCTCGCTGCCGAGGACGCGCGCTTCTACAAGCATCACGGCGTCGACTACAAGGGCACGGCCCGCGCTATCTGGCTGCTGGCGACGACCAACGACCGCCGCGTCCCGGGCGGCTCCACCATCACCCAGCAGGTCGCCCGCCAGTTCTTCCTGAGCCAGGAATACAGCTACAAGCGCAAGCTGGCGGAAATGATGCTGGCCATGCGCATCGAGAATGAGCTCAGCAAGGACGAGATCTTCGAGCTGTATCTCAACAAGAGCTTCTTCGGCCATCGCTCTTACGGCGTGGCCGCGGCGGCGGAGTTCTACTACGGCAAGAAGCTCAACCAGCTCAACCTGGACGAGATGGCCTCGCTGGCGGCCATCCCCAAGTTCCCCTCGACCGCCAATCCGCTGAGCAACCCGGAGCGCGCCAAGGAGCGCCGCGACGTCTACATCCTGCAGCGCATGGCGCAGCTCAAGTACATCAGCCAGGCCGAAGCGGATGCGGCCAAGGCAGTGCCCATGCACGCCAAGCCACATGAGCGCCCGGTCGAGGTGAATGCGCCGTACGTGGCCGAGATGGTGCGCCAGGAGATGGTGGCGCGTTACGGCGCGGAGGCGCTGACCAAGGGCTACCACGTCGTCACTACCATCGATCCCACCCTGCAGGCGGCCGCGGACAAGGCGATCCGCGAAGGACTGCGGACCTACGACCTGCGCCACGGCTGGCACGGGGTCGAACAGCATTTCGACCTCGCCGACAACGAGGACGCGGCGACCTTGCTGACACGCCTGCGCAACGTGTCGGTGCAGGGCGATCTGCTGCCGGCGCTGGTGCTCGAAGCCGGCGACGGACAGGCCCAGGTCCTGTTGGGTGACGGCAGCCGTATCCAACTCGGCCCCAACCAGGGCTGGAACGCCCAAGCCCCCGACAAGCTGGTCCAGCGCGGCGACCTGGTCCGTGTGCTGCGCGCCGATGCGGCGCCCGCGGCCACCGCTCCCGGCCAGGCCGCGCCGGCGCCGAAGGCGCCCGTGCCTGTTCGCTACGTGCTCGCGCAGATGCCGCGTGCGCAGGCCGCGCTGGTCTCGCTGGAGCCTTCGAACGGCGCGTTGCGCGCACTGTCGGGCGGCTACAGCTACGCCGCCAACAAGTTCAATCGCGCCACCCAGGCGCGACGCCAGCCGGGTTCGAGCTTCAAGCCCTTCGTCTATGCGGCCGCGTTCGAACGAGGCTTCAATCCGGCGTCCGTCGTGCTCGACGCGCCCGTTGTGTTCAAGGACCGCCGCGGCCACCTGTGGCGCCCGCAGAACGACACCGGCAACTTCGCAGGCCCGATGCGCCTGCGCGAAGCGATGGTGCAATCGCGCAATCTGGTTTCGGTGCGCCTGCTCGATGCGATCGGCGTCGACTACGCGCGCAAGTACATCAGCCATCTGGGCTTCGAGGAGAAGGAACTGCCGCCGAACCTGTCGATGTCGCTGGGCACCGCTTCGCTGACGCCGCTGTCGGTCGCGCGCGGCTTCTCCGCGTTTCCCAATGGCGGCTTCCTGATCACGCCGTGGTTCATCGACGAAGTGCGCGACAGCAATGGCGCCGTACTGTTCAAGGAAAAGCCCGCCACCGCCTGTCCGCAATGCGGCATCGGTACGGCCGGCAAGGTCGTCGCGGCCACGCAGGCCGCGTCCACCGTGGTCGACGGCTTCGACTTCGGACCGAGTGGCGGCACCGGCGCGCAGCCCGCGGTCAAGGAGCCCGAGAAGAGCAAGCCCAAGGAAGCGAAGGCACTCCCGGCCGACATGGTGGTCGCGCCGCGCGCCATCGACAACCGCATCGCTTACCAGATCGACTCGATGCTGCGCGACGTCGTCCTGCGCGGCACCGGCACGCCCGCCAAGGTGCTCAACCGCGAGGACATCGGCGGCAAGACCGGTTCGACCAACGATCACCGCGACGCGTGGTTCTCCGGTTTCGGCGGACACTTCGTCACCACTGTGTGGGTCGGTCGCGACGACTTCAAATCCCTGGGCTATCGAGAATACGGCGGCCGCGCCGCGCTGCCGATCTGGATCGACTACATGCGCGTCGCCCTGAAGGATCAGCCGGTCATGGCGAACGAACCGCCGGAAGGGATGGTGAAGGTGTCCGTCGCGGCCAACGGCACGCTGCTGCCCGAAGGCAACGGCGGCGTGGCCGAATGGGTCAAGGCCGAGGATCTCGACCGCATGGAGACCTATGTCGACTACGGCCCGCAGGATACGACGCCGACTGAAGAGTCGTTCGACATCTTCTGAGCCTGGAGCTTGTGTGAAGGAAGCGGGCTTCGGCCCGCTTTCTTTTTTGCGTAAGCCGTCCGATCGCGGACCACGACGGCAGCCAATTCCTGATTCACGCCACCCATGCTAGCGTTGCTCCGCCGGCACCTGCTGGCCGCGGCGAAAACGCTCGCCGTCGCCGTGCCAGCCGCGGAGGTCGTCATGCGCCACGCCCGACAGCACGCCCAGCAACACGCGCAGACCCGGATCAACGAGCGTCGCCGCAGCCTCGCGCATGAAGCGGCGCGGCTGATGGCCGAAGGCGGCATTCGCGACTACCACCAGGCCAAGCTGAAAGCCGCGCAACGCCTGGGCATCTTCGACGACGCCTCGCTGCCGCGTAATCGCGAGATCGAAGACGCGCTGCGCGAGTACCAGCGCCTGTTCCAGCGCGACAACATCGTCGAATTGCGCACCCGCCGAGAGGCGGCCCTGCGTGCGCTGGAATTCTTCACCGAGTTCGAGCCCCGCCTCGTCGGCCCCGTGCTCGAAGGCACGGCCGACGCGCGCAGCGCCGTCGCCCTGCACCTGCACAGCGATGATCCCGACGCCGTGCACCGTCATCTCGACCAGCACGCCATTCCGGCCGAAGCGCGCACCCGCCGTATCCGCCTGGACCGCGAGCGCAGCGAGGACTTTCCGGTGTGGGTGTTCAGCGCGGAAGGACTGCCGTTCGACTTAACCGTGTTGCCGCGCGACGTGCTGCGCCAGGCGCCGCTCTCCGGCATCGACGAGAAGCCGATGCGCCGCGCTTCCGCCCCGCAGGTGCGGCAGATGCTGGCCGACGAGGAGATCGCCGGCTACGAGGCCGACCGCGGCTAGAGCGTTCTCCGAGCGTTCGTCGCGGCCAACGAGATTGCATCGCGAGATGTTGCGTCGACGCCATAGGGCGTCGACGACGTTGTCAGCCAGGAGGAGGGAGCAATGCGAGTGAGTCAGTACAGGGCGTTGGCGTTGGCCGGCGCCATGGCCTTTGTCGTCGGCATCGGCCAGGCCGGTGCGGCCGAAGCCGATCTGAAGGCGATCCGCGCCGCCGTCGCGCAGAACCATGGCGAGGCGGTCAAACGCCTCCAGGATTGGATCGCCCAGCCGGCGATCGCCGCCGAGAACCGCGGCTATCCCGCGGGCGCCGAATACATGGCGCAGCTGGCGCGCGACGCCGGCTTCCAGCAGGCGAAGGTCATTCAGACCGATGGCAAGCCCGGTGTGTTCGCCACGCTCGACGCGGGCGCAGCGAAGACCGTCGGTCTGTATTTCATGTATGACGTGAAGCAGTTCGATCCCGCCGAGTGGACCTCGCCGCCGCTGGAGGCACGACTGGTCGACAAGCCCGGACTCGGCAAGGCCATCGTCGGGCGCGGCGCGGTCAACCAGAAGGGCCCGGAGTCCGCCTTCCTCGCCGCGCTGCACGCGATCAAGAAGGCCGGCAAGAAACCGCCGGTGAATCTCGTGTTGGTGGCAGAGGGCGAAGAAGAAATCGGCTCGCCGCACATCGGCCAGATCGCACGCAATCCGGAAGTCGACGCCGCGCTGCGCAAGACCATCGGCGTGTTCATGCCGTCGGCCATGCAGGGCACGGATGGTGTGGTCACGGTCAATCTGGGCAGCAAGGGCGTGGTCGAGCTCGAACTGGTATCGAGCGGCGAGAAGTGGGGACGCGGCCCGTCGAAGGACATCCACTCCTCGCTCAAGGCGATGGTCGACAGCCCCGCCTGGCGCTTGGTGAAGGCGCTCGACACGCTGGTGTCGGACGACGGCAACACGATCATGATCGACGGCTATCCCAAGCCGCGTCCGATCTCCGCCGAAGAGAAGGCAATGATCGCCGAAGCATCCAAGCGCAAGGACGAAGCGCAGGTCAAACAACAGCTGGGCGTGCAGCACTGGATCGATGACCTGCCGTGGCAGCAGGCCAACGAGCGACTCGAGACGCAGCCCACGGTGAACATCGAAGGCCTGGTCGGTGGCTATACCGGCCCCGGCGGCAAGACCGTCCTTCCTCACCGCGCGGTAGCCAAGCTGGACCTGCGCCTAGTGCCGGACATGAAGGCCGCCGATGCGGTCGCGGCGTTGAAGGCGCATCTGGCCAAGCGCGGCTTCGGCGACATCGAAGTGAATGTCACCGGTGGCTACGACCCCACCAGCACATCGGCGCAGACGCGACTGATCCAGGCGCAGGTCGCCACGCTGAAGAAGGCGGGGATCGACCCGGTGCTGTGGCCGCGCAATGCCGGCTCGTATCCGGGCTACGTCTTCACCGATGCGCCGCTGAAGCTGGCCGCCGGCCACTTCGGTCTCGGCCACGGCAGCGGCGCGCATGGTCCCGATGAGTACTACCTGATCGAATCCAGCAACCCGAAAGTCCAGGGCTACGACGGCGCCGCAATGTCGTTCGTGGAATACCTGTACGAGCTGGCGAAATAAGCGACGCTTCGTACGCATACGAAAACGCCCCGCAATGCGGGGCGTTCTTTTTCGACAACTGGCGTTACGCCCGTCGGATTCAGCGCTTGCCGAAGTCGGCGTAATCGCGCGTCGGCGAGCCGGTGTAAATCTGGCGCGGACGGCCGATCTTGTTTTCCGGATCGTTCTGCTGCTCCAGCCAGTGCGAGACCCAGCCGGCGGTGCGCGCGATCGCGAACATCACCGTGAACATCTCGACCGGAATACCCAGCGCCTTGTAGATGATGCCGGAGTAGAAGTCGACGTTCGGGTAGAGCTTGCGCTGGACGAAGTAATCGTCCTTCAGCGCGGCCTCTTCCAGCTTCATCGCGACGTCGAGCAGCGGGTCGTTGATGCCCAGCTCGCCCAGCACCTTGTGGGTCATCGAGCGGATGATCTTCGCGCGCGGGTCGAAGTTCTTGTAGACGCGGTGGCCGAAGCCCATCAGGCGGAAGCCCGACTCCTTGTCCTTGGCCTTGGCGATGGCGTCGCCGACATTTTCCGGCCTGCCGATTTCGCCGAGCATCTTCAACACGGCTTCGTTGGCGCCACCGTGCGCCGGACCCCACAGCGCGGCCACACCGGCGGCGACGCTGACGTAGGGGTTGGCACCGGTGGAGCCGACCAGGCGCACGGTCGAGGTCGAGGCGTTCTGCTCGTGGTCGGCGTGCAGGATGAACAGCAGGTCCATCGCCTTGGCGGCGACCGGACTGAGTTCCAGCGGCTCGCTCGGCACTTCCTTCAGCATGTGCAGGAAGCGCGTGGTGTATTCGAGGTTGTTGCGCGGATAGCGGATCGGCCAGCCGATCGAATAGCGATAGCAGGCCGCGGCGATCGTCGGCACCTTCGCGATCAGGCGGATCGCGGCCAGGCGACGCTGTTCCGGATCGTCGATGTCCAGATCGTTGTGATAGAAGCTCGCCAGCGAACCGAGCATGCCGGTGAGCATCGCCATCGGATGCGCGTCGTGGCGGAAGCCGTAGAGGAACGTGCGGAACGCCTCGTGCATCATCGTGTGATGCGTGACTTCGTGCTCGAACTTGGAGAACTGGTCCTGCGTCGGCAGTTCGCCGTTCATCAGCAGGTAGGCGACTTCGAGGAAGCTCGACTTCTCCGCCAGCTGCTCGATCGGGTAGCCGCGGTACAGCAGCACGCCGGCGTCACCGTCGATGTAGGTGATCGCGGAACGGCAGCTCGCCGTCGCGGTGAATCCGTTGTCGTAGGTGAAGCAGCCGGTTTCCTTGGGCAGCTTGCCGATGTCGATGCATGGGGCACCCAGGGTCGGGTGATGCACCGGCAGGGTGACGCTCTTGTCGCCCGCGGTCAGGGTGACCTGATCGAGGCCGGACGGGGTGGACTCGGACACGCAACGCTCCTGGTATCTGCACGCCGCAGGGACGGCCGCGGCGGATGGAGGGAAACACCTTTTGTGTGGTCGTTCGCGGGCTCGCCGCGACAGCGAATTATCGCACAAGCATTCGCCACCGCAGGGTGGTACCAAAGTCGCATGCGCCGCTGCAGCCCGCGTCGGCACAAGCGGACGCCCTTACGGAAACGGTGCATTCCGCCTGCGTGGACCTAGGTGCGATCGGGTACCGGGTCAGCCAGAAGCGCAGCCCTAGCTGCCCAGGCAATAACGCATGAAGCCCGCCTAGGGCGGGCTTCACGGAGCAGGATTCCGCTGGGCTTGCTTCGGTCGAACGCGCTCGTCGAACGCACGCGTTTGTGAAGCGCAATCCCAAGGCCGCGCGAAGCGCAGCCGGAAGTGCTTACTTCTGTGCGTAGCGCTTGCGGAACTTGTCGACGCGACCGCTGGTATCCATGATCTTGTGCTTGCCCGTATAGAACGGGTGCGAAGCCGAGGAGATATCCAGCTTGATCAGCGGGTAGTCATTGCCGTCTTCCCACTTGATCGTTTCCTTGCTGGCAAGGGTCGAGCGGGTGAGGAACGCGAACTCAGTAGTCACGTCCTGGAAAACGACTTCGCGGTAGTCGGGATGGATGCCGGTCTTCATGGCAATCGCACCAATAGGTTGCGGGGAAAGTCGGGCAGTATAGCGGCGACCTCCCCGCCTAGGCAAGCCCGTACTGCTCGGGAATCACGGGGCCGCCAGAGCGGCCTGGACCAGCCCCTCGAACCGGGCCTGGTCGTAGCGCAGGAGGATGCGCACGTTGTCGGGGCGGCCGCTTTCACGGCGCCAGTCCACGATCGTGGCCCCACGCGTATGCCGCCCTTCGGTTTCCACGACCATCGGCCGCTCGGCCGTGTCCACCGCCCCCTCCGGCGCCAGGGCGAAGGCCATCGCCAGCCCGTCCGCGGAATGCCAGCGGTTGCCGCGGCGTTCCCCTGCCCAGGCGCGCGTCTGGCGAGAGATCGCTTCGTAGAAGCGGGCACGCGGTGAATCCGCGGCCAGCCAGCGATTGACATCGTCGTCGAGCAGTCCGTGTTCGAGCGTCGCTTCCCAGTCGCTCAGGTCGATGTGCTCGAAGGCGGCGAACACGATGTGCGCCGCCTCGGGATCGAAGGCGATGTTGAACTCGGCCGCCTCGGTGATGTTGCCGTGCGCAGTCACCGCCCCGCCCATGACCACGCAGCGCGCGATGCGCGAAGGCAGCGACGGATCGAGCTTGAGCGCCAGCGCTACATTGGTCAGTGGCCCCAGTGCCACCAGCACCAGCCGGCCGGCGTATTCGTGCGAGAGCCGCAGGATGGCCAGCGCGGCGTGCTCGTCTGCCGGACGGCGCGTTGCAGGCACGTAGGCGATATCGCCGAAGCCATCGAGCCCATGCACGTAGGCCGCATCGCGCGCGGGGTGCAGCAGCGGCGCGGCGCATCCCGGATACACCGGCACGTCGGCGCCGGCGACTTCGCACAGCTTCAGCGCATTGGCGACAGTGTGCTGCAGGCCGACGTTGCCGGCGGCAATGGTGAGACCCACGACTTCGTGGCGCGGATCGTTGAACGCCATGAGGATGGCGAGGGCGTCGTCGACGCCCGGATCGGTGTCGATAAGGAGCGGGATACGGTTGGTCATGGGCGCATTATGAAGAGGACTGAGCAGTAGGCGAGCGAGGCGGCTTCAGGCCGACGCATAGCGCGCCGCGCCGCCGACCCAGCGGGCGATGATGCGCTCGACGATATCCGGCGCGGACGAGAGCAGCTTCGCACCGACCTGCTGGACCTGCGGCAACAGGTCGGCATCGCGGGCCAGGTCGGCGACACGGAAACCGGCCAGGCCGGTCTGGCGCGTGCCCAACAGTTCGCCGGGGCCGCGCAGCTCCAGATCCTTTTCGGCGATGACGAAGCCATCGTGGGTCTGGCGCATCGTCTCCAGGCGCTGCTTCGCCAGTTGCGAAAGCGGCGACTGATAGAGCAGGACGCAACTGGATGCGGCGGTGCCCCGCCCCACCCGCCCGCGCAGCTGGTGCAATTGCGCCAGACCAAGACGCTCGGCGTTTTCGATGATCATCAGCGATGCGTTGGGAACGTCCACGCCGACTTCGATCACGGTCGTCGCGACCAGCAGGTCGATCGCGCCTTCCTTGAATGCGCGCATCGTCGCCTGCTTCTCCGTCGCCTTCATGCGCCCGTGGACCAGGCCGACGCGCAGCTTGGACAGCTGCTTCGACAAATCCTCGAACGTGGATTGCGCCGCCTGTGCGACCACCTCGTCGCTGTCGTCGATGAGCGTGCAGACCCAATAGGCCTGGCGGCCTTCGGCACAGGCGGAGCGGATGCGTTCGACCAGTTCCGGGCGGCGCTCCGCGCTCAATGCGACGGTCTGCACCGGCGTGCGCCCGGGCGGGAGTTCATCGATCGCGGAAACGTCCAGATCGGCGTAGGCCGCCATCGCCAACGTTCGCGGAATCGGCGTCGCCGTCATCACCAGCTGGTGCGGCACGATGCTGTCGCCATTGAACCGCTCATCCTGAGCCTGTCGAAGGACCGTGCCCTTGTCACGCAAGGCCAGGCGCTGGTGCACGCCGAAACGGTGCTGCTCGTCGACGATTGCAAGGGCCAGGTCATCGAAGGCCACGCCTTCCTGCATGAGCGCATGCGTGCCGACGACCACTTGCGCGGTGCCGGAAGCGACTTCTTCGAGCACCTTGCTACGCGCCTTGCCGGTGACTTTGCCCGCGAGCCACGCGACGCGCACGCCCAGGGGTTCCAGCCACACACGCAGGTTGTTTAGGTGCTGCTCGGCAAGCAGCTCGGTGGGCGCCATCAGCGCGGCCTGCTTGCCGGCTTCCACCGCATGCATGGCGGCCAGCGCGGCCACGACGGTCTTGCCGCTGCCCACGTCGCCTTGCACCAGCCGCAGCATCGGCGAAGGTTTGGCCAGGTCGGCGCGGATCTCGTCGAACACCCGCTCCTGCGCGCCGGTGAGCTTGAACGGCAGCGCCCGACGCAGGCGCTGGGCGAGCGTCTTCGCGCGCAAGGCCGGCGCGGCATGCGCCTGTTGCGCGAGGCGCTGGCGACGCAGACTGAGGTGATGCGCCAGCAATTCCTCCAGCGCGAGCCGGCGTTGCGCGGGATGGCGCCCTGCCAACAGCGCGGCGATGTCTTCGTTCGCCTGCGGCCGATGCACGGTGAGCAACGCTTCGCGCAGCGACGGCAGCTGCAGCGACTGTCTCAGCGCGGCCGGCAGCAGTTCGAGCGAGTCGTCGTTGGGCAGCCGGTCGAGCGCGAGTCCGATCAGCTTGCGCAGGGAGGCGGGGCCGATGCCTTCGATCGCCGGATATACCGGATCGAGCGCGCTGCCGAGCTCGGCTGCATCGCCTTCGTCGAGCACGCGGTAGCTGGGGTGGACGATCTCCAGCCCCTGCTGGCCGGCGCGCGGCGTGCCATAGCAGCGCACGCGCACGCCCGGCGAGAACTGCGCCACCTGCGCGGCGCGGAAATGGAAGAACCGCAGCACCAGCGTGGCGTGGGAGTCGTCGCTGACCGCCACCTTCAGCATCGGCCGATAGCGGAAGCCGCGCTCGACCGCTTCCACCCGCCCCTCGACTTGCGCCGCCACGCCGGCCTGCAGCGCGCGGATCGGCGTCAGCACGGTGCGGTCTTCGTATTGCCGCGGCAGATGCAGCCACAGGTCCTGCACGCTGACCAGACCGCGCGCGGCGAGTTTCTCGGCCACGCGCGGGCCCACCCCGGCGAGCCGGGTGATCGGTTGCGTCTGGAAGTCGACAGGGGCCACGTGCTTGCGCGTCGGCATCGCTACAGGATGCCGGGATTGCCCGCCACTTCGCGGGCTCCCGTCGCTCAGTCGAGCACCATGATCGCGTCGATTTCGAACTGCACGCCGCGCGGCAGCGCCGACACCTGCACGGTCGAACGCGCCGGGAACGGCGCATTGAAGTACTCCGCCATCACCGCGTTGACCTTGGCGAAGTCGCCCAGATTGGTAAGGAACAGGCCGGCGCGCGCGATCTTGTCGAGCGATCCGCCTGCGGCCTCACAGACTGCTTTGAGGTTCTGGAACGCGCGATGCGCCTGCGCCTCGATGTCGCCCTCGATCACCAGGCCGGTGTTGGGGTCCAGCGGAATCTGGCCGGAAAGATAGACGGTGTCGCCGACGCGGACGGCCTGCGAGTAAGGGCCAATGGCGGCCGGGGCACGGTCGGTGTGGATGATGTCGCGGGACACAGGGATCTCTCCGGGCGGAAGCTGCGCACAGCTTACCGGAGCCTCCCGTCAAATCCGCTGCACGCCCAGCACGACCTTGAGCCGGCGCACGCGCCGCATCACTTCCGCCACGTGCTTGCGATCGCGCACCTCGATCTGGAAGCGGATCGCGGACACGTTGGTGTCGCGCTCGATGTATTCGAGGCGATCGATGTTGGATTCGGCTTCCGCGATCGCGGCCGCGACCTGCGCCAGGGCACCGGGGCGGTTGTCGAGTTCGATCCGCATAGCGGTGGGGAAGTCACCGCTCACTTCGCGGTCCCAGCCGATCGAGACCCAGCGATCCGGCGACTTGCGGTATTCGGCGACGTTGGGGCAATCCAGGCGGTGCACGACGATGCCCTTGCCGGTGGTGTGGTAACCCATGATCTCGTCGCCCGGAATCGGCAGGCAGCACTGGGCGAAGCTAATCACTCCGCGCTCGGCGCCGGTGATCAGGATCTTCTCTTCATGCAGCGGCATGGGCTCGGGTTCGGGCGCCGTGGCCTTGCGTGACTTCTTCGCGGTGGCCTCGCGCACCAGCGCCTGCGCGACCTGCGCCGGCATGCGGTTGCCCAGCGCTATGTCGGCGAGCAGCGCTTCCAGGCGCGGATAGCGGTGCTCGGAGAGGAAGGCGTCCACACGCTGCGCAGGCACGCGTTCCAGCGACGTGGCCTGGGACTCCAGCGCGCGGTCGAGCATGCGATGACCCAGCTGCACGGCGTCTTCGTGCTCCAGTTGCTTGAGCTGCTGCCGGATCGACGTACGCGCCTTGCCCGACACCACGAATTCCAGCCACTGCGGCTTGGGCGCCGCCGATTTCGCGGTGATGATTTCCACGCGCTGGCCGCTGGACAGCTTGCTGCGCAGGGGCACGAGCTTGCCGTCCACGCGCGAGGCGACCGCATGGTTGCCCACGTCGGTGTGCACCGCATAGGCGAAGTCGAGCGCGGTGGCGTTGCGCGGCAGCGACAGGATGTCGCCCTTCGGCGTGAACAGGTAAACCTCGTCGGGGAACAGGTCGACCTTGACGTTCTCCAGGAACTCCAGCGAAGAACCGGTCGCGCGCTGCGACTCGACCAAATTGGTGATCCAGCCCTGCGCGCGGCTCTGTGCGCTGGAGGGCATGTCGCGCCCGCCGTGCTTGTACGACCAGTGCGCGGCGATACCGCGTTCGGCGATCAAGTCCATGTCCTCGGTGCGAATCTGCACCTCGATCGGCGAGCCGTACGGACCGAACAGCACGGTGTGCAGCGACTGGTAGCCGTTCGCCTTAGGGATCGCGATGAAGTCGCGGAAGCGCGCGTCGAGCGGCTTGTAGGCGGCGTGCACGACGCCGAGGGCGTGGTAGCAGTCCGGCACCGTACCGACCACGATGCGGAAGCCGAATACGTCCATCACCTGGTTGAAGCTCTTATGCTCCGCGCGCATCTTGCTGTAGATGCTCCACGGCGACTTCACCCGGCTGATCAGGCGGTGTTGCAACTTTTCCTTAGCCAGTTTCTGCGCCAGTTGCGCCTCGATCTGCACCATCGACTCGCGGCGCATCACCGGCTGCGTGCGGATGCGCTTTTCCATCACCGCGTGGCGCCAGGGATGCAAGGCGCGGAAGCCCAGATCCTGCAGCTCGGCCTTGATCAGGTTCATGCCCAGGCGCTGGGCGATGGGCGCATAGATCTCCAGCGTCTCGGTGGCGATGCGGCGACGCGCTTCCGCGCTCTGCGCGCCGAGCGTGCGCATGTTGTGCAGACGGTCGGCGAGCTTGATCAGGATCACGCGCAGGTCGCGCGACATCGCCAGCAGCATCTTGCGGAAGCTTTCGGCGTTGGCCTCCTGGCGATCGCGGAACTGCAGCTTGTCGAGCTTGGTGACGCCGTCGACCAGTTCGGTCACGGTCGCGCCAAACTCGGTGGTGATCGAGTCGGGCGTGAGCGGCGTGTCCTCGAGGGTGTCGTGCAGGATCGCGGCCACCAGGGTCTCGACGTCGAGTCCCTGGTCGGCAAGCACCTTCGCCACGGCCACCGGATGGGTGATGTAAGGCTCGCCGGACTTGCGCGTCTGCCCGACGTGCGCGGCGGCGCCGATGCTCCAGGCCCGGCGCAGTTGTTCACGCTGCGGGGCGGGCAGGTAATGCGCCGCCTGCTCCAGTTCGCGCACGTAATCGGGCAGGTCCGCTTCGTCGAAGGCGGACGCGACCGGCGTCAGTACGGGCGAGGGGGGCGTCATGATCTGAATCTAAGGGCGCATCGGATGCGGCGCAATGGAATTGGCGCCTGAACGGTCGGCCTGAAGCGTCCGGCTGATCAGATCCGCCCGATGGTTCCCCAATCGGGGGACCCAAAAGCGAACGGCCCCAAGCGGGGCCGTTGCGGAGCGGTGTTGCGACTTGCCTGGTGGCTCAGTCGTCGCCCTTGGACATGTCGTCGTCGGCGACCACTTCGGCGGCGGCCCATTCCAGCGCCTCGCGCTCCTTGCGCTCGCGCTCGGACTTCTCGACTGCGTCGATATAGCCGGTGTCGATGCGGCGCGCGGCGATCTCGCGCAGCGCCAGGACGGTCGGCTTGTCCTGCGCCTCGCTGTTATCGATCATCGGCTCGACGCCGTTGGCCAGCTGGCGCGCGCGCTTGGCGGCCATCATGACGAGTTCGAAGCGGTTATCGACCACTTCCAGGCAATCTTCTACGGTGATGCGGGCCATGGGGACTCCGGGCGGCCAGGGGCCGTCCATCAGGCTTTGAGGGGGCGTGGATTGTAGGGTGCCCGCCGCGGCAAAAGCAAGCCAATCCTTATGAATCAGCCAGTTAGGCTGGATTCGGGCTCAATCAGGCGACTTATTCGTCGACCAGCAACTGCGTGATCAGCCGCTGATGCCGGGCCACCTGGGCCTCGCGGCGCAGGCGGCTGGCGGTGAAGATCGAGCACATCTCGTCCACCGCCGTATCGAAGTGCTCGTTGACGATGACGTAGTCGAACTCGATGTAGTGCGACATCTCCTCGCGCGCGGCATCCAGGCGCTGACGGATCGTCTCCTCGCTGTCCTGCGCGCGGACGCGCATACGGTGTTCCAGCGCCTCGCGCGAGGGCGGCAGAATGAACACGCTGACCGCATCGGGCACCTTGGAGCGCACCTGGCGCGCGCCTTGCCAGTCGATCTCCAACAGCACGTCCTTGCCGGACGCCAGTTGCGGCTCCACGGATTGCCGCGCGGTGCCCTTCCAGTCGCCGTGCACGAGCGCGTGCTCGAAGAAGTCACCCACCGCCACCATCGCCTCGAACTCGGCCGCGCTCACGAAGTGATAGTGCTCGGCATGGCGCTCGCCGGGCCGCGGCTGTCGCGACGTGAACGAAATCGACAGACGGATATTCGGATCGCGCGCCAGCACGGCGTTGACGATGCTGGATTTGCCGGCGCCGGAGGGCGCCGCGACGATGTAGAGGGTTCCGCGCATGGAAGCCGTGATTGGTGATGGATGAGGGGAACAGCTACTCGATGTTCTGGATCTGCTCGCGCACCTGATCGATCAGCACCTTCAGCTCCACTGCAGCGGTGGAGCTGCGTGCGTCGACCGATTTCGAGCCCAGCGTATTGGCCTCGCGATTGAATTCCTGCAGCAGGAAGTCCAAGCGCCGGCCCACTGCTTCCTTCAACTTGAGCACGCGCCGCGCTTCGCCGACGTGCGAGTCGAGGCGGTCGAGTTCTTCCTCGACGTCGAGCTTCTGCAACCACAGCACCAGTTCCTGTTCGAGCCGGCCCGGTTCCAGCGGCTGCGACAGCTCGCTCAGCCGCGCTTCCAGTTTCTGCCGCTGACCGGCACGGATGATCGGCATCAGCGTGCGCACTTCAGCGGTGATGCGGTCGATGCCGTCGATGCGCTCGGTGATGACCGCGGCGAGCTTGGCGCCTTCGCGCTCGCGCGAAGCGACGAATTCGGCGAGGACGTCGTCCAGCAGCGCCAGCGCCTGTTCCTGCAGCGCTGCCGCATCCGCGGCCGGCGCCTGCAGCACACCGGGAAATTGCAGCAGTTGCGTGAATTCGGTATGCAGCCCGGGGAAGCGCGCGGCCATATCGATGGATAGCTCGCTCAGTTCGCGCAGACGGGTGGGATCCAGTTGCAGGCTCCCGGCACCTTCGGGCGCGCGCAGGCGCACGGTGAGATCGAGCTTGCCGCGGGAGATGCGCCCGGCGATGCGCTCGCGCAGGACCGGCTCCAGCGAGCGCAGTTCCTCGTGCAGGCGCACGCCGATCTCCAGGAACCGGTGGTTGACGGAGCGCAGTTCGCAGCCGAGCGTTCCCCAGGGCGTCACGCGTTCGCCACTGGCGAAGGCGGTCATGCTGCGGATCATGCGAGGCTCCGGAGGTTTCGGGCGCGCAGTATGCCATTCGGCAGCCCGCCCGCGAGGAACCCAAAGTACGGGGATGCCAAGGTCGCGCGCGTGGCTGATTTCAGCAGGCTATAGGACATGGCCTACCGTTCATCCAGTAGCCCCAAGCAGCTCACTGCTAGACTTCACCAATGAATACCTCCCCCCTCCGTCCCAGCGGCCGCGCCGCGGACCAGCTGCGCGACGTGCGCATCGAACGCGCCTTCACGCGCCACGCCGAAGGCTCCGTGCTGGTGAGCTTCGGCGACACCCGCGTGCTGTGCACGGCCAGCGTCGACGACAAGGTGCCGCCGTTCCTGCGCGGCAAGGGCGAGGGCTGGATCACCGCCGAATACGGCATGCTGCCGCGCTCCACCAACACGCGTAACGACCGCGAAGCCGCGCGCGGCAAGCAAGGTGGCCGCACGCTGGAGATCCAGCGTCTGATCGGTCGCGCACTGCGCGCATGCGTCGACCGCAAGGCGCTGGGCGAACGCACCATCACCCTCGACTGCGACGTACTCCAGGCCGACGGCGGCACCCGCACGGCGGCGATCACCGGGGCTTACGTCGCGCTGGTCGATGCGGTGCGCTGGATGCAGGCGAAGAAGATGTTCGCGACCTCGCCGGTGTTCGGCGCGGTCGCCGCGGTTTCGGTCGGCGTGTATCGCGGCGTTCCTGTGCTCGACCTCGATTACGCCGAAGACAGCGACTGCGACACCGACATGAACGTCGTGATGAACGACGGCGGCGGCTTCATCGAACTGCAGGGCACGGCCGAGGGCCACGCCTTCCGTCGCGATGAGCTCGACGCCCTGCTCGGCCTGGCCGAAGCAGGCATCGCCACGCTGATCGCGAAACAGCGCGAGGCGCTGGCCGTCTGATCGCGCGCGCGGCGTTCATCCGGGAGGCGGCACGCTTTCCGGATGGCGCTTCGCACCGCCTTACCCATCACGGCCGCGGGGGCCTTCGCTTCCGCGCCGCAGAGGAATCCCATGAAGCAACATCTCGCCAACATCGCGCTGCTCGTCGGCGACTACGACGAAGCAATCGCCTGGTACACCCAGGCGCTCGGCTTCACCCTGCTGCAGGACACCGACCTGGGCGACGGCAAGCGCTGGGTGCGCGTCGCTCCACCGCAGGCCACCGGCACCGCGCTGTTGCTTGCGCGCGCCGACACCGAAGCGCAACGCGTGCGCATCGGCGACCAGGTCGGCGGGCGGGTCGGCTTCTTCCTGCACACCGATGATTTCGCCCGCGATTACGCCGCGATGAACGAGCGCGGCGTGCGCTTCTCCGAGGAGCCGCGGCACGAGCCCTACGGCACCGTCGCCGTATTCGTGGACCTCTACGGCAATCGCTGGGACCTGATCGAGCTCAACCCGTGAGTGCTGCGCCGGTGAAGTTCGTCGTCGCCAGCAGCAATGCGGGCAAGCTCGCCGAATTCCGCGACCTCCTCGGCGAGGCGGGATACGACTTCGTCACCCAGGGCGAACTGGGCGTCGAAGACGTCGAGGAAACCGGGCTGACGTTCGTCGAAAACGCGCTGCTCAAGGCGCGCAATGCCGCACGTGCGACCGGGCTGCCGGCGCTGGCCGACGACTCCGGCCTGTGCGTCGATGCGCTCGGCGGCGCGCCCGGCCTGTATTCGGCGCGCTACGCCGGCGCGCACGGCAACGCGCAGGCCAACATCGCCAAGCTCCTCGACGTACTGAAGGACGTGCCGCCGCCGCAGCGCAGCGCGCACTTCGTCGCCGTGATCGTGCTGCTGCGCCACGCCGACGACCCGCAACCCATCATCGCCGAGGGCCGCTGGTCCGGCATGATCCTCGATGCGCCGCGCGGCAACGGCGGCTTCGGCTACGACCCGGTGTTCCTGGATCCGGAGAACAACCTGGCGGCCGCGGAATTCGAGCCGGCGATCAAGAACCGCCTCAGCCATCGCGGCCGCGCCCTGGCGCAATTGCGGCAGAAGCTCGCCGATACGAAGCTGTAACCATGTTCGTCGTGATCTGGGAATACGAAGTGCGCGCCGGATGCGAAGCCGCGTTCACAGCGCTCTATGGCGGCGACGGCGACTGGGTGGCCCTGTTCCGCGACTACGGCGGCTACGTCGGCACCGAGCTGTTGCGCGACCTCGACGCTCCGGAGCGATTCGTCACGATCGACCGTTGGACTTCGCAGGCCGCGTACGCCGCCTTCCTCACTGCAGCGCAACCCCGCTACGCGCAGATTGATGCCCGCGGCGATGCATTGACCGCCGCCGAGCGCCGCATCGGCGCATATACCTCGCCATGAACGGACATTCTTCTGCGCCGCAGCCGCTGGATCTTCCGCAGCAAGCGCTGCCGCTGCATCCACCGCCGCTATCCCTTTACGTCCATATCCCATGGTGCGTACGCAAATGCCCGTACTGCGATTTCAATTCGCATGAAGGGCGCGGCGCGCTGCCGTTCGACGCCTACGTGGATGCGCTGCTGGCCGACCTCGACCACGACCTGCCGCTGGTGTGGGGCCGCACCGTGCAGACGGTGTTCTTCGGCGGCGGCACGCCCAGCCTGTTCCCGCCCGAATACATCGACCGCTTCCTGCAAGGCACCAGCAGCCGCCTGCGCTTCGCCCCGGGCTGCGAGATCACGCTGGAAACCAATCCCGGCACGGCCGAGCACGGCCGTTTCGAACTCTATCGCCGGGCAGGCGTGAACCGTCTCAGCTTCGGCATCCAGAGCTTCGACGACGGCTGTCTGCAGCGACTGGGGCGCATCCACGACAGCCACGAGGCCGATGCCGCGGTGAAGCTGGCGCAGGACGCGGGCTACGACAACATCAATCTCGACCTGATGTACGCGCTGCCGCAACAGACACTCGCGATGGCCGAGCGCGACCTGGAGCGTGCGTTCGCCCTGCAACCCGCGCACGTCAGCCACTACCAGCTCACGCTGGAACCGAACACTGTCTTTGCCGCCCGGCCGCCAAAGGGCATCCCAGACGACGACGCCAGCTGGGACATGCAGGAGCACTGCCAGGCACTGCTGGCCGCCAACGGCTATGCGCAGTACGAAGTCAGCGCCTACGCGCGCCCCGGCCGCCAGTGCGCGCACAACCTCAACTACTGGCGCTACGGCGACTACCTGGGCATCGGCGCCGGCGCCCACGGCAAGATCACCCTGGGGCACGACGGAAGCATCCTGCGGCGCTGGAAACTCAAGCACCCCGCCGCGTACCTGGCCGCCGCCGGCCGAGCGGAGGCCATCGGCGGCGACGACCGTATCGAGGCGGAGCGCCGCCCGTTCGAATTCATGCTCAACGCTTTGCGCCTGGTCGAGGGCTTCGACCTGTCCCTGTTCGCCCTGCGCACGGGCCTGCCGATCGACGCAATCGGTCCACAACTGCGGCAGGCCGTCACCCAAGGCTGGCTCAGCATCGAGGATGAACGCGCGCGCCCCACCGACGCCGGCCGCCGCTTCAACAACGATCTGGTCTCGCTGTTCCTCTGAAGCCACCCGGACGGGTGTTTTGGCCCTGCATGGCCGTTTTTGGCGCGGATTTTGCGTTCAGTAAATGAGGTCGCCGCTGGCAGCCATGCCATACCCGTGATTAAGATCAGGGGGATAATCCGGGCGGCCCGGGAAAGGATGCATGTCGGTGACTTTCGAACATTCAGCCCTGCACCCCACCCTGGCTTCCGCCCAGCTGCCGCGGCGCGTGCGCCGCGCGCTCGAGCAGGTCTACAACCTCGCTGCGGATGAGATGGCGCGGGCGCTGGAACGCATGCTGGCCGAATTCGAGCAGCAGCAGTTCCGCCTCGCCGACCAGGCGGCGAATCCGGGCCTGCAGCAGGCGTATTTCGACACCCTGCGGCTGGTGCGGCAGAACCGTGCCGACCTGATTCCCGAATTCCTCGGCGGAATGGAGGCGGCGCTCGCCAGCATCCGCGCACCGGCGTCGCCGCAGGACAAGGTCGCCGCGCCGGTGCATTTCGGCAATCTGCGCCTCGTCGAGGAATATGAAATGGACGAGGAAGCGGTGCTGCGCGCGATCGCTTCCCGGCACGAGTCGCGCACCAGCCTGCCCTTGCACCTGCTGGGCCAGCGCTTCGGCGTGCTCGCCGGTACGCCGGCCTTCGAGGCCGAACGGCTCCCGGTCGGTCCGCGCCAACTCGGCGAAATCCTGGGCCGGGCCAGCCGCGTGCTGCAGATCGAGCTGCAACCGCGACTGGAACTGTTCCGTTGCTTCGACCATTACGCGCTCAACGGCTACGCGCAGCTGGTCGAAGCGATGAACGCCATGCTCGCGCGCGAGAACATCCTGCCCAACCTGGCCTACGTGCCGATCCGGGCGCGCCCGGCGGTGCAATCTGAGCTCACCGGTGAAGCCGGACGCGAGCGCCGCGAACACGCCCGCGCGCAGGCAGCCGCGGGGCGCAACTCGCCGTACACGGGCTGGTTCGGCGGCGACGGCAACGCGCCGGACGGCCCGGAGAGCTTCTCTCTGCTGCAGGACATGCTGGCGTCGCGCCGCGACCTGCTCAACAAGTTCACCCCCGGCAACGCCGACGCGGCCGCGCGCGCCCAGCTCAGCACCGAGGACGTCATGCAGGCGCTGGCGCGCATGCAGGCGGCGCCGCGCGAGCCGGCCAGCGAAACCTCGCGTCCGCGCAGCGTCCACGACGTACGCCAGGCGCTGCTCGCGCAGAGCCGGCAGACCCGCGGGCAGGCCACTGCGCTGTCGCGTGAGGACAACGACGCGTTCGAGCTGCTCGCCATCCTGATGGCCGAGATCCAGCGCGAGCTGCGCCAGGATGCGCCCGGCAACCGCCTCGTGCACAAGCTGGTGGTGCCACTGCTGCGGCTGGTGCTGAAGGACCGCGGCTTCTTCGTCCACCAGAGCCATCCGGCCAGGCAATTGCTCAACGCCGTCGCCGAATCCGGAGCCAATTGGGTCCCCGACGACGAGGTCGATCCGCAGCTCAACGACCAGCTCGTCCACGCTGTCGACGAGGTCGTCACCCACTACGAGGGCGACACCAACGTTTTCGATGCCGCCAACCAGCGCGTGCAGCAGCACCTGCAGGTCATGGCACGGCGCGCCGAAGTAGCCGAACGCCGCCATGTCGAGGCCGCGCGCGGCAAGGAAAAACTGGAGCTCGCCAAGCGCCGCGCCACCGACGTCATCGCCGGCGCGTCGCAGGACCACAAGCTGCCCCGCTTCGTGCAGACGCTGCTGGCCAACTCCTGGACCGACGTACTGACCCTGATACTGCTGCGCAACGGCGACGACTCTGACGAATGGCAGCTGCACGTGGACGCCACGAGCGCGATCGTGCGCGCGACCTCGCTGAATCATCCGGCTTCCGCGCCCGAAGGCCTGGCCGAGCAGATCGAACACGCCCTGACACTCGTCGGCTATCACGTCGATGAAGCCGGCGACATCGCGCGCCGGCTGACCGCCCGCGTCGACGAGGAAGAGAACGATTCGGCCTCACGCACCGAGCTGGCGATGCGGCTGAAGGCCCGCGGCCGCCTTGGGCAGGAGTCTTCGCCCGAGAAGCCTGCCCTACCGCCGCGCAGCGAACGCGAGCAGGCCGCCTACGACATGCTGCGTACGCTGCCGTTCGGCGCCTGGTTCGAGTTCATCACCAACCAGCAGGGCGATGTCATCCGCCGGCGCCTGTCCTGGTACAGCCCGATGACCGACCACGCGCTGTTCGTCAACCAGCGCGGCCAGCGCGTGGGCGAGCAGTCGCTCGACAGCCTGGCGCGCATGCTCGCCAGCGGGCAGGTACGCATCGTCACCGTCGAACACAGCAGCCTGGTCGATCGCGCGTGGCATAGCGCACTGGGCGCGTTGCGCGGCTTCGTCAGCGGCAAGCACGCATCCGATCACGACCGCGCCCAGCAGGAGCGCGCCGAGCATCCTGGAGATCACGCATGAAGGAGTTCCGCCGCAGCCGCCGTCGCCAGGTCGCCGAAGTGATCCACGTGACGGACAGCATGACCGAGCTGGTGATCGGGCATGTCGGCAACGTGTCCGAAACCGGCATGCTGGTGATGTCCAACGCGCCGCTGATGGTGGACGCCCTGTACCAGCTGCGCTTCGGCCTGCCGGAAGGCATCTCCAAGATTCCCTTCGAGGTCGGGGCGCATCTGCTCTGGCGCGACCAGGCCAGCGCCCCGGGGCAGGCCTGGACGGGGTTCCGCTTCATCACCATGAGCGATCAACAGATGCAGCAATTGCGTCGCTGGATCGACGCTCCGGGCAGCCAATACGCCTGAATCCCGGCTACGTCGCCACCTGCGGCACAGGGCACGTCCGCCGCAGCCACGTAAAATGCGGCGGTCCCCACATGGCCTGACCGCGCATGAGCCCGAAGAGCGATATCGCCGCGCTGTATCCGCAGCACCTCGACACCCTGCAACAGCGCACCGCCGAAGCCCTGCAACGCGGCGGCTTCGATCACCTGGTCGTCCCCAGCGGCACGTTGCATTACCAGCTCTTCGACGATCGCGATTACCCGTACGCGGTCAATCCGCAGTTCAAGCATTGGGCGCCGCTCACGCGCAATCCGGGCAGCTGGCTGGTGGTAACGCCCGGCCGACGGCCCAAGCTCGTCTACCTGCAGCCGTTCGACTATTGGCATGCGGTGCCGGAAGCGCCCAGCGGCTACTGGCCCCACCACTTCGACGTCGTGGTGATCCGCAAGCCGGAAGAGGCACTCGAACACCTGCCCGGACCGGCCGCGCGCTGCGCGATTCTCGGTGAGCCGCAGAGCGCGCTGGGCGATTTCGTCCCGAACAATCCGCCGGCGGTGGTGAACTACCTCGAATACCAGCGCGCCTTCAAGACGCCGTACGAGATCGCGATGATGCGCGAGGCTTCGCGGATCGGCGTGCGCGCCCACCGTGCGGCCGAGCGCGCCTTCCGCGCCGGCGCCAGCGAGTTCGGCATCCACCTGATCTATTGCCAGGCCGCGCTGCAGGACGCCAACGACCTGCCCTACAACAACATCGTCGCACTCAACCAGCACGCCGCGGTGCTGCATTACACCGAACGCGACCGCCTGCCGCCAAAGCCATCGCGCAGCTTCCTCATCGACGCGGGCGCGAGCTTCCACGGCTATGCGAGCGACATCACGCGCACGTACTCGGCCGATTCCGGCGACGAATTCCAGGCGCTGATCGATGCGGTCGACAAGGCGCAGCTGGCGATGTGCGCGCAGGTGCGTGGCGGTTTCGACTACAAGCAGTTGCACCTGGATGCGCACCTGTCGCTGGCGCGCATCCTGCACGACTTCCGCCTGATCAATGTGCCGGCCGAAGTGGCGGTGGAAACCGGCGTCAGTAGCGCCTTCTTCCCGCACGGCATCGGCCATGGAATCGGCCTGCAGGTGCACGACGTCGCCGGCTTCGCGCAGAGCGATCGCGGCGGCACAATCCCGAAGCCGCAAGGCCATCCTTACCTGCGCCTGACCCGCGTGCTCGAACCGGGCATGGCGGTGACGATCGAACCCGGCCTCTACTTCATCGACATGTTGCTCGAAGAGTTGAAGGACAAAGGACTGGGCCCGAGCGTCAACTGGGAGCGCGTGGCGCAGTTCAAGCCGTTCGGCGGCATCCGCATCGAAGACGATGTGGTTTGCACGGAGGGCGAGCCACTCAATCTGACCCGCGAGCAGTTCGCTGCGATCGGTTGACCGTGCTTCAGTGCAGCGGCTGCGACATGCCTGGTTCGCTTTCCCCAGGTAGCAGCCGCTCCGCTCGCTCCTGCTCCAATTGCTGCAGGTAGTCCTCCAGCGACTTGCCTTCCGCCTGCGCTTCTCGCGTCGCCGCGGTTTTCATCGCGGGCGAGAAGGTGAGCGTTAATTCCGTACCGGCTTGCGCCTGCACGGCCACGATGTGTCGCAGCATCGCCAGGGTCAGCGCCGCGCTGGGCGTGCGCGCGGCGACCTGCCCGCCCAATACGGTGAGCCATTCGCCATCGCGCCAGCCGGCGCCGCCGATGGTATTGCCGTCGCCGGTTTCGAGCTGCGCATGCGGCTGCAGGGCTGAGCCGAGTCGGCGGATCGGCCGCCTGGGCTCCTTTTTCTTGCGCGCATCGCGCCGGGCTTTGGAATCACGGGACATAGTGGCCTTGGCGGCTAACAGGAAGAGCAGGCCGACCATGCTACGCGCTCGCCCCCTCGGACTCATCCACCCGAAGCCGTCATGGCCTTGCGGCAGCCGCTCGGCGAAGATGGCGCGCCCTCCCGCCACGATGTCTCATGAATCCGATCTCCATCCTGCTCATCGGTATGGCCATGTCGACCGACGCCTTCGCCGCCGCCATCGGCAAGGGTGCGGCCATGGCGCGGCCCCGCCTGCCGCAGGCGCTGCGGGCAGGCTTGATCTTCGGCGTCGTCGAGGCGATCACACCGGTGCTCGGATGGCTGCTGGGAACGGCCGCCTCGCGCTTCATCGAAGCCTGGGATCACTGGATCGCCTTCGTCCTGCTCGCGGCGCTGGGCCTGCACATGATCTGGCAGGCGCTGCAGCCCGCCGACCCGGAAGCGGAGGAAGACGACGACACTCACTCCAACGTCTTCAAGCTCGCCATCGCCGGCCTGGCGACCAGCATCGATGCGATGGCGGTCGGCGTGGGGCTCGCGTTCGCGGACGTGAACATCGCTGTGGTGGCGGTGGTGATCGGACTGTGCACCTTCACCATGGTCACGCTGGGCATCATGCTCGGCCGCGCGCTAGGCATGATCATCGGCAAGCGCGCTGAAATCGCCGGCGGCATCATCCTCATCGCCGTGGGCGGCGTGATCCTCTACGAACATCTGAGCGCCGGCGCGACCTGAGGGTCAGCTGCGGTCCGCGAGCGGCCCGCTTCCCCGCTCAGCTTCGTGAGCCCAGCGGCGGCTGAATGGGTAGGTGCGGCCATGGCAATTCTCAGAGTGGATTAAGCGCGGCAGCCGCTAACTGCGCATAGCAAGTCTTTCGCAGGCACGCCCATGAAAACCAAGAATCCCTCACTGCTGGGTCGCACTCTCGCACTGACGCTGGCGATCGCCCTGACCGGGCCGGCTTTCGCACGCGAACACGGGCCGGATTGGCAGCAAGAGAACAAGGAACACAAGGAGAAGGACGCCCAGCGCGCACCGAAGAAAGCGCAGGAAAGCGACTACCGCGCACCCAGTGGCCGCCAGAACGAGACCTTCGCCCCCTCGCGCCCCGACCCGCGCGCCATGCAGATGCGCCAGCGCGAAGCCGAAGACCGCAACGACCGCGCGGACGCGATGCGCGAACGCATGCACCAACAGCAGCGCGAAAGCGACCAGCGCGCGGCCCAGGTCGATCAGGCGCAACGCCGGCAGGCCAAGCAACGCCGCGAATTCGACCGGCGCCAGGCCGAACAGCGCGATCGCGAACGGATCGCCACGACCGAACAGGCGCGCCGCGATGCGGACCGCGATCGGATAGCCCAGACGCAGCGCCACGCGCAGGAGCGACGGGAGAACCTGCAAGGCGATCGTCGCGAAGATCAACAGCAATGGCGACAAGCCGACGCACGCCGTGACGCAGTGCGACGCGAAGCCGTGCTGCGCGATGCGCGCCGCGAAGACGCGCGTCGTAACGACGCCCGCCGCGAAGCCCGCGTCTCCGATCAGGAGCGCCAGCGCCGCATCGACCTGCAGCAGCAGCGCCTGGCCCAGTACCGCCGCGAAACTGCCGCGCGCGAAGCCCTGGAACGCCAGCGCATCATTTCTCTGCAGGAAGGACGCCGCCTGCAGCAGTTCCGCTATCAGCAGGACTATTGGCGACGCCAGCGCGAATTGCGCAACCGTTGGGACGCGCGCAGCTACAGCTACTACAACGACCCGTTCTATTACCAGCCGATCAGCTACCGCTATCTGCGCGCCGGCCGCTGGTACGACGTGAATCGCTACGCTGCCAATCTGCTGCAGCAGGCCATCCGCACGGGCTACGACCAGGGCTACCGTGCCGGCGAGGCCGACCGACTCGACGGCTGGCATTACGACTATCGCGGCAACTACGCCTACCTCGACGCCAACTACGGCTACTACGGTTATTACGTCGATCAGTCCGAGTACAACTACTACTTCCGCCAGGCGTTCCAACGCGGCTACCAGGACGGCTACGGGCGCGCCTATCGCTACGGCCGCTACGACGACGGCAGCTACGTGATTCTTGCGTCGGTGCTGCAGACCATCCTCAACCTGCGTCCGTATTGATCTACCAGCGAAGTCTCGATCGAACGCCCGGGTTTCCGGGCGTTCTTCTTTTGTTTGGCGAAATCGCGCTCGGGTTCGCGCACGGCTCGGACGGCGGCTATCCTTGCGCTCTGTAGGCGCGACTGCGCCCTGCCTCCTCAACCATCACTGCAGAGATCTCGTCCGATGAACGTGCGCTTGGCTTCCCTGCTTCTTACCTTGCTGACTCTGTCCGCCTGCTCGCAGCAGCAGGCACCAGAGGCCACGGCTCCGGCGGCGACGCCGGCCGCTCCGGCCGCCACCGCCGCCGCGGCTCCGGAAGCGGCGAGCCCGGCAACGCCCGCGCCGGCGGCCGCTCCCGCCGCCGAGCCCGAAGCGCCCAACAACAACCCCGTCGTGCCACCGAAGGGTCCGGCGCCCGTGGTCGGTACCGACTACGACGAGATTTCTGGCGGCCAGCCGTATCAGCCGCTGGACGGCAAGGTCGAAGTCGTCGAAGTCTTCGGCTACGTCTGCCCGGCCTGCGCCAGCTTCCACCCGGTCGTGAGCGAGTGGGAAAAGAAGCTGCCCGCCGACGTGCGCTTCACCTACGTGCCCGCCCCGTTCGGCCCGGAATGGAATCCCTACGCCAAGGGCTTCTACGTCGCCGAATCCATGGGTCTGGTCAAGCGTTCGCATGACGCGCTGATCAATGCGATCCACGTCAAGCACACCATGCCCGGCGAAGGCGACAAGCCCGACGAGCAGAAGATCGCCAACTTCTACGCCGCCTACGGTGCCGACCCGGCGCAGTTCCTGGCGCAGATGAACAGCTTCGCGGTGAACGCCAAGGTCAACCGCGGCAAGCAGTTCATGATGCGCAGCGGCGTGAGCGGCACCCCGACCCTGATCATCGACGGCAAGTACCGCGTCACCGGCAAGGGCGGTTGGGACGAGAAGCTGCGCATCGCCGACCACCTGATCGCGATGGAGCGTGCGGCCCAGGGCCACTGAAGCACGCAAGCCCCAGCTCTCCCGAACGGCCGGATGCGCGCAGCATCCGGCCGTTTTTCATGGTGTACTTCGCCGGTACGTGACCGGAGCCAACCGGCACCCGCGTTGGCTCTCAATGCCTGTCCAACCGGAGCTACCGCCATGAGCGACCACGTCTACAAGTCCCTGGAACTCACCGGCTCGTCGAAGAGCAGCAGCGACGACGCCATCCGCACCGCGATCGAACGCGCCTCCGTGTCCATGCGCAACATCCGCTGGTTCCAGGTCATGGAGACGCGTGGCCATGTGCAGGACGGCAAGGTCGCGCACTGGCAGGTCACGGTGAAGGTCGGCTTCACGCTGGAAGAATGATTGCCTGCCTACCTTGGCGGGCTGACGGCGCCGACGAAGCTCTCCGCCAAGCCATCAGGATTCTCCTGGCAGGAAACCCATGACCGAGAATGACGAGATCGACACCGACGCCGGCCCCCTCGTGGAAGCGCGCCTGCGCGAGCTGGAAGAGGAAATGCCGCATCTGTTCCTCCGCCACAACAGCGTGTTCGCCCTCGCCAGCGCATGGGCAGAACGCCACGACGCGATCCTCGCCCTCGCCACTCCTGCTACGCGCGCCGATGTGGAAGCCCGGCTGGCCCGCATCGGCATCCGCTGGGGCGTGATGCCGGGCAGCCGGGTCACCGTGGAATTCCGCGTCAGCGACATCGAGGAACTGGCGCGCGCACGCCGATCGCGGCGAAGCTGAGGCTCCGCATCGCGCGCTTAGACCGGCAACGCCGTCGTCTTCTTCACCGTGCGCAATGCGAGCGTCGATTGCACGCGCACCACGCCTGGCAGCTGGGTGAGGATCTCGGTGTGGATGCGTTCGAAGTCGGCCGAGTCCGCGTAAGCCACGCGCACCATGTAGTCAGCCGCACCTGCGAGCAGGCAGCACTCGGTCACTTCCGGGTGCTGTTGGATCGCGGCCTCGAACGCGTCCAGCGCCGCGCGCCCCTGCTGGTCCAGAGTCACCAGGACGAAGGCCGTGCCCGGCAAGCCTGCGGCTTTCTCGTCGAGCAGCATCACGTAGCGCGAAATCAGCCCGGACTCCTCCAGCAGCTTGACCCGGCGTAGGCAGGCCGAGGGCGAGAGATTGATCCGCTGTGCCAGCTCCATGTTGGTCAGGCGCCCGTCTTCCTGGAGCAGGCGGAGGATGGCGCGGTCGCGTTCGTCGATGGCGGGCTCTGGAATTCGCATTTTGTTCTATTGATCGGCCAATTTGCGAACAACAATGCGACAAACGGCCGGCCAGCACAACAAAATTCGCGACAAAATGCGCAATTCTTCGCCCATACTCCCCAGCCTCGAAACGTCGGGTGTCCCGACGTCGCACGTCGGGACGCCCGACGCCACATCTACCGGGAGATTCCAGTCATGCGTATCGGCGTACCCAAGGAAATCAAGAACCACGAGTACCGCGTCGGCCTCATTCCCTCGTCCGTGCTCGAACTGGTGCACCACGGCCATGAAGTGCTGGTGCAGAAGGGTGCCGGCCTCGGCGCCGGCCTGACCGATGCCGATTACGTTGCCGCCGGCGCCAAGATCATCGACACCGCCGACGAGATCTTCACCAGCGCCGAGATGATCGTGAAGGTGAAGGAGCCACTGGCCGAGGAGCGCAAGAAGCTGCGCCCGGGCCAGATCCTCTTCACCTACCTGCACCTCGCGCCCGACGAGCCGCAGACGCGCGACCTGATCGACTCCGGCGCGATCTGCATCGCTTACGAAACCGTCACCGCACCGAACGGCTCGCTGCCGCTGCTGACGCCGATGTCGGAAGTCGCCGGCCGCCTCGCGCCGCAGGTCGGCGCGCATTCGCTGGAGAAGGCCCAGGGCGGCCGTGGCGTGCTGCTCGGCGGCGTGCCGGGCGTGTCGGCTGCGGAAGTCGTGATCCTCGGCGGCGGTGTGTCGGGTACGCATGCGGCGACGATTGCCGTCGGCATGGGCGCCAAGGTCACCGTCGTCGATCGTTCGGCCGATGCGCTCAAGCGGCTGGCCGCGCAGTTCGGCACTTCGATCTCGACCGTGTTCTCTACCCGCGCGGCGATCGAAGAGCTGGTGCGCCGCGCGGACCTGCTGATCGGCACGGTGCTGGTGCCGGGCGCCGCGGCGCCGAAGCTGGTCACCAAGGACATGGTCAAGACCATGAAGCAGGGTGCGGTGATCGTCGACGTCGCGATCGACCAGGGCGGTTGTGTGGAAACCTCGCACGCCACCACTCACGCCGATCCGACCTACGTGGTCGACGGCGTCGTGCACTACTGCGTGGCCAACATGCCGGGTGCGGTCGCGCGCACTTCGACCTTCGCGCTCAACAGCGTAACGCTGCCCTTCACTCTCGCGCTGGCCAACAGCGGCTGGAAGAAGGCGCTGGCGCAGGACGTACATCTGCGCAACGGCCTCAACGTCTGCGAAGGCAAGGTCACCTGCGAACCGGTCGCACAGGCGCACAACCTGCCTTACGTGACGGCGGAACAGGCTATCGGCATCTAAGCGTCACTCGCCGGATCGCCTCTAAAAGGACGGGCAATTGCCCGTCCTTTTTTGTTCCGCTCCCTCGCCCCGCTTGCGGGGAGAGGGAAAGCGTCGCGCCAGCGACGCAGGGTGAGGGGACGTGCTGTCGGCGGTAACGATCACGGGCAGGCAGGCGGCGCCGGTGGGCAGTCGTGACACGCCGTGAAGCCGTCCATGGAGGCTTATCAGCGGCATCCATGCCGCTGATAGTCACGCCTGCCCACCGGCACCGCCTGCCCTCCCACACATTTCGGGCGCATTGGCAAAAAAGCAAAAGCAACTCGCTTCGCTCGCTCCCCTCATCTGCCCTTCGGGCATCTTCTCCCCGCACGCGGGGAGAAGAAGAGCGCCTGGCCGAAGCGGCGATCGTCACGCTCGCGATTAGCGCTGCCCGCCGGGATGGGGGTGGCGGAGAGCGGACCATGGATGGTCCGCGGCCCGACTAAAGGCAGGACTGCCGTCCGGAGGGTCGCAGCCACCCCCATTCCGGCGGGTAGCGCGTCAGTCCGAAGCCAACAGCCGAAGCCCAGGTGGCGAAGCGGGCAGCGCGTCAGTCCGAAGCCAACAGCCGAAGCCCAGATGGCGAAGTGTGCAGCGCGTCCCAACGAAGCACAGAATTCAGCGAGGCGGCAATTCAACGAACTCCGCCGAGCGCGGCACCTGCACGAAGGCATCGAGCAACGCCTGCGGTGGCGCGATCAGCTTGCGCGCCTGCAGGTCCAGCCAGCCGCCGGTAGAAACCACCTTGGCCGCACGCTGGCCATCGTCGCGCCAGATCTCGTTCTCCAGCACGAAGCGCGCGCCGTCCGCGCTCATCGCCCGCATCGCGTAGGTGACGGTGACGGTTTCGCACAGGCCGACTTCGCGGAAGTATTCGATCTCGTCCTTGCGGATCACCGGGCCCAATCCGAGGCGGCGGAATTCCGCGGGCGGAAAGCCATGCTCAGCGAAGAAGGTCATGCGCACGTCGGCGGCGAGATCGAGATAGGCCGTGTTGGCCATGTGGCTGTTGAAGTCCATGGTGCGCCAGCCAGCGAAGAACTCCCGGGCGTAACGATCGTCGCGTTGTGCGGACGGCGGAGTCGGAGTGTTCATGGCAACCTCGCCCACTCGGTGCGGTAGGTGCAATGTAGCCAACTGTCGTCCGTCGGAGCCACAACCCGTCCATCGCGAAAGTGGACGCCGCACTTGTCCGCCGCCTCGGGCAGGTTTAAAAGGCGTCGGAGCCGGGGGCGTAATCGCACCCACAGGGATGTCGGGGTGTTCAGGGGGTTCTCAATGAAACTGTCCGCTGTCGCATGGACTGCTGTCCTATCGCTGTGCCTGGTTGCGCCGGACGCTTCGGCGCAGCTGCTCGGCCATGCCGTGAACCAGACCGGTCAGCTGCTGGCGCAGACCACGTCGACGGTGAATGGGCTGATCCCGGTAGCGGTTACCGCATCCGGGGACCACGCCGAGATCCGCGTCGGCAATACCCTGCTTCCGCTCGCCGAGGTCTCCCTGGATTTCCAGGATGCCAGCGGCCTGACGCCGGCCAGCCTCGGCGCCACCGCGCAACTGGTCAACCTGCTCGACGAGACGCTGCTCGCGCGCCTGCCGGACACCGGACTCACGCAACTCACCAGCGCCCTGCCCCTGCTGCTGACGATCGAGCCGCCGGCGAACGGCGGTCTATCGTTCCGCGACACCGGGCGCATGGAAATCCACACGCACCTGCTGCCCTACACCGCCGGCTCGCCGCTGCGGGTATTCAAGGCGTCGCTGGGCGCGCCCTTCCGCGACGTCACCGATGAAATCGCCCGCGGCAGTGTGCGTGCGCGCACGACCTACGGCGGCTTCTCGCAGTTCCTGATCCTCGTCGACCTGCGCAGCACGCGCACCGTGATCGACCAGAAGCTGGTGTGGATGCGCGGCATCGCGGCGCAACTTCCCGCCGCCGAACAGGCGCCGTTCCAGGCGCTGATCGACGATGTGGAAACGAACGTCGATGCCGACCAGTACGCCTCGGCCCTGACCGGCATCGACGCCATCCGCACGCGTGCGCAGGAGCGTGCCGGCATCTACCTGCCCAACGAATGGCGCGCGACGCACGACTCGCAGAATCTCGCGGGCGAGCTGGTGGCCGCTGCCAATACCTTGGGATTCAGCGTGCGCTACCTGCGCGACTTCGGGCAGTAGGCAGCGTTCACGCCGTGGCGCCGCTCACGCGCCTTCGGTGGCGTGAGTAGCCGCGAATGCGGCGACCCGATCGAGCACCTCGTCCGGCCGTTCGCGATGCGGCACGTGACCGCAGTCGTCGAGCAGAGCCAACTGCGCCGGCCCACTCACTGCGCCGACGATGCGCTCGGGAAACGCGCGCGAGCCGTATTCGTCGCGATCGCCATGGATCGCCAGCACCGGGCAGCGCACCTGCGGCAGCCACGCATCCAGGCTCCACGCGGCAAACACGGGATCCAGCCAGACTTCGGTCCATGCCTCCAGCACCCAACGCGCCCGCTCGCCGTGCCACTTCGCGAGCCGGGCGAATTGCGCGGGATCGGCGAACAGCGCCTTGGCCGTGCGGATTCCTTCCAGCGTGCGCGACTCGACGAAAGCCTGCGCGGATTCGGTGACGACGAAACGGCAGGCCTCGCCTTGCAAGGCCGCGATCACGATCGCCATCGCACCGCCGACGCTGTGCCCGAACAGACCGAAGTCGGCCAGTCCGAGCGCGCGGCGCAATGCCGGGAAATGCACGCGCGCCTCGCCGGCGATGAAGTCGGTGTTCGGTTTGTCATCGCGTCGCGAAGAGCGACCGAAGCCGGGCCGGTCGTAAGCAATGACCGTCCGCTGCAGCCGCTGCGCGAGTTGCGCCGGGAAATCGCGCCACTGCTCCACGCTGCCGAGCGAGTCGTGCAGCAGCACGATCGGAGTGGACGAAGCGGTAACCGCAGGGTGCCAGCGGCGGACGAACGTCTGTCCGTCCGCTAGTTGAATGTCTGCGTCTTCGACGTGCATTTCGCTCATGCGCACAGCTTGCCGCATGACGGCGGGTCGCGACCCACCGCACATGCGACGCGGTGTTGCGCCGGCTCAGCCCTGCAGCGCGGGTTCGAGTCGGCCGGAGTCGCGCGGCGGCCGCTTCGACGGGAACATCAGCGCGATGCCCGCCGCGGCGAGCCCCATCGCCATCGAACCGATGTACAGCCAGGTGTAGCTGCCGTAACGGTCGTACAGCCAACCGCCCACCAGCGGACCCAGCGCCATGCCGAGGCTCGACACCAGCGCCGCGGCGCCGAGCACGGTCCCGAGGATGCGCGGTCCGAACGCTTCGCGCGCGAGTGAGGCGTACAACGGCATCGTGCCGCCATAGGCCATGCCGAACACGATCGCCACGGCATAGAAGCCGTCGAGCTGATTCACCTGCAGATACGCCGCCGCGGCCAATCCCTGCAGCAGGAGACCTGCGACAAGCACTCGCTTGGCGCCCAGGCGATCGGCGAGCAGGCCGAACAACAGCCGCCCGCCCAGGCCGGCCGCGCCTTCCATGCTGTAGATGGTCACCGCCGCGGTCACCGGCAGGCCGCAGCCCACGGCGTAGCTCACCGTGTGGAAGATCGGTCCCGAATGCGCCGCGCAACAGGCGAAGTAGGCCAACGCGAGGATGACGAAGGGGCGCGAACTCAGCGCCTGTCCGACGCTCATGCCCTGCGTGTCCGCCACTTCGCCGCCGTGGGCATGCGAGGGCGGCGTGGCCGGCACGAACCACACCGCCGGCAGCGTCAACGCCCAGGCCAGCACGCCCACGATCAGCAGCGTGGTCCGCCAGTCGTAGTGCGTGACCAGCCAGGCGACCAGCGGCGAAAGCGTCAGCGGTGCCACGCCGACGCCGGCCGACACCAGCGAGATGGCCAGGTTGCGCCGACGTTCGAACAAGGCCGCGGTCGTGGAGATCACCGGCGCGAAGAAACTCGCGGCGGCCACGCCGATCAGCACGCCATAGCTGAGCTGGAATTGCAGCAGGCTGCCGGCCCGGCTGGCGAGCACGCAGGCTAATCCCAACAGGACCGAACCGGCCAGCACCGCCACGCGCGGCCCGTAACGATCGCTCAGCATGCCCCAGCCGAAGCCGGCGAATCCCATGCTCAGGAAGGCCAGCGTCATCGCGCTGGACAGCCCGGCACGCGACCAGCCGGTGGCGGCGCTCATCGGCGTCAACAGTACGGCCAGCGCAAACACCGCACCGACCGCGACGCAGCACATGACGGCGCCGGCGGCGACCAGGGCCCAGTTGCGGTCCAGAGGTGGCGAGGCGATGGGCGTGCTGTTCATGGGCAGAGATTCTCCGGAGGTTTCTTATCCGACGAAGCAAGCGCCCCGGATTCGACATGGCGCGGCGCGATCCGGCATCGGACCGGTCAGGGGCCCTCGAGCTCCTCGATGTCCTCGTACGCCTCGGGCACGAAGCGTGGCGTGCAGATCGCCAGAAACACCAGATCCGTCGTCCCGATATTCGCGATGCGCTGCGGGCACGACGGTGGAATCAGCACCACATCGCCGACCTCGACCTGCTGCTCAGGCAGTCCGCCTACTTCCATCCGGCCGCGCCCTTCCAGGATCACGTAGCGTTCGGCGATATCGCGAACGCGATGCCAGCGCGTGGTGACGCCAGGTGCGACACGTGCACGCGCGATCGATACGGCCGGATCGCTGGCCGTGTTGGACAACTCGTTGATGAAGCAGCGTTCGGGTGTGTCGTACTCCGCACTCGGTTCGAAAGGCCGTATCGCCGGATTCATCAGGTCCCTTCCCTTCGACTGGAGTGCCGCAAAACCTTTACTTCGCCAGATCGCCGTACTCGGTGTAGATCACGCGCTGCACGCGACCACCGGGCACAGCGTCGCCGATTTTCAGTTCGCCGGCGTTCGGCATGCGCACCGGCGCCCCTTCGGCCGGCGCGGCAGACACCTGCACCACCTGGTCCATATCCGGCGCGCCTTCGATGCGATGGGCGAGGAAGTGTTCATGGCCGCGACCGAAGCCGAACCATTGCGCCGGGTCCGCCGCATGGCCCGCATCGAAGCGGCGGAAATGCACGATGCGGCGCACGGTCACCGTCGCCTGCTTTCGGATCGGCATGCCGCCACGCTCGAAATGGCCGCGGTACAGGTCCACGGCGAAGCGCGCACCTTCGCGGATCGTATCGGGCAGCACCCAGCGCGCCGTCGGCACCAGCGTGTAGTACGTGCCGGGATGGCGGCGGCTGTCGCGACGGTAGGCGGCGAGCGCGTCGTCATCCAACGCCGCTTCGAACACGAGCTGGTAGTCGTGCGGCGCATGGAACATCGGCAGGTGCGACAGGTACACCACGTCGGTCCCGACCACGAGCATGCCGTGTTCGCCGGGCGGATCGGTCGAAGGCGCACGGTCGGGCAGCACGTCGCCGGCGCTGGCCGGCAACGCCTGCACCAGGGCCAGGCAGAACGACAGGAACACCAGCCTGCGCATCGCATCCATCCCTAAAATTCGGGAGTCACTTTACTGCGCCGAGCGTCTGCGGCACAGCTAGACTCATGTTGCCGAGGCCCACCGGGCTACGGAGTCACCGGGTCCGCACTGCGCGGCCCCCGTCAACCACCAGGGAGATTCTTCATGACGAAACGCATTACGGCCGCCGCCGCCGCGGTCCTGTTCGTGGCCGGTATCGGCGTGGGCTATGCCGCGCAGAAGGTGCGCGCTGCCCCTGAGGCCTATCAGAACAAGGCCCCGCGCGACGCCGCCAAGACACTGCTGGAAACCGCGGTCTCGCAGGCCGGCAAGAACGGCAGTTGGGAGCGCATCGGTGCAGGCCGCGTGTACTACCTCGGCGGCTTCAAGAGCGAGGGCCAGGCCATCTTCGATGCCCTCCTCAATGGCAAGCATGACGACAGCGACGTCTACCGCATCGCCCGCGTCTACGCCGAAGCCGGCGAGTGGAACAAGGCCAAGCCGTTGTTCGAGCAGTTCCTTGCCGCCAACCCCGACGACGCCAAGGGCATCGCCGAAGTCGGCGCGCATTACATGCTGCAAGGCGATCGCGCCACGGCCGAGCGCATGTTCGCGCGCGCACTCGCGCTCGAAGACAACGACCCCTGGATGACCGAGCACATGGCCGGTGCCTACCTGGGCGTAAAGCCCCAGGAGTAGCCGATCCAAGGGCCGATGCGGAAAGGCCGGCTTCGCGCAGGCCTTTCTGTTAACGGCGGCCAACGCTACGTGCCGCTTACGGCCGTTTTGCCGCTCCCTTCGCCATGCGCTTACGATCGGCGTGCGACAACAACACATCGAGGAAAACATAGCATCGAGACATTCTGTCGAGGAACGCGAAGATGCGCGCGCGAGTTGTCCGGCCGCTCCTTGCGGCGCTCCTGCCGGCGTCGTTGCTGGCGGCGCTCGCATCGGGTTGCAGCACCAGCCTCGCCAGCGGGATCGCAGCCGACCCACCGCCCGCGCAACATTCCGTCCTGGTGAAAGCCCCGCCATCAGCGACTCGCGGCGAATTCACCTTGCACGCCGACAAACTCGACACCTGGAACGCGGTCGGCCAGATCCTGGTGCGTACGCCCGGCGTGAAATACCAGTCCCGCGCGCAGATGCTCGACCTGTATTCGCTGCGCTATCGCGACATCGAGTTCCTGATCTTCACCAAGGCCTTGCTCGCCTCAGAAACGAACAATCGCCTGACCACGAAGGTCACGGCCACCACGTTGGCCGGCAAGCCGGTCGATAACAATGCCTGTGCGGAGCTGCTCGGCCTGCTGCAGCGCGAACTGCCGGGGGAGATCCTTAGGGTGCGCACGCGCCAGGCGGCGGAGGCGGAGCTGCAGGCCGAAATCGCGGCGGAGATCGCGGCGGAGCGGGGCCCAACAGTGACCAGCGTGCCCTGACAGCTCCATTGCCACGCCGCGGATCCGTCACATCGTTCACCGCAGACACGCGCTGCGGCGCGTTCGATGTACTCTCAACTGCCTTTCACCGGGGCGCGGAGTCGCCATGAAATCCCGAACCCTCGGCCGCAGCGGCCTGAGCGTGTCCGCCCTGGGCCTGGGCTGCATGGGCCTGAGCCACGGCTATGGGCAGCCGACCGAGCGCCAAGCGGCCGTGGCCCTTATCCGCGCCGCGGTCGACCACGGCGTCACCTTGTTCGACACCGCCGAGGTCTACGGCCCGTTCCTCAACGAAGACGTCGTCGGCGAGGCGCTCGCTCCGGTGCGCAACCGGGTCGTGATCGCCACGAAGTTCGGCTTCAGCATTCCCGCGAATCCACAGCGTGCGCTCGACAGTCGGCCCGCGCATATCCGCGCGGTCGCCGACGCTTCGCTCAAGCGGCTGCGCACGGACGTGATCGACCTGTTCTACCAGCATCGCGTCGATCCGCAGGTACCTATCGAGGATGTCGCCGGCACCGTGGGGCAGCTGATCCGTGAGGGCAAGGTGCGGCACTTCGGCCTGTCCGAGGCCGGCGTCGATACGATTCACCGCGCGCATGCGGAGCATCCGGTGACCGCGCTGCAGAGCGAATACTCGCTGTGGTGGCGCGAGCCGGAGCAGGAAATCTTTCCGGTACTGGAAGAACTGGGCATCGGCTTCGTGCCCTTCAGCCCGCTCGGCCGCGGCTTCCTCACCGGTGCGATCGACGCATCCACGACCTTCGACGCCAACGATTTCCGCGCCAACGTGCCGCGCTTTTCGCCCGAGGCGCGGGCGGCGAACCTGGCCTTCGTCGAGACCCTCGGCACGATTGCCGCGCGTCGTGGCGTGACCCGGGCGCAGATCGCGCTGGCCTGGCTGCTCGCGCAGAAGCCGTGGATCGTGCCGATCCCTGGCACGACCAAGCTGCATCGCCTCGAGGAAAACCTGGGGGCCGCCGATCTCGCGCTGAGCGATGAAGACCTCGCGCAGATCGCCACCGGCTTGTCGAGCATCGAAATCCACGGCGCGCGCTATGCCGAGGCGCAGCAGAAGATGGTGGATCGCTAGCACCCGTCATCCCGGTGGAAGCCGGGATGACGGGCCACCGTTCGCCATTACGCCGGCATCAACTCCGGCTCGACGGCCGCCTGCCGCAGCGAGCGTTCGAACGCCATGTGCTCGCGCGCCTTCTCCACCCAACGCACCGGCGCCGTCGCCGGCGGCACCGTGCTGTCCATCGTCCAGGACGGATCCATGTAGTCAGGGAACGTGCCCACCCACTGCTGCGGATTCAACGGCACCGCGTTGGTCAGCACGGTGGTCAGGTTGGCGATGGAGTGACGCGACAGCTCGTGCGGGAACCATTCGCCCTGCACGTAGAACGAGGTTAGGAAACCCTCGCCGACGGTGACATAGCCGAACTGGTCCGGCGGCAGCGACGGAACATAGTCCCAGTAGTTGTAGACGCGAATGCTCTGACCGGCGGCAATGGTGGCCTGGTACGCCGTCTGCCAGCTGTCGGTGCCCACCATCGGGCTGGCGAAATTGATGTTGGTGGAAGCCACCGGCTGGCTGATCGCCACGTCCAGCGAGAACAGCTGGCTCAGCGCCGCGCCCAGGCTGTGCCCGGTGACGTACAGCTGCTGCGGCTGGTACTTGGCGAGCAGCGCGAACAGCTGCTGCCGCATCGACTGGGTCATGCTGCCGCCGATGCTGTCGTAAATGCCGTAGAAGCCCGAGGCCACGCGTGGCGTCGGACTGACACTGCCGCTGGTCGGCACGAAGTTGGTGGTAAGAAAGTGCACGTCTTCCCAGGCATCCAGGTCCGAATCGGTGCCGCGGAACGCGAAGATGAAGGTGCCTGGATCGGCCTGCGACTGGAACACCAGTCCGTATTTCTCTTCCGAACCGGTGGTGAGAAACGCATCCCAACCCGTCCACCCGTCGACCTGGGTGTACCCCACCGGGGGCGTGACCGGGTCGCCGCCGTAGTAGTCGTAAGCCGCCTCCGAGGCGGCTGCGAGCGCGAGGGTCAGGGTGGGATCGAGGGCCGGCTGAGCGGCAACTGCGGTGTGCTTGTTCACGGAATCCTTCCTTGTGGTCGTGAGAGGCGCGCGGCCGCATTCCACTGCGACGCGTCTTGCGGCTTGCACCGAGAGCACCGGCCTGTCGCGACAGCGGCCGGTTGCGGGAGATTAGGCCGGCTTCTCCTGCAAAGACAGTGCATCGCCGGTCCGCGCAAGCGGCAGGAGATCCGCCACGGCACCTGCGGCAAGCGGCCGCACCGCAACGAAGCCGTGGCTTCATCGTCATGGACATGTGGCATAGCGATCGCGCGCATGCCATCGCCGATGGCGGAACTGGCGCCGTTCTGCGTTGTAGTAACCGAGAAACACGAATGCCTTCAGCTGACTGCGCGGAGGGACACACGCAACGGCTGAACAGACTGAACGCCCCGTGCCGCGCCGGCAATCATTCCGTTTCATGCGTGCACGGATCACCCTGTCGGGGGATACGCCGCGCAACGACGCCGCCCCAGACTTTTTTCCGACCTCACGCATGCCGCAATTGCAGCCGCTTGCGAACGGAGAGCCGGCCAGTGGGGACCCGCATGTCGAGCCTCTTTTCCGACGCAGAAGCCAAGCTGGAAGTGCCGCTGCGTGCGAACAACGTGCTCGCCCTCTTCTGCGAAGCCGTCGACGCGAATCCCTCCGCTGCCGCCATTTCCTGGCGCGATGTCGATACGACGTACGGCGAACTCGACCGGACTTCGAACCAGGTGGCGCATGCACTGACCGCGCACGGCATCGCCTGCGGGTCGATGGTCGCACTGCTGCTGGACGCCCCCGTCGCGCGGATCGCGGCGATCCTGGGATGCCTGAAGGCGGGCTGCATCTTCGTTCCCCTCGACGCTTCCTACCCCGTGCAGCGGCTGATGCGCATGCTGGATATCGCGCGACCTGCAGCGGTGATCGCGGACGCACCGAATATTGCACTGTTGGCCACGCTCGCAGGTGGAGCGACCGACCAAACTCCCTCCACGTCGATCCGCGATGTCTTCTTGATGGGCGATGGCGACGATTTGAATGCACTGCATGCACGCGTCCATCGAATCGCGGAACAGAGCACCGACAGGATCCAGGCGGCGACACTGCCCGACGATCCTTGCTATCTGTATTTCACCTCGGGTTCGACAGGGAAGCCCAAGGCCATTCTCGGCCGCATCCGTGGATTGGCTCACTTCGTCCAGTGGGAGATCGAAGCCTTCGCGCTTGGAGCAGGGTCGCGCGTCAGCCAGCTGACCGGTGCTGCGTTCGACGTGTATCTGCGCGATGTTCTGACGCCGCTGTGCTGCGGCGGCACGATTTGCATTCCGCCGACGCCGATGCTCCTCGATCCGCTGCAGCTGTCGCACTGGATCGAGCGCTCCGGCGTCACCTTGATCCACTGCGTGCCTTCGCTATTCCGGTTACTGCTGAGGCAAGGCCTCGCAGCGGCAGGATTTCCGGCGCTCAAGTTCGTCCTGCTCGCGGGAGAAGTGCTGCCGCCGGCCGACGCGAATGCCTGGATCGCGTGTTTCGGCGAACGCATCCGCCTGGTCAACCTGTACGGGCCAACCGAAACGACGCTCGCCAAGTTCTGCTATCGCCTGCCGGCATATCCTGTCGCCGAGACCTTCGTCCCGATCGGCACGCCAATCCCCGGCGCGCAGGCGCTGCTGCTCGACGAGCACCTGGCGCCATGCACGCCGGGTACCCTGGGCGAAATCTTCATCCGCACCCCTTACCGCAGCCTGGGCTACTACACCGATCCGGAGGCGACCGAAGCAGCCTTCATCCGCAATCCTTTCAGCGCGGATCCGAACGACCGGCTGTATCGCACCGGCGATCTGGCGCAGCAACTGCCCGACGGCAACTTCCGCTTCGCCGGGCGTAAGGACTTCCAGGTGAAGATCCGCGGCAACCGGGTCGAGCTGGGCGAGATCGAAGCGCGCTTGCGGGAACACCCGGACATCGGCGAAGCCGCCGTGATCGCGCGCGAAGACCGTCAGGGCGAAATGCGGCTGGTGGCCTACTACGTGCTGCGTGGCGGCCAGCGCGCCACAGGCGCCGAAGCGGCAGCCATCTCCTCGTCGCATTTGCACAGACACCTGGCCGACGCGCTACCCGCGTTTATGGTGCCCGAGTCGTATGTGGCGCTGGACCGGTTTCCGCTCACGCCCAACGGCAAGCTGGATCGTGCCACCTTGCCTGCTCCCGGCGCGGACCGCCCCGAACAGGACGTGGCCTATGCACCGCCGATCACCGCCGAGGAGAAGACGCTGTGCGCCGCCTTCGCCACGACCCTGGGTATCGATCGCGTCGGCCGCCACGACAACTTCTTCGAGATCGGCGGCAACTCGCTGCTGGCCATGCGCTTGCTCGCGCAGGTGCAGGAAGGCGCGGGCGAGCCCATTCCTGGCGCGCTGATCTTCGACCACCCGACACCGGCGACCCTGGCCGCCGCGCTGGCGCAGCGAACCCACGCCATCGAAGCGAAGCGACTGCCGCAGGCGCATCGCGCAGCGGGGACTGCGCGTGAGCCGACGGCGCGCGACTCCATCGCGATCATCGCGATGGCCGGGCGCTTTCCCGGCGCCGGCGATGTCGAACGGTTCTGGGACAACCTCTGCGCGGCGCGCGATTCGATCACCGTGTTCCGTCGCGAGCAATTGGATCCGTCGATCGCCATGGCCGACCGCCTCGATCCGGCCTACGTCACGGCACGCGGCGTCATCGAGGGCGTGGAAGATTTCGACTGCGGATTCTTCGGAGTCAGTCCGCGCGAAGCCGAGTTGATGGATCCGCAGCACCGGATCTTCCTCGAGCTGTGCTGGGAATGCATGGAACGCGCCGGCCATGTACCCGATGCGACGACAGCTCCGGTCGGCGTGTTCGCAGGCACCTACCATTCCACCTATCTGCAGCGCCACGTCGCCGCGCATCCGGATCTGATGGAAGCCGTGGGCGCGTATCAGGTGATCCTCGACAACGAGAAGGATTACATCGCCACGCGCATCGCCCACAAGCTCAACCTCACCGGCCCGGCGATCAGCATCTACACCGCCTGCTCGACGTCGCTGGTCGCGATCTGCCAGGCGATGCAGAGCCTGCAGGCGGGCGCCTGCGACATGGCGCTGGCGGGCGGCGTCTCCATCGTCTGTCCACCACGGCGCGGCCATCACTATCAGGAAGGCGCGATGTTCTCGCCGGATGGCCACACGCGCAGCTTCGATGCACAGGCGAAAGGCACGGTGTTCAGCGACGGCGCCGCGGTCGTGCTGCTCAAGCGTCTGCCGGACGCGATCGCGGATGGCGATCCTGTACACGCCGTAATCCTGGGCGGCGCGGTCAACAACGATGGCGGCGGCAAGGCCAGCTTCACCGCACCCAGCAGCGAGGGACAGGCCGCAGTGATCGCCATGGCACAGGACAACGCGCACGTGTCGCCGCGCGACATCGCCTATGTGGAAGCGCACGGCACGGCGACGCCGATGGGCGACCCGATCGAGATCGAGGGCCTGACCAAAGCGTTTCGTCGCGGTACGACCGAGGTCGGCTTCTGCCGGATCGGATCGGTCAAGAGCAACATCGGCCATCTGGTGATCGCGGCCGGCGCGACGGGCGTGATCAAGACCGCGCTCGCATTGGAATACCGCTGCATCCCCGCGAGCCTGCATTTCGAACGCGCCAACCCGGCGATCGCGTTCGCCGATTCGCCATTCGTGGTCAACTCCGAAGCCAGCGCGTGGATGGACGAGAGCACGCCGCGACGCGCGGGGGTCAGCTCGTTCGGCGTGGGCGGCACCAATGCCCATGTCGTACTCGAGCAGGCGCCGCCGTTGCGTGCGTCCGACAGCGCCTCCGGACCGAATCTCCTCGTGCTGTCCGCGCGTTCGCCCGCGGCGCTGGCGCAGGCGGCCGAGCGTCTCGCGGATTTCCTGCAGGCGGATAACGGAACCAATCTCGCCGACGCCGCATGGACGCTGGCGGTCGGGCGCAAGGCATTCGCCCATCGCGCCAGCGTAGTAGCCACACAGGTGGAGGACGCCGTTCGCGAACTGCGCAACCCCGAGTTCATGGCGGCCATCAAGCGGAATCGCGCCGCGCGGCATCGTGAAGTCGTCTTCGCCTTTCCCGGACAGGGCGCGCAGTACGCCGGCATGGGACGTGCGCTGTACGCCAGCGAGCCCGAGTTCGCCGTCGCCTTCGATCAATGCGCGGACGCCTTGCGCGATGCCGGCGCCGACCTGCACGACGTGGCCTTCAGCGACGATCCCACTCGCCTGCTGCCGACGGCGGTGATGCAGCCGGCGATCTTCTCCATCGAGTACGCGCTGGCGCGCTGGTGGATGAGCAAGGGCTTGCAACCCACCGCGATGATCGGCCACAGCATCGGCGAGTTCGTAGCCGCGACGCTGGCGGGCGTGTTCACGCTGCCCGACGCGGTGTGCCTGGTCGCGAAACGCGGCGCGTTGATGCAGGCCCAGCCCGCAGGATCGATGCTGTCGGTGCGTCTGGGCATCGACGAGGTAGTGGCGCGCCTTCCGCCCGGCCTTTCGCTGGCCGCCGAAAACGCGCCCGGCGCCTGCGTCGTCGCCGGTCCGAGCGATGCCATCGCGGCGTTCCAGGCGCAGCTCGACGCCGACGGCATCGCGTGCCGTGCCCTTCGCACTTCGCATGCCTTCCACTCCGCGATGATGGAACCCGTGGTCGCGCCCTTCCGCGCTGCGGTCGAAGCGGTGCCGCGCGGCGCGCCGCAGTTGCCGATCATGTCGACGGTCAGCGGAAACTGGCTCGATATCGAGAGCGCGATCTCCAGCGACTACTGGTCGCGGCATTTGCGCCAACCCGTGCGCTTCGCCGCGGCACTGGCGCGATTGGTCGCCGATGCGCCGCCACGCGTGCTGCTCGAAGTCGGGCCGCGCGCGACGCTGAGCCTGCTCGCACGCCAGCATCCCGAGGCGCAGCGCGCCAGTCTCGCCACCGTCCCGAGCTTGGGTGACGCTGCCGAGCACGAAGGCACGAGCGTGCTGGCCGCCGCCGGGCAACTTTGGTGTCATGGCGTAGCGATGAAGGTTGCGCAGTTCGATCGTCGCGTGCGGCGCAGGCGGGTGCGCTTGCCGACCTATCCCTTCGAACGCCAGCGTTGTTGGGTCGAGGCCGGCACCGGGGATGCTGCAGCGCCTTCTGTCGCGCCGATGCCTGCAACTGAAGCGGCCGAAACCGAGCCGGTGATGGCCGCCGCCGCATCGCAATCGGGCGAAGCCGATCGCTACGCGCGTCTGCTCGCACAGCTCCGCGAGGTGTTCGGCGGCACTAGCGGTTTCGACCTCGCTGGCGACGATGCGGCGACGAATTTCATCGAGCTCGGCCTGGACAGCCTGATGCTGACCCAGGTGGCGGTGCGCTTGCAGAAGATTTTTTCCGTGCCGGTGACGTTCCGCCAGCTGATGACCGACTGCGCGAGCCTGGAAAGCCTGGCGCGCATGCTTGACGAGCGTTTGCCGCGCGAGCCGCCTGCTGCGCCGGTTGCGCTGCGCCAGCACGCATTGATGGATGCGGCACAGCCTTTGGTTCCCGGCGCCCGTATCGGCCGCGAACCGGACGGCAGCCCGGCGTGGTTCGTGCCCAACCCCAAGCGGCCGGGACGTTATTTGAAGGTGGGCACTTGAGCGTCCGGGACTGACTCAGTGCTGCAATGGCGGCGGAGTCCGCTTCCGCCGCGGCGGGCGCGTGGGCTGCCGGGTTTCGTCCGCCGCGGTCATTGGAAATACCTGTATCTGATTGCGCCCTTCCGCTTTCGCTCGATAACACATCTCGTCCGCTCGGCGCAGTACCGCCTGCGGCGTGAGCGCGCCACTGCGGAACGTCACCAGGCCGATGCTCGCGCCCACGCTGAATTCCTGCGCCAGCCAACGAAACCGGAACGTCGCCACCGCCGCGCGAATGCGCTCGGCGATCTCTTCGGCTTCGCCGGCCTCGCAATGCTCCAGCAGGACGGCGAATTCGTCGCCCCCCAAGCGCGCCAGTGTGTCGTGGTCGCGCAGGCTGCGCTGCAACAGTGCGGACAGGACGCGCAGCAGTTCGTCGCCGGCAATGTGCCCGGCCGTGTCGTTGACGGCCTTGAAGCGGTCCAGGTCGAGATACAGCAGTGCGTAGGGCGTGCCATGCCGCGACGCGTGCGCGACCGCGCGCTGCAGTTGCGACTCGAAGGCGCGGCGATTGATCACGCCGGTCAACGGGTCATGGGTCGCATGAAAGGTCAGTTCGTCCTTGATGCGCTTGGCCGCGGTGACGTTGCGGAACGCGATCACGGCACCGATCGGTTGCTCGGCGCGGTCGAGGATCGAGGCAATGGTCGCGTCGACCAGCACTTCGTGCTCGTCGCGGCGCACCAGGGAGGCGACCTGGCCGCTGGCGTCATGGCCCAGCGCGAGCAGGTCGACGCTGCGTCCCTGCGAATCGCGCAGTTTGACCACTTCATGCAGCGACCGTCCGAGCGCCTGCGCTTCGGTCCAGCCGGTCAGGTGCACCGCGCCGAGATTGAGGTCGGTGATGCGGCCGGCGCGATCCAGCAGCACGATCCCGTCCGGCAACGCGCGCAATGCCGCGAGCACCTGCTCCAGCCGCGCCTGTTGCGTCTGCAGCACAGCTTCGGCGCGCGCCAGTTGCGCGCGCAGGTCATCGTCTGAAGTGGCTTCGGGATCGTCCATGGGGCACTGCTGCGTGGGGGTCGCGTGAAGCCGGTCCTGGCTGGAACGCTAGGGCCAGGGCCGACAAGACGAAGTGAGGGTATCGCTGCGGATGCGGAAGACCGCTGCCGTTCGTCCCCGGGACGAGGCAATTCCGTGCGCTCGCTCGCGGTTTTCGCCCACTAGCCGCTGCGTGAATGATTTAGCCGGCCTATTTTCGCGAGCCTTTGCTCTTGGGTACCGCCCGAGATGCGTTGTAGGCCAAGGCCTCCCGCAGCAGCGCTTTCAGCGCCGTGCGATTGATTTTGTCGCCCATGTGGAAGTCGATCGCGCGCCACTTGCCGCCGTCCAGACCGGCATTGAAGAGCCGGTCCGGATCGCTGAGCTGGGCGCCGTGGAAGAACGTGAGCTTCACCTTGTCCTTGTGCGGATTGGCGAGCGCGTACATGCCCTGATTCGACCAGACTGGCGTGCCCATCCACTTCCATTCCTCGGTCACGCCGGGATTGACCTCGTGGATGAGCTGGCGAATTTCGGCCAGACGTTCGCCGCGCCAGTCTTCCAGCGATGCGATCTTCTTGTCGATCCGCTCGGAGGCGGTGACGATCACGTCGCTCGCTCCCTGGCTACGCTGATTTTGGGATGAGTCGGTGGGCTGATAGAAGCGCGCGCCGCTCATGAGGCGGCCCGCGCCTGGATCATCTTCCAGCCGTTGCCCGACGGATCGCGGAAGCTGGCGTCGACGCTGCCGTAGCGCTCGACCGGCTCCTGGGTGAACTCCACGCCACGCGCGCGCATCCGTTCGAAGGCGGCGCGGCAATCGTCGACGATGAACACCAGCGGCGGCATGCCGCCTTTCGCCACGACTTCGCGCAGGGCCTGCACGGTGGCCGCGTCGAGCGTGGGCTGGTCCGGCGTGAACAGGCCGAGCTGGAACGAGGGCTGCTCCGGATGCTGCACCGTCAGCCAGCGATAATCGCCATTGCGTGCGTCGGTATGAACGCGGAATCCAAGCTTGTCGACATAAAACGCGAGCGCTTCGTCCTGATCGCGCACGTACAGACCGGCTACTCCTACACCCTGGCTCATGGGACCTCCGTTGTTGGGGACGCGGCCACGTTAACTTCCGCCTCCTGCCGGCGCTTCTCCGAAACTGCGATGGTGAGGTCGGGCCGCTCCGCCGCGCTGAGGAAGCACCCCGGCACCCGCTCGCGGTCCTGGGGAGTGGCCTGTATGCGGGCGCGCAGCTCGCTCGGGCTCTCGCCGGTGACGTCGCGGAAGGTGCGCCCGAACGTGCCCAGACTCTTCCACCCGGTCTGGAAGGCGATGTCGATGATCGGCAAATCGGTGTCGCGCAGCAGCGCCGAAGCGCGTTCGATACGACGCGTGAGCAGGTAACGGTGCGGCGGCACACCGAAGGCGTCCTTGAACGAGCGCGCGAAGTGCGCCGCGGATACGCAGCTCAGCTGCGCCAGCCGCTCGACGGGCCACTCCTCGTGAGAGGCCGCGTCCATCCGATCCTTCGCGCGCAGCAGGCGGCGCAGGAGTTCGGGGTCCTGGCCACTGATGCCAGGACGCGCGGGCGATGGCGCGTCGGATGCCATATCCGTCACGCGCGATTGCGCAGGACGCGCTCGATCCGCCGGTCCGGCACCAGCCACATGAACGCACACGCCACGTAGAGCAGCAGCGAGACCCACGGCTGCCAGAAGGTCGCCGCGATCCCCAGCGCGTACAGCCACACCGAAACCCGTCCCTTCCAGTCATAGCCCAGCGCCGATTTCAGCAAGGACTGGGGGCCTTCTACCCGGATGATGGCTTCCTGCAACACCCGGTATGCCCACCCGGCCATCATCAGTACGAAGCCATAGAGCGCACTCGGCCATGCAGCGAAGTGGTTCTCGCCCATCCAGCCCGTGGCAAAGGGAAACAACGACAGCCAGAACAACAGATGCAGGTTCGCCCACAGCACGGCACCCGAGACCTTCGTCGAGACGTGCAGCATGTGGTGATGGTTGTTCCAGTAGATGCCGACGTAGACGAAGCTCAGCACGTAGCTCAGGAACACCGGCAGGAGCGGGCGCAGCGACGCCAGCGATTCGCCGTGGGGCACCTTCATCTCCAGCACCATGATGGTGATGATGATGGCGATGACGCCGTCGCTGAAGGCTTCGAGCCGGTTCTTGCCCATCTGTCCCCCTATCTGCCTGTCGGATGCACGATCGCAGCGAATTATTGGCCAAACCGGACCACGCGTCTGCCCTCGGCAATCGCGTTGGCGACCCTCGGAGCCCGATCAGGGGATGGACCGCGACTCAAACACCCAATCGCTTCACGAGGCGCACGGCATCCAGGCCGGGGCGGTAATACCCCGGCACGCGATCGCGGAAGCGGTAGCCCGAGGCTTCGTAGAACGCGACGGCACCTGGATTATCGGCGCGCACTTCCAGCCCGATCCTGCGCAACCCGGCCGTCACCGCACAAGTTTCCAGCCAGGCCAGCACGTGCCGGCCGAGCCCACGGCGGCGATGTTCGTGTTGCACACCCAGCAGCACTAGGTGGGCCGATGTATCGCCGTAGTCCATGACCCCGGCCGCGATCAGGTTGCCGCCGTCACGCACCACCGCAACATTCGTGCTGCGGCTACGCACGGCCGCGAGGATTCGCGCGGGGGTGTAGGTCCAGACCAGCCCGTACTCGATGGCATCGCGCGACAACTCGGCGATCGCGCGCGCATCGGCCGGAGTGGCAAGGCGGATGGAAGGGAGGGCCAGCACAGGGACGATGCTACGCCGTCGCGGTTGTGGCGGCGTGCAGAGCGCCGCATCAGACGTACGGCAGCAAGAGTTCGACTTGGGTGCCGGTCGCATCAGGGCCCGGACGGATCGTCCAGGTTCCACCCAATGTCCGAATACGATGGTCGATATTCTTCAACCCCTGGCCGCGAGCGTGCGGCCTTTTCAGGCCACAGCCATCGTCGGTCACCTTTATCGTGAGCGTTTTGCCGTCTGCGCACCCCTCGAACACCACCGCGTTGGCGCGCGAATGCTGAATGGCATTGCCCACGACCTCTTCGATGCATCGAAGCAACTGCAGCAGCCTTCGCCGGTCGACGATCCGCACCGACCCCACCCGATCCAGCTTCCAAGTGGATGCGATGCCTGACGATTCCAGCATGGGCTCTGTCCTGTAACGCAGCATGGCCAGCGCAACGTCCAGGGTGTCCGCGCCTTCATCCAGCGCATCGACCATGATGCGCATGTCGAGCAATGCCCGATGCACCCCGTTGTACAAGTCCGCCCCCGTGCCTCCACGGCGAAGGGCTCCGAGCACGCCGACCAGTCTGGAACCGAAGCCGTCGTGAATATCGCGAAGCAGGCGCTGGCGCTCGTCGTTGGCACCGCGTCGGGACAACTCCGACAGCAGGCGCTGGGCCAGGTCCGGCGAGGCCCGGTCCAGGAGGAGATGCGTGTCGACTCCTAGTGCGGAACTGGAGTGGCGCAGGATCTCGAGGCCAAGCACGATCCTTCGCATCATGACGAACAGCAGCGCCCCCGCGATGACCGTCGCGCTGATCGCATAGGCCAATCCGAGATGCCAGTCCCGGGACGTCATCAGGATAGCCACGTCCACCACGCCGCACCCGACCGAAAGATAGTTCGCCCAGTAAAGGGCCCGGAGTTCCCGCCCGAACATTCGCTCATCGATCCGCGACCTGCAGCAATACAAGGGAGCGATGGCACAGGCCACCTGGATGAGTGACGCCGCATAGAAAAGCGAGCTGCCTTGATACCCGAACAGACTCCTGGATAGCCATATCAACGCCGAACCCGCCGCGCACAAGATGAGCACGCGCTGCAGAGCGGGCATCGGCGCGCGCCACAGATGCGAGATCAACTGGCTCATCGCCCACAGGATGACGCCGAGGCTGGAGTCGGCAATGAACCGGTGCAGCATCACGCCCCCCGGCTTCCAGCCGAACGCGGTGTAGGAAATCCACAGGAACATCAGTGCCAGGATGGCCCAATACCAATACAGCGCCTGTCTCCCCTCGCGCAGAAACCACATACCGAGCGTCAGCAGCGCCATCATCAGGAGCAGGACCAGACAGACGCGGGCAGTGCCTACCTGGCGCCACCAATTCGCCTGATAGATAGGGTTCAGTGCTTCATAGTCGCCGACACAGAGCGCTTCCAGCCTCACCTCGCCCAGCGAATCGCTCAGCGGAAGCTCCAGGACCAGGTTGTTCCCCCCGCCATGAAGCAAGTCGCCGGCAAAAGGAATCAGCTGAGGCCCGAGAATCCGAACGTCGCCTCTGGAAAGATCCACGTCCGGCGTCAAGTCGACGCCATTCAGGCTTGCCCGAAGGTAGGGCGCCGCATTCTCGAGAAATATCGCCTGTGGCTTCTTGGGGACTTTTCCGTAGACCAGCTGCTTATAGAGCGTTACTCGCCTCTCCTGCCGCTGGTACGGAGTGATGACTACGGGAAAGGGCAATTGTCGGCTTTGCCCGTTCTCCATCTTTTCGCCGACTTCGGCAAGACACCCAGCTTCAGGGGGTTCCGTGTAGCGAAGCAGAACAGTGACCACCAGAATGCTCGCGACCAGGCTTCCCCAAAAGAGCAGCTCGCTTACAGTTGGCAGTCGGACGGTACTCAAATCAACTCCCGCAGGATCCCGCTTCTTATCGCGCTCCCTGCATCCCGTAGACACCTTCAGGTGTACCGCGGAGACAAATCCAAGTCGCACTACCGTCGCAGGTCGCTTCGGCACTGCCAAGCCATCGCGCGTCAACCATGGGTTGCGACATCACGAACATCTGCCGATCGATGGTTGCGTCTTCGTGGCGCAAAGGTACGTGCCGCTGTGCGGTGTTCTTGAACTGAGAACAGCACGTTGCCTCATTTGAAATTTTGCGCGACCGCGCTCGTGAGATCGTCACGCCCATCGCGTTGTCGAAGCCCCTATGAAAGTAGTGTTGCAGACAGAGGTTTCCGAGTGCGGCCTGGCCTGTCTTGCCATGGTGGCCTCGCACCATGGGAACGCTATAGGACTGAGGGAGCTACGCCGCCGGTTCCCGTTGTCCCTCAAAGGGGCAGCACTGAGCCGTCTGATCGTCATTGCCGATGGGCTGGGTTTCAATTGCCGCCCGTTGCGCATTGAGCTGGAAGACCTGTCCGAACTCACGACGCCCTGCATACTCCACTGGGACCTGAGCCATTACGTCGTGTTGGTGCAGACCGACGGGAACAAGGTCACGCTGCTGGATCCGGCTGTCGGCAAACGCGTGCTTCCTCTGTCGGAAGTCTCCCAGCACCTTACCGGCGTGGTACTGGAACTGGCACCGACATCGGCATTCGAGCCGCAGCGTGCGGCCCCGTCGATCTCGATCCGCCAACTCGCCGGTCGCGTGACCGGCTTATGGCGGTCCCTGGGCCTGATCCTGGCACTCTCGCTCGCACTCCAGGTGTTTGCGCTGATCAGCCCGTTCTTTATGCAATGGGTCATCGATCAGGTGCTGGTCGCAGCCGATCTGGACCTGCTCGCGGTGCTCGGGCTGGGTTTCGGCTTGACCATGCTGCTCCAGATCGCCATTGGCGCATTACGCAGCTGGGCGGTGATCTACCTCTCGACTCAGCTCGGCCTGCAGTGGATGGGGAATGTATTCGCCCATCTGATCCGGCTGCCGCTAGATTTCTTCGAGAAGCGGCACATCGGCGACATCACGTCGCGCATGGGGGCAGTCCAGTCGATCCAGCGAACCTTGACCAGCAGCTTCGTCGAGGCGCTCATCGATGGCCTGATGACCGCAATCACGCTGGGCATGATGCTGCTGTACAACGCGGGCCTGGCCGTGGTCACCCTGGTCGCCGTGGCGCTTTACCTCTGCTTGCGCTGGGTCGCTTACAGCCCGATGCGCGACCGCACCGAGCAGCAGCTGGTCGCCTCCTCGAAGCAGCAAAGCCAGCTGCTGGAATCCATTCGCGGCATCCAGTCGATCAAGATCGCCGGCTGCGAGCCGGCGCGGCGCTCGAGCTATCTCAACCTGATGCATGAAACCGTGAATCGGGACGTAGGCATCGCCAAATTGGGCTTGGCCTTCAGCTCTGCCAATCAGCTCATCTTCGGGATCGAGCGCATCGCGGTGATCTGGATCGGCGCCACGCTGGCCGTGAAGGGTGTGTTCTCGGTCGGCATGCTGGTGGCTTACCTGGCCTACAAGGATCAGTTCTCCCAGCGCATCGCATCGCTGATCGACAAGTCGATCGAGTTCCGGATGCTGCGTCTGTACGGTGAACGTCTGGCAGACATTGTGCTCACCGAGCCGGAAACAGACGAGGGATCCGAGCAGGCAATCGAGGTGCCCACCACGGCGCGACTGAGCGTATCCGGGCTGAGCTTCCGCTACGCCGAAGGCGAGCCTTGGGTGCTGAAAGATTGCAGCTTCCTTGTCGAAAGTGGCGAGTCGGTAGCCATCGTCGGCGCGTCGGGTTGCGGCAAGACCACCTTGGTCAAACTCCTGTTGGGCTTGCTGTCCCCCGCGGAAGGCGCCATCGCGATCAATGGCATCGACCTTCGCAAGATTGGCACGCGTCACTACCGGCAATGGGTCGGCGCGGTCATGCAGGACGATCAACTCTTCGCCGGCAGCGTCGCCGAGAACATCGCCTTTGGCGAGGACGGTTACGACCTGCAGCGTGTCGAAGAAGCCGCCAGACTGGCGGCGGTCCACGAAGAAATCGTCGCGATGCCGATGGGCTACCACAGCCTGATCGGCGATATGGGTACCACTCTGTCGGGCGGGCAGAAACAACGCGTGATTTTCGCCCGCGCGCTGTATCGAAACCCGCGCTTGCTGTTCCTGGATGAAGCCACCAGCCATCTCGACGTCGACAGAGAGCGCCTGGTCAACGGTGCCGTGCGCGGGTTGAAGTTGACCCGGATCATCATCGCCCACCGCCCTGAAACCATCGCCAGTGCGGATCGCGTCCTCAGGCTGCATGGCGGTCGAATCGTACAGGAGCCCCGGACTCAACCGGCTGCGGCTGCGGAGGCCGAACGGTCATGAATCACGAGCTCTTTCGCCGCGAGGTAGCGCAGGCCCGGAGCGGCAGCCACCTGGGCGGAATCTCGCTCGCCCAGCCGCTGCGCCTTTGGGCGTTCGCCAGCCTTGCGGTCGTCGCCGCCGCGCTGATCCTCGGCTTCCTGATCCTCGGCGAATACAGCCGCCGATCGCGAGTCGTCGGGCAACTGGTACCCAACCTGGGCTTGTCCACTGTGGTCGCGCCCACCTCCGGTGTGGTCAGCCGCTTGTTTTCCGATGAGGGCGATCGTGTCCAGGCAGGCGGTGCGCTGGCGCGTATCGACGTGCCCCGCGCGACCGCGGGCGGACAGGATTCACTCGTCGTGATGCGCGCGGGCATGCATGCACGTGAAGCGAGCACGCAGCGCTTAGGGGAATCTCAACTTGCGCAGGTCGATGCGCGGATCGGGGGAACTTCGCGGCAGCTGGCGATCGCGCGCCAGGAGCTGCGCCAGGTCGAGCAAGCCGTTGCTACGCGCACCGAACAGATCCGGCTCGCGGAAGGCACCGCCGAGCGTTATCGCCGCATCGCCGGCACCCAGTACGTCAGCCAGGTGCAACTGGATCAGCAGGAACAGGCGCGGCTGGAACAGGTAAGCCAACGCGAAGCACTGGAGCGGCAGGCCACCGAGCTGCGCCGCGGCATCGCGCAAATGGAACAGGAGCTGCACGAGTTGCCGGCGCAACGCCAAGCGCAGGAAGCGAGCCTGCAACGCGACCGTGCACTTCTGGAACAAGAACGCGTACAGCAGGAGACCAATGGCGAGCTACTGGTGAAAGCGCCAGTAGGAGGGATCGTCGCGAGCCGCTTGGTCGAGCCCGGGCAGGCGGTGCAAGCGGGACAGCCCTTGCTCACGGTGCTGCCGCAGGGCTCCGAGCTGCAAGCGCAACTGCTGGTGCCGAGCCGCGCGGTGGGCTTCATTGAGCCAGGCGACGCGGTACTGCTGCGCTACCAGGCCTATCCCTACCAGAAGTTCGGCCACTACCGCGGCCGTGTCATTGCCGTTTCGCGCAGTGCGGTCAGCCCTGAAACGGGTCCGTCGACGGGCGGTGGACAGGGCGCCGATTCCTACTACCGCGTTCGGGTCGCGCTCGATGCGCAATCGGTGACCGCATACGGCAAGCCGGAGCCACTGCGCCCGGGCATGGCGCTGGAAGCGGACATCCTGGGCGATCGCCGAAAGCTCTACGAGTGGTTGCTGGAGCCGCTGTATGCGCTGCACGGGAGGGTCGGAAGCTAGAGGGCTGCATCCACGCGGCGACGCCTATCCACCTAGTCAATCTTTGGGATATCCCGCGTCATCGCGCATGGATGAGCATGCCGCGAGCGGACATGGAAGCACGCCAGCGCGTCGAAATGCAGCACTGACCCAACAAAGCACCCATTCACCGAGAATACCCATGTCTTGCGAACCCCTGAACGTATTGATCCACAGCCAGCCCGACAACGACTGGCACGCCGTTCTTGTCGAATCCGCGCTCAAGGCGCGTGGCCACAACGTCATCCGCTACTTCGGCAGCGATCTTCCCGATCACGCCGAGATCGAGTTTTCCTATGACAAATCCGGGAGCTGCGCCTTCCTGCATACGCTGGACGGCACGGCCGACCTCTGCAGCATCGATGTCCTATGGAATCGCCGCATCGCCTATCCCACCTCTCCGACTGCCGTCGCGCCGGAAGATCGCGAGTACGTGCGCGCGCAATTGCGCTCGGCTCACGGCGCCATCGATGCGCTCGCCTCCGGCGCGTTCTGCATCAACCCGAAATACGCGGCCATGCAGGCCGACTACAAGCCTTATCAGCTGGCGATGGCGACCAAGTGCGGCCTCAGCATTCCGCCTACGCTGATCACCAACCGTGACGATCGCTTGAGGGAGTTTATCGACGCTCAGGCCGCGGTCATTCATAAACCACTACGAGGATATGGTTGGGACGAGGAGGACAAGCGCATGGGGACCTATACCGCGCTGGTTACTGCAGAGAGCCTCGAAGCCGCTTCCCCCCTGCGTTATACCCCCGCGATCTTTCAGGCCAAGATCGAAAAGCAATTCGAGGTTCGCGCGCAGTTCTTCGGCGATAGTTGCTTTGCGATGAAGATCGATCCCAGCCGCATCGCTTACGGCGAGATGGATTGGCGGCTTCATCAGAGCGCCGGCATGGTGTCGGGCCAGGTTACGTTGCCGGAACCGGTATTCGCGGCGTGCCGACGACTGATGAAGGCGCTGGGCCTGGTCGCTGGCGCCTTCGACTTCATCGTCACCCCCCAGGACGAGTGGATCTATCTCGAAGTCAATGAGGCAGGCCAGTTCATCTTCCTGGAGATGTGGTGCCCGGAACTGCAGGTGTTCGATGGCTTGTGTGGCTTGATCGAGAGCAGGAACCCCAACTATCGCCATCAGCCCTCGAGCGACTCGGTGAGCTACCAAGACCTGATGACGCGCTGTAATCCAGGCCAGATCATCGCCGATGACAAGCGGCGTCGAGAGCAGACGACGCAAGGCCACAAGGACGCAGCAGCAGCGCCCTCCACTGCAGCGATATAGGTCCGTCGAGATTCGTTGTTCTTGTGCGCTGACGTTGCTGGCGGCGACACATCAAGAAAAAAGAACCGCGCCTGCAAGCAGGCGCGGTCGTTGTACGACAATTGTTGGCGCTAGCACGCCATGACTGCGCTATGTCGGCAGGCCCGCCGCTCTCCGTGTCGCCGGCATGGCCATCCGGATCGCGACGAAGCTCAAGGGAATGTAATGTTAATGTCGTAGGCCGGGTCCGAAAAATCGCCGTCCCCGCCGGTGAGATTATGCAGCACTACGACGTCAATCCAGCCGACCCCGACGCCCCCAACCGGATCGCTGTCAGTAGGATCAGACTTGTAGCCGTCGATGGTATTCGGAAGGGTGCCACCGCAAACCGTGTTGATTTCTTCGTGTGCCAGCACGCGGCCCAGCACTCGCTTTTGCTCATTAGCCATACTGCAGTTCCTCATAAGTTGGATCGCTATGCCCCCGATCCAAAAGGGATGGGCGACTGACTCCAGTCGAAGTGTCCTCGCACATTGAGCTACTCGCGTACGCAACCCCGAGAAGCGCGGAAAGGTTGCGGTCACTCAACCAACTCTTTCCAACCTGCTGGACGTGGTGCACTCGCTATACGAGTCCATCCTCATTCACGGACGCTTGCTTGAGAATCCCCAAACTTGACTAGCGGCAGAACCTTCGATTGAACATCTGCGTCGTCGGAACTCATGCATCGTGTTCTACAAAGAGAACATCACTAGAAACGCAGCAGCGCGATATTTTTGCTCGGCCTATCGTCGTGTGCGCCTTGCATCCATCGCGCACAAAAAAAGAGCCCCGGCGTAAGCCGGGGCTTGGCATCAGGCGCTCACGCGCATGAGGCTCAGTTGAAGGAGATCGACCAGTCGATCAGTGATCCCGTGACGACTCCCGACGGGTTCGTATCTGTCACTCTTAGCTTCCAGGTCCCGACAGACCCGAAGCCAGACCGCGGTTCGTTCGACAGATTCAGAAAGGTGGGTAGCGAGCTGGGGCCGAAGGACAGACCCGAGCCCAGGTGGTAGACCGCGCCAGTGGGCGCGATCAGATCCACTTGCAGAATCCCCGGATTGGGATGATTGAGATTGACGAAGATCTGCGTATTGCAGGACGCATTGCCCGGGCCGGACACCTTCAGTGACTGGACCACCGTCGACCCAGGGGTGATCGAGACAGGTCCGGTGCTCCACGGGCCCATAGCGCTGCTGTAGCTCTGCGGTACCGCCTCGGCGACAAGCGCAGCCTTCTGTGCATTGAGAATACCGGCGCCAATGGGCATCGACGGCGTCGACGGAAAGCCCGTTGCGGTGCACTTGATCAGGTCTTCGACTTGCGCGGGCGTCTTGGGTATCGGCGCTACCGCCTGGATCAGCGCTGCCACGCCGGCTACGTGCGGCGCGGACATCGAGGTTCCCTGATATTTCCCATAGGTTTCGGCGACAGGCGAAGTCGTTCCACTGTTGAGCGTGGACAGGATGTTGGTACCCGGCGCAGCGATGTCGACAGGTGAACCCCAGTTTGAAAAGGTGGCCCGCGCGCCCGTGTTGGTAGTGGCGCCGACGGCAATGACGTTTTTGCAGCTTGCGGGTGTGAACCCGGATATATCGGCGTTACTGTTGCCCGCCGCGACGACCACCGTCGTGCCGTTGCTGACCGCGATGTCGATCGCGCTCTGCATCACCGTGTCGCATGGCTCCTGTCCGCCAAGGCTCATGTTGATGACTTCTGCAGGATTGGCGTTGTCCGGCTCGCCCGCCACGCTGCCACCGGACGCCCAGACGATCGCATCAGCGATGTCCGATGTATCGCCACCGCAGCTCCCGAGGACGCGTACCGGCACCACCTTGGCCGCGTAGGCAACGCCGGCGATGCCGTTTGCGTTGTTGGTCAGGGCGGCCACCGTGCCGGTGACGTGAGTACCATGCCAGCTCGAATTGCGCGCGGAACTACCATTTCCGCACTGATTGGCGACGACAAAGTCACCGGGATCGCTCGGATCGCTGTCGCGGCCGTCTCCATCGTTCGCCACCGCGGGATCGGTAATGAAGTCATAACCGGGCAGGATATTTGCGTTGAGGTCGCTGTGATTCGTGATGCCGGTGTCGATCACCGCCACGACGACACCCGCGCCTTGGGTAACGTCCCACGCCTGATCGGCGAGGATGCCGTAGGTTCCGAATAGATCCCACTGATTGGCGTACATGGGGTCGTTCGGGGACATCATCGCCTGCAGGCGCCTGTCGACGGTGACGTACTCCACATCCGGGTCGGCGGCGATCTGACGCATCAGCGACTCGGCTTCCACACGGTCCAGCTTGCGATCGACACGCACAACATCCGCACCGATGCCCATGCGGCGCAGATGGTGCAACCCAAGCGCCTTGCCGCCTATGGGCGCCTTGGCGGCGCGCGCCAAGGCCTCCCTAGCCTTGGCAACATCTTTGCGCTCGGGCGTACCTTTGCGGTAACCGACGATGAACTGGTCATGCTTATCCATCGACTTCAAGCCAAAGAGCTCGACGCGGCCTGCCATGGCTGGCGTGGCAAGGGAAGAAATGAGAACAGCGATAGCGACCCTGAGCGCGGGCGCAACTATGCGGTGATTCGAGACTGACGACATGTTTGCTTTTCCTCCAGGAAGTGGCTGGCACTAGCGTGATCCGCGCTGCGCGTTGCTGCGATGGAAAGCCCGAAGCACGCTCGGCCATTCGTGTGAAACACGACGACCGTGCCTGCGAGCAGGCACGGTCGTCTCGTGGGTTCGATTTTTTGCGGTTAGGCGTTACCGACGCACTTCCAGCCGATGATCCTTCCGGTCGCGCTGTAGATCGGGATCAGCGTCTGGCCCGGCAGGCAGGACGGCGGCGCGGCGATGGTGGTGTCGCGCTTGAAGCCCACCTGGTTGGACGAGTTGTCGGCAAAGGCGAGGTTGGCGATCAGCGTCAGTGCGACGCCTGCAACGAGTGCGGTCTTGTTCATGGGTATCTCCTGAGTAGGGAAGGTAGTGAAAGCGCACGTCGTCCCGCACCCTGGCCACGCATTAATTGCTGCTCGGACCGATGCACTTACGCGTGCCGGCCGATGCTGCTACGGGCATTTGACGCTGAACATCCGCAAAGTTGGTGACGCACGCGTAGAACGGCGCTACATGATCGGGGCCGGCATCTCCTCAGCCCAGAGAATTAGATCTGCGGTATACGGCTTCGTTTTCTTCTCAGAACCAAATCCGCCGTCACCGCCATCCACCAAGCACACTTCGGAATCACCGCCATCCACCACCATGCATTCTTCGGAACCGCCGCCACCCACCATGTTGACTTCCTCGGTGGCCAGCACGCGGCCCAGCACTCGCTTTTGCTTGCTCTCCATAAGACACTTCCTCTTGGGATTTGGATCGCTATGCCCCCGATCCAAAAGGGATGGGCGACGAACTCAGGTGGAGTGTCCTCGCGCATTGACCCGACAGCGGCGCAAGCCCTGGCATCGAAGGGGATCCCCCTGATAAGCCCCACGATTGGCGCGTTCGCTAATGCGAGGCCAGCGTGTTTCACGGTGGCCTGCTTGAGAATCCCCAAAGTTGAGTAGGCGTTCGCACGCCTCGTTTGCTACGCGCAAACTCGCTCTTCGACATTGCGTCGAAGAGCCGCTGTCGACACTCGGCTACTCGTACAGGATGCGCGTCGGAGTGACGAAGCGCTTGCCCGCGATGTACGGACAAGCGGGGCCGCAAAGGGACATTCATTCAGTCCGTCCTGCGTGGCGCAAGGGCAGGACGTGACGACTGGAACGGAACGAAGCGTATCCGGAGCCCGGCAGGTCTTAAGCGGGGCCCCTTGGCCAGGCTAGGGTTTGGCCACCACGTTCGCCTCGACGAGGTTTACGATATCGCCGAGAGTGGGATTCTTGACCAGGTCCAGGTTCTTGAACGTAACCCCCAGGCGCTCCTCGACATCCATCATCAGGTCTACCATCAGGATCGAATCGATACCCAGGTCGGACTGCGTGGTTGCAAGGGTGAGCTCTTTGCCATCGAGGTCGAACCGCTCGGCCACCAACTCTTTCAGACTTTCGAAGATCTCTTCGCGTTTCATGTAAGGCGCCTCCGTTGCATTCACATCGTACAAGCAATAGGAACCTTCAGGGGATGGACGACGTAAGTCCGGAGCAAATTCAGAAGGCCGTCCTCGCCCAGTCTGGGGTCCGGGTCAAGCTTGGCGTTCCGGTCGCCCTCATTGCGATTCTCGTCAATGCGTGGTCGCAATCTGGTGGTGCGCATGCGTCACAAGCGGGCCTGCTGACCGCCTACATCCTGTACGCCATCGTTACCTTCATCGTGTCGCGCCACCCCGGGCCTCTTTCGTGGCGCGACATTGCCGTAGGCACGGCCATCCTCGATCCGGTCATCCTTTCGGCGTGGCTGTTCGTCGAAGGCGAATCCGCCATCCTGTTGATGGGCTTCTATCTGTTCACGATCCTTGGATTCGGGTTCCGGATCGGCCCGAACATCATGCGCGTGTGCCAGGGCATATCCATCCTCGGGTTCGCCTGGGTCCTGATCGAATCTCCGTTCTGGCGCAGCCATCCGTTCTTCGGGCTATCGCACCTGATCCTCTTGCTGGCCGTGCCGATGTACGCCGGTTCGCTGATGCGCGACCTGCGCGACGCCAAAGCCCTGGCCGAGCACGAGAGCAAGGCAAAGACGCAGCTCCTGGCCAACGTCAGCCACGAGCTGCGTACCCCGCTGACCGGCATCGTGTCGGCCGCCCTGCTTCTGGAGGGACACGTCAAGCCTTCCGAAAGCAAGCTGGTCCAGTCGATCCTGCAGCTCTCCGGCAACCTCGATACCGAGATCAGCCAGCTTCTCGATCTGTCGAAGCAGGGGGTGCAGCCCGCCGCTGGTCCGCCGGTACCGTTCGAGCTGAACACCGTTATCGGCAACGTGCTCACGGCACTGGGGGAAACCGCTACGGCAAAGGGAATCCGATTCTGCGTGATCATTGACGAACGTATCGTGCGGCCCGTCCTGGGGCATCCCCACGAGCTGACCAGTGTACTGATGAACCTGGCAGGCAATGCCGTCAAGTTCACTCACGAGGGCAGCGTTACGCTCGAGATCAAGTTGCGGGCCGGCAACGACCGCAGCTATGCCCTGTGGTTTGGCGTAACCGACACCGGCATAGGCATCGCCCCGGAACATCAGACGAAGCTGTTCGATCCGTTCTATCGCGTCGAGACGGGCGACCGGCGGCAGTACCGCGGGACCGGCCTTGGCACCACCATCGCCCGCGAGCACGTGCGTCGGATGGGAGGCGATCTGCAGTTGTCCAGCACGATCGGCAAGGGGAGCCAGTTCTGGTTCGAAGTAGAGATGCCCATCGCAAAAGCGGTGGCGCCACTATCGGAGCAGCCCTTCGCACCGGTGCTTTCGCCCAAGCGGATTCTGGTGGCCGACGACAATGCGCTGAACCTGGAACTGCTGCAGAAAATGCTGGCGAAGGACGGCCACGTGGTTTCCGTTGCGCACGGCGGCAACGAAGCGCTGCAGCAGCTTGCGACGTCGCCGTTCGACGTCGTCATGCTGGATTTCAACATGGACGACCTGGACGGCCTGACCGTCTTCCAAACGTACTGCTTCGGCCGCATCAATCCCGCGCCGACCTTCTTCGTCACGGCGGATACCTCGAGCGCGACGGCCTCCAAACTCAACAAGGCCGGCGCCGCGGGCGTCGTCTACAAGCCACTCACGTTCGAGAAGCTGCGTGGCGCGCTGGCTTCCGTGTTCCCGGACGAGGCCGGCGCCGAAGCGAGGTACGACGCCACGGTCGAACGCGCCTCGGTCAAGCTTGCAGCGGTACCTGTCGAGTACGTCGACATGGCCATCCTGGAGACCCTGCGCGAGATCAAGGACGATCCGAAGTTCATCCACTCCATCATCGGCGACGGAATCTCCGACATCAGCACGCTGTTGCAGGAGCTTGCTTCCGCGATTGCGGCCAAGGACCTGCGTTCGGTCCACCACCAGGCGCATGCGTTGCGAGGCGTCGGACTCAATATCGGCGCGGCCAGGCTAGGCGCTCAATGCGAGCGCCTGATGTCCCTGACCGGCAGTCAGCTCAACGCGTCCCATGAAAAGCTGCGCATCGACCTCGCCGCTACGGGCGAGGCAACACTGGATGCACTGGAACAGCTTCGCTTGCCCTTCGCCGGTGCCAGCCTCTCGGCCTGACGCCGGCCTCAGGCGGCCAACGATCGGCTTGCGGAAGGTTCGTTCTTTTGCATGAGCATGAGCATTTCCATGGTGCGAACTTCTTCCACGCTGAGGCTCATAGCCGTTTCGACCCAGTCGTCCACGACGGTGCAGCCTTCCTTGTAGTTCAGGGAGGAATGCCGGTAGCGGCTCTGCTGCACCTTGAACAAGGCCTTCTGCCGGCGGGTGTGCTCATCGATGTACCGCTCGACGGCCCGCTCGCCGCAGCCGTCGTCGCAGAGCTCGTCGATCAGGCCCATCTCATGCAGCTCTGCCGCCGAATAGATCTTCTTGTTGGTCATCATCCTCTCGGCCTGCCTTGCACCCACCCTGCTCGCCAACAGACCCATCGCGCCCGTGCACGGGAACAGTCCGAACATGATTTCCGGGAAGCCGAACGAGCTGCTCTGCTCCGCGATCACATAGTCGGTGCTCAACACCATCTCGAATCCACCGCCCAGGGCGCGTCCCTGCACGAGGGCGATCGAGGTGTTGTGGCCCTTCAGCTTGGTGGCCCAGGAATACATCAGGTTGAGGCACTTCATGGAATAGTCGTGCAGGCGCTTCGCATCTCGCGCCTCGATGCACGTGCGGAAGAAGCGAAGGTCGCCGCCTACGCTGAAGTATTCCGGATGCGAGGACTGCAGAACCGTATAGCGCGGCGCATTCGCTACCGGCGCCTTGGCACCGACCGGATAGAGCGAGTCCAGGACATCCTGAAACTCATCGACCAGGGACCAGGTGAAATTCTGCAAACCGGTTTCCGCGTCCGGATCGAAGCGGACCCACAGAGCTTCCGAAGCCAATTGCCGCAGCTCGGTTACGACGCGTCTGCTGAAACGGGCATGGGGAAGGGCAAGAACGGAGGAAGCATCGGGGTACGACGGCAAAGCGCTCATGGGGACTCCTCGTTGAATTAGGCGTGGTTACATGGGGCTGCGCCGGCTGCCTAGCACCAGTGCAGCGTTTGTTCCACCAAACCCGCAAGAGAAGCTCACTGCCACATCGATCTCGCAATTTTCGCGCGGACGTTCCCCTACGTGGTTCAGGCTACAACGCTCATCGACGACGCCCATGTTGCCGCTGGCGGGCAACAGGGATTCGTTGATGGCTACAACGGTGATCAAACACTCCAACGCGCTGGTCGCGCCGAGGAGGTGACCGTGTACCGACTTGGTCGAGCTGACCGCTGCCGAGTCTTCGGACGCACCGAATACCTCCCGGATAGCAGTCGCCTCGATGACATCACCACCGTCCGTGGCCGTTGCATGTGCGTTTACGTATTGAACGTCGGAGGCCTCGACGCCTGCGCTCGCCAGTGCCTGGTGCAGGCATCGGATCTGGCCCTGGCTCTCCGGCATGCCGATGTGGTGCGCATCGCAGGAGACGCCGTAACCGCGGACATAGCCGTAGTGCTTTGCGGCGCCGCGACGCTGTGCGCTTTCTTCGGCTTCGAGCACGAGAAAGGCCGCGCCCTCGCCCAGGACCAGGCCGGAGCGATCGCGTGAAAAAGGTTTGCAGGTCCGGGAAGGATCGTCCGGATCGGCCTTGGACAATGCCCGAGTGCCATCGAACACGCCGATCAACGCGGCAGTAAGCGGCGCCTCCGCGCCACCGACCACGGCCACATCGAGATATCCGTCGGCGATCGCGCGCATCGCCTCGCCGATGGCGACACCGGACGATGCACACGCACTCGCATGCGTGACTACCGGTCCGAAGATCTTGTTGCGTATGGCGACCTGCGCCGCGCCACTGTTTGACATGATCGACATGGCACTGAACGGGCGGGCCTTATGTTTCCCTTGCACAAGAAGGTCTTCGTACCAGTTCTGCGCTGAAACGACGCCGCCGTTGACATTGCCGTAGTACAGGCCAGCACGTGGTCCGTAGGCCTCAAACGATCCTAGCCCCGCATCGTCGATGGCTTGGCGCGCGGCGACGATCGCCATCTCGTGGCAGCGGTCGAGGAACGGCTGCTCGAGTCTCGTAAAGAGATTGGAAAAAGCCCCTTCGACAACCCCGGCCGGATACGTGCCCGGGAGCTTCGGCACCTCCAACAGCCTGATGCCGGACTTGCCCGTGCGCAGCGCCTTGGTCAGTTCGGGCACGGAAAGGCCCAGAGGGGACAAAACGCCCATCCCCGTTATTGCAACGCGTCGCTTCAGCACGGCAGCCCCCCTGTGGAGCTTACGCAGTAGTGCGGTCCCAGCTCTGCTCCGTCCCGAGCCCGGCCCTCAATGGTCAGACCTCACAGTAGGCGCCGCCTTCCGCATTTGGCAACTGACCTACCCTATTTTTCCGTGACCGCCACCCGGGTACACGACCATGGGTGGGGTGCAAGTGCCTCGTCCGGCTAGGGACCAAACGACGTTTGCGGGGCGCGCGGCGTCAGGCGCGTGGCCATTGGCACTACGTGCGTTCGCGCACCTCATTGTCGACCTTCGGGCTGCCGCCAACCTCCAGCAAGGTGAGCAATGCGCTGAAGTTGATCGGCGAGTGAAAGAAATGATCCGCACCGGCCTGCTTGACGACGGCCCCGACCCGTTGCCCGTCGCCCGCAGAGTAGACAACCAGTTTTGCGTCCTCGCTCATCAGGGCGCGCACATCGGAAACGTAGCTTGGTCCCTTCGCCGGGGGCATCGTCAGGTTGAGGATGACCGCGTCAAAACGGCTCGCCAGCAGCAGGTCGTTGAGCTCCGCTGCCGTCGCGGCCTGGTAGACCCGGTACCCGTGGTGTGTGAGCAACGCCGCCACGAGTACTCGGGCCGATGGCAAATCGTCTGCGACGATTACTTTGCGTGCGGGTTGTATATCGATGCGCTGGTCCATGCGCTTTCATGCTGGCATGGCAAAAGCGTGTTGGGTCGGCTCGGCGTGGAGAACGGGGTGTTCGCTATTTCGCAACGCGAAGCGACTAACTGGAAAGATTGTTCGCGCCAAAAATGCATGCGGCCGCCCAGAGGCGGCCGCATGCGTGACCTCTCGGCCGGATCAGTAGGTCACGGCCTTGGCGGCATTGACGAGGCCACCGCCATAGGCGTCGTCGTTGCCTGGCTTGCCCAGATCATCCGCCGACGCGCGCAGGATGCGCTCGACTTCCGCCGGCGCCATTTCGCCGCCGTGCTTGCCGATGATCAGCGCGGCAACACCGGCGACGTGCGGTGCGGCCATGCTGGTGCCGCCGCTGAAGAAGTATTGGCTGCGGCCATCGGCGGTCATGCCGCCTGCCGCCAGCACCATGTCGAACGAATAGCACGGATACGTGAATCCGCTTACGGTGCACGACGCCGAGCCCTGTGCCGTGCCGTACAGCGGCGTATCACCACCGGGCGCGGCAAGCGCGATGACCGACCGACCATAGTTGGAATAGCTGGCCAGATGATCGAGATTGCCGGCGGGATTGATCGCCCAGCCGACCGGCGTGGTCGCGGAGACCGCCAGCACGCCTGGCAGTTCCGCCGGAATCTCCCGAAAATCGACGCGACGGCATCGGCCCTGTGAGCAGACGATCACGCTCTGATCGAGATTGGCCGCGTTATTGCCCGCCGCTACGATGGTGATGGCGTTGTTCTTGCGGGCGTACCGCACCGCGCGCCTGAACGCATGGATCTGGGGTCGGAGTCCGCGGTAGCTCGCGGAATAAATGCCCAGGCTCATATTGATCACGTCGGCCCCGTGATCGGCGGCATAGACGATGCCTTGAATGACGTTGCTGAGGTATCCGCTACCGTCCCGCGCGGACATCACCTTCACTGCGAGTATCTTCGCTTCCGGCGCAACGCCGATCGTGCCCGCACCGTTGTCCGCTGCGGCGATGATGCCGGCGACGTGCGTGCCGTGGTTGAAGCGATTGAGCGGGATCTCGCACACCCCTTCGCCAGACACAAACGACGTCGAGTCCGGCAGCAGGTTCGGCGCGATGTCTTCGTGCTGACAGGCCACGCCCGTGTCGAGCACCGCGACAATTGCGCCCTTGCCACGCTGGCCCTGGTTCCAGGCACCGGCGGCATCGATGGCCGCGTTTCCCCACTGCAGGCTGAAACGGGCGTCGCCGTCGCCGGACGGGGGAGGAGTGCCAACGGTGTCCTGCGCAGCCTGCACTTCCGGATCTTCGAGTTGAAGGTCGATATCGGCCTCGGCCGAGAGGATGCCCGGCACCATGGCGGCACGCGCGGCAAAGTTGCCGTCGCTGGATTCGACGAACGCCACACCGATCTGGGGCAGGCGGGCGGTGACGATACCGCCCGCCGCTTCGACCCTGCGCGCAAGCTGCCGATCGAAGGACAGACGCTTGGCGCTGACGACATAAGTTGCCGCCTGTGCCGAAGCACCAAAGCCAATACTGCTGATGGCCAAAATGCAGGCCAGTGAACGTATGCTCATGATGGGTCCCCATTAGAATTCTTGTCGACAGGCGACGGACGTCCCCTTGAGGCCCGTCGCTGTTCCATTTCTAATCGGTGACCGCCTCGCGCGGCATCGTCAATCTTTGTGAGGCGTCTTTCCTTTCACAGGAATACCGCGCTCGCCGCCTGCTTCTCGAACGTCACCGTGACCGTGCGTCCTATCGCGCGCGTGCGGTGCACGGCGCCGGCCGGCACCAGCAGGCACTGCCAGGGCGTCAGCCTGGCCTGGGTGCCGTCCTCGAAATCGATCTCGAGCTCGCCGGCCGCCACCAGGAAAAGCTCGTCGGAATCCGGATGGTGATGCCAGCGGTATTCCCCCTCGAACACGGAGAGCCGCACACAGTCGCCATTGACGTCGAGTAGCACCTGATTCCGATACGTCTGCGTGACGGCTGCCTGTTCTTGTTGCACGTCCACCACCGTGAGGGCGGGAAAGCGCGCCTTCTCGGCCGAGTATTCTTCAGCGGTTGGGAATTCGACGTTCATCGTAGGGACCTTGTGGGGGTTGCGCTGCGGGCCTACCGGCAGCGGCGATCCAGTCTGCGCGCGACCGGGCGGCGCGGGCGCCGGCCTGCGAAACGCAGCATTCCGACCGGCGTCCCGGCGTTCACGGCGTAAGAAGGGTCACTGCAGGCATCCTGCGCACCTGGAGAAGGCCTGTTCGTTGTTTCCAACGCGGATGCAGGGGCTGACCATGAGCCATCGCCACGGCGCACTTATCCGTACCATCTTCCACGACCCGGTCAGCGCCAACATCCATTGGCGTGAAGTGGAATCGCTGCTGCACCACCTGGGCGCGGAAGTCGAAACCCTGACCGGCAATCGCATCCGCTTTCGCATCAAGCAGGTGGAAGCGGTGCTGCATCGCCCGCATCAGGGCACGGCTCTGGACCGCAATGCCGTGCGCAGCCTGCGCGGCTACCTGGCCAGTGCCGGGGTGACGCCGTCTTTGTACGAGCAACGCGGCGACGAGCCGGATCACTGACTCCCCGCGACGTCCCGCGGCATGCCGAGCCAGCGCCCGGCACGTTCACGCGCCCGATGCAGTCGCGCCGCTAGCGTCGCCCCCGTTCAGCAACCGTGCCCCGCCCCCGGCTGGCCCCGCCAAGCCGATCACGAGGAGAGTCCCGATGACCCTGACGCTCGTATTCCCTCGCGGCGAGCATCCGCAAGTGCGGCTGGATCCCGGCGTCGCCTGCATCGGCTCGGACCCCGCTGCACAGATCGTGCTCAAACACCCTGGCGTGCGACCGCAGCACGGCCAGCTGCGTGTGAGCGATATCGGGGTGATGCTCGACGTCCCGCACGGAACGCCGGTCGAAGTGAACGGACGCCGCGTCGACGGTTTGATCGCGCTGCGTCCCGGCGACAGCGTGGCCTTCGATCAAGTGCGCGCACGGGTGGCGGCAGCCGATGGCACGGACTGCGCACGCGCGTGCGGCGGCGCAGCGGCGCCGGTGGTTCGCGCGGCACCGGGCGCGACCTGCGTCCACGCGACGCTGCCCGCGTTCGTGCTGCGCGGCGTGACCGGCGGCGCATTCGGCCGCAGCTACGCCCTGGCGCGCGCGCTCACGGTCGGCCGTTCGCCCGAGTGCGACATCCACGTCGATGCCCCCGGTCTCTCGCGCCTGCACGCGCGTCTGATACCCGCGGGCGACGGCGTGCTCGTCGAAGATTTGGCGTCGACCAATGGCACTTTCGTCAACGACCACCGCGTGCGCCACTACACGCTGCACATCGGCGACGAAATCCGCTTCGACCAGGTGCGGTTCCGCCTTGCCGGCAGTGGCACCAACAACGGCGCCAACAGGGGCGAAGACATACGTGCCGTTCGCACTGCCGAAGCCGTACCGGAACTCCGCCGCCCCTGGGCCGCAACGGTAGCGATCGGCGGCATGGTGCTTGCGCTAGCGGCACTGGGTGCCGGTTATCTGCTGTAGGTGCTTGAGGTCCAGCTTCCTTTCAATCAGCAGGCGGCTACCCGACGATCTCGCGTTTGCGTTGCGTCGGCGTCGCCCAACAGCCGCCAGTTCATCCGCGGATAGGTGCCTAGCTGCCGCCCCAGCGCGCCGGTGATGAGCGTCAGCCGCTCGACGGTGCGCGCATGCTTCAGCGGGCCTGCGTCCAGGTAGCGGAATGGCGTGCCCTGCGCGAGGTCCATCAAGGCCTGCTTCGCCACGGCATCATCGCCTACCACCAGCACATCGCTGCGTTGGCCTTCGAGCACCGGCGCGTCGAAGACTTCCCAGAACACGTTCTTGAACGCCCCGACCACGCGGGCCTTGTAGAAGCGCTGCTGCAGCTGTTCGGCGCCGCTGGTGTACCAGGGCAGGATGAAATCGCTGTAGTCATCATTGAACGGGTTGGCGATATCGATCAGCAGCTTGCCGTCCAGCAGCGGCCGGTGCGCTTCAAGCAGATCGAACAAACCGTCGCGGATGAACACCGCCGGCAGCACCGCGTTCGCTGCCAGCGCCTGCTCATAGGAACCCGCCGCCAGGTTGGGCATGCCGAGTTCTTCGACGATGCCGCGGGCGCGTTCGGGCGTGCGAGAACCGAGCAGCACACGCCGCCCGGCGCGGGCGAACATGGCCGCCAGGCGCACGCCCATGCGGCCGGTGCCGAGCACGCCCAAGTCGAAGCCGGCGGCTGACGGGAAGAGTGCGGAAGCGTTCATAAGCCAGGCTCGCGAAGGAATCTGAGCGCAGGCTAGACATGCCCTGCCGGCCCGGCAAACGAGATTTACGCACGCACCTCGTAAGCGTTGCTAATGCTTAAGACGCCCGCAGTGCCTCTTCGAACAGCCAATCGCGCACCGCTTTCACCGCGGCGCGCTCCGCAGCCGCCGGCGGCATGATCACGAAGTAGGCGCAACGCGTCGTCTCGGCTTCGGCGAAGGGCTGCGCCAGCCGGCCGGCGCGCAGATCCGCCTGCACCAGCGCACTGCGCGCGAGCAACACACCGAGCCCTTCGATCGCCGCCTGGATCGCCAGCAGCGACGAGTTCATGCGCAAGTCGCGTGCGCTGTCCGGCGTGGCCAGGCCGCGCGCCTGAAACCAGGTGCGCCAGTCCGGATAGCTCGGGTCGAAATCGATCGTGCGGTCGTGAATCAGCGGCAGCTTCAGCAAATCCGCGGGCGTCATCGGCCGATCTTTCGGCAGCAGCGCCGGGCTGCATACCGGGATCAGCGATTCCTCCAGCCAGCGTTCGCACAGCAGGCCGGGGTAACCGCCAAGGCCAAGACGGATGCCCAGATCCACGCCTTCGCTGGCGAAATCCACCAGGCGGCCCGTGGTGTCCAAGCGCAGTTCGATATCCGGATGCGCAGCCTGGAAGCGCTCGATGCGCGGCAACAGCCACTTCGCCGCCAGCGACGGCATCACCGTCAGCACCACCGCGCGCGTGGCATCGGCGCCGCGCAGTCGGTTGAAGCCACGCGCGAGCTGCGACAAGCCATCGCGGATATCTGCATAGGCATCCAGGGCCGCCGGAGTAGGCGTGACGCCCGTCTTGCCGCGCACGAACAACGACAGCCCGAGGTAGTCCTCCAGCGCCTTGACGTGCTGGCTGATCGCCGAAGGCGTCACGCTGAGTTCGTCGGCCGCGGCGACGAAGCTTTGGTGCCGCGCCGCGGCTTCGAAAGCGCGCAGCGCGTTGAGGTGCACCAATCGTGATGGCTTCGCGGACTCGGGCATGCGCTCTACCTTACGGAATCCACCGCGCCGCCGCACGCGCGGCCCGCCACGCCAGGGGACGCAGCAGATAGGCCGCGACGATCGCCGCCGGGCAGGCGATACCCCACGCACGCAGCCAGCGCAGCAACAAGGCCGCATCGATGCCGGTATTGATCGCCGTGACCACCAACGCCACGAACGCGGACATGCCGATGGCGAGGAAGGCCGGCAGCCAGCGTTGTGCGCGTTGGTCGACAGGGTCGGTCATGGCGATGATGACTCAAGGACGAGCGCGGCCATTCTGGCGCATTCGTTAGCGACGCGAACAGAACCGGCCTTTTGTCACACGGCACGCGCGATGACCGTTGCCGCGATGCCAAGAAAAGAGGCCAGCTGCGCAAAGAAGAAAGAGAACCTGACGGTAACCATCCGGTCCGTCTGCACGGTGGAGATGTGCACGACGGACTGAACCACGCGTGCCGCGAGCACGATGCCGGCCATGATGTCCGTGGCCGGGGTCGAGATCCCGCTCGCATGCAGGGCGAACACCACGACGGCGAATAGCGGCAGGTTCTCGACGCAGTTCGCGTGGGCGCGCATCGCCCGCTGATACCACGCAGCACCCTGGGTCGCATCGGCGGGGAAGGCGGCCATGCCGGCCCGGCCGGTGAAGACTCGGCTCAAGCGATAGACGCCGATGGTGCAGATCAACACCAGCGCGGTCCAGATGGCGAACCCTAGCAACATCAAAAGGGGAAATGACATGGCACGCCTCCTGGTTTGCGGGTACGCCGATCACTGCGTGACGATCACGACCTCCAGGTACTCCGCCGGCACCACCAGCGAATCGCAACCACCGACATTGCGTTGTTCGAGCAGGTCGATGATGGCGGCCTCGAGTTCGCGCTGCCCGCCCGCATCGAGCGCGGCGAATGCCTTGTGCGTCGGCCCATAGAATTCGCGAAAGATCTGCAGCCAGTGCTCGGCCGAGGCGTAGCGGAAATTGAACAGCTTGCGTTCGCAGCGGATGTCGGTGGAGTGGCGCCCGAACAGGCGCACGATGTGCGGCTCCGTGCCCCACAGGGCGGGAGAAGCAAGACCCGCCGGCGGTGGCAGTTGCCGGCCGATGAGCTTGAACAACTGACCGACGAAACCTTCGGGCGTCCAGTTGGCCAGGCCGATGCGGCCTCCATGGCGCACGACGCGCAGCATTTCGTCGGCGGGGCGCTGGTGGTCGGGGGTAAACATCGCGCCGAAGGTGGACAGCGCCACATCGAAGCTGCCATCGCGATAAGGCAAGGCCTCGGCGTCGGCCACTTCGAACGTGACCCGCAATCCCTCGGCGCTGGCGCGTGCGGCGCCTTTTTCCAGCAGCGACGAAACGTAGTCGGTGGACGTAACCTGGGCAAAGCGACGTGCCGCCGCGAGGGTGGCATTGCCGTTGCCGGCGGCGACATCCAGCACGCGTTCACCGGCGCGGATATCGACGGCCTCGGCCAGGGTTTCACCGACGATCTGCAATGTCGTACCGATCACTGCGAAATCGCCGCTCGCCCAAGTGGCCTGCTGCTTGGTCTTGATGGCGGCGAAATCGGGCTCGGCCGAAGGTGCCTGCTCGGGTAGGTCTCTTGCCAGCGACATGGCGCTCTCCGGTACGGTGCGGGGGTGCAGTCATTGTCTGCAGCCCCACGGCGCGCGGCTTGTCCGAAACTCCGGGCGGTTCTTCCCTATGTCCGGCAATCGATTCCGGGCATACCTGCGGCTGTGGCGCTTCTGCCAGAATCGGTACGGCGTGATCGATCCTGGCAGGCAGCGTATGAGCCACGACACCCTCTCCGACGTACTGCGCACGGTGCGACTGCGCAGCGCACTCTTCTACGACCTGGCTTGCGCGGGGAAGTGGCTGGCCGAAGCGCCGGCTTCCACCGACATCGCCGGCGCCGTGATGTCCGACGTCGATCAGGTGATCCCGTACCACGTGGTCACCGCGGGCGAATGCTGGCTCGCCGTGCACGGCGAACAGCCGCTGCGACTGCGGCGCGGCGACATCGTCATCCTGCCGCAGGGCGACCCGCATGTAGTGTCGAGCGCACCAGGACTGCGGCCGGAGCCGAACGTCGACTGGTTCCAGGAAATGAAACTGCACAAGCGGCCGTTCCGGCTTGCCCAGGATGGGGTCGCAACAACACCGGCGCAGGAGGCGTGCGCACTGGCACCCGGCGCCGACTACGAGACGGACACTTCCCTGGTCTGCGGTTTCATCGGCTGCGACAAGCGCCCGTTCAATCCCCTGCTCGCGACGCTGCCGCGGTTGCTGCACCTGCCGGCCGCCGCGGGCAGCGCGTGGGGCGCGCAATTCGCGCAACTGGCGGCGACGGTCTCCGGCAGTCCACGTCCCGGCAGCGAGGTGCTGCTCGAACGCATGAGCGAAATGATGTTCGTCGACGCCGTGACCCGTCACATCGACAGCATGCCCGAGCAGTCCACCGGCTGGCTGGCAGGATTGCGCGACCGCTTCGTCGGCCGCGCCCTGGCGCTGATGCACGAAAACCCCACCGCCGCGTGGAGCATCGACGAGCTCAGCAATCAGGTGGGCCTGTCGCGTTCGGCCTTGCACGAGCGCTTCGTCGAACTCATCGCGCAACCGCCGATGCAATACCTGACGCAGTGGCGCATGCAGCTAGCGTCGCGAATGCTGCTGGAGAGCCAGGCCAGCGTGCTGTCGATCGCGCTCAAGACCGGTTACGAATCCGAGGCCGCCTTTGGCCGCGCCTTCAAGCGACTGGTCGGCATGCCGCCCGCTGCGTGGCGGCGCAAGCAAGGGCGGTTGCCCGCGCCCTGAGCGGCGCGCCGCCTGAAAACCGCGGATTTTCGGGCAAACGCGGCGGACGACGGGTGGAGTGCGCATGGCAAGCGCTCTCCAACAATGGCGACTCCCCCGTCGCACAGGAATTCCCCGTGAACGCTGTTGCCATCGACCACACCGACCGCACCGCCGATTCCAGCCGCTACGCCAAAGTCATCGAAGTCTCCAAGCGCGTCCGCTGGGACATCGATCGCGATGTCATCCGCAATCGCCAGTTCGACTTCGACAACAAGTTCCTGCCGGACGGACTGAGCCGGCTCGATCGTTCGATCCTCAAGAGCGACGACGAGCGCCGCCTGATGAGCCAAATCCAGGGCCGCAGCTACGCCAACATCTTCGGACTGGTGGAGCGCTTCATCAATGCCAAGGTGCTGGAGTTGAGCCGCGGCCACTGGCTGGGCGATCAGGTGGCGCTGGAAGCGCTGATCCGCTTCAGCGACGAAGAGCTTAAGCACCAGGAACTATTCCGCCGCATCGAAACGATGATCGCCGCCGCCATGCCCGCCGGTTACACCAGTGCGGCCGATCCGAATGCGGTCGCGCAGTTCGTGCTGGGCAAGAGCACTTGGGCGGTGTTGGCCCTGACCTGCCACATCGAGCTGTTCACCCAGGCGCACTATCGTCAGAGCATCGAGCCGGATGCGTCGCTGTCGGAGCTGTACAAGGACGTGTTCCTGTTCCATTGGCGCGAGGAATCGCAGCACGCAATCCTCGACGAGCTGGAATGGCGCCGCATCGACGCCCAGCTCACGCCGCAGGAGCGCGACGCCGCGGTGGACGACCTGATCGCGCTGGTTGCCGGCGTCGACGGCATCCTGCAGGCGCAGGCGCGCGCCGATGTCGACTACTTCTGCCGGATCGTGCCCCGCTCGCAGAGCGCCGCAGAACAGGATCTGCTCACGGCGCAGACGCTGGCCGCCTACCGCTGGCAGTACATCGTGTCCGGCGTACAGGAACCGCGCTTCCAGAAAACACTGGGCGACCTGGTGACCCCGACGCAGATGCAGCGCATCGGTGCCGCGCTGGCCCCGCTGGTGGGGGCGTCGTAACGGAATTCCGACATTTCGGCAGGCGGAGGGTTCATCTCCGCCTGCGCACTCACGATCCGCACACGCAGGAAAGAGATTGAATAGGCGTCGGGAGGTCCAAGTCCCGGCAACGGCCCATGCACCGCCCCACCCCTTACGCCTCTCAGACGCTTTCTGGAGACCCGTTATGAACATCAAGTTGACCGTGCTCCTGGTTGCTTCGGTCCTCGCTCTGTCGGCCTGCAAGAACGAAACGCAGACCGCCCAGAACGAAGCCGCGGAAGCCAAGGCCGCCGCCGATCAAGCCGGTCAGTCGGCGGCCGATGCCGCTCGCGCCACCGGCGAAGCCGCCCAACAGGGCGCAGAAGCCGCCGCTGCCGCCACCGGCGAAGCCGCCGCCGAAACGGGTGCTGCCGTCGAGCAGACCGCCGACGCCGCGAAGGCCGCCGCCGCCGAAGCCACCGCGAAGGCGGCCGACGCTACTGCGACAGCTGCGCAGAAGACCGCCGATGCAGCACAGGACGTCGCGAACAAGGCCGACAAGGCGGCCGAAGAAACCAAGAAGCCGTAATTCAATCTGCAGCTGACATGCGAAGGCCCGCGCGAAGCGGGCCTTCTTTTTTGCGCGACTTGCGGGGCCAGCTATCTGATTAAGGCGCCACCCCATAGCCCGCATAACGCTCACGCACGCCCGGCTCCAGCGACAGCGCCCGGTCGATATCGGCCTGAGCGCCGGACTCGCTCAGTGCGCGCTTCGCCAAGCCGCGAATGTAATAGGACGACGCCCCGTTCGGATTTCCCTGGATCGACGCGTCATAGCTCGCAATGGCCTCGCGGTATTCGCCACGCCGGTAGTACACGAAGCCACGCGTGTTCAACGTATTGGCAGGTTCGGCGCCGCCCGCCTTTACGCCGGCATTGCAGTCGGCCAGAGCCGCGTCCAGATCGATGTTCAGTACGGCGCGGGACCAGCAGCGACCATTCAGAGCGGACGCGTTGTTCGGCTGCAGCACCAGCGCGCGATCGAAGTCGGGAATCGCACGCGCGAACTCGCCCTTGTCCTGCAGCGCCTTGCCGCGATTGGTCAACGAATCCACCAGGGAGGGATCGCCATCGATGGAAATCGTGAAGTCCGCGATGGCCGCGTCGAGATCGCCCTTCCGCCCGCGTGCCACGCCGCGCATGGCATAGACCTGCGCGTCGCCCGGCAGCAATTGCAGCGCGTCATTCAGATCGGCGATCGCCTTGTCCTGCTCGCCCAGTTCCGAATAGGCCACGGCACGATTCGCACGGACTCTTCCCAGATCGGGCCCGTCCACCTTGCCCGACTGAATCAGCTCCGAACACGCGGCAACCGCCCGCGCGGGCTCGTCCGCGCCGCCGCAGGCCTCGAATTTGGCGGACCTGCTGCCGTTGGCAGTGCAGCCTGCAGCCATGAGAACGATCAGACCCAACGCGTTGCGAACGTACACAAAATCTCCTTCCATAAAATCAGGCGTGCGAATCAGTGTTACCGCGGCCGCATGCCCCGCGTCGGCAGCGACAGCACACTCGGATAATCCACCGCCTGACGGATCTGCGCCATCACCGCCTGGCAGGTCTGTGCGCGCATCGCGGCGTCCTGGATCGAGTCGTAGAACGTGTTGGCTTCGTCGAAGCCCGTCTGGAACTCCGCCGCGATGTCCACCTGCTGCCCCGCGGGCAGCGTCGCGTTCGCTTGGCGCGCTTCGGTCTCGAACTTGGTCTTGTGCCGCGCCAGCAACGCTTTGTCGAAGCCGCAGCGTGTGCCGAACTGATTACTCATGCCCGTCGCCCGGGCGATTTCCGTGACGGCCTCGCCCATCCCGCCGTTGGCGGCGGATGCGGAGAGTGGGAGGAGCAGCAGGGCGAGCGGCAGGTATTTCATCGGGGTCCTTCTCCAGAAAGAGTCATCCAAAAATCGACCATACCAGCGAAAGGCCGAACAGTGACCAGCCCGCAAACTCTCCGAGCTTGGCAAACGCGCGGTAGTGCCTTTCGTTGTTGCGGCGGTCGTAGTGGTCGAGCACTACCGAAAGCATGACCAGGCACGCGCAGGTCATGGCCCCATACATGATCCAGGCCGGCGTGTCGTGCAGATGCACGCCGCGGCGCTTGCCTGGAAGGTAGAGGTCGTTGACCCAGACGCCGTAGCCGCCGTAGGCGAACAACACCAGCGACAACAGCGCATGGATAACACGCTGGTTGAGCGGGATCTGATTAGGGATGTAGCGGCCGTACTGATCAAACCTCGGCTGCGGCTCGAGCTCCTCCACCTCAACCGCCGGGGCGGGCGGCTGCGTGTCCGGGATCGCCAAGGCGCGCGAGGTCAACCGCTCATAGGCGGAACGCAAGTTCGCATAGTTCTTGGGATACCGGTGCCGGTCGATCCCCGCCAGAGCTTCTTCCAGCTCCAACAGGGCGTACCTGGAATAGTCGATATCACCGTCGCGCATGGCCTGCGACATGACGCCCTACTCCTCTCCCTTCGGAGTGAGGAAGAGGACATTGAAACCAGGGACCGCCACGACTATTGCAAAAAGAGAAAGCGATAGCAGCGCCGGGGCATGCGGATTGAGCCCAAGGAGCCTCGCCAGGAATAGCAACGCGAAAATGCCGTTGATCACCCGCGCAACGACACAGAACACCCCGCCTTCGATCGCCAGCTTGGAAAGCAGCGCGAAGGCAATCGGGATAAGCAGGAAAAGGACCGAACCGAATGGGATGTGCTTGTAGATGGCGGTCGCAACGACAACCACGACCACAGCCCAGTTGACGGCGGCAACCCAATCCTTCGGCTGCGCGGTTTTGCGCTGCATGACCATGCGGGTCGGAAGCGGCGGCGGCGCCGGCACCGGTGTGCTGTTTACGGGCGAAGAGTGAGAGTTGTAGGGATCCGTCATATCGATCAGCGCCCCGGATCCTGCATGAAACACCCCACCGCGCTGTACCAGTACAGCACCTGCTTTTGCGGCTTCAGCGCCGCATCCTTGAACGTCAGGCGGCACTGCAGTTCGGTCTGCTCGCCGGCCATGCCCGCGACGGTGGTGCTGGCCGGGACGGTGTCGCCGACCACGCACTGTTCCGACATCGTCGTGTTGGTCCGGGTACCCGCCGGGTCTACGGTGACTTGCGTGAAGGTGTAGCCGAACGCGTTGTCCTTCACCAACGGGAAGGGCTGTCCCTCCACGGCGTCGATGGAGATGGTACTGATCGCGTATTTGCTCGTGCCATAGACGCTGCGCGATTGCAGGGTCGAACTCAGCGGCAGCATGCCCGCCCAGGTGGTGCCGCCGAAGCTAGTAGTGATGGAAGCATCCTGTCCGGCCGTCGACTCGCTGCTCAGCTGGCACAGGTTGTCCCCGGGTGCGCGCTGGACCTTGGCGGTGGTGGCGAGCGGCACCGTGCCGACGGTGCGACGGCCCGAGCGCTCCGCACTCGCGCCCGTACCCGCGGGAATCCGGAAGAACTTGTCGCTGGCAATGCGCCGCATCAACGCGTCGTCGCCCGGTTGCGCCGTTGCTGCCGGCGCCGCCGTGCCTGCCGTCGGCCCGCCGGCGGCGGGCACCGCACTCGCAGAACGTCCACCGCTCAGGCGCCGGGCTTCCAGGCGTGCGATCGGCGCATGCCGTCCCTGCGGAAAGGCGGCCAGATATTCCTCGTAATCCGCGGCTTGTCCGCTGTTGCTGATACGGCGCCAGAAATCGGCTTCGACGTCATCCGTCGCGCCCGCTCCGGTGGCCGGGGCAATGGCAGGCAACTGCGGCCGCACCGACGCCGACACGGCAGGCGCTGCCAATGCCGGGCCCGGCACCCACGGCATCTCGATCTTCTTGATGCCGGAGAACGGAAAGGACTTGCGATAGTCGGCGAGGCTCTTGTCCGCCTCGGCCTGCGAATCGCTGGCGATGCACAGCGCCCCCGGTGCTACCCCGTAGCTCGCGGTCGCATTCTGAGCGAAGGCCTGCGCATAGCGGCCCAAGATTGCGAAATGCTCCCCGTTGTTCGCTGGCGGCAGCGTCGCGGCGAAGATCCCGCTCGTGACCATCTTGCGTGCATCGGCGTCGGTCGTGCGGCAATAGACGTACTGGTTCGCCGCCACTGCCGGCGCGGGCGCGGTCCGGGCGTAGGTCGCCGCGCTGGGCGTCCATTGCACGTCATGCCACTTGTAGACACGCACGCCGAACACGCGCTTGCCCATGATCGCGGCGATCTTCGCCCGCGTTTCCTCCGTCGTCTGGCGCGAGCCGACCAGGCACAGCTTGTTGCCCGCCCCGCCGAGCGTGGCGACATGGGCGTGGAACTCGCTCGCCAGCTCCAGCGCCATCGGCCCGGTGTTCGGCGGCGCCGGGAAGATCTGCGAGACCCAGATCTCGTGGCCGCCGGTGTCTTCGACCTGGCAATACGCGAATTGGTCGGACGCCCCGGCCTGGGCGTAGCTGGCCGCGGGCGAAAGACTCAGCAACGCAAGTACACAAAAAACGGCATGCCGCATGTTGATCCCCCCAACGGCCGGATCGGCCGTCCCCTGGAGGGATCATACAAAGGGCCGGGCGTCCTTACTTGACGACGACGTTCGTCCCTTGCGGCACGAGGTAGCACGCGGCCGCCTTCTTGCACGCGTCGGCTTGGATCTCGGCCAGCTGGCGGGCCAGGTACTGTTCGGGCGACAGGCCCATCTTGTTGCGGTAGGCGTTGTCGGCGTCGGCCTTGGCTTCCTGCTCCAGCTTGCGCTGCTGCTCGGCGATCGTGGCGGCGACCAGGGTCAGGTTGCGCTGCTGCTCGGCCGCGGTGTTGTTCATCTGCGCCAGCACGTTGTCGTTCGGCTTGGCCTTGCCCAGGTTGACCGCCATCACTTCCACGCGAATACCGGACGCCTTGACCAGCGCACGCAGCTGGTCGGTCACCTCTTGATCGACCTTCTCGGCGGCCACGGGGTCGGACATCATCTGCGCCATCTTCTCGGACTTCACCGCCTTGCGGACGATCGAGTTATAGGGCGACAGCACGTTGTTCTCCCACCACTCGGGACCAAAACGCTTCAGGGTGTCCGCCGCATCGACCACGCGCAGCTGCACGCTGGTGTCGAAGTCGAGCAGGATGTTGTCCATCGACGAGAGGTCTTGGAACGACACGTGCAGCGTCTTCGGCGCGGTGGTGACGTAGATGATCGTGGTGGACGGCCACGTCATGTCACGGCCTTCGGTCAGGACGCTGGGCCGGATGCCCTCATGGCCGAAGAGGTAGGGGCGATCCTGATAGACAGCGACGTCACCCGGCTCAGGCTGGGCGACGGTGCAACCGACGCTGAGGATGCTGATGCACAGCACAGTGGCGGGCAGCATGAAACGACGAGCAGAAAACTTCACTTGGTTTCTCTTGGGAAATGTGGGTGGTCCAGTGCTACTGGGGCTGGCCGCGATGCTATAGGGCTTTCCGTGCCGCCGCGACACGCCAATCCGACTTTTTTAGACACTCTTTCCACCGATCATAAATTTCGAGTCGGATACTTTTTGGCGCTCACTGCGCTTCCCGCGCCTTCTTTACTGCCATCTTTTCCGCCTCAATCACCCTTTGCAATTGTTCCTGGACCCGCAACGAACGCCAATCCGGCTCATCAATCATTCCTATTGCCGCCTCAAAATAGGTCCGCTGGGAAATCATTTCCTGTTTCTTCATCCTAGTTGAGCGGCCTCCAAGGCGCCTCAGCGAATCGACATACCACTTCTTCGCCTTATCGTCCTCACCAAGGACAATGAGCAGCGGCCCCGGGTCGGCAAACCATGATGGATTGTGCTCAAACCGCGAAAACTTTGCTTCCGCGTCCTTTTTAATTTTTTCTGAAGGGTGTTGGAGAAAGAGGGCTGTATAACTGCTGAAGATCAGCTGCCAATCAGGTTCATTGCATGCCTTGTCGGCATGCTCTATTGCCTGGGCGAAGCGTTGGTTTCGGTAGTCTTCGTAGGCTTGCTCGCTCGATCGGAGACAGCTTGGCTCCTGTGCTGGCCCGAGACTGACTTGCCGCCGACAAGAGGACTGGAGGCCGACCAGAATCGTCATTGTGAGCAGACATGCAATTCTCTTAGGGAAAGTCATGATTAGGCTCCTATGACTCACAGACTCGGCGGCGGCCGCCGGCGAAGGTCTCGCCGGTGGCGCAGGCCGCCGGCACCGTGTCGCAGCGGTAGTCGACGTTGAGGCTGCTGGTGGGATAGTGGACCGCGGTCAGCCGGCTGAGGGCGTCGTAGGCGTAGGTGGCCTACGCTTCCTCATCAGAAGGAGGCGGAGGCGGATATCGCTCAAAGCGCGCAGGATCGACAAGCGACCTCACAATCGCCACTTCATCATCCTTCCACCGCGCGCCACCTCCCTCTGCAGCAAACTTGGTGCAGCCATTGACGGAAAGCACCGCAAGAAAACGGAAGGATGCTTGAACACACAACGAAGTCGACGGGGACGTTCATTCATTCGGTGCACCCCAAGCTTTCTCGCGTCCTACATTTGGCACCGCGAAACAAATGGAACCTGACCCCTTTACGCCTTTACGCTCAAACCTCACGGAATGCCCTTGATTTCTGACTCTCTCTTCTGATGGCAATCAAAGAGTGTCTTGCAAACCTGATCAGTCAAAAACTGATCCTTAACTTTGAACTTGGCGAACTCAGATCGAAGAGCCTCGAGTTTGGTTATTTGGCCAAATCCGTGCCAGTTCAGAGTATCTACAGAGTCATTCTTGACTCTGGCAGCGAACTGCCTACCAAGCAAGATGTGAGCTCCATTGCCGCAAGTGCTGGCGGCAAAGACGTACCTCTCCCCGGCCTTGAAATTGCTAATAGCTTCTTGCTGGTGCAGATTGAGAATGACAACGCCTGCAACATCATTCCTTCGGTCAAAAATTTTCTCTACAACCGCCACCTCAATTGACAGCCTGGAACCAACCCTGTGTGCATCCTTGACGTCCCCAATAAAGAGTGCGTCAGCTTGGCTTTTGATGATGTCGCTAGTGACAGGGATTTCTCTCGCGAGTACTGGAGCGATCACAAGAACCAGGAACGCGAATAGAAATGGGGGCGCAAAAGCTTTCATGGCGATGGCACTCCACATGGGAAACACTTAGTTGCTACTTTGTCGATTGTGTCGAACGTTCCTTGCAAGTGGGGATAACCAACATTGTGCAGAAGCTCGTGGAAAATCGTTGCTTCGATGCATCCACACACGCTCGGATTCCATCCAGCCGGCTCAAGAGTTACCGACCAACCTCCTAACTCGCCCCTGCCACAATCTGCACCAGAAATTGAGCAATGAATACTGCTTGTCTTCAACTTCTCCCGCAGTTTCGGTACATCTTCACACTTCACGCACGAACGATCGCCGGCAGGGCAGTTCTTGTCACACTGCGCCAGCTTCTTCTCAATCTTTTGCTCTGCTTCTCGAATCCTCGCCGCGGACTTCGTGCAAGAGTTGCTCATGATAAGCAACCCCAAAGAATCAGTAGCTGTTAGCGGCATGCCCTTGACATACGAATAGCTGGACATGCCTCCCCACAGACCAATTGGATCGCTTTCGATATAGCGCCCAGAGCCCGGCTCATAGTCTCGTTTGTAGTTGTAGTTGACGCCACTCGCCGCATCATAACGTTGGCCCGGGAAGCGCTGATTGAACACCAGCTTTATGGTGTCGCCGTCCACATCCTCGATCGGCGCCGTGTTACCAAACGCC
>NZ_BAAGSX010000013.1:0-43665 GCF_054782215.1 Lysobacter terrae
GAGACGCTCGGCTTCGAGACGTTCGGCTTCGAGGCGTTCGGCTTCGAGGCGTTCGGCTTCGAGGCGCTCGGCTTCGAGACGTTCGGCTTCGAGGCGTTCGGCTTCGAGGCGTTCGGTTTCGACGCGTTCGGCTTCGGCACGCTCGGCTTCGAGATCTTGCGTCTCGGCTCCGCTATCGAGCGCTGTGGCTTCAAGCGGCTCCAGAGCCAGCGAGGCGAAGGCGGTCGAAACGACCGGTGCAGCCGCAGCAGCAGGCGCAGCCGCCATGGCGTCGGCGCCCACTTCGGCCGCCAGATCGGTGAACTCGCTGAAGTCGAAGTCCGGCAGCGCGCCAGCGCTCTCTTCTTCGACGAGCTGATACGCGCGCGCCTCGGGCAGGCTGTCGCGCAGTGCCTGCATGCGTGCGGCCAGGCCCTCGAAATGCGGCACGTGCGGCACGGGCGATTGCAGGCCCTGCATGGTGCCCTGGATGGCGGCGGCGACGTCGCCCATCGCGGCGACGCCCTCGCCCGTGGGCAGCCCACCGACAGCGAGCAGACGCTTGATATAGGTTTCGGTCGGCCCGGTGATCTCGGTGATCACGGGCACTTCGGTCATCGCGAAGGCACCGTTGAGCGTGTGCACGGCGCGCTGCAGGGCTTCGGTCGCCGGCAGCGGCGCTTCGCGTGCTGCATCCAGCCAGTTCTCGATCGTGGCCAGATGGCCGCCGACTTCGCCGGCCAGGATTTCCAGCAACACCGCATCGACCGACGCGGGCACGCCGGCAATGACGACAGGTTCCGCCGTCGCGGCGGCGGGCTCGGCGGCCGGCTCCGCGGGTTCGGCGTGCAGACCGCCCATGTCGATGGAGACGACGGCGGCGTCGGCGAGTTCGGGGACGAGCTCCACAACGGGTTCGGCAACCGGCTCCGCCACGGGGGCGGGAGCGGCGACCGGAGTGAAGAAGGCTTCTTCGCCGGCGGCCAGACGATCGGCCACGGCTTCCAGGCCGGCCAGGTCGGCGGTGATGGTGCCTTCGCCGCGCAGGGCGGCATGCAGCTGCGGCAGCGCGTCGTAGGCCTGGCCTACCAGCGCGACCACGGCGGGACTTGCCGGACGCGTGCCGTCGAGCACGCGGTTGAGCATGTTCTCGACCTTCCAGCTGAACTCGCCGAGGGTCTTGGCGCCGACCAGACGGCCGCTGCCCTTGAGCGTGTGGAAGACGCGGCGGATCGGACGCAGGCGCTCGGCATCGTCCGGATGCTCGCGCCACGGCGGCAACAGCTCGCCGAGGTTGGCGATCTCTTCCTGCAATTCTTCCAGGAAGACTTCGCGGATCTCGTCGTCGATATCGTCGCTGCGCTCGAAACCACCGGCCGCGACGGCGGCGGCGGTCTCGGCCACCGGTGCGTGCGCGTGCTCGGCAACCGGCGCGGCGGGCGTATCGACGATGGTGTGCGTCGGCATGGCCGGCGGAGCCGCCGGAGCATGGGTGACGCCGCGGAACGGCTCGATCTTGCCGAAGTCCAGCGCGTCGGCCAGTTCGGGCGACAGCTGCAGCGCTTCGGCGACCGTCGGTTCGGCAGCACCGGTCTCTTCCATCGCCGGCAGCGGCCAGTAACGCAGGCGCTCCAGGGCGTGGCGGGCGATCTCGAGGATTTCATCGCGCGCCGGACGCTGGTCGCGCAGGGCTTCCAGGTAGTACTCCAGGCTGGCCAGGGCATCGGCCATGGTGTCCAGCTGCTGGCTGTTCGGTACGCGCTTGCGATGCAGCAGTTCGACTTCGACGTAGCGCTTGACCGCGACCAGGTAGTCCGCGGGCTGCGGCTGTTCGAGCATGCGCAGGGCACCGCCGACTTCGTCGAGCAGGCGCGGGACTTCGCCCAGTTCGGCGTGCTCCCAGCCGGTTTCGACGAAGGCCACGAACGACTGGCGCGCATCGCCGAAGTTGGCGATGGCTTCGCGCACGACGACGTCGAGGACCTTGTTGCGCTCGCCGGCGAGGAGATCTTCTTCACCGGCCGAATCCGGACGGCCCAGCCGCGCGACCTGATCGTCGAGCGAGGCATCCACGTACAGCAGGGCGCCGGCGACGTCGAGCAGCGCGCCTTCGTCGGCGGCGCGGCGACCGGCGACTATCTCGCGCATGGCGTCGCGCTGCTGCATCACCACGTTGCGCGCGACGCCCAGGCCCATCATGCCGAGCGTGTCGCTGACGCGGGTCAGCGCATCGACCTGCGGCTGCAGTTCGTTGACGTCGGTCTGGCGCGTGCGCAGGTGCAGATCGAGCGCGTCCTTGACTCGCAGCAGGTCTTCCTTGATCGCGGCCGAAACGGTGTCGAGCAGCGCGCGGTTGCGGCCGCTGAGGCTGCCGCGGGCGTGTTCGAGTTCGTCCTCGCTGGGCATTTGGCCGGCGAGGTCGAAGGTCTGGCGCAGGCTGTTGAGGGCCGGGTGTTGGCTCTCGCTGTGCGCCACGTGGTACAGCAGCTGGCGGGTCGGTTCGGCGGCGGCGTCGGGACGCGGCGCGCTGAACGCGAAGGTGTCTTCGACCAGCAACTGCCGCGATTCGCGTTCGACGCCGGCAAAGGCCTGGCGCACGCCGCGGTTGGCCGACAGCGCGCCGTCGCGCAGGGCGCCGGCCACCGACGAGGCGACCCACAACATGCGGCGCAGCGGTTCGGTCTCGACCTGCGCGAGCAGCGCGTCGACGATCCGGGCGAGCTTGGCGGCATCCGCCGGCGCGCCGTCTTCGGGCCACGTCGCCAGGGCATCGCGCAGCGCGCCCAGGTGAGTCATGAGTTCATCGCGGGCCGGCTTCGGCGCGGACGGCGCCGGGGCGGGCAGGTTTTCCGGCAGCGGACGATCGAGGTCCGGCGAGAACAGCACGCTCTCGCTCAGCCCGGTCTCACCGCGCGTCGCGCGCAGCTCGTTGAGCAGCGGCAGCAGCACGATGGGAATGTCGCGATGGCCGCCCTGCAGTCGCTCCAGATAGTCAGGCAACTGCACCACGCCGCGCATCAGCGCCGCGCAGGCGTCGTCGCGTTCGGCGACTTCGCCGCGCAGCAGCGACAGCGCCAGCCGTTCCATCTCCTCGGCGACCATCGCCGGGGCGTACAGCTCGATCATGCGCAAAGTGCCATGCACCTGGTGCATGTGCGCCGCGCAGGTCTTCATGTGCGCGACCTGCGCCGGGTGCTCGGCAAATGCCTCGATTTCGTCGCGCGCCAGGCGCAACGTGGCATCGAGTTCGGGCTTGACCCAACCCAGCGTGGTGGTATCGATCGCGTCGCGCAACACGGTCATCGGTTGCCTCCGTGTGCACGCGCGGCCGCAGCGCCCGCCTCAGGGGCGGACGCAGGCGCGGAGCGGTTTGCCTTCAGGCCGTCCATCTCGTTTCGTTTCCGTCCGGCGTCGGTCAGGCGGGCAGCTTGAAGTCGGCGACCGAGCGGCGCAGGTCCGCCGCGAGCTGCGCCAGGTTTCCAATCGACTGCGCCGTCTGGCTCGCACCCTGCGAAGTCTGCGCGGTAATCGACTGGATGGTATTCATCGTCTGGGTGATGTTCGACGCGGCGTTGGACTGCTGCTTCGCCGCGGTCGAGATGCCCTGAATGAGGCCGGACAAGTCGGACGACACCTTTTCGATCTCGCCCAGCGCGGTACCCGCGTCTTCGGCGAGGCGCGCACCGGCGACCACTTCCGAGGTCGTCTGTTCCATCGACGACACCGCTTCGTTGGTGTCGGACTGAATGGTCTGGACCAGGGTTTCGATTCGCTTGGTCGCGTTCGAGGCGCGTTCGGCGAGTCGCTGCACTTCGTCCGCCACCACCGCGAAGCCGCGGCCCGCTTCACCGGCCGAGGCCGCCTGAATCGCCGCGTTCAGCGCCAGGATGTTGGTCTGTTCCGAGATGTCGTTGATCAGTTCCACGATCGAGCCGATTTCCTGCGACGACTCACCCAGTCGCTTGATTCGCTTCGAGGTTTCCTGGATCTGGTCGCGAATCGAGTCCATGCCCGCGATCGTCTGGCGCACGACGCCGGCGCCCTTGGTCGCGATCTGCACGGAGCGCTGCGCCACGTCCGCGGATTCGGCGGAGTTCTTCGAGACCTGGTCGATGCTCGCCGCGATTTCGCTGATACGGTCGGAGGCGGAGCTGATTTCCTGCGCCTGGTGTTCGGCGGCTTCGGCCAGGTGCATGGCGGTCGCCTGCGTTTCCTGCGCGCTGGAGGCCACCTGCACCGAGGTGTCGGTAATCGTCTGCACCAGGCTGCGCAGCTGTTCGACGGCGAAGTTGATCGAGTCCGCGATCGCGCCGGTCATGTCCTCGGTCACGGTCGCCTTCACGGTCAGGTCGCCTTCCGCGAGCGAACCCATTTCGTCCAGCAGGCGCATGATCGCCTCCTGGTTACGGTCGTTGAGTTCCTTGGTGGTCTGGTAGCGCTTCTGCTGGGCGCGGTTCAACGACACCAGCAAGCCGACGATCGCCAGGATCGCCGCGATACCGGACAGCACCGAAATCAGGATGTGGCCGAGCGGGTTCTTGCTGCGCACCGAACCGAATGCGGTGAGCGAGCGGAACAGCGACTCGGACTGGCCCAGCAGCGTGCCCGATTCGCTGGTGATCGTGCCGGCGGCGGCCTGCGCGGTGAACAGGCTCTTGGAACCGGCGCCGATCGCGTCCAGGTCCTTCTTCATGTCGGTCCACAGCGCTTCGGCCTGGCCCAGCGCGGCGAGCGCGCCGCCGTTGGTCAGCGGGGTCACGCCGAGCGCGGCGTCGCCCTTGCGCAGGCCGGACAGCACGTTGCCGAACACGGCGGCGGTGCGGGTCAGCTGGTCGCCGGCGATCGAGGCGCCGGTACCGCCGGCGCGCATCGCGGTGATGTTCTTGTCGATCTGGCCGGCCAGCACGTTCTGGCGCAGGGCGAGATAGACCTGCGAGGCCGGCGAACCGCTCGAGGACATCGCGCGCACCAGTTCGTCCAGGCGCGCCTGCAGCTGCGGCACCTTGGCCGCGAAGCTGTCGGCCTTGGTCGCCAGGCCGGTCACCGAGGCTTCGGAGGCGATGACCTGGTCGGCGTTCTTACCCACCAGGTCCCAGGTGTTGCTCACCTTTTCGATGTCGCCGGAGACGCCCAGCTCGCCGCCGAAGCGGTCGTTGAGCTGCTTCATGTCGGCGTCCATCTGCGCCTTGGTCGCCTTGAACGCGGAGAACGCGTCCTTGTCGCCGCCCACCGCCTCGGCGCCCTGCACCGCGAGGCGCTGCGAGTTCACCTGCAGCGCCGCCGCCGAGGAGCTGGCACCTGCCAGGCGCGAGCCCTTGTACGTCGCGTAACCGGCGTTGAGGCCGAAAATGACCACCGAAACGCCGAGGATCGTCAACCAGGTATTGACGCCGAGGCCGCGGCCCTTGGGATTCATCACAGTGCTCATGGTTCAACCTCGTTGGCGATTGCTGCTTGCGTTGCTGCTTGTTTGATGGCGTCAGCCGGCGGCTTGACGGAATTCGGGAGTGCGAGCCAGCCGATCCAGGCTGAAGATGCCCCAGTCCTGCTCGCCGACGCGGTAGGCGCGGTCGACGAAGTGCATGTAGCGTCCCGGGTACCGCGGATCTTCGTCGGCCTGCGGCTCGGCGAGCTTCTGCGATTCGTTGAAGCTACGCTGGCCGAACAGTTCGTCGATCAGCACGGCGACGTCGCCGCCGGGCTGGCGGACCAGCAGCACGCGCTGGCTTTCGTGCAGCACGGTGCGCTCCCCGGCCAGGAACTGCTTGAGGTCGACGATGGGCAGCAGATTGCCGCGCACGTTGGCCACGCCCAGCATCCACGGCTGCGCGCCGGGAACCTGGGTGATCGGCGGCAACGGCAGGATTTCGCGGACTTCGTCGAAGCCCGAGGCGAGTCGGACGGAGCCGACGCGATAGCCGACGCCGCGCCAGAGGCCCGGTGCATCCAGCTGCTCGGGCAAACCGGCAACGTGTTCGAGACTGCGGCGCTCGTAATCGGCCAGCAGCTCGAACGGGCTGAGCGCGGAAGGTGTGCTGCTCACTGTGCGACCTGCTTAGTGGCCCAGGACCGCGTTGATCCGGGCGATGAGCTCGGCCTCGCGCGGCGGCTTGACGATGTAGTCGCGCGCGCCCTGGCGCATGCCCCAGGCCTTGTCGGTGTCCATGTCCTTGGTGCTCACGATCAGCACCGGGATGGCGCTGGTCGCGGCGTCGCGCGACAGGGCGCGAGTCGCCTGGAAGCCGTTCATGCCCGGCAGGACCACGTCCATGATGACGAGGTCGGGCAGTTCGCGCTTCGCGGCGGCGATGCCGTCTTCGGCGCTGACGGAGGTGAGGACTTGATGTCCGTTACGCTCCAGCAGCTGGGTGAGGACCGCGGTGTCGGTCGGCGAATCCTCGATCAGCAGAATACGTGCCATTGATGCCCTACCCCCCGGTCAGGCGTGTACATGATTACGGATCGCGTCGAGGAGTTCCTCGCGCGTGAACGGCTTGGTCAGATACTGCTCGGAGCCCACGATGCGGCCGCGGGCCTTGTCGAACAGGCCGTCCTTGGAAGACAACATGATCACCGGCGTGTTCTTGAACAATTGGTTGTTCTTGATCAACGCGCAGGTCTGGTAGCCATCCAGACGCGGCATCATGATGTCCACGAAGATGATTTGCGGCTGCTGGTCGGCGATCTTGGCCAGGGCCTCGAAGCCGTCGGTCGCGGTCACCACATCGCAGCCTTCGCGCTTGAGCAGCGTCTCGGCGGTCCTTCGAATGGTCTTGGAGTCGTCGATCACCATGACCTTCAGACCTTCGAGGTTGCCGTTGCGACCCTCTTGCATGCTTTCAATCCCCTGTGCCACGGCGAGCCCCGCACGTCGCGAAGTGCCTTTATTTCAAGCATAGCGCGGACTGTCAAGCGACGCTGCACATCCCCCCCTTTCTGAATGTGCGGGCTTGCACAATCGCGACCCGGTTTGCACTTGCACGGCAGGAACGTGACGTTTTGCGGCATGGGCCGGCGTGGCTCCGACCCCGCCTGCTACCATCGCGCGCAGCTTTTTTCACGCCAGCCACCTCAGCAAAGGCACCATGCCCTCGCATCCGGGTATCGACATCGTAGTGGTGATGGATCCGATCGGGTCCATCAAGATCGCCAAGGACTCCACCTTCGCCATGCTGCTGGAAGGGCAGCGCCGCGGGCACCAGCTCTGGTACGTCCGTCCGGGCGGGCTGGCGGTGGCCGGCGGGCAGGCGCAGGCAACGGTCGCGCCGCTGTCCGTGAAGGACGACCCGGCCGGCTGGTACACGCTGGGCGACTGGACCCGCTGGACCTTCGGGCCCGGCCAGGTCGTGCTGATGCGCAAGGACCCGCCGGTCGACACCGCCTATCTCAACGACACCCATATCCTGGGCCTGGCGCAGCGCGCCGGGGCCCTGGTGGTCAACGACCCCCAGGGCCTGCGCGATATGAACGAGAAGCTGGCCGCGCTGGAATTCCCGCAATGCGTCCCGGCGACGGTGGTGAGCCGCGAGGCCGCCGTACTCAAGGCCTTCGTGGCCGAACACGGCGACGTGGTGCTCAAGCCCTTGGACGGCATGGGTGGGCGCTCGATCTTCCGGGTCCGCGCCGGCGATCCGAACACCAACGTGATCCTGGAAACCCTCACCGCCGGTGGCCGCGAGCTGGCGATGGCACAGCGCTACCTGCCGGAGATCACGGAGGGCGACAAGCGGATCCTGCTGATCGACGGCGAGCCGGTGGACTACTGCCTGGCCCGGATCCCCCAGGGCGACGAATTCCGCGGCAACCTCGCCGCCGGCGGCAAGGGCCTCGGCCAGCCGCTGAGCGAGCGCGACCGCTGGATCGCCGCCCAGGTCGGTCCGGAACTTCGCCGCCGCGGCATGATCTTCGTCGGTCTGGACGTCATCGGCGACTATCTCACCGAGGTCAACGTCACCAGCCCCACCTGCATCCGGGAGATCGACGCCCAGTTCGGCTTGAACATCGCCGGCCTGCTGTTCGACTGCATCGAACAGAAACTGTCCGCGTGAACCTGTCCGCATGAGCACCGTCGCCGCCCGCGTCCCGCCCCACCCCGGCGAATACGCGCTGGGTGAAAACCGCCGCATCAGCGCCACCATGGTGCTGTCGGTGCTGGTCCACGCCATGCTCCTGCTCGGCGTGGGCTGGGCGGTGGAAAGCGCGGCGCCGGTCATGCCGACCCTGGACGTGATCCTGACCGAGACGACCTCGCCGCTCACCCGGAAGCAGGCCGACTTCCTCGCCCAGGCGACCAACCAGGGCGGCGGCGAGCACGAGAAGACCACCCGCCCACGCGAAACCCAATCCGGCCTGGCCCCGCAGCCGGAACCGGGGATCGCCCCGCGCCCGCTGCGCGCTCAGTCGCCCGCGCCGCAGCCGGCGCCGCAGGATCGCGTGATCAGCACCCTGCACAGCGAAACCGAAATCGCCAAGGCCCAGGCCACCCCGCCGCCCGACGAGCAGCTGCTGCCGCGCGGCCGCGAGAAGATCGCCCGCGACATCGCCATGGCCCGACTGGCGGCGGAGATCCACCTGCGCTCTGAGCAATACGCCAAGCGGCCCAAGCGCAAGTTCGTGTCCGCCAGCACCACCGAATACGCCTGGGCGACCTACCTGAGCGAATGGGTCAAGCGCGTGGAGCGCGTGGGCAATCTCAACTACCCGGACGAAGCGCGCCGCCGCCACCTGGCCGGCAAGGTCGTCATCACCATCGCGATCCGCCGCAACGGCACGGTGGAACGCGCGCAGGTGATCCAGTCCAGCGGCATTCCCCTCCTGGACTCCTCGGCTCTGCGCATCGCCAAGCTGGCCGAGCCTTATGCGCCGCTGCCCAAGACCGAGGAAAACCCGGACATCCTGCACGTCACCCGGACCTGGCTGTTCATGCCGGGCGGGGAACTGATCGACGATTGAGGCGCGCCCGCAAAGTCGGCGCGATTATTTGCCGGAGGGTTTGGGCGCAGCGGGGCCGACTCGCACCCGCCCCGGATGCCGCGCGATGTCCTTCCAGGGCAACACCGACCACTCCGGGTATTCGCAGTTTCGCGCGGCGCGCGCGAAGCTGGGACCGAGATAGAGCCCATCGTCGCGGACGTACCAGGACACGTACTTCCAGACCTCCGGATCGGTGTAGTCGCAATCCGCTTCTTCGACCTCATTCGGATGGCGCTTGGCCATCATGCTTGCGAGCCACGGCGCCAGCGTCTCGCTGCGGTACTTGAAGAAGGCGTCTTCGGTGGGCCCGTTGAAGCGCGGCGGCGTGCCCTTGCCCAGCCAGAGCACATCCTCCAGAACGAGCTCGCGGCCGGTGCGCGGGTCAATATTGATCGGACTGTCGCCGTAATCCGGATGCGCCCCGCCGCAGTAGTAGCTCGCGAACACACTGACACTGAGGATCGTGGCGTCGATCCGACGCAACGTGGTCGTCGCCTCGTAGTCGCCGTTGCTCTCCGCCACGCAGCCCATGGCATCGCTGATCTGCTGCCAGTGCCGCTCGCGCAGCACGCGGTTGATGCGCTGGCGCACCGCGTCGGGGTAGCCGGACTCGACCTTGAACAGCGAAACCTGAGTGTGCGGTTCTTCGAACCATTGCAGGCGGTAATTGCCGACCGTCTCTACCCCGCCGGGATCGAGCCGCAATTTCGCGCTGCGCAGGTATTCGTAGGGACTGTCGTGCAGCAACTTTTCCCGTTCCGGATCGCGCTCCTTGGCCGCGTCGAAACGCGTGAGCCGGATCGGCAGGCGATGGCCATCGGCACCGATCCATTCGCCCCGCAGTTCGCCGGCGGTCGAAGTGTCGAGCGCCCATTCGGCGGTCTTTGCCTCGCCCGCGGTCGCCTCATGCAGGCGCAGCGCTTTGCCGGACTCCGCGTTCTCTAGCCGGATGTCGCGCAGATAGCGCGTATAGAAATAGCGACCGCTCGCCGGCTCGGCCTGGGGATCGAGTTCCACCACTACCGCCGCGGTTCCGACCGTGCCGCGCCACACCTGCTCGGCGGCCTGCGTCGCGGCGATGGGAACGCCCGCCGCCAGGCAGGCGAGAATCCAAAGGGAGCGAAGCAAGCGCTTACTTGTTGGCATCGCGCAGGGCCTGCTGCTCGGCAATGGTGAGGGCGACGTTGTCGCGCAAATACGCCGGTTCGGCGAACTCCGGGGCCACCGCTTCGCCGCGGGCGTAGGCCAGCGCGGCCAGGCGGGCGACGTCGGCCGCATGCGGAAGCGCGGCGGCATCGATGGCGGCGAAATGCGCACGTGCGCGCGCAGCAAGCGCACCGTCCTGCGCGGCGAAGCCGGTGCCGACGCCGTGCCAGCCTGTCGCCTCGGGCAGAACCACCGCATTCGGCGGCAGCACGCGCTCGGCATCGAGCGCGATCGCATCGCCATCGCGCAGTTCGAATGCCGCCGCATAGACCTCGCCCATGCGCGCATCGATCGCCGCGAGCACGCGCGGACCGGGCGCCTGCAAGGCCAGCGCGGCCAGGGTCGAAACCGGCACCATCGGCCGATCGAGCGCGAGCGCCATGCCCTGCCCGATCGCCACGGCCAGACGTACGCCGGTGAACGCGCCAGGGCCGCGGCCGATCGCGATGGCATCGAGCTGCGACTTTTTCACCCCGGCCTGTTCCAGCAACTGCTCGGCCCAGGGCAGCGTCAGCTCGGCATGGCGCCGCGGCGCGATCTCGAAGCGTTCGCGCACCTCGCCGTCGAGCCACAGGGCGACGGAACAGGCTTCGGTGGCGGTTTCGATGGCGAGGAGTTTCATCGGCAATGGGGAACGGGAAAGCGGGGGCGCGGAAAGCCTAACGCCTCTACGACGGTTCCACCGCAAAAAACGCCGCCACATCCTCGATCCTGCGCGTCCTCGGCAACGGCGGCAGCGAATCCAGGAACACCTTGCCGTAGGTCTTCGAACTGATCCGCGGGTCGCACAGCACCAGCACGCCGCGATCGCTCTCGGTGCGGATCAGGCGGCCGGCGCCCTGCTTCAACGCGATCACTGCCTGCGGCAGCTGTTCGTCGCGAAAGGGATTGCCGCCATTGCGGCGGATCGCCTCCAGCCGCGCTTCGAAGACCGGATCGTCAGGCGCAGCGAACGGCAGCTTGTCGATGATCACGACGCTCAGCGCCTCGCCGGCGACGTCGACGCCTTCGCGGAAACTCGCCGCGCCCAGCAGCACGCCGTTGCCCGAGGCGCGGAAGCGTTCCAGCAACACCGGGCGGGGCGCTTCGCCTTGCACGAACAGGGGCCACGGCCCGCCGCGCAGCAGCTCCGCCGCTTCGCGCAGCGCGCGATGCGAGGCGAAGAGCAGAAAGGCGCGGCCCTTCGACGCTTCGAGCACGGGGCGCAGCTTGTCGATCAGGCTATCGCTGTAGTGGCGCACGCTCGGATCGGGCAGCCCGGTCGGCAAGTAGCACAACGCCTGTTCCGGCCAGTCGAAGGGGCTGGGCGCCAGCAGCGTGCGCGGCTCGTGCAGGCCGAGCTTGGCGGCGTAGTGATCGAAGCGGCCGCCGACCGCCAGCGTCGCCGAGGTGAACACCCAGGCCGCCATCGAGCGCTCGCGGTGCTGGGCCAGCGGCCCGGCCACGTCGAGCGGCGTGCGGCTGAGGCGGAAGCCGCGCGCGGTGAGTTCGAACCAGTGCACGCCGCTGTCTTCTTCCGCTTTAGCGGGCGCGGCATCATCGTCCGCATCCGCGAACGCATCGAACGGAACTTCCTCGTCATCGCTATCGCCAGGTGCCGGCGCTTCGCCGCGCCACCGGCGCAGCCGCGACAGGAATTCCTGCGCGCGCGCCGCGCAGCTGTCGAAACCGGGCGCGGATTCGCGCAGCGGCTCCAGGGTCGCGCGCAGGTGATCCAGCGCCGCATCGAACGCATCGAACGCCTGCTCGGCCGCTAACGACTCCGCCACGCGCCGACGGGTGCCACGCACCGGCAGTTCGTCCATCGCGGCGCGCAACGCGCGCACCGTGTGTTCGAGTTCGCGCGCCGGCCCCTGCACGGCCGCGAGCGAACCGGATACGTCCTTGCATTCGGCGATGGCATCGCGCGCGAGTTCCACCAGCGGCCGCGCGCTCAGCGACTCGCCGAAGAACTGCGCCGCCAGGTCGGGCAACTGATGCGCCTCGTCGACGACGAAGGCCTGCGCGCCCGGCAGGATTTCGCCGAAGCCTTCCTGCTTGAGCGCAAGATCGGCCAGCAACAGATGGTGATTCACGACCACGATGTCCGCGGCCTGCGCGCGCTGGCGCGCCTGCACGACGAAGCAGTCGGCGAAGAGCGGACACTCGCTGCCGAGGCAGTTGTCGGCGGTCGAGGTCACCATCGGCAGCAGCGGCGAATCCTCGGGCAGCGCTTCGACCTCGGACAGATCGCCCATGCGCGTGCGCCCGCTCCACGCGACGATGCGCTGGAACTGCGCGATCTGTTCGCGGTTGGCGAAGCGCGGCTCGCCCTTGGCCTGATTCAGGCGGTACAGGCATAGATAGTTCGCGCGGCCCTTGAGCAGCGCCGTCTTCAGGCCGCGGCCCAGCGCATCGCGCACGCGCGGCAGGTCGCGGTGGTAGAGCTGGTCCTGCAGCGCGCGCGTGCCGGTGGAGATGATCGTCTTCAGCCCCGACAGCAAGGCCGGAACCAGATAAGCGAAGGTCTTGCCGGTGCCCGTGCCGGCTTCGGCGATCAGCGTGCCACGCGTTTCGAACGCATCCGCGATCGCCGCGGACAGATCCTGCTGCGCCGCGCGCGGCGCGAACGCATCGATCTTCGACGCGAGTTCACCGCCTTCGCTCAACGCGGCGCGGCTGGCTTCGGCCAGGCGACTCGTCATCGGGAACTCGCCATCAGAATCGATTGGGTGCAGCGACGGTGCAGGCTTCGCGCTTGACGCGTGCCTCACGCACTTCCGTCGCGGCCGCCTGTACGCGCGCGGTGGCCTGGGCTTCGCTTTCGCCGCGACGGATCAGGCGATCGTTGGCGCGCAGCAGGGCTGCCTGCAATTGCGTTTCCCAGTGACGGCGGCAGAGCGGTCCGGTGGTCGAACCCAGCTCGACCGCCTGCTTCGCGTGTTGCTGCGCCTGCGCCGGTTCGTGCAGCAGGAAGGCGAGCTCGGCGCGCTCCTGCAGCAGCGCCGGATCGCTGGCGTTGAGGGCCAGCGCGCGGTCGAGCAGTTCGGCTGCGCTGCGGTACATGCGTTTGGCTTCGAGCTGTTCGGCCTGCTGGCGCAGGTCTTCCACCTGCGGATCGCGTAGCGGCTGCACGTCGAGCTCGGTTGCGTTTGCGGCACCTGCGGCGCGGATGGCCTGCACGATGGCCACGGCGTCGTAAGCGGGCGCCGCGGGTTCGGGCGCCGACGTCGCGCAGGCGCCGAGCCACAGCGCGCTCACGCCCATCGCGATGCTGTTGCGGATCGTCGGGCTCATTGCTGATCGGGCGGAGGCGGCGCCTCGCGCTGTTCGGGTTCGTCCTTGTCGCGGCCCAGGCCGAACCATTCGCGCCAACCGCCGCCTTCTTCTTCCGCGGCCGGCTGCTGCATCGGACACGGTGCGTACTGCGGCGCGAAGCCGGCGACGAAGGCCATTCGGCGTGCGCCCGGGCAATCGGCATCGGTCGTATTGCTGTCGATCACCCACTGCCAGTCGATGCCCTTGTCGCCCACCTGCAACGGTGCGCTGGGCAGACGCGAGAACATCGCCGACCACACGCGCATCGCGCCGGTCGCGCCGTACAGGCCGGTTTCCTTGTTCTGATCGTTGCCGACCCAGATCACCGCGAGGTGATCGCCGGTCCATCCGGCGAACCAGCTGTCGCGGCCGTCGTTGCTCGTGCCGGTCTTGCCGGCGGCGTTGAGGCGGCCCAGGCCGTCGCGGACCAGGGGCGCCGCAGTGCCGCTGGTGACCGTGTGTTGTCCGGCGATGGTGATCAGGCGCGCGGCGATCGCGTCGCCTTCCTGCGCGGGTGCGGGCGTGGTGTCGTAGCGCTTGAGCGCGCGGCCGTTGGCGCCAAGCACGCCGCGCACCGCATGCAGCGGCTGGATCTGCCCGCCGCTGGCGAGGAACTGGTACAGCTGCGCCATCGCATACGGGCTTTGGTCGACCGCGCCGAGGATCAGCGACGGGCGCGGTTCGGCCTGGATGCCGGCGAGCGTGTGGATCAGGTCGGCGATGCGTTCGGGCGCGACCTTCATGCCGATGCGGACCGTGGCCTGGTTGTACGACATCGATAGCGCGTCGATCAGGCGCACGCTGCCGTGGCTGCGGCCGTCGGAATTGCCGGGGCTCCACTGCTTGCCGCGGCCCAGGTCCACCGTGACCGGCGAGTCGTCGACCCAACTGGCCAGCGAGTAGCGGTCCGGCGTCGCCAGCGCGAGCAGGTAGACGAAAGGCTTGAGCAGCGAACCGACCGGACGCTGCGCTTCCACCGCACGGTTGAAGCCATGCTCGGTGTGTTCGCGGCTGCCGACGACGGCGACTACCAGGCCGTTGTGCACGTCAGTGACGACCAGGCCCGCCTGCAGCGGCGGGCGGCGATTGCTGTCCAGGCTCTTCAGCGTGCGCGTCACCGCGCCCTCGGCGAAGGCCTGCGCCGACGGCGACATGCCGGTCATCACGCTCAAGCCCGCACCGGCGAGCTGGTCGGCCGGATAGTCGCGCGCGAGCTGCCGGCGCACGAGATCGACATAGGCCGGGAAGCGGTTCGGCGCCATCGTGCCCGCTTCCGGCGTCACTCCCAGGGGTGCCTTCAGCGCGCGCTGGTATTCCTTCTCGTCGATCAGGTTGGTTTCGCGGAATTCGCCGAGGGCGAAATTGCGGCGTTCCAGCGCGCGCTCGGGATTGCGCCGCGGGTCGTACCACGACGGACCGCGCACGATGCCCACGAGCAAGGCGATCTGTTCGGTATTGAGGTCGCGCAGGTCGCGCCCGAACCAGAATTCCGACGCCGCGGCCACGCCATGGATCGCCTGCGAACCGCGCTGCCCCATGTAGACCTGGTTGAGATAGGCCTCGAGGATGTCGCGCTTTTCATAGCGCGCGTCGATGATCAGGGCGTAGAGGATTTCCTTGCCCTTGCGGGTCCAGGTCTGCTCCTTGCCGATGCCGAGCAGGCCGCTGCGCGCGAGCTGCTGGGTCAGCGTGCTCGCACCCTGCTTGCGCCCCGTCGCGGTCTTGAACGCCGCGCGCAGCATGCCGGTGAAGTCGATGCCGATGTGATGGTTGAAGTCGCGGTCCTCGACCGCCTGCAGGCCGGTGACGAGGAGTTCGGGCACTTCCTCGATCCGCACCAGGCGGCGTTCCTCCTGCGCCTGGCCGTAGAGCGTGGCGATGCGCGCCGGATCCAGGCGCGCGACCTTGAGCGAACCCTTGCTGGCGACATCGCGCACGCTGGCGACGTGGCTGCCGGAAATCGCAACGTCGATCCGCCGCGCCGGCACGGCGCCGTCGACATCGTTGAAGCCGCGGCTGGAGATCTTCCAGTGACCGGCGCTCTGGGCGTAGCTGCCTTCGCGGCTGCCGTCGCCTTCGTGATAGCCGGCCGCGTCCAGTTCGGTCTTGAGCGTGCGCGTATCCAGCGCCAGGCCCGGCCGCAGCTCCAGCGGACGCGCATAGACGCGGGTCGGGATCTGCCACTTCAGGCGGCCGAAGCGTTCGGTGACCTGGTGATTGAGATACAGCGTGTAAGGAATGAGAAAGCCCAGGCCGAGGCCGATCGCCGCCAGAGTCCAGGTGACCAGCCGCCGCTTCCACTGCCCGGTTTCGCTGCCCCGCTCCTGTCCGCTGCCTTCGTCTTCGTCGTAATCGATCGCCACTGGATGCCAGAATAGGTGGGCCGAGCCCGAGTTGGGCGAGTCTAGCGCAGGCCGCTCGCGGCTCCGCGCGCCGGCAGTCCCGGTTTCTCGTGCAGGGTTCACTTGGGGCGTCCTACGCCCAAAACCGTTCACGCGCCGGACAGGCTGCCCTGAAGGAGTGGAACGACCCCATGGCCATACGCTGGACCGAGCTACGGTTCCTGTTCAATCGAAGCGCGGGACTGGTGCGGCGCGGGATCGCCAGCCTGCGCACCCGCGGCGTGCGCGCGTCCTGGCAGCGCGTGCAGAAGCACCTGCGCCGCGCGCCCATGGCCAGCGTGCGTGCGCTCTACCTGCCCGAGGCTGCCCCGTTCTCGCCTTTCTCGCTGGCCGCGTTGCGTGGCGACCCGGCCAGCGCGCCGCGAGCCAGCATCGTCATCCCCGTCTACAACCAGTTCGCCTACACGCTGGCGTGCCTGCGCGGATTGGCCTCGCATCCGCCGCAGGCCGCGTGCGAAGTGATCGTCGTCGACGACGGCTCGTCCGACGCGACCGAAGCCTCGCTGCGCCAGATCAAGGGCCTCCGCTACCACCGCCGCGCCAGTAACGGCGGCTTCATTGCCGCCTGCAACGACGGCGCCGCGCTCGCGCAGGGCGACTATGTGGTCTTTCTCAACAACGACACCGTGCCGCAGCCGGGCTGGCTCGACGCCCTGCTGCGCACGTTCGACGAGCAACCGCAGTGCGGGCTGGCGGGCGCGCAGTTGATCTATCCGGACGGCCGTCTGCAGGAAGCTGGCGGCGTGGTGTTCGCGGATGGCAGCGCGGCGAATTACGGACGCTTCGAGTCACCGGACGATCCGCGCCATGCCTTCGTGCGCGAAGCCGATTACTGCTCGGGCGCGGCGATCGCGATGCCACGCGAACTGTTCCAGCGCCTTGGCGGCTTCGATACGCGCTACGCACCGGCCTATTACGAAGACACGGATCTGGCGTTCGCGGTCCGCGCGGCCGGGTACGGCGCGCTTTACCAGCCCGCCTCGCGCGTGGTGCACATGGAAGGCGTCACCGCCGGCACCGACACCGGCAGCGGCACCAAGGCCTACCAGGTGCGTAATCGCGGCGTCTTCCGCGAGAAATGGCAGAACGTACTCGCGGCTTATCCCACGCCTGACATCGCACTCGACGTCGCGGCGATGCGTGCCCGCCGCCGCACCGTCCTGGTCATCGACGAAGCCACGCCGCGGCCCGACCGCGACTCGGGCTCGCTGCGCCTGGTCAATCTGTTCCGACTGCTACGGGAAGAAAGCGCGCACGTCGTGTTTCTTCCCGCCGACCGCGCCTACGACCCGGACTACACCGAAGCCCTGCAGCAACTCGGCATCGAAGTCTGGCATGCGCCGCACGTCGACAACGCACCGGCGTGGTTGCGCAAGCACGGCCACCGCTTCGACACGGCAGTGGTCTGTCGCCATTACGTGGCGCGCGAATTCCTGCCCGCGCTGCGCCAGCACGCGCCGCGGGCGCGGATCGTCTTCGACAGCATCGACCTGCATTACCTGCGCGAACGGCGAGGCGCCGAAGTCGCGGGCGACGCCGCGCAGCTGCGTGCGGCCGAACGCACGCGCGAACTCGAACTGGACGTGATCGCACGCAGCGACGCTACCTTGGTGGTGAGCGCAATCGAGCGCGAACTGCTGGCGCAGGACGCGCCGGGCGCGAAGGTCGAGGTGCTCTCCAATCTGCACCGCGTGGCGGGTCCCGGGCTGGCGTTCGAACAGCGCCATGACCTGGTCTTCGTCGGCGGCTTCCGCCACCCGCCCAACGTCGATGCCGTGCGCTGGTTCGCCACGGCCGTTTTCCCCCTCGTTCGCGAACGTCTGCCCGACGTGCGCTTCCATTGCATCGGCGGCGACGTACCCGACGACATCGCCGCACTGGCGGCACAGCCGGGCGTCGTCGTGCATGGGCATGTGCCCGAGATCGCGCCGTACATGGACGGCGCCCGCGTCGCCGTCGCGCCGTTGCGCTACGGCGCCGGGGTGAAAGGCAAGGTCAACCTGAGCATGGCGCACGGGCAGCCGGTCGTAGCCACGTCCTGCGCTGTGGAAGGCATGCATCTGCGCACCGGCGAAGACGTGTTGGTAGCGGACGACGCCGCCGGCTTCGCCGACGCAGTGGTCCGCACGTACGAGGACGCGGCGCTGTGGCAGACGCTGTCCGCCAACGGCCTGCGCAACGTCGAACGCCATTTCTCGCTGGATGCCGCCCGCGACGTGGTGCGGCGCGTGTTGCTGGGCTAGGGCAAGCCGCGCCCGACTCGATTACCCGCCAACTTAGTCGCGGAATTGCAGGCGTGGCGGCCTTGACCGCTATGGCCTGACGCGCCCAACCGGGCGGAAATCTCGGAACCGAACGGGCGGCACAGGGTGTCGCTGACCATTGACAGTCCCTAACGGGGCTTCTTCGGAAGCGTCAGATTGTCATAAAGCAATTTTCCTAAGGGTCCGGATAACGCCGCCGCTAGTCGCTCCAGCCAACACCAAAAACCTGTCTTTCGCTCAACGGAAATTGCTGTACGCCGCGTTTCGGCCAACTTCTGTTTTCTTACCAAGAGCAAAGATCGTCGCTCGAACGACACTCGCCGCATGATCTCGGCCTGCGCAAGCCTCTGATCCCTTCGTCTACTACTTCGATTATTCATAGCGCTATTGCAGCTTGTCGTGGTTTCGGGCGTGAAAAATTAGCCTAACCCTTCGGTCCTAGAGCGAATCGCAAGCGTAACCGCTGCCACAAGCACATACAGGCCAAGTAGCAGTGATGTCGACGTAATTTTCATCGGTACCGTCACTCCATTTTTTAGAAGCAACACGCCAACAGCGACCATGGCAAAAAAATATAAAGCTATACAAGCACAGACAAATATCTGCCAAGTCCGAATTTTGTCGGCACTTATCTCATTGCCGGGTATCAACCCGACATTTTTTTGACGCCAAACAAAAAGCGCAGCTACGAGAGACACGGCAAATATTAGCCATGTAGCTACCAACGATGAAATCACTAGCGCCCATACCGAAGCCGACGCAAGCGCAACAGCAAGCGATCCAAGAAAACAGGAGCTCCGAACTTCTCCGTTAGTCATTTTCTTTCCTCACAGCCGCATTTCTTCATCTGCTGTATGTAGTCGCCAGTCCCCACTATTGCCCCTGCCACACCCAATCCCTTCCCGAAGGCCCTCATAAAATGCATCGGCACTGTTCTGCTCGCCATCGCACTTTGTATCCGAGTCACCTGCCGCGAGTTTGGGTTTCTTCGAATTGCCTCAATCAGCGAACTCCTATCTTTTGCATTCTCCGATGCAGCCCACGTTTCGGCTGCATATTCGCCCGTTGATGCGGTTGCCTCGGCAAACTGTCCTGCAGTGACCTCATCGTTTGCCATCGCTATGAGCCAGCCTACTCCTGGCACAAAACCCATCACATAGCTGGTTGTTGCAGCCCCTTGGCACGGCGTCATCGACCCGGTCGCATTCGGTGTTATGCCGTTTGAATACTGCCAAGATTCCAGCCCAAGCGAATCCACGTTAGAGATTGGACTCCCTCCGACATACGCATAGGTGTTCAGTCCACCAGCCAGCCCCACCGGGTCCGACTGCAGATAACGCCCCGTGCTGGCGTCGTAGTAGCGCTGCACGTTGTACCAAAGCCCGGTCTCCTGATCGTAGTACTGACCGGGAAAGCCGACATTCAGGCCGCCGATCGCGTCGACGAGCACTCCACGGTTGTAGGGATAGAGGGACGCCCGCCACACGATCGCTTTAGCGCTGTTGGTGCCCACTTCCGGGCGTCCCAACTGATCGTTGTGCAGGAAGGTGACCTGATTGCTGCGCACCAGGCCGACCAGTTCGCCGTTGAACCACAGGTAGTTCGTCCACAGGTCATTGTTGTCGCGGTGCTCGCTGAGTAGACGGCTGCCGGGCCCGTTGATGTAGCGGTACAGGCCGTGACTGGCGGCTTTCGATACCCGTTCGTTATACGCGTTGTAGCCGTAGCGGCTGGTTACGCCATTCACGGTCGAGCTTTGCATCCGCTGGAATGGATCGTAACCGTAGCCGCGCGTCCCATTGCTGCCGCTTTCACCGGTCGTGTTGCCGGTGGCGTTGTAGGTGAAGCTGCGGGTCTCGGCGCCGCTAACCGCCGTGAGTTGCGCGCCGCTGCCGCTGTAGAGGTACTGCAACGCATTGGCGCCGGTTTGGGTCCGTCCGGTCCGGTTGCCGGTACCGTCGAAGCTATCCGTGGTGGTGAGGACGGTGCCGCCCAGGGTGGTGTTACTGGCTAACCTCGATAGGGCGTCGTAGGTAAAACTGCGGCTGTAGGTACTGTCGCTGGCGTTGGCGATCTGGGTGATCTCGTCATTCGCATTGAACGTGTAGTCCAGTCCCTGGACCGTGGCCGTGCCGTTCTTGACGGCCAAGGTCGTCAGCCGATCGTCGAGGTCGCGCAGCATCCAGCGTTGCAGGCCGTTGCCGTAGGTCATTTCGGTCGCGGGGCCGAACGGCCGATAGAGCGTATTACTGACCACCTGTGTAACCGTGCCGCCGATATTGACCGTCATGGTCTTGAGTCGGTTGGCGACGTAGCCGTAGCCGACGGCGACGCCGTTCGGGTAGGTCATGGCGCTGAGGCGACCGACGGCGTCGTAGTAGTACCAAGTCCAGTAGTCCGACTGCACGCCGTTGGCGATGGTCAGATCGCGCTGCGTGCGCAAGCGCCCATCCGTCTCATACTGGTATTGGATCACGCTGTCCGGTGCGGCCGCGCTGCACAGTCGGCCCTTGCCGTTAGTGCAGGTGTCGTACCCGTAGGTCACGCTCTGCCCCCCGGCGGTGATTGTGGTCACGCGGCCGGCTGCATCGTAGCTGTAGGTGGTCTGTATGCCATCCGCGCGGGTCAGCGTTGCGAGCAGTCCACTGGCGTCGTACTGGAAGCTTGTTGTTCCCGTATCCGGACTGGTCTGCGCCCAGCGCTGGCCGAAGCCATCGTAGGCATACGCTGTGATGTTGCCGCGCGGATCCGTGACCTTGGTGAGACGATCGGCGGCGTCGTATTCGAACCAGGTGACGCCACTCAACGGATCGGTTGAGGCGACCACGCGATCGAGCGCGTCATAGGTGAGCGTCGTGACCCGGCCCAACGAGTCGGTGATGGTCGTGACGTTGCCGTTGGCATCGTACCCGTAACGCACGTTCTGACCGCCGTTGCCGCGGCGCGCCCGCAATCGCATCAACTCGTCATAGTCGACAAAGGTCGAGTGCTTGAGGACGGGAGACTCCACCCAAACCTCGACCGGATCGCCGGGCTCATAGCACGCGCCGTTAGGTCCGGGCTGCAGGCAGGGACCCGGTTTCCAATCCCAATGCCCCTCCACCGCCCATTCCTGCACCTGGAGCGGATCGCTGGCTGCGTTATAGCTGAAACGCCGCTGTTCTTGGTTGCCACCACCGGAGAGCACGCCGGTGATGCTGCGTGACTGCTGGGTCAGGCGCAGGCTGGCGTCGTATTGGTAGTTCGTGGTGACGCCATCGGGCGTGGTGACCGACGCCACCGTGCCGTTGATGGCATAGGCGATCGCGGTGTCGGCTGCGGTGGCGCCATCGGGATAGGTGCGTACTTTGACCACGCGACCACGTGCATCGTAGGTCGTGTCAGCGATCTCTCCATTGACACCCGTGACCCGGCCGGCCTGGCCCAGGCCGTTGTGGCTGCTGTAGATGACCGCATGGCCCAGGCCATTGGTGACCGACAGCAGTTCGCCCACGGCACTGTAGTTCGTCACGACCGCGTCGCCCGACCCGGGCAGCGGCCCATCCACGGTAGTACTGGCGAGCATGCCGTTGGGATGTTTGGTGTAGGTGTACGTCGTGGTCCGCGCCTGATTGGCCACGCCATTGGCGCTGAGGTTGACCACTTTGATGGTCGCCACGCGGTTGTCGGCCGTGTACGTGTACTCCGAGCGTTGCTGGCCGACCACGGTGACGCTGAGCAGGCGGTTGCGCGTGCTGTCCCATACGTTCTGCGTGGTGCGGGCCTGAGAGGTGCCGTAGGCCTCGATCGTCTGGGTGAGCTGCCCCTTGGTGTTGTAGGTGTAAGCGGTCTTGTTGTTGTTGAAGTCTGACGTCATGGCAGGACTGCCGCTGGTGTCGTACTCGGTCAAAGAATAGCTAGCCGGGCAGTAGGTGCTGGCCGCGCCGGTAATCGAGGTCGGCTGACCGTTCTTGAACACCCGGGTGGTCACCTTGCTCAGTGGATTGGTCTCCTTGACGGTCAGCGTGCCGTCGGTCCCCGCGGTGTAAACGAAGCTGTACTTCTCCTGGCCACTGTGCGCGCTACTCGTGGCGTACCCGTTGGCATCGTAAGTGAAGGTGGAATAGCGCACGCCATTGAAGGACTTGCCGGTCAAGGCGGTGGGGTCGGCCGTCTCGTAGTGGTAGGCGATCGTGGTGGCAGGCGTACCCGGCTGCGAACTGGCCGCCAGACGATGGATGCCAGTGCCTAATGCGTTGGCCGTGTAGGCATAGCCGTACGCATTGCCCGCCGGATCCCGCACTGCGGTCAGTTGGCCGTTGCTCCAGGTGAACTCGATGTAACGCCCCGAAGTGTGGGTCACCCGGATGGGATAGGTGGGCGCGCTGGCGCTGTAGCCGAACGTCCACCCGATCCCTTGTTCGTTCGTCACCGAGGCCACGTAGCCGGCGGACGAATACACCTCCGTATCATTTTCTTCGCCGTACAGAATGAACCGGCCATCGGCCTGCTTCACGATCTTCGCGATTGGGCTGGGCTTGTCTTCGTAGAAGCTGCCATCGGCCGCCTTGACGAACTTCACCGTGCGCGTGTCCGGACGATGCGCATAGATGATGGTGTTCGTGCCAATCCCGCATGTACCGCCGCCCGGACGCGGGTAACAGGCGTTGACCGCCGCCGTGCCGAAACTGAGTTTGTAGTCGAGGTTGCTGATCCAGCGACCGCCGAACAATCCCACGCCTTCCCAGTAGTGGTTGTACGTGCGCGAGATCGACAGCGCTCGTTCGCCAGCGGAGACGAAGTCCACTTCGGCTTCGATCTTGTTGCCGGTGGCCGGATAGATCGGATTGCCCTTGCACGGTCCGCGCGGGCTGGGATTGCGCCCGGTCGGCGCGCTCGTGCCACCACCGCCGCCGCTGGTGGTGGGCGACGTGGTGCCCACGCCCGGATTGTTCACGAACAACCATGGATTAGTAACTGGCGTTGAAGGCGGCCGCGTTCCTTTGACGTTCACCGCGCCAAGATCCGTTGGATTGCGGCTGTTAAACCAAGCCCAATAGCAGGCGGTGTTACTGGCTGAAATGGTTTGCCCAGCGAGATTTTGAATGATCTGGACCGTACTCCCGTCGGGACAAGTGAAATCCGCCGCCTGCGCATCAGGCGCCAGGTAAAGCGCCGCTATCGCGAGAGCGAGTGAGCACAACCGCCGACTCCCAACGCCTTTCCTGTGGCCACGACCCCGTGCTGCAACGAAAGCGCTCATGCCGACTGCTCCTTGATTTAATCCGTTACGGAGCGTGTTAACACTTGTGCGATGTCACGTAACGCGCTTGTTTACGAACAAGTGGTTGCAGAATCAGCAACGCATGGTGAGCGAATCGATCAAAGGCCGTACAAGGCCTGGCTTTGCCCATGCATGGCGTGCCACCGCCACTGCGCGCGACTCAGTTGCTGTAGTGCGGATGCAATGTTGCGAAGCAGGCCGCTAGAACGCCGCGCGGCGCGGCGCGTCGAGCCGAAAGGACTATCGCCGCGAATCCTCGTCCGCCGCCGTGGTCGCGGTATGCAGACGCTCGGAAAACGCCACCAGCCCTTCCGCGCTTGGATCGAGCGCACGCGCGGCGTCGAGTGCATCGCGCGCGCCGCGGATCTCGCCCGCGCCCAGGCGCTGATCGCCGAGCGCGATCCAACGTTGTGCGAGTTCGCTGCGGCCGGCGCGCACGGCGGCGTTGTCGCCCTCCAAGGTGCGTCGCGCATCCAGGCAGGCGCCCGCGCGGACCAGGCGGTTGCCGCGCAATGCTTCGTCGAAGCAGGCCACGGCCGCAGGCAACATGCGCGCCGATGCGGCGCGGACGCGCGCGTCCTGCGGTGCCAGTGCCTGCGCCGCGCGCAATTTGTCGAATGCGCTGTCGCCCGGCGGGGTCAGCAGATCGCCGCGCGCCTGCGCCGCCGCGGCGTCGCTCAGCAGTTGCGTCACCCGCCTGCGCTCTTCGGCAGGCGGCAACTTCGACGCATTGTGCCGTTGCGACTGCCGCACCCGTGCCAGGTGTTGCTGCGCGTCGGCGATCGCCGGGATCTGCGCCGCGGAGGTGCCGGCGATCTTGCGCGCGGACTGCAGTTCCGCTTCGGCTTGGTCGAATCGGTAATCGGCCGCGAAGCGCTCGCTCCTGCGCGCATGCGCCGCCGCCACGGCCTGCACGCCGCGCAAGGCGTCGGAATCTTCGGGATTCACCAGCAGTACGGTGCCGTAGTTCTGCAGCGCCTGGTCGAGTTGGCCGCCGCGCAATTCGCGGTCGGCCTGGCGGCGCCGCTGCTCGGCGGCCTTGCCCAACTCGGCGAGCATGTCGGGCAATTCGACATGGCCCGCATCCGCGCTCTGGACGCTGCGCACGATCAAAGTGGCGGCGACGAGATTGCCCGCACTCAACCGCGAGCGCGCCTGCTGCAGCAGGTCAGAGAGCGTGTCTTCGCGGCCTTCGAGCGCTTCGGTCCGTTCCGGCTGCAGTTCGAGCACGCGCCGATACAGCGGCAGCGCACCGCCCTCGCCATCGAGCTTGCCCGCCGCGCGTGCCGTTGCGGCCTGCTGCAACAGCGCGTCGATGCCGACTGAAGCGGCTTCGTTGCGGCGCAGGCGATCGCGCAACTCGTCGGCCTGGGCCCGCGGTACCGAGAGTTCGTCGGCCAGTTGCAAGGCCTGACGCGCCTGCGCGAACTGGCGCTGGGCGATCGCCGTGCGCGCCTGCGCGAGCGCCGCCTGGCCGACGCGATCCAGCCCGGCGTGGGCATCACTGCGATCGGGATCCAACGCGAGCGCCGCCGCGTACAGTTCGCGTGCGCCAGTGCCGTCGGCGGCGGTGAGATGCCCCTGGGCAAGCGCGTGCTCGGCCTGGGCGTGGAGACGTTCCGCGCGCGTCTGCGGCCATAGCCAGTTCGCCAGCGGTTGCCGAAGCACGAACAACAGCGCCACGACGAAGACGACCAGCGCGAGGATCCAGCGCCAGTCCCAATAGCGCACGCGCTGCAGCAAGCCCGGATTGTCCTCTGCCAGAAGATCGCGACGGGCGCGATCCCGCGAGCGGAACCGCAGCCGGCCCAGTTGCGCCTCATCGAAGCGCAACTCGTCGACGGGGCCCGCCGCCGGCTCGCGCCGCGGCGTGTGTGTCGATTCCGAACCGGGTTCGCGCACTGTCATCGCGCGGAGCATACCGCCTGGGTAATGAGCGATCCGTGCGGAAGCGCCAAGCGTGGGAATCGAGGCGCCTGGGGCAGCGCACAGCGCCGTTCAACTGCGATGAGCGTGCTCCACGCCGGGCAGCGCGGAGAGCTTGCCGAGCAGGGCCGACAACTGCCCGTAATCGTTCACTCGCAGCCGCGCGCGCAGGCGCACGTGCGCGCCGTTGCGTTCGAGCTGGCTGCTGATGCTGGTGACGTGGGCGTTGGCCTGGGCGATGACGTTGCTGACTTCCTTCAGCAGCCACTTGCGGTCCAGCGCCAGCACCTCGACATCGACTTCGTACCCGCCGCCCTTTGTGCCCCACTCCACCGGCAGCACGCGTTGCGGCTGCGCCGCGGCCAGCCGCAGGTAGGAGGTGCAATCGGGCCGGTGCACGCTCACGCCGCGGCCGCGGGTGAGGTAGCCGACGATGGGTTCGCCCGCGACCGGCTGGCAGCAGCGCGCGAGCTGCACGAGCAAGTTGCCGACGCCTTCGACGGTGAATTCGGTCGCGTGCTTGGCGACCTTCCGGGGCGCGCGCGTGACCGCAATCGCCGCTGCGGGTTCGTCGGCCGGGGCGCGTTCGAGTTCGAGCAGCGCGCGCGCGACCTGATGCGGCCCCACGTCGCCGAGCGCCACCAGCACGTGCAGGTCGCCGTCGCTGTCGACGTTGAAGCGCGCGTGCACCGGCGCCAGCTCGGCGCCGAGCAGGCCCAGGCGGCGCAGCTCCTTGTCGAGCAGCTCCTTGCCTTCGTGCTCGTTGCGCGCACGGTCGAGCTTGTGGAACCAGGCGCGGACCTTCTCGCGCGAACGGCTGCTGGCGAGAAAGCCGTTCTGCGGCAGCAGCCAGTCGCGGCGCGGCGACTCGGTCTTGCCGGTGAGAATCTCGACGCGGTCGCCGGTGCGCAGCTTGTAGTCCAGGGGAACGATCCGCCCGTCCACCTTCGCGCCACGGCAGCGATGCCCGACCTGGGTGTGCACGTGGTAGGCGAAATCCAGCGGCGTCGCGCCTGTGGGCAGGTCCATCACCTCACCCTTGGGCGTGAGCACATAGACGCGGTCTTCGACCAGCTCGCTGTCGAACTCGCCGCTGAGCGCGCCCTCGCCTTCGGCATGCGCATCGAGCAGCTTGCGCATCCAGGCGATCTTGCGGTCGAACGCGGCATCGGCGCTGTGGCTGCCGACCTCCTTGTACTTCCAGTGCGCGGCGACGCCCAGTTCGGCCTGGCGATGCATGTCGGAGGTGCGGATCTGCACTTCCAGCGTCTTGCCTTCCGGGCCGATCACCGCGGTATGCAGCGAGCGGTAGTCGTTGCGCTTGGGCCGCGCGATGTAGTCGTCGAATTCGCTGGGAATCGGCACCCAGGTCGAATGCACGACCCCCAGCGCGGCGTAGCAGCCGGCGAGGTCGTCCACCAGCACGCGCACGGCGCGCAGATCGTAGAGTTCGCTGATCGGCACGTCCTTGCGGCGCATCTTCTTCCAGATGCTGTAGATGTGCTTGGGCCGCCCGGCGACTTCGGCGTGCACGCCCTGCGTATCCAGGGCGCCTTGCAGCGTCTGCTTGACCGCTTCGATGTAACGCTCGCGATCGCCGCGCTTCTCGTCGAGCAGACGCGCGATCTGCTTGTACGTCTCCGGTTCGAGATAGCGGAAAGCGAGATCTTCCAGCTCCCACTTCAACTGCCAGATGCCCAGGCGATTGGCCAGCGGTGCGTGGATGTCGCGGGTCAGCTCGGCCAGGGCGCGCTGTTCGGCCTGTGGCAGTGCCGCGGCGTTGCGCATCCGCGCCAGCTGGCGGGCCAGCAGGATGGGCACGACGCGCAGGTCGCGGACGATGGCGAGCAGCAAGCGGCGCAAGCCCTCGTTACTCGCATGCGCGGCGTGTTCGGCGTGCAGCGACCAGACCTGCGCCGCGGCGTTCTGGCCGTCGAGCAAGGCGGCCACGGCGGGGAACTGCTTTTCGATTTCGCCCATGCGCCCCTCGGGCGGGGGCGCGTCGTGCAGCAGCGCGGCGGCGACGGTTTCGCCGTCCGCGCCGAGCTTGGCGAGCAGGTCCAGCGTGGCGGTAACGACCGCCGGCGAATCGCGCAGCACCAGCGTCGCATCGCCGTGCGCCGACGACAGCGCCCGCCGCAGCGGCGCCGCGATGCTCCCGGCCGCCGGCACGGCAGAGGGAAGCGTCAGCAGATCGTCGAAACGGAGGGGTGCGGCGTGCATGGGCAATAAACCATTAGCGGCCGGTCTACACTAGCCGCCAACCGTCTGGAGGAACAGCCATGCCGAGGAACCGCCTGCGTCCGATCTGGAATGCGCTTATGAGCGCGCTCATGCTGGCCGCCTTCGCGCCGCTCGCGTACGCGCAGCCGCCGATCGAGAAGCAGATGACGCCGGAACAGTTCAAGGCCTCGGGTCTGGATAAGCTGTCGCCACAGGAACTGGGCAATCTGAATGCGTGGCTGAACCACACGCTCGAAGTCGAAACGACCAAGGCGGCGACCCTCGCCAAGGACAAGGTCGAAACCGAAAATCGCGGCTTCGCGAGCTTCGGCAAGAGCGATCCCATCGTCGCCAAGATCAAGGGCGAATTCCGCGGCTTCGGCCGCGGCCGCAGCTGGACGCTGGACAACGGGCAGGTATGGGAACAGGTCGACAACGCTACCCTGGTCGGCGCCCGCAAGACCGATCCGCAGGTTCGCATCGCTCCCAGTCTCTTCGGTAACGCCTGGTACATGCAGATCGAAGGCTACAACACGCACGCCAGCGTCCGGCGGGTGAAGTGATGCGAGGGTCGATCGTTGCGGCTGCCATGGCGCTGGTTCTGGTCGCGGGAGCGGCGACCGCCGGCCGCGTCTACGTTCCGGTCGAGCAGCGGCTTTCGCCGGAACAGATGCATGCCACCGGACTGGATGGGCTCAGCCCCGACCAGCTCGCCCTGCTCAACCAGCTGCTGAGCGAAGAGCGGTCCGCCGCCATCACGCAGGCCGTCGAGGAAACCGCGCGCGAGCACAAGCCGTTGCCGGACGCGCCGATCAGCAGCTCGATCAAGGGTCTGTTCCGCGGCTGGCAAGCGGGCACCGTGTTCGACCTCGAGAACGGCCAGCGTTGGCGCGTCGAGAACGGCGATTACTACCATGGCAGGGGCACGCAGAATCCCAAAGCCACCGTCCGGCCGGGCAAACTAGGCGGGTGGTATCTATGGGTGGAAGGCGTGCGCGTCGGCGCCAGGGTCAAGCGCGTGGAACCCTGAGCGCGGCCAGCGCCGACATCACTTCGCAACCCTGGCGCGGCAGCATCGCTCAAACCTACGACATACCGACAACCGAGGACCCACCCATGCGTCGGACACTTCTTGGCATCGCGCTGGCGGCAATGGCCTGCGTCGCGCATGCGCAATCTCCGACCAGCATCGAGCAACGCCTGACCGCGGAAGAGATGCACGAAGCCGGGCTGGATACGCTGACGCCCTCGCAACTGGCCGCACTTAACCGGCTGCTGCGCGAAAAAGTCGCACCGGCCGCCACGCCCGCGATCGCGCCGGCGGCAGCGACTCCGGGCGCGCCGCGTTCCTACATCGGCCTGGAAGACAAACCCATCCGCAGCAAGGTCAAAGGCCCGGTCGCCGGGTGGGAGCCCGGCACCGTGTTCCACCTGGAGAACGGCCAGCAGTGGAAGGTGCTCAAGGGCGAGATGAAGCTGCGCAAACCGCTGCAGAATCCCGAGATCGTGGTGATTCCGGGATTCGCCGGGCGCTGGTTCCTGCAGGTCGATGAGGACATGCCGAAGGCGCGGGTCTACCGCATCGATTGAAGCGCATCGATTGATTCGTCACTGGCGCAACGACACCAACCGTTGCGCCAGCTTCTTCGGCGACACACCGCCGCGCGCACCCAGTTCCTGCGCGAACAACGACACCCGCAGTTCTTCCAGATCCCAACGCAAGGCCTGCCATCCCGGCGCGTCGGCATCGCCGCGCGCGACCGCATCGGCCAGCGCATCCGTGAACGGCTTGAGTTCGAGCATGCGCGCCTGATCGCGGGTGGGATCGCGCAAGGCGCGCTCCCCTCGTAGCGATAGCGCCTTCAAGTAACGCGGATACTCACGCAGCGCATCCGCAGGCACGTCGCGGAGGAACCCCGGTGGCGTCAACGCAGCCAGATGCGCGCGCATGTCGTCGAGGTTGCCGCTGGCCCAGCCCATCAACGGCGATTCGAGCCTGGCACGCACTTCGGCCACCGCGGCGAGAATGACCTCGGCCTGGCGCAGACGCTCCATCGCTTCGGCAAACAGCTGCTTGGCGATGCTGTCGCGACGCTCGGCGAAGGCGGTGGCATCACGGATCGAGCCCAGGCCGTCGCACGTGAGCGCATCGAACGCACCATCGACCAGATCGGCGCGCAGGCGATCGCCGTCCTTCAATCCGTCCACGCGCGGCGAGGCAGATTCGATCGCGGCATAGAGCAGGCCGATCTTCGGCGACACCGGCAGTTGCTTGCGCGCCTGCTTGAGCTTGTCCGCCAGCGCGATCGCGAGCAGCCGGCGCACGCCACGCGGATGTTCGCGCTGGGCGACCTCGCGCTCGGCGTGGACGCGCAACGCGGCGCTGTCGCCCATATCGTGCAGGGCCGGATACGCGGGGACGCCGCCTGCGCCCGCCACCGATAGCGGAATCGAGCTCTCCGGGAATGCGGTCAGTCCAGTCTGCGCCAGGCCATCGGCGGCCTTGGCCGCGAATGCCGCCGCCGCGCGCTCGCCGAAGCGGCGGCGCAAGTCGTCCAGATCGCGCGACTCCGCCAAGACCGAGCGCGCATCACTGCCCTTGCCCGCCACGTCGAGCAACCGCAGGTTCATGCGCAGATGCGGTTCCAGTGCTGATTCGTCGAAGTCGGTCGCCGCCACTTCCACGCCGCCCAGCTTGCGCAGGAAGCGCGCGAGCTCGCCGGTCACCGAATCCGCCGACGGCTGCGCATGCGCTTCATAGAACGCACGCGCGAAATCCGGCGCCGGCACGAAATTGCGCCGCAACGTCTTCGGCAACGACTTGATCAGCGCCGCCGCCTTGTCGGCGATGAAACCCGGCGCGAGCCACGACAGTCGCGCCGGATCGAGTGCGTTGAGCAGGTGCAGCGGCACCGCGAGGGTCATGCCGTCGTCGGGCGCGCCCGGCTCGAAGCGGTACTTCACCGCCAGCTTCGCGTTGCCGAGCGTGAGGTAAGGCGGGAAGCGCGCGGCCTCGGTCTCGCCGCCAATCATCAGATCGTCGAACGACCACTCGAGTTTCGCCTTCTCCGCCGGCGGCAGCTTGTTGTACCAGGCGTCCAGCGCCTGCGCGTTGTGCACGTGCGGCGGCAATCGGTCCAGATACCACTGCGCCATCCACTCCTCATCCACGACCAGGCCGGCGCGGCGTTGCTTGGCTTCTTCCTCTTTCGCCCTAGCCAGCGTCGCCAGATTGCGCGGCAGGAATGCGCAGCGGGTGTTGATCTCGCCGGTCACCAGCGCATCGCGCGCGAAGATGACGCGGCTTTCCTCGGGAAACAGCGCGCCGTAGTGCACCGGCCGCTTGGGCGCGAGCACCAGGCCGAACAGGCTGATCTGTTCGCTGCCCACCACCCGTCCCTGCGAACGCGCCCAGTGCGGATCGTGGTGGCGCCGCGACAACAGGTGCGGCAGTTCGCTGATCGCCCAGTCCGGTTCGATCGCGGCGTTGGTCAGCGACCACACGCGTTCGGTGTCGAGCAGGGTCGCGGCGAGCAGCCACGGCGGTGGCTTCTTCGCCAACGGCGAGCCTGGGAACAACTGGAATTTGCGTCCGCGCGGACCGTCGTAGAGGCCCTTGTCGCCGCGCTGGCCGATCTGCGTAGGCAGGCCCGCCAACAATGCACGATGCAAGGTGGCGTAGGCGTGGTGTTCGTCGCCTCCGCGCGAGCGGGAGTCCGTCGACGGCTTAGCTTTCGTCCCCGGATCGGCGCTACTCCAACCGATTTCGTCGCACAGCACCTTCAACTGCCGATGCAACTCGCGCCATTCGCGCATGCGCAGGAAGCCGAGGAAGTGCTTGTCGCACCACGCGCGCAGCTTGGATTGGGTGAGCTCCTCGTGCGCCGCCTGGTACGCATCCCACAGCTTGAGGATGCCGATGAACTCCGATCGCGGATCGGCGAACTGCGCATGCGCGTTGTCGGCCGCGGCACGCTGGTCGGCGGGACGTTCTCGCGGGTCCTGGATGCCCAGGAATGAGGCGATCGCCAGCATCTCGCGCAGGCAGCCATGCGTGTTCGCGGCGACGAGCATGCGCGCCAGCTTCACGTCCACCGGCAGGCGCGCCATCAGCTTGCCGATGGGCGTCATCCGGCGTCCTCCGCCCGCGGCGTCGATGTCGACGGCGCCGAGTTCGGCCAGTTGCTGCCAGCCATCCGCAATCGCGCGCGGATCGGGCGGTTCCAGGAACGGGAAGTCCTCGATCCGTCCCAGGCCCAGCGACAGCATGCGCAGGATCACGCCGGCCAGCGCGGCGCGGCGGATTTCCGGATCGGTGTAGCGCGGGCGCGCTTCGAAGTCGGCTTCCGCATACAGCCGGTAGCAGGTGCCCTCGGCGATGCGGCCGCAACGGCCCTTGCGCTGGTCGGCGCTGGCCTGCGAGATGTCTTCGATGTGCAGTCGGTCGAGCTTGCCGCGCGGGCTGTAGCGCTTCACGCGGGCGAGGCCGGGATCGACCACGTAGCGGATGCGCGGCACCGTCAGCGAAGTCTCGGCGACATTGGTCGCCAGCACGATGCGGCGCTTCGGGCCGGGATTGAATACGCGGTCCTGGTCGCGCACCGACAGGCGTGCGTACAGCGGCAGCACTTCGGTCTCGCGGTACTTGCGGCGTTCCAGCGCCTGGTGCGCGTCGCGGATCTCGCGCTCGCCGGGCAGGAAGATCAGCACGTCGCCGCGCTGATCCTCGCGGGTGATTTCGTCGCAAGCACCGAGGATGCCGTCGTTGATGGTGCGGTCGCCGTCGTCCTCGCCTTCACCCTCCAAGGGTCGGTATCGAACGGTAACGGGATAACTGCGGCCCTCGACGTTCACCACCGGCGCATCGCCGAAGTGTTTGGCGAAGCGCTCGGTATCGATCGTCGCGGAGGTGACGATGACCTTGAGGTCGCGGCGCTTCTGCAGCAGCTGCTTGAGGTAGCCGAGCAGGAAGTCGATGTTGAGACTGCGCTCGTGCGCCTCGTCGATGAGGATGGTGTCGTACTGCGACAGCCAGCGGTCGGACTGGATCTCGGCCAGCAGGATGCCGTCGGTCATGAACTTCACCGCGGTCTGATCGCCCACGTTTTCGGTGAAGCGGACCTGGTAACCGACCGCGCCGCCCAGTTGCGTGTTCAATTCCTCCGCGACACGCCGGGCGACCGCGCGCGCGGCGATGCGGCGCGGCTGCGTGCAGCCGATCATGCCGGCGGCGCCGCGGCCGGCGGCCAGGCACAGTTTGGGCAACTGGGTGGTCTTGCCGGAGCCGGTTTCGCCCGCGATGACCACGACCGGGTGCCGGCGTATCAGTTCGACGATGTGTTCGGCCTCGGCCGCGATCGGCAGCGAGGGATCGACCGGCGCCTGCGGCAGCGAGGCAATGCGGGCCTCGCGCTGGGCCAGGGACACGGACAGCGCATCGGCGAAGGCGGCCTGGGCCTTCGTGTCGCTCGGTTTCGCATTCCAGCGCGACCACAGGCCGTGCAGGCGGCCGCGATCGCGGCTCAGTGCCTCGTCGATGGCGCGGCGCGCCTGCCGCAACGCGGCGTCCGGCGCTCCGGTCGCGTCCGTGCGTGCGTCGTCGCGCGCGCCGTCACGGGCGCGGTCCCGGCCGCCGCGTCCTGACGCGGCCTTAGCATTTGCATCGATAGGGTTCATCTATCCAACAGGTAAGAACGATTTACTTCACAGGGTCGGCGGGCGAGCCTATTGTCGCCGCTGGCGTCCACGCATAGGGAGAGTCGCATGGCCAAGAGCAAGTCGAAGTCCAACCCGCAGTCCGCCGCGCCGGCAGGCAATGCGCCTGCCATCGATATCGGGATCTCCGGTTCCGATCGCAAGAAGATCGCCGAGGGGCTGTCACGCTTCCTTTCCGACAGTTTCACGTTGTACCTGAAGACGCACAACTTCCACTGGAATGTCACCGGGCCGATGTTCAACGCGCTGCATGTGATGTTCGAGGCTCAGTACAACGAGCAGTGGACGGCCTTGGACGAAACGGCCGAGCGGATCCGTGCCTTGGGCTTCAATGCGCCGGGCTCCTATGCCGAATTCATCCGGCTGTCGTCGATCCCGGAAGAGCCGGGCCTGACTCATACCGCCGACTGGCACGAAATGGTGCGCCAGCTGGTGGTCGGCAACGAAGCGGTCGCGCGTACCGCGCGCAAGGTCCTGAAGACCGCCGACGAGGGCGGCGACGACCCGACCGTGGACCTGATGACGCAGCGGCTGCAGGTGCATGAGAAGAATGCTTGGATGTTGCGGGCGTTGTTGCAATAAGCGAGGCGCTCCCGGCCTCCCTCGCCCCGCTTGCGGGGAGAGGGAAAGCGTCGCATAGCGACGCAGGGTGAGGGGACGTGCTGCCCGCGGGTGGCGGATCACGGGCGGGCAGTCGGCGCCGGTGGGCAGGCGTGACACGCCGTGAATCCATCCATGGAGGCTTGTCAGCGGCATCCATGCCGCTGACAGTCACGCCTGCCCACCGGCACCGCCTGCCCCTCACACATCGCGGGTTCGTCGGAAAAAAGCTAAAAGCAAGAAGAATTCCTACCCCGCGAAGCAGGAATCTCCGCTAGGGCGATCGCCGCCCCGCCTCTAGAATAGCCACATGCACGACGAGGCCCTCGCCCTACTCCGCCGGATCTTCGGCCACACCGGTTTCCGCGGCGAACAGGCGCAGATCATCCAGCAGGTCGCGAGCGGCGGCGACGCACTGGTGCTCATGCCCACCGGCGGCGGCAAGTCGTTGTGCTATCAGCTGCCGGCGCTGTTGCGCGAAGGCTGCGGCATCGTCGTGTCGCCGCTGATCGCGCTGATGCAGGACCAGGTCGAGGCTTTGCGCCAGCTCGGCGTGCGCGCGGCCTTTCTGAACTCTTCGCTCGGTGCGGTCGAAGCGGCCGACGTGGAACGCCAGCTGCTCGCGGGCGATCTGGATCTGCTCTACGTCGCGCCCGAACGCTTGCTGACCCCGCGTTTCCTCTCGCTGCTCGACCGTGCCCGCATCGCCCTGTTCGCGATCGACGAAGCGCACTGCGTGTCGCAGTGGGGCCACGACTTCCGCCCCGAATACCGCCAGCTCACCGTGCTGCACGAGCGCTGGCCGCAGATCCCGCGCATCGCCCTCACCGCCACCGCGGACGAGCCGACCCGGCTGGAAATCGCCGAACGCCTGGCTCTGGAGGACGCGCGCCGCTTCGTCAGTTCCTTCGACCGGCCCAACATCCGCTACCGCGTCGTGCAGAAGGACAATGCGGTGCGGCAGCTACGCGACTTCCTCCAGGCGCATCGCGGCCAGAGCGGCATCGTCTACGCCTTCTCGCGCAAACGCGTGGACAGCGTCGCGGCGCAGTTGAGCGAACTCGGCTTCGCCGCGCTGCCCTACCACGCCGGCATGGACGCGCAGACCCGTGCCCATCACCAGCGTCGCTTCCTGCAGGAAGACGGCATCGTGATGGTGGCGACGATCGCGTTCGGCATGGGCATCGACAAGCCGGATGTGCGCTTCGTCGCCCACGTCGACCTGCCCAAGTCGGTGGAAGGCTACTACCAGGAAACCGGCCGCGCCGGACGCGACGGCGAAGCGGCGGAAGCCTGGCTCTGCTACGGCCTGGGCGACACCATCAACCTGCGCCAGTTGATCCTGCAGTCGGAAGCCGGCGAGGAACGCAAGCACCTGGAACTGCGCAAGCTCGATGCGCTGCTGGGGTATTGCGAATCCACCACCTGCCGGCGGCAGTCGTTGCTGGGCTGGTTCGGCGAGGCGCATCCAGGCGCCTGTGGCAATTGCGACAACTGCCTGGAACCGCCGCAAAGCTGGGACGGCACCATCGCCGCGCGCAAGGCGTTGTCGTGCGTGTATCGCAGCGGGCAGCGCTTCGGCGCCGCGCACGTGATCGACGTGCTGCGCGGCGTGAGCACCGAACGCATTCTGCAGTTCGGCCACGACCAGCTCAGCACCTGGTCCATCGGCAGCGATCTGGACGAGCGCCAATGGCGCAGCGTGTTCCGCCAGCTCGTGGCGCAGAGCCTGCTCGAAGCCGATGCCCACGGCGGCTTGCACCTGACCGATGCCGCGGGCCCGGTGCTGCGCGGCGAACGCAGCCTGCATTTCCGCGTCGAGCAACCGAAGGCGCCACGGCGGCGCGATCGCGTTCGCGCGAGCGCCGATCAGGACTCCGATCTTTCGCCGGACGCCCTGATCCGTTTCAACGCGTTGCGCGTCTGGCGCGCCAATACCGCGCGCGAGCAGAACGTGCCGGCCTATGTGATCTTCCACGACAGCACGCTGCGCGCGATTGCGACCCATGCGCCCGAAGACCTGGACGAACTGGCCCGCATTCCCGGCATCGGCGCGAGCAAGCTCGACCGCTATGGCGAGGATGTGCTGCAGCAGCTGTTCGACGCGGCTTGAACTCCTTCTTCTCCCCGCGTGCGGGGAGAAGATGCCCGAAGGGCAGATGAGGGGGAGCGAGCGGAGCGAGTTGCCTTTGCCTTCGGGCAAGCAATAGCAAGAGCAGCTCGCTGCGCTCGCCTCCCCTCACCCGCCCTTCGGGCACCCTCTCCCCGCAAGCGGGGAGAGGAACAGCGCCCTACTTCGCGTGATTGCGCCGCACCGGCCGCACGATCTGACGCGTCGTTCGCGACGGCTGCGACGCCTGCGCAGCAGCCGCTCCACCGAACGGTTCCTCGGTCCTGCACACCACCGCGCTGATCACGCGCGGGCTCACGGTGAATACCGTCGTCCGCGTCACTCCCGCATAGCTGGCCGACAAGGTTCCCGACGCGGTGACGAGCGTCTTGTCCGTCGTGATCGTGAAACTCGTCGTGCTCGCCCCCTGCGGCACCAGCACGTTCGCGGGCACGGAGAACGCGCTGCTCGCACTGGCCAGTGCCACCGTCACGCCACCCGCGGGCGCCGCCGCGCTGAGCGTGACCGTACCGGTGGACGTGCGCCCGCCGCTCACCGACGACGGATTCGCACTCACCGCATTCAAAGTCATCGCGGCCGGCTTCCACCCCAACTGGACGACTTCGAAGTCGCCGGCCGACAAGGTGCTGAAGGCCGGATTGAGCACGCCGTTGTCCCAGCGCACGTCGAAGGTGCCGGAGATGTACATGTCCGAGCCGTTGTCGGCGACGATCAGGCCGTACTTCTGCATCGCGCGGAAAATCTTGCGTGCGACCGGATCGCTCGTACGCAGCGCCGGGTCGGCGCCGTTGACGCTGGTCTTCAGGCGCAGGCGTGCGCCCATCGGCAATGCGCCGGACGTGCTGCCAGCGGTGTGCGAAGCCGGATAGACGTGACCGTTGCTGCTGCGCACAGTGACGCGGAAGGCATGGCGGATCTCGGTCACGCTGGGATCGGCCGCTTCGTCGTAGCGCACCAGGCCGGGGAAGATCGCCAGCCCCGCCGCGTCGGCTGAGGTCCAGCCTTCGGGCCGGCGATCGCTGCGCGCCAGGTCGAAGAACGCGCCCGATCCGGCGTACCAACGCCCCTGCGTCGACGAGTACCAGACGTTGTAGAGCTCGTACAGGTAACGGTTGTTGCAGTCGATGATCAGCAGGTGCCGGTCCGAATCGGAACGTTGGTCGATGTTGCCCGGCGAGCCGCCTTCGACCCAATGCGCCTGCGTGATCGTCTGCGACGGGATCGGATAGAACGCAACGCCCTGGCCGGTCGCGTAGTCGACGCCGTCGCTTTCGTCCCAATAGTCGAACGTGACCGCTTGCTTGGCCTGTGCCGTGCCGACGATCGCATAAGGGAAGCCGTAGACCGCGGTGCTGCCCGGCGATTCCTCGCCGCCGAAGTCGGGATGCAGCCGCCGCGTACCGCCGTTGTTGATGAAGGCGATGTAGTTGTTCGATGCAGGGTCTACCGGCGCCGCGCTGATGTCGGTATTCCACCAGTTGCTCGACGAGAACAGCGGCGCGGCCACGGGTGCGCCCTGCGCCGGCAGCGATGCCGGGCATTGCGCCATCGCCACCGGCGCGAAAGCCAGGCAACAGGCGACGCTCCACAGCCAACGTGCGGCCCCGACCATGAGCGTCCCCGGAAAATTGGCGTCGCCGCGATGGTCCCGACGGCCCTTCGCCCGGTCAATCGGGGATTGCCGACAATGAAGACGCGATCACACTTGTCCGCCCGCGCGACAGACGAGCGGATCGAAGGCAGCGGATCAATGCAGCGTCGCGGCGATGTCGCGACGCACGGACTGCGCATGGCTGTTCGCCCAGATGGTCACGAACTGCAGCGCCGCCGCGCGCGACGCGCCCACCCGAGCGCCGCGAAACTCCCAGCCTTTGTGGCAATTGGTGATCGCTTTCCACCCGCCACGTTTCGAGGCCGGCTCGACTATCGCCACCGGCACCGGCGGATCCTGGCCGTAGAGCAGAGTGAGTGCGCCCCCGTGATCCCACTCGTCGGGATTTTCCCAGCTGAATCCGTCTGGCAGCGGCAAGCTGCGGCCGGGCGCGTAGCCCAGGCGCATCGCCTGTCCGGCACTGAGCGGCGCGAAGGAATGCAAATCGACTTCCTTGTCGATGAGCTGCGCCAGGTCGGGTTCCAGTCCTTCGGTCTCGAGCGACCCGCAACGCAGCAAGGGTCCGTAGCGTCGCTCCGCTTCGAGCGAAGCGACCATGCAGTCGGGCACCAGCACGAATCCTTCGCTTCCCCAGTAGACGATGCAGTTCACGTCCGCGTCCTATCTCTACCGTGCCGATCATGCGCCGGTTTCACGTTGCGTACACACCGTTCGGCGGGCGCTACCCGTAAGCCATGCGAGGTGTTTACGGCCGCTCGCTGCCAGAGAAATTGGCATGGCCTTTGCCGTCATTCGCCCCTTGAGCCGTGTGCGCGGCGAACACGCGCGCGGCCCAGTCCAGGAACACCCGCACGCGGGGAGACAGTTGGCGCGTGCGCGAATAGAGCAGCGACACGGGCGCCGAAGGCGGCGGCGTCCGCGACAGCACTTCCACCAGCGTGCCGTGGCGCAGGTCCGTTTCGACGTGGAAGCGCGGTACCTGCGCGAGCCCCAGTCCCAGGCGGATGCCGGCCAGATAGCTCTCCGTGCCGGTCACCGAAAGGGTGCAGGGAAGCGACACCGTACGTGCGTCCGCGCCGCCGCCGAATTCCAGCGGCGTGACCAGGCCCGTAGTGATCGAGCGCAAACCGACGGCGCGATGTCCCGGCAGATCATCGATGCTCGCGGGCGTGCCGAATTTCTCCAGGTATTCGGGCGTAGCCACGGTCAGGCGATCGAGCACCGCCACCTGTCGCGCCACCAGTTCGCTGTCGCGCAAGCGCCCCCAGCGCAGCGCGCAGTCCACGCCTTCCTCGACCAGATCGACCCAGCGATCGCTCTCGCTCATCGCCAGCTCGATGTCGGGATAGCGCGCGAAGAACTCCGGCAGCGACGGCATCAGGAAGTGCCGCGCCAGCGTGCCCTGCACTTCCACCCGCAACAGCCCCTTGGGCGCGGCGCCGCGGAAGGCGCCGTCGGCATCTTCGATGTCGTCGAGGATGCCCAGGCAGCGCCGGTAATACGCCTCGCCGTCGAGCGTGGGCGTCACCACGCGCGTGGTCCGCTGCAGCAGGCGCGTGCCGAGCCGCGTTTCCAGATCGCGGATGACCTTGGTGCAGGTCGAGCGCGGCACCTCCATGTCGTGGGCGGCCTGGGTGAAGCTGCGGCGCTCCACGACCCGGATGAACAGGCGCATCACGTCGAACCGATCCATGGCGCCTCCTGGGGCGGGCGATTGTTCGCCCATTGGAAACAGTAAAGCCAATCCTAGCTGGATTATCTACGGACTTCGCCTCGCCAGACTGTCTCCACGCCGCCGATCCCCGGCGCCGACTCTGGAGACAAACTCATGAACACTGAAAGCAAAGTCGCCCTCGTGACCGGCGCCTCGCGCGGCATTGGCGCCGCCATCGCCCGCCGCCTGGCCACCGATGGATTCACCGTCGTCATCAACTACGCCGGCGCCTCGGCCGAAGCCGAAGCGCTGGTGAGCGAAATCGAACAGGCCGGTGGCCGCGCCGTCGCCGCCCAGGCCGATGTCGCCGATCCCGCCGCCGTGGCGCGGCTGTTCGACGGCGCGCAAGCCGCGTTCGGCGGCGTCGACGTGCTGGTCAACAACGCCGGGATCATGCGTCTGGCCACGCTGGCCGAAAGCGACGACGCGCTGTTCGACAGCCAGGTCGCGATCAACCTCAAGGGCAGCTTCAACACGCTGCGCGAAGCGTCGCGCCGCCTGCGCGACGGCGGCCGCATCGTCAACCTGTCGTCGAGCGTCGTCGGCCTTACGCCCGCCACCTACGGCGTGTACGCAGCGACGAAGGCCGCGGTGGAAGCGATGACCCACGTGCTCACCAAGGAATTGCGCGGTCGCAACATCACCGTGAATGCCGTGGCGCCGGGGCCGACCGCGACGCGCCTGTTCCTCGACGGCAAGCCGCAGGACGTGATCGAGCGCCTGGCCAAGCAGGCGCCGCTCGAACGCCTCGGCCAGCCCGAAGACATCGCCGCCACCGTGAGCTTCCTCGCCGGCAACGACGGGGCCTGGATCAACGGCCAAGTGCTGCGCGCCAACGGCGGAATCATTTGAACCACGAACCCACCGTGCGCGCACGTTGCGCGCAGGACTATCGACTCAGGACATTGCCATGAACACCACCACCCACAACCACGTCATCCTCATCACCGGCGCCTCCAGCGGCTTCGGCCGCCTAACCGCCGAAGCCCTCGCGAAAGCCGGCCACACCGTCTACGCCTCGATGCGCAACACCACCGGCCGCAACGCTGCCGTGGTCGCACAGATGCAGGCCTTCTCGCAGCAGCACGGCGTCGATCTGCGCACGGTCGACATGGACGTGCAGTCTCAGGAGTCCGTCGACCGTGCCGTCGCGCAGGTCATCGCCGACGCCGGCCGCATCGACACCGTCATCCATAACGCCGGGCACATGGTGTTCGGCCCCGCCGAAGCCTTCACGCCCGAGCAATACGCGCAGCTCTACGACGTCAACGTGCTGAGCACGCAACGCGTGAACCGCGCCGTGCTGCCGCACCTGCGCGATCGGCGCCGCGGACTGGTCGTGTGGGTGTCCAGCAGCAGCGTGGCCGGCGGCACGCCGCCCTACCTCGCGCCGTACTTCGGTGCGAAGGCGGCGATGGATGCCATCGCGGTGCAATACGCGCGTGAGCTGTCGCGCTGGGGCATCGAGACATCGATCATCGTCCCGGGCGCGTTCACCAGCGGCACCAACCACTTCGCCCACAGCGGCACGCCGGCCGACGCGGCGCGCGCGGCGGAATACGACGCGGGGCCGTACGCGAACTTCGGCGCGCAGGTGCAGCAGGCCTTCGCCGAGATCGTTCCGCCGGATGCCGATGCGGCCCTCGTGGCCGACGCGATCGTCGACGTGGTTGGTGCACCGTCCGGCAAGCGTCCGTTCCGCGTGCACATCGACCCCGCGCAGGACGGCGCGGATGTCGGCTTCGCCGTTACCGATCGCCTGCGCGCCGAGATGCTGCAACGCGTGGGGCTGTCGGATCTGCTCGTCGCAAAGCAGGGCGAATGAAGCCAGCGAAGCCGGACGCCGGCGACGCGCTCTCTACTTCAAGGCATTTGCGACGAAAGCTGGTACCCGAAATTTCGGAATGTTCCAATAGATCAGCTGAGCCATCCAAGCGAAGATCATTTCACCTTCGGTTGATCACCTCTCTCGATCACATCGAAGTAAAAGCCTGCGTCGGTCGCGGGCTTTTCTATTTGTGGGCATCCGCAGCCGCGCCATGCACCCGCATTCCCAAAGCACTACGGCCCCTTGCGGGGCCGTAGTGGTGTTGCTCAGCGGATCCGCGAGGATCAGAAGCGCTGCTGGTACTTCAGGTAAATCGTGCGGCCGATGTCGAAACCGCCGTAGTACGGGAAGTTGCTGCTCGGCTGGGTGAACATCGTCGAGCCGAGGTGGCCGAACACATTGTTCGCACCCACGGCGACCGTAGCGTCCCACGGCAGCTTGGCGGCGACCTGCACGTCGTGGAACGTGTTGGAGCCCAGGCGGTTGATCGCGTCCGGCACGTCGTTGGCGATGCGGTCCGGATCGCTGCACGGACGGTTCGGCACGCAGCTCTCGTAGATGCCCGAGTAGTAGCGGGCAGTCCAGTTCGCGCTCCAGATGTCACGGCTCCAGTTCACGCCGAAGTTCGAGCGCAGACGGAACACGCCACCGGTGCCGACCTGCCCGATCATGAGAGCGTTGCCGTCATCGTCATGCGCCAGGGTGTCGTACTTGCTGGTGTACGAGTTGTCCCAGCTGATGGCGAACTTGCCGAACGAGGTCTCGGGCAGCTTGTAGTCGACATTGAAGTCCCAGCCTTCCGTTTCCAGCGCGCCCAGGTTGGCCAGGCCGAAGAACATGTTGGTGATGTGGCCGTCGGCGGCGCGGGTGATGCCGGCGCAGCGGCTGGCGTCGCCACGTACGTAGCAGTCGCCCAGGATGCTGTCGACCGAATCCTTAACGATGGCGTTGGTGAGCTCGTAGTTGTACCAGTCGAGTTCGATATCCAGGCCTTCAACCCACTCCGGGCTCCATACGATGCCGGCGGTCTTGGTCTTCGCCGTTTCCGGAGTTAGGTTCGGGTTCGAACCGCTCAGGAACTGGTCCGGTGTCTGGCACGGATAGCCGGTGCAGGGCACCAGGCCCTGGCCGAGCTGCTTGTAACCGACCGGCACGCCAGCCGCGTTGCACGCTGCTTTGCCGTTGACGCTGTTACGAGCGCCAGTACCGCACGGGTCGGTGTAGAACTCGAAGCTGCCGCCGATGCCGCCGTACAGGTCATTGATCGACGGCGCGCGGAAGCCCTCGGCGTAGGTGCCGCGGACCAGCAGGCCGTCCATCGGACGCCAGCGCAGCGAGAACTTGCTGTTGGTGGTGTCGCCGAAGTTCGAGTAGTCCGAGTAACGGCTAGCGATGTTGAAGCTCAGCTCCTTGGCGAAGGGCTTATCGGCCAGGACGGGGATCTCAAGTTCCGCGTAGAACTCGTCCAGCGAATACGCACCCTGCGTGGTGGTCGCCGGCAGGCCGGTGCTCTTAGCGGCCTGCCGGAAGGCATCCGGCACAAAAACGCCGTCTTCCGAGCGGTGCTCGTAACCGACCGCCAGGCCGAGGTCACCGGCCGGCAGCGCGAACAACGTGCCCGACAGGTTGGCGCTGTAGGTCTTCGAGTGGGTGGTGCCGGTGTCGGTGTACTGCGGGAACAGGTACGCGATCAGATCCGGGTTGCCCGACAACGAGCCGGCCTGCGTGTCGCCGTATGGCGCCAGCGGATTCCACGGCACGCATTCGCCACTACCGAGATTAGTGCCATAGACGATCGGCTTGGCTGCACTGCCGCACTCCACGCGCTTGGTGGTGGGGTTGAACCACGACGGACCCAACGCCTGCTGGGCGGCCAACAGACTGGCGTCGCCGCGGCCGTTCTTGATGTTCTCGTTGCGATTGATGTTGGCACCGACATCCCAGTCCCAGTAGTTATCGCCGATCTGGAAGCTGCCTTCGAAGCCGGCGGCGACGCGGAACGTCTCCAGCTTGCTTTCGGTACGACGCGGCATTTCCCACAGACGACGACGGAACGACAGCGTGCTGCCCGGAGTCGGAGTGAAATAGCTGCTTCCCGACAGTGGCGTGCCGAACGAGGCCGACTGGTACGGATAACCGGCGATCTGCTGGTCGGTGGTGCGTTTGTTGTACTGCAGGTCGGCCTTGAAGCGGATGGCGTCGGTGATGTCAAACGAGCCGTTCACGAATACCGACTGGCGCTCGATGCCGGTCTGCACGTACATCTCTTGGTTCGGGTTGGCGTAGCCCGCAGGCGTGATCGGCGTGTAGCTCGCGATTTTGCGAGGATCCGCGCCTGGAGTCAGAGTGCACCAGGTCTTGGCGCCACCGGGACCGCACGGCAGCTGGGCCGAGCCATTGAGACTGATGGGACTCCAGCCGGAGAAGGGATAAGCGGCCGCATTGTCGGAGCCGACGTTGCCGTAGGCGGAGAACGGACGATCCTTCGCGAACACCGGCTCTTCCTTCGCGTATTCGAAGGACACGGTGAGG
>NZ_BAAGSX010000014.1:0-1151 GCF_054782215.1 Lysobacter terrae
GCCGATTCGACGGAGAACGTATCGCCCGGTTGCATGTAACGGGTGATGCGCAAGTTGCCGGATGTAGCAGCTCTAGAACCGCCCATTGCTTGTACTCCTCGATCGGCGTGGGTTGCCCATTCGGGCGTCGCCTGAGATGTACTTAATGCTGTCGGCGGAGCTGGCTTTGATCAACAGACTATGGATCTACTGCCTATACATCTCACACGAGGGTTCTGCCCCCCCGACTCTGAGAAGGCACTCTGTCCCCCAACCTACTACCTACCGATCTGTCATCGCAGTCCGCGCAGATGCAATGTGCTGCCCGTTCATCACCGGATTCTTACAACCCCGCGATCAGACATCGTATAGACCGGCATCGCAGGAAACTCTGCAAAGATTTCTGCAAGATCAATGATCGCTGGAAATATTTCGTAGATCGGCGCCAGGCCTTCCGCCTGGAGCACCTGACATTTCTTTGCCTGTATCAGATTCGGATTGGCGACAAAGATGCCGGTGACATCAGCTCCTTGAAGCAGCCACTCGTTGTACTGATCAAAGTTGACGTCAAAGCTTCTTTGGACTGCATCCCAAGAAGGACTCTCTCCTAGCGACCCATAGGACCCATCGGCCATTCGTGCCGAACCAGAGTCTCCGTTAGAGACCGTTATGATGTGGCTCGTAGATTGTGGCCTGAAGATAACGCCGACATCGCCCGGCAACGGCATTTGATGCCCCGGCCAGATCGCACAACACGACAGACCCCACTTATCACGGTTCGCGATGGCGTTCTGCAAGTCATTCGGAAAAACGCCGCCAGCTCGCATGTTCGCATGATGCGAGAAGTGAACAATAAGCACTCCTCGCCCATCTAGTTCTTCATTCAATTGTTCGATGTTCAATGCGCTGTTCTCTGCCACCTTTGCTCGCAGGGATTCTCAAGCATCCACATGGCACCGCCAAGCCCACTTGAATGACGGGAACTGGATGAAGAGGAGGCATGGAGCATGGGGCAGAGTGCACTTTGATAAAGGGCGAGAAAGTCGGCACTGACCCCAGTTTGCTTCTGCTGCCCCGGCGCAAACAACAGTTGCTGGATCACTCGCACCACGATGCGCTGCTGCCGCTTCGTGAGCAGGCCGAAGCCCAGGATGGCTTCTGCGAGCGGGTCG
>NZ_BAAGSX010000015.1:0-1348 GCF_054782215.1 Lysobacter terrae
CTCGCCCACCAGCGGCCAACTCCACACCGCCACGTCGCGGTTAACATCGATGATCGTGCGTGGCGTGCCCAGGGTATCGGCTTCGATGTAGTGCAGCGGTTGGTTAGCGGCAACAGCGCCGACGATCAACCCCACCGGCAGATCATCCAGCCAGATCACCTGCTGCGTCGGCTTGGTCGCACTGTCGCTGTACTCACCGATCCAATGGCCGGCCTCGTCGTACACGGTGACGGTGCCCCGCGTGCCGTGCGCTCGGCGTACCTGCTCGCCCTTGCCGTTGTAGAGGTATTTCATCACCGACGTGGTGCCCAGCTTGACCTCGCCCATGCGGTCGGCGTCGCTGTAGACGAAGCTGCGCGTGCCGATCTTGGTGGTGTTGCCGGCGTTGTCGTACGTGCGCCCAGTGCCACCTACATTCGTCAGGCGATGGCTGCTGGCTGGATAGCTGTACGCCGTCGTGATGCTGCCGACGGTCGCGCTGGTGCGGTTGCCGGTGGCGTCGTAGCTGTAGCCTTCGGTGAAGGCCTGCGTGGTGCCGTCCTGTGCCGCGGTCAGGCGGTTGAGGGCGTCGTAGCCGTACAGCCGCAGCGGCGGGTCGTTTTGGTTGCCGTTGCGCAGCTTGCTTAAGTTTCCGACCGCGTCGAACTCGTAGCCCACCGACAGGCCGCCGGGGCTCTGATCCTGCACGACGCCCGGCTGGTAGTTCTGGTTGAGCGTGCGCTGGAACAGTCTTCCATTGCCGAACACCCACTCCGCCACCGGGCCGAACGGGTGGTAGCTGGCGTTGGTGAGCAGCACTTGCCTTGCCTTGCCCGGCCGGGTCACACCGACTTGCGTGGTGTGGCCCATGGCATCACGGACGTAGTCGGCCTCGGTGCCGTCCGGATAGGTGATGCGGCTGAGCTGGCCCGCATTCGTGTAGGCGTAGCGGACGATGAAGACCTTGCTCTTGGTGGTCTGCACCTTGCGCACCAGCTGGCCGAAGCGGTCGTAGCAGTACTGGGTGTTGCCGCTGCCATCGAGGATCTGGCTCAGGCGGCCGGCGGCGAAGGTCTCGCCGGTGGCGCAGGCCGCCGCCACCGTGTCGTAGTGGTAGTCGACGTTGAGGCTGCTGGTCGGATAGTGGACCGCGGTGAGCCGGTTGAGCGCGTCATAGGCGTAGGTGGCCTTGATGCCGCGGGCATCGGTCTGCGTGGCGCGGTTGCCGGCGGCATCAACGGTGTAGCGGGTTACACCGGTGTCGGGGCTGCTGAGCTGGGTCAGGTCGCCCAGGCCGTTGTAGGTGTAACCGGTGGTCAGGCCCTTGGGATCGACGACGGCGGTCAGGTTGTCGCGGGCGTCGTACTGG
>NZ_BAAGSX010000016.1:0-5419 GCF_054782215.1 Lysobacter terrae
ATGCGGATGCACACTACCATCGGCGCGGTTGCGTTTCACTTCCGAGTTCGGGATGGGATCGGGTGGTGCCACAACGCTATTGTCACTGAGCAAGCTGGTGAAGCGGCGCTATAGCGCCTGCTTGCATGGGATGGGAATTGTAGCAAGTTGGTCCTGGAAGGTCACGACGTCGTCGTAAGCCTAAGGCCACTTGAGGTTATATGGTCAAGCCACACGGATCATTAGTACAGGTTAGCTCAACGCATTGCTGCGCTTACACACCCTGCCTATCAACCACCTAGTCTTGATGGTTCCTTTAGGGGACTTGTGTCCCGGGAGATCTCATCTTGAGGCGCGCTTCCCGCTTAGATGCTTTCAGCGGTTATCGCTTCCGAACATAGCTACCCGGCCGTGCCATTGGCATGACAACCGGAACACCAGAGGTTCGTCCACTCCGGTCCTCTCGTACTAGGAGCAGCCCCTCTCAAATCTCCAACGCCCACGACAGATAGGGACCGAACTGTCTCACGACGTTCTGAACCCAGCTCGCGTACCACTTTAAATGGCGAACAGCCATACCCTTGGGACCGACTACAGCCCCAGGATGTGATGAGCCGACATCGAGGTGCCAAACACCGCCGTCGATATGAACTCTTGGGCGGTATCAGCCTGTTATCCCCGGAGTACCTTTTATCCGTTGAGCGATGGCCCTTCCATACAGAACCACCGGATCACTAAGTCCTAGTTTCCTACCTGCTTGATCCGTCGATCTTGCAGTCAAGCACGCTTATGCCTTTGCACACAGTGCGCGATGTCCGACCGCGCTGAGCGTACCTTCGAGCTCCTCCGTTACTCTTTGGGAGGAGACCGCCCCAGTCAAACTACCCACCATACACGGTCCCCGATCCGGATTACGGACCTAGGTTAGAACGTCAAGCACATCAGGGTGGTATTTCAAGGTTGCCTCCGCCGAAGCTAGCGCCTCGGTTTCATAGGCTCCCACCTATCCTACACAGACGAACTCAACGTTCAGTGTAAAGCTATAGTAAAGGTTCACGGGGTCTTTCCGTCTTGCCGCGGGAACGCTGCATCTTCACAGCGATTTCAATTTCACTGAGTCTTAGGTGGAGACAGCGCCGCTGTCGTTACGCCATTCGTGCAGGTCGGAACTTACCCGACAAGGAATTTCGCTACCTTAGGACCGTTATAGTTACGGCCGCCGTTTACCGGGGCTTCGATCAAGAGCTTCGCCTTGCGGCTGACCCCATCAATTAACCTTCCGGCACCGGGCAGGCGTCACACCCTATACGTCCACTTTCGTGTTTGCAGAGTGCTGTGTTTTTGATAAACAGTCGCAGCGGCCTGGTTTCTGCGGCCAACCTCAGCTATTAACCATGGTTGGCGTACCTTCTCCCGAAGTTACGGTACTATTTTGCCTAGTTCCTTCACCTAAGTTCTCTCAAGCGCCTGAGAATTCTCATCCTGCCCACCTGTGTCGGTTTACGGTACGGTCTGCGTAAGCTGAAGCTTAGGAGCTTTTCCTGGAAGCGTGATATCGGCAGCCTAGCCCTAATGGGCCGGTCCTTAGTCTCAACGTTGCCCCCCCGGATTTGCCTAAGGGGACCGCCTCAACTCTCTCACCGGGACAACCAACGCCCGGCCTGCCTAACCTTCTCCGTCCCTCCATCGCACTTACGCGAGGTGCTGGAATATTAACCAGCTTCCCATCGACTACGCATTTCTGCCTCGCCTTAGGGACCGACTAACCCTGCGTCGATTAACGTTGCGCAAGGAAACCTTGGGCTTTCGGCGTGCGGGTTTTTCACCCGCATTATCGTTACTCATGTCAGCATTCGCACTTCCGATACCTCCAGCAGCCTTCTCAAGCCACCTTCAACGGCGTACGGAACGCTCCTCTACCGCGCATAACAAAGTTATGCACCCCAAGCTTCGGTTCATCGCTTAGCCCCGTTAAATCTTCCGCGCAGACCGACTCGACCAGTGAGCTATTACGCTTTCTTTAAAGGGTGGCTGCTTCTAAGCCAACCTCCTGGCTGTCTGTGCCTTTCCACATCGTTTTCCACTTAGCGATGAATTTGGGACCTTAGCTGTGGGTCTGGGTTGTTTCCCTTTTCACGACGAACGTTAGCACCCGCCGTGTGTCTCCCGCGCAGTCTGTCTTGGTATTCGGAGTTTGCCATGGTTTGGTAAGTCGCAATGACCCCCTAGCCATAACAGTGCTCTACCCCCAAGAAGATTCACGCGAGGCGCTACCTAAATAGCTTTCGAGGAGAACCAGCTATCTCCGGGTTCGATTAGCTTTTCACTCCTAATCACACCTCATCCCCTACCTTTGCAACGGGAGTGGGTTCGGGCCTCCAGTACCTGTTACGGTACCTTCACCCTGGGCATGACTAGATCACCCGGTTTCGGGTCTACTGCCCGCGACTATGCGCCCTTATCAGACTCGGTTTCCCTTCGCCTCCCCTATACGGTTAAGCTCGCCACGAACAGTAAGTCGCTGACCCATTATACAAAAGGTACGCAGTCACCCCGAAGGGCTCCTACTGCTTGTACGCACACGGTTTCAGGGTCTATTTCACTCCCTTCACCAGGGTTCTTTTCGCCTTTCCCTCACGGTACTGGTTCACTATCGGTCGGTCAGGAGTATTTAGCCTTGGAGGATGGTCCCCCCATATTCAGACAGGGTTTCTCGTGCCCCGCCTTACTCGATTTCATCAAATAAGGTCTTTCGCATACCGGGCTGTCACCGTCTATGGCCGAGCTTTCCAACTCGTTTTGCTAAACCTTACTCAACTTAAGGGCTGCTCCCCGTTCGCTCGTCACTACTGGGGGAATCTCGGTTGATTTCTTTTCCTCCGGGTACTTAGATATTTCAGTTCTCCGGGTTCGCTTCAACAGGCTATGTATTCACCTGAAGATACCTCTTACGAGGTGGGTTTCCCCATTCGGACATCGCGGGATCAATGCTTATTGCCAGCTCCCCCGCGCTTTTCGCAGGCTGTCACGTCCTTCATCGCCTCTGACCGCCAAGGCATCCACCGTGTGCGCTTATTCGCTTGACCATATAACCCCAAGTCGCCTCAGGATTATCGTTAGTGTCGAGGGGTACAAAGCCCCGACGCGAATATCAACGACATTTCAAATGTTAGGAACTCTCGCACTGTTACATGCGGGTTCCCGCCTTAGCCTCACGACACGTCTGTAGACCTTCATCTCAGAACGCTCGCTACAATTCCCAGTTTTCAAAGAACACGATGTCGGCTTCAGCGCCGCCCTCGTTTCAAATCTTATGTGTGCGCGCAGTTCAGAGTTGCCGTCGGGAGTTGGTGGTGGGTCTGGGAGGACTCGAACCACCGGCCTCACCCTTATCAGGGGTGCGCTCTAACCACCTGAGCTACAGACCCAAAAGTCTTGCCTGGCGTGGTGGAGCTTGTCGGGATCGAACCGACGACCCCCTGCTTGCAAAGCAGGTGCTCTCCCAGCTGAGCTAAAGCCCCATTGAAAACGGGACGCTCCCGCGGTCAATCACGGCGCGAATATAAAATTCGCCCCCTGACTACCGGGAACTCTGAATGCAGGTCACTTGTGCGGACGCCTGACAGGCAATTTGCTGTCTTTTGTCTCTAAAGGAGGTGATCCAGCCGCACCTTCCGATACGGCTACCTTGTTACGACTTCACCCCAGTCATCGGCCACACCGTGGCAAGCGCCCCCCTTGCGGTTAAGCTACCTGCTTCTGGTGCAACAAACTCCCATGGTGTGACGGGCGGTGTGTACAAGGCCCGGGAACGTATTCACCGCAGCAATGCTGATCTGCGATTACTAGCGATTCCGACTTCATGGAGTCGAGTTGCAGACTCCAATCCGGACTGAGAGAAGGTTTCTGGGATTGGCTTGCCCTCGCGGGTTTGCAGCCCTCTGTCCTTCCCATTGTAGTACGTGTGTAGCCCTGGCCGTAAGGGCCATGATGACTTGACGTCATCCCCACCTTCCTCCGGTTTGTCACCGGCGGTCTCCTTAGAGTTCCCACCATTACGTGCTGGCAACTAAGGACAAGGGTTGCGCTCGTTGCGGGACTTAACCCAACATCTCACGACACGAGCTGACGACAGCCATGCAGCACCTGTGTTCTGGTTCCCGAAGGCACTCCTCGATCTCTCAAGGATTCCAGACATGTCAAGGCCAGGTAAGGTTCTTCGCGTTGCATCGAATTAAACCACATACTCCACCGCTTGTGCGGGCCCCCGTCAATTCCTTTGAGTTTCAGTCTTGCGACCGTACTTCCCAGGCGGCGAACTTAACGCGTTAGCTTCGAAACTGAGGGCCAAGTTGCCCCCAACTTCCAGTTCGCATCGTTTAGGGCGTGGACTACCAGGGTATCTAATCCTGTTTGCTCCCCACGCTTTCGTGCCTCAGTGTCAGTGCTGGTCCAGGGTGTCGCCTTCGCCACAGATGTTCCTCCCGATATCTACGCATTTCACTGCTACACCGGGAATTCCACACCCCTCTACCGCACTCTAGGTCGCCAGTATCCAATGCCATTCCCAGGTTGAGCCCAGGGCTTTCACATCAGACTTAACGAACCACCTACGCACGCTTTACGCCCAGTAATTCCGAGTAACGCTTGCACCCTTCGTATTACCGCGGCTGCTGGCACGAAGTTAGCCGGTGCTTATTCTTCCGGTACCGTCATGACACCCGGTTATTAACCGAATGCTTTTCTTTCCGGACAAAAGTGCTTTACAACCCGAAGGCCTTCTTCACACACGCGGCATGGCTGGATCAGGCTTGCGCCCATTGTCCAATATTCCCCACTGCTGCCTCCCGTAGGAGTCTGGACCGTGTCTCAGTTCCAGTGTGGCTGATCATCCTCTCAGACCAGCTACGGATCGTCGCCTTGGTGGGCCTTTACCCCGCCAACTAGCTAATCCGGCGTCGGCTCATCTTTCTGCGTGAGGCCTTGCGGTCCCCCACTTTCACCCGTAGGTCGTATGCGGTATTAGCGTAAGTTTCCCTACGTTATCCCCCACAAAAAGGCAGATTCCGACGCATTCCTCACCCGTCCGCCGCTCGCCGCCAGGGTTGCCCCCGCGCTGCCGCTCGACTTGCATGTGTTAGGCCTGCCGCCAGCGTTCACTCTGAGCCAGGATCAAACTCTTCACTTAAAATTGCATGGATCCGAAGATCCAAATGTTTTGAGTGCAGTCGTCTATCCAGGCCCAAATAAACTCAAATTACTAGCAATTGCTTGCTTTACTTGATTCATTTGGACTCTGTGTCGAACGTCTGCTAATGGACAACCATCCACCGGCCAGACGCCCGCACAAGTCACCTGCGCACACTGTCAAAGATCTTAGGAACCGGCCTCAGCGCCGCGCCCCTCTTTACCGCTTCCCCGCCGCACCAAAGTGCCCGAG